>JAQGEF010000027.1 GCA_027854065.1 Polluticaenibacter yanchengensis | reverse complement strand
TTCTGGTTGGATAATATATTAGTGGAAGAAGTAGAAGATGGTGGAGATGGTGATGGTTCTTTAGAAAGCAATGGTTATCGTTATGGGTTTAATGGGAAAGAGAAGGATAATGATGTGAAGGGTGATGGCAACCAGCAGGATTATGGGATGCGTATTTATGATGGGAGGTTAGGGAGATTTTTAAGTGTGGATCCGATTACCATGAGTTATCCAATGTTAACTCCATACCAATTTGCTAGCAATAGACCAACAAAAGCTATTGATTTAGATGGTTTAGAGGCTGTAGATGTTGGTACAGGTAGGCAAATTGCTGCATTTGGTCAATTTTCCTTAGGGCACATTGCTGAAAAAGATTATTCACCATGGCGTGACTTGTTGACGATGCATACATGTAGCAATATTTTAGCTATGGCAAATAATAGAAATAGTCAAATGGGAAGTCCAAGGTTTAAGAATCAGGAGATTTCAAAAGCTTATAGTGATCAGTTGAATTTAGATTACTATTCAGTAAAAATTATAAAATTGCCACCATCATTTAAATCGTCATCAGAACTATTTGCATTCATAAAAAGTGAATTTGCAACTTTTATTGATAAGAATAATGGTGGTGCCTCTCTAAGCGGATGGAGGGATTGGGAGCAAAAGATTTTTAATTCAAGTAATCCTGAATCATCAGTAATGAAGTTTAAAATTTACCCAATAAGGAGTTTTTTAAGTCTTGACGATGCAAATGTCATAACAACGAAGTTTTCTTTAAATGATAAATATTGGGTCTTTAAACCAATTACAGATAATACTTTAAATCCATTGGGTAGTGATGGTATGCACCCAGTATCCGGGCAGAGACAATTTGGATTAACAAGTAATGACAATGATAAAACGTTTACCTTTTATACAAGAGGGGTAGATAGACCTTGGTCTGCATTTGATGCTATGATGAGTGGTGCAACTTTTAAAGGGGCAGATGCTTTATGGAAAAATGTTATGAAAAATGTTGTAGATAAAATAAATAAAATGGGTGGATGGGCATATGTGGGAGCCAGCGTATCTAAGCAAATTAGTTGGGAAAATGATGTTAGTAACGAAGATAAAACCAAGGTCAAAAATGAAGGGAATTAAAAAATATTATATTTTACTAATAGAGTTTGTTTTATCTATAGTAGTGTCACTCTTACTTTCGAGTATTTGGTTAGATATTGTGCAGGAAAATTTTCATATTAGTGAATATTTTTACATATTAGTATTGGGATTCCCTTCAATTTTACCATTTGCGATGGTGGTGTATTTTTTGTACTTTATACTAATATGTGTTATATTTAGAACTAAGATTTCAAATTTCAAGTTTATTTCTATTACAATTTTGAGTATTATTTATTTAATCATAGTTTTATATTTTACTTGGAAGCTTGTTTTTAGTGAGTTATCGTTGGCTGATTTTATAAAGGTTCCTAATATTTGTATTGTTTATACATTAGTTAGCATTCCATTTGTCTTGATTAGTATTTTTAAGAATAAGTCCATGTTAGGAATAGAAGCTAAAAATGATGTTAGTGTATAAAACGAGTTGGTAGCTTATTTTTTGAGAAAAAATATTTGGATTATCAATTGATTTTATATTTTGTTATAATAAACCACAGGGTTAAGTATTTGTCCCGCTATCACAAGTTTTGCGCAGCAAACTTGTGATAGTGTTCTCCAAGTCTCCGACTTGTTATTTCTTCGATCTGAGTTAGCTTGACATTTTATCGAGCATCGAAATCCACTGTATTTGCAGTGGATTTTTGATTAAAAACCACTACAAGTGGTTTTTCCTATTAAACAGCAATAGCCTTATGATGCTTTCTTTAAAATTGTTTAAGTCTTCGACTTGTTTTATAGGTACGTGGAGTTGAAAATTTATAATGGATGTTATAGCAATTTCATCAAGTATTAGGCATAAAAATAAGACACGATTTTTTTAGAAAAAAGTGTTTTGATCTTGCTAATTTAGCAAAGCAAGTCGGAGACTTGAAGGGTGCTATCACAAGTTTACTGGGTAAAACTTGCGATAGCGGAGCGGAATCGATCGTTTAATTATAAAAACAGACGTTAAAGGTCATTCTCTTTCGTAGAGAAATTATCATTAGGTAATTACAGTTTGGTGGAAACATTTTACTTTGTTGCAGTATTGATTGTTTTTAATCTAGATAGTCTTTTTGTTCCTTAGATTTATCTTACTCATTAAGTAAAGTAACTCAGAGATTTGAAAGATATAAATTACCAGTTCACTGTGTAAGCGTGGCGGGGAATAACCTGTCCTTGGCTTGAATTCATGTATAATACTGGAGTTCCTTCAAAGAATTCTTTGGATGCTACAGCTAGTTTTTGCAATACAATATATTGGAAAGTATTTAAAGAATAATTATTATGAAGTTATATAGTTTAACCCTTGCTGTATTTTTAATGTCTTGTAATTCGAATGACATTTCTTATCAGCCCGAGGTAACATTACTTGATACAGTGGTTAATAGAACGGAAGCTATTACCATTATTAGTAGTGCAATCCCACATATATATGAAAACGACACAACAATTATCAGATTGAAAAAAATAAACATTAATTTGTTGGATATAAGATATGATAGTACAGATAAGCGAGAGTTATCGATTCAAAAAGGAAAGTTAATTATAGGTAATATAAAAATTCCTACGCAAAAAGATATTCAAGGTTTTGCTGTTAATTGGATTAAAGAAACCAAAAGTGGTTTTGAAATTTCTATTGAATATGGAGGTTCAAGTCGTTATTATCATAAGGATTTTAGATTTTATTATGAAAATGGAGATTTTATATTGAAAGATATTTTAATAAATACTTTTGATAAGAGAAATCCAGAAGATGAAAAGAGCTATACTAAAAAAATAGATATGATTAAAGAAACTATAAAGGGTAAAGATTTTAAAATTGCAGACTTCTTATAAATCCTGTAAGTTGTAGTGTTCTTGATTTAGTTGGGCGTAGCCTCCAACTTTGTCTTTTGGTCGCCGATCTTCAGGTTGACAAAATGGAACTGGAAAATGTAATAAAAGTTCGATTTGATACCGTTTTGATGGATGTTATAGCACTTCCATAAAGTATAAAAATACATTTGACATTTGTTAAGTAGTAAATTTGTCCAGGTTCATCCTATTGCAAAAGTTCTAGCAAATAATGGAATCTTTCGGGGCTTAAAGTTGATGAAAACTCAAAAAATAAACATCAAAAATCTAAAAGTAAATAGTAGTGATAAATTCAAATTTAAGGTTGATGTATATTTTCTCATTGTTATTGTTTTTATTATGTTTTGTTTATTCATATTATTATGAGCAGGCTTTAAAAGGAGATTTATTTTTGAATTGTACATTGAAAGATCGTGTTAAATTATCTACGTTTGGCAAAGGAACTCGTAAGGTTACTTTTCAGATAAATGAGTATCCAGAAATGGAGTTTAATATTTCAGGAGTTAATTATAGTGATTTTTTGAATTTAACTCAAGGCTCTTATTTGGAGCTATTAGTTAACAAAGGTGAATTTGATAGTAAAAGTGTTAGTCATTTATTTTATATAAGTAATGGGGGAAGAATTTTTTTGGACAATGGGGAGTTATCAAATGCTAATAAAAGCAATGTGTTGATTGGGGTTATTTTTGGAGTATTATTATTAATATATCAAATTTATTTGTTCTATTATAAAGACAGGGATTCCATGAAATATTCCCCGCCCTCTTCATTGAGTTCTATTAAAAAAAATAAATTTTAGTATGCAAGTTTCAGAGGGTTTATAAATGAAAAATCTCAGTTAATAGTCTCAAATATTTTGTTCGAGTACTTCATCTTATTAATTGAACAAAGAAGTCAGAGATTTAAAGTATAAGAATTATAAGTGTTGCATTACAAACTTGGGAAAGCTAAGGTGTGATACAATTAAATGAAATATAATATGAGGTCCAGTGATTTTGTGAATAAATTAGAAAACTTCTCTCCAATGAGAGAAGATTACATAAAACTTGGTTATTTAGAAAATGACATAGAAAATGAGTTAAGGGAATTTAAGTGCTTTACTAAAAAGGGAAATATTAATGAAACTTATTCTAATAATGAACTATTAAACTTATTGTCTAAGTATGACTGTTCAAATGTGAGAATCGGCATACTTGTATTTTATGAAAATGTTGAGGAGACAGATAATTATTATATATTAGGTGAGGCTGAAACTGATTTATTAACATTGAATAAGGTAACATTAGAAATCCAGGTTTTGGATTACACCAATACTGATTATGTAATATATAATTGTGCATCAAATGGAGAAAATTTTATGGATGCACTCCTTTTGGCTGCGAATCTTTTTTCAAATAGGATTAAAGACTTAAATCTAGCATTTAACGAGTATTATACTTATGAATTTGTCGTTGCATGTTCAAGTAAAGCCGGAGGAGATAAATATCTTGATTTTTATAAGGTATTATTGGGTTGTGACAGTTAATGGTCAAAGTTTGACCTAAAAGACCAGGGTTACTTGTGTCGTTTTATATTGTTGGGAGTAGCTATCTCCATCTGTTATTACAAATTTGATGCGTATTAGGATGACCAAACCGAAACTTTACTATACAAATTTTGAGGATATCCAAAAGTGATGAACCTTTTAGATTTTCATTGATAATTGAGAAAAGCAAGTCAGCGACATGACAATTTGCTGCGCAAAACTTGCGATAGTGTGGGAAAGAAAAGATAATTATAAAGAGACGGTTATAAAAAATGTTTCTAGAAATACTGCATTAGGAGCAGAGTCTTCATTGATTTTAATAAATAGCTTGAATCCGGGTACTGCGAAAATGACGACAAGGATTGATAATCAAAAAATGTCAACGTATAATCCAATATATTTGGCTAATGGTTTGATAGCATTAACAAGTCAACAAAGCAAGGATTGGGTTAGAAAGTATTTTATGCCAACGAATCCAATGGGACCTAATAATGTTCAGAATAATAATCAGAATAATAGTCAACCCAATTAATTATATATGGAGTCCATTTTTGAAGTTGAATTAGAAAAAGAGTTAGGATATGGTTATATAATAATGAGATCAATTGAAGGTGAGCTAGTTTTTTTTATTATTGATATGCATTCTATTAATAGATTAAACGAATATTCCGATTTACATCTTAAGAGATATTTAATAGCGCCATCCTTGGGAAGAATGCTTCCTCCTAAAATAAAAAAATATGGCTGGAAGAAATTATATGAAACTAATAGTAATATAGAGTCGATATCTATTTATGTAAAAAACTCTAGCGGACTTAGTATAGAAAAAACTAAAAATTGGACTAGTTTAGATTGGTGTACTTTTGATAAATTTTTAATATCTTCTGATTTTAAGCTTCCATATGAAGCTGTAAAACATTTGCCTTTATGGAGACACCTTCATCCTGATTTAATTAAATATCGTTTAACATTAATATGGATTAGAAGATTAGGAAAGGAAATATTGGACTTTTATCCTGAAGAAAGTATGTCATGGTCAGAAAAAGCTGTCTACTATGAAATGATAAATACGCCATTTTATGATGAGATTGAAGTTCATGATATATTTAGGCCAAGTTAGGATAAAGGAACTATTCTACTACCTGTTATATCCAGTTTTGCGTAGCAAACTTGTGATTGCATCCTTCAAGTCTCAGACTTGTTATTTTCTTAATATTCAGTATTTTATATAGTATAAAAAATCCACTGCGTTTTAATGCAGTGGATTTTAGCTTATTAATTGATTGTTTAATTATAAAAATAGACGTTAAAGATCATTGTGATTTCGTAGAGAAATTACCATTAAGCAATTACAGTTTCGTGGAAATATTTTATTTTGTTGTAGTATTGTTTGTTTTAAGCTTTGTCACAAGTTCACCGTGTAAAACTTGCGATAGCGGTGGAGGAACAGGCTATCAAATTGTTTCAAAAGGAAATTCCAGGTATTCAAATATTTACCGATAAAAAGTCATTGACTAATTATCTAAAGTCATTAAATAATGTCAAGTAATTTTTTACATTTAGCAGCAGAAACACGGCTAGATAGAAATCAGTTGTTAAATCTATGTATGCTGTATTTGGAAGTTTTTAGTGAAAAGCAAGAAGATTTTTTTGTAGAAACTGATAATGGGTATGCTCATCTATTTTTCATCACCAAAGAAGAAATGATTATTTCTCATACTGGAGACGAAAGCATTGTAGCAGAGATAATGAAATTTAGTTCAGATGATACTTTTATTTCTTTATTATATAATGGAACGTTTGGACGTGATTTTTTGGATAACTTAATTGAAAGTCTTTATAGAAACTTCGGCTCATTAAAAGTTATAGTTATGGACGATTTTTCTGATAATATTTACAGCCTTGTTTCTTTTTATCATCAATGGAAGGAGAAAGATTTTTTTTGGTTATTATAATGTGTGCTCGCTCCCCCCTCGGTCTGGCGCAGGTACTAATCTGTGCCTTGCAGTTACTAAAGTGAGTGTGAAAGAGTAGAAAGGTTCTGAATCGGAACCTTTTGATATAGTTCATCTATCAAACGATAGAGCATAAAAAATAGCCGCTGCAAAAATGTAGCGGCTATTTTGTTTTATTTATTCAAAAGTTTTTGTAGTATTTCAATCTTGCTCTCAAAAGTATAGCACAGAAGACTTTTGATAAATGCTTTTTAATTCTCCGATTTGTTATTTTCTTCAGGTTCAGTCAGCTTGATATTTTTATAGAGTATGAAAAAATCACTGCAAATACTGAAGTGGATTTTAGCTTATTAATCGATCGTTTAATTATTAAAACAAATCTTAAAGATCATTGTAATTTCATAGGGAAGTTATCATCTTATTTTGTTGTAGTATTGTTTGTTTTAAGCTTTTTTAAACTAGATTGTCTTTGTGTTACTTAGGTTTATCTTGCAAATTGAGAAAAACAAGTCGCAGACTTAAAGAATAATAATCACAAGTTTACTGGGTAAAACTTGCGATAACGGAGGCGGAGCGGAGGAAACTTAAACAGATAGTAAAAGAAACTGTTAAGAATTTTACTAACAGAGTACCTAGTAATGTACAAAAACTACAAAAAATTATTGCCAATGAAGAAGTGGTGCAACCTCAAAAAAAGACTACTCAATATTTTCGTCATATTAATTATATCAGGTTGTAATGGAAGTGATGACAAAACTGACTTAAATTATCAAAAAGAAAATCATAACATTAATATGTTTGTAAGATCTGATAGTTCTATCACAAAAGCAATTAGCTTTTTTGAAAAGCAGTTTGGTCTTAATTCATTAAAAAATGGGTATGATTCTTTGCAAATCAGAGTTTGGTTTGATGGGGTAAAAGCTGGCCACAAGTATCTGCAAAACATGTTGATGATAAAATTGAATTCTGAAGATATAAATGTGTATCATTATAAATACATTTCACCAGAAGAATTTTGGTATAATTTTAATGAACAAATCAAATATTCTAAAGTATTTGTCAGAAAGAAAAACAAAAGAAAATGGGAGGAAATATATTTGGCATTAAATGAGAATGCATATAAGGATGTAAAGGATTTTGATGCTTTTCGTAAGCTTGAGCATGGCTTTTCTTCCACTCATCCTGATAGGATTATTATAGAAATTTCTACAATGAAAGATTACATTGTTTATTCACAGTATAGTCCTCAATCCTTTAACTGTAAATTAGATGATTGTATTCGTTTTTTTAATATTATAAAAGCATTGGCATATGGATTTGATATAGAGGAGTTGAAAGAAAAGTTAGAACCGCTTTACTAATCCACGTTAGGCGTAGTGTTCATGTTGTTAATTGGGCGTAGTCTCTGACTATGTCCTGGCGATAGCCAAATTTAAGACTGGCAAGATAGGAGTCGTAAAATGTAAGCGTATAAGAGTGAAAAAGTTCCATTGCGGAACGTTTTGATGGATGTTATAGCACTTCTATAAAGTATAGGCATAAAAATAGCCGCTACAAAAATGTAGCGGCTATTGTGTTTTATTTATTCAAAAGTTTTGTAGTAGTTCAATCCTACTCTTAAAAATATGGCAGAGAAGGCTTGTGATAGGTGCTTTTTAATTCTCCGACTGGTTATTTTTTTAAGTTCAGCCAGCTTGATATTTTATAGAGTATAAAAAATCCACTACAAAATTAAAGCGCAGTGGATTCTAGTGGAAAGCTTATTTTGTTGTAGTATTGTTTGTTTTAAGCTTTTTCACAAGTTCACCGTGTAAAACTTGCGATAGCGGTGGACGGGGTACTATTGGAAGTACAGGTGTTGTAAAGTCTCAATAAGTATGCTATATGAGTAATGAAATTTTAAAGAATAACATTGTTTATTCTAAGGGAAATAACGGATTGTTTATGATGTTTTCTTCTAAACATCTTGATGAATGTGTAAAGACTTTTAATCTGGAAAACATTGAAGGTGCCTCATTTGGCTACTCAATGTTGGATGATGGTTATAATGAGGACAATCTTAATATACTTAAAAAAATACAAGCAAAACGCATCATTGTAAATCCTTTTAGTATAAAAGACTTTAAAGGGATAAACTCCCAACATGAATTAATTTTTTTGCGAATTTTTAATGACCCTGTTACAACCGAACTTGATTTTTCAAATTTTTCTAAAATCGAAGTTTTTGAGGGCTATCATACTAAATATCTTAAAAATTTATTTTCTAATAAAAGTTTAAAGAAGCTAAGATTATGGCAATATCAATCATCCACAGGAGATTTAAGTGATTTGGCAGGGTTAGAAAATTTAGAAGAGTTGAACATTATCCAAAGCAATATAAAAAGCTGCAAAGGGTTGGAAGGATTGAAGAAACTCAAAAAAATAGGGCTTGCTTACAATAAGAATTTAGAAACCTTTACAGATGGTAAGCCTGTGTATCAGTTAGAAGAATTTGAAATAGAAGTATGCAAAAAGTTGGACTTAGCAACATTACAGGGTGTAGGTAAGCTAAGAACATTAAAAGTTATCAACAACGGTAAAATGGTAAGCTTGGAGCCGATCATAAAGCAGTTGCCATCATTATATAAATTACAGTTTACCGAAGGGGAATTAACTGAAAGTAACAATCTTTATTTACTGCAGCACCCCACTTTAAAGGAAGTATGGCTAAGTGATAAAAAACACTATATGCTTAAAACAAAAGAAATCAACGAAGCATTAAAAGACACTGAAAAAAAGAAATTAATACTAAAGCGAAACAGATAATTACTTCACTAATTTTTCACTTTGAACAGTTATTGGTAAGCAGAGAGGTAACACTTTGAGCCATTAGCTGCTCTCTTTTTTTCCTAGTCAAGCGATGGCCAATCTTCAGATTGGCAAAATACGCAACCGGAAAATGTAAGTTTAAAAGATTAAAAAGTTCCGATTCGGAACGGTTTGATGGATGTTATAGCACATCCATCAAACGATAGACATAAAAATAGCCGTTGCAAAAAATGTAGCGGCTATTTTATGCGTTAGTATAATTTCCTCTGCTGTCACAAGTTTTGCGTAGTAAAATTGTAATTAATTAATTCTTCTTTAAGTCTCCGACTTGTTTTATAGGCAGAGGTGGAGTTGGAAATTTATAATGGATGTTATAGCAATATCATCAACTATAAGGTATAAAAGTAGGACACTATTTTTTAGAGAAAAGTGTTTTCATCTTGCTAATTTAGCAAAGCAAGTCGGAGACTTGAAGGGTGCAATCACAAGTTCACTGGTAAAACTTGCGATAGCGGACACAGACTTTACCTGAAATCAAAAAGATTGATGTGTTTAAAAGCCCTCAGGATAATACAGCGGTTAAACCACCAATACAACCAATTGACTAAAACTTATCAAATGAAAAAAATATGTGTTATACTTATTTTATTTCTATCATCTTGTCTTGATATTTTTTTTCATAAAGAATATAAACTTAATAAGAGTTGTTCTATTGTTTATATGCCAGGAGATGGATATCGATTAGAAAATGATAATATGGATATTATAAATAGTACATTGTTGGACGTATATAAATTACAAAGTAATACTAATTCTTTTTTGATAAAAGCAGCCCCTAAAAATAGGTTTTCAGATACGATTTATAGAAAGTTAATTATTATAAATGAATTTGATTTTAAAATAGATACTCTTAATTATAATCAATTTTTAATTGAGCATGAAAGTGCTGTTTTAATTGAAATCCAACGTTATGTTTTATAGGCAGGTAGAGTTGGAAATTTATAATGGATGTTATTGCAATTTCATCAAGTATAAGGTATAAAGTAGAACACGATTTTTTTAGAAAAAAGTGTTTTCATCTTGCTAATTTAGCAAAGCAAGTCGGAGACTGGAGGATGCAATCACAAGTTTGCTGCGCAAAACTTGCGATAACTGAAAAGTAATAAGTTCACTGGGTAAGACTTGCGATAGCGGATTGGTGGATATATGATTGGTGAAAGTGTTACTGAAACAGTTTATGATAAAATTTTTACAAAGCAAAATTAATTAAAAATGTGTGATATAGAGGTTATGTGTTTGTACTGCTCAGCTTCTGGTCGGATTGTAACCTATAATGACTTATGTAGAGGACTTGATTATATGGATATGGAAGATAGAGTTTTAGATAGTTTTTGGTCTACTTTTGGAGGATTCTCTATAACATTGGAAGGATATAAAACTATATTTAGATCAATTGAGTTTTATAATATGACCAAAGCATTAACATTTTTGATAAATTCTTTATATTGGGCGTTAGAAAAAAAATCTGATTGGTCTGAGGATAGCATTGATATTTCAAAGATGTCTATTATTATGGGTGAAAATGAATTTTGGGTTAAAAAAAAAGGTTTATATGATATTTCTATTTCATATAAAAGTCTGAACTCTCAAGCTGAAAATATTAGAGGACAATACTTTTTTGAGGATGTTGTAATTAATAAGAGTAGTTGGATTAATGCTTTAAATGTTGCATTAAATGAATATTTTACTATATTAAGAAAAATATTGGAACAAAATGTCAAACAGCATTCTGTGTATAGAAGTTATATGTTGGATTTTTACAAATTATGGGAGAATGTTCGAATATTTTGATTATAACTTTTTTATCATAAGTTCTCCCCTCTCAGTCTGGTGCAGGTCTCTGACCTGTGCCTTGCAGTTACTAAAATAAGTGTAAAAGAGTAGAAAGGTTCCGATTCGGAAGGTTTTGATAGATGTTTATAGTTATTCCATCAAACGATAGGGCATAAAAATAGCCGTTGCAAAAATGTAGCGGCCATTTTATGCCTTAGTATAATGTATAAAGTAGGACTCTATTTTTTAGAGAAAAGTATTTTCATCTTGCTAATTTAGCAAAGCAAGTCGGAGACTTGAAGGGTAAAACTTTCGATAGCGGAGGATTTTACAATTCGAAGAAAATAGAAGTTAGTAAAATATGAAGTTAACTCATTTAATTAAAGAAATTGAAAACATAGACGAAGAAGCTATTATTTTTCAAGAAGATAAGGGAGATCCCAACTCTGATATTATGCTTTCTTTTGCAGAAGAAGGCGACGAAGGAGTTAAAGAGGTAGAAGGGAGAAAATACTATTATCTAATAGAAGTTTTTCTGGCAAAGGAATTTGTTGAGGATTGGGAAGCAAGTTTAGGATATAAACCAACCTTAGAGGAAAAGGCAAAACGATTGTATGATTACGCAATCAATGATGCATAACAAGTTCGAGTTAAGTACAATGTTCTAAGCTTTAAATAATCTCTAACTACGTTCTTGCGGGTAAAATAGGCAATGATTAACGGTTTTGATGGATATTATACCACTTCTATCAAGTATAAAGGATAAAAAATCCACTGCAAAATAACGTAGTGGATTTTTATGTTGATTGAATTTTTTACTTTATCAATTTCTTTAACTCCGCCATCATCTCATCCTTTTCCTTCAACATTCTTTCATATAGCTCAATCTTCTCTTCATGAAGTTGAAGAATTTTATCAATAGGGTTGTTATAATTAACAATGACACCCGTAGAGCTATCATGAAACGTACTTGAAATAATATTAATCGCCTGCTCCTCATCAAAATTCTGCAATGCTTCTACAGGTATTTTTAAGGCACGGGAGATTTGTTTTAAGAGCGATTCATCAATGGTTTCTTTAGCTTCCAGCAAGGATACTTTTTTCTGGCTCCAGTCTTCGCCCAGTTCCCAGGCAAGAGCGTCCTGCTTTATGCCGAGCATTTCTCTAAAGCGTTTTACATTGCGTCCTTCGTGTACTTTATGTTCCATATTTGCCGGATGTTTATATGCTTAAAAAATAGCTGCTTTTGGCGGTAAAAGCATTATTGTAAAATTAGCTTTTTTGGGTGGATAATTTATTCTTTGGGTATCTAAATTATTCCAAGGCATAGCGACTAATACTTTTGTTGATTAGTATAAAAATGCAGATGGGCTGCGGCATACGTTGGTGGCGAGGAACGAGCCAGTGCGACGCAGGAGCACCGAGCGTAGCGGAGCCAAAAGTACGCCGGACAGCAGATGAATGGAGCACGAATGTTGAAAGCCCCTCAATAATTGAATTGATAGTTTTACTATATTAATAGAAACCACGCCGGTGTATAATGATGAAAACGATTACCACCTGGTCACAATTTTAAAATTGATTAAACGCGGCGTCAGGCGATTTGGAACTGCAAAAGTACTGTTGCTAAAATCTTTTATAAGGGTATAGCTGATGGTATTGGCTTTGTCTAAAAGATTAAATACCTCCAGGCTGATCCAGATATTTTCAAGGTTTTTAAACGGGCTATGGTAGCGACGTTCCACCTTGTTCGCTTTCAGCAATTGATAGTTGAAACCTAAATCGAAGCGGAAATAAGACGGAATTTCCATACCGTTCCTGTAGCGCGTACTACCGGGAATATTATAGGGCAAATTGGTGCCAAATAAGGATTGCAGGAATACTTTAAAGTTCTTGTTGGTGGTAAGGTAATCGCTGAAAAACATACCAAAATTAATGCGCCTGTCGGTAGGGCGACGCAGCCAGCCAATATCCACCTGTTCATTACGTACCGCAACCTGGTCCTGGGTATTGGCACCGATTAATTCGCCGGCAGCATTGTAATAGTTCAGGTAGTAGTCACCTGTCAGGTTTTCCTTGGCGTTCATATAACCAATGCTCAGCCAGCTTTCCGCATCCTTTACCAATTCGCCAAACAGGCGGCCTTCAATGCCATAAGCATAGGCTTTGCCCATGTTTTCGCCAAAGTAACGCAGGCGCACATTGTCTATATCGTAAGGTATTAAATTGGTAATGTTTTTATAATAGGTCTCCACGCTCAGGCGCATCGGCTTTTGAAAACCGATAAATGAATAATCGAAACCGGCGCTTACCTGGTAGGATTTCTGCGCTTTCAGGCTGGTATTAATAGTGCCGTCATAACGGCGCATTTCCCTGTAAAAAGGCGGCTGGTTGTAAATGCCGGTACCAATTTTAAACAAGATGTCTTTGGACCATTTCTGCGGGGCGATGGTAATGCCTGCCCTTGGCGATACCAAAAATTCCTTATTAAGATCGTTGTAGTTCAGGCGAACCCCGGCGTTAATAATCATTTTCAGTTTTTCTGTTTCTATTACATAGTTATCCTGTATATAGCCGGTAAAACGGTTGATATCTAAGTCGGCATTGCCCTGTACAGATTTAAATACATTTAAAGGGCCCGTATTATTAGGCAGGCTATAGCCCGCGCTGTCCTGGTATTCAAACTCGTTCAGCAGATCTTTAATGGTATTACGTTCCGCAGATATGCCAAACTGCAAATTATGCCATCCTTTTTTCAGGTATCCTTTAAGGCTGGCATTCAGTACTTTTACATCCAGGCTGTTGCGGGCATAATTCAGGAAAACCCCGGCGCCAAGCGGGTTGTTGATCTGGCCGAATTCGGCGCTCGATTTATCATATTCCCTGTCGCCAAACAAGTAAGAACCCTGTATATTAATATTTTCCTCCTCTTTATTCTGGAAATAGCTGAGCATCGCTTTCAGCTTAAAATGCTCATTAATTTTATGAATAGAACTAAGGCCCGCCATGCGCGTGCTGTACCTGTCCACTTCGCGACCCTGGAAATAAATGTCCAGTCCCAGGTTGGTACTGAATTGGGAGGTAAATACCGAAGTTGTTTGCTGGCTGTATTCAGGCTCTAAAGTGAATTTTGTATTGCTCAGGTTGGTGAGTAATTCCAGGTCCCATTTCGGATTGGCTTTATAAGTAATAAACGCCTGGAAATCGCTGCTGGACGGCACATAATTGCCTTTGGTTTCCTGGGAGCCCAATAAGCCCCTCAAAGAACGGTTCCTGGCACCTGCCAGGTAGCTGAATTTTTTGTTTTTGCTAATGCCCTCCAGGTGTGCACCCTGCTCCAGTAAGCCTAAATAGGCACTGCCGCCGTTTGCTTTAGGCTTTTTATATTCCACGTCCAGCACGCTGCTCATTTTATCGCCATACTTAGCAGCAAAGCCGCCGTTGTAGAAGTTCACATTAGCGGTCAGCTCAGGATTTATAAATGTCAGTCCCTCCTGTTGCCCGCTGCGCACCAGGTATGGTTTAAATATTTCAAAATCATTTACATATATCAGGTTCTCATCGTAGTTGCCGCCACGTACTTCGTACTGGCTGCTCAGCTCACTGCGGCTGTTGACAAATACTTTTATCAGGTTTTCTATATTGCTGACAGGTGCAGGGTTAATAATGGCATTTTTATGATTGACAGTTATTAAACTCACTTCCTCACGTCCTTTTTTAGAAGTAATGATGACATCGCTTAAAGTGGCGTTGGAAGCAGAAAGGATAATTCTCACCGTTTCCTGTTCGTTCGGGTTCAGTAAAAATATTTTTTGTTTTTCAGCGTAGTTGATATGGGTAAATACGAGGGCAATTTGTTTATTGGCCCGCACTTTCAGGGAGAAATAACCACTGTCATTGGTTTTAGTGATAGGCTGTTGTCCCAGGAAAGAGATGGAAACATCAGCAACAGGCCGGCCTTTTTCATCTTCCACAATACCGGAGATACCGGCATTCTGCGCCATAGCGTGCATATTTATTAAAAGGAAAAAAGACAGTAGAATTCTCTTAAAATTCATTATATATTAGTAATTGAAAATCTCAGTTATAAAACACAAATGTAAAATAATGTTTTGAGGCGAAGATTATTGTACTATTTATTATATTTTTTTAGCTCTGCGCTTTATTTTTATTTAAGGGCCGTACTTTAAACGTAAAGAATTGAACCTGATATTCGCAGCACTTAATCAGCCGCTTTAATATGTTATGAAATATGAATGTTTATATTTTTTAGTTTTTAAAATGTAATCAGCGGCTTATATTCGCATCCTATTTTTAGTTTAATATGGCACTTATAAAATCGATTTCAGGTATTAGAGGAACTATAGGCGGAAAGCCCGGCGAAGGTCTTTCTCCCGTTGATGTTGTAAAGTTTACCGCCGCTTACGGCACATGGGTTTTACAGCAAAATAATGGAAATACGGTTGTTATAGGGCGCGATGGCCGCATCAGTGGCCAATTGGTGAGAGACCTGGTGGTAAGTACGTTAAATGCTTTAGGCATTAATGTTACAGACCTTGGTTTAACCACTACTCCAACTGTAGAAGTAGCAGTTCCGTTAGAAAAAGCGGCCGGTGGCATTATCCTTACTGCCAGTCACAATCCAAAAGAATGGAACGCTTTAAAACTATTGAACCATAAAGGTGAATTTATCAGCGGCGAAGAAGGGAAATTAGTACTGGATATTGCAGAACAGGATGCTTTTAATTTCGTATCTGTAGATAAATTAGGCAAAACCACGGAGAACGACACTTATCTGCAAAAACATATAGATGCTATTTTAAACTACGACCTGGTAGATGTGGAAGCCATAAAAGCTGCCAACTTTAAAGTAGTGGTAGATGCCATTAACAGCAGCGGGGCTATTTATGTACCGGCATTGTTAAAAGCGTTAGGTGTAGAGAATGTAAAGGTTTTAAATGCAGAAGTAACCGGTGATTTTGCACACAATCCGGAGCCGCTGCCGCAGCACCTGCGCGATATCAGCACGGAAATTACCAAAAACAATTACGACCTGGGTATCGTAGTAGATCCTGATGTGGACAGGCTTTGTTTCCTGGCAGAAGACGGGTCTATGTTTGGTGAAGAATACACGCTGGTAGCGGTAGCAGACTATATCCTGAGCAACCGCAAAGGCAATACAGTAAGCAATATGAGCAGCACTAAAGCTTTAAAAGAGCTAACGCTGCAGCATGGCGGAGAGTATTTTCCAAGTGCGGTAGGCGAGGTGAACGTGGTGAAGAAAATGAAAGAAAAAAATGCCGTTATTGGTGGCGAAGGAAATGGTGGCATTATTGTACCGGATTTCCATTATGGCCGCGACGCGCTTATTGGTATCGCTTTATTTTTAACGCACCTGGCTAAACAAAAGAAAAAAGTAAGTTCATTAAGAAAAGTTTACCCGGATTATTTTATCAGCAAAAACAAAATAGAGCTGGATGCCAATATCGATGTTCATAAAATATTCGATGGTATTAAAAGTAAATACAAAAACATGCCCATCAATACAGAAGACGGTTTAAAAATCGAGTTCGATAACGATTGGGTACACTTACGCACCAGCAATACAGAGCCCATCATCCGCATTTACAGCGAAAGCGATTACGAAGGCAAAGCCAACAACATTGCGCAACGCTTAATGAAAGATATTGGAGAGTTAATGTAATATCATACAAATCAGTATTTATATAAGAAGGCAGCTTTTTTTAAGGCTGCCTTCCTGTTTTAAATCCTTTCTTAAAGCCTCCTGTTTTTTTGGGGCTCTCAGCATCAGTATTTATTGCAGCATTTGTTCCGGCTACTGTGGGCTCACTTCGTTCGGTACTGCGCTGCGCTTGTACCAGGCCCGTCGTATCCGGCAGCCCGTCATCAATGGTAGGTTTATTCAGCAATTTATATCAATATATTTCGCCTGTATATATGTGTTTTTCATGCCCGTATTTTCAGAAAAATAAGTGCCTGTGATGATGTCAAATGGTAAAATGAATTAAAGTTTCAACACAGGCAAGAGGTTTAAATTCCAAAGTCATTTTTTATTAAAACAGCAGCACATTTTTATAAGTTAAAGAAAATATAACAAAAGTAAAATAGTCCATTAGTATAGTTAAACTATACATTAAAACGACATCGATCGCTTATAATTTTACAAACGGCTTTAAAATAATAATTGTGCATTTTACACTTATTAAATTGCCGACTGAATTTGCTTTATTTTAAAGACCATTTAGGTCATATGAAAAAACTATTTATGAAACGATTGTTATTGTTATCAGTCATCGTGTCTTTTATTTCTTCAGATGTTACGGCCCAAATTGATAGCGCTGCCATAAAATACCAGCAGGTAGTTTATAACAGAGCGTACAAGATAGCTGCAGACTTAAACATTTCCAATCAGACAGTATATAACGAGGTAAGTAAATTAATAGCGGCGCACTACTCCAACTTAAATGATATTTATAATAAGCGTGACAGCAATTTAAAAGCGTTAAAAGCAAATACAGGGTTAGCAAAAGATAAAGCAGAAGCAACTAAAAAGGATATTGAGACAGTCACAAAAGCCGATATCGATAAAATTCACACACAATTTATAGCAGAATTAAATAAGCATTTAACTACAACGCAGGTAGAAGGTGTTAAAAACGGCCTTACTTATAATGTATTAAATGTTACTTATAAGGCTTATAACGATATGATTCCGGGTTTGAAAGCAGACGAGCAAAAACAAATTATGGAATGGTTAATAGAAGCCAGGGAATTAGCCATGGATGAAGAATCTTCCAACAAAAAGCATGAACGCTTTGGTAAATATAAAGGACGCATCAACAATTATTTATCTCAAAGAGGATATGACCTTCAGGCAGAACGCAAAGCCTGGGAGGAACGATTAAAGACGAAATAATAAAATTTTTTTAAACCAAAAATGCCATTATGAAACTGCTGCACTCTAAAAAAGCATTAGCCCTGGGCTTTGCTGTTTTATTCAATTGCACGATGTTGCTGGCCCAAAAAACAGTTACCGGTAAAGTAATCAGCGAAGAAACCGGCAAACCTGTAGAAGGCGCAACAGTTGCAATCAAAGGCTCCAAGCAATCTGCCATTACCAATGAAAAGGGCGAATTCAGCCTCAATGTCGCTAAAGAAACTGATGTATTAGTCATCAGTTTTGTTGGTATGACAAAGCAGGAAGTAAAAGTAGCCGAAAAAAGCGCTTTTGCCATCTCTCTGAGAAGCGATAATTCAAACTTAGATGATGTTGTTGTGGTAGGTTATGGTACACAAAGAGCCAAAACAGTAACAGGTTCTGTTGCTGTTATCGACCTAAAGAAAATAGAAGATTTACCAATAACCTCTATTACAGAAGGATTAAGAGGACAAGTGCCAGGTCTTAATGTAAGTGGTGGTTCTCAGCGCCCGGGTGCAATGGCATCTTTAAATATCAGGCAGCAATTCGGATTAGGTAAAGACAACTTTAGCGAATTGCCATTGGTTATTATTGATGATGTTATGCAATTAGACCCTCAAACAGGGAAAGCTACTTTAGACCGTTTCAACCAGTTGGATATGTCGGAAGTAGAAAGCATCACGGTATTAAGAGATGCCAGTGCTGCCATTTATGGTTCCCGTGCAACACAGGGTGCTATCATCGTAAAAACTAAAAGAGGAAAAGCTGGTCCTCCAAAAGTGAACTACACCGGAAAATTCCAGACAAATGATGCCGTAAGCCATGGCAAGGTAATGAATGCCAGGCAATATGGCGAATTCGCAAATAAGTTTGGCAGGGCTTTAGGTTGGAATGTAAATAACCTTTACACCGATTCTGAGCTAAATGCAATGGATTCCCTGAACTATGACTGGTTAATGAATGATTGGAGAGCTGCCAATAACATGCAACATTCAATAGATGTTAGTGGTGGTACTGAAAGAGCAACATTCTTTACAGGTGGTTCCTATTTTAAGCAAGGTGCCAATTTAGGAGCACAGGATTTTGACAGGTGGACATTCAGGGCCGGATCGGAAGTAAAGCTTTCTACTAATTTAAAATTTAATGCAGTAGTAGGTGCATCAAATACTTTCAACGAAAAGTCTTTTACCAAAGTAAGCTTCAGTGATGGTTCTTATGCCATCGGTGGCGAGCAAAATGATTATAACGTTTTATTGCACATGCCAAAGTATGTACCTTGGATTTATAATATAAATGGCGTTGATCAATACGTCTCTCCACCATTAGGTCCTAATAAATTGGGGAACGTTTCAGGTAATAACTCTATCAGTAACTGGAACTACTATGCGTTACTGAATAATGGTTCAAAAACAACCAATAAAAACTTCAATTACAATGCGAACTTCTCTCTGCAATATGAAGTTCCGTTTATAAAAGGATTAACAGTTAAAGCGAACTATGGCTTAAGTCAGAACGCCGGCAATACCGAGCAGATATTTATGCCTGTAACGTTATCACGTGCATTAACAAATACAACCGATAATCATATTTACTCTTCCGCAACAAGATGGGATGCACCGGTTCTTAACAGGTCTAACTCAAGGGTAACTTATGATAACACCACCGGTACCAACAAACAATACAACTTCTTTGTTACTTATGATAAGAAAATAGCAGATCACAATATTTCTGCAATGTTTTCTACTGAAAAAAGTACAGCAGAGTGGGAAAGAAGATACCAGATCTATGATAACCCGATCCCGGGAGCATATAACGGAACATCAGTATCTGCAGGAACTCTGAATTCAGGCAATACGATAACTTATAGAACAGAAAGTGGTAATTTATCATATTTAGGTAGGGTAAGTTATAATTATAAGAGCAAATATATGTTACAGTTTGTATTCCGTTGGGATGCGTCCACTGTATTCGCTCCTGAAAACTATTGGGGTTTCTTCCCTGGTATTTCAGCAGGTTGGGTAGTATCTGATGAAGATTGGTTTAAGAATAATGTTGCCTGGGTTGATTTCTTAAAAGTGAGAGGCTCTTTCGGTATGACAGGTAACAACAACATCAATGCCTGGAAATGGATGCAGTTATACACTGCAGAAACAGATAAAGGTATGGGCTTCGGAACCAGCGGTGGTTTATATACAACTGGTATTACACCGGGTGTTACTCCAAACCGTGATGCTAAATGGGATAAAACTTATCAGCGTAACCTTGGTTTAGACATGTCTTTCCTGAGAAATCGCTTATCTGTTACTTTAGATGGCTATATCAATAAATCTGTTGATATGTTGACGGATATGTCCGGTGCTATCAATGTTCCAATTTCTGTTGGTGGTGCTTTTGCAGAGCAAAACTACTCTTCCATCAAATATTGGGGTTCTGAAATTTCAGTAACCTGGAAAGACAGAATCAGGGATTTTAATTACTCTGTCAATATGAACTTTGGTTACAGCGATAATAAAGTATTGAAATACATCGAAAAAAATTATGACTACCCATCTATAATGATGAATGGAACACCAAGAATCGGCCAATCAACCATTGCGCCTGTTTGGGGATTCCGTACCTGGAAAGGTACCTCACAAGGCGATGGTATGTTACGTACAGATGCTGATATCGATAACTATTGGAATTATCTTACAGAACTGGCAAATAATTCAGGTGTTCCGGGTGCAGCACCAAGATTCCTGAATATTTCAGACAAATCTGGTTTAAGAAAAGGTATGTTGGTTTATGAAGATGTTGCCGGCCAGGTGGATACTAAAACCGGTGAAGTGGCAGCTCCAAACGGAATGATTGTAGCCAGCCAGGATTATGTAAAATTAAGAAAGTCATCCAGGACATACGGTGTTAGCACTAACTTGTCTGCATCATGGAAAGGAATTTCCTTAAGTGCCCAGATTGCTACTTCTTGGGGTGGTGGTAACTTCTTAGATTACATTAAGCAAGGTACAAGCAGTACACATAGTTTATGGTCTCATCCGGTTTATTTAACAGATATGTTTGATCCGGAAACCAATCCGAACGGCAAATATCCAAACCTTGCATATTATGACGCATTTGGTGGAAATAAGTCTGATTACTTTATGCTTCCAGACTTCAGATGTTTTGTTAGAAGTTTATCAATAGGATATAATATTCCTAAAAAAGCATCACAAGTTTTAAAAATTGAGAATGCAAGAGTATTTGTAACCGGCTTCAATCTTTGGGACTTTTATAATCCTTATCCAAATAAGTATCGTAACATGTATGATGCGCCGCAGGTAGGTTATCCTACTTTAAGGACTTGGGCTTTAGGTGTTAATCTGGGATTTTAATTTAATTATTCATTTACCTTGTTTTTCTGTATGAAAAAGAAACTATTATATATATTGGCTTTATCTGCTTCATTAGCTACTACTGGTTGTAGTGATAAATTCTTACAAGACATGAAGAGTTATGATAAGTATGATGAAAGCATTTTTACAAACGATGTTCAAACGAACTGGTATATCAACAGGTTATATAACTACTATTTTGTTAACTACAGAAATCCTTCCCTGTCGGTAGTGGGTTTGTACAATGATACACGCTCCAGGATGACTGAAGAATTTGGCGGTACTGTTGGGGATTACATCAATTCTACCAAGAATATCCAGCTGGCTTCTGAAGCAGACACTTACTATGGCAACAACGTAAGCGCCAGTGTTCAGAATAATCCATATACCCGTATCCGTTTCTGTACCTTTTTGATTAATAAAATTGATGGCGTAGGCCAGTCTTTACCGGAAGCGTTCCGTAAAACTTCTAAAGGACAAATGTTCTTTTTGAGAGCCTTACAATACTTTGACCTCGTACGTGTTTATGGTGGAGTTCCTATTGTAACAACAGTAGAGAATGCTAGCTCAGTAGATGAAGCGATCCGTTTGCCAAGAGCAAAAACTTCAGAAGTTTATGCACAAATAGTAAAGGATTTAGATTCTGCAGCCGCTAACTTACCAATGATATGGAGCGAGCCTGGTACAAACTATGGCAGAGTAACTGCTGCTGGCGCCCTGGCAATGAAAAGCCGCGTTTTAGTAACTGCAGCTAGCCCACTTTATAATAAGGATTGGGATAATCCGGGTAGCGAAAAATGGCAAAAAGCCTTACAGGCAGGTTTAGAAGCTGAAATTGCTTTAACAAATGCAGGTTACGGTTTGTTTGGTACCAATGCTAAAGACTGGGCTGAGATGACATTCAGAAATGATAACTCTTTCAATAAAGAAGCATTAATGGTCTTCTTATTGTCAACCAACCAAACATCTTCTGCAGGTTACAACAACAGTTGGGAGAATTCTGTACGCCCGACAGATTATAAAGGTGGCGGAGGAATTGCTGCACCAAAAGGAATGATAGATTTATTCCCGTTAGCAGATGGCAGCCGCCCGAATGCTTCTAATTATGTAGATACTTTTTTCTTTGAGAACAGAGATCCGCGTTTTTACAGAACATTTGCTTTTTCAGGAGCTAAATGGCCTATGAAAGGTAGCGATAACAGGTCTACCTGGTTCTATCGCTGGAGAGCTTCTGCAACCGGTACTACCACTTATTATGCAAATAACCAGTCAAATACACCGGTATTAGTTCGTAAAATGTCTAATCCAGCTGCAGATAGTACTGCATTTGCCTTCTCCGGTACAGATATCTTTGAATACCGTTATGCAGAGTTGTTATTAAACATCGCTGAAGCTTATGCAGCCACGGGAAACACTGCAAAAGCTGTAGAGTATATTGGTAAAATTCGTGCACGCGTAGGTATTCCTGCTGCTAATAACTATGGACTGGGAACTATCAGTTCAAGATATGCGGCAATTGAAGCAGTGCTTTATGAGCGTCGTGTTGAATTAGCTTACGAAGGAAAGCGTTTCTGGGATATTCATCGCTGGATGTTGTATGATAATAATGAGTACTCCGGTAACTCTGTTACTAAATTAGGATTAACACCAATTAATGGTACTTCCCGCAAAGGCTATTATTGGCAGTGTAAAGATTATGGTGCTGCTAACGCAAATCCATTGACTGCTGCTGACAGAGCAATTTTGATTGATCCGGATAATACCGCAACTTTTGCAACTGAAATTGCGAAATTGAAAACACTTTACAGGAATAAGTTTGTTATGACGCCGTTAGATCAGGAATGGGATAGGGTTAATAATGTGCCGGTAACTATTTTATTCAGAACAAATTATTATTTGTCTGGTTTATCCGCAACTTTATTGGCAAACAACTCCTGGTTAACTCAAACTAAAGGATGGCAAGATGCTTCAGGTGCTGCCGGTACTTTTGAATACCAGGATTAATTTGTAAAATCAAAAATAAAAAAAGTGAAAGCCGTAAACTTTCACTTTTTTTAATCGTCTAACATTAAGTGTTAAATTGACGTTTAATGTTAGACGTCAAATTTTGCATCTACTAAAATAGCCTATTTTTACGTAGCCATATTTATACATTAAAATACACTCAATGAGGTTTTTAAATTTAAAAACGACTATTGCTATTGCTTCTACATTTATCTGTACCTCTGCTTTAGCACAATATCCAAAGATTACTCCCGAAGTAAAAAGAGTAAGTGATTCTTTAAGCAATGCGTTCGAAGCTGCTTCTCATGCAGCCTGGGTAAAAGCCTTGCCAATTATTGAAGAGGAAGCCAAAAACGGCCGACCGTATATTCCATGGGCAGCGCGCCCTTACGATTTACCTCAGGCTGAAATTAAAGCATTCCCGGGTGCAGAAGGCGGTGGCGCTTATACAGCTGGAGGTCGTGGTGGCAAAGTGATAGTGGTAACAAACCTCAACGATGATGGCGAAGGCAGTCTTCGCTGGGCTTGTGAGCAGGGTGGTGCACGCACTATCGTTTTCAATGTGGCCGGTATTATCCGTTTAAAAACACCATTAATTATTCGTGCGCCATACATTACCATTGCCGGCCAAAGTGCACCCGGAGATGGTGTTTGTGTAGCTGGTGAGTCCGTTTGGATCAATACCCATGATGTGATCGTTCGCTACATGCGTTTCCGTCGCGGAGAAACCTGGGTAGGTCGCCGTGATGACGCAATTGGTGGTAACCCGGTTGGTAATATTATGATAGACCACGTATCCGCAAGTTGGGGATTAGATGAAAATATGAGCATGTATCGTCACATGTTTAACGATAGTACCGGTAAGCAGGAAACTAAATTGGGAACTGTAAATATCACTATTCAGAACTCTATTTTCTCAGAAGCTTTAGATACTTATAACCATGCTTTCGGTAGTACATTAGGTGGTGAAAACTGTACTTTTATGCGCAATCTTTGGGCAAACAATGCAGGACGTAACCCATCTATCGGCTGGAATGGTATCTTCAATTTTGCTAATAATGTAGTCTATAACTGGGTACACCGTTCTATAGATGGTGGCGATTATACAGCTATGTACAATATTGTAAACAACTATTTTAAACCAGGGCCGGCAACACCAAATAATAATGTTGGTAACAGGATCTTAAAACCGGAAAGTGGCCGCAGTAAGCTGGAACGTAAATATTATGGCCGTGCTTATGTAGAAGGCAATGTTATGGAAGGTAACGACAAGATTACAAAGGATAACTGGGCCGGTGGTGTACAGGTGGAAACTTTTCCTGATGCTGATAAATGGACCGACGAGATCCGTTGGAAAAAGCCATTGCCGATTCCTGAAATTTCATTGTTAACCGCTACTGCTGCCAGGGATTATGTGTTCCAGAATGTTGGTGCCACATTACCGGTGCGTGATGCTGTTGATAAACGTGTGGTAGAGGAAGCAAAGACCGGTAAAGTAAAAGAATTACCGGGTGTGAAAGCGCCTGAAACACAGTTTGAGCACCGTCGTTTACCACTGGATTCTTACAAAATAGGTATCATCACGGATATCAGCCAGGTAGGAGGATACCCGGAATATAAAGGCACACCTTACAAGGATGCTGATAATGATGGTATTCCTGATGCCTGGGAAATTAAAAACGGTTTAAATCCAAAAGATCCGAAAGATTCAGGAAAAATCGCTGCAAACGGTTACAGCAATATCGAAAACTATTTAAACAGCCTGGTTGATATTAAAACCGTAGTACCTGCAGGTGCAAAAAAATTAGCAGCTAAATAATAGAAATATTGTTATTTAAGCACATGCTGTATAATAAGAAAGCGGCCGGAAAATTTTCCGGCCGCTTTCTTATTATACATTTTATTTTTATTGAACTACAATTTTACTGTTGAATGTCTCTTTGGTTTTATTATCTGTAATTTTTACCAGGTAAGTGCCTTTTGAAAGAGTCGAAGTATTCACTCTTACCGATTGGTTTTTTACAGAGCTGTTAGTTACATTTTTGGTAACTGCAGAACCGTTAGCATCAAATAACTCTACGGTTACATCTCCGCTAATATCGCTGATGGCGATATTGGTAAAACCTGCGCTGGTAGGGTTTGGATAGGCCTGCAACAATTTCTCTTTATTAACAGGCTTAACGGCGTCTTTTACTTCTGTTATTTTTTTCGCAAACAATAAATAAGGACTGGCCAGGTCACTTGAGCTACCTGCATTGATATCATCGATAAATGCCGCATTCCAAGTTTCGAAATCTTTTACGATCGCCCGTTTGTTTAAATAATTAGCACTGGATAAAAGTAAATCGCCCTCTTCTGTTACAGCAGCACCATTTACAGTAAACTGCGGTTGTAAACCGGAAATTTTGGTAATATAAGTAGCCACTTTAGTGGTGGTATTTATTTTGAACACATACTGGTAAGCAGAAATGACATATAAATTGCCATCGGCATCAGCTACCATGTCACCACCCCAGCTGGTAGCCATATTATGAATGGAAATGTTACCATTTTTAGGATCATCAGTCAGGCTGCCCAATTGTTTAATTTCAGTTTTGTTGTTTAGCGAGAACTTAAAGAATGTTTTACCGTCATTGCTAAGACCATAACCGTAATTATTATTGCCGGTGGTTAAGCGTGTAATTACCGGGCCCTGGTTTTGTGGCTGCAATTGTACGGTTTGGTTATTGGTAGTTAAGTCCTGAACAGTACCGATTTCGGTAAACTGTTGCAGGTTGCGGGCATTTAATTTGATATAACGCAACTGGCCGGTATGCATGGTGACATAGTAGAGCCTGTTGCTGGTCTCGTCGTATGCTAAAGCAGCTGCATTGGTAGGAATAGGTTGACTGCGGTCAATTGCCTCTGCTTTAAATGCACCGTAAACTTTTGTTTTTTCCCTTGTATTTTTCAGGATCACATTATTTTCTGCCAACTCAAGGCTTTTAATACCCTGCCAGTCGAAACCAGTTTTACCAGGGTCTGTAATTTCGTATATGCCTTTAAAACTTTGCGCATTTAATACGCCCGCAAAAAGCAGGGGAAGAATAAGTAGATTTTTTTTCATATTACAATAGTTTTATTGGTTGATTAGTTTTGAAATTGATGTATTAAAGTTATGGATACTTCAATTATTACTTAAAATTTATTTGTAATTTTTTGAAAAAATGGTGGTTTTTGGCAATTTTAAATGTGATAAGAAGAGTTGTACTGTTTATGATTACAAAGGCTGTTTACAAAACGTATAGCCAATTTTAATATCTTGTACCAAAATTGAACTTTATACCGGCAGCCACACCTACTGAAAAAATAGAAATTTGAGTACTACTATAAAATACATTGGACTGCGATAATTGTCCCATTGTTTTGGTATTTAGAAAATTGTTTCCTTTTATAAAATAACGTATTTTATTATTTTTCATTTGCCATTCCGCATAGCAACTCAATAAGTGGATATTACTTACTGATTTAGTATTTCTATAGAAATATATAGGTTCATAATTGACTGAGACAAAGCTTTGTTTATTGACTTCATAGCTTAAGTTTAATTCCCCTGAGTAAGTACTATTGGTAGACATATTTTCCATTATTTCCATTTTTTGGAAAAAGTACATGCTTGATAACTTCGATTGTATTTTAAAGTGGTTAAAATGTTGTACCCAGGAAATCTCTAAATTCGTGTTATGCATATTAGTATTGTTGGTAAGATTGCTAATAACAACGTAGTTATCCTGAAATAAATAATGTGCAGAAATATTTAGTTTACTGCTGCTACTAAAGCGTTTTGCATAAGTTATATTACCCATCAACATATTTGTTGAAAGTTTACTACTGCTATATTGCTGTAGAAATAGGGCAGGGGAATTTATTTGATATCCTAAATATTGTAACGGCATATTATTATAAGTAATGCCAGCTAATAACATGGTGCCATTATGCTTATTAGTAAAACTACTGAAGTAAACACCTACAGATTTTGCAAGAGTGTTTGTAAATGCAAAACTACCTTGGTTAACTGATGTGAAATTACGAATTCTATACCCTGGTATCAATGTATTTGCGGGCTCTAACTTGTTGCTTATACTACTGTTTAATTGAAATTGGCTATTTTTATTTAGCTTAAATACAAAATTTGCAGAAGGCAAAAAATAAAGGTTATTGTTTGTTATTTGGCTATAGTTATGCAGATTCGTAACTTTTGAGTAAATACTTGTTAATTCTTGATTTAATGTAATTTCTAATTTTCCGTATCTGAAGCTTTCGGAAAGTTTTGCTGATATAAAGTTGCGTGAAATTTTAGAGTCGGGAACGGTATCTTTAGAAGATTGTGCTAATTTTTGCTGCATACTATTGAGCAGTATAAGGTTATTCTCGAAATGAGTAAACTCGGTGGAATAATTCAAGCTTGTGTTGATATTGATTTTTTTAAATTTCTTTTTATAATCGAGTATTATGCCGGATTCTTTAAAGTTAGTTCTTTGTTTATTGGTGGTCGATAAGTCATTGTTGTTGTCGAAAAAGAAGTTGACTAATTTTTGATTGTCTGTATAGAAATCGGAGAATTGTTTTTGTTGTTTATGGTATGCGGATAATCTGATAGCACTACGATTTGGTAATAAGGCAGATAAACCTACTTTTGCTTCATAAAAGTTATCCTTTACCTTACTGCTATTAAACTGTCTTTCTTGTTGTAAAGTTCCTGTCTGATTAGCATTGTTATAAAAACTGCCTGTTTTGATTTGTCCATTAATTTGCAATTTTTCATTAGCATTATATTGGAGTTTGATTTCTGGTGTTGCACCATGTTGTACAAAGCGTGAGTGTAAACTGCTTGTTTGTGTATCTACAAAATTTAATTGTTTTATTAAAAGGAGTTTATCCTCGTTTTGCTCAAAGTTATCTGACTGAAATGGTAGCCTGACATTTGCTTTGAGTTTGGCACTAAATCGTTGTAGAAAGAAAAGCGGTAATTTGGAGCTATGATTTTGAGTATACGCAGGTACTGACTGGTGTAATATCTGGGGACTTATGGTATTGCCAATATTATAAAGTTCGCCAAATTTATCAACTGTGTTGGAAATATTATCTCTGTTACCATTGTTATTCACTTTGCCATTGTTGTTGTACATGGCAGTAGAAACAAGTTTGATGTTTTTACTAATATAATTTAATTTAGCTTCTCCTTGTATGCGAAGGTGTGCGGCAGCGGCAGTACTTGCTTCTATATTGCCAAATATTTGCTTTTTAAAAGCTTCTTTAATTTTTAAATTAACCACCAATACATTACCCATTCCTGTGTTCTCAAAAATATCTTCCTCATCTTTATAGTTTTGTATAACTTCAACGGTTTCTACAGCTTTTGGAGGGAATGTTTGTGTAAGTGCACCATAACTTTTGCCAGCAAGGTCATCCATGTCAATTAATAAATGTTGTATAGGTTTTTTGTTGTAGGTGATTAAGCCGGATGGCTTAACATCAAACCCCGGCATTTTTGCAATTAATTCACCAATATTATTTTCATAGCCATTAGTAAAGGCACCTGTTTCAAATCGTGTGGTGTCTCCATTCGTAGATATTGGTGTTTTTGCTTTTACAACCACTTCCGGTAAACTATCATTTAAGGTTAAGGAAAAGTAATTTGTTTTGCTTTTTAGTGCTATCAGGCTTATTTTTACAACTTTAGGTTGGTAGCCTACGGCTCGAATTTCTAGATTAACCGTATCGCAATTGATAAGATTATTAAACAAAAAAAATCCATTAATATCAGTAAATGTAAATATTTTTTGCTGGTTACAGATGGCTTCTATCGTTGCATAAGCTATTGCACTACTATCAAACGCATCAATAATTTTTGATTTATTTGGTGACTGTGCTTTTGCCACAATTAAGTTGAAAACTAAGAAGCCAATAAATATCAGGCAGTATCTCAAAGGTATTTTACATTTATTTGTGATTTTTTAATTTCAACAAGGATGAGGATTTTTAAAAGATTTCATCTATAGTAACCTTTTCTCCTTTTTTATGTCTTTCAAGAGCATCTAAACTTCTCTTTATTGCTTTATCTCTCTCATCCTTTTCCGCTTTCTGCGTTATTATTTTAATCCCGTCACAAAGGTTTATTTTTACATTATCAGCGTATAGGGGCCAATCTAACTGATATATTTTTAAAGTTAGCTTTTTATTAGGATTATCAATGTTTTCTACATATATTAAAAGTCCTGGTAAACCTCTGAATTGGTATGGTGCTAAATTTGTTGGTATGTCTATAGCATAGTAGGCTATATACTTTTCTGTATCTAAAATGCCTTTAGCGCGCCCGCATCGTATATTGTTGATAATAGTGTCAGATGTGTTTATTAATTCCCAATCAGCAAATTTAATTTTCTGGCTATCTGCCACACAGTAATCTTTTTTCATTATGCTGCTGATTAAAAAATAATCATTGTCTCGTTTCCCGTAAAAAGAAGCATTTGGTAAATTACTATTTATAAGGCTAACTTTTTCTTGAGGACTTAATGTTTGGTCATTTTCTATATCATCAATTTTTTTTAAGTATTGCTGATTTGTTAAAGTGTCTGCAAGAGACTTCATTTTCCTAAGACGATATTCTGAATTGTTGAAATACATTTCTACTAAATCGCTGTTATTGTTTTTGGATAAATTATAAATAACTTTTCCGTAGGTTGATTTATTGGGTTGAGCGTATAGGTTAAAGTTCATCAATATGAACGAAAATATTATTAAAAATTTCATTTTATATAAAATTATTTTTAAAGAGTTACTGATTAATTTAATCTATAGCTCTTTAAAATGTTTTTAATGTCATTAATAGTCTATGTTTGACTAAATCCGCCATGACCATCACAAGCTTCTGCATCTGACAGTAAAATAGTGGAATTATTGTAAATTTGTTGTGTTTCACAATCATAAGTCACCCAGCCATACAAACCAGTAATCATTTCAGTACCATCTGAACAAGTAATATAATGTGTTTTAAAAAACCTTGTACATAAACTAAAATTCAAATTTTCATTTTCGTTTATTTGTTTCGAATTAGCAAAGCAAATATTTGCGGTAAATAAAATACATGCAGATAATAGGATTTTTTTCATAATTTAATTTTTTGTTTAATTGTTTATAAAATCAATATTAAATTATATTTCATTATGTTAAATGTTTATTAACATATTATTAGCTGATTTTATTATTTTTAATTACTATGAAATCAAAAATGTTTTACGTTTAGAATATAGGAATAAAGTAATGGATGAGTGTCATTGCTAATGAAGTTTAATTAAGACGAAAAGGTAAAGTACAAAAAATATTTGTATTAAAAAAGCACCTGAAATAGATTTAATTATTGTATTTAAAGGATTTAGCATTTTAAAAGGCTAAAAATTAGCAGACTGTTTGTATTCTTGCAAATTATTTAGAGGAAAAACGTGATTATAAATATTCAGAAAATTCATCCATTGTTAACCAGGCGCATTTTAATACTGATTATGATGCTGGTGGGGTGCTTTTCGTCCTCGGACGTTTTGGCCCAAACAGAGCTTAAACTGGATGGTTCCAATGTTATTGGAAGGGATGCCCAGGGCCGTTTGCGTGGTGCCGGCAGTAAAATGAAAGGTGGGGACAGCCTGCAGCAACGCGATAGCCACGAGGATTCTATTACCATATTTTTCAGGTACCTGGATTCCTCCCGCATTCACTTTTTAGACTCTTCTGTTCACGACTTCTACAGGCATTATATGTTACCGGCAGATCATAAGTTTCTGGTAAACATCGGTGGCGCCACGCAGCCATTAATTTTTAAACCAACTATCAGACCGGGGTTCGATGCCGGGTTTCATGGTTTTGATGTTTACCGGTTAAAAATAGAGGACACTAAAATATACCAGACGACAAGACCCTATACAGAGTTATCATACATACTGGGGCCACGTGCGGAACAGAACATAGGCGTCTTGCATACACAAAATATAAAACCAAACTGGAACAATACTTTTGAGTTCAGGTATATCAACTCACCCGGCAATTTAGCCAATGCCAATTCCAGCCATAGCAATATCCGGTTTACGAGCAGCTTTACCAATAAGACCCGTCGTTATTCCGGTAATTTTATCTTTTTGAATAACAGGAACAGGGCCGCCGAAAATGGAGGTATCCAAAACGATTCCTTTATGACCTCTACCAACAGCGCCTATTTTCAGCGGTTTAATATTCCTACCTGGTTGGGGGCAGATGGTGTCAGCGGTGTCAATCCTTTTTCTGTAAATATCCAGGCCGGGAATGATTATAAAATGCAAACGGTGTATTTTAAGCACCAGTACGATCTTGGACAGAGTGATTCATTGATGCAGAAAGATTCCTCTTATGTAAAGATCTTTTACCCGCGTTTCCGCTTACAGCATTTAATAAAAGCGACCAACAGTGTTTATCAATACGAAGACAAACTGGTGACTGCGGTCAACTCTACTTACAGCAAACGATACCTTGACAGGTATAATTTGTTACTGACAGAACCCAGCTTTTTATTGAAAGACCGTTTTTTTGATGTTACCAATGAAGGCAATATCCTTATTTTTCCTCAAAAAAATAACCAGGAACAATTTATAAAAGCAGGAGCCGGCTATCAATGGTTCCAGGGCCAATTTGATAATGCCGTTACTAATTTTTCCAATTTGTATTTACAGGGTGAATACCGCAACAGGACCAGGAACCGGAAATGGGATATCAATGCCAGCGGTAAACTCTACCTGTCAGGCTATAACTCCGGGGACTACTCTGCCGATCTGCAATTAATTACCAACTTAGGGGCCAGGTTGGGCAGCCTGGAACTGTTTTTTAAAAATGTGAACAGGCAACCTTCTTTTGTGTTTGATAACCGCAGCAGTTTTTTAATGTTAGGTAATCAAAATTTCAATAAGGAAAACTGGACAGTGTTAGGAGGCAATCTTTACCTTACAAAGTTGAAAATGAAGCTGGGCGGGGAATACACTTTAGTAAACAATTATACCTACTGGAGTAATTATTACGAAGCGACACAAACATCTACAGTACAAAATGTGCTGCACATTAGCGGCGAAAAGAAGTTTAAATTGTCCAAATACTGGAACCTGTACAGTTCCGTACACGTACAGCATGCTACCGGTGGCGCTTTCAATATTCCACCAGTCTATACGCGGCAGATACTGGCTTACGAAGGTAATTTTTATAAAAACCTGAACCTGAGTATGGGCTTTGATGTGCGTTATGCCGCGCCTTATAAATCTGATTTCTGGAGCCCGTTTAATGGGCAGTGGGTGGTGCAGGACAGCGTGCGTATCAATAATAAACCGGATATTGCAGCCTTCTTTCATTTCCGTGTAAGGACCATGAAAATGTTTATAAGGGCGGAGAACTTAAATACCATGACTTTTAAAAATGGTTTTGGATTCAGAAACAATAACTTTGCTACAGACCTTTATCCTACACCGGGTTATTTTTTAAGATTCGGTTTTGCATGGGGCTTTATCAATTAACAATTACATTAGTGCATAAATTATACTCAATGAAAACAATAGTAACGGCAGAACAAATACCACTTATTATTAAACGTCTGGCTTATTGTATTGCAGAAAATCATCCGGATCTGGCTAATACTGTTTTTATTGGGTTACAGCCCCGTGGTGTCTATTTCAGCAACCGTTTGGTGCAGGAGTTGAACGAGGTTTACAATGCTAATGTTAAGTATGGGCAGCTGGATATTACAATGTACCGTGATGATATTCACCGGGGCATTCATATTCCGAAGACGACCAAAATCGATTTCTCTATCGAAGGCAAAAATGTTATTTTAATAGATGATGTATTGTACACCGGCCGTACGATCCGTGCTGCTATAGATGCTTTAATGGACTTCGGCCGGCCGGAAAAAGTAGGGCTTTGCGTTTTGGTGGACAGGTTACTGACCCGTGAATTACCGATCCAGCCTAATTTTGTAGGTAAAACCGTTGACTCTCTTTACTCAGATAAAGTATTGGTCCACTGGACGGAAACTGAAGGAAAAGACGAAATTATCCTGATAGATTAAACATATATTTTTTATTTTCCGGGGCTATCAGCCCCGGTTTTTTATGGTGCTTCAGTCCGGCGTGTTTATGGCTTCGCTGCGCTTGGTGTATTTTTGCAGGACCGTTTATGTTTATCGGGTTACTTAATATCATCCTGCAAAAAATACACTGCCTCCTGCGTCGGCACCAACACATACCGCAGCCCATCCGGCATTTTAGTTCTATTTAGCCATTGTTTGAGTTGAATATCCGGCTTTAATTCCCGGGAGTACAATTTTGAATGGAAGGCGATTGAATATATCCGGGAATGATAGGGTAGAATAGCTGTCCGGTTCTAAATAACAAGTTAATCAGCTGGCAATGCTGTTAACAATAAAGACAAGGTCTTGGTTCCTTGTCTTTATTTCTTTATGTTAGTCTACCAATTTAATTCCTGCTTTTACAAATTCTATTTTCCGTTCTTTGTATAAGTTGCCCAGTGTCATTTTAAACACTTTTTTGCTCATTTTAAAGTAGTCGTAAATCTCTTCCGGAGAGGATTTGTCGCTGTAAGGAAGAAAGCCTCGGTTGTCTTTTAAAAGTTGCAAAATTTTAGAAGCTTCATCCGTCACTTTATTGGAATAGCCCATTTTACCGGCCACCACATCAATATTGTTGGTGTCTTCGTAAATCTTTTTAATGGTGCCTTTAAATTTATCACCGACCTGTATGGGCCTGTAAATTTCATTATGATGGATGACTCCTGTATGCTGGTTATTGATAATGACCACATAGCCGATATCGGTACGACGATAAACGATTAAATCGACCTCGTCCCGCTCTTTTACGGTAAGGGTATCGTTTTGCAGGGTATGATCAAATTTTTCCGTTGCCGCTATACGGCCTGTTTGCTCATCTATGTATAGCTTTACCAGGTAGTAACAATTCGGACGCATATTGGTGCGCTGTTGTTTGGTGGCTACAAACAAATCTTTCATTAAACCAAAATCCAGGAAAGCGCCTTTAGGGGTAACATCTATTACTTTTAAGTTGGCTATTTCCCCAACCTGGGCATAAGGTTTTTGGGTAGTGGCTATCGGCCTGTCTTCGCCATCATGATAAACAAACACATCTATTTCGTCGCCTACTTTTAAGCCTTTCGGAATAAAACGTAACGGTAATAAAAGCCCTTTGTCGCCATCATCTAAATAAACGCCAAAGTCTGCTTCCCGCAGTACTTTAAGCCGGTTGTATTTGCCAAATTCTAACATAGAATAGATTGTGTTTTAATGTTGGTGCCGGTAATGAAATAAAGCTGAACCGGGGCACTGCCGTACAAGGGAGTGACACAACGATGCTTAATAGCAGTACCAACGCTGACTTAATAAAAATAAAAAAATTATAGCACCTGGACGATTAAAAATTTCAGGTACTCCGTATTTTCAAGTCCCCATACAATCGGGTGGTCGCTGGCCTGTGTCTGGTAGGTCACTTGTTTTAAGCGGCGGCGCGCGTCTTTTGCAGCCATTGCAATAATGTCCATAAATAACGGCGGCTGTACCAGGTTGGTGCAACTGGCGGTAACCAGGTATCCGCCCGGTTTTACCAGTTTTATGGCACGCAGGTTGATCTCTTTGTACCCGGTGATGGCTTTTTGAATATTCTCACGGCTTTTGGTAAATGCCGGAGGGTCTATCATTACCACATCGTATTGCTTCCCGTCTTTGCTCCATTGTTTCAGGGCATCAAAGGCATTCATGGCCTCGAAGGTACAGATGTTCTGCAGACCGTTTAGTTCTGCATTTCTGCGCGCCTGTGCTACAGCTGTTTCGCTGATATCAATACCGTACACTTGTTTGGCACCATAAAAAGCTGCATGTGCACTAAACGTACCGGTATAGCAGAATGCTTCCAGTACATTGGCGCCTTTTACAATGTGCTGTATGTGGCGGCGATTATCCTGCTGGTCTAAGAAATAACCGGTTTTCTGGCCTTTAACCAGGTCTACATGAAACTTCAAACCATTTTCGTTAATGATGATATTGGTGTCGAAGGGTTCGCTTAAAAAACCGGTGATCTGTTCCATGCCTTCCAGTTCACGTACAGGCACATCATTACGCTCATAAATCCCTTTTGGCTTGAATATTTTGTTCAGTGCATCTATTATGGCAGGCTTCCAGATATCTATGCCATAAGCCAGGGTCTGGATAACGAAGTAGTCGTTAAATTTATCAATGACCAATGCTGGAATATCGTCTGCTTCGCCAAAGATCAGGCGGCAGTTTTCTATATAACCTATATGCTGGCGGTGTTCCCATGCCTGCTGGATTTTCCCGTAAAAGAAATCGGCATCGATGGTCTCTTTTATATTCCGGGTAAGCAGGCGAACTATAATTTTGCTTTTGGTATTTGCATAACCGCGACCAACAAATTTATCTGCATGGTCGTAGACTTCTACTATCTCGCCCGGTTGAATATCTTCTAAGTGAGCACTGTTTTTTGCTTCAATATTTATTTCATTAGCAAATACCCACGGATGACCTTGTTCTATCCTGTGAGATATTTTGCGTTTCAATATCAGTTTTTGCATAAGCTGCAAAGATATTGTATGAAGGCGAGTGTATGAAAATTTTAAAAGTAACCGTTTTTAGAATTTATTTGTGCGTGGTTTTTGCCTGTTTGAAAAGAATGAAAGAATTTCTATTTGTGTATCAATGATCCTGTAATACATGGTATTGTATTTTAGAATCGCTACTTTTCTAACATGAGGATAACCTGATTCGGGAAAGGTTTTAGGAAATTTAGCAATGACGTTTATTGTTTTTTCTATTTCTGAAGCTAGTTTATTGATTTCTTTATCAGAAAAGCTATTCTGTAAATATTCTATAGTATTATTCAGTTCCTGTAAAGCATTGTCTGTCCAGAATATTTTATATCCATTTTGCATATAGTTTCTGAGCTTCAGAATGAGCATTTAATTTCCCCGAATCTGCATCAGCTATTCCTTTTTCAATCGATTGGCATTCTTCTGTTGATACAGAATTCTGTTTTTGAGAAAGGAATGTTTCTATTTTATCAAGTAAATCAATACTGTTAATGCCAGCAATTTTTTGAATTAATTCCTGCCTTTTATTTTCTATTTCTACTTGTATATTCATTACAACTTTAATGATTGAACTATAAAGTTACCTATTGTAGTGTGAAATTGATGTAAAAAATCAGAAATTTACCTTCTGCCTTAATGTAAGTACCACGCCCTCTATATATTTCATTTTCTGAAAGTAAAAAGTTTCTTCAAAACCGGCTTTTACAAACAGGGATTTGCAGACAGGATTGGCGTATAGAACGGTGATCGTCCTGTTTTTTTCAGCAACAGATTTTTGAATAGCATGGATAAAATCTTCCATTACAAACGCATCGAAGGGGTTGAACAGGAAGATGGTATTGATGCTCACCGGCAGCTTGTAAAAACGGGCATCTGCTTCGGTGATGATAAAGTTTGTGCCGGGGTATTCTGATTGAATTTTTTGTACTGATTTTTGTGCTTTTGCAACCAGTTTTGGTGAAAAATCAAACCCGTGAATTTCTTTAAAGCCGTAATAGGCTGCCATTGCTATGGCTCTGCCTTTGCCACAACCGGCATCCAGGAACCCATGCGTAAAATGTACTTCTGTCAACTGGTTGAAAAACGTTTCGGCAGTATAGTAATTAATGGGTTGGTAAATGCTGGCATGTTCCAGATCTTCGGCTGAAACACTGCCTTCCAGTTCATCTATACCGATGGTGTCTACGCCATATTTTTTTTCACCGCGTATTTCATGTTTAAGTACAAAATAGGCCAGTTTAAAAGACCAGTACCACCACAGGTAAATAAAATAACGGGTATAGTTAATAATACGTTTCAAGGTTAATAACTGTTTGATGCCTTTATGTCTAATACTTTCAGTTGAATGGAGCGAACATCCCTGTACACGTTAATGTCCAGCGTATAAACAATATCAATGGGCCTGTTTGGTTGCAGTAATTCAAATTTATCGGCTAATCCAAATCCGATCCCGTTCATGATGTTGCTGCCGTGTTTCAGAGAGAATTTAATATGGGCTTCTTTTACAATGCGGCTCATACCGGTTTCATACACGTTCCTTGTTATAAAAACCGGGCGCATATTTTCAGGGCCGTAAGGCTCCATTTGCAGAATGATGTTGTAGAAAGTTTCTGTAATGTCTGCGAAATTAATTTCAGTGTCAATAACGATTTCCGGGCTTAACATTTCTTCTGTAATGCTACCCGATACGACTGTCTCAAAACGGTCTATAAACAAGTCCAGGTTTTCCGGTTTAAGCGTTAATCCGGCGGCATAAAAATGCCCGCCATAGTTCTCCAGCAGGTCTTTGCAACTATGGATGGCCTCGTATACATTAAACCCTATTACACTCCTGGCAGAGCCGGAGATTTTATCGTTACTGTTGGTAAGAATAATCGTCGGTTTATAATGCTTTTCTATGAGCCTGCTGGCTACAATTCCTACGACGCCTTTATGCCAGTCACCTTTATAAAGTACCGTAGATTTACGAGAGGTATAAATGGTATTTGTTTCTATTAATTCCAGGGCCTGCTGCGTAATTTCAGCATCAGTTTCCTTCCTGTCGGTATTATTTACCTGCAGCTCTTCTGCCAGTTCCAAGGCACTTTTATAATCCTTTTCAATAAATAATCTTACCGCCAGTTTGGCATCATCCATTCTGCCGGCGGCATTTACTCTAGGGGCTATCAGGAATACCAGGTCGCTAACGGAAAGGGCGTCTTTTTTTTGGGCCAGTTCCAGTAATGCTTTTATACCTACACTAGGGTTTTCATTGGCACGTTTCAGCCCGAAATAAGTCATGGTGCGGTTCTCGTCCACTAATGGTACAATGTCCGCCGCAATGGCTGTTGCCAGTAAGTCCATATACTGCATCCAGGTCTCATCCGGCAGGTTAAGCGTTTCACAAAGCGCCTGGATGAGTTTAAAGCCCACTCCACAGCCGCATAGCTCATTAAAAGGGTAAGGGCAATCTTTTTGTTTAGGGTTCAGAATAGCATAAGCTTCCGGTAAAATATCATCGGGCGTATGGTGGTCACAAACAACAAAATCAATACCGTAAGCAGTGGCCAGTGCTATCATGTTAATGGCCTTAATGCCACAGTCTAAAGACACGATAAGGCTAAATTGATTATCACGCGCAAACTCAATACCGGCAACACTTATGCCGTATCCTTCCTTGTACCGGTGTGGTATATAAAAGTCTACGTTAGGATAGATGCTTTTCAGGAACTGGTACATGCACGCTACAGATGTGGTACCATCCACATCGTAGTCACCATACACCAGTATTTTTTCATTATTTGTAATGGCACGGGTAATTCTTTCTACGGCTTTGTCCATGTCTTTCATCAGCCAGGGGCTATGTAAATGCCCGATCTTTGGCCGGAAAAAATCCCGGGATTGCTCAAAGTCTTCCAGTCCTCTTTGTACCAGTATTTTACAGATAGCAGGATTTATTTTTAATGCATTACTTAAGGTGGCTACTTTTTCCTGATCTGCTTTTAATATTTTCCACCTTTTATCCATGCTGCTAATATCTTTAATTTTTATGTTTGGGGTGCCCCTGCCGCCAAAGTACTGATTTTAAATTATAATCAGGAAATGATAGCGTTAAATAATTCACCGGCAGGGTCGGGCTATCCGCTGTATCTTTTTGCCGGTATGAAACCGGGCAAAAAGGATGCCGCTACTATCCCTCACCCGGGGACTGGTAGCTCCGGTAAAAATGTGCTGAACATTCTACCGGGAATTAAGACAACCTGAAATTAATATTTACGTTCTGTAGAATAGTTCACTAGTTCCACTAATGCTAAATTAGCTTCATTTTTAGGAAATTTATCTAGTATGGCTAACGCATCGTCCCGGTATTCCATCATCTTGTTGACAGCATAATTAATGCCCCCATAAGCCTGCACCTTGCTGATGAGCCAGGCTACACGCTCTTTATTCGTGTTCTCGTTTTTAATTACATATATCATTTCCCGCTTGTCAGACGAACTGGCATGCTGTAAAGCGTGAATAAGCGGCAGTGTTAACTTTTTCTCCTTAATATCATTACCGGTAGGTTTGCCTACATCGTCGGTACCATAATCAAACAGATCATCTTTTATCTGGAACGCAATACCTACTTTTTCTCCAAACAAACGCATTTGTTCTGTAATTTCTGCATCTTTTGTGGTACTCCATGCGCCTGAAGCACATACAGATGCCAGCAAGGAAGCCGTTTTGTTGGTAATAATCTCAAAATAAACATCTTCCTTAAAGTTGAGATTCCTGGCTTTTTCTAATTGAAGTAATTCGCCTTCAATTAGTTTGGATATGGCGGTACTTAAAATTTTAAGTAATTCCGTTTCATCGTTGGATAAAGCCAGTAACATGCCTTTGCTGAGCAGGTAATCGCCCACTAAAACAGCTACTTTGTTCTTCCAAAGGGCATTTACCGAAAAAAAACCCCTTCTTTCATTGGCATCATCTACCACATCGTCGTGTACCAATGTTGCTGTGTGCAATAATTCTACAAATGAAGCAGCATTATAAGTGGTGTCATTTACATCTCCAAACAATTTGGCCGATAAAAAAACGAAGCGTGGCCTTAGTTGCTTTCCTTTCCTGTTAATTATATAATGAGTTATCCTGTCAAGTAATGGTGTTTTACTTTTTACAGACTCTTTAAACTTTTTTTCAAAAATTTCGAGTTCACTTTCAATTATATAGTTGTACTTTAAATCTGCCATGTCAGAATGGCAAAATAATGCTATTTAGTGTTCAAAAATTCAAATTTCTTCTACTTTTTTGAAATATTATTAAAAAAAATAAATGATTTATTTGTGAAAAAATTTGTTTTTTAACATACCAGTGTTACTTTTGCAAGTAAGTACCCTTGGAAATTTAAATTATTAACTTATTCTTATGGCAATTAAAAAGTACGCACTTCTTACTTCATTGATGTTATCAGTAGCAGCAACAGGTGCATATGCTCAGTTACAAGGCGTAATAAACGTAGCTGATTCAAGTAAAATTCCTGCTAAGCGTATGGCTCAGCAGAACGAATGGTTAAATCACTCCCCTAATGAACCTTTTCCTGCAAAACCACGTAACATGTGGCAGTTAGGTGTATACGGCGGTGCATTTATCATTGATGGTGACGTGTCTCCTTATCCTGGTTTGCCAGGTTGGAATGTTGGTATCCAGGCTCGTAAAGCTTTAGGTTACGTTGTTTCTGTTAGAGCTCAGTTAGGTTATGGTGTTACTAAAGGGTTAGATTACAAAAAGAATCCAAACTTTTTAAATAACGCAAACTTAGAACCATACAGAAGCTCTAATGGCGGCCCTGGTTTCTATGTACCAAATTTCAAAACTGAGGCAATCTTACCTTCAGTTGACTTATTGTTTAGTATGAACAACTTAATGTTCCATAAAAAACAAAGTAAAGTTAACTGGTATTTATTGGGAGGTACCACTCCATTTATTTACAGAACTAAGTTAGACTTAGGCAGAGGTGTAAGTGCAGATGGTTCTACATATGCAACTATGTATGATTATGCTTCCTTACCTGCTGGTTTCTTTAATCAATCAAGAAAAGATATTAAGAAATACCTGAAAGATAATTTCTTTGATGGTGACTATGAAACTTACGCCCGTGTAAATGACCGTGCTCAAAACTTTGATGACGGTGGTTCAGACAAATGGCAAATTCGTCATAGCTGGGATATCGGTACCGGTTTAGAGTTCCGTCTTTCTCAAAGATTATCATTAGGTGCTGAGATTAAATATGTATTTACTCAGGATGATTATATCGATGGTTGGAAATTTGTTGGCGGTACAACTGCTCACACTCCACAAAATGATAACTTAATCTTAGGTAACTTAAGCGTTAACTTTAATATCGGTAATTCTGCTAAACGTGTAGCTCCATTATGGCAGTTAAACCCACTGGGTTACTTATATAATGAAATTCAAAATCCAACTCACTTACAGATCAAGCCTATCTTAGACGATGCTGATGGTGATGGTGTAGTTGACCAATTTGATGTTGAGCCTAATACACCTGCAGGTTGCCCTGTAGATACTAAAGGTAAATCCCGCGATACAGATGGTGACGGTGTTCCTGATTGCCGTGATAAAGAGTTAATTACTCCTACTCAATGTCAACCAGTTGATGCTGAAGGTGTTGGTAAATGCCCAGATCCTGAGTGCTGCAAAAACATTCAAACACCTTTAGCTGCTTGTCAAATCGGTAGCTTACCAAGTGTACAATTCAAATCCGGCGTTAAATTAACTGCTGAAGCTGAAGCGATCTTAGCTGCTGCTGCAGGTCAGATTAAAGCTAACCCGACTTGTAAAGTAGTGGTAGTTGGTTACATGGAGCAATCAAGCAAACGTGCTGAGCAATTAAGCTGGGACCGTGTAAATACTGTTATCAAATATTTAGTTGAGAAACAAGGTGTAAGCCGCGACCGTTTATTATTCAAACACGGACAATCCGGTGCTGCAAATACAGTAGATTTACAAGATGCAACTGGTCAAAGTGCAGATGCATATGTTAATCCTCCGCATCCACAGTTCCAAACAAGCAAATAATTAAGTAAGTATTTTAATTATACAAAAGGCTCGCTTTGTAAAAAGTGAGCCTTTTTTGTGATATTTATATAGTTATTAACGTAAATAAATGTCGCAGGAAAATGTTTTTCCTTAATTTGCCAAAATAATTATATTTTTGCAGTCCTTTATGAACAAAATTTGGTTCGTTATTATTTGCGCATTTTTAATAGTTGGTTGTAACAGCATCAATAAAGCTTTAAAAAGCAATGACTATGATTACAAACTACAGGTAGCAGATAGTTTATACGCTAAAAAGAAATATGTAAAAGCTCAGATGTTTTATGAGGATGTATTCCCGATTTTTAAGGGAACACCTAAATTTGAGCAGATATATTATAACTGGGCATTCTGTAGCTATAATCAAAAAGACTACCTGAATGCTGAAAATATGTTCAAAGGGTTTGTGGAAACATTTCCTAATAGCCTGAAAGTAGAGGAGTGCAAGTATTTAAGAGCCTATTGTTTTTATAAACAATCTCCTAAAGCGCCGCTGGACCAGACACCTACTTTAAGAGCGATTACTTTTTTGCAAAGTTTCATGATGCAGTATCCGAACTCTTCCAGGAATAAGGAGGCTGCTTCCATTATTGAAGAATTGAAGGCGAAATTAGAACTGAAAGATTTTCAGAATGCGGAGCTTTATTATAATTTAGGTTATTACAGGGCTGCTTCTACTTCTTTTACTCAATTAGCATTTGCTTATCCGGAGTCTGCCAAGAGTGAACATTATAAGCTGATGGTTGTTAAGTCTGCCTTTGAGTTTGCTAATAACAGTATTGAAGATAAGCAGGTGGAACGCTATAAAACAGTGATTCATGAATGTAACGATTTCATTGACAGGTTTCCTGAAAGTGCATTGTTAGATGATGTTCAGAAATTAAAATCAACTTCAGAAAATAAAATTAAAAATATAGAAAATGAGCAAGTTAAGACGCCAGCATAGCTACAATACCAATAATTCGGTAGAAACCCGTAGCTTGTTAAGAATCAAACAAAAAACTGGCAATTTATATGAGTCGATTGCCATTATCGCAAAAAGATCTTCTCAAATAAATATTGCTTTAAAAGAAGAATTACACAGCAAATTAGATGAATTTGCAAGTCATACAGATAGCTTAGAGGAAATTCATGAGAATAAAGAGCAAATTGAAATAAGCCGTGCTTACGAGCGTATGCCTAATTCTGCTTTATTGGCAACCCAGGAATTTTTCGATGATAAGATTTACTTCCGTAAAAACGATCAGGATTTATTCAGCTAATGCGTTAATATCATTATAAAATGGCGTTCTGTATGGAACGCCTTTTTTATTTTTATACGATGTTTTGGCCTTGTACAAGTCGTACACTGATAGTTTTTGATATATTGCATTAAAATTGGTTTGACAATTGTAACGCTAGTTGCCTTATTGCGCTAGGGATATATTGGGCGCCGGCCTTAGCCGGCGGTGCGGAGTGCAACGCAGCACGGCACCCCAATGTAGCCCAACCCTTTAGGGGAGCGCCCAAATAAATAAAAAATACATTGGAACTAAAAGGTAAAAAGATATTAATCGGTATTTCTGCCAGTATAGCGGCTTATAAAACCATTACTTTAGTGCGGTTGCTGATAAAGGCAGGTGCCGAAGTGAAAGTAATAATGACACCAAGCTCAGAAACCTTTGTGAGTGCCCTGGTATTGAGTACTTTAAGTAAAAATCATGTCTATACGGGTTTAGCGGTAGGTAATAACTGGGAGAACCATGTGATGCTGGGCCGTTGGGCAGATTTGTTCATTATTGTACCTGCAAGTTGCAATACAATAGCAAAAATGGCTAATGGCTTGTGTGATAATATGTTGCTGGCAGTGTACCTGAGTGCTACCTGTAAAGTGTGGGTAGCGCCTGCTATGGATGAGGATATGTGGGAGCACGCAACAACTAAACGTAACCTGGCTTTACTGGCATCTTATGGCAACAGGATTCTGGATGTGGGTGATGGTGAATTGGCAAGTGGCCTGGTTGGTAAGGGCAGAGTAGCAGAGCCGGAAGAATTGTTTACACAGATCCGTGCTGAACTTGCCCATAAGGATAATACCCTGAACGGGAAAAAAGTATTGATAACTGCCGGACCGACCTATGAGAATATTGATCCGGTAAGGTTTATCGGTAATTTTTCCAGTGGAAAGATGGGGATTGCCATTGCGGAAGCATTTTATAACAGGGGCGCAGAGGTAAACCTGGTACTGGGGCCTTCTAAAGAGCCGGTTCCCGGTGGGATCAATGTAATTAATGTACGCAGTGCACAGCAGATGTATGATGCCTGTATGGCCCTGTTTCCGGATACGGATATGGCGGTGATGAGTGCTGCGGTAGCGGATTTCCGGCCAAAGACTTTAGCCGAAGAAAAGATTAAGAAACAGGACGATGAAGGAATGACCATAGAATTGGTGAGAAATCCTGACATATTAAAAGCATGCGGTGCAATTAAGAGCGATAAGCAATTGCTGGTAGGATTTGCGTTAGAAACAAATAATGAAGAGGAAAATGCGCTGGGTAAACTGAAACGCAAGAATGCGGATATGATAGTGCTGAATTCACTGAACGACGAAAAGGCCGGTTTTGGAACAGATACTAACAAAGTAACTATCTTTGAAAAGAATGGCACAATACATCGCTGGCCTTTGCGTTCTAAATCAGAACTTGGAGTACAATTGGCGGACCTAATGATTGAAAAAATAAATGAAAGCAAATAACTATAAATACTTTTTAGCAATAATCGTTTTCCTGTTAGGATTTGGAAGGGCGGAAGCGCAAGAGTTAAACGCTAAAGTGACTGTAATATCCACGCGTGTAAGTACGAAGGTGGATAAGAAGATCTTTACCACATTGCAAAACCAGCTAACCAACCTGATCAATAACAGGAAATGGACTGAAGATGCATTTAATCAAAATGAAAAGATCCAGTGCAATTTTATTATAAACATCAACAGTGAACTGGAGGACAATGTATATAGCGCAGCCCTTACTGTACAGGCAAGCCGCCCGGCTTACAACAGCACTTACCAGTCGCCGCTGGTAAACTGGCAGGACAATGAAGTGGCATTCAAATATGTAGAATTTCAACCGGTAGAGTTCAATGAAAACAGGATTGCCGGTACTGATGGATTAAGCAGTAATTTAATAGCCAACATTGCGTATTATATTCAAATTATACTGGGAATGGATTATGATAGCTTTAGTCCCAATGCAGGTGAGCCTTTTTACAAAAAAGCCCTGATGATTGTGAACAATGCACCAAGTGGCAGAAATATTACCGGTTGGACGCAGTTTGACGGACAGCGTAATAAATGGTGGCTGGCAGAAAATCTTACCAGTAATAAATATGGCCTTATCCACGATGCCACTTACCAGTATTACAGGAATGTGATGGACATTTTTTATGAAAACGAAAACGATGCCCGGGTAAATATGGTAAACGTATTGAACCTGCTGAACACTTTTAATACCAATAACCAGAACTCAATGGTGCTTCAGTTTTGGATGCAAAGTAAAAGCAACGAAATTATTCAGATGCTTAAAAATGCGACTCCCGATTTAAAAAACAGGGCAAGGGACATTCTCCGTAAAATTGATATAACGAATGCTGCAAAATATACTGAGCAGTTAAAATAAATAAGCGTGAAAATTGGTGGCATTTTAGGATTGGCAATGGTAGTATTCGGGTTGGTTTCCTGCGAAACAAAGCCCGGTAGTAAAGGTATTTTGAGCATCAATGATATGAAACTGGTGATGTATGATATTATTTTAGTAGATGAATATGTCTATAACAATATAAAGCGCGATTCTACCAATGCGTACAATGACACATTGAATAAAAAGTACCAGCAGGTTTTTCAATTACATGGCATCGCCCAGGAAACATTTTTTAAAAGCTATGAGTTTTATAATGCTCATCCCGGCTACTATAATATATTATTAGATTCTTTACAAAATTACAGTAACAGGAAGCGGGAAGTAAACTACCAGCAGGAGAATCCCGAGCTGACCCAGGAAAAACCGCTTGAGAATGATACCGCTCATGTATTGCCTAAAACAGACTCGCTCACTCCTGTGGTTTTAGATTCAAATATCAATGAACTAAAAGTGACAGATAGCCAAAACGCTATCATCCAAAAGCGTTTTAAAGAAATAAAAAACAGAAAGGAATTGATTAAGCCACAGATCACACCTTAGTAAAATTAAAGGGTGTCATCTGGATAAAAATTTGCTTGCGTTATGAATAAAGTTTACAAAAATGCCGATGAGGCATTGCATGACATTACCGATAATATGACGATTTTATTGGGTGGATTTGGATTGTGCGGGATTCCCGAAAATAGCATTACAGCCCTTGTAAAAAAAGGCGTAAAAGGACTCACCTGTATTTCCAATAATGCAGGCGTGGATGACTTTGGCATTGGCCTGATGCTTCAAACCCGCCAGGTAAAAAAGATGATTGCGTCATACGTTGGCGAAAATGCAGAGTTCGAACGTCAACTCCTTTCAGGAGAACTGGACGTAGAGCTTATTCCCCAGGGTACGCTTGCCACGCGCTGTATGGCCGCAGGTTATGGCATGCCTGCCATATACACACCGGCTGGCGTAGGTACCGAAGTAGCGGAAGGTAAGGAAGTGCGCCGTTTTGGAGACAAGGACTACTTACTGGAATATGCTTTCGATGCTGATTTTGCTATAGTAAAAGCCTGGAAAGGCGATACTATGGGCAATCTGGTATACAGGGATACTGCCCGAAACTTTAATCCCCTGATGGCAATGGCCGGCAAAATAACCATTGCTGAGGTAGAGGAACTGGTTGAGCCCGGAGAATTAGATGCCAATTTTATACATACGCCAGGCATCTATGTCAACAGGATATTTAAAGGAGCAAATTACGAGAAAAGGATAGAAAACCGTACCACAACACCAAGGCCTTAAAGATCATCAGGGTTTATTATTGAGTGTTCCATAGTACTACTATGAAACATCGTTGTGTCACTCCCTTGTACGGTGGTGGTACTATTAAGCAACCAAAGGTTATTCTCACAAGGAATAGCCCACTTTAAAACGATTGCACATGCTAACTAAAAATCAAATAGCACAAAGAATAGCCGCAGAGTTAAAAGACGGGTATTACGTCAATTTAGGAATAGGCATCCCCACATTAGTGGCAAATTATATACCAAACGGAATAAACGTCGTTCTGCAAAGCGAAAACGGTATTTTAGGCATGGGCCCGTTTCCGTTTGAAGGAGAGGAAGACCCGGATTTAATAAATGCCGGTAAACAAACCATTACAAAATTGCCGGGTTCTGTTATTTTTGACAGCGCCATGAGCTTTGGTATGATCAGGGCAGGCAGGGTAGATTTAACCGTATTGGGGGCCATGGAAGTGAGTGAAACCGGTGACATTGCCAATTGGAAAATACCCGGTAAAATGGTAAAAGGAATGGGTGGCGCAATGGACCTGGTAGCCAGCGCCAAAAACATTATTGTGGCCATGCAACAAGTTAATAAAGCAGGAGAAAGTAAGTTATTACCCAAATGTTCACTGCCAATTACAGGATTAAACTGCATTAAGAAAGTCGTAACGGAGTTAGGCGTTTACGATATTACAGAACGCGGCTTTGAATTAAAAGAAGTTGCACCGGGAGTCACCATCGATTTAATCAAACAATCTACAGCAGGCAGATTAGTAATAGAAGGTGATATTCCTACAATGATTGTTTAGAAATCAAAATATCATTATTTCAAATAATTCAGAACGCTTTAAATAGCCCGGTGTAGAATTCGGGCTATTTTTGTTTTATGCATATACAACAGGATATAAAGCATATTATTTACAATGGGACATTAGTGCCGGAAAACTGGCTGAAAATACCCCATAACAATAAATCATTCCGGTATGGCATTGGCTGCTTTGAAACCATGCGCCTGCAGTCAATGGACATTCCCTTGTTCAACTTCCATTGGCAAAGACTGAATGCCGGTATAGAAGCATTGCAGTTTAAATTATTAAAACCATTGAATAATGAATTATTGCTTAAACAAGTCAGGCAATTATGCACGATCAATCATTGTGAACAATCTGCAAGAATTCGTATAACCTTGTATGCCAATACCGTATTATTATCCGATGATAACTATGCAGATTACATTATAGAAGCACAACCTGCCGGTTCGTATGCTGATCTGATCAGTAACAATGAAATATTAAGAGCAAACGTGTTTTACGGCAACAAAAAAGCGGTAGACAGTTTCTCCAATTTTAAAATATCCAATTACCTGCACAATAGCATGGCCATTCTTTTTGCCAGGCAGAATGGATGGCAGGATATGTTTGTAGTAAATAGTTTCAATGAAATAATTGAGACAACAACGTCTAATTTTTTAGTGGTGACAAACAACAAAATAACCACGGCAGAATTAAGTGCAGGTCCGGTAAAAGGAGTCATGTTGCAGTGGCTGCAACAAAACGTACATCACACAGGTTTAGAAATAACAGCATCAAAGATTACAGAAGAAACATTAACGAATGCGGATGAAATTATTTTAACCAATGCGATGGGCATCAGGCCAGTCACCATGTTCCGGGACAAGCAAATGCCCGGCAATAAAATATACAAACAATTGTGCCAACTAATATCAGACCATCTCTTTAAGTAGAATGCCACTCTGTTAAGCGCAAATGTTATTAACCGGGCAAAAAACTGCCAGTCAGGAGAATATACAGATCATAAAATTTATTTTATAAAAAAAGTTTTTTATTAATATAAGTTAATACATTTGCAACGTGCTGATTGATTAAAACTTAGTATTGCATCTTTTTTATAATAGATAAACACGGGCGTGCATACCTGATTAACGTGAGATTCTGATAAAATAAACTTGTAACCTGAAAAAAGCAGTTTTTGCTACTAAAAACTACTATAACCACTCTGCTATTAATAATAGTCGGTATATTATACGGACAAGACTACCGTACAGATACCTTATGGTTATCCGGCAATACCGTTTACAGCAAAAATGATGGTGATGCCTGTTATTATATTGCTTCCGATTTCAGCCTTGTCCGAGTACCACTATCGGGAAGTACACCAGCCAAACCAAGGGTAAGTGATATCAATGGCAATATTTCTTATGAATTTCTGTATCGTTCTCAGGTAGATACACCATTTGCGCAACAGGATTTCCGTCGCCATATCATCCGGGGCCGTGTCAATACAAAAATTATTAACAATACACCGGTTTCTGTAAACTGGGCGTACCGTACCGATAATTCCCCATATTACCGCAATACATTAGATCTGTCAGTAGATTATGACCGTCAGCGCTACAATAAAGAATTGAAACAACAATATCTGGAGCGTTACAAGAACAAGCTTTTCGAAGAAAATGGCATGTTAAAACTGGAGCAGGATTACCGCGCACAGATCAATGATGTGACTTACTGGCAAAAGATGACCGGCAATGCCGATTATAATATGCTTCAGAGGAAAGAAGCCGATGTACTCATCAATAAAATGTACGGAGACCTGAAAGATAAGTTAGGGCCGGACCTTAACCTGAATGAAGCCCTGGCAAAACGCGAACTATTTGATATTGTCAAAGGAAAATTGCCGGCCCAGGGTATCAAGAACATCATAGATAAAAGTATTATACAAAACCGTGCAGACAGTTTAGGCGGGCAATACAAAGATTCTTTAGAGGCAAAGCTAAACAATGCCCTTTCTAAATACCAGGACCAGGTAGCCGAGTATAATCGCATCAAAAACATGATCGATTCCAGCCGTCATAAAGCTAAAAACCTTTATGATACCATGCAACTTTACAGGCGCCAGCTCACGGATTCCCTCAATAAGTTCAAGGCCGAACTGGATAATGTCAAAAACGGCGCAGGCTATGCCCGCCTGGCAGAAAAAGCAGGACTCAATAAAGATTCTTTACCCGGTTTAAAGACCGGTTTCTTTCATTTAGAAGATTTTAAACTAGGCCGTCATATAGTAGATTATACAGAATTAACTGTAAAAGGCCTGAGTATTACCGGCATTGGCGTCACACTGGCGGATAAGCTATATATACAGGCTTCCGCAGGTTTTTCAGACAATCGTTATCGCGATATTGTTCTCAGGCAGCGCAGGTTACCGCGCCAGCCGGCCGCCATGGTGCGCGTGGGCTTGTCCGGTTATGCAGACCGCGGGCTGTTTTTAACCATCTATCATGGAAAACGTGAGGTACTGACAGCCAATCCTGATAACCGTTCTATGTTCGGTCTCAGCGGTTATTCCCTGCAATATTTATTTCCCATAGGTTGGGGCAGCTTCGGTGCTGAGCTCGCCAAATCCACCGGCGGCAGTTACCGGCCAGGTGTGAACGGCAATATCGAAAAAGAAGCCGGTTTATTCTCCCTGGATACCCGCAGTAACGAAGCGTTTTTATTAAAATTCAGTGGTACCGTACCACAAACACAAACCGGTATTAAAGCCGAGTACCAGCGTAATGGCCCCGATTTCCAATCATTGGCCCGTTATACCTATAATGCCACCCAAAGCAGTTATTTATTTGAAGCATCACAACCTCTTTTCAAACAAGTGCTGAACCTGAAAGCCGGTATACGAAAAAACAATTTCGAATATGACGGTATCGAAAATCTTTCCGGCAACAACGTACTCAAAACCGCACAGGTATCATTCCGGAAGGCTAAATATCCGACCGTATTTGCCGGGTATTATCCATCCTCACAACTCATGCTTACGCCGGACAGCAGTATATTCCGCATCAATTTCCAGACATTTACCGGTACGGTAGCACATAATTACCGACTCAAAAAAATCTGGATGAACAGCATGGTCGTGTACTCGAAATTCTATAACAGCAGTACCGATACCGGCTTCCTTTTTTACAATGCCACCAGCCTCATGCTACAGCAAACCGTACATTTAGGCCGTTTCAGTTTACAGGGAGGTTATACCAATAGTACACAAAGTAGCAGTCACCTTCAAACCGGGGAATTTACTATTACCCACAACGGCATCAAAGGTTTAACATTAGAAGCCGGGGGCAAATACAATATCATTACCGGCAAAAGCGACGATAAAATATGGGGCTACCATGGCCGCCTGTCATATACCTACAAAAAACTGGGTACGATCATGCTCAGTTATGATAATTCAGTATTGCCGGTTTGGGGCCAGGAACGTTTAATGCCGGTAAGTACCGGTAACCTGAAACTGATCCGCCAGTTTTAGGGGTTAAGATGTATTAAAAGATATTGAGTGATCTGTGTTGCTACTATTGGGCATCGTTGTGTCACTCCCTTGTACGGACTGTACTACTGCTCGTCGCAGAGCAGGATGTTATAGTTGTATAATAAACCAACAGAAAAATAAGATCAATGCAAAGGAAAAAAATTGATTTAAAGCTGTTATTATTGTTAAGCCTGTTATTATCGGTGATTATGGGTCATTCACAGGTAGTGATGCAGCCTGTAGCGCCACAGTCAGGTTTAATAAGAGTATCCCAGTTATGGGGTATGAGCGTTACCAATGTCTCAGAAACGGATAAGTATTGCATTGCCGAGGTAACGGTACGCAACCGTGTCAGCGGCAATATCGTATTAAGAGGCCGCAGCCAGAGTTTTACCGTCAGTAAAGGCAGTAAAATGTTCACCGAGGCGATGATCGGTCCTGTTACTTACGAGACAGACGGCTTAGATGCAGTGATCACTCCAGGCGGTTTATTAGCTGCCGGTGTTTATAATATTTGTGTCAGTTTACAGGCCGCAGACTTAAAAGCCTTCCAGCCCATCGAACACTGCTTCGATGTGGAAGTAGAAGCGTTAGCCCCTCCACAACTGGTAGAGCCAGCGGATACCTCTGTATTAGATATCAGCTATCCCCATTTCATCTGGACAGCACCCATGCCGCTGACGATCTTCAGCAATCTTAATTACGAGTTAGTGCTGGTAGAAGTAGA
>JAQGEF010000026.1 GCA_027854065.1 Polluticaenibacter yanchengensis | reverse complement strand
AGAAATGAATTATATGTGGAAAACTACAGAAATGCGGCTTAATAGAAAACTAAATTTGGAATCAATTAAGTCCTATAATACCTTTTATCGACAGGTATCATGGCCTGGCTTTTTGAATCACCTGGAGAATGATTTTTCTGATTGTAAAAACTGTTACAATTCTATTGAACGGATATCTTTTTTATTTTTAATTATTTTGTATTTAATGCTTTTTAAACTCTAAAAATTACTTTATTAATTAAAATTGATTTACGAAAAAACAAATATTGTATTTTTTCACAATAAAGTTCAACTATTTCAATTGTATTATTTTTTAATAAATGCCGTTCCTATTTTTGTGGGTACATAATTATATAAACCAATAAACCATACTTAATCATTTAATACAGGGAATTGTATTCTAAAATAATTTTAGATTAATTATCTGTTAAATTACGGGATAACTTAAACCTTAACTACCGGCCTTGCCAAAAGGTCTCTTATTTAGCTTGTTATAACTTATTCAAGTGTTTCTGTTTAATCACATCCTCAACTTTAAGCGGATAATCTTTCTTATTAATAACCACAGCAATTGTGTTGTTCCTGAACGCTAAAAAACTCAAAAATCAATGAACCATTCATTTTACATGTTTAGTTTCTTCCAAAAGTTCTCCCGGAAGAATAGTAATGCTGATAAATTACCTTTTTTACATTCCTTTAAAAAGCGGTTTTATCACATTCAATTATTTAACCATTGTTTGACGCTAACAGCATTTATAGTGCTCACCTGCTTTAATATCAATAACCTTAACGCCCAAACGACAATTACCAGTACTTCCAGTATACATGAGTATCATGGCTATGAGAACTTAAATGCTGCGGGTGATTTTAGTAGTTTTAGTGTAGCAGGTAATAGTGGAGATTACTTGGGGAGGCAATTCAGGATCGGCATAAAGTTCTCCAATATAAATATTCCGAAAGGTGCCACCATTACAAATGCCTATATAAAATTCAGGGCAAATGCTACCAAGTCCGGGGCATTGACCCAGAGAATTTATGCCGAAGACATTGATCAGCCTGCTAGTTTTACAGGAAATGCTTCTTCAACGCCGCAAATCAGTCAAAGAACAAGGACTGCCGTGTCGGTTGATTGGCCAATATCAGAAACCTGGACATCAGGTCAATACTACAATACTGTCAATATTGCGTCGGTTGCTCAGGTTATAGTAAACCGACCTGGATGGGTACCTAATAACGCTATGCTATTCGCAATTGAACCTACGGATAATAGTAATACGAATAACAGAAATATCTGGTTTTTCTGGAACGCAGGTTACAGTCCGGAATTGGTCATTACTTATATCCTATGTAGCCCTGTTACGGGTAGTCCAACATTTGCACTTGGAAGTAGTTCTTCGCGCTGCCAGGGAGCCGGTACTGTTCAATATACAGCCAGTGAGCCAACTACCACTAATATTTCTTATAGTTTAGATGCCGCTTCCGTAGCCGCAGGCAATTCCATCAGTACTTCTGGTGTTGTTACCTATACTGCTTCCTGGAGTGGAACGTCAGTGATTACGGCGACTGCAACAGGTTGCGGTAGTCCTACTACTGCTACCCATACTGTTTCACATACACCAATCACTCAAACACCGGTATTTGCTACCGGCATTGCTACCAAACGCTGTGTGGGTGCAGAGGTAGCCAGTTATCCTGCATCGGCAGTAGGTGCTATTAGCTATACATACACCATTAATAATATTGGTGCCGGTACGCAACCAACCATCAATGCCACTACAGGCCAGGTCAATTATCCTGCCAACTGGGTGGGGCAAAGTACGATATCAGTACAGGCGAATGGATGTTCCAACACTGCCAGTAACTCTATCAATATTACCACTACTACTGTAATCGCCAATAATGACAGCTATGCAGTGGTGAGTGGCGTTCCCACTAGCTTTAATGTTTTATCCAATGATAAATGTGGGTTTGACGCATCTACTGTTTCTGTTGTGCAGCAACCGTCGCAAGGTATCTTACAACAGTCATCAAATGGCAATTTTACATTTACTGCATTAGGGAGCTATACTGGACCACTGAGTTTTCAATACCAGGTCTGTAATTCCGGGTCAGGTGTTTGTGATGTGGCCACTGTTACTTTTGATATAACAACGTCCGGTAATGCTGATCCATGTACAACTGCCAATATGGATAAGCTTTTTTATATGCCTTTCCCGGAGAATACCTCCCAGCTTTTGAGCGCATTGAGAAGTGCGGGTAATGATGCGACAAATAATACTGCCAATGTGCGTAATATTACGTCTTTTTCTATTCCTTATCCTTCCACTATTATCGTATATGACCATTGGGAAGATGGCTATGAAGCCGATATAAACAACCCTGCTCAAAGCACTACTCAGATATGGGGCGATGGTATATTGAGTAATGGTGTTGCCCCGGGTACTACAAACGATTTAATACCTGCCGGCTTTACAATTGCGCTGGACAATACTTTTGCCTATGCCCGTACTACGGCCAATATTGTTTATGACGGTAAAGACAAGGTTTATACCTCTAATGAAGTCGCTATCACCAAGGTAAGCGGTTCAACAGCAACTTTTGAAATTCAAAGTGTTAAAACCAATGTAATAGATGTGAGCAAGTTTGGAAATGTATATGTACTGCCTTTTGGTGAAGACATTCCTGCTAAATACGGGATTAATACGCCGGTATTCCGTTATACTGGTTTATTTGCCCGTGCTATAGAAAACGGTACAGTGATTACGCTTACAATACCTAATACCCCAAACCCATTGGTAGTAACATCACCGGTACTGAACGAAGGTGAGGTGTGGTATTACGGAGGTACAGCCACGATGCCTGGTTCTGCCACGTCAAATGTGAATCAAACAAACGATCTGAAGGCGGGTACTATTATCAGCAGTACAAAGAAATTTGGTGTTGATATGTTATTTGGTGGTATTGATAATTTTGGTACCAGGAATATTCCATTATACCCGGCAGAATGGTATGGGAACGAGTATCTGACGCCTGTTTATTCTACAGTTGGCACCAGCAGGGTATTTGCTTATTTTGTAAATCCGAATCCCGGTGCCATTACTATTAACTGGAATAAAGGAACTGGAGCAACCGGGTCTTTTACAGTGCCAGGAAATGGTGGTATCAGCCGTTTTCAACTGGATGCTGCTACGGGTACTCATTTTGTAAGCCAGGGAAAAGAGCCTTTTCAAGGTATTGTTATTGTTGACGATAATGCTCCTGCATCAGCTACAGGAGTATCTAATTCTCTAAATTACGACTGGGCTTATACTTTATTGCCGATTAACCGTTTGACCAACTTCTCAAAATTGGGTTGGGCACCCGGTACCAGTGATCTTTCTGCCAACTACAACCCTATTTGGGTGACTGCAAAAACGGCAACTACTATTTATGTAAAGTATAATGGAAATGTTACGAGTGGTGTGAACCAGTCTCCTTGCGGCGCATATTATGATATTGCTTATCCGATGGGGGCTTTAGAAGTGAGGAAAATAAAAATTGGTAACGATAATACGGGGGCAGCAATATTTAATTGTGATAATGTACCGATGAGTGTGGCATGGGGACAGGAACCTGGTTCAACTACGCCAACCGGCGCACCGGCAATGGATGTAGGTTATACAGTGGATGGTTTATGTTTAAGTCCCCTGGTTTTTGCAAAAGATGATTATGATACAACCGGCATTGGTACACCAGTAACAATAAATGTATCACAAAACGATAATGGATTCCTGGTAGGCCTGGACCCAACTTCTGTATCCACTCAATTTTTAACACAACCAGCAAACGGAACTATTATTGTAAATCCAAATGGTACCATTACTTATACGCCAAACTTTGGATTTTCGGGAAACGATCATTTTGAGTACCGTATTTGTGCGAATGCTCCTCAGGCTAATTCTTGTGATGTTGCCACTGTACATATAACTGTTAATTGCGGTTTCGCTGCTGATGCCAATATTATTTCAGGTATTGTTTATAGTGATGTAAATAATAATCTGCAAGCTGATAACGGTGATTTCCCTAAGCAAGGCGTCGTTGTTAATATATACAAAGACAATGGAATGACCGGTATTTTTGAGCCGGCTACTGATCTATTGGTGGCGTCGGTGACCAGTGATGTTAACAGTAAATACAGTACATCGGTAACAACCTTAAGAAATGTGAAAGATGATTTTAATGCAAATGCGATTAATAATAACAATGGCAATGATAACTGGGGTGGTAACTGGACTGCTGTAGGATCACTTACGTTAACCAGTACTTCATCTATCGTTAATTTAACAGGTGGTTATTTACAAGTGGGTATTGGTACTACCACTACTCAATTTGGCGCTTCACGCTTAGTAAACCTAAGTGGTAAAACTAAAGCTTTATTAACGTATAACTGGGATAAAAGTACTTTTACGAATGACGCTAACGATTGGGTGGAGGTACAAGTGTCTTCCAACGGATCGGGATGGACGACCTTATACCGTTTTACGGGATTGCCGGCCCAAAATGGTAGTCATAATTTTGATATCTCCAACTTTATTTCCGCCACAACTACCATTCGCTTTGTAGAACCTAATAATGCGACTACCGGCACGGGGAAATATGTAAGATTTGATAATGTTGAAGTGAAGTATTTTGAGACTGGGAATTATATTGTAAGACCGGCGGTAGCCAATCCTGTTGCTAATCCGCAACAGCACTTAATCAGCTTTAACGGTTCAAATGAGAGTAATTGTGATAATAATTTCGGATATGCCCTGCCATTGGATTTGGGTAATTTACCAATAGCCGGTAGCGGAGAACCTATAATTTGGCCACAAGCCACGGCGTCTCTGTTCTCATTAGATCAATCTAATACAAATAGAGTCTGGCTAGGTGGCAATAACAGTTATCCAAACCAGGCGAATGCTTCTAATGTAGATAGAAACGGGGGCTTAACTATTAGTAGTGATGATATAGATGTGTTTGGTCTGGGGACGAAAAACAATCCGTTTTCATTTACCGGTTTCAACTGGCGCACGCCATCATTTGATTTAAGTTTTAATATTACGGTCAATGGAAATGCTACTTCAGGTAATAAAATCGTTTATTATGGATTGTGGTTCGATGCTAATGGAAACGGAAATTTCACAGATGCTGATGATATATTCGTTAGCGGCAGCAGGGAACACGGTAGTCCCGTTACCGTATCGGTACCTGTTAAATTTATGAATGGCGGCTCTAATATCGGGGCTTCGGGTGGGGCCATACGCTTAGTGGCTACGAAAGAAGACAACGTCTTCACCAAAGCGCAAAACGGGATAGTAAATGTAACTAACGGTGAAGTAGAAGATTATTATGTAACATATCCTTTACCGTTGCCGGTGAACCTGAAGTTATTTACTGCAATTAAAAAATCTGAAACGGCAGTATTAAACTGGACTACCGCCAGCGAGAACAATAATAAAGGTTTTGATGTTGAGCGTAGTGCTGATGGTATTATATGGCAATCAATCTCTTTTGTTGCCAGCGCTGCAAATGAAGGCAATAGTAACCTGCCTCTGTCTTATAGCTTAATTGACAGCGCGCCAAACAAAGGTGTTAATTACTACCGACTAAAGCAGACAGACCTTAATGGTAAGTTTGAATATAGCGTTATCAGACAATTGTACTTTGGAGAAAGTTTATCATTAGTAAGGATTTATCCTAACCCGGCAACGACAGAGATAGCAATTGCCGGTGTTGAAGTCGGATCTACAATCAGAATAGATAATCCTTTGGGTAAAACTGTTGTCGCATCAATAAAAACTGCTGATCTGCAGTCCAATATTAACTTAAATATCTCTTATTTGCCAAGTGGTATTTATTTAATAGTAATAACGGGTAAGGATGGGAAATCATCCACCCATAAATTGATCAAAGATTAAGGTTTCATATATATTATTGTTTTAGGGTTAAGAAAGGGCTACTGTTTCTACAGTGGCCATCTTTATTTTTAGTATGCTTTATGCAATGTGGCCAATTGCTGAAAGAAGGTATTCCTGTTAGCCTATTAGACCAAGTGTTGCCGGCAACACTTGGTCTAATGTTTTTTGCCTTTTTCTAATGTGACTATATCATAAATATTCTTTTGACGCAGCGTGCAAAATATCATTCCTATTTGTGGTTGTTAATGGTTTTATCCGATTGTTACCCGTTATTGTGTTTAATACAAATCCTCTAAATCCAACGATTTTAATGATCAGGATTTTATTCCTGTCTATATTTTTATTTCAGGGAAATCCACTGCTGCAATGAAATCTTTTGCATTGATATGAAATTTAAATCAAAGCCTCATAACAAAACCGTTATGAGGCTAAAATAGTCTTTCTGAAAAGCTCAATTTTATTATCAAATATTAATTCCTTTTCAAAACTTCCCTTACTTCAATGTTCCCGCCTACCTGCTCAAAAATCGGATTACCTTTTGCGATTTCTACGGCTTCATCTATGGTATTGGCTTTTATCACAAGGTAACCGCTGATAAAATCTTTGATTTCTGTGTAGGCTCCTTCTGTTACTACGTTGTTGGGTTTTACGGTTTTAGCACTTCCTGCAAATGGTAAAAGCGTATTGCCTTTGTCCGCTAATTTGTTTTGTGAAGCAATGCCAGCTAACCAATCCATGCGTTCCTGCATTTGCTCAGGCGATGGTCTGAAATCGGAAATGTCTTTTAATCTGAAAATTAATGCAAATTCTTTCATTATCTAAAAATTTTAATTGTTTCTTACAAGACAATTCCAAATTGGGGAGCGTGACAAAAATGGGAAGGAATTTTAAATTTTCATCAGTTTATCCGGATCAACGACAGAAAAAATACTTTTGATCTTTCCATCCGGGTTTAGCTCAAATATCTGACAGTTTATCAATGTTGTGCCTTTGTAAAACAATAGTGCAGACTGATGATTGATTTCTTCGATTTTTATTTCAAGGTCTTTTTGATAATTCTCAAAAACATAGGTCATCAGTTTGACCGTGTTGTTAATTCCCGAAGTCACTTGAGCAATAACCTTTAATTTTTTTCCAGCATCTGCCAAAACCTGTACTTCATCAGATAGCAATTGCTCCAAAGTCCTGATATCACCTTTACGGATTGTTTCCACGTATTTCTCCAGATGCTTTTTGTCTTTTGTGGGTGAAGTTGTGATGTCGGGTTTTCTCAACTTCAATTTCTTTTTGGCTCTTGTAAGTAATTGCCTTGAATTTTCTGTTGAGATGGCTAATATCTCAGCTATTTCATTGTGTTCGTAATCGAATGCCTCTTTTAGCAGAAATACGGCTCTTTCTTTTATGTTCAAAGTGTTGAGCAAAACAAGCATTGAATAGTTGAGAATTTCTTCTAATTCAATTTTGTTTTCACCTTGATTGGTAACTATTGGTTGGGGCAATACGATCCTTTGTTGCCTTTCCCTGTCATTCTTCTTTTTTAGATTTATTGACTGATTAATGACTGCTTTTATCAAATAAGCATTTTGATTGGAAACTGAATCTGGATCTTTTGCACTATAGTGTATCAAAATATCCTGAATTACGTCCTGGCTATCGTCGGTATTTCCCAGAATGTTGTAAGCATAAGGAAATAGTTTTTTGTTCAGTATTTTCAAATCTTCCATTTTTGGGCTTTAGAATTAGACAATTTCAAATGTAAGAATGTGACAAGTTTTAAAAATTTCTACTTCTTTTGGCGGTATTTCGTATTGATTTTTAAATGCAGTTGAGAATTTTGAGGGGTTTTTAAAGCCTACTTCCAGACATACCTCCTGTACTTTTTTCTTTTCTTCCTTTAGTTTGATATAAGCCATTTCCAAACGTTTTTTATCAGCCATTTTTGAGGTGTGAGACTGCTTATTTTTTTGAAATCTCTTTTAAAAGTGACTAAACTCCGACCTGTAAATGATGCGATTTGCTCCATGGTCAAGTCATCCATATAGTTCTCGTTCAGGAACTCTAAAATATCTATTTTCCAAGGTTCGGCAAAAGTCAAATAGTATCGGATAAAAAAACTCAGAATTGTTCAGTAAGGCATAAATCCCTTCTTGTAATTCAACTGTGTCACACCCTCAGTCGGTTTCATATCTTTGTCAAAATAAAGGGTAAGCGATTGAAACAAGCTAATAATATCTGCTTTGGGTTGTATTTTAAAAACATTTTTGTCAGGAATGGTTATACAGATATAGACTATTTAGCCAATAAAATACCAACGGGCGAAATTTTTTCTTTGGATACAACTACACATCAACTCATTGGTGGTTTTGTTTATTCTTACATAGAGATAGACCTCGAAACAAAGGCTGTAAAAGATTTTTTTCTAAAAGAGGAATTGGATAAATATAGCATAGTTACTATTAAAAAAACATCTGGCAATCAGTTTACCAACACGAATATATTATTAACCGCCTCATTTGCTATGAAGCCTGGTTATGATGGTTTTACCAATGATTGGACTGATGGCCTTGAACCGTAAAACCAAACAAATTGACTTGCTTTATAAATTTGAAGCAACTGGACTTGGATCTAACAGCCCTCATCTTTCCGACAGATTACTGTATCAGTTAGATACTACAGGCGTTTTCATTTTTTCGAAAAAGACAGTTAACTTACATAAAAGTATATACTAAAATGAAACTTATTTCAGGGTTTTTCCTACTGCTTATCGACCTTATGTTGATCGCAGTGTTTTTTGCGATAACAGTTATAGGTACTATAAAGCAGCCTGTTTTAATAGCCGTGTTTCTGTTGTTGTTCGGATCGTATAACCTGTTTTATATTTTTAAATCCAGGTTCTGGGTAAAAACATACGCTCCACCTAATACCTCTTTATTGACCTCGATTAATTTAATGTTCGCAGTTGTTTTCTCTTTGCTCTTAATTAAAATAATTACGGGTTCAGATTTTCGTGAGAAATTTGGAATGAATAGCGAGGATTATTATCTAGTAATTATTACAGCGTTGATACCGATAACGAATCTGGCTTATAATGCTATATTAAAGTCGGTTAAAAAATCGAATGCTCATTGATGGTTGTAGGATTAGTAAATACGACAAGCATTTTGCAAAACAACGGATTGCAAATCCTCACAAATTTGTTAATTGCCAGTGAGCTAAATCACATAGTATAATGAATTAAAAAAACATAAAAAATGGGGATATATGTAAATGGGTATTTAAAAGATCCCGAAGCAATTAAAGGTGAAACGAAGACCGTTGGGTTTTATGATGTGGATTATGAAAAAATAATTTCTAAAAAAATACTGGAAAATGACATATCATTTCCTGGAAGTGATTTGTATTTAATAGCTGAACTACAATCAGTTTATTCATTAATTGAATATGGTATTTATAAAGAACTTTATCTATGGTATTTCTTCATTCCAAATTATATGACTGGTCAAGGGATCATAAACTTTGAAAATAAAGAAATAATAACAATGTTTGACCCCAAATTATTACTTGGCTTTACGAAGAGAATTGTGGAAGTGGGAAATGAATTAAAATCAACAATGAATGATTTCGTGCAAGAAGAAATAGAAAATCGTAATGAATTGGGCTTCTTTGGCAGATTATTTGATTTATTGTTATTAGCTGAAAAAAAAGATGCTATTATAGGAATAACAATTGGCTAGACTACTCCGCTACACATAGTCGGCAGACTATGAGCAAAGATAACAAGAGCAATAAAAATGAAAAAAGGTTCATGATAAAAGATCAGAAGCTTTGCGCTGCAAGGGAGAAATTACACGAAGATATTCCAAGAAGCAGGTTTATGTAATGTAAAAATCAATATAACGCCATAAAATGAGTACAGTTAATGAAATGACAGATTGGAAGAAGTTTTGTTTAATAAGGTTATAACACAGTTTGAAGAACCTATTGCTCAAAGTGGTGGAGTAATATCTGAAAATTGTAAATTATGGTTGCCTACTAATGAATTATTTCACGGATTATCCTATAAAGGAGATATTGAAGGATGGCGAGAAGGTATTAAGTAAGGTGCTGAAATATTAGGATTATTGACAGGTAAAATATCCGGGAATAATATAGAAATTTCAGATGGCAGAACTTTCGCTTTATTAGATTGCAAAATAGAGTTTTACTAAAAATTAGCCCAATTCTGTGGGCTTGTAGCTTGTGTGTATAAATATGTCATTTTTCTACGTTACAAAATGTCTTTGCAGACGCTACAAAAAACTGAGAAGTTATATATACATTTTTAAACTAGCAGAATAAAAAAGGCAGCTGCTAACAAGGGTATTGCGACAAAAAATGAGAAAAATTATATTTAAGTATTGGATAATTAATTTGCTAATAGGCACTATGTTATTTGTGATTTATAGAATTGTGGTTTCTCAAACCGAATCAGTTGATGGAGGTTCATTTGAAAAATGGATACAGATTCTAGAACTGGTTTTAAATTTAGGATTTTCATTTGTATATCTTGTTGCTACGGTTATATCTTCTTTCGCAGTCCTTCTAAATTTGGTGGGAAAGGTCAGAAATAATCTCTATTTATCACTTTTAACATTTTTAGGGATACCATCAATTTGTTTTATGGTAGTATTGATTAATATCCACTTGCAAATTTTAATTTCGTTTTCAATCATTTATTTATTACTTGTGACCATCCAATTTTTACTATTTCGAAATAGAATTAACAAAGTACAGTTTATGTAAGAACGGTATATTGAACCATGAACAAACAATAGAAAGATTGAGCATTGACCAAAGAGAAGTATTCAATATATTAGAAGAAAATATCAACCTCTTAACTAAACTAATATGCCTCATGTATATTCAATCTCTAAAACGCCTCAGAAAAGGGAATTTGTAAGCTTGGTGTTCGACAACAATCTTTACTATGAAAATGGTATTTATCGAACACCTACAATACTTAAAATATTTTCTCATAGTCATATGAAAATGAGAGAAAAAGGATTATTGATATATGAAAAAAAGAGGGTCTTCTTGATGAAGACCCTCTCAGCGGAGAGAGAGGGATTCGAACCCCCGGACCTGTGACAGTCAACGGTTTTCAAGACCGCCGCATTCGACCGCTCTGCCATCTCTCCGCGGCGAAAGTAGAGTCTGCGAATTTATTTGACAAATATTTTTATATATTTATTTTTACTTAATGTGAATTGAGGTTCAATGAAGTGCAGCACATAACGGGGCTGATTGTTTTTATTAGGAGAACGGTATAAAAAAATTACTTTTGCGGACAATACTTTTGATAAATACGAAACAATTTTTAATGTCTAAATATATAGATCAGGTAAAAGCTTTTTTGGATACTGTTGAGGGATATGATTTTGTAGAAATTACATTACTGCCACAAAGCGGCAGTGACAGGCAGTATTTTAGAGTGGGGAATGCTGACGGAAAATCATATATTGCTACAATAGGTAATAACCTGAAAGAAAATAAAACCTTTATCAATTTTACGAATCATTTTAAAAGCAAAGGGCTCAATGTTCCGGAAATAATAGCTGTAAGTGATGATGGCGCGGTGTATTTGCAAACAGATCTGGGGTCTGTTTCTTTACTGGATGTGTTAGAAAAGGAAGGTTTCTCAGAAAATGTAAAATCACTATTTAAGAAAAGTATTGATGGCTTGATAGACTTACAACTCAAAGGCCACGAAGGTTTAAATTACAATGATTGTATCACTTCCACTGAGTTTGGCAAGCAGGCAATCATCAGTGACCTGCTTTATTTTAAGTATTATTTCCTGGATACGTTGCAAACGCCATATAATAAGCAGGATCTGCTGGATGATTTTGAAATGTTCGCGTTGTATTTAACAAAAACGGCGTATAAGTTTTTTATGTTCCGGGATTTTCAGAGCCGGAATATTATGATCCATAATAACACACCTTACTTTATAGATTACCAGGGTGGCATGTTGGGCGCTCCTCAATACGACCTTGCAAGTCTGCTTTGGCAGGCAAGAGCGAATCTGCCGGAAGATTGGAAAATAGAACTGAGAGGCTATTATATTTCACAGTTTGAAAATAAAATCGGTAGCCCCATAGATAAGGAACTCTTCGAAAAGCAATATTACGGCTACGTATTGATCCGGCTTTTGCAGGTTTTAGGTGCCTATGGATTCAGGGGCCTTTTCGAGAGAAAGGCGCAATTTTTAACAAGCATTCCTCAGGCGCTGGAGAACCTGAAATGGTTTATTAATAACCGCTCACTAGGATTGTATGTACCGGAACTGAAGCGGGTGCTGGATATTTGCACCAGTGATATGGTCATTGATAGGTTCACTATTAAAAAAGCTTCAGACGCTACGCCGTTGGTGGTAAAAGTTAATAGTTTTTCCTATCTGAAAAACGGGTACCCGGAAGATAAAACAGGCACCGGCGGCGGTTTTGTTTTTGATTGCAGGGGTATTTTGAATCCCGGAAGAATAGACGAATATAAAACGCAGAGCGGGCTGGATAAACCGGTAAAAGATTACCTGGAGCAAAATACCAGGATGCCACAGTTTATCAACAGTATTTTTGATATTATCGATATTAATGTAGAAGATTACCTGAGCCGGGGTTTTAAAAACCTGACCATTAATTTTGGTTGCACTGGCGGGCAACACAGAAGTGTGTATGCTGCAGAAGCGACTGCCCGGCATTTGAAAAACAAATACAAAGTAAAGGTAGAATTGAACCATATCAACAAAGAAAACTGGAAAAAGGAGTTGTAATTATGGCAATAAGAGGAATGATACTGGCGGCTGGCCTGGGAACAAGATTAAAGCCTTTTACTGATAAGCATCCGAAAGCGTTGGCCGTGGTAAACGGCAAAACGGTATTGCAACGCAATATAGAATGGCTTGCCGGTTATGGTATAAAAGATGTGATTGTAAATGTGCATCATTTTGCTGACCAGATAATTGCGGCTTTAAATGAAAATAAAGGCTGGGGCAGTAATGTGGTCATCAGCGACGAGTCTGACGAAGTGTTGGAAACGGGTGGTGGTATTTTAAAAGCAGCTCCTTTTTTAAAAGCGGCAGAACACTGTGTGGTGATGAATGCGGATATATTGACCGACTTTAACCTGCAGAAAGCAATTGAGCAGCACCTCGCTTTATCGGCTATTGCTACATTAGCAGTTACCGACAGGGTATCGTCCCGTGTTTTGCAATTTGATGAAGCCAACCGCTTGGTCGGTTGGAAAAATACCGGTGATGGTGCGGTAAAAGGTAAAGAGGGCATATCAAAAGCTTTTAGCGGTATCCAGGTACTGAATCAATCTTTTTTCGATAAAATTGAATTGAGAGGAAAGTTCTCCGTGATCGATGTATATCTGGCACTTTGTAAAGGTGAAAATATTTATGGCTATAATCACTCAGGCAGCCGGTTTATTGATATAGGCACGCAGGAAAAGCTTGATAATGCCGCGAAGATGTTTGACTGATTCCTTTTAAAACAATGTTGCTTTTAATAATGTGTTTTTTATTTTAGAAGGACGCTCGAAAACGTAATGACAAAGACCGATGATATGCGGCACTGTTATTACGTTTTTTTATATCATCGATTTATTATGGAATATCGATTTGTTCATATGTTATATTAAGAATAGTGCTGGCTTATGTTGCATTGACCCGGTAATATTTGATTCCATATTTGATGCAGGTACCCAAGAGCCAATCACTAATGCGTTAGTTTAAAATACCACAATTGGTATTTAATGATTATATTGCACCCGGAATAATAGAAACCGGCTAACTGGTTTTTCCCCTATAGAAATTACCGGTGCATTTTAATACTTCATCTTTCTTTATTGCCTCATAGTAGCAATACCGTACAAGGGAGTGACACAACGATGTTCAACAGTTGTACAATTGTTGATTCAATTAATAAGAAAAACAACAATTTTAGTGCTGATTACCAATAAAATCATGCTATATTAATTTAAAAAAAATATTAACCATGATTAACTATAAATGTAGTTAAATAGGCGTCTAATCTATTTTGGGAAAATATCTTTGAATCGTAAAAAATCTTATATGAAATTTTTGAAACAATCACACACGCACATCATCCTACTTTTCTTTGCAGTTTTTATGACCCAGTTTTCTTTTGCACAAACAAAAAACGGGAGTATTAAGGGCACTGTAAAAGACACTACTGCCAGTATGAACCTGGAAAGCGCTTCCATTAATCTCCTGGATCAGCAGGATTCGTCTTTGATTTCTTTTACCAGGTCGAAGGCGGATGGAACTTTCCTTATCAGTAAATTGAAATCGGGTAAATATATTCTCACCATTACATATACAGGCTACAAGCGGTTAGATAAAAATGTTGAAATAACGGATGCTCAACCGGAAGTTGATCTAGGTGCTATTCAAATGCAGTTTCAATCTACATTAGATGATGTAGTGGTAACTGCGGCGCCTATTGTTATAAAAGGCGATACTGTTGAGTATGATGCCAATTCATTTAAAGTAAATAAACCAAACGCAGTGGTAGAAGACCTGTTCAAACGCCTGCCGGGTTTGGAAGTTGAAAAAGATGGTACCATTAAAGCGAACGGCCAGGAAGTAAAGCGCATCATGGTGGATGGCAAACAGTTTTTTGCCAACGATCCCAAACTGGCTTCTAAAAATCTCCAGGCCGATATGGTGAAAAAAGTACAGGTGTTTGAGAAAAAATCTGATAAGGCGGAGTTTACAGGTATTGATGATGGTGAAAGTGAACCAACCATTAACCTGACACTAAAAGAAGATAAACGCAATGGTATTTTCGGGCGTGTTTCTGCCGGTGCCGGTGCAAATCTTTCTACCAACGATAATGATTTCAGATACCAGGGAAATACCAATATCAATTCATTTAAAAAAGGAGAGCAGATCTCATTGATCGGCCAGGCCAATAACGTGAACCAGCAGAACTTTAGCCTTACTGATGCACTTAATGGCGGCGCTAGCTTCGGCACCAGTTCACAGGGTATTACAGGTACACAGGCTATTGGCTTAAACTATAATAATTTTAAGAAAAGTAACCTGGAATTTACCGGCAGTTATTTCTTTAACGGTACCCAGTTTGATAATAACACAGAAAAGCACCGCCAAAACTTTATTGCCGATTCTTCCCAATATTATAACGAGTTCAGTAACTCTTCCAGGGATAATAATAATCACCGTCTGAACTTTGCGGTGGACTGGAAAATTGACAGCATGAATTCCATCAAAATCACACCGTCATTTACCTACCAGACCACCAATTCTGTTACAGACAGGATCTATGAAACATTAGGTGATAAACTGGGCTTACTCACAGACGGTAGCGCCAGTACTACCAATAAAAACAATGGTTATACTTTTTCCGGTACCGCATTGTACAGAAGAAAATTCCAGCGTAAAGGCAGAACATTCTCTGCACAGTTAGTCATGGGTAACAATCGCAGCGATGCAGATGGAACACAGTTAAGCGTTATCAATAACTATTTAACAGGCGGTTCCAATACCAATATTAACCAGGTAAATAGTGCACTCAACAAATCGCTTACTTATAATATTACCGGTACTTTTACTGAGCCGGTGAGCAAAAAGTCATTGCTGGAAATGTCTGCATACAGGAACAATAACAGCAATACCAGTGACCGTAAAACTTATGACTATAATCCACTGACCAACCAGTTCGACCTGATCAATGATAACCTGACGAATTACCTGGATAACAGCTACAGCAATACCGGTGCGGGACTGAATTTAAAAACTTATTTAACCGGCTGGAACTATACTATCGGTGCTAAAGCACAGTATTCCGAACTATCAAGTTTACTGGCCGGTAAATCTGATCCTATTAAATACACGTTCTTTAATATTTTACCTTCCGCACAATTGCAGATCAGTAAGAACCGTTACCGCACTTTGCGTGTCAACTATAACGGTACCACCTCTCAGCCGTCTGTAAGGCAATTACAACCAATTGAAGACATTTCAGACCCGCTAAATATTATACAGGGTAACCCGGATTTAAAACAATCATTCAGCAATAACCTGCGAGTGATGTACAATAGTTTTGATCCGTTCACCATGAAGAGCTTTTTTGCGACTTTAAGTGCCCGCCAGACATTTAATGATATTGTAAGCAACGATATGATATCCGCATCAGGTGCCAGAAAAACCACTTATTTAAATGTGAACGGTACTTATAATTTAAACGGCAGTATGAACTATGGTTTCCCGGTAAAAATAGGAGCGGAGAAGGCTAAAATAAATCTGAGGACCGGCGCTAATTATATCAAAAATATCAATATGCAGAACAGCCTGGAGAATAAAATTAAAAACCTGAGCATTAATCAAAATGTATCTGCAACCTATAACCTGAAAGAAATAATGGACTTTAGCGCAGGCGGTGGTATTAACTGGAGCAATGCCAAATACTCTTTACAGCCGCAACAAAATACCAACTACTATACTTATACCGGTACGTTCGACTATAACCTGTATATTCCGAATGTCATCAACTTCGGTACGGATGTCGATTATATTGCCAATACAGGAAGAGCAGCAGGCTACAATACAAAATTCACTTTGTGGAACATGTATGTATCCAAAAACTTCCTGAAGAGCAAAAAAGCGGAAGTGAAATTCAGCGTTAATGATATTCTGAACCAGAACAAGGGAATAACGCGTAACAGTAATGCCAACTATATTGAGGATATCAATTATCTGGTATTAAAACGCTACTTCCTGGTAACACTGACTTATAATTTAAGCAAATTCGGTATGGGCGGAGGTTCCGGTCCAAGGATCATGGGAGCACCGATGATTATTCGTCAATAAATGTAAAAATATGATAGGTGAGAGAAGAGATGCGTGTTACAGCGCATCTCTTTTTATTTGGGGCTGTCGGCACCGGCAATCCTATTTGTACATTCGTCCGGCGTACTGCAGGGTAACGTACCAATGAATCAATCAGGTTTTTCAAACCTGATTGATTCATTGGTACCGGGCGCCGGGCGCCCGCCTGCTGTCCACCGCAGCCATTGAGCATTTGAATGGTTGATCATGCTTTTTTTAGCGAAGCATAAGTTTGTTCAACCAAAAGCGATAATGCTCCTTTTATAATGTTCCTGTCTTCTGCTTGTTTAAGGTCCAGTCCGCAAAATAAACTGCCGTTGACGGCAGAGTGGAGGTTAAGATAATAAGCACCGGAAATTTATTTGAATGTCCATATTTGGTTTTCTAAATTTTAACGAATTTTATATTCCTGTAACTGGTTGGTATGTATTTTGTTATAAATATAAATTATTAGTCAGTGGAAAATTGATTAAACTTTTTACTAAAGATTTGGTTATATTTTTATAGAATTGCATAACACTATGTATAATCATCAACTTATATCGAATATTATAAAGCCTGTTACCGACTTTAAGGACTTACCGGGTGTAACAGATATGTTGGATAAGCTGAATTTAGATCAAATACCGGTGGTAAATGATGAAGGCATCTATCTTGGACTTTTAGAGAAAAGTGCGATATATGACCTGGAGACGGAAGAAGATGTGGACGTGGTGAATTTACCATTGAAAAAAATAGCAGTACCAGGCGACGCGCATTGTTTTACAGCAGCAAAAATCCAGCAGCAATTTTCATTAGACCTCGTACCCGTTGTTAACAGTGAAAATGAATATGTAGGTGCTATCACCAACGATAATTTACTCACTTTCTTTGGTAACCTTACAGGCATTAATGAACAGGGCGCGTTAATCGTTATAGAAATGAAAGACGTAGATTATTCTATTAGCCAGTTATCCAGGTTAGTGGAAACCAATGATGCGCATATTACGCAGCTAAATACCACGAATGATCCGCAAACAGGTCTGATTACCATTACGCTCAGAATAAATAAGCAGGACGTAAGCACCATTATATCCACGTTCCAGCGCTACGAGTATAATGTAGTCTATTATATGGGCGAAGAACGATATGAAAACGAACTGAAAAGTAACTTCAATAATTTAATGGCATTTTTAGAAATATAAAACCAGGATTAATGCCATTGACCCGCACTTTGCTGCCCTTACTTATTACATTCATCTGTTCAATTGGTTTATTACAGGCCCAGACTTTTCAAGTTGCAGAAATCAGTTTCGAAGGCAATAAAAAGACAAAAGATTTTATTGTAGAGCGCGAGATTGTTTTGAAGAAAGATTCAGCCTATTCTGCTGAGGTGTTCAGCAATTACCTGTGGCGCAGCAAAGAAAATTTAATGAACACTACATTATTTGTAGATGTTTTATTTGATACCACTTTAGTAGCGGATGGTCATTATAAAGTCCATTTTTTACTCAAAGAGCGCTGGTATATTTTCCCTACTCCATATTTCACCGTAGCCGATAGAAACTGGAACGTCTGGATAAATGAGCACAATGCCAGTTTATCCAGGACCAATGTTGGTGTAAAGCTCCGACATGAAAATGTGACAGGCAGAAACGATAAGTTCAATCTATGGCTGATAGGCGGTTATACCAGGCAGGTGTCGTTTAATTATTTACGGCCATTTGTAGATAAACGCCTGCGTTTCGGGTACAAGGTTTCGTTTAAGCATATTGCCAGTAACGAGATCAATTTTGCTACAGATGCGAATAAGCAATTATTCTATTCAGCCAACCATAAATCCAGGGAGCTATACAGTGCAGATGCCGCTTTGACGTATAATAAAAACAGCCGCTTACGCATGCAATTGTACGGCCGGTACAATTTCGAAAAAATAGCAGATACCATAGCCAAACTCAATCCCGGCTATTTCGGAAACGCCACTACAAAAGCAACCTATTTGGATTTTATCTGGAGTACTCAGTATTACAAAGTAGATTATATTCCTTACCCGTTGCGGGGCTGGTTCTTAACCACCCAACTCCAGCAGCGGTTAAGTGAAAACAGTAGCTTAAATATGACCAAGATACAGGCAGAGCTTTTTGCAGTAAAGCAGATCGGGAAAAATAACTACCTGGACCTTTATATATATGGCGTTCATAAGTTTCAAAACAACCTGCCCTTTGCAAATGCCCAGTTATTTGGCTACACCAACAAATACATACAAGGCCTGGAATATTTTGTGCTGGATGGGAATAGTGGCTTTCTAAGCCGGCTCACTTTTAAGAAAAATATTTTCAACTGGTACATAAAAAGCTTGTTTAAAGATAAAAAAAAGGAGAACCCTGGCGGACTACGCAAAACATTTAACGAACTGTCCAAAACACATAACGATATTCCATTCCGGGTATTTTTAAAAGTATATGGCAATGTTGGCTATATAGACAGCCGCTATAGCAACAATAATTATTTGAGTAACCAGTGGCTAAGAACAGCCGGTATCGGTATTGATATCCTGACAGCTTATGATTTTGTTTTCAGGTTCGATCTCAGCTTTAACCAGTTTGAAAGAGGCGGGATCAGTAATTTGCCCAATAAATTCTTTTATCATATTAATGAGAATTATTAAGCCACCTTATCTTTTAGCTGGTACATTTCAGACAATTATAATATCAGACCAACAATAAATCTCCGGGAACTTATCAATAGCTTTACCTGGCCTGAAATTGATTGGTGCCGTAAAATATGGCAAAATAATAGCCGAAAACCTTATACAAAATGTATATTTGCGACTACTTTTTAAAAAGTAAATATAAAAATTAAATTTTTTCAATCACATGTCATTCAAATCAAGAACAAAGATTAAGGCTTTGTTGGCAACAGAACCAACGGGGCAGGACGTAACCGTTATGGGATGGGTACGTAATTTCAGAAGCAACAGATTTATCGCTTTAAATGATGGCAGCACTATCAATAATGTGCAGATTGTGGTTGATTTCGAAAATACAGACGAAAGCATCTTAAAACGCATCACTACCAGTGCCTGTTTAAAAATCACCGGTAAATTAATAGCCAGCCAGGGTAGCGGTCAGTCTGTAGAAATACAGGCAGAATCAGTAGAAATATTAGGCGATAGCGATGCAGAAAAATATCCGATCCAGCCTAAAAAACATAGTTTAGAGTTTTTGCGTGAAAACGCTCACCTGCGTTTCAGGACCGCTACATTCAGTGCTGTTTTCCGTATCCGCCATACCATTGCACAAGCGATACACAAATTCTTTAGCGAAAAAGGCTTCGTGTACCTGCATACACCAATTATTACAGCCAGCGATGCGGAAGGTGCCGGTGAAATGTTTAGAGTTACAACTTTGCCAATTGATGGTTCAGCGCCGCGCAACGAAGATGGTAGTATCGATTTTAGCGAAGATTTTTTTGGTAAAAGCACCAACCTTACCGTAAGCGGACAGTTAGAAGGAGAGTTGGGTGCCACTGCTTTAGGGGAGATCTATACTTTCGGACCAACATTCCGTGCAGAAAACAGCAATACCACAAGACATTTGGCAGAGTTTTGGATGGTAGAGCCGGAAATGGCTTTCTACGATTTAGAAGACAACCAGGACCTGGCAGAAGAATTCATCCAGTATATTATTAAATATGCAATGGAACAAAATGCCGATGATCTTAAATTCCTGGACCAGCGCCTGAAAGATGAAGAGAAATCTTTACCGCAGGACAAACGCCAGGAGTTCGGTTTATTAGAGAAACTGGAATTTGTGACCAATAACAAATTTGAACGCATTACTTATACGGAAGCCATTGATATTTTATTGAACAGCAGTCATTACAAAAAGAAAAAGTTCAAGTTCGATATCAGCTGGGGTACCGATTTACAAAGTGAACATGAGCGTTACCTCGTAGAAAAGCATTTTAAAAAGCCGGTAATTGTTACCAATTACCCCGCAGCAATAAAATCTTTCTACATGCGTTTAAACGATGGCTGTGAGGAAGGCAGACAAACGGTAGCCGCAATGGATATTTTAGCACCGGGTATCGGTGAAATTGTCGGAGGCAGCCAGCGGGAAGAACGTTACGAAAGATTAGTAGCACGTATGGAAGAAATGGGAGTGCCGGTAGAAGAATTAAGCTGGTTTTTAGATACCCGCCGTTATGGTACCTGCCCACATGCCGGATTTGGTTTAGGATTTGAACGCATGGTGCAGTTTGTAACCGGTATGGGCAATATCCGCGACGTGATCCCTTTTGCACGTACACCTAAAAATTGTGAATTTTAAACATTAAACAATATGAAAAAATTAGCGTTGGTTTTTGCAGCAGCAGCATTATTATTTACTTCCTGCAGTAAAGATGATGATAACGGTGGCGGCAGTTCAGAAACAATTAACTATTTGCCATTAAAAGCAGGCAATACCTGGACGTATAAAGTTACCAATAATAAAACAAGCACTTCATCGTCTTATACGCTCACAGCAACCAGTAATACTGAAACCTATAACGGTAAAAGTTATACGGTATTTACCAGCAGTGTAGGCAGTGCCAAAGAGTACTATAACGTATCAGGTAAAAGCTATACTCAATATGGCGCCTTAAGCGACCTGGGAGCCAATATCGAGCTCAACTATCTTGCCGGCAATAACAATAAAGGCGATAAGTGGAGTCAGAAAGGATTAAGTGCAAAAGTGTCAGGTTATGATGCCACATTCACCATCAACTATGAGATCACGGATAAATTAGCCACTACCACGGTAAACAGTAAGACATACAATGATGTCGCTGTAGTTAAGTTGACCATCGCAGACCTGAAAATAGCAGGCGCAACGGTAGCGGTTACCACTCAGAACATTGAAATGCAGATTGCTAAGAATGTCGGCAAAATTAAGCAGAAACTCAATGTTGTTTTAGCATTACCAATTCCGGATGCAACAATCAATACAGAACTGGAGTTAACAAGTAGCAATATTACTTTGTAAACTGGCAATTATATAAAAAGCAGAAAGCTACCAACATGCCATTGGTAGCTTTCTGCTTTTTACACATTACTATTCATTTATCCTGATGCCGCTTCTATCATTCTACAATTAAATTCTTTTTATCGTCTGTGGCATTTGCCGCATCTGTTTCCAGTTCCCGCTTTTCCCTTTCAGCCTTTCGGCCCCAGTAATTAGCCAGTATAGAACCCGATATGTTCATCCACGGACTAAAAACTGCCGCGGCCAAACCAACCGTACCTAGTTTACCCATCGAACCCGCAATACCACTCGCCATACCACCGTTCTGTAATCCCACCTCAAATGCGATCGTCCTTGCATCAGGTTTATTCATTTTCAGCGCACGTGCCATCCAGTAACCAAAGAAATAGCCCAACGCATTATGGATCGCCGCAGCTAAGAACAATATAAAACCAACCTGCAATAAATTATCCCTGCCCGCAGCAGTACTTATCAGCGTAAAGTAAATAATACCAAACATCGAAAAATAAGGCATGATCTTATCCAGTTTCGGGTACATTCTATACAACTGGTGATATAAGACACCCACAATAATAGCCCCCATCAAATAAGAAAACATCACCACAGCCTCCTGGCCATGCTCACCAAAATTACTCTCGCTGTAACCTTTGGCAAATACTCCGAATATTACCAGCCATACAGCCGCTATACCAAACAACGTAAACACCGTTTTTTTACCCTTAGCATCAGCCGTCTTTAAATAGTCATGAAAAAGCGCCGCACTTATCGGGATAATCACAATTTTAATAATCTCCTGCATCATCTCGCTAAACTTCACTTCAATTAAAGCCCCCGCCAGGAACTTCATCAACAAAGGCGTTAAAAAAGGAGCCACGATCGTAGCAACAGCCGTTACCGTCACAGATAATATTAAGTTCGCTTTCGCTATATATACCATTACATTGCTCGCTAAACCACTCGAGCAACAACCAATTAAAATAACCCCCGCTGCTATTTCAGGCTCAAAATGAAAAATTCTCGTCAGTAAATAACCCACAGTAGGCATCACAGTAAAATGACTGACCAATCCAACCAGAACACCCTTACCGCTGCTGCCAATAGCAGAAAAGTCTTTAATGCTCATTTTCGTTCCCATGCCAAACATCACCAACTGCACAATACATAGGATAACAAACTTGTCCCTTAAATTAAAATCGCCCCACTGGGTAAAATTTTGAGGGTAAGTTAATCCGGCAACCACCGCCACAATGATCCATCCCGTATATTGATACCCAGCTAGTTTTTCTATCGCACCTAACCCAATGGTCAGCAAAGCCAGTCCAAAAACCAAAGCAGGTTGCCAGAGCACTTCATTCTTTAAAAATAATCCTGTCAAAAATGTCAGCAGGACAGGAGCTGATAAGTACAAACTTACCTTTCTGATGTTTTTCATGGTCGCAATCGTTTATTGTATTCTGATTTTTTTATTTAATAATGGGCTCTCAGCTATTGGCAGATAATGAAGCATCAGACCGGCGTGCTTATGGCTCCGCTACGCTCGGTGCTCCTGCGTCGCACTGGCTCGTACCTCGCCACCAACGCATGCCGCAGCCCGTCAGCATTATATTTCAGCTGAGCATTATTATAGTACAGCTCATTCAACAAAATTGAATGATGCCCGACAGGTACATTCCGCTCTAAGTAAGAATCACAGCTTTAAAAGAAAATAGCAGCTTCATATCCGGGTTTACCGGTTGTCCTGTTGAGTCATATTACTTCCACAAACGCAACAGGACAGGATGAACCAACACTACTTAATAATCCCGCTAAGATATGCCATAGCTATAGGAGGACTGGCTAAAATAGGTTTTTGCCTGAATGCTTCCGGCAATGTATCCACCACGCGCGCCATACTAGCCTGGGCCAGCAAAATCACGTCCACCTCAGCATAAAGTTCCTTAAGCGCATTCGCAACCATTTCATCATGTTTAGCAGCATCACCGCTCATCAGCGCGTCAAAAGCACCTTCGCACACCTTTGCGGTAATTTCAACCTCCTTGCCTGCAGCCTCAGCAGAACGCCTCACCAAATCACTCGTCGGGTATAAAGTAGTTGGCAACGTCGCAATCACACCAATTTTTTTACCCGTAGCTACCGCCAGGTCCGCCATCGGCTTATCCACCCGCAGCACAGGAATATTCGTAACAAATTGCGCCGCTTCCACTGCCGCACCAATAGAAGAACAGGTAAACATGGCATAATCCGCACCACCCAGTTCCGCACTTTGAGCATAACCCGCTACACGCTTCGCCACATTAGGCTTAAGACTGCCATCATTGATAATACATTTAACCAGGCTGTCATCCACAATATTAAATACTTTAACATCCGGAATATATTGTTCTGCCAGTTTCTGGAAAACCGGGACCAAAGTAGCCGATGTATGAATGAACGCTAATGTTTTTTGACTCATATAATAAGTTGATAATTATGAAAAATGTTTTGTTGCCCGGATAAAATAATCAGGACTGCCCACCTGTCCGCCCTTAAAATTCACCTCCATGCCATCTACAGGAGATTCCGGCGCACTGGCCCTGCATAAAGGAGCGCCAATACTAAGAGGCGCGATCATTACCACAGACTCTATACCCATCGCACGTGCAGCATAACTGCTCGTATCGCCTCCGGCAATCACAATTCGTTTCAGTACATTTGTTTTCCCCGCCACTAACCGCGCAATAGTGCCTAATGTAGTGCCGAAATGGTAGCCGATATGTTCCTTAACGCGCGCCTCCGGGATACCCAATGCCAGCGCCGTTTTTACAGAAGCGTCGTTCCGGCTGTCATTCGTACCCAACGACGTATGCAGCAAAACCGATTGGCCACTGTTAATACCGTCTATTGCCTGCTGAACAATCTCAATAATGTAAACAGTATTATTTTGTAAGAGTTGCACAACATCCAAAGCAATACTTTTAAAACCCGCATTCAACGCCAGTTCTATTTGTTTAGAAGTAACCGGAGAACAACTCCCGCTGCCAACCAGTATCGGCCTTTCAGTAGACAATACCGGCCAATCCACTTCATGGTCAGTGTCACTTTTATTAGCATTCCAATGTTCAGTCATTGCCATTTCAACACCCGAAGACCCAACCGTAAATAAAGTGCCGGTATCCTGACTGATGAGTTCCAGTGCTTTGCCAATATTTTTTAATTGATTGACATACATAGCATCTATGAAGATTATCTGGGTTCCTTGTTTAACTAATGCTTTATAATGTCCGGCAATATTTTCAGCAGGTTCCGTAATCTGATTAATATCGATCAGCCCGATTTTCAGGTCCGTTTGCCTTGCCAGGTGCAAGGTCAGGTCCGCTTCGTCCGCAGGCGTTACCGGGTGTTTACTCATACTCGGGTGACGGTCCAAACGATAGATCCGGCCATCACTGCCAATACCCATCCTGGCAAACATATTACCGAAAATAGTGTACCTGCCCAACGCAGGCGCCGCTGCCAATACCGGTGTATCACTGTTTTTAAATACAGACTGGCCAACAGAAATAGCCGTGCCAATATTGCCAATGGCAGGAGAAGAGTCAAACGTAGAACAAATTTTATAGTGTACCTGCTTTAAATGTAACTGGCTTAACTGGCTAAACGCCTTATTTAAAACACCCGTCATTTCTGCCGGTGGCAAACTCCGCGAATTACCTGCCACACCGATCGCCTCCAGCTCCGGAAAACGTTCCAGCTGCGGCGGTGCAGGAGCATCAATAAACAGGCGGGTTTTTACGCCCGCGTTCGATAAGAATTCCAGGGCATCAGTACTGCCCGTAAAATCATCGCCGTAATAAGCAAAACGGAGTTTAGACTGCGCCATTATTTACCAAATTTTTTAACCGATTCTGCAAATTCAGGGTATTTTGCTGCCGCCTGTTCAATGCTCAAACCATCAACAGCAGCTTCCCATGCTTGTTTCAATGCCACAACACCCGCGCCCGGACCCATCGGGTGAGCCATAATGCCACCGCCCGCCATATATAATACATCAACCGTCTGGGTACGGCGGTAAGTCTCCGGGGCCTGTCCGCCCCATTGCCCGCTCGAAATAACAGGTATCGCAGATTCCTTAAAAATGGGTTCCTGCAGCGATTTGATAGATTTTACCACACTGTCATCACTTTCCCAGAACTTATTTTTAATACCATTTACATGCAATTGGTCCACACCCGCCAATTGCCATATTTTTTGGTAGGCAGGAAATTCAATCCCAAGCAACGGATGACGATTAATCATGCCCCAGCCATTACGATGGCCGTGAATCGATAATTCACCGCGGTCGCACAGCTTTTTAGTAGCAGATAGCCCCACGCTGTTAATACTGATCATAGCACAGGAACCCCCATGTTTAACAATAGTATCATAATGATGTTGCATCGCGTCCGCTTCATCGCTGATATTAAACGCATACATCACCCTCTTACCCGTTTTCTGAGCGTGGTCATTAATCACATCCATAATCGTACGCACCCGTTTATCAAAAGGAGAGTTCGCAGCCGATTGCATCAGTTCATCATCTTTTATAAAATCAATACCCGCTTCCACCAGTGTTTTTACAATAGCCGCAGTATCTTCCGGGCTCATCCCGATGCTAGGCTTAATAATAGTACCAATAACCGGTCTGTCATACACACCCGTTAACCGGCGCATACCGGTTACGCCGAATTTAGGCCCGCTGTAATGCGTTTTAAAGCTCTCCGGCAAAATAATGTCCATCAGCTTCAACCCCGTGAACTGAGAGATCTCGTAAAGGTTGCCCTGTAACGTACTAACCATTGTAGGCAGGTTATAACCAAAATTTTCAATACTCCAGCTAACCGTCACATTCGCACGCGTATAAGTATTGGTCGGAGACGAAGCGCCCGGTATAGCAGGCGTATCTACAGTTTCCAGTATCTCAATATTTTCTACACGCGCAGCAAAACGTGCTTTCAGTTCTTCCGTTTCGCCCGGTACCGCTACAAAAGTTCCCGAGGACTGTTCTCCCGCTAACACCTGTGCAGCTTTTTCTACTGTATAAGGCGTTTCTATATAGTATTTGGCAATAATCCGTTCCATGTCATTTAATTCTGTTAAAGAAAGCAATCGTTTCCGTTGGGCAAGATAATAAATATCTTATTTCGAAATACTTTGTTTTCTTATTATTTTTTTCGAATTCTACGCTTTCAAAGGCCTTGATATTCGGTCATTGTTATTTCTGTCATATTTACCCCGATAACTGGTTAGTTTATGACGTTTTGATCTTCGGGAAATTGTCAATTGTCAGTTTATTGTCAAAATGGCAGCGAAATTGAAATGGCACAATCATTGACAATAGGAGAGTGTTGCCGCAAGAAAATAGCAACAAAATAAATTAGTAAACAACTTAAAATATTATATAAATTATGGGAAAGATTATAGGAATTGACCTTGGTACAACCAACAGCTGCGTAGCAGTAATGGAAGGTAACGAACCAGTGGTTATTGCAAACGACGAAGGTCGTAGAACGACCCCTTCAATTATCGGTTTCTTGAAAAATGGTGAACGTAAAGTAGGAGATCCTGCCAAGCGTCAGGCCATTACCAACCCGGTAAATACTATTTCTAGTGTTAAACGTTACATGGGCCGCCGTTATGATGAGGTAGGCAGTGAATTAGCACAAACCAGTTACAAAGTGGTAAAAGGTGATAACAATACCGTACGTGTTGATATCGATGGCCGTTTATACACCCCACAGGAAATTTCTGCAATGGTGCTTCAGAAAATGAAGAAAACAGCAGAAGATTATCTGGGCCAGGAAGTAACTGAAGCCGTAATTACCGTTCCGGCTTACTTTAACGATGCTCAACGCCAGGCAACCAAAGAAGCCGGTGAAATTGCAGGTTTAACTGTAAAACGTATTGTGAATGAACCTACAGCAGCAGCATTAGCTTATGGTTTAGACAAAAAAACGCAGGATCAGAAAATTGCCGTATTTGACCTTGGTGGTGGTACTTTCGACGTGTCCATTCTGGAATTAGGTGATGGCGTTTTCGAAGTGAAATCTACCAATGGTGATACACACTTAGGTGGTGATGATTTTGATAAAGTAATCATGGACTGGTTGGCTGAAGAATTTAAAGCACAGGAAAACATTGATCTGCGCAAAGACCCAATGGCTTTACAACGCTTAAAAGAAGCAGCAGAAAAAGCTAAGATCGAGTTAAGTTCCGGTTCAGAAACAGAAATAAACTTACCGTACATTACCGCTGTAGACGGAGTGCCTAAGCACCTGGTATTAAAATTAACCCGTGCAAAATTCGAGCAATTATCAGATAGCTTATTTACACGTTGTTTAAAACCATGTGAAATAGCATTAAAAGATGCCGGTTACAGTGCCAGCCAGATTGACGAAGTGATCCTCGTAGGTGGTAGTACACGTATTCCTAAAGTTCAGGAAATTGTAGAAAAATTCTTTGGCAAAAAACCAAACCGTTCTGTAAACCCGGATGAAGTAGTAGCCATTGGAGCAGCTGTTCAGGGTGCAGTATTAAGCGGCGATGTAAAAGACGTATTATTACTGGATGTTACTCCTTTAACTTTAGGTATTGAGACTTTAGGTGGCGTATTAACACCAATGATCCCTGCTAATACAACTATTCCTACTAAAAAATCTGAAGTGTTCAGTACAGCTGCAGATAACCAGCCGGGAGTGGAGATCCACGTATTACAAGGCGAACGTACAAAAGCAAGTGATAACAAGAGCCTTGGACGCTTCCAGTTAAGCGATATTCCGCCAGCTCCGCGTGGTGTGCCTCAGATCGAAGTAATTTTCGATATTGATGCGAATGGTATCTTAAACGTTCATGCCAAAGATAAAGGCACCGGTAAAGAACAAAAAATCCGAATTGAAGCCGGTAGTGGTTTAAGTAAGGACGAGATTGAAAGAATGAAAAATGAAGCGAAAGCAAATGAAGAATCAGATAAAGCTGAACGCGATCGCATCACAAAAATAAATGAAGCCGATAGCCAGATCTTCCAGACTGAAAAACAGTTAAAAGAGTACGGTGACAAAATCCCTGGAGATAAAAAATCCGCTATTGAGAATGCTTTACAACAAGTAAAAGATGCTCATAAGGCCCAGGATATTGCTGCTATCGACACTGCCATTGCCGCTTTAACCGCTGCATGGACCGCTGCAAGTGAAGACTTGTACAAAGCTCAGCAGGAAGGAGGCCAACCCGATGCAGGTGCACAACAAGCACCAAATAACGGTGGTGACGAAACTGTTACAGACGCAGAATTTGAAGAAGTAAAATAAGAACTACAGATAGGATAAAGATTCAACAAAGGCCCGCAGTAATGCGGGCTTTTTGTTTTACTCGGTGTTGTAAAATAGGATGGGGATTTTTCCTCGGGTTATATCCAATTCAAAACAGGCTCAGTTTCCCCTCGTCAAAATGACTACAAACAGGAGCATCCTAAATACCGAACAGTCATCCTGAGCGCAGCGAAGGATCTCCTTCCAATTTCAGAACGCAGTGAAGAAAGTACACTGTAGCTGGGGATTTTTCCTCGTGTTGCATCCAATTCAAAGCGGTTTCAATTTCCCCTCGTCAAAATGACAACAAACTGAATCATCCTGAACACACAACAGTCATCCTGAGCGCAGCGAAGGATCTCCTTCCAATTTCAGAACACAGCGAAGAAAGTACACTGTAGCTGGGGATTTTTCCTCGGGCTGTTTAATTTTAAAGCAGTTTCAATTCCCCTCGTCAAAATGACTAGAAACAGAGGTATCCTGAACACCGAACAGTCATCCTGAGCGCAGCGAAGGATCTCACACATGTTTCTGAACGCAGTGAAGAAAGTTGAACAGCTGAATATTGAATCCGAATGCCCCAAGGCTGCGGCATACGGTGGTGGCGAGGAACGAGCCAGTATATTTTTTGCAGAGCCAATAAATGAGAGCACTGCATCCGTAAACGCCCCTGCAAAAATATACCGAGCGGAGCGGAGCCATAAGTACGCCGGACTGAAGGTCATAGAATGACTAATGCTCACAGCCCTAAAAGAAGAAAAAGATATAAACCGGTTCTGAAAAAATGTACCTTTACTGTTTTTTATGATAAGCAATTAACCCCTCCATAGGCGTTTGCATAATATTGCCCAATTCAATCTCATAAGATTGGGACAGTTCCAGCAATACATCTTTAAAATGCCAGGAAATACTCCCCGTAAAATGCACCGGGGAAGTCCAGGTTTCACCATATTTAAATAAATGTTGCGTGAAAAAGTCACTGATACCATCTTCAAGGATATTTTCTATCATAAAGTGGCCACGGTTATCCGACAGGAACTTCGTAAAGCCAGCCAGGAATTTATTCGGAAATTCACCACGATAAATCTTATCAAGTATCTGGCGGTATTCCAGGTTATAAGTTTCATTGAACTTATACAGTAATTCGTCGTCGAAAGTCTTATAAATATAATACTGCAATACCCGTTTGCCCAGGTAAGAGCCGCTGCCCTCATCAGCCAGGATAAAACCCGGAGAAGGATTATTTTTAGTAATTTTTTTACCGTTGAAAACGCAACTATTGCTTCCGGTTCCCAGTATACAGGCTACCCCTTTCGTATTGCCACAAAGCCCTTTTGCAGCACCCATAAGGTCGGTATCTATCTCAATATCAGTATTTTTGAAAAGCGGTTTAAACCCCTCTTTAATGATCTTTTTATTAGCAGGCGTCGCACAACCGGCCCCGTAGAAAAAAATGCTGTCAGGTGTTTTTTCAATATGCGGCAGCAACTCCTCTTCAAGAATTTTTGTAATACCCTTAGCATCTATAAAATAAGGGCTCATACCATGTGTGGTTACCTGTTGCTGAGTACCTTTGTCAATAATTGTAAAAGTAGCATTGGTAGCGCCGCTATCTACAATTATCATCCTTTTTGCTGCCATTATCTGTATATTTTAATAACGAATATATAAAATGGATGGTTAAAATCCGGGAGTTTTCAAAAAAATAATAAAGCCTGCGTTTAATCTTGTAAATTCGCACTCGTATTTATTAATTGTATGGCTAATAAGAAATTGCAGGTTTGGTTACCTTTATTAATTAGCAGCTCCATGGCTGCAGGTATTTGGGCGGGATTTAAACTTCAAGGCAATATAAACTGGAAATCCAAAGTAACAGGTGTTACTAATACCACCACAGTTCAGCAAATCATAGATTTGATTAATTACAAATATGTGGATTCCCTCACAAATGACAGCCTGGAGCTCGATGCTATTTCAGCCATTACAAAACAATTAGATCCACATTCCATTTATATCAGTCCCGATAAACTGGCAGCAGAAAACGCACAGATCCAGGGCAATTTTACCGGCATAGGTATTGAGTATTATATGTTCAATGATACCCTCACCGTTGTAAACGTCATGCGAAAAGGACCAAGCGAAAAAGCCGGTGTAAAAGTAGGAGACCAGATCCTGAAAGTAGAGGCAAATAATATAGCCGGCGTAGACGTCACCACTGCCAGGCTCCAGGAATTATTACGCGGCAAACCAGGCACATCAGTAAACATCACCATAAAAAGAAATACCGGAACACAAGACATCAATATTACCAGGGGCAATATTCCACTCTTAAGTGTCGATGCCTCTTATATGGTAGATTCAGTCATCGGTTATTTACGCATCAATAAATTCAGCGAGACCACTTATCCCGAGTTTATGGAAGCCACCAATGCTTTAATAAGCAAAGGGATGAAGAAGATGATCCTCGATTTACGAGGCAATACAGGAGGCTTGCTCGTGCAGGCAACCCATATAGCCGATGAATTTATAAAAGACGGCAAAGTACTCGTAACCACCAAAGGCAATAGTGTAGGAGAAAAACAAATAACAAGCAGCAAGATCGGTGTATTTGAGACCGGTGAACTCGTAGTATTAATTGATGAGTTCTCTGCCAGCGCCAGCGAGGTTTTGGCAGGCGCATTACAGGACCATGACAGAGCCATCATTATAGGCCGCAGAAGCTTTGGCAAAGGCCTTGTACAGGAACAATACAATTTAAATAATGGCGGTGCCTTACGATTAACCGTCGCACGCTATTACACACCCACCGGCAGAAGCATACAAATGCCTTACGACCGTGGCAATGGCGATAAGTATTATGAAGACTTTTACGAACGCCTCGGTCATGTAGATGACGTACGTGATTCCAGCAAAATAAAAGCTTATAAAACGCCGGCAGGTAAACTCGTTTACGATAACGGCGGCATTACCCCGGATATCGTTGTAACAGTAGATACTACAAAAAACTACAGGATCCTCAACCAATTATCCAACAGGAACGTATTGTCTCAAACAGCATTCAACATATTCCGCCATTCTGCCGATTTAAGCAAAATGCCCATTCAGCAGTTCATACAGCAATACCGGTTTCCCGCCAATAACTGGGAAAATATAAAGCAGGAAGCCATAAAAGACAGCATTAATATAACCGGTATTACACCCCAACAAAAGCAGGATATAGACATGCAGTTAAAAGCACTGCTTGGCCGTTTCATGTTTGATAATAACGGGTACTTCCAGATTGTTAACCAACGAGATTCCATTGTACAAAGAGCCGTTTCTTATTTACATACCCACTAATATTTTAATTGTAACCAATGAAGAAAATTAAAGCATTACTGTTAAAAATATTAGGTCAGGAACGTTATTTAAAATTAACAGGCAATTTGTTCTTCCTGTCTTTTCATACAGGTTGGCTAAAAAACAATCCCGCTTACTATACCCATTATTTTGTCAGGCATTTTATAAAACCAGGGCAAACCGTCATTGATATAGGCGCAAACCTAGGCTACTATAGTTTACAGTTTGCACATTTAACAGGCACCGGCGGCAAATTGTTTTCAGTAGAGCCCATTGCATTATACCGCAATATCCTTATCAAAAACCTCAAAGCATATAAAAACGTTACTATATTACCATATGCTTTAGGAGAGGTAGAAGGCAAAATAAAAATGGGTAATCCCGGTAGTGACAAACATCGTCACGGCTTAATGCGCGTACTCAAAAATGAAAACGAAGCCGGCAATGATGTCTATGAAGTAGATATGAAAAATCCGGCAGATCTGTTTAACGATTTGCCGCAAATAGACTATATAAAATGTGATATCGAAGGCTACGAAGTGCCCGTTATTCCATTGATGCAGCCCATAATAGAAAAACATCAGCCTATCTTGCAAATTGAGACAGAAGGAGATAATTACCAGGTTTTGTACAAAATGCTCAGGGAAATGTCATATCATTTATTCTATGTGAACAAACAAAACCTCGTACAGTTACACAATAACACCCAACATTTAGGAGGCGATTTAATTGCCATCCCGGATGGCAAAATAGCCGGTTACAAAAGATTTATAAAAAAATAATGATTTGGGCGTGCCCTTGCCGCCATCCTGTGTCAAGGTTTGTTCCCCATCTCCCAATCCCCATTTACACCAGGCAAAGGGCCGGGCTATCCGCAGTACTCCTCGGCGGCAAAACATGGCGCATAGCTCCGCCAGGCATTTTCCTTTATGCCGCCTGTGGGGTACTTTGCTACTATCCCTCACGCAGAAGACCATTACAGTAATAGAACATTCACGCCACTGAACAATCATTCTGAGCGCAGCGAAGAATCCCCCACCAATTATCGAAACAACGATAGGGGTGGGGTGGGGAAAATAAAACAACGGCAGTTATAAAGGTCAAGTATTTTACATAAACCCTTTATTAATTGATATCCAATTGTTAAAATCCAAAACCCTCATTAGAATAATCGTTAAAGTTAGCGATCCGTTTTATGGAACTCGCGACCCGCTTTATGGAACTCGCAACCCGCTTTATGGAATTAGTGACCCGCTTTATGGAACTAGCAACCCGCTTTATGGAATTAGTGACCCGCTTTATGGAACTAGCAACCCGCTTTATGGAACTCGCGACCCGCTTTATGGAACTCGCAACCCGCTTTATGGAACTCGCAACCCGCTTTATGGAACTCGCGACCCGCTTTATGGAACTCGCGACCCGCTTTATGGAATTAGCGACCCGCTTTATGGAACTAGCAACCCGCTTTATGGAACTAGCAACCCGCTTTATGGAATTAGCGACCGGCTTTATGGAACTCGCAACCCCTTCCTAAAATAACTTGACACCTTTTGAGGTTAATTAGAAAAAAATGTGTCAGTTTTTTTGACAATTCTAATGCAAGAATACAGCATATTTTGCTATTCCGGCATAAAACCGGCATTAATTAATTTCCAATCAATAATACTTGAAACGAATATTTTCGAATCACTAGCATATAGAATCATACTACTCAGGTTCTGGTCACCGTACTGGGTAAAATATCACAACTGAACGATTCTAAAAATCCCATTCCCTGTGAACTGTAAACACCCGTCCCCGCATTTAATAATAATTCAACAAAACGCCTTTCACCCGTTATTTTTAACCCTAAATTTAACCAACCACGTATTTTAGTCTCTTCAGGCTTTCCGGACTTTATCGTAATTAACCTCGATTTAAAAGGATTCTTCATTGAAAACACTTCCATCATCAATAGTGCCGATTCTGCAGTAGCATCATCATAACAGGTACTGATTTTACTACGCCAGTTATGTATCAGGCTTTCAGTAAAAAGGCGATTATCCGGTGACAGGAAATCGTAGTACCCCTTTTCATTTTGAACACCAGCCACAATAGGAGAGGTTGGCCTCGTAGAAATATTAATCATTTCACCCTCATTACTATCACCTAAAAGGTTTGGTAAACGCTCAATAGATTTTACAGTAAAGCTCACCTTAGATCTGCTATCAGCAATATCCACCTTTTCACTCAGGAATAATCCCTTTATAAAAGTTTCCATCGCCTCAGGTAAATGAAATGACACCTGGAATAATAATTCATTAGTTAATAACTCCATCCTGTCACCCGATATCTTAAATGGACAGTTGATCTGTGAGAACGTAAAAAGCTTAAAACCCTTTTTTCCATACCCCGTTTCATGCAGGAATTTAGCATATTCACCGTCTCCCTTAGAAATGATCCTGTATATCGCACTACTCAATGGATACTGATAATTAATAGGAATTCTCCTGTCCGAAAAATTGGTGTGTAATAGAATATTGAATCGCATTCGCTTGTAAAAGTGTTTTTGAATCGTGTAAAGGTATAATGAATATTAAAGGGAAAAAAGCGTATAACTACTTAATTTTTTGTTTTACATCAGTTTAAGAATGGTATTTTTTTGTTTTATGAATAGCAATAAATACAGCGGTTCCTCTACTGACTGCATTTTAATAACGATAAGTCGGAAACCGAAGATTGATATTTTGGTTTTATAATAAAATGTATTGTTCAGAGAAATTTAATAGCACAAATGCCAGAGTGGCCCCCAAAAATATTAAATCACTTTAGTGCTATCGGGTGCCGGTAACACAACGTCATCATCATAATCATCAGGTTTCAATTCATCATTAGCTTTACCACGTTTTAATTTTACCTTAGGGTTCTCACTGTTACCCGTTACATTAAAAGGAATCCCGAAAATGCCGAATGGAGGCAAACCTAACCTGCCCTTTAAGTTTAATCTGCCATCAAGGCTCACCTGCCCTTCAAATCTAGGCCGGAACCCCGCTATCTTTAACTTAGTACGCTCAATCGTAAGAATATTATTGGCCAGGCTCGTTTTAATCGTCACACCTTTAACCCTATCCGCCTTACTCCCTAAAGAGTCACGGTTAGTCGCCTTACCAACAGCGTTTAAAAGCTTAAAACCCTTAATTTTAATATCTTTCAGAGTCAGTTCTCCGCCACCCTTCAGTGAAGCATAAATAGGAGACATATTTTCATCTAAATGACCCGCTAAACTATAATTTAAACCCACAATACCCTTAATACCTTTAGCCGATGTCGCCATTTCACGGAATAAAGCAATTTCCTTATACGCCTTTTCAATAGCAAAAGAATCCGCCTGCACCTGGTAGGTAAAACTCGCTTTTAAAGGGTTTTGACTTTTATAAGAAGCATTCATAGAAATAGGAGCATCTATTAATCGGAATTTCGTATTCTTAAGCAGAAGTTCCCCGTTCTGCAATAGCACTTCAGACTGCGCGTTTTTCAATAATATACCATCGTAATCAACAACAGCCACATTCGCATTAAAAGTAAAATTCATAGTTTTTGGCAGCATAATCACCCCCGAACTGCCGGAATTACCCGTAGTACCAGCATTAGAGCCCGGCTCCGAAAACGCCGTCCACTCAGCCACATCCACCAGCTTACTCTTAAGGTTTAAATTGCCCCAAAGCGTCGCATTGTCCTGTAAACCATAAGCAATCATATTCTTGAAATAACCCGTTAACAGCGCTTCCGTTTTACCATATTTTACAACCAGCTTATCAGCCACCAGCAGATCATTTTTAAAATGCAACTGACCCTTATTAATAAAGATAGGTTTCGGGTACATCTCAGTCATAACAGATATACTATCAAGCACCAAAGTACCGGAATTATGTAATCTGTTTATTTTGCCCGCAGTAGCATCAGCCTGGTTACCCCTCAGGTCAAAATCCGCCTTAATCCTCCCCTTAACATCATAGCCCGTTACAGCAAATGCTTTGTAAATATTAGTAAGATTTAAAGTACCCTTACTCGCAATCTCATAATGAATATTGTCCAGGTTTCTTAAATCCGTTTTCAGCAAAAACGGTTCACCTTCAAAACTAAACGATACTGGTTTTATCTTAATTGAAACATCCCTCGTCGTACCATTAGTACTTACAACCTCAGCATCCACCACAATATCTTTTAACGGAGCAGGGTAGTGCGGCGTCTTAATAGACCCGTTATTCACTTTAAAAAAAGCCCTGGTCACAGGAAATTGACCTTTTGACTGGTTGTAGTTCCCTTTACAGGTAATATCCAAGTCCAGCAAGCCGTTCACCGAATAATCCTCCAACGGAACTATTTTAGCAATATCAGCCAGGTTAATTTTACTGCTTAAAGCCGCTTCCACCGGTAAGTTCTTCAAACCGTTGATGTGCACATGGCCCTTTATATAATTACTCAATGCCACCGCGTTGATATCCTCGATTTTCGCATAAATATTATTATACAGACCATCACTGCAGCCGGCATTCACATTAAATGAGATTTGTTCCGCAGCTACCGGCAAGCTGCCGTATTTAAAATATCCGTTTCTAAGAGAAGATTGATAACTGAAAACAGGAAACGAAGTAATAACAGTATCAGGCCGGAAAGAATCCGGGTTTTGGCCCCTCCTGTATTGGCCATCAGCACGAAACTTAAATTCATAAATACCTTTCAAAGCCAGTACCTCTTTATCAGTAAACAAACCGTTCAGTTTTTCCAGGTCCAGTAAACCCTGTAATTGCCCTTTAACAGAAGGCTCATTCAATCCCACAATATGTAAACCACCACGGATATATTTATCCGCCACAGCCAGGCTAAGCGTGTCCATATCCACAGTCAGGCTATCAGTATTCAAACTAGGAAGCTTAACATGAAAATCGAACAGGAAATTTTTCGCTTTAGCACTCGAATTCCTGCTTTCAAGGCTGCCGTCTTTCACAGTCATATCAAAAGCCAGCGTAGGCGCAAGGCCATCTTCCGACACATACGCACCCTTTAAAGACGCACCCATCGTAAGATTCCCCCTAACGCTGCGCTTCTCCACCCATTTCACCAGTTTTGGTGGCAGTGCAGTAAATAAATTACCAAAATCAGTAACAGGCGTCTTTAAACTGAAATCAAGAAAATAGCCGTTTTTCAAAAACTCGAACTTACCCACAAAAGCAAGCGGCAGTTTATTAATGAAAAGATCATTTTTATTAAAATGCAACGCCAGCGAATGCGTATTTATCTCCGTAAGAAGTTTCGCTTTCAGGTCCTTATCCTGCAGGTAAGGCTCATTATCATACGCCAGCGTAGTACCCGTCATCGTAATATTACTCGCCAGGTCAAAAACAGCAGCACTCAGGTCACCTTTACCAATATAATCCAGCTCCTTCACACTCAATTCAAATGGAATAGACGCATCTTTATAAATCAGGGCAGTTTTACTGATTTCAATCCGCGCCAGTTTCAAAGAAGCACTGCTGCTGTCATTCACAGCACTCGTATCACCCGTAGATTTATAAATATTATAGTTAGGTTGGCCCGCCTCATTTACCAGTACTTTAATATTACCGTCCGTAACATATATCCGGTCTATTTTAATCTGCTCCTTAAAAATACTGCTCAGATCAATACCCAGGGCAACCTCTTCAGCAGCTAACAAAGTATCATTTGCAAAAGGAGCACTTCCCGTAAGGCTCACATCTTTCAAACTCAAAGTAAGTGTCGGAAAATGGCTGAAAAAAGTTAAACGCGCCTTGCTGAAATTTAATTCAGAAGTGATACTTTCATTAGCCCATCTTTTAATTTGTTCACTCACCGTTTTAGGAAAAAGGGCCGGCAAAATAAACAGCAATGCAATAATTGCAACAATAGTGATGCCTGAATACTTCAGGGTTTTAACTAAAACCTTTTTAATACCTTTTATTGTATTGGAACTCATTGCTTTTAGTGGCGCTTATATGCTGCGAAGTTACAACTCCCAATGACTCCATTCGTCATTTAACCATATTTAACTTATTACCCTTCTTTCATACAGCATCCATAAAACCGCAATACCCACAGCATAACAAACAATATCCCACCAGGAAAAAGCAGTGCCGATCATAACACGCAGTATCTTATTGTCAATACCCAAAACATCAGCAATTTTAAAATATTGCAGAACCTCCGCCAGCACAGAAAAAATAAAGATACCCAACAGCAAAAGCTTTACCCGCCATTTAATAAAACTATATAAAAAGCAGAAAATCAACACAACAACTAATATATCACCAACAAAAGGTCTAATAAAACGATCATGTATATAAACGCCGATGATGATCTCAATAATAAGCAAAACCAAAAAAGCCAGGAAATAACGGGGACGGAATGTAAACAGGTTCATATTGGGAACAATAATAATAAAATTGTCTCAATAGTCTTTTTATAACCCCATATTTTTATTGTCAGAAACGCCTTCGCAATAGCCGGCTAACACATTATACTGTAATAATTGTAGTAGAAATTGAAAAAGTTCAATATCATTTTACAGGAGCATTACGCAAATAAAATAGAAGAGCCATACCCGTAACACTTATTTTTGCTGAATGGCTATATTACCAATAGTTTTGGTCGGTTTAGGCCCTGCAAATCTCGCCGCTGCCTATGCTTTAGCAAAACACGGATTCAAAGTAAATATTTATGAACAAAAGAAAGCCGGTGCCCGTAAATTTTTAGTAGCCGGGCATGGAGGCTTTAACCTTACCCATGCGGAAAATATATCATTATTCATAACACGGTATAGCAATCCGTTTATAGGCAGTATCGTAGAACAATATCCCAATACATTTCTCACAGATTGGCTCAGTGAAATTGGCATCCCAACCTTTGAAGGCAGTTCAGGCAAAGTTTTCCCCGAAAAAGGAATCAAGCCAATCCAGGTCCTGCAAAAAATATTAGATACATTAGAACAATCAGGCGTTCAGATATTTTATAGCCATCGAATGACCGATTTTACCAATGAAGAAGTGCATTTCGAAAATACAGAAAGCAAATCTATACCGGTAAAATACCATAAACTCATCTTAGGACTGGGTGGCGCATCATGGCCGCAAACAGGCGCAGATGCAAAATGGATAGACTTGTTCAAAAAGAAAAACATTGCGGTGACAGACCTCGAACCCGCAAACTCCGGGTTTAACGTATCCGGGTTGCCCGAACAGCTCAATGGCACTATATTGAAAAATGTAACCGCAAAATTTGGTGAATATGCCAAACAAGGAGACGTCGTTTTAACCACTTACGGTATAGAAGGAGCACCCATCTATTATTTAAACCGGTTTATCAGGAAACAAGGAATACCAGGTTTCCTTCATTTAGATCTGAAACCACAACAGTCCGTTGAGAATATTTTAAGCGCACTAAAAAAAGCTAAAAACATATCAGAAGCACTCAGGCAATTAAAATTATCCCCGGCAGCCATTACACTATTAAAGTTACTGGATAAATCCACCTTTATAAATCCGGGTTTATTAGGAAGCATCATTAAAAACTACCCGGTTAAGATTGAAGCCTTCAGGCCTTTAGAAGAAGTCATTTCCACAGCCGGTGGCGTGGAGTGGCACGAACTAAATCCGGACCTCAGCCTGAAAAAGTTTTCAAATGTCCACTGCATAGGCGAAATGCTCGATTGGGAAGCACCAACAGGAGGCTATTTATTACAAGCTTGTTTTAGTACAGGTTTTTATACCGGTAATAACATTGTTAATGATGAATCACTTAAAAAACGTTAATTACAGTTATTTATAAGAATTTAATCAGAGATTAAAAACTCTAGTTGTTATTTTTGTTAAGGTTTGTTATAATCTTCAATAGATATTTTCAAGTCCCGGTTTATAATTACATATTGTGAAGTCTATTTTAAACAATCGCCTTTTATTATTTTTTGCAACAGGGCTCTTATTCTTTTTAAGCTGGCCCGTTGTTAATTTTTCTGTGCTCGCATTTGTTGCATTTGTACCATTACTTTTTGCAGAACAAAAGTTCAAAAACGTCTGGGCTTACTCCCTCGTTTTATATACAAATTTTTTAGTCTGGAACGTCCTCGTCACCTGGTGGATAAAAAATGCCTCCATCGAAGGAGCCATAGGCGCTATATTATGCAATGCCGCATTAATGTGTTTACCGTGGATAATCTATAGAATTACTAAATCACTTTCCAAAACCAATTTAGCCGATTACAGTATCATCTTTTATTGGCTCGCCTTTGAATACCTCCATTTAGACTGGGAACTCAGCTGGAGCTGGTTAAATCTCGGCAATGTATTTAGTAATACAACGTTTTTAATCCAGTGGTACGAATACACCGGTGTACTTGGCGGCACCCTGTGGATTTTAGTAGTAAATTATTTGATCTATCAACTGCTTCAGAATAACAAATTCAATAAAAAAAAGGTTTACCTGCTATCAGGCATACTCATCATACCCGCTTTAGCATCACTTGTATTATTGCAGACCAATAAAGAATTGACAAAAGTTACCAAAAAAGAAAATGTCATTATAGTACAACCAAACGAAGATCCATATACTGAAAAGTTTCGGAAATCCGAAGCAGAGCTGATCGATGAATTACTCCGTTTAACAGAAAGCAACCTGGATGAAAATACCGCACTCGTCATATGGCCCGAAACCGCGATACCGGCAAATCTTTTGGAAGATGAGATATCTTCCAATATGTATTATCAGCCAATATTTGAATTCGCCCGTAAACACCCCGGCCTGATGATCGTAACCGGCATTAACAGTGCGAAAATATGGAAAGGTGAAAAGAAAGGATTCAGTGTCAGGAGTGATCACGGCATGGACTATGAAGTCTTCAATACCGCTATGAAAATAGAAGCCAATTCCCCTTCAGAGTTTTATCATAAAAACAAACTCGTGCCGGGCGTAGAGTCACTGCCATCCTGGTTAGGATTTTTAAGCGATGTATTTAGTGATTTCGGAGGAACTTCCGGTACCCTTGGCAGAAGTGAAGAGCCACTGGTTTTTAAATCCCGCAAAGGGTTCAATGTCGCCCCGGTTATTTGTTACGAAAGCATTTATGGCGAATATGTCGGTTCATTCATAAACAAAGGCGCAAACCTGATAGCCGTTATTACCAACGATGGATGGTGGGGAGATACACCAGGCTATAAACAACATTTATCCTACAGTCGGTTAAGAGCCATTGAATCCAGGAAATGGTTAGTAAGAAGTGCCAATACCGGCATCAGCGCCGTCATTGACCCTTTAGGCAATATATTAGAGTCCAGGGGCTGGAATCAACAGGCAGTTATCAGGCATACTGTTCAATTAAACGAAGAATCAACAATTTATACTAAATTTGGAGATTGGATTGGCAAAATTGCATTTGTATTAGGCATTTTTATATTTATTTACCTGTTCACCTGTAAATACTTCTTAAAAAAATAACGGATTAGTGGAACAATTTGTAATATATAAGGATACAACAATTAGTTATAAAACTTACGGAGCAGGAAAACCGGTAATGCTCATTCATGGGTTTTCCGAAAAAAGTTTTGTATGGGAACAGTTGATAACCGAACTAAAAGACAATTACCTCGTAATTGTTCCGGATATGCCGGGTTATAACAAAGATTGTAAAGTAGGAGAACAGGATATATTCGTTGCAGGAAGCATTCACGAAGTGGCAAAAGCAATGATTGCAGTCATCCGGTCGTCAGGTTTAAATGATGTCACTGTACTTGGTCATAGTATGGGAGGGTATATCGCTTTAGAAATGTTATATATCAATGCCGGGTTAATAAAAGGATTAGGATTATTGCACTCCACAGCCAATGTGGACAATGAAGAAAAAAAAGAAGCAAGGTTAAAAACGATAGACTTTTTAGAAAGAAACGAATCACGAACATTTATAAAATCCACTATCGCAAATTTATTTGGCTCAGAAATTAATAAAAAAGCACCAGGTATCGTTAATGAATTTTATGAAGCAGTCGGGTATATAAATGAAAACATACTGGTAGCCAATATAAATGCCATGCTCAACAGGCGAATGCAATTTGAAACAATTGAGAAATCAGGCGTTCCAATATTATTCATTATTGGAGAAGAAGATAAAGCCATACCCGTAGCAGATGTTTTTACCCAAACAACATTAGGCGTAAAAAGTTTTGTTTATTTATTACAAAAATGTGGCCATATGGGAATGATCGAAAACCCTGGTCAGTTCAACAAGGCCGTAAAAGAGTATTTAAAATATTTTGATTAAGAAAATTACAATATGGATCATCGTTGTTTTATGTTTTAGCTTACTAAGCATAGAAAAGTCATTTGCCGGGCATATTGCAGGAGGTGAAGTATATTATAGCTGGGCCAGGAAAGGCAGCAATGCCAATAATGATGTTTATAAAGTAACACTAAGGTTATTCAGAGACTGCGCAGCACAGGGAGATAGATTAGCAGAAATGCCAACGCAGGTTACACTCGCCATTTTTAATAACGGGAACCGCCAGTTAATAGAAAGCCGAATGGTGCAGGGAGGCAATTTAAAAGTACTCTCCTTAATTGATCCTTCAAAATGTATCATTAACGCCCAACCAGTTTGTTATCAGGTAAGAGAATTCACTTACGAAGTAGAACTTTCCAGGAATGTGGCAGGCTATACCATTGCATTCCAGACATGTTGTCGGAGTAACGATATAACAAATGTCGTAAAGCAATTTATCCCGGGAGGCGCTTCAACAATGGCAGAAGGAGCCACCTATGTAGCCAATATACCAGGCACAGCAACCGTACCTTTAGAAGAAACCAATTCTAGCCCCGTTTTTTCATTAAGAGATACAGTATTGATCTGCTCCGAAAGAAGTATTTACCTCACATTCGGGGCCACAGATCCAGATAAAGATTCATTAAGTTATACTTTCTGTGGCGCTTTCGACAGAGGCAATGCAACAGCCGCCGATGATGGCTATGTGTCCACAGCACCACCATATAACCAGGTATCTTACACATCAGGATTTTCAGGAACAAGCCCCTTAGGCAGTCGCGTAACCATTAATCCAACCACAGGTGTCATCTCAGGCGTAGCACCAAGGTCAGGAGTATATGTGGTCAATGTTTGTGTAAATGAATGGAGAAACGGTAAAATAATCAGTACCCACAGAAAAGATTTTTCAGTAAAAGTAACCGCATGTGACATCGCAGATGCAGACCTGCCCATTACCATGAAAAGCTGTGATGACTATACCGTAAAGTTTGAAAATAACTCCAACTCCCCGTTAATCAACAGTTACTACTGGTCATTTGGCGACAATAACTTTAGTACAGATGCCAATCCCTCACATACGTATGCCAATGCAGGCACATATAATGTACAACTCATAATAAACAGAGGCGAAGAATGTACCGACACTGCCAAATCAGTATTAAACGTTTTTCCAGGTTTGAAGTCTGATTTTAATGTAGATATGTCCTGTTTCAGGCTGCCCATCCAGTTTAATGCCACATCAACCACCCGTTATGGAGGTATCTCCTCTTACAAATGGAATTTTAGTAACAACAGCTCACAAACAGTCACCACCAGGAATCCCACCCAGAAATTTGATAGCCCCGGCGATTATACAGTTACCTTAATTACTGTAAATGATAAAGGATGTGAAGACACAATGACCAAAGTTGTCACTGTTTTAGAAGAACCCCTTCTGAACTTAAAGTTCACAGATACTCTCATTTGTACAGCAGACAGCATCCGGATGTTTGCCGAAGGCGACGGCGATATTACCTGGTCACCCAATTATAACATTGACAATATCAAAATACCCAATCCCACAGTCTGGCCAAAACAAAACACCACATACAGCGTTACATTATTCAAAAACGGTTGTACCACTACCAAACAGGTACTCATCAGGACCACCAACCAGGTAGACCTGTTTGCCGGAAATGACACAACCATTTGCTTAACGGACAGCATTACCTTCCGGCCGGTATCAAACGGATTAATTTATGAGTGGTTACCAGCTGCGGATTTCTCCGATCATACCCAACGGAATGCAACAGCCGGTCCAAAGCTTACAGTAAACGATTACAGGGTCAGAGCCTGGGTAGGAACCTGCTCCGCCATTGACAATATAACAGTCAGAACTGTGCCATATCCAAAAGTATTTGCAGGTAATGACACCACTATTTGTTTTGGAGATACTGCCAGTTTAAACGGTACAACAGATGGAAGCATTTACAAATGGACCCCGGTAGGACTCTTAAGTTCACCAACAGATCTAAGCACAAAAGCATTTCCGTTATCCACACAATCATTTGTATTAACAGTTACCGATACAAAAGGATGTCCCAAACCGGTCTCCGATACCGTCATTGTCAATGTAAGAGAAAAATTAAATACGTTTGCAGGGAATGATACCAATGTGGTAATAACACAGCCGGTACAGTTATTCGCTACAGGATTAAACGCCGTTACCTATAAATGGGAACCGGTAACATATCTAAGCGATGCCAATATCCAGAACCCGGTATTCACAATAAATGGATTATCCAGCCTGGATAATAACAAATTTACCTATAAAGTTACAGCCTATACACCCGAAGGGTGCTGGGAGTCAGACGAAATGGTGATTACCGTTTATGTTACAAAGCCAAGCATTTTTATACCGAACGCATTTACACCAAACAACGATGGTAAGAATGAAACCTTTAAACCTGTTTTAGCCGGCATCCGGCAATTACTTCATTTCAGGATCTATAACCGTTACGGTGAAGTTGTTTTTGAAACAAATAAACCGGATTACGGCTGGAATGGAATGTACAAGGGAAATCCACAACCATCAAATGCCTATGTGTATCATGTTTCCTGCATTGATTATACAGGAAAAGTAATTGAAGAGAGTGGTTCTTTTAGTTTGATAAGATAAAACTGATTATGAGAGATGAGAGAAAATTTATTACGATTTATCAATAAATCGACAAAAATACTGTTGATCTGTACCATGCTTTTAATGGCAAACGCTTTGTATGCCGCACATCTGAAAGGCGGGTATATAGAATATGAATACATCAGCTCAACTTCCACCACTACCACTTATAAAGTAACCGTTTATCAATACTTAGATTGCGGGTCAACCATGAGTCAGCGCGATCAGGATGTCAACTTAGGCATATTTAACAACGCCACTAACAGCAGTCTTCAGTCAATAACCGTCAACAGGACCGGAGCAAGAACAGTACAAAAGGAGAATTTTGAATGCGTCCAAAACCCTCCACAGGTATGTTATATCATCGACTCATATGAAACGGTCATTACATTAAACAATAATAGTGCAGGATACCAGTTGTATGTTCAGAGATGCTGCCGCATCGGTAATATTGTCAATGTTTCAAATTCCGGCAATACCGGAGCAAACTATTACATCTCTATCCCCGGTACACCTACCAGTACATTGCTCCAGAATAGCAGCCCCACATTCAATATGAATGATACCGTTTTGTTATGTGCAAATAATGAATTCAAATTTAAATTTGATGCCATAGATAAGGATGGTGACTCACTTTCATACGCGTTTACTTACGGGCTTAATACACCCTCAACAGATCCGAAACCGCTTAGGCCGGCAGATCCGCCATTTAATTCATTACCGTATGTTATACGCTTTAGCGGAGATAATCCATTTGGCAACGCCAATATAAAGATCAATCCATTAAATGGCGAAATAACAGGCATGGCACCGTCAAGATCAGGTGACTATGTACTAGCTATTTTAATCAGCGAATACAGGAACGGGGTAAAAATAGGAGAAGCCAGGAAAGAAATTCATGTGACTATTTCCAATTGCAATATTCCCGAAGCAATTTTGCCCGAAAGCATCATTACCTGTACCACATTTAGCGTCAGTTTAGAAAACCAGTCTTCCACCACAGGCAATCAGACCTATTACTGGGATTTTGGAGTACCCGATACAGATGAAGATATTAGCACATCTCCCACACCAACCTATATATACAAAGACACAGGCACTTATACTGTAAAAGTAGTGGTGAACAGAGGCACTTATTGTTCAGATTCCGCTACCATGAACATGAAAGTTTACCCCGGCTTTAAAGTTGGTTTCGAAGCAGAGAATGTCTGCATCAATAAAATTGCCACATTTAAAGACACTTCACATACCACATTTGGTAAAACCCTCACCAAATCATGGATAGTCAACAACGTTGTTCAAAGCAGTACAGCCAGCATTTTACCGGTTACATTTCCCGCTGCCGGTACATATCCCGTCAAGCTGATTGCAAGTGATAACCTTGGTTGTAAGGATTCTGTCACCAAAGACATACAGGTATTCGCACTACCGGATATCAACCTCGTATCAGATACCCTCATCTGTATCAATGACAGTATCAGGTTCAATGTCAGCAATAGCGGCACCGCATCCTGGACCCCAGTTTATAATATATTAAATGAAAAATCATTGACGCCCACGGTTTTCCCAAAAAGAAATCAAGCTTACTCCGTACAGTTAACTGATATTAACGGCTGTGTCAACAATAAATCCGTCCAGGTGAATACCCGGGCAAACCTCAATTTGCAGGTCACTAATAACAGAACAGCCTGTGAAGGAGACGAAGTAGAATTAACAGCAAGTTCCACAGGCACCAGTTTTAAATGGGAAGGCAATGGCCTTAGCAATGCCACACAAAATTCAGTTAAAATAACAGCAGTAGAAGGTGCCGGTACCTATTATGTCAATACCTATTTCGGGCAAAATTGTACAGAAAGAAAGACCGTAAACATCAATGTTTTAGGATATCCAAAAGTCTCAGCCGGTAACGATACAACTATTTGCTATAACGCTTTGGCCACCTTAGCCGGGGCCACCAATACCCCCAATTATTATTGGGAACAGTTAAACAGCCCTTTAGCCGGCAATAATGTTTTACGCAAAACCGTCAGGCTGACAGATAATGCCGTTTTTATTTTACATGCGGAATCCAATGATGTTTGCCGCCTCAAAAAAACAGATACCGTACTGGTGAATGTCGTACCTGATGTCATAGTAGATGCAGGCCCCAATACTGAATTATTTTTAAACCTGCCATATACCATAGAAGCTACCAGTAACGGCAATTACACTTATAAGTGGACACCGTCATTAGGCATATTAAAAGATACCGCCCTCAATGCCGTCATAAATATTGACAATAATTTGATAAATGCGTTCGGCAGGAATAAAACCTATTTATTGACAGCATCCACAAAAGAAGGTTGCAGCGCCACCGATAATGTCACGTTTAACTTAAATATCACCGTAAAAAAATTATATGTACCTACCGGGTTTACACCAAATGGCGATGGTAAAAATGATGTTCTCAAACCAATATACATGTCAGTAGGCACTTTACTCTATTTCAGGGTTTATAACAGGTACGGCCAGCTCGTATTCGAAACCAATACTTGGAACAAAGGTTGGGATGGTACTTTCAAAGGCAATCCAAGCCCGTCAGGAGCATACATATTCGATTGCCAGGTAAAAGAAGATACAGGCAATATCCTCCACCAGAAAGGAAGTTTCGCTTTAATCAGGTAACAAGTTTTATTGGAGGCTGTCTATATTGGTAATGCTATATAGCAGCGGTCCGGCGTATTGCAGGGTAACGTACTCGCATCCGGTTCACTCACTTTTAAGGGCTCGTACCAGGCGCAAGGCGCGCCTGCCTGCTTTCCGTCGCGGTATTTAACCATTTGGAAAAATGTTTATTTCCATATTTTTTGTAGTTTTGTTGCAAACATGGGGGTGCTTAGGTTTAACCTTTGCTGAGATGATACCCGGTAACGGCCAGTCCGTTATGTGCTTGAACCAGGTAATGCTGGCGTAAGTAATTATAAATGTTTGTAAGAAGAATAAAACGTTTACATCTGCGGTATTCTTTCTATCATCTCCTGTGCTTTATTTTATGTTTTATTAATACAGTGTAAATACCTGTGTACAGGAATATTTTGTTATGAATATATTGGGAGATATTATTAAGAGTACGAGTTGGCTGGAGTGGTTTGGTGTGGGGTTCTCCGTTACACAGGTATTATTATCAAGGGCCAATAATCCTAAAAATTATTTTTTTGGTATAGCGGGTATCCTTCTTACCATATTTGTGATGTACCAGTCCAAACTGTATGCAGAAATGTTATTAAATGTTTATTACCTTGTAATGAGTATTTACGGCGTTTGGTTTTGGATGTTGAAGAAAAATGAAGTGTACACCCCCATTACATTTAGTACGAAAAAAGACCTGGCAGTTACCTTGGGTATTGTAGGTGTCGCTTTCCTGCTTTTATTCAGTGTATTGAAAAATTTTACAAGTTCAGATGTTCCGGTATGGGATGCATGGGTGAGTGCTACCGCTTGGGCCGGTATGTGGTTAATGGCCAAACGCAAGGTTGAAAACTGGATTCTTTTAAACATCAGTAATATATTTGCGATTCCCCTTTTATGGCATAAGGAGCTTTATTTGTACAGTTTGCTCACGGCATTTTTATTTATAGTAGCAGTATTCGGATATTTTAACTGGCGCAGAATTATTAAAGAGGAACAGGAAAAAAAGTTATATGTGGCGAAATGATATGATAAATAACGATCAATCGATATTGAAATATATTGAAAGCAATAATTTTTGGAATATCTGGGTGCGCAAGGAACAGGGAGGAAGAGAGTGCACGCTACCCGTAGGTTTGAAAATATTGGAAAACCTGGCTTATCAAAACGGGAGTTTGGGTTGGTTGGTAACCCTTGTATCCGGAGCCAATTATTTCTTAGGGTTTATAGATCCCCGTTTAGTGAAAGAGATTACTGCTGTACCAGGTTTTTGCCTGGGTGGCAGTGGTAAGGTAGCAGATAAAGCAGTTAAAACAGACAATGGTTATCTTATTTCCGGGGAATGGCAATATGCCACCGGAGCACCTTTTTTAACACATTTTACGCTTAATGCTAAAGTCTATGATCATGACGGCGCGCCGGTTCTAAATTCAGACGGAACCCCACTGTATAAATCATTTGTAGTATCCTCGGATTTTGTAGAAATGATCGATAGCTGGAATGCGATGGGAATGGAAAAAACGTTTACAAAAAATTACCGTTTATCAAATGTATTTGTACCGGGTTATGCTGCCTTTGAAATTTCCCCGCAAAAAATCAATTCAGGTTATTTAATTCACCGTTTTGCATTTAACAGTTTTGCAGCATTCACATTGGCCATTAACTATATTGGAATGTTCCGCCGTTTTCTGGTGGAAATAAATAAGATAGTATCAGCAAAAACGGCCAATCAAAAATGGAATGAAATGTACGGTGATGATTTTACCACATATTATATAGATGTGCGCTCTAAATTTACCATCCTTGCCAATTCTTTCCAGGAGATTACTGATAGGTTCTGGCAATATGTGGAAGCTGATATAGATGTTCAGCCTTTAGAGAAAGAAGTTTATGATCTTGGTAAGCATATCACCCGTTTAATCAGCCATCACCTGAACCCGCTATCTCGATACGGAGGTTTATCGGCTGCACAAAAAGATGCCCCGGTCAATATTGTTTACCGGGATTTGACCACAGCATTACAACATACGTTCTTTTTATAAAAAGGTGGTTGCCTAGCCTGGATTAAGGCTTTTGCTTTCTGTTGTATTGCCTTAAAGCCATATTTAACCAATATGACTTTGTTATATTGCTTGAATATTTGCCGGCGGTTATAGATAAAGTGCAGTAGTTGTAAATCCTTTTGTATACATTCCGTGAAAAATCACCTTAATTAGTCGGTATTTTTTAAAAGAATGCCATTATTGACACTCTCGTTAAGCAATTGCTCTGCATATTCCCAGATAGAAGCGGCCCCCTTTTCAATGACTTGTTTCTTCTCATATACTTTTTGATATGGCACATTAAATTCCTTCCAGGTTCCCCCGTTATTCGACACATTTTGCAGCAAAGGTTCAAACCTGTCCATTGATCTCGCAAATTTCGCTTCATCAGTTACACCTTCTTCAAATTCCTGCCAGATGGCAATCAGGTCTTCGGCCTGTTCTTTTGGTAGCATGCCGAATATCCGCCTGGCAGCTACTAATTCCTCATCCGTATTCTTGTGATTTTTTACAGTATCATAGATAAATGTATCACCGGCATCAATTTCAACAATATCGTGGATCAAAACCATTTTCAGCACTTTAAGAAGGTCTATTGACCGGTTGGAATGTTCTGCCAGTACAATGGCCATCATCGCCAGATGCCAGCTATGTTCAGCATCATTTTCATTTCTGTCACTGTTAAATAACTTCGTTTTACGTTGTATATATTTTAGTTTATCAATCTCTTTTATAAAATTCACCTGCTTCAGCAAATTATCTGTCTGCATTCCTTTTAAATCTAAAGGTTATCAATCATTTTTTATGAGGTATTCCAGGTACATATAGTTAATTTATGCTACCGGCTACAAATTTACTATGGCATTTTAAACAATTGGATGGTATAGTCCAATAGCTTTTTGCCGCCATGTTCACCATGTCCGGGTACAATAATGCTTGCATTAGGGTATTCTTTTTTTACCTTTTCTACAGTTGCGGACCATTCTTTTACGTTCGCATCGCCTAAATAACCTTTGTTAGCATCCAGTTCCTTTATTAAACATCCGCCAAACATGATATTTTCAGCCGGGAAATAACCAATAATATTGTCTTTCGTATGGCCTTCACCAAAAAACTTTGCAATGATGTGCTCATTTCCTACTTTCAATATTAATGAATCTGTAAAGCTATTTTGCGGCACTGTAAGCGTATTCTCTTTTGCCAGCTCAATTGTTTCGGAATAAGCGTAAGATGGAATATTTTGTTCATGGAATGCTTTTAACCCTCCCAGGCAATCGTTGTGAAAATGACTGGGAATAATTGCATTTATTTTAAGATGAAGAGAGTCCTTCATCCATTTGATTAACTGGTAAGAACCGGTATCGTTAGTAGGGGTATCAAAAACAATCGCTTCATTGCCATTTCTTACAATAAGACCGTTACATGGAACATTACCAAAGTCGTTGGTTTGTAAAAATGAAGTATGTCTGAAAGCATTTTCAGAGATTTTGGTAATGATTAAATGCTCTGATTTATAGATTGCTTCAGGTTTGATGGCATCCTGGTCCCGGGAAGTACAGCTTCCATTTGAGATCAATACCAGGATGATGAACAGTGCTTTAATAATGGATTTCATGGGTATGTTTTTAGTATTCCAATAATAGATTTACATTCAATACAACCCGTGACAATCTGATTGAATGGAATGCTTCTATATTATGTTTCGAAAGTTATGTTTAAAATATGTTGAAAGGATTAAATAGTGACATTTATTTTAATTCATTCAATTTTCTTTGAAAAGTTAACTGATGATTTTACCATTTTGAAAATGAAGCACATTTCATATAAGGTGCTTTTGTGTTTCCATATATTCTATACATATTTAAGAACTGGTTGTTTATATCCTGTACCCAAATATATAGAAATAATTGATTGAAAAACTTTAATAGTTTGAATGAAGATTGGACTAAAAAATAGTATTAATTAAACCCAGATTACGCATTAGAAAAAGGGAAATGAAAATTTTGAGATTGATTCCATAGTGAAGAGAACCACTTTCGT
>JAQGEF010000025.1 GCA_027854065.1 Polluticaenibacter yanchengensis | reverse complement strand
CGACGAAAGTGGTTCTCTTCACTATGGAATCAATCTCAAAATTTTCATTTCCCTTTTTCTAATGCGTAATCTGGGTTAAACATAAATTTAGTACAGGATTTACAAAAACCGGGTTGCACCTGGGGTGGTAAGTTTTATGACCGGATAGTTTGCATCACCAATCACTCCTACCCTACAATTCTGACAGGGTTTTTAAATGATAATAATGTTCACTATTGGCTTTCGCAGCAAAGTTTTTTAGGCCACCTGTTAAGAAAACATCATTTATTTCCGCCGGGAAATTTAAGTTTTCCAGGTCCTGCGTCATTGCCTCATCTAATGCCAGTCCTTTATTAATGATAGAACGTAGTTTTTGTTTCAGTTCCGGGTTGGCACTGCGAACTCTTTCATTTAACAATGTCCTGAAGTAATACTTACGGCTGTTTAATCTTTGGCCGGTCGTATCCGGAATCGTCAATAGTGCGGGGTTTAGCTGCTGCTGGAACTGCTTATAAAACTTCAATCCCGATTTATATTTTTGCGGCAGCTTCATACAGTGTTCAAAAAATTCCACATCATAAAAAGGGGTGGTACTCCAAAAGAAAAACCTGTTCCGGTCTTCACCTTCAAATAATAACTTCACGGACCGTTCGTATGTTATAAAATGTACAATACGGCCCATTGATGTTACTTCATCATAACTTTTAAGCTGGTTGTAGACGGATTGCCTGATAGCGTCTAAACTATCATTACTGAGCAATTGTTTTAACAGGTAAAAAGGCGTGGTGGAGAGCCGGCGAATAATGCGCTCAACTTCTTCATCGGCTGACATTCCCTGTAAATGGTGTTCTCCTATGAACGGCAGTAATTTATCGCCGCCATCACCGGTTATATAGAAACTATTGGTACTAAAATCATTTTGTAATTGTTTAAGGAAGGGCAGAATAAATGCCATGCCTAAATAATTATGTCCGTTTTTAATAGCGAGTAATTGTTCAAAATCAGCCTGTACCGGTTTTTCTAACTGGTAAGTGGCAAGCCCGATGCCCAGGATACGGCTCAACTGATATGCCAGGCCAATTTCATGGGCAGAGTCTGAGTTTTTATAAATAGCGCCTTTCAGATTTAAGCCGGCATCGGCTAAACCAAATGCCGCTGTCCGGGAATCCTGCCCTGCCGACATGGACATTATTGCCGGGTTGTCACCAATAGTTGCCTTGATTTTATGACACCCCTGCTTAAACAATTCTACTGCCTGGACACTGTAATTCTTTAAATCAGAGAGCTTTTCATTGTTATCAAAATTGAATGTAAAAGGTTTTTCAACATCCCTGATGGTAAAATTTGAAAATGAAATGGCTTTATTACTACCGGGTTGTAAACGGCGGACATTGTGATAGAGCGTTTTATCAGCCAATGTATAACCGACCCAGATGTACTCTAATGCTGCTAAGGGAGCAAGACTAAGCTGACTGCCAGCCTCTTTTAACGCAGCGATACTTCTGCCTGTAAATATGAATGACTCTGTAATACAATAATATACGGGTAACCGGGCTAGTTTATCATTTATGAACTCCAGCTGATCATTATGAGTAATGATGGCCCAGAACTCACCGGTACTTGCCTGCAGCAATTTTTTAAAGGCTTCTGTTTGGCCTTGCTGAAGCAGCTGTCTCATTTCCTGCGAAAGTTCGCCGGGGGCATTGCCGTACAAACATCCCTCCAGCCAAACCCTTGTGGTACCAAATGAATGGTATTTTACAGGGTAAGCAGCATATGGTTTATTAAAACATATTTGAACGCTGCAATCTCCAACATTGAACTGCCAGGATTGGTCTTCTGTCCCCGTTAAAGTATTACAGGTGCTCCCTCTTTTTACAAAGCAACTGATGCCCATAGAATTGCTCATACTTTGCACTGCTTATTTTATGATCTCCTGCAAATATTCGTTCAACGTTAGCAAGTCGTTGTCTGAAATGCCTTTATTATTGCTTACCCGGAGCAGTATATTGGTTAAATGAACAGACTTATCGAGATCTAACCCGGCTTTATGATGAATGATTTGTGTAAATGCTTCATTATACCCTTCAAATTTAAAGAAATAGTTCTGGTGCATATAATCCTGCAACCAGGCGCTCATCTTTAATGCGATGCTGGCATTGTCTTTTTTGTTATAATATAACTGTGCGATGGCGTTGGTAAAAGCCATGCTGGTATTTTCATTTTTTTGCAATACCGGAATGACCCTCTGTTTGCGGAATACATTATTCAATATCCATAAAATCATGGCCAGCAAGGCTATTATCACTGCCCAACGGGCATAAATATTATTAAGGATCACACTAAAATCCGGAGAATCATTATCTCTATCCCTGTTACTGTTATTATAAAAGAAATTATCCCAGTAAATATACACCTGTTCACCCACAGGCAAATGGTTCAGGAGCTTTATTACTAATTCGTAATTGTTATTGGTAAGCAGGTAATAATTGGTTACGGCAGAGACATTTGTCATTAAAATCAACGTACCGTCGCCATGACGGATCTTGAGAATATCAATTTTATTCTTATTGTTCCAGCCTATGGGCACTATATTGGCGCTATCAGATTTTTTAAAATTGAAGGCTCTGCTTAACTCGTTAAAATAAGCAGGATAATAAGCCGAAGAATCGGGAAATTCAACTATTATGGACTGGCTCACATTGTTCAGATCTCTGTGCGGGTAGTCATAATTTGAGAAATCGGAAACCGGGTCATTGTGAACAACGCCAATTCTTTCCAGCAGGTTTTCGGAGAACCGGTCTGCCATTAAAATGGCAGAACTGCCACTATGAACCAGCGCCAGTATTTTATCTGCTTCCGCATCCAGCATATTAATGGTAGGCGCTGCAGCTATGTAGAGGTAATCTCCGGGTAAAGTATCATAAGGCAACTGGTAATCGCTCCATTGCTCAATACTGTTACTATTGTAGTTTAACACTGAGTAATATTCATGTACCACAGAATGCAGTACACTGCCTCCAACGGGTGATTTATCTTTATAACCAAGCCTTGGCGCAGTAGGCAATTCTGTCCTGTTATTGCAACCCGTTATAAAAAACATGGCAGCAACTACTACGATGATAGTTCTTATAAAACTAGAGGCCATTATTTTTTAATTTATTGATAAACAAATCGAACGAGTCAAAAAAAGCATTAAACTTTGGTTCATCAAATTCAAATTCCCCAAACCATACATAATCGTATATGTTTATCAGTTTTTTTAGTTCGGGCTTTAGCTCTTTCTCACCCAGTTCTGCCAGGTATTGCCTGTTCGTTTTTTCTTTGGATAATTTTATAAGGCCGTTCTCATTTAGCAGGCTTAATACATATAAAAAATAATACCGGACCGCCAACCTGTTCTTCCCGTTTTCCCTTGCTTCGTTAATCATTTTACGGTAGCCGTCCACATTTTTATCATCATAAACAACATCAATATCGCCTGCTGTTTTAATGCTTTTATTGCGTTTAAACACTCCGAGGTGCCCGAAAGAGATATTCCATAAAATACCCACGACCAGGCCCATTAACAGCGCCCATAGGATGTACTTAAACCAGCCCACATTCCCCCAGTCTATAGCAACGTCCATCTTATCTGCAGCATCATCTAACTGCTCCTCTTCGGCTTTAGTCCCCTCTTTCATCTGCTTATAAATACGTTCGGCATTACTCATGTACTTATAAGCGTCCTGCTTTTTCAGGTTGCCGATAGTATCCTTAACGGTTTCATAAAAAGCGGTGTTCACATCTCCTACCCATAACGCTTCTTCTTCGTAAGGATAGTCTGACGAATCCTCCTGCGCAAACGAGGTATTAAGCGTAAATAAGACAGAAAGGAAAAAAACAAACCTAAGCGGGAATCTCTTCATTATATTCTTTTATAACAACTAATGTTTTTTCACCGGTTTCATAGCTGTTGAATTTCTTAAACACTTTACGAGGTAAATAGAAAAAGTAAAAAACTATAAACAATACAGAAACAGCTAGTATTAAAATGCTCAGCCACACAGGCAAACCGACCCCTGCAGCACTAAATGTATCGCTCATCTGGTAGGTAACATAGCTTTCCAGGAAAGCAGCCAGTATAAAAAACGGTACCAGTGCTACAATGATCTTTACGGATTCTTTGGCGGCTATTCTAAAAGAAGTCAACCGGGAATAAGTGCCCGGGAATACATACCCGAAACCTAAAACCAGCCCGGCCATGCCTGCTATTACAATACTCCAGATCTCCAGTGTACCATGTATCCAGATAACCAGGATGGATTGCCAGCCAAGGTCCCTGGCAAAAAACATGTATTCAAAAGCCCCGATCATAACGCCGTTAAACATCAGTACTCTTAAAGTACTGAAAGAGAGAAATAACATCCAGAATACCAATCCCGATATATAGGCCAGAAAAGCAACCCTGATATTATTGGTGGCGATGGCCAGGAACATGCCAAACTTATCATCGCTGCGATACACGCCGAACGGGTCGCCGTTTTCAATCCTGTTTTCAGTTTCGCTCACGTAACTGTTACCTAAAATACCTCTTACAAAAAGCTGGTCAGTTTTGGAAGATAAAACGCCCAGTATAATGGCCAGTAAGAAAAAGAAAAAAGTAAAGTATAACAGTTTCCGGTGCTTATAAAACAGCAAAGGCAGTTCCGTTGTCCAGAATGTCCTTAGCCTCGAAAAATCCTGCTTTCTATGTTCGTAAATAGATTTATAGGTTTCCGTTGCTATACCGTTAATCCATTTCGTTACATTACTATTAGGATAAAAGGTTTTGCTGTAACTTAAATCATCCAGTAAAGCAATAAAACGCTCCGATTGTTCGTCCGGGTCCGTTGACGGTTCCGTTTCGTATTTAATCCACTTCTCTTTATTTCTCTTTATAAACAATGCTTCACGCATAATATCTTTTTAACATCCGGAAAATTAATAAAAATAGAACATATTCAGCAATTATAATGGCATAAAAAAAGCAGGACTTTCACCCTGCCGTTTTTTAGTTCGCTTTTATCATCCGGTAATCGGTCCTCACCTTTAAATTAGAGATATCCAACAGTTTACCTTTCATTAATTTTCTTTTTAACGGGCTCAGGTAATCTATAAACAATTTACCGTCCAGGTGGTCAAATTCGTGTTGAAAAACCCTGGCACTAATACCATGCAATACTTCGGTATGTTTGTTAAAGTCCTCATCAAAATAACTCACTTTTACCGATGCAGGGCGTTTAACGTCCTCTCTTATTTTAGGAATGCTCAGGCAGCCTTCGGTGTATGGCTCTTCTTCTCCAATAAATGCTTCTATTTCCGGATTTATAAATACCTGTTTAATGCCGGGGTCGTTGGCGTATTTAACTTTGTCCTCTTCATCTTCAAAATTCTCTACAACCTGTTTGCTGTCCACCACAAAAATGCGGATAGATTTATTCACCTGTGGTGCTGCCAGACCTACGCCATAACTGCCGTACATGGTATCCCACATATTTTGAATAAACGTTTTCAAATCGGGATAATTTTCATCTATTTCCTCAGCTACTTTTCTTAAAATTGGTGAGCCAAAGGCTACTATAGGTAATTTCATCTACTTCTTATTTCTACAATTAAACAGCAAAGTTCATAAAAAAAACACACACCATCAAGATTTTAGGTCAAAACTTCCGGAATACAGTCCTGCCAGGCAGTACAAACGGGCATAACATGCTTTTTATATGGGCGCATGCCGTAGCCGCCTATCTGCTTAAAAGCAGTTTATGCAAAAGCATTCTTACGCATATTCCCGCTACGGCACCAGGCTATCCGCAGTACGCCCGGGCGGCAATGCCATGCCCACAGCTTCGCTATCCATCATCTTTTATGCTGCCCGGGGGTACTTCGCTCCTATCCTTTGCGCTTCCATACAGCCCGCAGTATTATAAAATGCCGCTTTACTTTAATCTTTGCAGAACATTTATACTAATTTTATTGCCAGGTATAATATTACTGTCCTAAAGCTGCAATCCCGCATATTGGTTTACAAAAATTACCCGGAACTGGAAACTTTACCGGGAAATCAGAATAAGGAAATAAACATTTCAAAAAGGAAAACCGTTTTCACAGGTATATAAATTTACCTTTACAGTTTAACAGGCCATGTCTTAAAAATATGAAACTACCTTTTCAAGCATATAATCCCACATGGGAAACTCAATTTGAAATCATTAAAAATGAATTGCAGATCGAGCTTGCATTGCTACAGCCACAGGTAGAACATATTGGCAGCACATCAGTAAAAGGGCTCTCTGCCAAGCCGGTGATAGATGTACTGATAGGGGTCAACAACGAAATTGAACTGGATAAGGTACCGCTCCTGCTGGCAGGTAAAGATTATGTTTATTATGAAAAGTATAATGAAGACATGCCATACCGCCGCTTTTTCCTTAAATTAACAGACACGGCTGCTCAACTGGGGTTTCCGGGCACAATCCATATTGGTGAAGAAATTCCTGATCAACTGCATGACCACGATTTCCGTATCGCTCATATCCATGTGATGGTTTTACATTCCCGCCATTGGCTGCGACATATCGCTTTCAGGGATTATTTACGCACCCATCCCGAAGTGGTAAAGGAATACCAGGCATTAAAAGAGCATCTGGTAAAACAGGAATGGCAGGATGGAAATGACTATAATGATGCTAAAGACGCTTTTGTGAAACGTGAAGAACAGAATGCAGTTAATTGGTATCAACACAATAAAGCTTAGTGGTTCAATCTATTCAAGCTTTTACCATAAAAAGATGATGCATAACAGATAATTAAAGAAGAGAATGGCACAGATGAGGCTTGCAGATTTTATTGAGTTCAGCAATATATACCGGCAACACATGACGGCAGATTTTCCTGCGGAAGAACTGAAACCGTTGTCTGTAATAGAAAAAATGTACGCGCTGGGTAAATATGAGACTTTCGTATTCGAAGAAGATGGCCAAATAAAAGCATATGCCTCGTTTATATGGCACCATAAGGAGGTACGGTTGCTGGATTATTTTGCCGTGACCCGCGATGCGGGGCGTGGTACCGGTATTGGCTCCTGGTTTCTAACGGAACTCACCGCTACTGTAAAAGCGAAGGGTTTTATCCTGGAATGTGAAGTACCGGAAAAAGCAGCCAATGACACCGAAAAGAATTTAAGAGAAAAACGGATTGCCTTTTATGAAAGGAATGGCGCTGTTATGACACCGGTGAGAGTTAAAGTTTTTGATGTTGATTTTTTACTTTTGTATATGCCTGTGGGCGAGGCATTGGAAAATATTAATGTCAGGGACGAATTCATCAATATCTACCATAACATCACTCCCAGGGAACTCTTTCAAAGGAACGTCAGTATTTCCTGATGGTTATAAAACTGAAAAACTTTCCATAAAAATACAGGGGCAACCCGGTGATGCTGAGCTTTAAAAAACTTATAATGACGATGCATATACGGGCATTAACCATACAGGATACAGGCAGTTTATTGAATACTATTAATGGGGCTTTTGCCGATTATATAGTACCATTTCGACTGAACGCTTCGCAACTGGCACTTAAGATGGCGTCGGAAGATATCCGCCTGGAATGGTCTGTCGGTGTTTTTGACGGGGATATGCTTGTAGCATTTATTATGCATGGGGTTAGAACTGTTAATGGTGTTGTAACGGTATACAATGCCGGTACTGGCGTTTTACCGGATTACCGGGCACAAGGCCTGGTTACTAAAATGTATGATTACGTACTGCCTTTTCTTAAAGAAAGACAAGTTAAACAGTTGGTGCTTGAAGTTATTGAAAGTAACCTGCCTGCTATACGGGCGTATGAAAAAAACGGTTTTTCTGTGAACAGGAAATTATTGTGTTTTACCGGTACTATTGAAACTAAAAATAAACGGGGTATCGCTACTATTAAAGCACTGAAAGATCTGCCCTGGACAGTGTTCCAGTCTTTCGGGGATATATTGCCTGCCTGGCAAAATGATATGCCGTCCATGAATGTTATCCAACCCCAGGCTTTTGGTGCTTTTATGAGTGATGAAATGGTGGGCTATGTGCTTTTTAGTGCTGCCAATAAACGATTGTACCAGATTGCGGTATTACCGCAACATCGTGGTAATGGTATCGCGACACAACTTCTGGCGGAGGTAGGAAAAGTGATTCCCAAGGAAACTGTTCAACTGAATAATGTGGATGAAGCGGCCGGAAATCTAAAAAGTTTCCTGGAAAAACAGGGTTTTCGGAACCATATCAACCAGTTTGAAATGATGAGAACTTTATAGCCATTAACTTGTTTTAGGAGTAGCATTGCTTTTTTTGATAAACCACACATTGATCAGTTATAATTTTACCCACCCTTCCCAGGGAGGGGACAGAAGCTTCTGTAGTGCGGTTATTCCTGTAATGGTATGGATGTTTTTAATCAAAGAGAATTATGGTTATGGTGAGTTTTAGGCATTCTAAATATCAAACAAGTATTTCTCAATAGATGGATTGAATATTTCCCGCTGATGGCGCAGAATAAGACAATCGCTGATTAACGCTGATTTTTGAAATATATCAGTGGTCATCTCTGTATTAAATCAGCGACGTTTGTGCGATTTATTAATTACTTTCTTGTTCATCAATGTTTTTCAAGACCCAAAACTAATGTTGGGGTTAATCTGTTTGGTATGATGCAACCCACCCTTGCCCCTCCAAGGAGGGGACAGAAGCTTCTGTAGTGCGGTTATTCCTGTAATGCTATGGATGTTTTTAACCAAAGAGAATTATGGTTATGGTGAGTTTTAGTTATTCTAAATATCGAACAAATATTCCTCAATAGATGGATTGAATATTTTCCGCTGATGGCGCAGAATAAGACAATCGCTGATTAACGCTGATTTTGAAATATATCAGTGGTTATCTCTGTATTAAATCAGCGACGTTTGTGTGATTTATTAATTACTTTCTTGTTCATCAATGTTTTTTAAGACCAAAAACTAATGTTGGGGTTAATCTGTTTGCTATGATGCAACCCACCCCTGCCCCTCCAAGGAGGGGATAGCAGCTTCTGTAGTGCGGTTATTCCTGTAATGGTATGGATGTTTTTAATCAAAGAGAATTATAGTTATGGTGAGTTTTAGTTATTCTAAATATCGAACAAATATTCCTCAATAGATGGATTGAATATTTTCCGCTGATGGCGCAGAATAAGACAATCGCTGATTAACGCTGATTTTTGAAATATATCTGTGGTCATCTCTGTATTAAATCAGCGACGTTTGTGCGATTTATTAATTACTATCTTGTTCATCAATGTTTTTCAAGACCCAAAACTAATGTTGGGGTTAATCTGTTTGGTATGATGCAACCCACCCCTGCCCCTCCAAGGAGGGGACAGAAGCTTCTGTAGTGCAGTTACTCCTGTAATGGTATGGATGTTTTTAACCAAAAAGTTAAATTTCATATCCACACTCATGCATTCCCTATTCGCAGTTGCTAATTCTATACTCGCAGCTACTAATTCTATACCCGCAGTAACGAGTTCTATGTCAGCAGTCACTAACTCCACACTCGCAGTGACGAGTTCTATACCCGCAGTTGCTAATTCTATATCCGCAGCGACGAGTTCCATATCCGCAGTTGCTAACTCTATACTCGCAGTGACGAGTTCTATATCTGCAGTTGCTAACTCCATACTTGCAGCTACCAATTCCATGTCCGCAGTGACGAGTTCTATATCCGCAGTTGCTAACTCTATATTCGCAGCTAGGAGTTCTATATCTGCACTTAGGAGTTCCAGAATTGCAGTTGCGAGCTCTATAAGCGCAATCGAAAACTTCTTCAATGGGGTTGTCCGAATTATTATTCGCCCGGCCTGAACTTTTTAATGCCTTTATGTACCATTATGCCTGTAACGCAATGATTGCAGATGATAATATGTTTTAGTATATTATTTGAAGGGACTGCATACCGGCATTTAAAGCTGATATTCATTTATTCTACTGCTGAATGGCTGCGGTGGGCGTTAGTGCCGACGCAGGAGGCAGTGCGCAGTGCAACGAAGCACCGAGCGTAGCGGAGCTATAAGCACGCCGAACTTCTGTTGCTATAAATGACCTATGCTGATAGCCCCCAATAAAAAAGAAATAACTGAAACGGGGCACTTTATTGTATTGTATAGGTAAGCACAAAATCATTCCAATAAATATAGTGAATGATGGCATGTGTCTGAACGGCACGGTTATAAGTGACTTCTATAGTGCCTGTATTTGCAGTAATGGGTATGACTTTTCGGATTAACAGGTGTTCTCTAAAATCTACGCCGGTATCATTGAGCCATTTAAACATTGATTCTTTGGTACTCCAGAATATAGTGGGGAATATTTCGGGCAGATTTTGTAAGAGTGTGGTTTCGTGTTCGTTTACGAACTTGTGTTGTACCTTGTTGGTTTTTGGTGTGTGATACTCTATATCGATGCCTACATTGGCCTGATTGTGTATAATGGCTGCGGCGAGGTTTTTACAATGGGATATGGAAAAATGATACTTTCCGCTGTTGAGAACGGGCTTTTTTGAATTGAGAATGACGATGTCATTTAAAGGAAAATCTAACTGTAGCTGTATTAACGAATACCTGCCTGCTAAATGCTGGAGTCTTTTTTGTGTATTGGCAATATTACTGGTGGCCTGAACGAACCGGGTAAAGAATGCTTCGTCTTCTTCGATTTTCCAAATGATGATTTCACAATGCTGGTTCAGTCTGTTTTTATAAAATACGGGCAATTTCTGGTGGCTTAACTGGTGATTAAATATGCGTTAGTTGAGTAAGGCGTTCTCTTGATTGCCTGATGCGAGATCGCTTAAGTTAATGTCTTCGGGATTTTCTGTATTCCACTCTATTACAAAGTTATTCTTGCCTTCTCCAATGACGATCATCATGTATTTCTGCTGTACGAGTTCGAGCATGCTTAAGAAAAGAAACAGGGCGTGAATCCTGTCGTTACAAATTTCGAAGAACTGTTCAAAGTTCATTTGCTTTTCTTTTTTGCAGATGGTTAAAACATGCTCCCGGCTTTCTTCCATAGAATAGTTGTATTTGAATACAACGTGCTGGGGCTTATTGTTCCTTGCCTCCACTTTTTTCATGATGCGCTCAAAGGTTTTCATGAGCCTGAATAGTGTGATGCTTTGAATTTCGGTTCCTTCGCTGTCCAATTCACCTATATTATTCATTTCTTTCTGAATATTGCCTCTTTTAAAGTGCAACATTCTTTCCTGTTCGAGTTCGGCTAACTTAGCTGCTGTTTCTTTGAACTTTTTATATTCGAGTATTTTATCTACCAACTCCTGGCGCGGATCTATTTCGTTTCCTTTTTCATCTAATTCTTTCCTTGGAATGAGCATTTTGGCTTTGATGCGCATGAGTGTACTGATGAACAAAATAAACTCGCTGCTTAACTCGATATTGAGCTGATCCTGTGAATGTATATAATCGAGGAAATCGTTGGTAATGGCTGTGATGGGTATATTGTAAATGTCGAGTTCGTCTCTTTCTATAAAGAACAGCAACAAATCGAAAGGTCCTTCAAATTGGGGTAATTTAATTTGATATGATTCGGGAACTGACATTTTACTTTTTGTTTTGAATGTACAAATATACATAATAAAAAATGCACTCAGAGTTGGTGTCTAAATGCATTTTTTATGGAATAATACCGGATGTCTAGAACTTAGTGGTGACGCCTATACCTAAGTTACCGAGGAACTGTGTTCTTGGGCCAACTTTGCCTTCGGGACGGAAATCGTCATCGTAAGCTATATTGAACTGGTAAGTAAATGCCAGCCAACTGTTTACTTTGAATGCGATATTGTTTGTCCAGAAAATATCTACGTTCTGCGGATTGCTTTTATAATTTGAGTACAGGTCTAAACGGCTGGTATAAAGGACGTTCTTAAAGAGTTCCTGTTTGTAATTGACAGATACGAACGCACCGAACTGGAAATCTATTTTTTTAGCGGGATCTACTCCATAAAGTTCTGAAATAGGTTTTTCACCTGGAGTACCTGTGAAGCTGTAGGGATCGTTTGATACAATGACCCATCTTGCAGCGGCGGGCGATACGAATACGCTGAAGTTTTCTTTTGGTTTCCAGTCAAGACCGGGTGTTAACAGGATGGTGGCCGGAGCGAAGAAGCCTGAAGTTCTGCGGCGGGGTGTGACGCTGTAATCGTACCCGTTTGTGAACTGTGTACGGCCGTTAAATATAACTGAGCCTAACAGTGTGTTGGCTTTATTTAAAGAATAACCATATTTTGAATAAACATCGATGAAGTCTGATGCTTTTCTTGTACCCTGTGACTGGTTATTTAAAAATGAATAGTTGGCTTTTAGTGCATTATCCCAGAAGCATTTGTCTTTGGCATAGTTGGCATAACCATCGCCGAGGATACCTAATGTTAATGAGCTGCTTTCTGTAACGCCTACCCAGTAGGAACTTGTTTGCTGGTTAAAATTTACTGCGAAAGTACCGCCTAATTTCCAGTCGTCTTTTTTGCTGGTATCGGCCTCAATTTTCCTGTTTTTTCTTAATTCGTCAAGTTTTGCGGGATTTGCCTGTGAGAATGCACACAAGCTGGTAACAACCATCATCGTTAAAGAAAGGAGTTGTTTTTTCATGTTATATTTGTTTGAAGTTTTTACTGCTGATTGTTAAATCGGCTGTAAAGAACGTTTAATTTTAATAGATTTCAAAAGTTTCAATTGAATTATTGAAGTTATCCGGCGTGGTGGAATGGCTAAAAAGGGTGAAATATATCGTTATCTATAGGGTTAGTAATCAGTGACAAACCTGACCTGAGCCTTAACAGTCTGCTTTTTGGAGTGCCTGGCTGATACTGATAACGGGTTTATAGCCGAGTTCTGATTTGGCTTTTTGAATATCGATGGTAAAATTGGTTGAGAATACGGCTGCTCCGAAACGGGTTATGGGTGGCCTGGATTGAATGTTGAGTTTTTGCCAGGTATTTTCAATGATCCATGCTGCGGCAATGGCGAGCGACCGGGGAATGGACCTGGCGGGTGTTTTAATATTTTTCTTTTCGAGCAACCTGCTGTAGAACTCTTTAATGCTCAATGTTTCATCGTCATGTATAAAGAATGTCTCTCCGGTTTTAGTGTAGTTAAGGGATAATTCTATGGCGTGAAGCAGGTTATAAATATGGGTGGTATTGACGAGGTTGGTGCCATGATTGATCCACATGAATTTCTTTTGTTTTACGGCATCTATTAATAAGGGTAGCAAGGTGCGGTCACCAGGTCCCCAAATGATTCTCGGGCGAAGGATGATGGTCTGAATGGTATCTGAAGCATTGTTGACAATATTTTCTGCCTGTTGCTTGGTAGCTGCATATATGTAGCCGGTTTGGGGGAAGGGGGCTTTTTCGTTGACATTGAGTTGGTGTTTGCCATTGAACACGACGGCTTCGGTACTGATGTGTATGAACTTTTTTATATGATTGGCGGTGGCGAAATCAATGATGTTCTGTGTGCCGTTAATGTTTACCTCTATATACTCGCGGTTATGACTCCATTTGCCTAAATGTGCTGCTGCATGAATGATGATATCTGTTACTGGGAGCCTACTCTGACCGGGGCTAAGGATATTTCCCAGCACGGGAATGCCGCCTGCCTGGCTGATAATGGGGGATTGTGATGCCTGGCGGTGGAGGCCATAGACTTTATATCCCTTTTGTACAAAATATTTTACGCAGGCTAATCCTACAAAACCGGCCGCGCCGGTAATTAATATTGACTGCATGATCAAGTGATTTCGTTATTGGTGATCTGTGTATATGTGGTGCGTTTTTTTATCATGTACTGCCAAACGATGGCCCCTTTGTAAATGCCGTTGCAGGTGTTTATGAATCCTCTTCCGGCCGGGAACTTACCGTTATGTTTTTTACCGAAAAGCCATTTCCAGTAGGCTATATTTCCACTGAATACGGCTTTGCCTATGTTTGCCTTACCTGACAACCAGTACCTGCACCCTGCAATAAAATCGAGTCCTGTTCTAAGGGGAATGAGCCATGCCAGGCGGGCAACTGGCATATTGCGAGTTAACATGATGAGGTTATTGCGGAATGTATAGTAAGTCTTTTTGGGATTTTCCCATTCGAGACTGCCGCCTCCGAGGTGCCATACTACTGAACTGCCACAAACGGCATTTTTATACCCGAGGTTTTGTGCGCGCCAGCACATGTCTATTTCTTCATTTTGCATAAAGAATAAGGGATACATGCCATTGAGTTCTTTATACACGCTTACGCGGGCGAACATACAGGCGCCTGATGCCCAGAATATATATTTATTATCATTGAACTGTTGTGTATCGGTTTCGAGTGTTTCGAGTACCCTGCCTCTGCAAAATGGATACCCGAGTGCGTCTATTACGCCACCGGCACCACCGGCGTATTCAAATTTGGTGCGGTCTCTTAACCATAAAATCTTTGGTTGGGCGAAGGCGATGCTTTTATCGCGTTCCATTAAGTCTATCACCGGGCCTAAAAAATCTTTGGAAACTTCTACATCGCTGTTTAACAGTACATAATAGTCTGCTTCAATATGTGCTAACCCTTGGTTATAACCGGCCGCGAATCCTCCATTATTTTTATTGATAATTGTTTTAAAACCGGGGTAATTGGTATTTACAAAACGGATTGAGTCATCGGTGGATTGGTTATCGATGATCCAGACGGAATAATTGCTGTAAGATAGATTTACCAGGAAGGGTAAATAGTTTTCTAAATGCTTTTTGCCGTTATAATTGAGTATGGCGATGGCTACATGTGGTTGTGTAGTCATATTGATTTGATGTATTTGATAGGCTTCAAAAGTAAGATTTAATTTGTGGAACCGGCGAGATTGTTTGCTCTGTTTTATTGGTGAAAAGTCTGCGCTGCAGGCATCTCTTTTAAAGCTGAATCACTGCGTGTTAAGGGAATTCTATTTAGAAAAGGTATTGTTTTGGTGAGCCGGTTTATTGTGCTGCTGGTTTTAAATTAAGTGGTGAAAAATACTAATTTCAGTTTTTAGCTTTCTCTCTTTATTTTTACAGCCTTAGTTAAATAGTTTCATGCACGAATTTCATACAGATTATAAAGCGTATTACGAGTTTCAGTTAGCGAATGCAGAGAAATCTGTTTTGCCTTATATTAATAGTCATCAGCCGATAAAGCCCGGTATGACGATGCTGGAAATTGGTTGCGGGCAAGGTAGTGTTATCAAGGCTTTTGCCAATAAGGGGGTAGCATGTGTTGGCGTGGAGATGTACGATTTATGGCTGGAGAAGGCTCATGAATGGCTGTCTGAGGAATTAAAAACGGGCCAGGTGCGTCTGATCAATAAAAATATTTATGACGTTGACCCTGAGCATGAATTCGGTACAAAATTCGACTTTATTGTACTGAAGGATGTGATTGAGCATATCCATGACCAGGCTAAACTGATTGGCTGGATGAAATCTTTTCTGAAGCCTGATGGCGTGATATTTTTTGGATTCCCTCCCTGGTACATGCCTTTTGGCGGTCACCAGCAAATACTGAACGGCTGGCTGAGCAAAACTCCTTACTGGCATATTCTGCCCTGGCCAATATTTAAAGGGCTGATGAAGATGACGAAGCAAATGAATGCGGATATGATTGAAATTAAAGAAACGGGCATTTCTATTGAGCGTTTTGAAAGGATACTGAAAGAGAAGGGTTTTAAAATAGTCAACAGCCTGCATTGGTTTATTAATCCTGTGTATGAATATAAATTCGGGTATAAGGCCCGGAAGCAATCTGCTCTGGTTAAAGCGATTCCTTTTGTGAGGAATTTTTTTACTACTGCGGTGTTTTATATTGTAAAAGCAAAATAATTTAGTGATGATCCATGTTTGTTTTCAACCTGCGGATAAACAAGTATTAGAACAAGTACTGACTTTGGATGAAAGCCTGGCGGGCGATATTAAAGTGATAGCTGATGATTATGCTGTCGGGCCTTTGTTGTACCTGGACACACCGGACGGCTGGCAAATGCGCAGAAACTGGTGGACCGAATTATTACAGCAATCGGGGGATTATAATGCGGATGAGGCTTTGAGCATGGTGGACGATAAACTGGTGGTTCACCATATAAAGAAGGCGCTGGATGACAATCCTGAAGAAATTGTCTGGATATGGGCGGCACAGAATAAACATGATGTAAGCGGGTACTACTGGCTGCTGTCCCAACTGGGTAAATATGAGGGAAGGGTCTATATCATCTACCTGAACAACCTGCCGTTTATTAATGATAAAGGGGGTATTTTCTACCCGTTATGGTTATTTGAAATACAACCGAAGGAGTTTTTGAAAGCTAAGAAATTGGCTCGCCTGGTAACACCGGCAGAGTTTGAAATAGATACGGACGAATGGAGGCGTGTGTGCGATGCGGGTAAAATTGTTCGCTTACTGGAAGGGGGCAAAAAACTGGGACAAGCAAATGAGGATTTTTATGATAAGGCATTGAGTAAATACGTTACAGGGGATTTTCAAAAGGCAAACCGGGTGATACAGTCTTTTTTGAGTAAGGAAAAAGAAATTACGGGTGACGTTTTTTTGATCTGGCGTTTGAAAAAACTGATTAAGGATAACGAATGGGAAGTAAGGGGTGATATAAACTTAACCACGAGGGATTATGATATAAAGAATCCTAATTTACCTTCGCTGCGTAAAAAGAAGAGTGATACTGAAACAGATACCGAAACCGAATAATAAAATATGGTAACAATATTGCCTTTAGATTTTATTGGTAAAACCGAACGGGGTGAAACCAATGCTTTTGAAAATGACAGAACGGGCCAGTTCTTACTGAGCCACCGGATAGCGGGCAGCAAAAATGGCGGCCATATCCATACCGGGAAGCATCCTTATAAAAGACCTGAAAAATTAATGCTTTTAAATGGCACAGCGGATCTGGTCTGGAAAACGAAGGATGGCGGCAGCGGCAGTGAACGGGTGATTGCTCCTGCGCATATTCACATCCCGCCTAATGTATGGCACCAGCTAAATGCTGTTACTGATATTGTATTTATGGAATTTAACAGCCTGGAAGCGGGCCAGGGGGATTCTTTTTATAATTATGAGGATATTCCTGAATAGATGATTTAATATTCATTAACCGGAAAGGCTGGAGCTTTTCCGGTTTTTTTATTCAAAATTGATAGCGATGTTTATTGGTTTGTTTTTAATCTGTTTCTGCCAGATCAAAACTGATATATAAATAATAAAAGGATAGGTTTTTAGTATCCTACCCTTTATTTATCAATTTTATTTTTTTGATTCTGGTAAATATTCACTTGAATAAAACATTAATTTCCTGATATTCCATTAACTTTTCCAACAGCTCATCTTGCAAGAAAAAACACAGAAACGATTATCAACATTGCGATTCAGGGTATTTGCCATCGGAGCCTATTTTGAAAAAATCAATGAACAAATTGTACTTAAAATAACTCTCGCAAAAAACGACTAAAGTGGTTTTCTTCACTATGGACTCAATCTCAAAATTTTCATCTCCCTTTTTCTAATGCGTAATCCGGGTTAAGCGATTCCTAGTCTGGTGCATTTATATATTCCAAATATTTAAACAAAATAATTACTAACAAGTACAATAAATATATGGATAAATACTAATTATATCTATATTTACATGCCAGGGTATAATGTAAACATACACGAATAACAATGTAATAAATTGACTAATGAGTTTTTTAAAAAACATATTTGGAAAGAAAGACGAACCTGTAAAATCTTATAGTGACTTTTGGACATGGTTTCAAAAGAATGAAAAGGACTTTTATGATGTGGTAAAAAAACGCAAAGACATAGAAAAAGGATTTTTCAACAAGTTATCGCCAAAACTGGAAGAACTTAAAGATGGCTATTTCTTTTTAACAGGCATGAGTGATGACAATACGGTGGAATTGGTTTTGACTGCAGACGGAAATACCAAAAACATTGTATTTGTTGAAGAATTGGTTGCCGCTGCACCAAAAATTGATGGTTGGAAATTTACAGCTTTAAAACCTGCACTAGATATTAAAAATGTTTCCATTGAAATGGCGGGTTTAGAATTCAACTCCGAAAATTTATTCTTCTACTCTAACGACTTACCTGACTATCCTGATGAAATAGATATTTGCGTTGTACATAAAGATCTGAATGATGATAACAGACAACAAATTACAGATGGGGTTTATATTTTTTTGGATAACTATTTAGGTGAACTTGATTTTGTAAACAATATCGACAACCTGCAAATAATAAGCAAAGCCGAAGCTCAAAAAGACCTTATACCTATTTCTAAATTAAAAGACTTTTTAACCTGGCGACAAAAAGAGTTTATTGAAAAATACGAAGGAGAACGCTATAATACTGAAAATGATAATTACTCCGTTTTAGAAGCACAATTACAAAGTGGGAATAGGCTATTAGCTGTCTTAAACACACAATTACTTAATTGGGACAGGCAAGCTTCACATCCCTGGATTGGTGTTTTCACCATAAAATATGATGGCAGTAAAAATAATGGAATGCCAAATGATAGCGACTATGAAGCTATGAACGTACTTGAAGATTATTTGATGAAAGTACTTATAGACAAAGATGGGTTCTTGAATGTAGGCAGACAAACAGCCAACAATGAAAGAGATATTTATTTTGCCTGTAAGGATTTCCGCAAACCATCAAAAGTCTTTTTCGAGATACAAAAGAAATATGAAAAGAGTTTTGAAATAGAATATGATATTTATAAAGACAAGTATTGGCAGACATTTGAAAGATTTAAATAAATCTAAAAGAAGCCCAGGCAACAACATCGTAGGCAGAAAACAGTAATTCAACATTCATAACGCAATTGGCATTTGTTCAAATTTTATTAATTTTTTATAAAAATCTACTCCAAAATGGGATTTAATATATCTGGCATTGTCATCAACAAAAATCTAAAAGAACGAAAAGAAGAATTATCAAAAATTCTGGACTTAAATCTGGAATTTGACAAAGAAATTGATTTTGAGACTGCTTCTGAAAACTGGAAAGATGAAGGAATCATTGATGTATATTTTGGAAAAGATGGAACATTGATATTTGCAAATGAAGATTTGTGCTTAGGCGATGGTTATTCTTATCAGGAAACCAATATTTTGACTTTTGCGATGTCAGAAACTTCAATGGCTTTTAAATTCGGATATACTGAAAACGGAAAGAATATCCGGTCTAAAATGGAAGTTAATGGAGAAACTTTTAATGAAGAAGGAGACAAACTTGAAATAGAAAATGATGAGGGAGATATTTCGGAAGTTATATTTAAACAGATTGAGACTATTCTTCATCAAAAATTCTGGGATATTCAACCTGATGAAAAATCAATGAGATATTTCATCAAAAGTTCTGAACAATCAAAGCCTGATCCCGCTCCTATCATTTCCGAACAGGAAAAAGATGAGATTATTTCAGAACAAAAAGTTCAACCTGAAATAATCAATCATTCTACAACAAGCATAACTGTAAAGAAGAGTGAAAGATATATACTTATAGGATTATTTGCGTTCGCTCTAATATTATTGATTGGGGTATTATATGTAATTTATAGTCTCTTTACTTTGATTTAATAATAACTTTTGCTAAACTCATAAGGATTTTGTGTAAGTTGGAGAAACTTATGTACCAGAGCCAATTTGCTTATTTTCAAAACAGGTATTGGTTTACAATTCTGGGCTACAGAAGCGATACAATCTAAAAACAACCATTCCTATATGACAGAACGATACTTTTGCTAAAATTTTCAAGAATGAACAAAGCGAACAAACAATTTATCCTACCTGTTCTTGGTATAGGTTTTTTAATTTGGTTTTTAGCAACTTTGGCTTTTCGTGTAGCAGGCCAGTACTTCTTTATCACAGAGTCACCTGCAATTCTTAGTATTTTATATTTAATGGTAATTCCTGTATTGGCTTTCATATCAGTTATTACTTTCAAAAAATTTAAACTCTCAGGTCTTGAAAATGTAGTAGCAGGTGTTCTGTTGGTATTACCAGGAATGCTTATCGATACTTTTGTGATCCAATTTTTTGAAGATACCTTTCCCAATATGCCGGCAAGCAGAGCTGCAACATTTGGTTCCTGGCTCATGTGGGCATATTCTGTAGTATTATTGACATCTATTATTACCGGGTTGCGTCAAAAAACAAGTTCGAACGGATAACATCGCATTAGCGAAATGGCGGAGAAGTTGACCATTTTTGAATAGGTAGTTGTCGCTTCGTTATGGCGTTTTTCTTTAATTGACATTTCCAGGCAAAAGTTCTTGAAATGACAATATAAACAGCTTGTAATATCACTTAAAAAAGCACCTAACTATTTAATGCAGGAATAATAATGGATCACCGCACCTGAAACAAAAGTTTTTGTCCTGATAAGTTTAAACGTTATTCTTTCATTGATATTTTTAAATAAGGGTAAGCCACTTCCCACGATGACAGGATGAATACAAAGCTGGTATTCGTCTATTAAACCCAGGTTAGTCATTGTTACAATCAAACCAGGACTTCCTACTAAAATATCTTTTCCGGGTTGTTCTTTAAGTGCAGAGACTTCTTCCCTGATATCCCGGTTTGCCAATCGCGCAGTTTCCCAACCGGTATTTTTTAATGTATGTGAGAATACAATTTTAGGAATCTCATCGATGGCTGTTGCAAACTCGTCCATTGATTTATTTCCTGTAGGATTTTTCACCATTGGTTGCCAGTACTTCATTAATTCATAAGTTATCCGCCCATATAATGCCGTACCGGATGCTTTTAAAAGGGTTGAGTAATGTTCATGTATTTCCTCATCCGGAGTAATGGCTGTATGGTCACAGTAACCATCCAGTGTCATATTTATTGCTGCAATTACCTTTCTCATACTACTGTTTTTAATCTTAATTTAAAAGATTTGGAACACTTATATTTTAGTAATAAAATTGCTGAAATTATTTGTTTGTAAAAATTGCGGGTTTTGTATTCTATTACTGGATTTCCTAAATCTGCCATCTATGCCAAGCACTGAACAGTTAAGCACAATCTCACAAATCAGAAATTAAATTTTCGAACAAAAAATGAAACCGTTAATTACAGCTATTATCTTACTTTTTTCAACTAACTCCTATTCTCAAGACATTAAAATCCTAAAGCAAATAGATTCAATTGTAACATCTGTAAATTATTCTAAAATCAAAGTTACAAAAGATTCAATTATCCAAAATATGCCTGATCTTGGACTTAATATAAAAACTTACGTAAGCGCGCTTATTGATGGAAAGCAATTAAGAAAGTACGTAAACTATGTTAAAACAGATAGAATTGAATCTGGCACACTAATACAGATGACAGCATGTAACACTTTTTATTTCGATGAAAACATCTTAATCAAAGTAGAAGAAGTTGTTATTGCAGACAATCAGGCACTACAATTTAATTGGTATTTTTCTGAAGATAAATGCATATATCATAGTCTACCATTAGACAAAGTTGATTCAAGAGATTCACATCTCCTATCAATGTCCAAAGAATTCATTTCCAAAGTTCTCAAAAATTCTAACTAAACTACCAAAAAATTTAGATTTCAACATCACATTGAATAAAATCAATTAATACTATTTACCTATTATCAAAAGTAAGATAGTAAACTCAACGACGAAAAGCTGCGGCATGTGTTGGTGCCGACGCAGGAGGCAGTGTATTTTTGCAGGGTGCATGGCAAAACTAAAAATGCTAAATTGCCCCTGCAAAAATACACCGAGCGTAGCGGAGCCATAAACACGCCGGACAAATGTTGATATATATAGTAATGATGAGAGCCCCAAAACAAAAACAGCAGGAAAAATGTCTGATAGACGGATTAAATGCAAAGCCTTAAATTTGTTTGATTAAACGAATGGACTTGATTTATGAAGCTAGTTAGTTACTTACAAAATGATCGTGAAAATGTAGGTTTATACCACGAGAATACAGTTTACAGGTTACAGGATTTACATAAAGACCTACCGAATAATATACTGATTTTACTGGCACACTGGGAAGAGTACTTTCCCATGCTGGCAGGTTTGAATAATGAGCTGGTGCAAGGAAAACAATACCGTCATCTGGGACAAAACGCAGGTTCAGTAACAATCCTGGCACCTGTACCTGCTCCTGTAAGCTGCAGGGATGCTTATGCATTCAGGCAACATGTAGCCACATCGCGTATGAACAGGGGCCTGCCTATGATAGAAGCTTTTGACCAGTTTCCTGTATTTTATTTTACCAATCATAATGCTATTCAAGGCCCGGGGAATGTCTGGTGCATGCCCGACCATTTTCAAAAACTGGATTTTGAACTGGAATGCGCCATCGTGATAGGTAAAACCGGGAGAAATATTTTAGCCAGGGATGCTGATGAATATATTGCGGGCTTAATGGTAATGAACGATATCAGCGCCCGCTTATTGCAAATGGAAGAGATGCAACTCAATCTTGGCCCTGCAAAAGGTAAGGATTTTGCCACGAGTTTTGGGCCGTGGATGGTAACATTGGATGAACTGGCTGCTTATGAAACCGCTACTGCAAACGGCCACACAGGTAAAACATGGGACCTGGAAATGGCTTGTTATGTGAATGATGTATTGGTTAGCAAGGGCAATTTAGCTGATATGAACTGGACTTTTGCTGAGATTATTGAGCGGGCCAGTTATGGCGTCACGCTTTACCCGGGTGATGTCATCGGTAGCGGTACTGTTGGCACCGGTTGCTTCCTGGAATTGAACGGTACCGGCAAACGCAGCAATGAAAACTATACGGAACAATGGTTACAACCGGATGATGTTGTAAAAATGACCATTACGGGATTGGGAAATTTAGTAAATACCATGAAGCTTGAAAATACAACTCATAGTATATTAGCATTGAAGAAGTAATTTCGCAGGCATGCAACTAAAAGGAAACATTTACAAAAACAGGAAAATAGTATTGGCCAGTATCGTATACATCAGCACGCTGGTGTACATTGTCGCAGCATTATTTTTCTGGTATGTGAGCTTGCAACACCAGAACACTGAACTTTTATATGCCAATGTGAAGAACGTTTCCCCACAAAATCCCGATTATAATTCAATTATCGCGAATGCCTATGACTACCATAAAAGGAAAAAATTCCAGTATTATGGCGAGGGTATCACCTTTTTTATTTTTATTGCCATTGGCGCCATTTATGTGTACGGCACGATTCGTAAACAACTGAAGTTTGCCCAACAGCAACAAAACTTTATGATGGCCATTACTCATGAGCTGAAAACGCCAATTTCTGTAGCGAAACTGAACCTGGAGACAATACAAAAGCGACAACCTGAAATAAACATCCAGAATAAACTGATTAATAATACCCTGAAGGAAACAGAGCGATTAAACGACCTCTGCAATAATATACTGCTGGCGGCGCGCATGGATGACCTGAATTTCAACTCTTCAAAATCCAACCTGAACCTGACTGAAATTGTGGAAAACGGTGTTGAGGTATTTACCAAGCGCTTACCCGACAGGCAATTCAATACCAATATAGATGATAATATCCGGCTATACGGCGATGCGATTTTGCTGGAATTGTTATTAAACAACCTGATAGAAAATGCCGGCAAATACTCTCCGAAAGGTTCGGACATCAACATATCACTACTGAAAAAAGAAAAGCACATTGAACTGTCTGTAGCGGATTTTGGACCGGGAATTGATAATGAAGATAAGAAACTGGTCTTCCAGAAATTCTACCGGCTGGGCAATGAAAATACCCGGACGGCTAAAGGTACCGGGCTCGGGTTGTATTTATGTAAAAAAATAGCGCAAATGCACAAAGCCCAGTTGATAATAACAGATAATGTTCCAAATGGTTGTATTTTTACGCTAGTACTTCCTATAAAATAGAAATTATAAAATGAACATACATAACCAGCTCAACATATTATTGGTAGAAGACGAAGAGAACCTGCACGAGACCCTGAAGCTTAACCTGGAAATGGAAGGTTACCTGGTAACGTCTGCATTTAATGGTGCTGAGGCTTTGGAAAAAGTAAAATCGGAGTATTTTCAGCTGATCATCCTGGATGTGATGTTACCTATATTGGATGGATTTAGTGTGCTGGAAAATATCCGCCTGGCTAAAATAGAATCCCCTGTGCTTATCTTAAGCGCTAAAAATGCCAGCGCCGATAGGATCAACGGCCTTAAAATTGGTGCAGATGACTATTTAACCAAACCATTCGAACTGGAGGAATTGTTACTTCGTATAGAGAAGCTGATAGAAAAGAACAAGAAAAACATTACGGTATCCGGCAGTAACGAAGAGCAATACAAATTTGGGGGTCATAGCATAGATTTTAAAGCACAGATTGCTTACTTGGCCAACGGTGAGCAGATATCCCTGAGTAAAAAGGAAGCCATGCTGCTTAAATTGCTGGTGGACCACCCTAATGAAGTGATTACCAGGGAAAAAATATTACTGGCAGTATGGGGTTATAATGTTTTCCCAAGTACCCGCACCATTGATAATTTTATTTTGAACTTTAGAAAATACTTTGAAACCGATACAAAAAATCCAAAACATTTTCATTCGGTAAGAGGTATGGGGTATAAATTTTCGCCATAGACATAAATTTATATTTTAAAATCCGGACTTTATATAGTAAAATTGTTGTAATTAATTGTAACGGCTATGATGTTAACGGTGTTAATAGTATCCCTGCTTTTAGCAGTCTTTTTTTCGGGAATAAATGTTGCTTTTAACAGTGTGAATAAATTAGCCCTTGAACTTAGAAAAAAACAAGGTGACAGATCTGTTTTAATCATCTCTAATTTCCTGGAGAACCCTTCCAAATTCACCAATACCAACCTGCTTGGCTACACTATTTTTGTGGTCATTTACGGACTTGTACTCAACAATATCCTTATGCCTATCTGGAAACATTTAGGATTGCAGTTTATAGACAGTAATGGGCTTTTAAGAGTATTTTTCAATTTAGTGCTGGGAACCATACTATTGTTGTCTTTAGAATATTTAATTAAAGCCATTTTCAGGGCTAAAAACAATACGCTGCTGCTTTTCTTTTCAGGCTTTTTAAATCTTTTTTACAACGCGTTCAGTTGGCTGACCAATTTATCCGTTGCTACGTCTAACTGGATATTGAGATATATTTTCAACCAGGAAATTACCGACAAAAAAAATACTACACAGAAAGAGGATATGGAAAGTTTTTTCCAGCAGGCCAACGATGACAGCATGGAAAATATTGATGTGAACCAGGAATTATTTGAGAATGCATTAAGTCTTCCCAATATTAAAGTTAAGAACTGCCTGGTACCGCGGAAAGAAATTATAGCCATACAGGATACTGCTGACATTGAGGAGGCTTTAAAAGTAATCATCAGCAATAAACTGACGCGCCTGATTGTTTATGAAAACAATATAGACAATATCACCGGTTATATCCACCAGCTGGATATGCTGAAAAACCCTGCGACCATCCGGGAGGTTTTACTGCCAATACCTGCCGTTCCGGACAGTATGCATGTTACAGACTTAATTGCTAAATTCTCCCGTGAACATAAGAGCATCGCCTGGGTGGTAGATGAATTTGGCGGTACCGCCGGCATTGTTACCATGGAAGATCTGACAGAAGAGATCTTTGGTGAAATAAAAGATGAATACGACTTTGAGGAGTTGACTGACGAGCAATTAAGCGAGACGGAATTTAAAGTGAGTGGCAGGCTGGAACTGGACCATTTAAACAGGAAATACGGCATCGATTTCCTTGATAGCGATTCAGATACCATCAATGGCTATATTGTCGATAATAACAATGAAACTATTCCTGTAGTTGGAGAAAAGATCATCATCGACAATATACAGTTTACCATCCTGGAAACTAATGATACCACTATTGAACTGGTACAGATAAAACTATTGTAATGTATAGACGGCTCGAACAACAATGAATTTAGCGCAATTTTTGATCATACTAAAGAAATATCAACAATAACATTCGGGAGTTCAAAATAAGAAATGGCTGCAAATTGATTGCAGCCATTTCTTATTATGTATACTCTGTGAATTAATAGTTAGGCCGCGCTTCGCCACCCAGGTCCCTTATAGAAATAATGCTATCCACAATGTATTTACTGTGACCACGCCAAGGTAATGCGCCTTTATATTCTTTGTAATGCAACACAAAATATTTACCGCTATTACGCTGTAATTCCCTGGCAATAGCATCATTTTGAACACTGAATTCAAACGTATTACTTTGTACCGCACCTGGTGATACGCTTTTAATACCTGTTTGAATAATGGTACCTTCCCAGGTTTTAAAGATGTAGCCTTTTCTTTCAATTTTATTTAAATAGCCATCCTTAACGCTATCATCTCCAAATGGAAAATAAAATTTAAACCAAACAAACCCCACTAAGAGCAATAATAAAACGATTCCGCCAATACATCCAAACTTTTTCATTATGTCAATTTAAGATAATTACAATATAAAATTAAGTAGTTTTCAAATACTTTTAACCATAAACCTATTAATAGATATAATTTAATTAAGATTGTATTCCAATTAAAACTTAAGTTACAATAATGACACCATATTTAGAAAATATCAGTAACCTGGACCTGGATACGACAAAAAACTGGCAAGCCGGTTTAAAACAGGAGATAGATGATCTTATCAATCATGATTTCGGCAAATTAGTGCAGATATTGTATAACATTGATGTTTCGGAAGTTAAGCTCAAAGCTGCATTAAGCAGCAATAAAACCACAGATGCCGCAGATATTATTTTGAATTTAATAATAAAGAGGCTGGAGGAAAAAAAGCGGCAAAAAGCACTCTTTCCGAAATTGCCACCACCCGATGAAGATGACAAATGGTAATAAAAAAAGCCTGAGAAATCTCAGGCCTTAAACATCTTTATATTATGGCTAATCTTTTACTTCTTCAAATTTAATATATTCACCCTCAACGTCATATTTCGGTTTCTCTTCAATACCTTTAATGGTTGTTTTACCATTTCTTACAGTCGTTTCCTCATTATTGTAACCATTATAGCCTTGTTGCTGGTTAAACTGATCGCGCATATTATTCATTTGCTCTTTTACCTTTTTAGTAGTGCGGTAAACAGGCAAAACAAAACCGGTAATAAAACGATAACCAAGATAAAGTAATATTGCTAATAAAACATATTCCATAGTAATACCAAAGATATTGATTAAAGAAATATTTGTACGATTATAAAAGTTAAAGCTATATAAAATTCTTCCTCGTAAGTAAATATTACACAATTATGAAAATACATTTAAAACTAATGCTAAATTTGCACATTATTAATTAATCGTTAAGCATGAAGTTAATACCGGTACCCGTTGTAAATGATATTACACCGGAAGATTTTAAGCGACTTTACTATATACCACAAAAGCCCGTTGTAATAAAAAACTTTGCAAAACAGTGGCCCGCCTATAGTAAATGGAACTGGGATTATTTTAAAGATTTGGTTGGAGATAAGAAAGTAGGACTTTACAATAATGTGAAGAGTGATGCCTATACACCCGTAAATACGGCCGATGATTATAAAACCTTTGGTGAATATATAGATATGATAAAAAAAGGACCGGCCGCCTGGCGCATATTCCTTTTTAACATTTTTGACCACGCTCCGCAATTAACCAAAGAATTTACATGGCCGGACACGTATATGAAAGGCTTTGTAAAAAAATACCCGATGCTGTTTGTTGGTGGTGAAACGAGCGTGACCCATATGCACTTCGATATTGACTTAAGCAACATCCTCCATACACAATTTGTCGGCAAAAAAAGAGTCCTTTTATTCCCGTTTGAAGAACAGCATAAGTTGTATAGAAAACCTTGGGAAGTTTTAAGCATGGCTGATTACAGCAATTATTATGACCCTGCAAAAAGCAAACTGGACGAAACTGCATTTCCTGCAACAAAATATGCCGAGGGTTACGACATCGTCCTGGAGCATGGTGATACTTTATTTATGCCTGCCGGCTACTGGCATCATATGGAATACCTGGAAAGCGGGTTTGCAATGAGTTTAAGGGCCATGCAGCCATCTATTTTAGGCAAATTAAAAGGCGTATGGTCTTTGGCCGGTATGCGTGGTATAGATACCTTATTGAAAAAAACATTGCCTAAACCGTGGTACAATTACAAAAAGAAAAAAGTATTTAAGAATGCCGAACTGGCAATTAAAACTTCAAGGTAATATTCTTATTCTATAAATAAAAAAGCGTTTAGAATTTTAAATCTAAACGCTTTTTTATTTGATTATTTTACATACCCTTGTACCCACTCATGTAATTGCTCATAAAAGAAGCGGGAATTCTCGGCATTCAATATCCAGTGATTTTCATCCGGGAATACCAGCAATTTTGAAGGCACTTTCATTCTTTGCAAAGCGCTCCATAATTCCAAGGTATTATTGATCGGCACACGGTAATCTCTTTCCCCGATAGTAACTAACATTGGAGTTTTTAAATTACCCGCGTAGCGAATCGGATTCTGGTTTTTAAACGTTTTAGTATTCATCCACGGAGTACCGCCATTCATTAATTCACGGCCATAGATCACATCACTACTCCCCCATTGAGACTCACTGTTAAATAAACCTGCATGACTGATCAGGCATTTAAAATGCGTGGTCGTTACTCCCATCCAGTTCGCCATGTGTCCGCCATAACTGGCACCACCTGCAAACTGCTTATTGGCATCTATGAAACTATATTTTTTTATAGCTTCTTCAGCACCCTGCAATATTTCTTCAGCAGGTGTTTTAAAAGGATCAAACTGAATACTATTGGCAAAAGCCTCTCCAAAACCTGTGGAGCCGGTATAGTTAGTCATTACAATCACGTACTTATCGCTGGCTAATAACTGGTAATTCCACCTGTAGCCGTAATTATGACGAAAAGCACTTGCAGGGCCACCATGCATCAATACAAACAACGGGTATTTTTTATTCGGATCGAAATTAGCCGGCTTCACCAATAAATTATGGATTTGTTTGCCCTGCTTACTCTTAAACCAAAAATCTTCTACCGTACCATAGTCCAAAGCCGCTAAAACTGCTTTATTGTGCTCGCTTAACAATTGCGATTGCTTATTTTTCAGCAATGCTATTTCAGGTGGCGCTACTGCAGACTCATAACTAGCTACTACCGCTTCACCGTTTTCACTTACAGCCACATTGGTAAAACTCGCCGCTTCGTTTGGAGTAAACTGGCTCCAGGTCTTGCCATCATTAGCCACCAATAATACTTTATACTTAGCACTGTCATCCTGCACCACATATATACCTTTAGGTGTAGGCACATATTGCACAACAGGATTATCCGGGATATTTATCTTTTCAATATTCTGAACAGCCGGGTAACTTGCTTTATACAATCGTCCTTCGTTATATAATTTACCATTATTCACAATAGTATTTGTAAAATAAATAACAGTTCCGTCTGCAGACAATGCCGGTTCGCTGTAACTATTGCCGTTATTAGCTATTACCAGTTTTTCCTTACCCGTTTTCACATCAATTGCATAGATATTATTGGCAGGTTCTCTGTAAGCAGCAGTGGTACTCTCAGTGGTTGCAGCTATTAAAATAGTCTGGCCATCCGGAGAAAAAACAGGTTTGCCGCTAAAAGCAAAACCCTGTTCATTTACTATATTAATATGTTTAAATAAATTAGTTGGTACCGCATTTGGCACAGCGTCCTGTATGTAAACATGCGTTTGCTTTTCATCGATCCACTGGTCAAAATCGCGAACTGGGAAACTGGTATATACACGTGCTTTATACTTCCTGTCTTTTACCGCCTTGTCCATTTTTTTAAATACGGAATCCTCAAAAGCCTTTGCATATACACGCGATGTAAAAAGTATTTTCTTTCCGTCCGGGCTGAAAACCGGTGCAGATGCACCGCTTGACAAATTGGTTATTTTCTGCGCTTCCCCGCCATTCGCTATGTCCAATATATAAACCTGCGATACTTCATCATCTTCTTTTTTAGAGGTAAAAGCAATTTTATCACTTGCAGGCGCCCAGGTATATGCCGCTTCCGAAGCTTTTGAATCCGTTAATTTTCTTGGGGCCACGCTCTTATCAGTTGCAACAATCCACAAATCTGTCTTCACCAATTTCGGGTCATAGCTCGGGTCCTGTACGCTATACACCACCCATTTTCCATTCGGACTAATAGCCGGAGCCCCCACTCTTTTCATGGCCCACAAGCTTTCATGTGTTATTACTTTTTTTTGTGCAAACACGGTGATGGTAGAAGCAGTCACCAGGAACAACATGACACATCTCAATCTTAATCCAATCATAAAGCAAAATTTTATCCGTCAAAGATTACATTCTTATCATAATTGGCAAAACATTTTTATGAGCAGTTTTTTCTTTTTTATGAAGTCATCTTTTGAACTGCTATGAAACATCGTTGCGACGCTCCGTTCATCTTTCTTGATGCTATTTAGCAACGATTATTGCGGTAATCTGTTTTCAGAAACTTTTCTGCAACTAAAAGAATGCATATAATTTAAAATGTATTGCTGTCTTTAAATATTTCTCCAGATTCCTGCCTTTAGTACACAGGATCAATCCCGTCTTTGTCATAGATAATTACAGCAGTGAAGAGTTTCCGGCATTTCAGGTAAAAGCTTAATAGAATATCAAATGCCTGGCGGCTGCCGGATGTGTGGGCGGCGAGTCTTCGAGCCGGTGCAACGCAGTAGCACGGAGCGCCAGCGAACCCCTAAGCAGCCGGAACGAATGTTCCTTGAAAGTACCAATACCGACAGCCCCAAAATAAAAAATGCACTAGAATAAGGTTATACCCGAGTTACTAAAAATAAAGTTTTAGCAGACATGATCTATTGAGTGTAATTTTGCAGTTTAAACTCAGGATTTTGCAGAAAACATTTTTAATATTTACACCGCCATTTACACAATTAAACACACCATACCCGGCTACAGCATATATAAAAGGATTTTTCAATACCAAAAATATCAGCTGTTACCAGGCAGATTATGGCATAGAGGTGACATTAAAATTATTTAGCAAAACAGGTTTACAGGAAGTATTCAAACTGGCTGAAAGTAAGAACACGCAATCATTCAGCAAAAATTGCCAGCGGATACTCCACCTGAAAGACAGCTATATCAATACCATAGATGCGGCCATATTGTTTCTCCAGGGAAAAAGCGCCACACTGGCAAACAGGATTACCAAACGCACTTTATTGCCCGAAGCTTCCCGGTTTTCACAACTGGTAGATGTGCAATGGGCTTTTGGTTATATGGGCCTTCAAGATCTGGCAAAGCATATTTGTACGCTCTATCTGGAGGATTTAAGCGATTTTATAAAGGAAACAATCGATCCACACTTCGGGTTTAGCCGTTATGCAGAAAGGCTGGCACGCAGTGCCAATAAATTTGATGAATTAGCGGCAGAACTGGCGAACCCTTTATCATTAATAGACCAGTATTTTATAGAGTCACTGGAAAGGGATATCCATATCCACCAACCAAAAATTATTGGTATCAGTACGCCGTTCCCCGGCAATGTATTTTCCGCATTCAGGGCGGCGCAATTTATTAAGCAGAAATACCCGGAGATAAAAATTACCTGGGGCGGAGGATTTCCAAATACAGAACTCAGAAGTATCAGTGAAACCAGGGTATTTGATTATTTCGATTTTATAACGCTGGATGACGGTGAAGCGCCTTTGGAACAACTGGTAAAATATATAGATGGTTCCATTCCGGAAGCAATGCTTAAGCGAACATTTATCTGCAAAAACAATGTTGTGACCTACATTAATAACAGTTCCTGCAGGGATTATAAGCAAACTGAAGTAGGTACTCCTGATTACAGCGATTTGCACCTGGATAAATACATCAGCGCGATAGAAGTGGCGAACCCGATGCATAAATTATGGAGTGATGGCAGATGGAATAAACTAACCATGGCGCATGGCTGCTACTGGGGTAAATGTACTTTCTGTGATATATCTCTGGATTATATAAAAATCTATGAGCCTTTAACGGCAAAGGTTTTGTGCGACCGGATAGAAACGATGATTGAGCAAACCGGCGAAACCGGGTTTCACTTTGTGGATGAAGCTGCTCCCCCATCACTTATGCGTGAGTTAGCACTGGAAATTATAAGGAGAGGCTTAAATATCAGTTGGTGGACTAATGTGCGGTTTGAAAAAAGCTTCAACAGGGACCTTTGTATTTTACTTAAGGCAAGTGGCTGCATTGCTGTGAGCGGTGGCCTGGAAGTGGCAAGCGACCGGTTATTGAAGTTAATCAACAAGGGAATAACCGTAGAGCAGGTAGCCAGGGTGAACAAAAATTTTACAGATGCCGGTATAATGGTGCATGCTTATCTTATGTACGGATTTCCAACGCAAACGGCACAGGAAACTATCGATTCATTGGAAATGGTTCGCCAGATGTTTAAATTGAATATTTTGCAATCTGCTTTCTGGCACCAGTTTGCGATGACCGCTCATAGCCCCGTGGGTCTGAACCCGGAAGCATTTGGCGTAAAAAGTATCATTCCATTTGAACCTACATTTGCGAACAATGACGTGGTACACGAAGACCCAACAGGTGCTCAACATGAGTATTTTAGCGAAGGCTTAAAAAAATCACTTTTCAATTATATGAATGGTATTGGTATAGATGAACCGTTGCATAAATGGTTCGATTTTAAAATACCAAAAACGACCGTAACACCTGATCATATCCAAAACGCACTGGAAGCAACACAATTCCAATCGTATAAAGACACTCAGAAAGTAATATTTATAGGCAATAAACCTAGCCTGGAAACCATTGTAAAAACAAAAAAGGGAGTGAGCTGGGAGTCTGGCGTTTTGATGTTTGAAACCATGAGCAAATCTGTAAGCATATCCATTAGCGGTCCCCAGGCAGAATGGCTGAAAAACTATGTTAATGAAATTAAACTGGAAGCAGGTACAGATATTAAAAGTTTTAAAGACTTAAAATCGAGTTACGATGCCAACCAATTTGAGGAAGATTTTGATTTGTTCTGGGATAATAAAGCAACTAAAAACTTATATCAAACCGGCTTATTAATACTTTAGGATTCTCTAAGAGCCCTGTATAGACATACAAGGCTGTTTTCCTTAACTCTAAAATAAAAATGTATATATAACTCAATAGTATTTAAACCATTAAGCAATAATTAACTTATATGTAAAAGAAATATTCTTGAAATTTTATAAAAAACAGGATAAATATATTGGATTATTATTCTTATTGTATCTGTTTTCATAAATACTTATCGAAGGTAGTGAATTTTATTACTACTTCAAAAAAAACACTCATTTTTTTTTGAAAAATCAAAGGGATTCTTTTCTTTTCAAAAATTAGATTTATAAAATAAAATAATACATTTATCACTGCCTTTTTTAACTAAAAACATTTCAAAAGTAATATTATGATTACAACTGCTTGCGTTTGTGGTTCAGGAACAATGGGTACCGGTATTGCCATCGCTTTTGGCCTGAAAAAAATTCCGACTATCTTATTCGATACTAACCCCGATAATTTAGAAAAAGCCCGGGATTATATCAAAAAATATATCGACAAACAAAATGTTAAATTTGGAGACTCAAAACAAAACTTCGACTTTATACTGGATAATATATCTTTTACACCAGATATCAATCGTTGCAAAGCCGAATTGATTATTGAAGCAATTGTAGAAAATGAATCTGTAAAAACTGATCTTTATAAAAAACTGGAAGCACTTAATGATGACAGCAGCATCATTGCCAGTAATACCTCCTCCCTATCAATATCGGCCTTGCAGGAGTCTCTTTCCAGGCCTGAAAATTTTGCAGGTCTTCATTTTTTTAATCCGGCGCAGATTATGAAATTGGTAGAAGTAATTAAAGGCAATAAAACCAGTGACAAAGTGATTACTATACTTAAAGAAACATGTGAAATAATTAATAAGCAACCTGTGATCTGTATTGACTCACCGGGCTTTATTGTAAACCGTGTAGCACGTCCATATTATTTAGAAGCGATGAGCCTTGTCGAAAAAGGATTATGCAGGATAGATGAAGTGGATAAAGTACTGGAAAGTGCAGGCTTTAAAATGGGGCCATTTAAATTAATGGACCTGATTGGGCTGGATATTAATTATAATGTAAGCTGCCTGGTATGGGAACAACTGGGTAAGCCTGACAGATTAAAACCAAGTAAACTTCAGCAGGAAAAAGTAAATAAGGGAGAATTGGGTATAAAAACTAAAAAGGGATTCTACCAATATTAAAAATAAGGATAAAAAATAGAATATACCTATTTTTGCACCCCGAAGATTAATTTAAATTATAGAAAACATCATATTTTATGGGTCGTATTTTTGAGGTAAGAAAAAGCGCCATGTTTGCACGCTGGGATAAAATGGCAAAAAACTTTACCCGTATCGGTAAAGAGATCGCAATAGCAGTTAAAGCCGGTGGACCTGACCCAGGTACTAACTCTGCTTTACGCAGATGCTTCCAGAATGCGAAAAGCGTAAACATGCCTAAGGACCGTGTAGAAGCTGCCATTAAAAGGGCAATGGGTAAAGAAATGGTCAACTACGACGAGATTCTTTATGAAGGTTATGGCCCTCATGGTGTTGCTATATTGGTAGAGACCGCAACTGATAATCATGTAAGAACAGTAGCCAATGTAAAAGCTATTTTCAATAAAGGTGGGGGCGCTGTTGGTACCAGTGGCAGCGTCGCATTCCAATTCAAAAAAATGGGGGTGTTCAAGTTAAAGCCGGAAGGTATTGACCAGGAAGAACTGGAACTGGAACTGATTGATGCCGGTTTGGAAGAATTAGGAGAAAGCGTTGATGAAAACAATAATACGATCCTGGTATTACGATGTGCCTTTAATGATTTCGGCAACCTACAGTCTGCCCTGGATGAAAAGGGGTACACTACCATTACTGCAGAAACAGAGTGGATTCCACAAAATACAGTAGAACTGGACGAAGAAAAATCTGAAGAATTACTGAAATTGGTAGATAAGCTTGAACAGGATGAAGATGTTCAGAAGGTATTTCACAATTTGAAATAAATTCAAAAGGGCTGCCGATACAATTGGCAGCCCTTTTAAATGACATTACCGGATTATTTCCCTAAAAGTTCTTCCAGTTTTTTAGTCAATGCTGCTCCGCGAATATTTTTCGCAATAATTGTGCCGCTTGCATCTATCAGAAAATTACTGGGGTAACCGCTAATGCCATAAATAGCGGTAGCAGTATTTTTATCGCCATTTAACTCACTTACATTTTCCCACGGAATTTTATCCTCTTTTAAAGCTTTCTCCCACTGGGTTTTACTTGTTTCTATAGAAACCCCAAAAATCTCAAATCCTTTATCTTTATACCTGTTATAAGTGGCTACAAGATTAGGATTTTCTTCCCTGCATGGTCCGCACCATGAGCCCCAAAACTCTACCAGCACATATTTCGCTTTAATATCGGACAGCTTCACCATTTTACCCTGTAAATTTGGCTGGGCGAAATCAGTGTACTTATCTCCTACTTTATGTTCTTTATTTAATCTTAAAAACTGCTCTATTTCCTTACCAAATGCAGACTGTTTTACTTTATCTGTAAACCTATTGTACAAACGGGCTACAATGGATTTATCCCAGCTGGATTTATAAATATTTAATGTATTAGCAGCTATTAGGGAATTCGGCTTTGCTGTTATATATTGAATATTTTCATTCAATAGTAGCGAATCTGCCTTTTTATACTCCGCTCTTAAAAAATGCTTCAACGTTGAGTCAGTCGTGTGCTTACGGAAAGCAGAAAGTGAATCCTGCAATTCGTATATAAAATTTACGCCGCCAAATTTTATTTTACCCTCCATTTCCAGGTCAGAACCTAATATAATCCCCTTCTTGAAATGTCCCTCATTCAGGAACATTTGATAAACACTATTTTCCAGCCAAAAAGTTGTGTAATTTTTATATTGAGCAGTATAAATAAATGCCTGCATAGCATCTTCGTTAATGCTTCCCTTCAAATAAAATTGTCCTTTAAAAATCTGTGCGGAATCAATTACAGCATCATTGTCTGTGGGCCTTACAAATATCCAGCTACTGTCAGGCAATCCTTTTACGTGACCATTGATCTTAAAACCCTGTGCATTCAACAGATTAAAGCATACAGTACCAATAACTAACAAAAATGTGAGTGTGTGTCTCTTCATAAAATTGTGTTTAGTGTGAATAATCGGCAATATACTGATATCGAACAAATAGGAAATAAAAAAGCGGTATTAATTTCACTCTTCCGATACACTGATTTAGCTCAAAAAAGGTGAGAAGAAATAAGCATATAATAAAACATCTCTAATTCCAAAAAGTCATATAAAAAACAAATGCTCCCGCCTTTCTAAAAAAAATCGCAATCTTCATGATGATAGAATCCTGGCCAGTGACCAGACCAATCCGTAGCATCCAAAACTATTTGCAGTAGATTGACCGAATGCCTTCGGTGGCGCTTTTACAAACATATGCAAAAGTCCTGCTGCCAAAAATAATAACAAACTCTCCTGCTTAGTTGTAAAAGCGATAATTGTGGCTTACAATAAAAAAAAACATATTAGCCAATTTTGTTTTGCAGATTGAACACTAAACTTCCCTATCGATTTTGTTGTGAGTTGATAGAAACTCATAGTAATGACACCTATAACAGCCGCCCTACGCTGTACATTACGGCTTACATCCAGGGCAAACCTCCATAAAGCTTGTAAGCCATGCCTAACAATACTACCATAACAAATGAAGGCAGTACGAAAGCAAGCCCGGTTAATGTAACTCCTATAGTACTATAATGTATAAATCCCATAAAAATGCCAAGTTGAGCTGCCAAAGGGCCGGGAGTTAACTGAACTAAAGCTAATCCTTCTTTATATTCTTCTTCCGATGTCCATTTACGTTGCACTACCAGCTGCAGATGCACATACCCGACCAAGTGTTACTGGACTCCAATCCAATTGTTCCTAAACTTAAAACATACATTGCTAATTTATATAACATACGAGTTGCTGTTTTATTCATATAATAAGAACTAAAATGAAATACCAATTTGAAATCCGGCGGAAAGAGAAGCAGGTTGGTTATTCCCCAACCTTAGAGGCATGGGTATCGCAATGTAAAAAGCAGACTCTTTGTTCTTTTTGACCACCTTGCTGAAAACGGGTGTAATACCATACCTTCCTGATGTTTCGAACGCTACTCTACCTGCAAAACCGAAACCTTTTCCAAGCGCTATTAACACACCCGGGTGAATGAGCAAATTATTCATTTTACTGGTTCCTTCTTCGCTTTTAATGCCAGGAGCAAGTTCTATGGAAAAGCCTATTTTTTTTGATTTCCAGATATTGATGCCAAAAGGAAAAACAACCTGATAATATCTGTCGAAATTTGTAGTAGTATGATCCTTATTGACGATCACAATAGGATGCATTATGCTGGCATATCCTGTAATTTTAGGATACGTTTCTGTTGGCTGAGCAAAGGCCTGATGCGATAATAGAACCAACAGAAAGAAAAGAATTCCGGTCGTGAATTGATTTGAATTTTGCATGATGATGCAAACCTAAATATCCGAAACGGCCGTAAATAGAAGGCTGTTTACCTTTTAGAATAATTATTACTTTTTTTCCAATTTTTTTCTGAATTGGGAAGGACTTTGGCCCATGTATTTTTTAAATATTCGCGTAAAATGGCTTTGATCGGAAAATCCGGTAAGGTAAGAAATTTCGGTGAGCGTAATTTTTGGATTATTCATAAAGTCGATGGCTTTTTCAATTCTTTTTTTCCTGACGTAGTCGCCAAAATTCAGATCGTCAAAATACTTAGAGAACTCACGTGATAAATAAGAAGGATTCAATTCTAATTCAGAAGACAACTTTTTAATATCTATACTCAACTGGGCATCCACCTGGTCTTGTATCATTTCTTTTAATTCTTTTACCCATTGAGGTTTTTTGGTAGCGTTTTTAGATTTGAGGAATTTAAGATAAACTTCGTGTAAAAGATTTTCAAAGGGACTGTTCTGTAAATGATTCTGGTTATACAAATGCATCGCCCAGCTATACAATGCGTCGTAAATCTTGAAACCTGTTTCAAGTAATTCATAATCGTCTTTAATATTATAAGACAACCCTGATGAAATTGCAGAAAGCCCGGCAGCTTCCTTTGCAATGTCAAGACGATCGGTATCTGCACCACGGACTATATTAGCGATAATATATATTGCAGGATCTTGGATTTTGTGCTTCTTGACAATATAATCAAATGTGCACTCATCACCATAATGAGTATATTCAACATCAGGAATATCAAAAGGGGTAGCATCCAGTTCCAGCGCTACACGCAAAACATCTTTAAACGGTACATATATAAATTGAGCATCCTTATCTACAAATTTAATAATGAGCCAGGGGCAGGCCAATCTATCAATTTTAGGACGCTCCCTTGTTATCCATTTCATAGATTAAAGATAACTACTATATTGTGACAAAGTAATTTGAGCGTATTTAAATACATTTAAAAACTAAAACAATTAATGACATAAATAAACTTGAACCTAACCGTATTAAATTGCAAGACTATAATAGATTTGAATATCATCCTGTTTAAATAGAATTTAAACCCAGAGTATTATTAAGTGCTTCGCCATTTACTGACACTCTGTTATTTAGATGCTGAAAACAAAAAAGGTCAACCTTTAGCTGACCTTTGCTCCCCCTGTTGGACTTGAACCAACGACCCTCTGATTAACAGTCAGATGCTCTAACCAACTGAGCTAAGGAGGAGTGTTTTCCCGTTTGGGAGTGCAAATATAGCATTAGTTTTCAAACGACAAAAAAAAATCAAAAAACTTTCAAAAAAATAAATACCCATTTTTTGAAATTGGGAATAAGGCTTTCAGATGGTATTGAAATATCGCTCTTACGGCACTTATAACAGGCCTGGGATTTTCCGGAAAACTGATACTTATAGAAACATCTCTTTATGTCATTCATATCTATATTTCCAAAGTCATATTCAGCAATATCTGGTTAAAGTATTACAAAACCAATAGAAAATCTTTGGAGAAAGCTATCCGGTAAGTGTGTATCGTCATCTAAATAAAGTATGAAAAGCAGATCTTAACCTTATATCTACTGTTTCAATCTCTTTTAATGCAAAGGCCTACTCTATTGCTACCAATATTATTTAATTCAACATCTTTATTGTCGTTTAAAATAAGGAGAAGCTATAATAGATTAAAACACGATTCCTTAAAATACCTATTTAAAGCCCGGTAAAAGAAGAAAATTTAATTCAGGATTGGCTTTGATGTAATCATAAAATCAATACCTTTGCATTTCCGATAACAAATCGGCTGCTGACATCTCTGTTTGGGACAGATGTATCCTACCAGGTCCCGTGAACTAATCTTTTTTTTTACTTAAATTAAGGAACATGCCAACTATTGGATTCTATTGCGATCCCGATAGCATTGAAAGTAATGCTATGTCGCAATTACAGCAGTATGCCGAAAAAGCATTTGTAAATAAAATTTGTGCATTTACAGATATTCATTACTGCTCTGAAAAAGCGTTGCCGGTAGGCGTTGCTTTTGAAACACAAGATTATTTTTATCCGCTCATAACCGGTAAAGACATCGGTTGTGGGGTTATGTATTTAAAAATTGATAAACAGTACTGGATAAAACCATTTGACAAAACTAAACATTACAAAGCACTTCAGTTGGCCCATCAGAAAATGACTGATGACGGCCTGGGTGGTGGTAACCATTTTTTGTCATTGGAAGAAGATGATAACGCAGTATATATTATCTGCCATACCGGCACCAGAGACAGGGGTATTGCACTGCACCAGGAATGCATACAACTCACCAGGAATTTTTCCCTGGTTTACGGAAGCGACGTCAGTTTTGTGCATAAGGATTTTTTGAGCCGTAATTTTTTTAATTATTACAACCAGACGTTGGATTATGGTTACGAAAGACGCAAAAACTTTTGCCTTAAAACGCTTATCTTTTTGCAAAATGCCAACTATATTGTTTGTAATAAGTCAACCATAGATAAAAACTATCTGTCCGTCGATTACAGGCACTATACAAATAATGACAGAATGAATGGTACTGAGTACAGCTTGGAAGATTCAATACACAACCATTTGAGATTTCTGGATGATACGATTGTCCATCGCAAGGGCAGTACAGAATTAACACCCGGTAAAACAGTAGTAATACCATTATCCATGTCAAGGGGAAGTTTATTGGTCCGGCCAACATCTGTTACAACTGCAGAAAATGCGCTTCATTCGTGTGCTCATGGAGCCGGCAGAGCGTTATCAAGATTCGATGCAATGAAATATTGGAAGACCACTTTAAAAGAAAAACAACGCAAAGTATATAAGGAGCAATTCAGCGAATTATTAGACCGCTCCGGGAACTTCCCATCAGGATATATCCAGGAATTTGACTTTGCTTATAAAGATTCCGGCGAAATATTTTTGTATCAGCCACATTTAAAGTATATCACACGTACTCAACCAATAGCAACCATTAAGTATTCCGAAATTTAATGAAGCAGCAATGTGAGTGACTGGCAAATAATGATATGGCACATTTGAGAGCCTCATAACAATTTTGTTGGAACAGATCTTGACACTACTGAATAATCCTACAAAGATGGCTCAATAAAAGAAAAAAGCATCACCATTTTATTCCTGGTGATGCTTCTTCTTTATGCTTTAGCAGCGGCTCTCCTACCCTGCAAAATTTTGTAGAAACTACGGCTTCTGATTTCGTCCAAAGTAAGCCCGGTTGCCAGCGCTTCCTCTTCGGTAATAGCACCGCAATTCAATGCTTTCAGGAAGAAGTTTAATAAACCCTGGCCGGTTGCAGCATCATCGAAAATATCGTGGGTCAGTGTGCTGATAGCAGCACGCTCCACAAATACTTTCAGGCGATACAAGGCATCATCGTAACTACTTAAAAAGAAGTTATAAGTAGCCGCGTAACGCATTGGCAATTGTGCCGGATTTAAATCCCACCCCTGGTATAAACCATTTACCAATGAATGCATCGTATGATTAAATCCAATGCGCCAACCATTATGCACTACCGCTTTATTTTCTTCCAATTGCTCAAAAGTCAGGTTATCGCCACGATGTGGGCCAATCGGCATCACATTAGTAGCACCATCACTAATAAAAATACCCGTATGAGAGAGTGCTACTTTCGTTACATGATGTGCGAAATCGCACACGCTATGCGCCATTGTCTGGTACTTAGCTGTTATGCCACAGGATGCTGTATAATCATAAGTGCCGAAATGCGCCGCCAATAAACGGCCTTCGCTTGCACGTACAATGCGCATTAACGGGTTACGACCCTCGTCATCCATCACAATTTGTGTCGCTTCTACCATTGTCTCCATCTTCAATGTACCATGCGGCAACCCATTTGTTTTTTCAATAATTTCAAAAAAACGAACCAGGGTCGTCACCTGTTCCGGAATGGTCACTTTCGGCAACATCACGATGAAGTGGTCAGGTAATTTTCCACCGGTTTCTGCCAGCAGAGTAGTCAGGAATAAGTCCAGTGTCCTGATACCGCGAAACTTCAGGTCTTCTGTAAAAGGTTTTATCCGGATACCGATAAACGGAGAGATGGTACCATTTCTCATACCCTCAGCCAATTCTTTAGCGGCATGTACTGCTGTAGCATCTTCCTCATCGTCCGGGCGATTGCCAAAACCATCTTCAAAATCTATCCGGAAATCCTCCACCGCTTCCGTTTCCAGCTTTTTGGTTATTTTCTGATAAACATTATAGCTTAACCATCCCGGGTGATTTTTTCTTTCATCAGCACTCGCATTGGCCAGGTAATTCCCCAACCATTCAATATCATTTAAAGTATCCGGCAAATGTTCAAAACCTTCCAGTTTCAGTACTTTAGCCAATGCCACAAAATTAGGCGCATAAGTGTGAAAACTTTTAAGCGCAGCACTTCCTATTTTTACGATAGAATCACTGCTAAAAAGATTAGCACCACCATATAAAGTATGTACCGGTTGACGGTCCGGCTTATCACCGGGATATACCGCCTGAAACTTTAAATTAGCAGTCTTCAGTGAATCCATCAATTCAGACTTTGCTTGTTCGTCTATGGAAAATTTCATATTTATATTTTTAAATTTAAGAGCCACGATAAGTTGAATAGCCGAATGGATTTAATAATAGCGGCACATGGTAATGCGACACTGATTCATCCACCCTGAAAACCACTTCTACAAACGGGTAAAATGATTCTACAGCAAGGCTTTCGAAATATGTATCTACCTGGAAATACATTTTGTATAAACCCTTTTCGATGGTGATATCGGCCCAGGATGCCTTTACCCGGCCATCATTATCAGTATTGCCATCAGCTATTTTATACCATCCGGTATTTTTTTGCTGCCATAACGACACTGCAACATTTGCAGCCGGTTTACCAATAGTCGTATCCAATATATGTGTTGATATACTACTCATTACTCAGTTTTATTTTCAGTTATTCCGTAATCCATTTTTGCAACCTTAATGCTGTAATTTTCGCCTGCTCAGCAGCGGCAATCAACAGTTCATCCTCTCTTTCATTAGGTAATCTGGCCTGTAAAATTGCCAGCATTTCTTCTGCAGATTTCCCGGTAGCGCATACAATAAATATGAACCCGAATTTATTTTCATACGCTTCATTCCCTTTAGCCAGCGCCTCAATCACTGCTTCTGTTGCTGCGTTCACACCACTTTGTTCATTACCTGCCCAATGCGCTGTAGAAGCAAACTTTTTCTTCAGCGATTCCCTATCCCCTATCTTAGGATGATGCGAAAAAGCTTCTAAAAAATCGTCCTCACCCAAACCACACCATATATTCTCTGCTAAAACAAAAATAAATTCAGCGGATTCATATGGCCTTGCAATCAGCATTTGTCTCACCCACCTGGTACTACCACAACAATTCTGTAATGCTTGTTCACATTCAGTTTCAGGCAATCGGTTTATTTCATGAATCGTCTTCATAAGCTATACAATTGTTGGGAAACGGTTCACGTTTTTATAATAAATATACACTGCGGGTTCTTTCCCCATGGCTGTAAACCATTGCTGGCAGTAAGGTGCCATCCATATAGAATCGCCTTTTTTAATCGGGTACCATTTATGGTCCAGCATGTACACACCCTGTCCTTGCAGGTACATCAGGCCATGTTCCATAATGTGAGTTTCCACCATTGGCAAATGACCGCCGCTATCGTAGGTAAAAATGTTCACTGCCATATCAAAACCGAGATGATCAGGCAACAATACCTGGAGGCGCAATGCCGGATCTCCTAAATACTCTGGACCAGGCACGTCTGCAGCATTACCAAATAAGGTTTCAGGCACTTCATAGCCCTCTAATTTTTCGTATCGCTTGTGAAAGGTAATGATCTGTGTGCCTTCTTTTATTTTCTTAAATTTATAATGCTTTCCAACCGGAACATATACAAAATGACTGGCAGATAACAATTGGGTTTCGCCACTTATAACCGCTGTTACTTTCCCCTTTATAATGTAAAAGAAAATTTGTGACTCATTCGTCTTTCCGGTCACTTCACAGTCCTTACCGGCTGTAATTAATGTCTGGCAAAGGTTTGCGCCCATCTGTTCATTGATGATCACATTTACCGTACAATTATCCCATCCCGGTACTTTGCTGTTAATATAGCCATCCGGCGCAATTACGGCATGATTTCTTTCTACCACCGATCTTGTTAATGCAGATATTTCCATATTTAAATTTTTTCTTTTTATTTTATTTAATGGGCTCCCGGCTTTTAAAAATATACCAAACGGTATACCGGCGTGCTTTGGGGTTCGCTTCGCTCCGTACTCCTTCGTCGTACCTGCTCGTGCCTCGCAGCCCACGCATGCCGCAGCCATTCAACATTTTTATGCTAATGAGCCTTTTCATTTTGCATTATAAAAATATTATTTTAATCCCGCAGGGATTATATATTTATAGTACTAAAAGTTCAATAAAGTACTCGACCCTGATGGGGTCGCATATAATCCTTAATATTTACTAATTATTCTAACTTCACCCATTCAAACAAATACTCCATTTTAAATTCAACATTTAAGAGGTTTAGTAAATGCAAATATTCATCTTTAAACGTTTTTACTTTATGATGCTCTTTTTGATTATTAATATATTTTATTATAGAATCTAAAGCAGAATGGCTATATGAGAAAGCCCCATAACCTTCCTGCCATCGAAACATTGATTTCATAAATTTTCTATTAATAAATTCATTTGTTGACTTTTTAATCTCCCTTACCAAATCTGACAAACAACAAGTAGGCTTCATACCTATCAAAATATGAATATGATCTGGCATTCCGTTGATTGCTAAAATCTTTTGTCCTTTCTCTTTTATTATGCCGGAAATATATTTATATAACTCATTTTCCCATTTAATATCAATAAGGCTACTTCGTCCATTTACTGCAAAAACTATTTGTATATAAATCTGAGAAAATGTTCCTGCCATAACTTCGGGTTTATAATGTTTAAAAGTGAAAATTTACATATACGACCCTGTCAGGGTCGTGCCAAACTCTCTTATAACATTTCTATAAATATATGACCTTTTCAAGGTCAATCATATCAATTATCCACTACACTCTACTCACTTTCTCCCTCAAAAACCTGTCCGCAACTTTAATAGCAAATGCCACATCTTCCACTTCAACATTTTCCAATGGATTATGACTAATGCCTTCGAAGCAGCGAACAAATAACATACTTACAGGCGCTACTTGTGAAATAGCAACAGCATCATGCCCGGCGCCACTGGTAAGTGATATCAGCGGACAATTACATTCCTGTATTGCTTCTGCCAAACCGAGTGTTAGCTGTGAATCACAATGTACCGGTGCCATTTCCATTAAAGTCCTGGTTTCTATCTTTATATACCTTTTACCCGCTATTTCAGACAGGCTTTTATGTATTTCTTCTACAGCCTTTTTCAGTAATCCCTCGTTACCACTTCTTATATCTAAACTAAAAGCGACTTTACCTGGTATCACATTAGTGGCAGCATTTTCAATATGCAATTTACCTACTGTAGCCAGTACTTCACTTTTTGTGGATTTAGCATACGACTCTATGAATACAATGCATTCCGCAGCACATGTCAGGGCATCCAGGCGCATATTCATTGGTACGGTTCCGGCATGGCCGGCTTCGCCGTAAAAAGTGAATTCCAAACGTTGCTGACCGGCAATGCTACTCACTACTGCCACTGGTATTTGTTCCCGCCATAGCACCGGTCCCTGTTCTATGTGCACTTCAAAATACCCCAGCCACTCTTCTTTTGGTATGGCATCTGTTTGCAATTGATCGCAATTACCACCAATCTGTTCTATTACCTGGGCTATTGTCAACCCCGCATCATCTGTAAATCCCAGCCAATCCTTATTTAAAGTTCCGGTCAATACTTTACTGCCAAGATAAGTGGTATGAAAACGCACGCCTTCCTCATCTGAAAAGGCGACCACTTCTATATTAAAAGGTAGCTCTATCTTGTTTTCTACGAGTTGCTCTACCAGGTCTATGGCTATTAATACCCCCAGGATGCCATCATACTTTCCGGCATTATTGACGGTATCAAAATGAGACCCGACGACCAGGGTTTTGGCAGCAGCATGGGTACTTAACAAACGTCCGCGCACATTTCCTACCTGATCAACTTTTGTTTGCATCCCGGCTTTTTGCATCCAGGATTCTATTAATGCAAGGCTTTTTACAAAAGCCTTTGTACCAAATATACGCGATATACAGGTAGCATCATCGCTGATGGCCGCCAGGATATCCGCTCTCTGTAAGATAATATCAGCCCTGTCTGAATATTGTGCTTCCATTACACATGCTCCTTATTAAAAATAAATTGTCCTTCATTTTCTGAAAAACCTTTTTCATTATCATACACTCTTTTACCGGCGATCCAGGTACCCAGCACTTTTCCAAAAACATCTTTCCCGATGTATGGTCCAATAGGATAACGATGATAGGTTGCTGCTGCCTGAATCACATAATTATCTTCCGGCATCCACGCCATTAAGTCTGCATCTGCCCCTACAGCAATCATCCCTTTCGTTGCCTGAAGCCCTGCCAATTTTGCGGGTGAGGAGCATAGCCATTTAGTAATCTTTGTAAGAGGTGGTTCCAAAGGCTTCATGGCGGTATAAGTTGCCGGCAGCAGATATTGTAACGAGGCAATGCCTCCCCATGCTGTTTTGTAATTTCCAGTCCCGATACCTTTTAAACCAGGCGTTGCAGGTGAATGATCTGTTGCTACAAAATCTATTAATCCACTATTTAAAGCATGCCGCAATTGTTCGTTATTTTGTCTTTGCCGGATTGGCGGGGCGCATTTATACAAGGTATTGCCATCCGGAATATCTTCGGCATTAAAAAATATATAATGTGGTGCGGTTTCTACTGAAATGGGCACACCGTTTGTTTTAGCGGATTTAATGGCCGCAAGTGCTTCCGCTGAAGACAGGTGTACAATATGTGTTTTGCATTTATATTTTGCAGATAGCTTTATCAGTACATCAATTGCATTGTTCTCCCACGCGGTTGGCCTTGATGCCAGGTACTGGGAATAGCTTTGAGGATTAGTTTGTTCAGGTAAAATAAGGTCATTTTCCAGCTCCGCATGTACTAACAAGGGCAGGCCATGCCTGGCAATAAGCGACATCGCTTTTTCCAGGTCGGAAATATTGGCATTTGGAAACTCATCGATTCCTGAATGGGTCAAAAATGCTTTGAATCCCAAAACACCTGCTTTAATTAAAGGTTCTATTGCGTTGGCATTACCAGGTACAATACCTCCCCAAAAACCGATATTGCAATGCAAACCTGATGCTTTCATTGATGCCATTTTTTTATTGAATGCCTCTACGGTTGTAGTAACTGGGCTGGCATTTAAAGGCATGTCAATAATTGTGGTAATGCCACCGGCTAGAGCTGCCCGGGAAGCGGTAGCAATGCCTTCCCATTCGGTACGGCCAGGTTCATTGACATGTACGTGTGCATCAATTAAACCTGGCATTAAAACAGCATCAAACATTTCCTGATACTGAAATCCGCGAGGGCATGAGGCACCGTTTAGTATTTCAACGATTTTTCCATTGCTGCAAATGACGGTGGCATCTGTTATTACAGATGGCAATACCACACGGGATGAATGAATGGCTACATTAAGCACAAACTAAAATTATTTTATATTTTAAGCAAAATAATAAATATTTACACAATACAATAGTATTTAAGATAAAATATTTGCACTTATTTATTAAATTTCTATATTTGAGAATGACGGGTAGCCAATCCACCCGGAAGCTTAAGTAATATATGTGGAATAGTGCTGCATAATTATTTATAATAGTTTTATTGAAATATGGCTATTTCCTGTTGGGACAAGAAGAAAGTATCAGTTTGAATAAATGATTGAGGATTGATTTAATAAAACCTAACGGGATAGAGGCATTCATTTCCGGAGGAGAGAAGGACTGGTTGTGATGAAGCGTCTCAGTGCAAGTAATCCTTATTAAGGCGCAATAGAAATACAACTGGTGAAGGGCTGCCGGATACAGCAGGCGGCGAGGAACGAGCCGGACACGTGCCGGAGTACCAAACGGTATAATATACTATTTGGTATTTTTTTCTCAGACGTGCACGTGGCGTTACCCTGCAGTAGCCGGAACCTGTGTAGAAAAATGAACTAAATGCTGACAGCTCCTATAAAAAAAGAAACATGTTACATACCATATTAATAGCCGTTTTAGTGACATTACTGATACTGATTGTTGTTCTGACATTCCAGTTGCGAAAAATATATAAAAAAAATACAGCGGAAGGGAACGAAGCGATGGCTGAGAAAATAGAATTGAGCCAGGGTTGGGTGTACGCTGCACTGGTAGGCACAAGCATTTCCCTGGTGGTGGTAGTGTATTTTTTATTGAGAGGTACTATTTGGGAAGGGCATGTAATGGAATGGCTGAATATTGTGGTGAGATTGATGCACATTACATTTGGTATTGCATGGATAGGCGCTTCGTTCTATTTTGTGTTCCTGGAAAATGCGCTGAACAGGACCGAAAATGTAAGGGATGAACTGGCAGGGAATTTATGGGCAGTACATGGCGGAGGCTTTTATTACCTGGAAAAATACAAAGTAGCGCCCAAACAATTACCTAAACACTTACACTGGTTTAAATACGAGGCCTATTTTACCTGGTTATCCGGCTTTTGCCTGCTGATGATCGTGTATTATTTTAATGCGAAAGCGATGCTGGTGGATAAAAATATTCTGGACATCAGTAGTTTAACGGCAGTTGGTATCAGCATCGGCTCATTTATTACGGCATGGATTATTTATGACCTGATGTGTAAATCGCCATTGATAAAAAACAAGCTCTGGTTTGGGATTATCGGCTTTATGGTACTTAGTCTCTTTGCATTCGGATACACTAAAGTATTTACCCCGAGAGCGGCGTTCATACATTTTGGGGCATTGATTGGTACATTGATGGCTGCCAATGTTTTTTTTGTTATTATTCCTGCTCAGAAAGCAATGGTGGCTGCCGCTAAAGCGGGCAAACCTGTGAACCCGACGCCGGGAAAGAATGCACTGGCAAGAAGTTTACATAATAACTATTTTACACTGCCGGTTTTGTTTGTAATGGTAAGTAATCATTTTCCCAGTACGTTTGGTTATAAATATCCCTGGCTGATATTACTGATCATCTCTGTGGGAACTGCGGGTGTAAAGCACTGGATGAATATGCGTGAAAGTGGCAGGTATTCCGTGTGGGTATTACCGGTATCGGTACTGGTATTGCTGGCAGCATGCTTTATTAGTGCCCCTTCGAAACCTGGTGAGTGCAAGGGGAATGTTACCATTGACCAGGTGTACAATATTGTGCAAACCCGTTGTGTAAGCTGCCATAGCAGCAAACCTACGGATGATGTTTATACTGCGGCGCCAAATGGCGTTATGTTTAACACGCCGGATGATATTATAAAACATAAGGAACAGATAATGCAGCGTGTGGTAGTAACACTGAGCATGCCTCAAAATAATAAGACGAATATGACACCTGAGGAAAGGGACCTAATCAGGTGCTGGATTGAAAGTTCCGGAAAGGGTAAATAACAGATTGATTATTTTTGCAGGTAAATAGCCGGAAATGATGAAAGATGGATATTATTTATTATTAATACTGATTTTTATTATTGTTGGTTGTAAAACTCAACACCAGCTACCGAAAGAAACTTACTATGAATTTAACAGGGAAATTAGGATTAAATTTAATAATGATACTTTATCATTGTATGCAAAAAATCCTTTATTAAGCCCTTTCAGAATAACATTCTCATCAAAGGACAGCAGTATCAATAATAAACTACTTAATATAGGAACGACGCTTCTGTATCCTTTTAAAGATACTTCATTTCAGTTTTACGCGCCGGGTAAAAGCAAGGCATTTATCAGTTACCAGATTGGTCTTGGTGATGCTGAGCAAAGGATTACGCCTGCTACATTCCATTTCCCATTTCCGAAAAACAAGGTGTACAAAATCATCCAGGGTTATAATGGCCTGTATTCTCATAGCGAGCCTTATCATAAATATGCCCTTGACTTTAACATGAAAATTGGTGATACTGTTTGTGCTGCCGATGACGGTTATGTAGTGGGGGCAATTAAAGATTATAGATATAGTGGCACCGGTAAGGAGTGGCAGCAGAATGACAAAAGTAATTACATTACGCTATACCACCCGCGAAGTGGCATGTTTACGCAATATGTTCATTTGATGTATCAGGGGTCTTTTATTTCAGTTGGGGATTCTGTTATGAAAGGGCAGCATATCGGGTTAAGTGGCATGACGGGTTATACAGATATTCCTCATTTGCATTTTAATGTGCTGGTACCGGAAAAAGGTAAAAAGCTGATATCGTATCCTGCTCAATTTGAGAATGGCATAGATGGGAATGATCTTAAAAAGGGGATGGAAGTAAGGCATTAGGCCAGCATTACTTCCGCATTTTTTGCCATTTTCCCATTGGATATTTTGCCAATGCTATCCAGTGTTACCTGTGCTATTTCGCTGAGTGCTTCTTCGGTAAAAAAAGCCTGGTGTGCTGTAATTAATACATTGGGGAAACTCATTAATCTTTGTATCGTATCGTCTTCAATAATGTTTTCTGATAAATCTTTGAAGAATAATTTTTCTTCCTGTTCATAAACATCAATACACAGTGCTCCGACTTTTTTAGACTTTAAAGCCTCTATCACATCTATTGTATGTATTAGTCCTCCCCTGCTGGTATTAATAATTGTAACACCGTTTTTCATTTGTAATAATGCCTCTGCATTGATCATATAATGATTTTGGGGTGTTAGCGGACAATGTAATGATATAATATCGGACTGCTTTAACAGGGTTTCTAATGAAACGTAATTTATTCCCTGGTCGATCAGGGCTTTATCAGGAAACAGATCATAAGCGAGGATGTTGCATCCAAAACCTTTTACTATATTCATAAATGCCTTTCCTATTTTACCGGTACCGATCACGCCAATCGTTTTCCCATGAAGATTAAATCCTAATAAACCATTCAGCGAAAAATTTTGCTCACGTACGCGATTGTAGGCTTTATGTGTTTTCCGGTTAATGGTCAGCAACATGGCCATTGTATGTTCCGCTACGGCTTCGGGTGAATATGCCGGTACGCGACAAACAGCTATATTTAACCGTTTGGCTGTTTCGAGATCTACATTATTAAAACCGGCACATCTTAAAGCGATTATTTTAACGCCTTTTTCATGTAATAGCTCTATTACTTCTCCGTTAAGCTTATCGTTTACAAATACACAAACAACCTCTGTATTATTCAATACATTGACGATATTCTTATCCAGAGCGGTTTCGTAATACTCTAACTGAAAGTTCCTGTTGTATTTATCAAAGAAAACTTTATCGTATGGCTGGGAAGAGAAGAAGGCTATTTTCATAATGGGGATTAACAATGAGTGGACCAATTTATTTTACACGGGAAAATCTCAATGCTTTTACCATCCAGTTGGGCAAATGTTTATCTGCAGCCCTGTTTCTCAGGTTCAGATACCAGCCGATTTTTTTCAGGATCGGTACTTTATAGGTTTCTACGTACTCTAAAAGGGTGCCGTCAGGATCTTCGTTGTACGAGAACCTGCCTGCGGCTTCTCCCATGGCAAAATCACCGCTATCGATCGTCAGGGGATAACCTGCATCTTTACAGATATTGGTATGTTCATCGTAACCTTTAATATCAAAACACAGGTGGATATAGCCGAGATCTCCCCAGAACCTATCCGTAAACTGGTGTTCTTTTATCGCCGGTGTCGCCTCTACTAACTCTATAAAAAACTGGCCTAATAATTTACCAAAGCCTCCTGCCTGCTCTCCTCTTCTACTTTGCAATATGCCTCTTTTGTAGGTATAATTTTCTTCTGCCAAGCCCTGCCAATCTTCATTTCTGGCATTGCCACTAAAGAAAGTTTCAGATAGTTCCAGTACATCGCTATAAAAACTGATGGCTTTATCAATATCAGTTACGGCTATGGTAACACCACAAATTCCGCCGGTAAGTCCGCCGTTTTCCGTGAACCAATAATCATCTTCTATTACTTCAAAAATATTTCCATAAGGATCTTTCAGATAGAAATGTAACAGCCCATTCGGATTTTGTGCCGGCCTGGTTATCACGTTTACATTTTTAGCGATCACTTCATTGTAAAAGGCATTAACATCTTTGCAACGTACTGCTACCGACATCATCCCCGGTCTTCCCCAAAGGAACGGCACTTTAGCAGCTTCCGGCGTACGGCTTTTGTATTGCCATATTTCAAGGCCGCCTCCGCCTTGTAAGTTCAACGCCAATATGGCATAACGTTTATGAGGTTTTCCACCGGTATAACGTAACATTAATTTCGCTTCTGCCGCATCTGCAAAAACCTGGATATCGAAACCGAATATATTTTTATACCAAACAAAAGCTTCATCGGCGTTACTGACTCCTATACCGACCTGCTGAATGCCACTGATTACTCTGCTCATGTTTTAAACCGTTATTTTTGAATTCCTGCAAATGTAAATAGTTTTTTGTAAGGCGGGAGGGAATAGTGAATGGGGAATAGTAAATAGTGAGAAGTGAATGGTGAGATGTGATAACATGAAATGCAGAATTCTTCTGTATTTACTCCTTTATTTTCATCTATCTTTTTATTAGTTCCCTATCTTAGCGTTAAATAAAATTGCTTGCTATGGAACAATGGCCATTATGGGAGGTATTTATAAGAAGTAAACAAGGATTGGATCATAAACATGTTGGGAGTTTACATGCAGCAGATCCGGAAATGGCCATTCTGAATGCGCGTGATGTGTACACCCGCAGACAAGAGGGTGTTAGTATCTGGGTGGTAAAAAGTGAACATATACATGCCAGCAACCCGGACGAAGCGGAATCATTATATGACCCTTCTTCTGATAAAGCATACAGGCACCCGACTTTTTATAAATTACCGGATGAGATTAAACATATGTAACCGGCATTATAGCCACTTTCAGAAATATATTTATTAAACGCTCTTGTTGGGATATAGAACAAAGAGGATGGGCTGCGGGATATAAAGGGGCGCCGGCTAAAGCCGGCGGTGCTTTGCACCGAGCGTTAGCGAGCCCGGAATAGCCCGGACTACAGTTTAACAGAACCCGGTTGCTGACAGCCCCTAAGTAAAATGGCTGTCATTAAAATCTGACAGCCATTTTACTATTTACCTATTTTGATATTTTTCGATCCATTCATTGATTGTAGCGGTCAGTGCTTCATCTGACATATCTTCTGGCACAAATTTTTCGCCAATAATTTGCTCATATAATTCTATATAACGGTTAGAAATGGTATCAATCCATTCTTTATTCATTACCGGAACAGTTTGTCCTTCCTTTCCCATAAAATTATTGGCTATTAACCATTCACGTACAAATTCCTTACTAAGCTGTTTTTGTTTTTCATTATTTTTTAAGCGTTCTTCAAATCCGTCCGCATAAAAATAACGGGAAGAGTCCGGTGTATGAATTTCATCCATTAAGTAAATGGTATTGCCTATTTTTCCAAATTCATATTTGGTATCAACCAGTATTAAACCGCGTTTGGCAGCCAGTACTTTTCCTCTTTCAAATAAGGCTAATGAATATTTTTCAAGCTTCGCATAATCGTCTTCACTTACGATACCCTGTGCAATTATCTCTTCGCGACTGATATCTTCATCATGTCCTTCGGAAGCTTTTGTAGTAGGTGTAATGATTGGAGTGGCAAAAAAGTCATTTTCTTTTAGTCCTTCTGGTAGTTCTACACCACATAATGTTCTTAAACCACTATTATAAGTACGCCATGCATGGCCGGTTAAATTTCCACGAACAACCATTTCTACTTTAAATGGTTCGCAACGTTTTCCGATACTAACATTCGGGCCCGGAGAAGCAATTAACCAATTCGGGCAAATATCTTTGGTAGCATGCAACATATAAGCCGCTATCTGGGTTAATACCTGTCCTTTGTATGGTATTGGCTCCGGCAATATAACATCGAAAGCTGAAATTCTGTTGCTGGCAATCATTGCCAATAAACCGTTCTCAAGGGTATAAACATCTCTCACTTTTCCATGGTATAAATTAGTAGTACCTTTTATTGCTAAACTCATTTTCTAAAAATTATGGCGCAAAGTTCTCATTAATTTGCTAAATAAAATAACCCGGCCCCAACTTTTATATTTTCAAAATCACATACACTAAATACCTCTTTTTGCATCTATATGACACAATACTGCCATTTTTTCAACAATAGTTTCTTTACCATTTTTTGGAAGTAATTCTCAAGCCCAAAAATATTTTACTAAAAAACAATTGAAATATTTTTTGTGAAATCAATATTAATATATCTTTAATTTAAATTTAGTTGCATAACTAACTATTTAGTGAATATAGTAATTTGTAGTGCAGTTTAATATTAAAAAAAGATGCTTGCTTATGAAAACAATTAGAAAGATTGCCGCTCTTCTATGCTTGTTTCAGTTTGTTGCTATTGTAGGTATTACCCAACAAAAAGCCAATACGCTAAAAGGAACTGTGAGAGACGGGGCTACAAAAGAAACGCTTGCTGCTGTATCTGTAGTGATAAAAAATACTACCGAAGGTACATACACAGATGACAAAGGCCATTTTAGCCTTTCTACTAACCAAAAGCTGCCAATTACATTAGAAATTTCATCCATCGGGTTTGAATCCCAGACATTGGTTATTACTGACGCGAAACCATCGATTGAAGTCAATTTAGTAACACTTACCGGTTTGGGGCAGGAAGTGGTGATAAGTGCAACCCGTACACCTGCCAGGATACTGGAATCACCTGTTTCCGTAGAACGCCTAGGTATAAAGGAACTGCGCAATGCGCCAAGTGCCAATTACTACGACAATGTAAAGAACCTTAAAGGTGTGGATGTAGTTACTTCTGGTATGTTGTTTTCCACACCTACCACCAGGGGATTTGCAGGCTCCGGTAATGCCAGGTTAAACCAGTTGGTAGATGGTATGGATAACCAGGCACCGGGACTAAACTTTGCAGTTGGCAGCACCGTGGGTCTGACTGAATTAGATGTTGATTACATGGAATTGTTACCGGGTGCCTCTTCAGTACTTTATGGATCAGGAGGTATGAACGGTACATTATTGATCAACAGTAAAAATCCTTTTAAATACCAGGGTTTCAGCTCTCAATACAAACTTGGTGTTAACCATTTAAACAGCCCGACGCCTAACCAGGGAGCAAAACCTTACTATGATATAGCAATGCGCTATGCAAAAGCATTTAATAATAAGTTTGCTTTTAAAGTAACTGCCCAATATATTAAAGCCCAGGACTGGCATGTATCTGATACCAGGAACTATAACCGCGCCAGCTCTACAATTGATGACAGGACCAGAAGCTACCCTGCTTATGATGGTATTGGCGTATATGGTGATGAAACCAATTTTAACATGAACTCTATCACTGAAGGTTTATTATCTGCCATACCATCTGGAACTCCAACCTGGCAAGGAATTAAGACAATGGATTCTTTATTTAGACTTTCCAATAATAAAGTGATCAGTAGAACTGGTTATGATGAAATTGGAGTAGTAGATTATAATACGTATAATTTAAGAGGAAATGTTGGTTTGTTTTATAAAATAAATAGTGCCACTGAATTGAGTTGGCAAACCTACCTGGGAACAGGAACTACTGCTTATACAGCTAGTGATCGTTATTCATTGCGAGATTATAAAATCTGGCAACACAAATTGGAAATCAAAAATCCAAACTGGTTTTTACGTGCGTACACCACGCAGGAAAATGCAGGTGACGCATTCAATGCTACCGCCATGATGCGCATATTAAATGAATCACAAAAGCCAAGTTTCAATATAAGTAATTTACCTGGTAGCTGGGCTATGCAATATGGCGGTGCCTACACACAGGCTTTCTTACAGGCAAGGGCCGCAGGTGCTACAAACGCCCAGGCAGAAACGGCCGCTCATGCAGCTGCACGTGCTTTCGCAGATCAAGGCCGCCTGGAGCCGGGTAGTGCAAGATACCAGCAAATATTCGATTCTTTGGCCAATGTACCGATTTCTAAAGGCGGGGCACAATTCTTAGATCGCACCAATTTGTATATGACGGAAGGCCAATACAAAATACACCAGATTGACTTTATGGATGTAATGGTTGGCGCTTCATGGAAACGTTATGTGCTAAACAGTGAAGGAACCTTATTTGCTGATACTGCCGGCAGAATCAATATTGACGAATATGGTGCATACATTCAGTTACAAAAGTCATTGTTTAAAGATGTACTGAAATTAAACGCAGCAGGCCGTTATGATAAAAACGAAAATTTCAAAGGCCGTTTTACGCCGCGCATCTCTGCAGTTGTAAAGATTGCTAAAGACAATAATTTACGTTTTTCTTACCAACAGGCCTACCGTTTCCCAACCACACAAAACCAATGGATAAACTTACCGGCCGGTTCAGCTATTTTAATCGGGGGGCTACCTCAGTTGAGAGAGTTTTACAAGTTTAACTCAAACCCCGTATATAGTTTAGCCAACGTACAGCAATACGGCGCTGCATTTACACAAGCATATACTGCTGCATTACAAGGTGGTGCCAGCCAGCAGGTAGCATTTGGAACAGCTGCTAACACTGCATCTGCCACCCTTAAACCACATCAGTTTGGCGAGTACAAAGCAGAATCAATGCACTCTTTTGAAGTGGGTTACAAAGGATTATTACTGGATAAAAAGTTGTTAATTGATGCGTTTGCTTACTGGAGCACTTATCAAAACTTCTTAGGCCGTCAAACAGTCATTCAGAGTAAATCTCAATTGGCAGGCGCATTAGGACAAACAGGTTTAATTCAACAAAATCCTGACAGGACCACTGTAGGAGATAGAACGGTTTATTCCGTATCTGTAAACGCTAAAGAAGATGTAAAAGTAAATGGCTGGGGCTTTAGTGCGGACTATATGGTGGGTAATGGTTTAAGCTTCGGCGGTAATGTTGCTTACAATAACATGAGGGAAAACAACCTTCCAACCGGTTTTATCAGTTACTGGAATACACCTAAATACCGGTATGTATTAAGCGCAGGTCATGATAAGATCCTTAAAGACTGGTCTGTTAATATCAACTACCGCTGGCAGCAAAGCATGTACTACGAAAGTGATTTTGTAGTTGGCAATCTTCCTGCTTTCGGTGCTCTGGATGCTCAAATCAGCCGCCGTTTACCAAAAATCAAAAGTTTAATTAAGCTTGGTGCGAGCAATTTATTAAACAAATATTATCAGAATGGTGTTGGAAACCCAAGTATTGGCGGACTATACTATATCAGTTTTGGATATAACGTTTTTTAGCAGTTAGTACTTTTATAAATTAAGAGCCCTGCACAAGTTATTTGTACAGGGCTCTTTGCATACTGGAAGATTATAATTAATAGGCTTTCAAACTATTTAAAACCCTGCTGATAGGTAAGCCCATTACATTGTAATAGTCTCCATTTATTTTTTTAATACCAACCACACCAATCCATTCCTGTATGGCATAAGCGCCAGCTTTATCGTACGGTTTATATTTATCTACATAAAATTCTATTTGTTCTTTTGTTAGAGTATGAAACTCTACTTCTGTTATTTCAGCATATGTTTCCTGCCGTTTGTTATTCCCTACAAAAACGCCGGTAATTACATGGTGCTTTTTACCGGATAGTTTCGATAAATGAGAGACCGCCTCTTCCACGTCCTTTGGTTTACCAATAATTTCATCCTCAATAACCACTATCGTATCTGCCGCAATGACGATGCTATTTTCCTCAACCTGGGCCAGTATCACTTTTGCTTTTTGTTCAGCCACAAAAACCGGCACTTCGCTTACAGGCATTCCTTCAGGAAAACTTTCATCAGTATCCGACACCATCACTACAAAATCCACCTCTGCCATTTCCAGCAACTGCTTTCTCCTTGGAGATTGCGACGCTAATACAATATTATTGCTCATATTCTAACATTCATAATTTATTTGGTGTAGAAATACACCATTATCATAGATAAAATACCTGAAAGCATGATCCATTTTATATGCTTGCTCAGAGCAGCATAATCTGCCACAATCCGGGATTTCAAAAGTTTTTTAAACAGCCATACCAAAGGAGCAAACACGAGTAACATTAAATAAACTGCCGCTAAATACCAGTTCAGTAAAAAGGCATATACTATTGTAATTACCAGGGTTGCCAGCAAAACAACCAACCATACACCAACAAATACTTTAGCAGCCTGCGCACCCCATACTATCGGCATCGTTTTGCACCCCTCTTTTAAATCACCAGGTACATCTTCCAGATCTTTCACTGCCTCCCTTATAAGAGAAAGAATAAAGCTGAAGGCAGCATACAAAACAGCTATCCGGCTTAATCTCACCACCGTAATTTGTTCTATAGTAGTATTGACGCTGTTGTTAAGCACCCAATTAGGAAATTCTGCCATTAACATCACCATAATTACCCATGCGGTCAATGCAGATATGAGGATATTCCCAATCAGTAACTGTCTTTTATAGGTAGTACTATAATACCATAACAAAACCACACATACAATATTAATAATAGCGATCAGCCAGTTATTAATAGCATTACTCACAATGATACTCAGTACAATACCTGTCAGTGATAAAAATAAATGCCAGAATAAAGCCCATCTCCGGGATATGTATTTATTAATAATAATTTTATCCGGTTTATTTACCAGGTCTATATTTATATCAAAATAATCATTAATAATATAACCGGCAGCAGCTATAGCAATAGACGCCATAGAAAGCAACACAAATAAGTGCGAGTTTAGCTGCAAGGGAAAATGAAAAGCAGAACCATTTGCCGATGGTTTTATAATACAAAAGTGAAATAGTATTTGCGTTAACCCTATAAAAACCAAATTGGGCCAACGGACCAGTTTTAAGAATGCTTTTAATACTTGCATTTACCTATAATAAAATATTACTTGCTTACCACTTCATTGGTATGCAGCCATTTATTTTGTGTTTTCATCACCTGTTCTATCACATCCCTCACAAACCCCTTCCCACCCAAAAATGGTGATACATATTTACTGATTGCCAGTACATCTGTACAGGCATCTGCAGGACAGGCTGAAATACCAGTGTACGTCATCACTTCAATATCAGGCATATCATCACCCAAATATATCATTTCAGAAGCTTTGATTTTCAATGATTCTGAAAGAGATTTTAACAACCCCAGTTTATCATGAACCCCCATATAAACATCGCTAATTCCCAATTTTTTCAATCTTAATTCAGACAAAGTACTAATACCCCCACTTATCACAATTACCCGGAATCCTCTTTTAATAGCCAGTTGCAAAGCATATCCGTCCTTCGCGTTCATGACCCTCACCATTTCACTGTCATTTATTAAATATAAAGACCCGTCCGTTAAAACGCCATCCACATCTAAAACAAAGGTATTGATGTTATGCAACTGAAAATTATTCAACATAAGTCTAAGCCAATCAGATTTCCAACAAATATCCAACATAAAACCATTTTTCAACCAGTTTCATTCAGGAATTATAATAATATTAAAAATTAATACCAAAAGCTTGCGTAAAATTTCAGGTAAATATGTTGGGGCTGTCAGCAGTAATCCTTCTTCTCGTCATTCGTTCCTGCTGCTTTGGGGTTCGCTGCGCTCCGTACTCCTGCCGTCGTACCAGGCTCGTGCCTCGCCTGCCCACGCATCAGGCAGCCCTTATACAGTATATTATGGATTGAACAGTTTTCCGCAGATATCGCAGAAAAAAATACAACCGCTGATCAACGCTGATCTTTTTAGGGTTCATCTGCGATCATCTGCGTAGAACATCTGCGACAATCTGCGGGATTATCTCATATTTCAGTTCACCTACGCACACAAAAAAGCCCCAACTTCGCAGCTGAGGCTCTCTCAATAATTACGGCAACTACCTACTCTCCCACATTGCTTTGCAGTACCATCGGCCATAAGGGG
>JAQGEF010000024.1 GCA_027854065.1 Polluticaenibacter yanchengensis | reverse complement strand
AAAACATAAAACTCAAAAAAATTATAGAAACAATATTTAGCAACAATCCTTAGCTAAATGACATTGGGCTGCCGGATGCAGCAGGTGGCGAGGAACGAGCCAGTATTTTGTACGCGTGAACAGAAGGCAAACACCACCAGGGGCAACCGCGTACAAAATACCAGGCCTGCAGTAGCCGGAACAAATGCCGAAGAATAATACAATGATGATAGCCCCAAATAAAAAACGCTTGCTTTAGTATTAAAACTACGGCAAGCGCTTTTCTTTATATACAATTGATTTATACTAAATCGATATCGAACTGAACCAGGTTCACAAACTCCTGGATACGGGCGTCGATTTCTTCCTTGGTAACTTCCTGTAAACGGGAAGGACCGAATTTCTCAACACAGAAAGAAGCCATTGCAGAACCGACAATAATAGCTGTTTTCATGTTTTCGAAACTGATATCTTTGGTTTTAGCAATATAGCCAATAAAACCACCTGCGAATGTATCACCGGCACCAGTCGGGTCAAACACATCTTCCAAAGGCAATGCCGGGGCAAAAAATACCTGGTTGCCGTGGAACAATAACGCACCATGTTCCCCCTTCTTAATAATTAAATATTTAGGGCCCATGCTCAGAACCTTCTTAGCCGCTTTTACCAGGCTGTATTCACCGGTTAATTGACGAGCCTCGCTGTCGTTAACCATTAACACATCTACCAGTTTAAGCGTGTCGTGTAAAGCATCTAAAGCAATATCCATCCAAAAGTTCATCGTGTCCAGAACAATCAGTTTAGGACGAACTTTCAGTTGTTTAATAACGTTCTGCTGAATTTTAGGGTCTAAGTTGCCCAACATAAGGAACTCAGCGCCCTGGTAGCTGTCAGGAATAACCGGGTTGAAATCAGCCAATACATTTAAGTCAGTCACTAAAGTATCGCGGCTGTTCATATCCATATGGTAGCGGCCGCTCCAGAAAAACGAAGGTTTATCTGCAACACGCTCAACTCCTTCGGTAGCCACACCCCTTTTCTCCAGATCAGCGATTGTAGCGTCGTCAAAATCGTTACCGATAATGCTTACCTGTTTTACATCGTGCACAAAATTAGAAGCAGAGTATGCGACATAGGTAGCGCTACCACCAACAATTTTGTCGGTTTTGCCAAATGGAGTTTCAATGGCATCGAACGCCATGGTTCCTACAGCTATTAAAGACATATAATTGAAATTGTTTTTTAAATTACAAAACTTGGCAAAGGTAGCGGTAAAAACGCAAAAAAGTTGGTTGAAACAGGGATATTTTGAAAATTTGATACTATTGAAAAATACCCACTTTTTGTAAAGAAGAAAATAAACAGTAGAAACAAATACTTATAAAATTAAAAACAATCGGTACCAATTTTAAATACAAATAGATGCCAAAGAAAGCACCGCTATCAGTCTTTTGAGTCATAATAAAGAAGCCAGGATAAAATACCCTGGCTTCCTGTTATAATATATGTTGTGTGAAATTACCAAAATGCCGGTCATCAAAAAAGTCAGCACGCATAGCATTCTGCCCCATAATCAGCCGGAAAATACTCAATAGACCAACTAATAAAAATAGCCAAAACCTATGCTATTATAATGATTCCAAAAATTTGATGATCTGGTTACGTTCCGTAGCCGAAAGCGCTTTAAATTGATTTCGTGCTTTTTCCGCCTCGCCGCCATGCCACATAATAGCCTCAGTCAGGTTACGGGCCCGGCCATCGTGCAGGTATTGCGTATGGCCATTTACACGCTGGGTAAGGCCAATACCCCAAAGCGGTTGCGTACGCCATTCACGGCCGCTGGCCAGAAAATCAGGACGGTTATCAGCCAGGTCCTCACCCATATCATGCAGCAGCAGATCCGTATAAGGCTGTATCAGTTGGTTACTCACAGCAGGAAAAGCCACATTCACTTTCGTACGCACAGCAGGTATATGACAAGATGCGCAACCGATATTCACAAATATTTTCTTACCCGCTACCACATCCGTATTAGTCGCATTACGACGACCGGGTACACCAAGACTCCTGATATAAAATTCCACGGCATGCAGCAAGCTGTCCGTTATTTCAGGCTGGTTAGAATAAAGCTCATGTTGAGGCTGACCGTAACTGTTCTCCACAGGAAAATAAGGCGTTGTAATACCAATATCCTGGTTAAAAGCCGCCGCCACCTGTTGCAATAAACTTGGTTGGTTAGCCTTCCAGCCATATTTACCCAAAACCGTCTTTTGTTTTTGAGCGTCCCACACATAGTTCGCACGACCGCTGATACCATCATTCGCCTTAGCCTGGGCTGCAGCAAATCCAAGGATCGTTGCTTCATCTATAGCATCCAGTAAGCCAAGGCCAAATACAGGTTGCGCCGATCTTGGCGATAGCAATGCGTTAGATGGAAAATTGATATAGGCGTTTTCTACAGAATAGGTCGGGTATCTTAAAGAATAAGGAGTCCCGTCATCCAGTTTAAATTGTTTTTCCGTATAAGCAATTCTTACGATCGCTTCCCTAACCTTACCCGCCGTAGCAGAAGTCTGGATCTGGTGGCCGAAACCCGGAACAGGCAAAGGCTCGCCATGTTCATTCGTGCCCGGCAGGCTCACCCGGAATAAAGTAGCAATAGAATTATCCGAACCGATAATTTTAGAACGGCCGTCGCCAATATGGCAACTGTTACAGGATACATTATTAAACAAAGGGCCCAGTCCCGGGTTTTTAGGAGCAGGAGAAGATACAAATGTCGCTTCAAAAACAAGATCGCCAATTTCATGCACTTTGTCCTGCGCAGCCGTCATGCCATTAAAAGCATGTCCGAAAGCACCGTTGCCACCGTCGAAAAAAGTTTGAGAGCCGCCCGTTAACCATTCGGTTTCCGGCGCCGTGTAGTCAGTGTCAACCTTGGAACACGCCCAGTTAATGAATATGATACTAAGAATAGTACCGGAAAGAATAAGAACCTTGTTTTTGTGCGTGCTGAACATGAGGGCGCCAATTAAAATATAATTTGAAAAAAGAGAGAAATCCTGACCAATCACAAAAATACCCCGAAGACGGTTTTTATTTTTTGTAAGTCGTCAACAGTACCCTGATTGAGCCACATTGGCGACGCTCCGTTCTACATGCTGCTACTATTGAACCCTTATCAGCATGGAGATGGAAATGGAAAGAATAAAGCATATGCCATCACCAAAAGGGTATTGCATATGCTTCAATAAATAGAACTAGTTAGAGTATTGTAAGATAAAATCTTTCAGATCTTTACCGTTACCATCAGTACCATCGTTTAATACTTCCGCCAATTCATTTATCCTGTTAATAGCGTTTTGTACCAAAGTAGATTGAGAATTGCTCGCCAGTAAAGCAGTACCGAAAGGATTCGTAATAGCTTTCAGCGCATTAATAGCAGCAGTATGCTTCGCTTTAATTTCAAGGTCCAAAGATTTGTTATAGTATTGAACAAAATCTTCCAGGCCCTTACCATCTCTGGAACCGAATTTACCCTGGTAGATATTCATGATACCTTCAATATTGTTCGTGAAATCTGCCATAGAGTTCTTAGAGAACGGGCTCTCTTCCAAAGCAGGGTCCTGGTTATTAAATGGTTCACCCATTTTACCCTCGCCAACTTCACCACAGATACCGGCCATCGCCTCAACGATCTCAATGAAAGCACCTTTTTGAGTAGCAAATTCTGTAGAACCATTACCCGCTTTAGCCACCTGGTTGCTATAGCCATTGCTCCATGATTCGTACACCTCTTTTGTCAGGTTTTGTAAATTATCCACCAACGCAACAAGGTATTGTTTAGCCCTTGTTTCAGTAGCTAATTTAGCCGCGGTTTTAGTACCGTCCTCACCCCATAAAATATACTCGATCGGGTGAAAACCACGCATAGCATTAGCAGCGTCCACAATATCCTCATCACTGCTTTCCAAAGCCTGGTCCAGGCGCGTAAAGTAAGCAGCATCCAATACCGTACTTGATGCCAGTAACTGGTCTATCTCGTTAAAGTCAACAGGCCATGTATCAATTCTCGGGTCAATATCTTCAGTCGCCACCGCGCCAAACAACCATGCTTCCGTTTTTTCCCATACTGCACGTACCTCTTTCCAGTTATTTCTTGCAGTCGTTAATTTAGCATCAGTAGGAGAGGCTACCAAATCCGCAATACTGGTTTTAAACGTATTCACTTTAGCCAACATTTCAGAATAGCTGAACTCAATTACATTTTTTGCCGTATTCTCAAGAACTTCAGATTTTAGCGTATTAATGTCAACATCATTGTCATTGTCTTTATCGCAGGAAGTAAGCGCCAGGCTTGAAGCCAAACAGATCGTTGCAAATTTTAAAAGATTCCTTTTCATGTATTAAGTTTTAATTTATCTTAAATAAATATTTATACCGGTTGGTATTTTTTCAGTTTTAAATTTTTTCAGAGGTCGGCTCGCAGGTTCCTGCAATACATTCCCCTGCATATCAAAACTGCTGCCGTGAGCAGTACAAACCAGCTTATTGTTCGTTTGTACCAAACCAAAAGGTTCATGCGTACATTTTAAATACAGCGCCTTATAATCAGCATCCTCTTTCATCAGTAAAATATCGAATTCCATTTCAGGCACTCTTATTTTTACATTTGGCAAACCGCTTGTAAATGCCGTGTCCGGAACGAATACCACATGATTCGTCGCATTCGTTTTAAACACATTACTGCTGGTGCTGCAGGATTGAGCAATAAAGCTTAATCCCAGTAAACCCAGGCAACCCCTGCAGGAATCAGCTATGAATTTTCGCCGGCTCGTCATAATCAAAAAGTATTAGAAATTATAAGCAACACCAAGATTCACAAAACCACTGCTCTTAAAATACGGTACCAGTTGAGGATATGGCGTAACAATTAAAGCTAAATTCGGGTCACCGGTAATTTTGTGGGTATAATCCATTTTAATGGCAACACCACGAACAGGTTTGTAAGTAATACCAGCCAAAATAAAATGCATTCTGTTAGCAGGGTCCTGTATACCGTTCTTAGGAATTTTAGCACTCGTATTTAAATGTTCATAACGGGAGAATATCGTCAGAGATTTTTCACCCTTATGCTTTTTATACAATAAATCATAACCACCCTCAATATAAGTACCATATAACATACTGGCAGCATTATTCGCATAAGCACTGTTAATATCAGCCGCATTACTGATTTTTATACCCGTAGCCAATGCCTTTACCGTTATGCCCTTTTTATGATATTGAATATTAGCTTCACCCAGCATAACAGGATTAGCTAAAGGACCGGACTCAAGACCTAAACTGTCCGCCACTCTTTTTTCAGCACCCGTAGAACCAGCCATATAGCCCGATACCTGTGCCCTGAAATTATTGAAATAATATAATAAAGAAGCATTAATGCCAATGCCCCGTCCCGTGGTTTTAGAGCCCGATTGAATACCGTTTGCAATACCCGTACCTGTAGAAAAATTAGCAGAGTTCATGCCATTGGTCACGCCAACAGAATAGTTTAAGCCAGGAATATTTTTAGTAGAACCATAAAAGCCGATACCGATCTCCCGCCAGGTACTAGGAATAATCAGTTGCTCCACCCACGGCCTTTCTACACCGTTAAATGTAGGTGGCAGGTGATTTTCGTTAATAATACCAATTCTCGGGATAAACAAACCGGCAACAAAATAATTATTAGGCGTAACATTGAATTTTAAAAAAGCCTGTTCCATACCCACGCTGCCTTTACTCGTACCATCACCCGCAGTAATACCATCTTCCACTTCAATTTCTGTAAACAAGGAGATATTATTGCTAAACTTATGGCCAATAAAAAGAACAATTCTTTTCAGGCTGGCCTCCGATGTTTTTCTCTTTAGATCATTACTGTAGTAAGCTTCGCCATAACCCGATAAAACTGTAACCTGATCACGGGCAATAAGACCGGCACTCAAACTGTCTTCTGCAGTAAGCACCTGTGCCTTAGAAATAACTGCGCTGCATAAAAATGCAAATAATAGAAATTTATATTTCATGGAACTGTATAAAAGAAACGCAAATGTATATGTGTTACTTTCTGGGATACTTACCATTTTGGAAAAATAAAAATTTCCTAAAATGGTAAGCCCCGAATTTCTGTTATCAACATAGAACTGCTATAACTTTGCACCCGATTTTTCCTGCGACTAAATACGTATATCTTAATGTATGTATATTATATAATCGTATTATAATTTATTTATGAGATATCGGCTCACACGTTTTTCATGTTTTATAGTTGGATTCTTTTTCCTTTCCATCAGCAGTTCTCTGGCCCAGTTGCCAACAGGTTATTGTAAACCCGGTGCCCAGATGGCATGCATTTACGGGGAAAAAATTACAAGGGTCAACCTCGAATCATTGGATCACTTTGATGATGTGTGTACAACAGATAACGAAGGATATAAAGACTTCAGCGCATCCATTGCCGCACCCGTACTTACAGCAGGAAAAGCTTACACACTAACGGTTTCAAAAGAAGATAACTTTGCAGGATTAGGGTATGTAAGAGTGTGGATAGACTTTAACAGGAACGGCGTTCTCGAAGCCGGGGAATCAATTGGTCAGCAATCAGGATATGCAAACGCGCAGCTTCAGTTTACATTCAACGTACCCGCAAATGCCAGTATCGGGAAAACAAAAATGCGTTTAATGTTACGTCGTACAAACACACTGCTCGATACAGATGCGTGTCACTCATACGGCAGTTACAGAGGACAAACCAAAGACTACGCCGTAGAAATTACCAGTCCGGCAGGCTGTAATCCAATTAAATTACCACTTACGGAAGGTTTCAACAGTACCTCCATGCCTAACTGCTGGAGCGCTCAATATGTAAAAACAACCACCAGCGGAACCAATGCTGCCTTTGTATTTACTTCCAGCGCCATGCCAAATTCCAGTCCAGGCAATACCGTCGCAGCAGAAGGGTCTCATTATGTATTCTGGAATGCTTACAACTTTACAAATGGCGCCACTTCCCGGTTAGTCACTCCAACGATTGATGCCACTTCCGATAAAGATATTGATGTAAGCTTTATGTGGTTGTACAATAGCTTTGGCAAATGGGAACCAAATGACAGCCTCGTTGTTCAATATTCATTGGATGCAGTTAACTGGAAATCCGTACAATCTTTCTCAAGGTTTAAAGCCATGAGCAATACCTACCAGTGGACAAAAGAAACAGTGAGACTACCGGCCGATGCCAATAATAAAACAATACTCTATGTAGGTTTCCTGTTCAAAACCAGCACTAACGAACCATATAATTGTGCGTTTGATGCGGTGGATATTAAAGCAGCAAATAGTTCAGCAAACAGTTGCGGAACACCTGTCAGCCTGCAAATATCAGAAATGACTACAGCTACAGCACTGGCTAAATGGGCCGCTAGCACCACCGGCACATTCAAAGGCTATGAATATGTATTATCTACCTCAGCAACATTTCCTACAACATACAAATCTGATACAACCACCAATTTATCAGCTTTATTATCTGCTCTAAAAAGTAATACCCAGTATTATTTATTCATCAGAACATTGTGTACGGACAATACCAGTTCATGGATCAGCACTTCATTTGTTACTGCGTTAGCCCCAGGCGATTGTGCCATTCCGTCTAACCCGTTTGCAAATAACATCACCACCAGCTCCGCCACCATTAACTGGACCTCAGCAAAGCCCGTTCCGGCCAGCGGATACCAGGTTTATTATTCCAAAACAAACACAGCGCCAGTTGCAGGAACCGCTGTATCAAATACAACAACAAACATCAACCAGTTAGAACCCAATACAACCTACTATGTATTTATCCGGTCTAACTGCGGTAGCGGAATATTCAGTAACTGGTTAAGTTTCGCATTCACAACATCGCCAATACCAGTTCTCTGCAATTCACCTTCCGTTATATCGTTCACCAATATTACATCCACCAGTGCCGTTGCCAGTTGGAGCGATCCCAATACAAGCAAGACCGAAGCGTATGAATATTATATAACAACCAATCCAGGTGCTACAACGGGGTTTGAAATATTAAGAACAACTGCTACATCCCTTACGTTCACTGATTTAAATTCCAATACAACCTATTATGTTTTTGTAAGGTCTGTATGTAATACCGCCACTAAAAGCAGCTTTAGAAATAATTATTTTACGACGAACTTAAAAGGAACAGATCCTAAAGGCGGGCTTTATCCTAATCCTACCAACGGACCATTGACCTACATGTCAGAAGATCCCAATCTGTTAGGAAAAACATTTGTGATATACGATATTGTAGGCCGGAAGTTAATGGAGAAACAAATAACAGCACTACCATACAACTTTGATGTCAGTATGTTGCCGTCCGGAACTTATGTATTAAAACTTCGGGCAGGAACCTCTATAAAGTTCGTGGTCATTAGAGACTAATCAGTTTATTTATTATAATTCAGTTCAAATAAGAGCAATAGCATTTTGTTATTGCTCTTATTTTTTCAATATACCAAACGGTATATTTTCGATATCGGGAAACTTCATTTACCATTTTGGTTATTATACAATACTGTGACAATTGATGATTTTCGCACATTTACTTTTGCGTCAATCATTCAAAGAAGATTTTATTTTTCATACTAACGTTTCCTTTGACTTAAATTAAAACTAAGTGTCCGTTAAAGATTTTTATTTTAAAAAAATCATCCCAGGAATTTTAATTCTGTTGCTTATTTCTTTTGCAGGTGTAGAAAGATTATTGGCATGTACTCCTGTTGATTTACCATTTAGCGAAGGATTTAATAGTGGAACAATGTCCGCATGCTGGACAACACAACCGGTAAGTGGTAATACCGTACCATTTGTTACTTCAACCACTATGCCCAATAGCTCAAATGTCACAGCCCCCGAAGGCTCACATTTTTTATATTGGCAGAATTATGATTATGCAGGAAATGGCGCATCCGTTCGTTTAGTGTCGCCGGCAGTTGCCACGTTAGGATTAAAAAATATCAAGCTGAATTTTAAATGGCTGCACAGGAATTTTGCAGCTTTATCACAGGATGCTGTCATTGTCCAGGTTTCCAATAATGGTACATCATGGATCAATGTACAAACAATTAGCAGGGCCATAGCCAGTGATTATTCAAGCAGCTGGTCCAACTATGAAATAACATTACCTGCAAGTTTCGAAAACTTATCCGCTGTTTATATCGGGTTCAGATTTATAGCAGGTGGAGAAACTTACAATATGGCAATTGATGATGTCAGGATATCAGCACAAAGCGATTGCTCACAAGTTGATAAAGCAGCACCAACTAATTATTGCACGCCAAACATACAGGTAGCCTGCTTTTACGGAGATTATATTTCTAATGTTAGTTTATTAACACTCAACCACAATCCCGGAGGCTGTACTTCCGATGGAGAGGGGTATAAGAATTTCACTCAGGTAATTACTGCACCAACATTACTTCAGGGAAAGTCATATACATTACAATTAACAACAGCCAGCACCTCCTCCGTTTTAATGGTATGGATCGATTATAATGCTAATGGTTCATTTGAATCCTCAGAAGCAACCACTGTAAATGTGAACACAAGCACCAATACAGCCAGCTTAACCATTAATGTACCTGCCAATGCGAATATTGGAAATACCAGGATGCGCATTATCAATCGCAGGTCCGGATCTTTAACCGCAGCTGATGCCTGTTTGGATCATACATCAGGTACCTACCGCGGGCAGGTCTTAGATTATACCGTAAAAATAATATGCGCTTGTTTGCCCCCGGAAAACGTTAATGCGTCAAATCTTACTTTCGATGGTGCTACTGTCAACTGGAATATACCGTCAGCCATTCCATCACATGGATTTACAGTATTGAATAACACGACAAATGTGACACCGGCCAATGCAGCCGCAGGCACGGATTTAAACAGTACAGCTAATAGTTATCAGTGGAACGCTTTAAATAACTGCGACAACCAGTATGCTTATGTAAGGTCCAATTGCGGTGTCATCACCCCATCCGAAGATTGTTTCGCAATCGGCACCTGTAGTGCCTGGGAAAAAGTAAGTTTTACCTTGCCCAAGCCAGCCTGCACACCACCAGCGGCAATTAATATTTCCGATATTCACGCCAATACAGCCAATATTACCTGGCTTAATTCAGGTACATCTTCCGAATTTGAATATGTTATATCCACCACTAATAACCCTCCCGCATCGAACGGTACGTTAGTAATAGCCAATAGTATTGCTGTTAATACACTTTTAGCGGCAACCACTTATTTTGTATATGTAAGGTTTAAATGTAGCCCTTGTAATTTCTCTGCCTGGGTCAGTACTTCTTTCACGACAGCTGCCAGTATCTGTTTAACCCGTCAGACAATTTTTGAAGGATTTAGTACCACTCCGGCTAACTGGACAATGGAGTTGGGTAGTTATTCTAATATTATCAGTTATGAGAGTACGTTTACAATAGGTTCAGTAACCGTTAACCCGGTCAATACTGTATCCGGGAACTTTTTAGTCTTTAAAGCAAGAGAGCAAAACAACAATACAACAGTGTTGAAAGTGCCGGCATTTAATACAATCGGGTTCAGTAATATTAAAATAAATTTCGACTATTTTAGAAGTAATTCCAGGCCAACATTTTTAGACTCCATGTATATCCGGTACTCTAAAAATAATACTGACTGGTATATTATAGGACAGTATTCACGGATAGATAATGCCAGTGTTACCGAGTGGGTGAATAAAGCCATTCAGTTACCATCAGATGCTGCTAATAGTACGGCCATATTCATTCAATTCGTTTTTGTTTCAAAAAATGGGTTTGCCATTTGCGTCGATAACTTCAGGGTATCGGGCGATGCCACTACAGATGTTACTTTGAAAATTAATGGCGCCACCCATTTCCGGCCTAACGAATGTGAGGAGGATTTCGCCATAGTTGAACCATACGGCATCAACCCGGTTAGGGATAGCGTACGCGCAAAATATTGGGAAGAAGCATTTTTGCCAGCACATAACGGATCGTATTATGTAAGCAGGCACTATGAGATCTATCCTACAGATCTATCATTTAACAAATCCGCAAAAATTACCTTATTCTTTACACAGGAACAGTTTAATGCATTCAACGGTCAGCCGAAAAATGTACTGCATTTACCCGAAAATGCAACCCATACAGCCGGCAAAATAAATGCAATGATCGTTGGGTATTCAGGCGTTTCAAAAAATGGAGATGGCCTCCCTTCAGAATACGACAGCAAACCACAGCCAATCTTTGTGGAATTGAATGATTTTATTTGGAACAGTGCAAAAAACAAATGGAGTGTTTCCTTTATTTCGCAGGCATTCGGAGGATTTGTACTAACAACCAATAAAGGTATTTTACCAGTAACGTTCACCGCTTTCGATATTGTGCAGGCAAAAGAAAGTAACACATTAAAATGGCAGATCGCATATGAAAATGAACTCTTGTATTTCGATGTAGAATTGTCACATGATGGCATCTTTTTCCAAAAGATCGCTTCAGTTCAACCATTAACCATTAACCAGGATATCTATACATTTCAACATCATTTATCCAATGAAAATTCAAACAAAAATTATGTGTACAGAATTAAAGCTGTACAAAATGATCAGCGAATTGTTTACTCCAGGATAGTAAGTCTTTCCGGCCAAAATAACGAGGCCGGAATAAAGTTGATACCGAACCCCGCTTCAACTTTTATCACACTGTATGCCGGTACCAATATTTTACAAACACCCTATACACTTTACAACAGTATAGGACAGCTAGTGTTTAAAGGCATCATTAATCAATTGCCGTTTTCTTTAAATGTAGTAAGTCTGAAGTCCGGCACTTATTGGCTACAGCTTAATCAATCAAAGCCCTTAAAATTCTTAAAACAATAATTATTGAGCCGTCAGTAGTGCTACTATTAAGCATCGTTGTGTCACTCACTTGTACGGTCTATTCTTTACTCAAACCAACTTTAAAATTAACATGAAACAAGTTTACAAAACCATAGCTTACAGTTTAAGCGCAATCATTTTATTGTTGCTTTTAAACACAGGTTTGTTGGCGCAACCCTATTGTGAACCAAATTCGACAGGTTCCGGCTATACAAATTGTACTTATAATGGTGGTATCACCAAATTTGAATTTGCAGGAATCAGTAATACCACCTCTTCCTGTGACAATAGCGGAACAGTAGGTTATACCTATTTCAGCAGTGTTACCGCAGCTTCCGCTATATTAGGATCAACGTATACTGTTTCTGTAACCATGTACGATCCGAGTGCCGGTAGTACTGCTGCAATATGGATCGACTATGATCAGGACGGCGTTTTCTCTTCAGCAGAGTTCCTGCTTTTAGGTACCGTAACAACCGCCGCTTCAACCTATACATTTACAAATAGCATTACAATTCCATCAATGGCCACAACCGGTACCAGCCGTATAAGAATAAGGACCAAAAGAGGTGGCACTTTAACAGCAACAAATGCCTGTGGTGTTTCAGGTTCCGACAGGGGAGAAATAGAAGATTACAAAATAGATCTCATTTCAAATGTCGCTTGTACAGGTACGCCTGCTCCCGGCAATACATTATCCACAGCTAGTAGCACTTGTTCCGGAACGCAGTTCACATTATCATTACAAAACGCGATTGTTGGATCGGAGATCTCCTATCAATGGCAGTCATCCGCAGATAACACTACATGGAATAATATTACAGGAGCGACTTCTAAAACGTTATTAACGTCTCAGACCTTTACTAATTATTACAGGTGCCAGGTGTCTTGCTCAGGAAATGCAACCCATTCAACGGCGGTACTGGTAAATACCAGTTCGTATGCCTTGCCAATCTTAGAAGCATTCAATAGTACGGCATTACCAACCTGCTGGACTCAGGCTGTTGTAGGAACAGGTACCAATACCATCGTTTCTACATTATCCTCCGTAAGCCCGGGTAACTCTGCGACAAATGGCACGCATTATCTTAAATACCCTTCAGGAACCAGTAACGGAACATCTGCCAGGTTATCCGCTCCCGCTTTTAGCACCATTGGAAAAACAGATTTGAAAGTAAGCTTTGATATGTACCAGGATAATGCAACCGGAGGAAGTTTAGCATCAGCATTAAACACCAGCACCATTTCAGTACAATATTCATTGGATGGAACAACCTGGACAACTGCTGGTACTGCCATCAGGTTTTATAATGCCACAGGTGGATGGTTCAATAAAGAAGTTTCATTACCTGCTGCAGCAAACAATCAGCCCGTTTTACATGTCAGCTTTCTGTTATATTATTCACAAGGTCCTTGCAATATTGATAATATTGTAATTCGGGTTCCGGAAGCATGCGCTGGAACACCAAACCCCGGAAGCACAATAGCTGGTTCGACGAATATATGTAGTAGCGCAAGTTTTTCTTTAAGTTTAGAAAATAACTTCATAGCAACCGGTATTACATATCAGTGGGAATACTCTGCTGACCAAAGTTCATGGACTAATATTTCAGGAGCCACTTCTGCAACGTTAATTACAACGCAATCGGTAGAGCGTTACTATCGTTGTGCTGTTACCTGTTCCGGATCAACTGGCTATTCATTGCCTGTGAAAATAAATTTAAACAAATTACCTTTTTTTGAAGGATTCGAATCAGGATATACTAACGGAAGCAGTATAAATGGCTGTTGGACACAACAGAGTGCCGGAGGGTCTCAAACCTGGGTCGCTAATAATTCATCAACCAGCTACAACAGAACTCCGAGAACTGGCTCTTGGAATGCTTATTTACAATACAGTAATACAGATTGGATGTTTTACGCACTTTCATTTGAATCAGGTAAAACTTATGAATTAGAATTTTATGCAAGACAAGATGCTACTTCCGGAGCAACCGTTTCTGCTTATTATGGTATAGCTAATACAGCAGCTAGTATGACCAATCCAATTATTAATGCCACTGCAGTTACAAGTGGAGGGTATCAAAAATTTTCTGGAAGGTTTTCTCCGGCTATATCCGGTACTTTTTATGTTGGGATTAATGGAACATTGAACAGCTCACCATGGTACGTTTCTATGGATGATATCTCTATTGTTGAAATAATTACTTGTACAGTCCCAACAAGTATTACTACTTCAGAAATAAAACATAATAGGGCAACAGCTTCTTGGTTAGTTCCCGCAGCTGCACCATCTGGGGGCTATCAATACTATTTATCAACCTCATCTACAGCTCCAACCGCCGCCGCAACAGCCACCGGGACTGTAAGTAATGCAACCGTATTATTAGAAAGCCTTGCAGCAGAAACAACATATTATTTCTGGGTGCGTGCAAATTGTGGTACCACAAGCAGTGCCTGGAGTTCAGTAGCTACCTTTACTACAACAGCTGTTCCAATTACAAATGTGAACAATATTGGTTTCAACGGCATTGATTGCAATAGTGCAAAAATCTCCTGGACAAAACCCGCAGATTTCAATGCGAATGCTAAAGTGCTGGTTTACTTAAAGTCAGGGTCAGCAATTGAAAGTGGATTAACCTCATTAAATGCGGGTGATATTTACACTGATATTTACTTTCAAGATGGTGATAGTTATGATGCAGATGTAAATGCCTATGCTGTTTATTATGGTAATGGAAATGAAGTGACCGTTAACGGATTACAGTCCGGCCAGACTTATTATGCATTGGTTTATGTGGTGGAAAATGATACAAAATATTCTTCAGGATTAAGTTCCGGTGCCAATAGCGTTGCCATACCGGCAAGTATCGCAAAATACCGGACAGTAAGTAATGGCAACTTTAATTCACTAAGTGTATGGCAATACAATAGTTGTGGCACCACCTGGGTAACAGCAACTCAGTTACCCGGCAGTGCCAATGATGTGGAAATTTATCACAACATCACTTTACAACAGAACATTACCTTACACGATATCAACCTCGAAAATGTTGGTAAGTTCGATTTAGGAAATTACAACTTAACTGTAACAGGTAGTATTAATGGGTATTCAAGTGCCAACTACTTTGTAACATCAGGTAGCGGTAAATTGGTTCGAAGTGTAGATGCGGCAGTTTCTACTGCAGATGTAATGTTTCCTGTAGGAAATGCCAGTTTATATGCTCCTGTTAAATTAGTACCCGTACAATCTGCCAATAGCTTTGCTGTAAAATATGGTGACGCTACAACATTTGCAAGTACAGAAACAGAATGGAAAAATATTGCTGCAAGCAGTTGGGATATTACAAAACTTAATGCCAATATTACCCAGGTAAGAGTTGGTTTAAGTGCGCCTACACCTTCGTTGACCTGGCACTCAATAGTAGCGGAAGGAACGAGTGTGGCTCCTGTTTCAACAGATGCATTAGTAATTATGCATTTTGGAGAGGATGGATGGGAAGTTGCCAGTGATAGTTACACCGGTACGTTGACTGGTGGCGGAGATCATCCTGAGTATATAGCATATGGAACCAATGGTACTACTTCAAATGGCCGGTTCATATTCTCACAACCGGTCAGCAGTTTTAGTCCATTTACATTAGGGGTTGCTGCTACTTCAGTAGTATTACCTGTAAACTTTGTATATGCTAATGTGAAAACTGAAAACAATGCAAATGTTCTCAATTGGGAAATAGCTACCAATGAACCTGTTAGGAACTTCGAGGTAGAAGTGAGCGTTGATAATGGATTAACATTTAAAATTGTTTCAACGATAACAGGAAGCCAGGGCAACACATTCAGGTTTATTGATAACACAATATACAATAATGCCAGCCTGCTTTACAGGATCAAAGCAAATACCATTGCAGGCAAATTCTATTACAGCAGCATTTTAAAAACTTTGGTCAACAATAATACTATTGCAAAAATTACGATAGTGCCAAATCCTGTAACGGGTAGTCAGTTTAAACTAAATGCATCAAACCTGAAAACTGGTATCTATCAATTAAGCGTTATATCGGTAGATGGAAAAATGGCCCATACAAAATCTATTAAAATTCAGGAGAGTGGCAATACCGTTTTGCCGGTAGAATTATCAAATAAACTGAGTGCAGGAATCTATATTCTGAAAATAGAAAATGCAACAGCAAGATATGTGTATAAAATAGTATCTGAATAAAACGTGCAGTAGCTTTTCGATAGTTGGAAATTAGGTTTCGAATTTGGGAAAAGCTACTTTACAAGCTTCTCATTTACAATATTTTTGCAGTTAAATTAAAAAATAATGTTGAATAACTTTTTAATTGTTCTGGTATCCGTTTTTAGCTTTTTAAGTTCGGGGAAAACTGAGATAAGTTCTCAGGCAAAAAAAGAATCGAAGAACGTGATTGTATATTTCAGTGGTTCGGATTGGTGTACGATCTGTCACCAGTTTAGTGGCAGGGTTATTAAAGATGAAAAAGTGAGTGAGGTGATAAAATCAAACTATGTTTATTATGTAGCAGATTTTCCGCAGAAGAAAAAACTGGCGAAAGAGGTTGCCAGTACAAATGAATTTTTTGCAGATAAACTAAATGAAGAAGGAACTTTTCCCAAGTTCGTGATTTGTGACGAAGAGTTCAATTTTATTGCTAATATTCCAAGTGATGCAACAGCAGAGTCCGCTCTTACAATATTGAAAAAATATATTAAAGAGTAATAGCGAAAATGCGGTTAAAACAATATACAGATACGATCGTATCTATGACCACTTCTTTACAGGTAACAATCCTGTACGATGAAAAAAAGCCGGAAGTGGCTAAGAAAATAATTAAGGAATCCTATAAAGAAGCAGACAGGATTATTAATATCATTTCAGCGTGGCAAAATAATACCGAACTGTACAAAGTGAACAGTAATGCTGGTATTGCTCCCGTAACAGTTTGCGATGAATTGTATTACCTGGTGAAACGCGCTAACCGGATTTCGGACATGACAGAAGGTTTGTTTGATGTAACGTTCGCGTCATTGGATAAGATATGGTATTTTGATAAGCCTATAGATAAACTACCGGATGAAACAACCATTAAAAACTCTGTAAAAAATATTAATTACAGGTTCATAGAATTGGATGAAAAGAATAAAACCATATACATCAGAAACAAAGGCACCAAGATAGAACTGGGCGCCATTGGCAAAGGATACGTGGTAAATAAAATGAAACTGAAATTACAGGAACTAGGTATTAATAACGGTATTGTAAACGCAGGAGGTGATTTAGTAGCCTGGGGCAAGAACGAGTCAGGTGAGCCATGGAAAATTGGCGTTACAGACCCAAACAATACTAAAAAATACCTGGGATGGTTCAGGGTTGATAACAGTGCAGTAGCGACATCCGGAAGTTATGAGCGCTTTGCATTAATAAACGGAGAAAAGTATTCGCATATTATTCATCCTAAAACCGGCTGGCCGGTAAAAGGCATTCAGAGTGTAACCATACTAAGTCCTGATGTGGAAATGTGCGACTCAATTGCGACGTCGGTGTTTTTATTAGGCAAAGATGAAGGATTGGCATTTGTAAATCAGTTTGATGATTTACAGTGCCTGATCATAGATGATAAAGGTGATTATTATTTTTCAGATAATTTTAAAAAGAACTAGCATGTTTAAATCGAAGCGTTGTTTAGCAGCATTATTGTTGTTTGTAACAGCAACCAGTTGCGAGTCAGTAAAAGCGTATCAACGTCAATATCTAAAGGACGATGCCATGCAGCAAGGCGCATCAGGTATTGAGAAATCGGAGAACGAGGCATTTAGTTACAGGGAAGGAGCATCAGGAGGAGATTTCGGCAAAACCGGCGGAGGCTGTGGCTGTAATTAAACTATACCAAGCGGTATATTTCGTTTGTGAGAAAGAATCGTTTTTAAAGACATAAATTAATAAAGACTGTGATCGTCTTAAACGCGTGAGGGATAGTAGCAAAGTACCCCACAGGCCCCGCCTGCATAATGTGTGCATGCATTACAGAAGTATGCAGGCATACTCGGTAAGCAGCGGGGGCGAGGAGTACTGCGGATAGCCCGGCCCTTAAGGGCACGCACAAATAATTTTTATTATTTAACTTATGGAAATAATATTTACACTAATCGTTTTATTAGTTTCTACCGTAGTGGCATTTGGCCAGCAAAAAACGGTAAAGCCACAGGAGGAGAAGGAAAAACGTCCGGTGAAAGTAAGCTTATTAAGTAATTACTATGAACAGGATGGCGACAGGAGTGCGGTGAATGGCGGATGGGGTAGCCAGAAACTTACCAGCTTTACACAGGAAGCCGGTTTTTATATACCCGTAAAAGATTCATCGGGTTATAAACTGCATGTAGGGATAGATCATTTTACGGCAGCATCTCTACGCATGATCGATAAGTACCAGGGGCCGGTAGCGTCCGGGGCTTCTACTACGATTGTTGCCGGTCAGGGATCTTCTGTGAGTGAGGACGAAACACGCTATTTCGGTTCAATCGGTTACGATTTCGCTAACAAGAAAAAGCACAGCATTTTTACACCAACTATCGGTTTTAGTAAAGAATATGACGTAGCGTCAATTAATGGCGGGTTATCTTTTGCAAAGTATTTTCCTAAGAAAGATATTCATTATGTAACAGCTCTGAATATTATAAGAGACCGCTGGATGGTAATTGCACCGGGTGAATTCAGACCGCTTACTGCAACTGACGGCGTTGATGGTGGCACTGGTGGTTCGTCCTACGGCAGTGGCAGCGGCAGTGGTTCAGGTAGTGGTAGCGGTAGCTATGGCGGCGGTAGTGGTACAGATTATTATAATCAGTTGTTTACAGATGCAAATAACAGAAGGTTAGCAGAGCCATCAGGTAAAACAATTGAGAAAAACGGCAAGAAATTTCCGGTGGATTACAGAACCTCTTACAGCTTTAGCAACATGGTCGCATTTACCATTAATAAGCGTATGAATGCTGCGGTAGGATTGGATTTGGTATTGCAGAAAGGATTACTGTCAACGCCTTTTCACCGGGTATATTTTAATGATGGCGTGCACGTAGATAGCCTGAAAGAAGTACGTATAGAAAAGCTACCGCGTGAGCGTTTTAAAGTATCTGTAAGTGGTAGATTCAATTACTTTTTAACAAACAAACTGGCATTACGTTCACAGGTCCGTTTATATGCGGATAGCTGGGATATCCTGGCATTTACCGGTACCATAGAAGCGCCGTATAAAGTGTTTAAAAGTTTAACAGTGACACCTTTTTACCGGTTCCATAAACAGCAGGGAACTTCATATTATAATGGTTACGGACGCCATGAGTCGAGCCCGGAAACAATACCGGCAGGTTATTATACCAGCGATATAGACCTTGCCTACATTACATCCAACAAAGTAGGGACGGCTTTAAGATTTGTACCATTTAATGCATTTGGTATTTCTGATGAAGATGATACTAAGAAAATATTGAATGTAAAAAGTATCGGGTTGCGTTATGCGTATTATAAACGCAGCGATGGTTTAAAAGCCAATACCGTAAGCTTTGAGCTGGCATTCGAATTATAATTTTCAGAGAAAAAATCAGATACATGCAAGTAGGAAAAAATAATTTTTTAGCAATCATATTTTTAGCTTTTTTACCGTTTTTTATAAGCTGTAAAAAAGATAACAGCAATCAAACACCGTTGATAGACGGTGGTGGTTCCGGTAATGGCAATGGCGGAACAAACCCGGGTAACGGGCCTACTCCGAACTTTAACAAAAACACGGAATTGAACAGCGTGTTTTTTGTAAATGCGCAGGTAGGTTGGATTGCCGGTAAGAGCGGCCGTTTAGAGAAAACGGAAGACGGTGGCCGTACATGGAGGAGCCAGAATGCGGTGATAGGCCATAATATAAACGGGTTGTTTTTTACAGATGCTGCTAATGGTTGGTTTGTAGGAGATGACGGATTTTTAGGCAGAACGACCAATGGCGGTGAGACCTGGCTCACAAGTATTGCTGTAAATAAGCTGGATAATTATGCAGTGGCATTTTCCGATGCCGGCAATGGGTATTATGTAGGAGAAGAGGGGGCGTTGTACTATACTTACACGGCAGGCAGAAGCTGGAATAAAGATTTTTATTCTTTGTTTTATAACCTTAAGGACGTGTATGGCATTTTTGCGGCAACATCAAAATCTACAGTAGTTGTAGGGGAAAAGGGATTGTTAATGTACACCACTAATGGAGGTCTTAGCTGGACCAAGGCTGGCAATGCAACAGAGGATTTAATTGGTGTACACAGTGCGGATAAAGTGAACTTTTACATTTTAAGCGATAAGAATTATGTGTACAAGTACCAGATTGGCGGTACGCCAGAAAGGTTTGAATTACCGGCTAAGTTCTCGCCAAATGCCATCCATTTTACAAGTGCCGTAGCAGGTTTTGTGGCAGGTGATGATGGCCTTGTTTACAGAACAACAGATGGTGCAAAAACATGGACGAAAGTAAATGTAAATACTTCAAAAGATTTAAATGCGATCCAGTTTCCAACGCCGTCTATAGGATATGCTGTTGGTGAAGATGGCATCATTGTAACCATTCAGTAATTTTTTATTAAGTCAGCATTTGTAGTACTATTTAACATCGTTGTTTCGTAATTGCTGCTTTGTCACGCAATGACCTCCCTGCACCGTCATTGCTACTATTTAGCATAGCGGTAAAGGCTCAGATAAAGCGATTTTAAATAGTACTGTTATTTTATAAAAATTATAAGAGAATATGTTAAGGTGGTTTGTGTTGGTCTGTTTAATGACGGTTTCGTCCTTACTAAAATCTCAGGACATTTTTGACAGCTCAGTGTTGCATACCATTCATTTGCAAATGCCCATCAGCAATTGGTATGATACGTTAGCCGTCTGGTACGACGAGGGAGCCAAGTCAAATGATAGCAAAAAGTTTCTGGAAACAAATGTAACTATCGATGGTAATAAACTAGCCGAAATCGCCGGTATCAGGTTTAAGGGGCAATATTCTTACACTGGTTTTCCGGGAAAGAAAAAACCTTTTCGGTTGCACTTTAATAAGTTTAACAGTCAACGTTACCAGGGCATCCGCAAAATAAATCTCCACAACTTAGCAGGAGATCCGTCATTTTTGAGAGAACATTTATCCTATTCATTCTTACGACATGCTGGCGTTCCTGCAAGCAGAACTTCTTTTACAAAACTTTATATCAATAACCAATATTGGGGTGTTTACTTAATTGTGGAAGAGCCGGAAGATAAACTCTTTCTGGAAAATCATTTCGGATCATCAAAAGGGAATTTGTTCGAGTCAAAAAATACCACGAGGCTACAGTACCTCGGCAATGATGAAAATTTATATGCTAATGAATTAAAGTTGCAATCTGACTATTCCTCCTCTGCATGGAAAAACCTCATTTCATTTTTAGACTTTTATAATAACAGTACTGCGCCAAATTATGGTTATTTGTTTAAGGAAAAACTGGAAACAGGAACATATTTTAAATCCTTGTCAATAGATGTATTCCTGAATAACTGGGACTCATACCCGTTCAATGGCAGAAACTTTTTCATTTATGATCATCCCCAAACGAACCGGTTACACTGGATTCCCTGGGACTATAATCTAAGCATGTGGAAAGAGGATTTGCCCATCTGGCCATTAGATGGAAACAGTCGTTATCAGTACAAGCCGCTTATCTGGAAAATAAAGGCAGATCCCCTTTTGACACAGCAATATTACAAAGCGTTATGTCAACTGGTAAATGAAACGTCACAAACATTTCCTTATGAGCAACTGGTAGATAATGCCCAAAAACTGATTGGGAAAGCAGTGTCAGAAGACACATTGAAATTTTATGCCTACAATCAGTTTGTGAAAAATGCTGACGATACGGTCGTTGTTTCCATGTTACGCAGTAATGTTCCAAAAGATATAACCTTACCAGGGATCAAAACGATCTTTAAAACACGGCCAGCAAAAGTAAGAGAAAGGTTACTGAAGCTTGGGTGTGATTGTGATAATATAAAGGAAACTGCAGTCCAGGTGAAACTATTCCCCAACCCGGTAACAGGTAAACTGAGCTTATCCATACAAAATACAGAGGTGTCAAACATCAATATCTATCTATACAATTTACAAGGCGTTCAGATATTAACGAGACAACTGGTTGTTGAAAAAGGAATCGCTGCTTTCAATGTTGGGAATTTAGCGGCAGGTATATATTTTATAAAAGTTGGCGATAAAACGATGCCATTTATAAAGCTATAGTTTTTACCAATACTTAATTTTTTTGAAAGATGTGGAAAGTGAAAATTTGTTGCGTTTTATACTTGCTTTTTTCTTCAATCGTTGTTTTATCACAAGGCAATTGCCCGGTAAGCAGTTTAGGGCAAAATCCATCAACAGCATTTCCCGTTTGTGGTTCAAATGTTTTTGAGCAAACCTCGGTTAATATTTGCGGCGGTCAGCTGACCCCCAATGGTGTTTGTAATGCAGCTACCAGTGCGGTCAACCCTTACTGGTACCGTTTTACCTGCTACAAAACAGGAACATTAGGATTTTTAATTTTACCCAACAGTGCTTTAAGCGATTATGACTGGCAGATCTACGATATTACAAACAGGGATCCCGAGCAAGTTTATACCAATCCGCAATGGGTGATCGCTGCCAACTGGAGTGGGAATTCCGGTGTAACGGGCACAGGGGCATCGGGTAAAAACGTAATAGAATGTGATAACTACACGCCCAATATGAGTGCGATGCCTGTAATAGAGGAAGGCCGGAGTTATCTGCTTTTAGTAAGTCACTTTACCAGGAGCCAGGCAGGTTATAAGCTGGTTTTTAATAATGGTACCGCATTATTATCCGACACTAAACAGCCCAACATTATGGCTGCAAAGGCGGATTGCAATGGCAACACCATAACGGTGTCACTAAACAAGTCAATCTTGTGCAGATCGATCGCTGCAGATGGCAGTGATTTTTCTATAAATACCGGTGCCGGTAAAATTGTTTCAGCAAGCGCCGTCAACTGCTCGGGTAGTTTTACTACAGAGTCCGTAACATTGGTTTTAAGCAACCCGGTTCCTGAAGGTAATTACAACATAACAATACAACAAGGTAGTGATGGTAATACTTTGCTGGATGTTTGTAACATCCCGGTATATGTGGGTGAGCGGGTACTTGTAAGTATTAGTAAAAGTAGCGCAACACAAATTTGGAGTATTTCACCCACGGTATGTAAACCAATGTTTATTGATATTTCTTTAACCGGACCTGTAAAATGTCACTCAATTGCTACCAACGGTAGCGACTTTTATATTTCTGGGCGCCAGGCTATTGAAGTTGTAAAATCTGAGCCGGTAAGCTGTAGTGACAATCTCACATCTGATATCAGGCTTTTTTTCAATAAAGCCATCCAACTTGGAGGTAATTATAAACTTGGCATTAAAAAAGGCTCCGATGGAAATACCTTATTAAATGCCTGTGAGGTAGAATCGGCAATAGGACTTGAGATTGATTATCTGGTTGCCGATACCGTCAATGCAAATATTATTAATAAAACAGGTGCCAGTTGTATTGCAGAAACCCTGCAATTATTAAATGATGGCAATAGTAGTATTAATATTTGGAGGTGGAGGCTTAATAATGAGATCGTAAGCATTTCCAATAGTTATGAAATAAAAAATGAGCCGGGGGTTTATCCCCTCTCTCTCTTTGTTAGCAATGGTATTTGTGCAGACAGTACTTATTTACTTTTCGAGAATAAAGACAATAAAATTACAGCAAAAATAGAGGGCCCAACAGAGGCTTGTCCTTTAGGAGGTTCTGTTTTTAAAGCAAATGGCAATGGAAATATTTCGCAGTATGAATGGGACTTCGGTAATGGATTGACATCAGACCAGAAAGTATCACCGGCCCAGAATTATCCGGTACTCGATAATCCTGCGTATTACAACATCCGGTTGATCGTTAAGAATGATGTAGGCTGTAGGGATACGGCGTTTCATTCTTTAAAAATTTCCAGTGACTGTTACATTGCAGTTCCTAATGGATTTACACCAAACGGTGACGGATTAAACGATTTTTTATATCCGCTGAATGGCTATTTGGCCAGGCAACTTAATTTTTCCGTCTATAACAGGTTTGGACAAAAGGTCTGGGAAACGACAAGCTGGACCAGGAAATGGGATGGAACAATTAGTGGCAAACCACAGCCAACAGGCACATATATCTGGTATCTGGTTTATACAGATGAGGCTGGTGCTGTCATAAAGTTAAATGGCAGTGTAAATCTTATCAGGTAAAACAAGGGTGTCGCCTGATCCGAAAGATGCCGGTAGAATTGAGTTGAGCCGGTGTACATTTTGAGGGAATTGGGTAAATGTTAAAGATTTATTTAAGAAAAAATATCAAATACCTTTGTGGAAAGGTAATATTTGAAGTTTTCCTATGAATCGTTTCTATACAACTCTAGTTTTTTTAATGATTGGCTTTTGGGGATGGTCGCAATCCTGTCCCGTTTCTAGTCTGGGACAAAATCCAAGTACTGCGTTTCCTGTATGTGGTACCTCGGTTTTTACGCAGGCGTCTGTAAACCTATGTGGAGGAAGATTGGTGCCGAATCCAAAATGCAACCCTACGCTGTTGGAAGATGTAAATCCTTACTGGTATCGTTTCACCTGCTTCGAAACAGGTACATTGGGCTTCCTGATTCAGCCGAATAGCAATCAAAGTGACTACGACTGGCAGGTGTATGATATCACCGGCAGGGACCCCGAAGGTGTTTTTACCAATCCATCCTGGGTAATAGCGGGTAACTGGTGCCAGGATCCCGGTGAGACCGGTACTTCAGCTGCCGGCAGGAATGTGATAGAATGTGAAGGACCGACCTATAAGTATAGTGCTATGCCGACAATAGAAAAGGGGAAAACTTACCTGTTGTTGGTCAGTCATTTTACAAATACCCAGGCGGGTTATAAACTGAATTTTGGTGGCGGTACAGCCAGTATTACAGATGAAACTGTCGCTGATTTCAGTAACAGTAAAGCGTTTTGCCAGGGCAGGATCATACACCTGAAATTAAATAAACCAATTTTGTGTAACTCAATTGCTGCAAACGGCAGTGATTTTTCTATTAATACAACAGCGGCTACCATCCTGTCTGCAAGTGCTATTGGCTGTTCCGGTAGCTTTACCACCGATTCTGTTTCTATAATACTTAGCAATGAAATTCCCAATGGTAATTATAATGTGTCCGTAAAAACAGGCAGTGACGGCAATACTTTATTGGATATTTGTAATACACAAATGACCGCAGGTAAAAGTATCAGTGTGGATGTGTTTAACAAACAAGCTTCCAGGATAGCGTCATTACCGGCGTCCGTTTGTGAACCCATGTACATCAATGTCAGCTTAAGTGAACCGGTAAAATGTAATTCCATAGCAGCGGATGGCAGTGATTTTTACATTAATGGTTCAGAACCTATTTCCATTAATAAAGCAGAAGCAATTGAATGTGCAGATAACTTCACATCGGTAGTCAGGGTGTATTTTAATAAAGCCATCCAGGTGGGCGGAACATATAAAGTAGGTATTAAAACAGGTTCAGATGGCAATACGCTATTTAATATGTGCGATTACGAGTCGGTCGTTGGCCAGGAATTAAATTACATTGCAATAGATACTGTTAACGCATCTATTACAGATAACAGTATTTCCAGTTGCTTAACCGATACGCTCAGAATAAATAATAAGGGCGGAAATGGTATTAATGCATGGCATTGGTATGAAAACAATACCCTTGTAAGTAATACGGAGCGGTTTGAAAAAGTGTACACTGGTGGCTCAGTAAATATATCTTTACTGGTAAGTAATGGCATTTGTACAGATAGTATCAGTTATTTATTCGATTTTGATGTGAATAGGGTAAAAGCAGCTTTTGATGGACCTGCATTTGCCTGCCCGTTAGATACCTCCTATTTTAAAAGTACAAGTACAGGACCGGTTGTCAATTACAAATGGGATTTTGGAAACGGCAATACTTCTGTTTTAGCAGAACCGCCGTATCAATTTTATCCTATTTCCGATCAGTTACAACATATCAATGTGTCACTCGTAGTAGAAGACGCCAGGAGTTGTGCGGATACAATTGTAAAAGTGATCCAGGTGCCCAATAACTGTTATATAGCAGTCCCTACGGCTTTCACACCAAATGGCGATGGGCTCAATGATTTCCTCTATCCTTTAAATGCATATAAGGCAACCAATCTTAACTTCTCTGTGTATAACCGTTTCGGCCAGAAAATATGGGAGACAACGGACTGGACCAGAAAATGGGACGGTAAGGTAAATGGAAAGCTGCAGGCGGCAGGTACTTATGTCTGGTATTTAATTTATACCGACGATAAGGGAGCCGTTATAAAGCTGAACGGAACAGCAAGCCTTATCAGATAAATTTTTTATGTAAACATGAATTTAATTCTATTACTTTGTAATACAATTAAATTCATGTTTAAGTTAAAATGTATAAAAGGTATTTGTTATTTTATACCCCCTATAGCCACCCAAAAGATTAGAAGTACATTAGTATCAATAGAAGAGGCCGAACGTATTAGCATGCCTTTTAAATCAAAGTCCTTTACCGGCGGTTATTTTATTGGAAATACCAACGATTTTCATGCATTCAGTTTTTACATGCACGGCTATTATGATTGGCGGAATATCATTATTTGTAACGAAGCACTGAAATATAAAAAAGGAGACATAATAGAAGTCGGTGCAAATATTGGTACAGAAACAATATCCTTTACCAATCTTGCCAAAAAGAATAACGTCAATGTACATGCTTTCGAACCCTTACCAACTAACCTGGAGTATATATTTAAATTTAAAGAGTACAACGGTTATAACAACCTGAAAGTTTATGATAAGCTGGTTTCAGACAAAAATAGTGTAGTGCCATTTTCGGTTCCCCAGGGAAATTCTTCCGGCTCAGGGTTTATTATAAACAGTGATGCGGATAAAGGAAATGTGGTCAAAGAATTTGAAGCCATCACAATAGACACTTTTTTAAGTGATATGCCCTCCTGCTCTCAGATTTTTGTAGATGTGGAAGGATTAGAATACAAAGTATTAAAGGGGGCCGAAAAAACAATAGAAAAATTTAAGCCGTTCCTAATACTCGAAGTCAATCAAAAGTATTTGCTGCAAAGAAGCAATGTATTACTCAAAGACTTTTATGGTTTTCTCACAGGCCAGGGTTATCATTGTTATTATATTGGAAAATTCGGGCTGGAAGCAGTCGATATCAATCACTTCCAGGAACGGTCTAACAGGAACTGGTTATGTATTCATGAAACTGACATGGCAGTAACAAAAAAAATAAACAATGCCATTAAATACAATTGCTTTAATCCGCTGATAAATTTCTATATCATATAGTTAGGCATAATTTTGTGGCAAAAAATAATAAATAACATTTTTTACACATTATTGTATTACCTTTGCCGCCCAAAATATAAGTAATTTGAAAATAGTATTGTCATATCAATACGTTCTCAACACATAAAATTAATTATGGCAACAGTTACAAGAAGCAATAGTGGCTTATTAACCGATATCATTGCGGTACAAGTTGATAAAAACGATTATTTACCAGCTTTTGAAAAAGCATTAAAACAATACGGCAAACAAGCAAATATTTCTGGTTTCCGTAAAGGCATGGTTCCGGTACAGGTGGTTAAAAAAATGTACGGTAAATCTGTATTTACCGACGAAATCCTTCGTACTGTAGAAACTGAGATCAATAAATTTTTAGAGCAGGAAAAACCAGAAATTTTTGGTCAGCCTTTAGCTACTGAAGAAAATAACAACGTTGTTACAACTTTAGATATCAACAATCCATCGGATTATACTTTCACATTCGAAATCGGTTTAAGACCAGAAGTAAAAGTAGCAGATTTGTCAGCTGCAAATATTACCCGTCGCAATGTTTCTGTTACAGATGAAATGTTAAGCGAGCAAATTGCATACGTTAAAAAGCAATACGGTAATAAAAAAGATATCGATGCAGTGACTTCTGTTGACAACGGTGTTGAATTAAGCATTGTTGAGCAAGGTACTGAAGAAGCTAAAACTCAGGCTGCAGAAGTAAAAGACTTCAAAAATGCTGAATCTTTAATCGGTAAAAAAGCTGAAGAAACTTTCACCGGTAAATTCGCAGATATTTTTGAAGCAAAATTAGCTGATTTCTTAACCACACAGTTTGGCGAAGGCGCAGAAGATAAGACTTACGTGGTATCTATCAAGTCTATCAACGAAGTTGAAGACGCTGAATTGAACGAAGAATTATTAGAGAAAATTTTACCTGGTAAAGAAATTAAGACCGCTGAAGCTTTCAGCGAGTTCTTAAAAAGCGACATCGAAACTTACTGGAGTGGTCAAACTAAAAACCAGGTAAACGACGAAATCTATCATTTCTTATTAGATAACACAACTGTAGATTTACCGGAAGCTTTCTTAAAACGTTGGTTGAAAAATGCAGGTGAAAATCCACGTACAGACGCAGAAGTAGAAGCAGAATATCCTGCTTTCGCAAACTCTTTACGTTGGAATGTGATTACAGACGAAATCGCAAAAGAAGCAAAATTAGAAGTAACTCCTGAAGAAGTAGAAGAATTCACAAAAAATCAACTATTAGCTTATATGGGCGGTGCTCAGTTAGGCGAAGCAGATTGGATTGATGAATATGTAAAACGCCAGTTACAGGATAGAAAATATCTTGAGCAGGCTTACCAGCAAATCTATACTAACAAAGTATTCGAAAATGCTACAGGTAAAGTAGTAAACTATAACGATGAATACGTAACTGTAGAAGAGTTTACTGCAAAACAACATCACCACGCTCACTAATAATAAGTGATTGGAATATTTAACCCCGAAGTTTACTGCTTCGGGGTTTCTTTTTCTTGGTAAGAAATATAATCGTTATCGCGGCGCGTAAATTTATTGCTTATAAATACAAATGTGCATTCGGTATAAAGTTTAAAAACGCCTGGAAGTTCGTCTCATACTTAGTCAGGTCCAGTTTATAAAAGTAAGCCCCTTTTTTAGAACTCTCTTTTTCCTTGTCTTTTTGTTTTACAAGCAACTCCAACGACAATACCTTCCTGCTGAAATTCCGTTTATCGAAGATTGTGTCATATACCGCTTCATACAAAATTTGCAGTTGAGGGATCGTAAATTTTTCCGGTAACAACTCAAATAACAAAGGGTGTAGCGCCGCCTTGTAGCGTAACCGGCGAATAGCAGATTTCACCATATCGTTATGGTCAAATATCAACGTCGGAATCTGGTCCAGTTCAAACCATTCAGCCTGGTAGTCATTACTAAGTTGCTTCTGATACTGGTTAATATCAATCAATGCAAAATATGCCAATGATAAAATACGTTCTTCAGGATCTCTGTCCGGGTTACTGAATGCCCTTAATTCTTCCAGGTAAACACCCGATAGGCCGGTAAGTTGTTTCAGTACCCGCTTAGCAGATTCCAGGCTGTTTTCGTTCGGCTGTACAAAGCCACCCATTAGGCTCCACTTATTCTTTTCAGGTTCAAAACCGCGCTTAATTAATAATAGTTTCAATTTAGCACCATCAAAACCCAATATAATACAATCAACTGCGACCAACAGTCGCTCCAAATCCTTATATGGCACCATTTCTAATAGCAGTTTATTACTTTAAGTAATATGTTACACAATCATTCAAGCCAATAGATTTTATATTGCAATTTTCACATGACTTCTAATACAAATCTATGTGTTTTGCAATTGTTAATTTGACAATTTTAAATATTTCGACTTAAATTAGCTAAAAAAATTTCACCATCGTTATTTAAACGAACAAATAATTGCTGAGTATGAGAGTCAACAGTTGGATATTTGCGTCTGTTAGCATGATCGCAGTGGCTTGTGGCAATGCCGCTAACAATGAAAATTCAGGTAAGGACACTACAAATGAAATTGTAAATAACAACTATGCCATAGATAGTTTGTTCCCCGCTAAACAAGCCTATCAGGTAACCGTAGGCGATAAAAAAACGGACTTGTTTTTCATAAAAAATAATAGCGGTGCAGCCGTTGCCATCACCAATCTGGGAGCAAGAGTAATGGGGATTGCCGTGCCGGACAAGAACGGAAAATTAATAGATGTAGCTTTAGGTTATGATAGTGTACAAAGCAACCTGGCGCCGGGCGAACCATTCTTTGGTGCGGTCATTGGCCGTTACGGCAATAGAATTGCCAATGCCAAATTTACTTTAAACGGCAATACTTATAATATCGGGAAAAATGATGGCCCGAATTCCCTGCATGGCGGTCAGGAAGGATTTTATAATAAGGTATTCGATGCCAAACAGTTATCAGATAGCAGCATAAGCTTCACTTACGTGAGTGCCGATGGTGAGGGAGGCTACCCGGGAACACTTAGCACGGAAGTTGTATATACATTTACCGGCAAAAATGAACTAAAGATAGATTATAAAGCAACCACGGATAAAGCCACTCCTGTCAATCTCACAAATCATACTTATTTTAACCTTAATGGCGCAGGTGTCGGCGATATCAATAATCATTTATTACAGCTAAACGCGGCACATTTTACACCGGTAAATGAAACATTGATTCCTACAGGAGAATTAAAGCCGGTAGCAGGAACGCCATTCGATTTTACCACTGCTACCGCCATCGGTAAACGTGTAAACGACAAAGATGAGCAATTGGAAAAAGGCAAGGGCTACGACCATAATTTTGTATTAACAGATACCTCAAATGTTCTCAAAACAGCCGCTGTTGTCAGTTCGCCCGTTACAGGTATTGTAATGGAAGTATTAACTACAGAACCCGGCATTCAGTTTTATGGCGGTAACTTTTTAAAAGGCGGGGCCAAAACCGGTAAGAAACAAGCCGAATATGGCTATCGTCAGGGTTTTTGCCTGGAAACACAACATTTCCCGGATTCTCCAAACCAGCCAAAGTTTCCCACTACAATAGTAAATCCCGGAGCAACTTATACTACTACTACAGTGTATAAATTTTCCGTCTCTAAATAACCCTATTTGTTCTATGAAAAACCAGGGGGTTGTAATGTTATATTGCAGCTCCTTTTTTATTGGGGGCTGTGGGCATTTGTAATATTCCCGGTCATTGGTCCGGCGTGCTTATGGCTCCGCTACGCTCGGTGCTCCTGCGTCGCACTGGCTCGTTCCTCGCCACCAACGCATGCCGCAGCCCTTCAATAGAGGTCATTCTCCCGGCATTTTTCATAAGTTGCGCTATCATAAATCTGGTACAGGTACATTTCTTTTTACAAAACACCACTATCATCATTAATGATTTTTGTAACTTAGCTTTCAATAACTGTTTGTAGAAAATATTATGCATCGTTTCAAAACCGGTTTTATACACTTTATAATCATCTGCATAATATGTCCGTACTCTGTTTTTGGCCAGTCAGAAATAAAGCCAGGAGGCATTCATATAGCACCAAGTGGTTTTCTTAAAGATACAGGGGCCATCATACAGCAGATAAAGCGGGCCGATGTACTTACAGAAAGCCAGCCCGATAGTTCAGTAATGCTCACCAACCAGGCCATAGAAAGCAGCAAGTGGTTAGGGTTTAAATTTGGAGTGGCTTACGGGCTACACCAGGCAGGCATGTTGAAAATGCAAAAATCAGAATACTTGCCCGCCATTGCCATTTTTAAATATGCCATTGAATGGTGCAATCCAACCCCCTCATCAAGAGACGCCGAGCTCTTAATATCCCTGCTGGGCAACCTCGCTTCCGCATATTCATATTTGGGCAAAGCAGATTCTACCGCCTGGTATAGTTACCAGGCCCTCAGCCAAACAGAAAAGCTAAAGATCGTCAATCCTGCAACGCTCCTGCACATTTATACAAAAATGCTCCGGCTATGGATCAGCATGAATGAAGACGGTGCAAACCTGATCAATGACAAATACATTCAGTATGCAATTGACTACCTGACTAAGGCAGAACAGATCGGCAATATCAGTAAATCCATGATGGCCAAGATTGTTTTCAGCAAAGGCCAGCTTAAGGAAATGAATAAGGATTATGATTCCGCCAGGTTCTTTTACAAAAAATACCTGGATCTGCTGGAACAGGGTGCAGTAAGAAAAGGAAGGGTCCTTTCCTGGAAAAGCGCCATGCTGCTGAATGTAAGCAATACATTTAATATGCAGAACATACCAGATAGTGCCATCAGGTATGCTAAGGAGGCAGTAAAAGATTTTCAGGCAGATAACCAGGAAGACCAGGTACAATATAAAATTACCAGTGAATACCATATTGGTAAAGCGCTCGTTCTAAAACATCAATACCAGGATGCCATAAATAAGGTGCTGGAAACGCTACGTTTGTCGCAGCAGAAAAACATCTTTTTCATGCGTGAAACAGCCTATGAAATATTAGCCACAGCGTATGAAAAAACAGGTGATTTCAAATCTTCGCTGCATTATAAAAATGCTTATACCATTATAAAAGACAGTATCAGGAATGTAAGTAAAATACAGTCCATTTTACAAATGGAAATGCGGTACCAGGTGGCAGAGAAAAACCAGCAACTGGCAGAACAAAAGCTGGCCATTGTAAACCGGGACAACAAGATAAAAGCAAAAAATAACCTCATTATTGCCATATCAAGTGGCCTGGTACTGGTACTGCTTTTAGGAATCCTGTTTTATAACAGGATCAAACATCAGCAACAGTTAAAAAAGCTTGAAACAACACGCCAACTCGAAGTTGCAAGACTGCAGGCTACCATTGATGGTGAAGAAAATGAGCGGCGCCGCCTGGCAAGTGAACTGCATGATGGCATTGGCGGAGAGTTAGGCAGTCTGAAATTACGATTAGATACAGCACTAAAAAATAACAGGGTTGAAGATAGCAATCATGATTTTGAAGAAATACTGGCACACTTGGATAATACCTATAAAGAGTTAAGGCAGACGGCACATAATTTAATGCCCGAAATTCTTATTAATGAAGGGTTCTTAAAAGCTGTAGAGGTTTTTTGTGCCAATGTATCAGGCAGTTCCGATATTGACATTAATTTTGATACAGTTGGCGATATTCCTCAGTTTTCGAAATCAGATGAACTCTTTTTATACCGGATACTGCAGGAGTTGTTACATAATGTAGTGAAACATGCCGGGGCCAGTGAAGTTTTTGTTCAAATGGCATATACCAACAACCTGTTTGGAATGACTATTGAAGATAATGGAAAAGGGTTTGATGTCGCTTTAGCCAAAGAGAAAAACATCAAAGCGCTTGGCCTCTTTAGTATTCAGCGCAGGATAAGATCTTTAGGTGGGAATATTGATATTGTTTCTGAAAAGGGTAGAGGTACCAGCATCAATATAGAACTCCATATTAAACCGGAAATGAAATGATTAAGATTGTTATTTTAGATGACCACCCGATAGTGACCAACGGACTTGAAAATGCATTGAACAGTGCAAATGATATCCAGGTAACACATAGCTTTAATTCTGTAGAAAAGTTCATGCAGAATATCAGGCAGTTAAATGCCGATATATTAATACTGGATATGCACTTGAATGATGGCAATGGCTATGATGTGGCTGTGGCCATGCAGAAGGCCAATCCCAAAACCGGGATTGTCGTTTTCAGCAGTTCCGATAACCTGTATCTTGTAAAGAAAATGCAGCAGGCCGGATGCAAAGGCTACCTGCTAAAAAATGTGACGAACAGTACCTTAATAAAAGCCATTGAAAGCGTGCACCAGGGCAACCGTTATTTTTCCCCGGAGATAGAAAGAGCATTAATGGACGATATGTTTGCCTCCAAAAAAGAAAAGAGTAAAAAGCTCACACTGACACGCCGGGAGCAGGAAATACTCCAGCTTATTGCAAAAGAGTACACGACACAGGAAATTGCCAACGAAATATTCCTGAGTGTTTCAGCTATTGAGTTTCACCGGACCAATTTATTACAAAAGCTGGGTGCGAAAAATTCAGTTGGGCTGGTTAAGATCGCTATAGAAATCGGGTTGATTTAAGGGCAGAGATCATTTCCCGCTATTTTAATAAGCGGGTTTGAATGCTTTGTAAGTTGATGATAGGTTTCCTGCTCAAGGGCTGCGGTGGACAGCAGGCGGGCGCGCAGGCGACCGGTACGAGCCCTGGTAAGATTAACCTCCCGGTACGCTAATAGCGAGTACGTAACCCTGCAGTACGCCGGACAAATGCTAAATAGAATATCAATCGCAGAAAGCCCCCGGTTCAAAAAATTACCTTATTAAAGTAATGCTGCCGGATAATTTCTCCTGTCCTTTTTCTCCCAGGTCAATCACATAATAATAAGTCCCTATAGGCATTGGTTTACTGTTGGATGTACCATCCCAGGGTTTGGCGTATCCCCTGCTTTCAAAAACCACCTGGCCCCAGCGGCTGAATACCTGTACCCTGGCCATTGGATAAGCAGCCAATCCTGCTATATGCCATACATCGTTGATCCCGTCATTATTGGGGCTGAATGCATTTGGAATATGCAATGCCTGGTAAACGGTTATACTTACACTGTCTTTTGCAGTACAGCCATTATCATTTTTTACATAAAGCACATATTTATAAGTGCCCGGCGCACTGAACAAAGCTGTTGTAGATAGAGAAGAGGGGTTGTTGAGTCCGGCAGACGGCTGCCATTCAAATATTGATCCTGTCGGGTCGCTGCTGCCATTAAGAACAACCGGTTCATTTATCTTAGCAGAAATATCTTTTCCGGCATCAATCACCGGGGCTTTAAGAGCAGTCATTAAAGCACTTCCATAAGAATAACAACCGGCTTCTGTTGAAACCCTCAGCCTGATATTTTCATCAATACGGAACTGGTAAGAAGGGGTCAGAATATTAGAACCTTTAATGCTCACGCCTTCTTCCCATGAATAGCGGTATTTCTGGTACCAAACCGGTGTAACTGTAGGGTCCAGTTTTACAATATTTCCAACGCATTGCGTCAGGCTTTCAATTGATATTTCCGGAACAGGTTCTACATTTATTAAGACTGTTTGAATGCTATCACCACAGGCAGCAGAGGTCGTTTTTAATGTGTACCGCGTTGTTGTATCCGGCGTAGTCACCGGTTCTTTAACCGTGTTGTTGTTCAAATAAACAGCCGGTTGCCAGAGAAACTGGAAATCGCTTTCATTACCCGACACTTTAAAAGGCACAGATTGTGCTTTACATATGACGGTATCGTTGGTTAACAATTTAGGCCATTCTTTTATAGCCAGATTTATAGATTTGGAGAGGTCTTTACATCCTGGAAAAGATGCCGTAACCGTATAAGTAGTGGACGCTTGCGGATAGGCAATATTACTCATGCCGGTTTCTGTATCCAGGGAGGCTTTAGGAGACCATGTATAGGTAAACTCACTATCGCCGGATAAGAGCAATGGTACATGGTCCGGCCGGCACAATAAACTGTCTTTATTTACAAAATTAAACCCTTGTAATACCCTTACCTTAATCGTGTCTTTATGATGACAGACCGCCGGTATACCTGTTGGCGCTACCGTAACAATGTATTGGGTATCCTTTGTTGGTTTGGCAATAGGATTCGCAATGGTAATATCACTAAGATCACCGGATGCCTGCCAGCGGAAACGTACGGCAACATCTGTGCTCGCAGTCGCATTTAGCTGTAGTGGATTGCCCAGGCAAACAGTTGTATCTTTGCCGGCATTTACAAGTACCGGCAATGTGATGGTAAAATTCTTGTTATATCCCACCGGTATATCAGAGCCATTACAAATACCATAAAACGTATTAGCATCGCTTCCCTGTTTAACCTGCAAATTATAAGAGTCACCTAGTTTCAGGGGGCCGTCTAAGGTGAGGGTTAATTCGTGAATGTATGCACCTTCTGCACCACTACAGTTAGTACCATTGGCTGCTATCACATTTGGATAGCCACTGCCTAAAGTAAAATCTGAGCCGTCCGGAGCAATGCTTTTACAAAGAACCGGCAAATTAAACAGCACTTTCATGGTGGTATAGTTAGCTGCGGCACTGCATACCGCTTCTATTTTATCTATCCTTAAATCATCATTTTTAAAAATAGCCGTTGAAGCGGAAAAATCTAAACTAAAACCGGAAGCGCCCGTAAAGTTATTGATCATCATCAGGAACTCGTCACCAGCTTTAGCATCTATATATTGTAGAAAAGGGTCCCCTTTGGTGCCGCTTGGAACAAGCTTCAAAGTAGAATTATAATCCAGGCCGATTTTCCCTTCCGGGTACAATGGCTGATCGTCATTGCAATTGCCATTACAGTTCAGGTTATACCTGATAATAGCATCTGCCAATGCCCGCTTGTCGTAAGGGCATTCCAGATCAGTAACGTCTATTACTGTAAAATCATAGTCTTCAATTGGGTTTACGGGCTTAAGTGTAAACACAATTTTTCCTGCACTTGCCACTTTTATCCGGAACCAGACAGAGTTGCGTTCATAATCTTCTCCCAGCTTTAAATAGGTATCAATTTCAGTACGTATTTTTCCGGCGCCTATATAAGAAAACGGCGTATAAAATGTATTGCCACAAAGAGTTATTGCCGTGCACGCATCTTGTTCTGGTTGGTTAGGAAGTAATGTTTGCGCATGAAGAGCAATAGCCGGATAAGAGTATCCCAATAAAAACAGACAGAGAACCTTAATGTAGAAATTACTTTTCATGGACGCAGTCTTTAGCAGTGTAGAAATTACCAATAAAACTCCGGTTAACCATCCTTCAGCTAACCGGAGTTTTGATATACTTAATTTTTTATAAAGCGCATAGCTTTCTTTTCAGTACCACTATTATATATCAATATATAAGTACCGTTAGCAATTGATTTGGTATCTATCTGTACCTGTGTGGCCCCGGAAGCAACTTTTTGGGTTGCATATATTTTCCCGTCTATTCCTGCAATTTGCCATTGTGCATCTTTAGATGCTGCAGGTATGTTCAGTGTCAGTTGTTGATTGCCAGCAACCGGATTAGGAGCAATAAAAGTACCGGTAGCAATGCTTGCATTTATGGTTACTATTTTAGAATATGAAAAATCCCCGTTTTTGTCCACCATTTTCAATCGGTAATACAAGGTTTCGTTATACCATTTATCATTGAAGTTATAACGAGGGCTGCCATTTGCCGGTACAGCGGTAATTTTATTAAAAGAGAAGCCATCATTGGATTTTTCTAATTCATAACGGCTGAAATTAGCCTCGTTCGTCACTTTCCACTCTAAATGCACATTTGTGTTTTTTACATTACCTGTAAAAGAAACCAGGTTTACAGGTAGTGATGTTTCTGCATCGAATAATATCATCCATACATCATACCCGCCTTTATATTCTGTGCCCTGAAACGTAAATTTACCTTTAGCATCAACCGTCCTGTTACCACCCTTCTCAGAGTTAGAAGTACAAGACAATAAAATTGTTTTATCTTCATTTAAAGTAAGCAAAGCATCTCTGTCCATACCGGTACCGCCCATTACAGACTGCCACAGGATTGCTCCCGATGACGACAGTTTAACCAGCCATATATTTTGATATCCAAAATTTGCTTCAGTTTTATTACCACCCTTTTCCGAGCTGGAATTCAGTGCCACTAACACACCGCCGTCCGGTAATTCCAGAATAGAACTTGGTATTTCCTGATAAGAACCTCCAAGCGATTTTTGCCACAATATTCTACCGGAAGCATTACACTTTAAAATCCAGGCATCCCACTGGCCATAACTAGCTTCTGATTTATCGCCGTCAATACCCGATTCTGTACCACATGCGAGGTAAAAACCGCCGTCACTTGCCGGGTGGATAACGGCATTGTATTCCTGCATATCAGAAGTACCAATCGTTTTATCCCAAATAATATTACCGGAAAAATCTATTTTCACCAGCCACATGTCGGTATTGTATTGAATATTTTCACCGCCACCTTTTTGGGCCTCAGTTTTTTGTCCCGAAACAGGCGAGTTTGATGCCCCGGCTATAATAATACCGTCCGTGGTAGTAATTGCTCTTGGCGCATATTCTGTACCTGATCCGCCAATGGTTTTATCCCACTCCGGAAGACCTTCTGCATCTGTTTTAATTATCCAGAAATCTGTTGCCATAGCAGCTGAAACACTGCCGATAGGGTCTTCCGATTTGTCATTACCCTTTAAATAATTGCTGTAAGAAAGAATAAGAAAACCACCATCGGGTGTCGCAATAACAGCACTCGGTTCTTCTTTCTCGTAAGTTACCGAAATGTATTTGCCTCCTTTATATACTTCTCTCCATACTTTAGCTCCGTCAGCAGTAAACTTGCTCAGGACCATTCCGTATGGCCCGGGATTTGAAACTTTATTGCCAGTCATATTACCAAGAACAACAACACCGCCGTCCTTCGTTGCTGCAAGATGTGTGTAGTAAGTAGATACAGGGCGGTTGTTCGTACCCGCATTTATCGTTTCTGATATCCGCTTAGAAAAAATAGTATCACCTTTACTGTCGAACTTTACAAGCCAGCTGCCACCGGCATCTATAAGACCAAAATAGCCACCGGTTTTAATTGGCAGAATATCTTTAATCCAGGAGTCCGGAGGAATAACATTATCAATATAGCCACCATCAAAGGTCACAATGCCCGTATCTAAATTTAGTGCGTTCTGCCATTTCACAGGTGGTCTTTGAGCGTTCGCACAAACTGCCAGTATCAGCAGGCAAATAGTAGTGTATAATTTTTTCATACTCATAAGTTTTATACTTTCGGAATTAATAGTTGGTTAGCTTTGGTGCAAAGCATTATTGCAATCCTCAAAATTATACACGAATAATGATTGGTTTACTATCGTATTCCTTGAAAAAAAACACTAAGGAAAACCCCAGTAAGCTGCTTGTTTTTGTTTGGGGCTCTCAACGAAAGGAGTTCTATTGAACATTTGTCCGGCGAGCTTATGGCTCCGCTACGCTCGGTATCTTTTTTGCAGAGGCTTTATGATCAATGGGATACCACAAGTCATTCTGCAAAAAAGATACTGCCTCCTTCGTCGGCACCAACGCATGCCGCAGCTTTTCGGCAGTAGAAAGCCTGTTTGTCATTTCTTTTTATGGAAATCAACAGCTGAATGAATCATTTATAAAATAAACTGGCCACAAATGAAAAACCTGCTATTTTTTATTATTGGTTTTATAACCTGCTTCGGTGCAAAAGCAGAGTGTTCTGCAGAAGGAATCTCATTTTACCCGGCCGGTAAACATATTACCCCGGCGTCTGTATTTGTAATAGAAGGGTATTTTAATTCACAGTCACAAATTCATAAAATTGGTAAGGATGTTTTATTATACTTGTCTGCTGGTGACGGGAGAATTCAATTAAAAGTAGCAGACTTATGTATCAGTGACTTTTATCTTACGCAGGCCATTCTTAAGCCCGAAACAAACTTGGAGCCGGGTAAAGAATATTCGTTGGAAGTGGTTTCATTGAATAAAAAGGAACCCCTGAACCAATATTTATTGAGTAATGAAAAATATAAAGTTGAAATACCCGGTAAAGCGGTTGATTTGAAGTTTAACGCACTTCCTGAAATCTTCAGTAAAAACTATGTGCCATATGGGTGCGGGCCTGCAAAGAGTGTGAATTTTAATTTAAACACTAATTTATTACCGGCACTTGTAAAAGCCACGCTTACCAACAAAAAAAACGGGAATGCGACCAGCTATTATCTTAAGCCGAATGAATTTGGCATATTAGAAATCGGACATGATATGTGTTCAGGCGCATTTACTTTTTACCCGGGCGAAGAATATACTATCCGTTTCGATTTGGTAGATTCAGAAGGAAAAATAACTGCCTGGCAAGGCAAGCCTGTTGAGTTTTCATGGCTGGAAAGCGATGAAAAAATATGATGATCCGCCTGGTTTGGAGAAAGGGATAAATAAGGTAGCTTGTTCACACTTTTGTTCGCTGCTCATAGAAAAATTGGTTGCAAATATATTGCTCAATTAATATTCACCTGTTCAAGGGCTGCGGTGGACAGCAGGCAGGCGCGCCTTGCGCCTGGTACGAGCCCGTAAAAGACATATATCCAAATGCAAACTTATGGCGAGTACGATACCCTGCAGTACGCCGGACAAATGTTCAACAATGGTACAAATGGCGGCAGCCCCTGATAAAAAATCAATTATTGAGAGGCTTCCTTTTTTATGGCCAGGATTTCTTTTTCCAGCATGGCCAGTTTGTCCTCTACAAAAACTTTGGCCGCGGGTATGTGATAGTGAAACACATGTAGTATTTTCCAGGCAAGAACAATGCTCTCATCTTTCAGGTTAATATTGTCCACATTGTCGTGAAAGCATTTCAGGTCCAGTGTATCCGCCTTTGCAAAAGCCCGGCGAAATAACAACTGGTTATTGGTGGCGATCAGTACCAGCTCGCCATGCTCAAAATGATGCAATGTTTCAATATCTACCGGTGTACCAATAATAATATCCTTCGGAAAAAAGCCGCGATCGCCATAACTCATTTCCAAACCGGTAACGCTATAGGCAATATAATTGTCATATTCCGTTAATGGCAGGTGAATGGTTGGCAAGGTCTCGATAACCTGAGCTTTTTGCTGGCTGACAATAAATGCCGCCTGGTGTTGTTCCGTAATACACGGAATGGCCGTAAAGCTGTTTTTAAAACTATTGGCCGGTTGTAATGTCAGGGAGTCATTAAAATGAGAAAGCCTGTTCACTGTTAGTTCCGAACTTACCAACTCATCAATGCTTAATTTAAAATATTCAGCAATTTTTTGTACGGTTTCCAGTTTGGGATTACTTCGTCCTTCTTCATAAGCGCCTAATGCAGCACGTTTTAAGTCGAACAATTCGGCAAAAGCCTGTTGACTTAATCCCTTCACTTTCCGTATTTTCTGTATATTTTTTCCAAACATGGTAAAAATTTCTAAAAATAATGCTAATAATATTTGCATTATTTGCTAATATAAATTACATTCGTGCAAGTAATATTAGCAAAAAGGTAAAAATTATGATGTTTATATTAGCATTTTTGATTCTTGATTATGTAAGTTGGTTTTATACGAACTTTTAGCTAACAAAAGTAGCAATATTGTCTGTTATAACCAATTCAATTAGCTATTAACTCTTTTCGCATATTATTCTTAACAGATAGTATAAATTTGAGAACAGTAGCAAAGCAACTCTGCTCAATGAATCATGTTGCCACATTACAACATCCAAAGTTTCATCCGGCACTTTGTTAACCTTTTAAAATTATCAGATGAAAAATTATTTCGACATCGTTAAGAATTATTTACAGGATTTGGAGATCAGGGTGACTTACGAAAACCGCCAGCAAGGAATTATCATCATTAATAATGAAGCGGAAGGGGTTGTGAACCTGATTATATGCATCGCTCCGCCCATCATTATTTTTGAGCAATTCATCTTTGAAATGGAAAAACCGGACCTGGCCATTTACAAAGCATTGCTCTCTAAAAACCGTGATATGATACATGGAGCGTTCACGCTGGATGATTCCGGTACAAAAGTCATCTATAGAAACTCTTTGCAGGTAGAAAATATAGACAGTAATGAACTGGAAGGTACATTGAACGCCCTGAGTTTACTGCTAAGTGAATATTCTAATCAAATTATTAATTTTTCTAAAAAACAATAGCCATGAATATCTTAAAACGTTTATTAAAAATCGGTCAGGCAGAAGCGCATGCGGCTGTTAACAAAATGGAAGATCCAATCAACATGAGCGAACAGGCCATTCGCGATTTGCGTGGAGATCTGGAAAAGGCATTGGAAGCATTAGCACAGGTGAAAGCGTTGAGCATTCGCACAAAAAATGAAATAGAGGAAAAAACACAGGAAGCTGAAGAATACACCCAAAAAGCAGTCTTACTCTTAAAGAAAGCGCAAACCGAAAGTTTATCTGCGGAGGAAGGCGACAGGCTGGCCCGTGAAGCATTGATCAAAAAAGAACAGATCCACCAGGAAGTGGCAGCGGCAGAATTACAGAAAGCAAAAGTAGATAATGATGTGCTGAAAATGGAAGGCAATATTGCCACATTGAAGCAAAACATTCAGAAATGGGAAAATGAGCTGAAAACATTGAAAGCCCGCGTGAAAGTGGCCGATGCAACTAAACAGCTTAACAAGCAAATGGCACAGCTGGACAGCCATGGAACGGTAGCTACGCTGGAACGTATGAAAGATAAGGTACTGCAGGAGGAAGCATTGGCCGATGCTTACGGTGATATTGCCAATAGTAACAAGAGTGTGGACGATGAGATTAACAAAGCGGTAAATGTGCACGCGTCCAAAGCAGATAATGAATTGGATTTACTTAAAAAGCAACTTGGAATAACTAAAGATATAAGTGATAACAACCAATAATTTATATATTTAAGCACTCAAAAAAATAATTGCCCTTGAAAGAGTTAATAGAAATAGCATTCTCCCCGGTAAATGCCTTCTTCACATTACTTTGCCTGGCATTTGTGCTGTATTGGATAGTAGTTATCGTTACCGGGCTTGACCTCGATTTATTCGACATCCATTTTCATGCAGATACGCATGCGCACTTTGATATACATGCAGAAAAGCACCTGCATATAGAAGGGAAGCATTCCGATTCCGATATTGATTCTCCCAATTCATTTATCAGTTTCCTGAAGTACTTCAACTTCGATGAATTGCCTTTAATGTTCATGCTAACGGTCGTGTTTTTTTCTGTCTGGTTTATCAGCATTAATGTTACCCATTTTGTAGGTGTGGAAAATACAGGAATAGGCTTTTTATTGTTGATTCCCAACTTCATCGTGAGTTTGTTTATTGCTAAATTCCTGGCAAAGCCATTAGGCTATCTCTATAAACAAATTAATCATAAAGGGGAGCAGGCCATCGATTTTTTAGGCCGAAGATGTCGTGTTGTAGTGAGCTTAAACAAAACAAAAGTTGGTCAGGTGGAGTTAGTTGTAAATGGTGATCCGATAAGGTTAAATGCCAAAGCCATCAGTGATGACCATATTTCAGCCGGACAGGAAGCTGTTATTGTAAACCAGTCGCAGGATGGTAAGTATTACCTGGTAGAACCTTTCGATTCATTGTTAGCTTAAACCCATTTATGTAAAATATACCGGACGGTATTTTATAAAGAAATTTTTAATTAATCAAAACTTAAAACTCATCGGATGTATTTAAATGTATTAGCGAATTCCGCCTTGGTAATGATGATAGGGTTTATTGTTGTTATCATTGGCTTATTGGTCTGGATCATATCCATGTATAAAAAAGTGATACAGGGCAAGGTATTGGTAAGGACCGGTGCCGGTGGTACCCGTGTATTTTTCAATGCCGGCTTAGTGGTACCGGTATTGCACAAAATGGAAATAATGGATATTTCCGTTAAAAAGCTTGAAATAGACAGAGCCGGTGTAAACGGCCTTATTTGTAAGGATAATATCCGGGCCGATATTAAAGTCGCGTTCTTCGTAAGGGTGAATAAATCGACCGAAGATATCATTAACGTTGCTCAAACCATCGGTTGTGAACGTGCCAGTGAAATAGAGGTATTACGCAATCTTTTCGATGCCAAGTTTAGCGAGGCCCTGAAAACAGTAGGGAAAAAGTTTGATTTTACTGAATTGTACGAAGCCCGCCGGGAGTTTCGTGAAGAGATCATTGGCATTATTGGTACCGATCTTAATGGTTATGTAGTGGATGACTGCGCCATTGATGACCTGGAACAAACGCCTATCAGTTTCTTAAAGCCCGATAATATCCTGGATTCAGAAGGTATCAAAAAAATTACAGAATTGACCGCTGTACAAAACATCAAATCTAACCTGATTAAGCGCGATGAAGAAAAAACCATCCGCAAGCAAAATGTGGAAGCACGTGAAGCCATTTTAGCGTTAGACAGACAATTGGCAGAGAAAGAAGAACAACAAAAACGTGAGATTGCGAACATTCGCAGTCGTGAAGACGCAGAGATTAAGCGTGTATCTGAAGAAGAGCGTTTCAAAGCAGAATCTGCCCGTATTCAAACAGAAGAAAAAGTACAGATAGCTGAGGAGAACAAAGACCGCCAGGTAATTGTAGCAGCGATGAACAAACAACGGACGCAGGCGATAGAAACCGAGCGTGTAGAAAAAGACAGGATGTTGGAAGCTACAGAGCGTGAGCGTATTGTTCAGTTAGCACAAATTGAGCGTGACAAAGTATTGGAGGTTGAACGTAAAAATATACAGGATGTGATTCGCGATCGGGTGATGCTTGAAAAAGGCGTGGTACAGGAGCAGGAAAACATGAAAGATATCCAGGCATTTAAATCTGCGGATCGTGATAAAAAAGTAGCAGTAACTGAAGCAGAGCGTGTAAGTGAGCAGGAGTTTATCAAACGTGTGAAAGCAGCAGAAGCAGAAAAAGAAGCGGCGAAACAACGTGCAGAACAAATGAATATAGATGCACAGGCAAAACGCGATGCCAGCGAGAAAGAAGCACAGGCGCGTAAAATAATTGCGGAAGCATTGGCTAAAGAAGAAGCAGCGATTGGTTTAAGTGAAGCCCAGGTAATGCATGCAAAAGCAGATGCGTTAGAGCGTCAGGGATTGGTAGATGCAATTGTGATAGAGAAAACAGCATTGGCGGAAGCAGCAGGTATTTCTGCAAAAGCAGAAGCATTGAAAACACAGGGTATTACCGAAGCGGAAATCATTAAAGAAAAAGCATTGGCAGAAGCAAGCGGCATAGAAGAGAAAGCCGAAGCAATGAAAAAATTAGACGGAGTTGGCAAAGAACACGAAGAGTTCAAACTACGTTTAAATAAAGAATTGCAGGTTGACCTGGCTCAAATCAATATTCAGAAAGATGTAGCAGATGCACAAGCATTGGTATTAAGCGAAGCCTTGAAATCTGCTAAGATTGATATCGTTGGTGGTGAAACCATGTTCTTTGAGCATTTAATGAACCAGGTAACCCGTGGTAAAGGTATAGACCGTTTGGTACAGGAATCCAACACTCTAACGGATGTTAAAAACGCTGTACTAGGCGATGGTAGTGAAAACCTTTTGGACCGGGTAAAAACCTTTGCAGACAAATACGGCATCAGTTCCGAGACCATTAAAAATTACACCGTTTCCGGGTTATTAAACGAACTACGCACGCGCAGTGCTGGTAATACCGAAGACACAGGGTTTGTTAACCAATTATTGAATATGGCTACGGGTTTGGGTATTCAGAATAGGAAATTATAAGGAAAGGGGTACCTCTAAAATATCTAAATGAAACCCACCCCAACCCCTCCCAAGAGGGGACAGAAGCACGAGGGATTTAGAGGATGAGTAAAGGAGCCAATGATGGTTAAAAGAGTCGTAAATGAATATTTTAAGTAAACGGAAAAGAAATTGAGTTAGATGAATAAAGTCCCGGAGGGACGACATTATGGTAGCAGAAAACCAGTTAGGTACATTGAGTGCCGTAGGTACGATACAAAAATCATAAAATTCAGATATGGCAAATACATATTCGCAGTTAAATATTCATTGTGTTTTTGCTGTTAAATCAAGGCAATCGTTCCTAAACAAAGAACTATTGATTTCCTTGAATAAGTATATATCTGGCATAATGAAAAATAAAAGGCTATACCCACTTGCTGTAAATGGTTGGAAGGATCATATTCATATCTTCTTTGAGTTAAATCCAAATGAAAAGATATCGGATATTATAAGAGTGATTAAATCTCAATCTTCGAAGTGGATAAATGACAATAAATTCATTCCGGGAATGTTTAATTGGCAGGAAGGATATGGAGCATTTTCTTACTCCCGTTCTCAAAGAAATGATGTTATAAAATATATAGAGAACCAGGAAATTCATCATAAAGGAACGACGTTTAGGGAAGAATATTTGTTGTTATTAAAAAAGTTTGAGATAAAATTTGACGATAACTACTTGTTTGAATTTTATGATTAAAGATGTCGCTCCTACGGAGCTTTGGATACAAATAACACAAAAACCGCTACCATAATGCCGTCCCTAAGGGACTGGATAATATGAATAAAACAGTATGAGTCCTATCAATGGGCATTAAAAATAAAAGAATTTGAGGCGATTTATTTATCATCATGTATTTGATTATTTCAAGCCCCAGAGGGACGGCATTATGGTAGAAATGTAAATAGGTTTAATGTATTGAGTGCCATAGGTACGACACAAAAATTTTATGATTAAAGGTGTCGCTCCTACGGAGCTTTGAATGTAAATTTTGAAAATAGAGCTACCATAATGCCGTCCCTCCGGGACTGGATAGTATGAATAAAACAGTATGAGTCCTATCAATGAGCATTAAAAATAAAAGGATTTGAGGTGATTTATTTATCATCATGTATTTGATTACTTCAAGTCCCAGAGGGACGACATTATGGTAGAAATGTAAATAGGTTTAAATGTATTGAGTGCCATAGGTACGACACAAAAATTTTATGATTAAAGGTGTCGCTCCTACGGAGCTTTGAATGTAAATTTTGAAAATAGAGCTACCATAATGCCGTCCCTCCGGGACTGGATAATATAGATAAAACAGAATGAGTATTAAATAAAGAGGTGGGATTGTTTATACGTCTTTTATTAGTGCATTCGGACGACCTTACGGTAGCAAACAAAATTGATAAATGTATTCAAAAATCCGTAGGATCGATCCAGACAAAAATATAATTCTACCGGCATGGGAAAGCCCAATAGAATTTCTACCACCAATGGGCTACGGCATGCGTGGGCGGCGAGTCCCCGAACCGGTGCGATGCAGGAGTACGGAGAGTAGCAAACATCAAAGCACACCAATATACCGATTGGTATATTTACTGAAGATGAGAGCCCCATATGATTGAGGAGATTAAAATGATTGAGGGGATTGAAGAATAAAGAACAAACAACGAAAAGACTATTTAAGTTATGCCAGATACGATCAATCAAACATTGGAAACCGGTACGTACGAAATTATCCAGGGGCGTTTGCAGGAGCAAATGCAGCAACTGGTTAATAAAATACAAGAGTTGAATGCCGCACGCAAAAATATCTTTGGCGCCATAGAAACCAAACTGATTACCAATGCCCGGATACAAACGGAAAATAATTGTATCAGCAGGGATATGGTCACGGTTGGAGAATACCTGGTATTTGGATACAACGTGCATTTTGGCTTGCGAACCGAAATTAAACTGGAAGATGTTTTTGCCATATTTAAATATGAAAATAGCGAGTTTGTAAAACAATCTTATGAGCTCATCGAGGATGCTGTTTTTATTGATGATTTTGTAAATCTGTATAAATACTACAGGCAAACCCGTTTTTATAAATTCTTTCAGGCCGGAAATTATGTTTACATGATTTTCCAGTTAAGCGACAGTGTCACAGACATAAAAGCTTTTAAATGGCTGATAAAAGATGGCACATTAGTTTATGTAGATAACCGCAGCGAATACGAGTATAAATTTCCGCCACAGCACGAGTTTGAGTGGCAAAGTGTACCACGTGAAAACCACCGCTATGGTAAGCATCCACATGTGTCCATCCTGGATAAAGTATTTGTAGAAACCATAAATGGTGACCTGACCATAAAAGTGGAAGATAATACGGAAAGCGGACAGGGAATATATAGCGAGTCGGTGGAGCATAAGGACCAGACATTGGATGATGGTGGTTTTCGCTATGCCGATTTAGGGAATTTAATTGCATTGGAAATAAAACCGTTCCAGGAAACTGCCCGCTATTTTATTTACAACCATAAAATAAAAGCGGTCCATAAAATAGACAGTATTAAAGATGCGGCCATTTTGTTGCCGGATAATCACGGGGTTATATTTTCAAACGGTTATTACCTGCAATCCGGGGAATATAAAATTATTGAAAACAGGATCGAAGCTGCAAAATTTCAACAGAAAATAGCCTCCCCGAACGGAGAAGATTTTCTGTATGTTTTCTTCGAACCGGAAGATGGCAGGTATATTTTATTGCAATACAATTCAATTAATCAAACCATTCAAACACCTATTATTTGTAATGGATTTACATTGCTGGCCAATGGTGAACTTTGCTACTTTATAACAGAAGCAGAGCAAACCCGAAATCATACGATACAGGTTTGGCAAACTCCTTTTGCTGCACAATTATCTGTTCCGGAAACACAATCAGATTCATTATTATACAAGATTGGCAACAAAGATGTAGTTAGGGCTATCAGCGAGATACAGGCGTTAGTGGTACTATTAAATAAAGAAGACAATTATAGCGGCTTATACAACGATCTGTTGCGGTATTCCAAAAATATTCTTGACAGTTATTACTGGCTGAATTATAAAGAAGCATATTTATTAGACGAGCCGTTAAAGCAAATTTATACCACTGCATCGCTGGCAATAGATGAATTTGAAAAAGTAGTACAACTGCGCAAGCAGGCGAAAGAGGCTACTGATACTTTTAACCTGAAACTCTCTACAGTTTTAGGCAAAGTAAAAGGCGCACATTTTCAGTTGATAGATGATTTTGTAATGCATTTATCATCGCTTAGAATGCTGAAGGGCGAAGTGATGGTACTGAAAGAAATGCGCTATATCAACCTGGATGAACTGGCAGTATTTGAAAAAGAAATAGATACACAAACGGAACATCTGAGTAGACGTTGTATTGAATTTTTACTGCAGGATGAAGCGTTGAAGCCATACCAGGTTAGAGTAGAAGAGAAGCAAAAGCAAATAGAGTCTATTACAAAAGTGGTAGACGGACGGGCTTTACAGGCAGAGATGGACCAGATTGGAACAGACATGGAAATGTTGATAGAAATTGTCAACAATCTGCAAATAGAAGATGCCACCCAATCTACAAAAATCATCGATAATATTGCCCTTATTTTTTCTACACTTAACCAGGCTAAAGCCGGTATTAAGAATAAGATAGATAGCCTGGGTATTAATGAAGCGACTGCAGATTTTGCAGCGCAGCTCAAACTGGTAGATCAAAGTATTATTAACTATTTAGACCTTGCAAATACAGTTGATAAAATTGATGATTACTTAAATAAAGTAACCATTCAGATAGAAGAGTTAGAGAATCGTTTCTCCGGTTTTGAAACCTTTAGTACAGCAATATTAGAGAAGCGTGAAGAGGTTCAATTAGCGTTTGACAATCGCAGGAGCCAGTTGATGGAGCAACAATCTAAACAAGCCACTCAATTGGAGCAAACCGCTATTCGTATATTAAATGGAGTGGTGAAAAAATCGCAGACACAAAAATCTGTTGAAGCGATTAACGCCTATTTTGCCGGGGATATAATGGTGAGCAAGTATCGCCAGATCATAGAACAATTAAAGGCGATGGACGAAGCATCTAAAGTAGAAACTTTAGAGACCAGGTTAAAAGCAGCAATCGAAGATTCTAAACGCCAGTTAAAAGATAAGCTGGATTTATTTGAGGACGGCGAAAATGTGATCCGTTTCGGTGAGCACAAATTTGCTGTAAACAGGCAGCCACTGGAGCTGACCATTATCAATAAAAACAACCAGCTCAATTATCATTTAACCAGTACAGATTTTTACAAGAAAGTAAGCGATACCCGCTTGCTAACATTGGAAAAATACGGTATGCAGGAGTATGTATCCGAAAATGACCTGGTTTACCGCTCAGAATACCTGGCATATAAAATATTTCAATCTAATGAAGCCCTTGAATCTTTGTCGGAGGATGCACTTCTGCAACTGGTAAGAGAAGAAGCGTCTAAAAATTATACCGAAGGGTATATAAAAGGCGTCCATGATGCCGATGCCTTTTTAATCTTAAAAGCACTCATACAAAAACACCATCATTTAGGTATCTTAAGGTATAATTCAGATGTAAGGGCTTATGCCCAGTTTTTTGTGCATAGTTTGGATAAAAAAGAGATTGAGCGGATAGGCAATGCCATAAAAAGTGCCGGTGAGATCAATCAGTTCTTCGGAAACGGTACAAAAGCCCCTTACATAATAACAGCGTTGCTGGACAAACTAAATGTCTTTGCCGTTGACGCCGCATTTTTACCAAAAATAGAGGCACATAAAACAGCAATAGCCCATTATTTACTGGAAGAATGGCAGATCGCTACCAGCTTTACTTTCAGCCAGAAAGCTATTCAGTTGAATGAGAAATTTCATGAAGCATTAGCATTCAGGGAAGCAGATCATGTATTTAAAGCGTCAGTAAAAAATGCGGATAATTTAGTACAAAAATTACAGTTGTGTTACCAATGGGTAATGGCATTTTTGAATGATAAAAATAATCCTGAAAACTTTTCATTTGCGTATGAAATTGTCGCATTGGAATTGTTTAGAGATTACTCCAACGATATTGTTATCGCGGAATATCCTGTTGTTGTATTAGAAGGGTTTTATGGTAGTCACACGTTGATAAATGATGGTAAGTACACCTTCAATTATCATGCTTTTATGGATAAACTCAATGACTTTGCAACCACGGATATTCCAATGTACAACGAGTATCGCCGTTTGCGTTCACAACTCATAGCCGATGAACGCCAGGTATTGCGCTTACACGAGTTTGAGCCAAAAGTACTAACCTCATTTGTACGCAATAAACTCATAGACCAGGTGTACCTGTCATTGATTGGAAACAATCTCAGCAGGCAACTTGGTGCCAGCGGTAATAACCGCCGCACAGACAGAAGCGGTATGTTATTATTGGTGTCACCACCCGGCTATGGTAAAACCACATTAATGGAATATGTTGCCAGCCACTTAGGCCTGGTATTCATGAAAATAAACGGGCCCGCATTAGGCCATGATATTACCAGCGTAGATCCGATGAGTGCGACTAACTCTGCCGCCAGGGAGGAGCTTAAAAAGCTGAATCTTGGCCTGGAAATGGGTAACAACGTCATGTTGTACATAGACGATATCCAGCACTGTAGCCCCGAGTTTTTGCAGAAGTTTATTTCACTGGCAGATGGCACCCGGCGTATAGAAGGGGTTTTTGAAGGGCAGGCTAAAACCTATGATATGCGTAGCAAACGCTTCTGTATTGTAATGGCAGGAAATCCATATACCGAAAGCGGGGAGAAATTTAAAATTCCTGATATGCTGGCCAACCGATCGGACATCTACAATCTTGGGGATATCATAGGTAGTAATGACCATTTATTTAAGCTAAGCCTGATAGAAAATGCGGTGACCTCCAACCCGGTCCTGAATGAATTATCTTCCAAAAGCAGCGAGGATTTATACACCATTATAGCCGGTGTGGAAAATGGTTTTGTAGATGAAAGTGCCATTAAAACAAACGTAAGCAGGCAGGAGCTGGATACCTATACCAGCGTTGTAAAAAAAGTGGTGGCAATCCGGGACGTCGTTATGAAAGTCAATAGCCGGTACATAGAAAGCGCTGCAATGGATGATGCTTACCGCGTAGAACCGGCATTTAAACTGCAAGGGTCCTACCGGGATATGAATAAACTGGTAAGCAAGGTCGTGCCCATTATGAATGATACCGAGCTGGATGTATTGTTACTGTCACATTACGAGAATGAAAGTCAGACCCTTACCAGTGCGGCGGAAGCCAATATGCTAAAGTATAAGGAAATGACCGGCATTATTACACCAGGTGAAGCAAAAAGATGGGAGGATATCAAAGCTGTTTTTGTAAAAAACAATGCCGTAAAATATATGGGTGGCCAGCAGGGGTTATTACAGATAGCTGAGCAGTTTGCCGCATTTAACAAGAGCGTGGAATTAATTAAACAAAGCCTGGATAAAAAGTGATAATACGATTTGGGGCTATGAACATTTAACATTGCTTACACTTCAGTTCCGGCTGCTATGGGGTGCCGCCCCGTGCAGCCGTTTCATTTTATACCTGTAGCTATATGCATAACTTACTTGTTTCCGGCACGGGGCCACCGCTAAGGCGGTGCCCATTGCATCCGGCAGCCCTTGAACATTTTACCATTATTCAGCGCTTAAAGGTATTGACAAACAATGAAATATAGTTAAATTGAGCGAATGAGGCTAGTTTAATGTGCAAATAATCATGGGTATATTCCAAAAAATTAGCGCCAATCAGCAATTGTATTATTCTGCGTCATCAGCGGAAAAATATTCAATTGATAGAGCCGCAGCACTGTACTTGAAATCCCGGTCTCAAAATAAAATCAATGAATACATTTTAAAACCATGCATCCACAATGATGTCTTACGTTAGTATATGATCTTATTAATGACCGTACCAGCTATAGAATCCTATTTAATTATTTCCTGTGTCTGCTGCTTTTTACGCCAGTGCTCCGATTTTTTACCATATAAAAATATTCTGCCAAACTTATATTTCGGGCGTATATGGCCTTCGTAATCAATACCCAAAAAACGATGTGGTGTTTCAGGGCTTTCACTGAGTACTTCATTCACACCTTCCGTAAACACCGTTGGCCCGGTCGTTTTATGAACATCGTGAGGATATTTGCGCTTCTGGATATTATCCAGTACCTTCTCCAGAACTCTCTTTAAAAAAGGATGTCCTTTATCAAAAATTAAAGCCCACTGGCAGTAAATACCAGGATTTCCCTCGTTACTGACTACAGAAACATCCTCATCACGCAAAAATTTATCAAAAGGCGTTTTTACATAGCCGTCAACATCTACATACACGCCACCGGTCTTGTATAAAACAGCATACCTGAAAAAATCAGCTTTAGCAGCGCCTATTGTCAAACTTTTATAAGCGTCAACATATTCCTTTGAATATTCCTTCTCAAAGAAATCCAGGATACGTTTATCATCATAAAATTCATACCGCCAGCCCGGATTTTTTTTCTTCATCCGGTTGATATGAAAACGGGTGATCCAGGGTAACTTATCTGATTTAAAAGTCTGAACAATAATTTTAGGAATGGCCATCGATGCATTTTTTTCGAAGGTACGTTATTATACAAATGCCGGGATATTTGAAATGTATTCTTATTAATAGAGGATGTCCGGAATACAGGAGTCAGAAGTGCTACCAGGCATTGCCGGTTAGAATTACAAATGCTCAAAGGCTGCGGTGGACAGCAGGCGGGCGTATGCCCGGTACGAGCCCTTTGTAATTATATAAAACGGTACAGTTAACGGCGAGTACGGCACCCTGCAGTACACCGGGCACCTGCTGGGTAGCAATCCTATGGCCGATAGCCCCATATCCTAAACAAAATATTAATATGTTTAATAGGCTTAAAGTAGGTGTTTACACCTGATTTTGCTTTGAAACAGCGTTAACATATAGTTAAGTACCCTCTATTCGATATTTTTACGCAAGCTTTAATCGTGATGTTTATAACTGTTTTCGGGACTATCTCAGTTATAAACGAATAAATGCCGTTTTTTAAATTTTCAACTAAATGCGAATTAAATGAGAAGAAATTTATTTTCAGGATTTAGTAGATACTTGTTTTTACAGTTACTCTTTTGGGTTGGTTTTTTTGGAAAAGCCTATTCCCAGACAGATATAACATTAGGAACGGGTACTACATCTAACACTCAGTATGCATTTCCAACACCTTTTCCGGATGTATCGGAAAGTAGCCGAGCACAATATCTGTTTCGTGCGGCGGAATTGCGTACTGCAGGAATGAATACAGGCACTATCAGTGCTATTAAATTTAATATCAGAGCTGCAACAATGGCAGGCTCTGTTACCGAAGGCTTTGTTGTAAAGGTTGGGCCTACCCAGGCAACCGTTTTAAATAATACAACATGGGCAGCCTATTCCGGTAGTATTGTTGAATCAAGTCCTACAGATGTAACACATACAGCAGGCTGGATCTCTTTTACATTAAATGCCCCGTTGGTATGGAATGGTACCGACAATTTAATTGTAGAAGTGTGCAGCGGAAAAGATGGTGCGCCATTTAATTATGCTAACGCATCGGTGTATAATTCTAACCCTGGCTTTGTATCGTCAAACTACAATGTTGGTAATGGAAATGGGTGTAATATGGCCATTTCCGGCGGTGCAGCCCAAAATAACAGGCCGAATACCAGGTTTACATGGAAGGCATTGCCGGAATGTACCGGTACGCCGATTACCGGCACAATTGTTTCGTCTGTAGCTTCTACATGCGGTGCAAATGCCTTTACATTATCCTTGAATGGTGCTACATTGGCATCTTCATTAACTTACCAATGGCAAAGTTCCGCTAATAATTCTACCTGGACCAATATTAACGGAGCGACAAACTCCACTTATGTTGGTACTCAGTTAGCCTCTAGCTACTACCGAGTTATTATAACCTGTACAGCTACCGGGGCCTCTGCAACCAGCGCAGGTTTCCAGTTAAATGCAACTCCATTGATAAGCGGTAATTTAACCATTGATAATACATTAGCTAACAATACTGCTACAGCGTTTAAATCATTTAATGATGCTTACAATAATGCATTGAAATGTGGTATTAACGGACCAGTTGTCGTAAATGTAGTAAATACCGGAACGGATTATAATGAACAATTGATAATGGACGCTATACCTGGCGCATCGGCTACCAATACCATTGTGTTTAAAGGGAATGCAGCCAAAATCAAGTTTGCATCTTCAAGCAATACCGACAGAGGTACTATTATCCTGAACGGTACAGACCATGTAACGTTTGACAATTTAAAAATTGAAGCAAGCGGAACATCTTATGGTTATGGCGTTCATCTGAAGAACAACGCGGATTCAAATAAAATCATCAACTCCACTATTGAAGCATTAAGCAGTGCTACCAGCACTTCTTTTGGCGGTATCATTTTAACAGATGGTAGTTCCGCTACATTCGCTTCTGCTAAAAGTGGTACCGGAAACCTTATTGAAAACAATACAATAAGTGGTGGCGGTGTTAGTATTACAGTTTTTGGTACTGCTACTGATCCGGTTTGGTATAATACTATAAGAAACAATAAAATCATCAACTTCTATCAATACGGTATTTACGTAAGTGGTACCGCTTTTACTAAAGTAGAAGGTAATGAGTTTCACAGGTTAAGCAGAATGACCAGCCCAACAAGTGTTTCTGTTATTTATATGACGGGCGCCAACCTGGCAGGTTTGTATAACAGGAATAAGATCCATAGCATTTTTGAAGCTCAGGCAGAAACAACCAATGCTTTTTATGCGTTTTACACATCAAACAGCGATGCGGACTTAGGTTACGAAAATATTGTTTCTAATAACCTCATTTATAATATAAAAAGTAATGGCCAGTTATATGCATTTTATAACTTAGGTTCAGATTTCATCTATTACTATTACAATACAGTATCTTTTGATGATTTAACGTCTGTAGCAACTGCGCCGACTTATGGTTTTTACAATACTTCATTAACAACTGTTGTGAAGTTTAAAAACAACCTATTATCTATCTCAAGAAACGGATCTGGTATCAAGTATGGTTATTACCTGGCTGAAACCAGGAACAACATCTTCGATTTTAACAATAATACTTTCTTTACCAATAATCACCCTACTATTAATGTTGGTTGGGCAAAAGATAAATTATTTAAGAAATTAGCAGATTGGCAAACTGGAACAAATGTTGATTTGAATTCAAACGAGATCAATCCTGGCTTTAAAAATGCAGGTGCGTTTGACTTTACACCAACATCTGCAGCATTTGCGGACAAAGGTATTCCTGTTCCTGGTGTAACTGCCGATTTAAATGGTACAACCAGAAGCGCCACCACACCGGATATCGGGGCAATAGAATACTCTTTACCAAGTTGTAACACAACATTCTTAGCTGGGGAATCTTTTTCCAGTGTCGGTATTACTACTTGTGTGGATAGAAGTATTGTATTAAACCTGAAAGGAAATGATGTAGGCCTAGGCTTAACGTATCAGTGGCAATCAGCTGCCAGTACAACCGGTACCTGGTCTAATATTTCAGATCCGTTACAAGCGCCTCCACACAGGTTCACTGCAGGCAATAATACACTTTATTACAGAGCTGCAGTATCTTGTAATGGCGGTACTCCAATATACTCTGTACCGGTAAGAATTGAGATTGGCGGATTCTTTCCGGCCGGTACTTATACCATAGATAAGACCAAGCCAAGCGATCCGACCGGAACAAGGAACTTCAATTCATTTAATGATGCCGTTGCCGCTTTATCTTGTGGTATTGCAGGTCCGATCATTTTTAATGTAGCGCCAAATTCTTATAACGAGCAAATTAAAATAGGCTATATTCAAAATACATCTGCAGTGAACACTGTTACTTTTCAAAGTGCAAATGGTGTAGCTACAGGTACTGAATTATGGTTTAATGCCGAAGCTGCTGCAAATAACTATACAGTAAGAATGGATAGCACGAATTATTTCTCCTTTAAGAATATGACGGTTGCTTCTGTCAATCCTACCTATAGCAGAACTTTTGACCTTCTTAATAATGCATCATACAATACATTTGATGGTCTTGTAGTAAGAGCTCAGAACCCGGATATTACAGCTTATGGTACTTATGGTGCAGATCAGACAATGCATACAGGTATTCACGCCGCCAATAACTATACCGGAGTAAATTTAGTGATTAAGAATTCTAAATTTATAAAAGGTGCTAAGGGTGTTTATATTTCAGGGCCAAGTGCTACAGAGTTCGCATCTAAGCATGTAATAGAGAATAATACTTTCGACAGTACTTTACATCAGCCGATTATTGTTCAGAATGCTACTTATGTTACCATTGCTAAGAATACCATTAATCTGAAAACAGATTACTTTAAAGCATCTTTTGGACAAGGGGTATATGCCATTTACCTGTCTAATTGTGACACCGCTTTGAACGTTAACAATAACAATATTTTTGTTACGGATAATGATGGTTATTCATATGGTATCTACAATACCGGTTCAAATTCTACCACCGATAAAGTATCCAAAATTTGGAATAACCGTATTGTAAACAGAGGTGATCTGACCAGTTTAACGGTTGGTATTCATAACCAGTCAGGAGATTTTATTGATGTGTACAACAATGAAATCAGTGTAGAATCATCTATAGATGGCACTGTCAACTACACTTATGCCGCAGGTATTTATTCCAATAATATCAGGTGGGGTAACTACTACAATAATACGGTGTTAAACACTTCTCCTGCTAAAGGTATTTACAATGCAGGTTTGTATTTAGATCATCAGTATGTAAGTACAGGTGGCTTTACCAAATTCCTGAACAACGTTTTTGTGAATTCGAAAGGAGGTCCGGCAATGTTTGTAAACTATACTCCGGAACACGTATTTATGGATTATAATCTATACTATACACCAGGTACAGTTACAATTAAAAAAGGCCCGACCGGTGGCTCATTCAATAAAGATTATAACACAATGAATGAGTATAGGAATGACTGGGGTGTAGAAATGAATTCCATTTTTGCAGAACCGGTATTCACCGCTATCGATGATTTACGTCCGGTATTGAACAACAATAAAAACTGGGCATTACAAGGCCGTGGTATTCAAATCACAGGTAATACTGCCGATAAATTAGGTAATGTCCGTTCAGAGACCTTAACCGCAGGTGTACCGGATTTAGGTGCGTTCGAATTCCACCCGACTGTTGTACCTCCGGTATTAACAGCCACTCCGGCAACTCCGGTTGCAGGACAAAGACAAGCCTTCTCTTTTGGTACAGACACAGTAACGGTTATTAACTGGGCTGCAGGTTATGATGTACCTACAAAAATAGAGTTACAGCGTTACAGCGGCGTTTTACCTCCGGGTTTAGCTGCCGGTGCTCAGTCATTGTATTATTACATTGATGCTAAAGTAGAAGGTTCTGGTAACTATAAGTATTCCGTTACGAATCAGTTCTATGATTCATGGTTAAATACTTTACCAATAAAATCTTACATCAAATTGGGTACAACCAATACAAGTAATGTATGGGAAGCTAAAGCAAACAGCGTTATTGACTCTTTAAATAACCTGATCAAAGACACTGCATTAACTGCTATCACTAAATTTACAGGTTTAACGGATGGTAAAACACCTGAATTACCTGTATTTGTAACAGGAAAAGACTCAAGTGTTTTTGGTACACGTTTCTGGGCGCCTTACTCTATCCACAGGGATATGTTAAGCTCAAATGGCCAAAACCTGAATTTTGCTATCACAGCAAAAGAAGCGACAAAAGTGACCGTTTCTATTAACAGTACCGGTTGGACAAGAACTTATAACGTCCCTGCAGGTGGTACTACTGTATCTGATTTCTTACCAAGAACAGGTAACAATGATGCCCGCCTGGTATTTGAAGGATTGTCAAAAAGAGGTATATTAATTGAAGCAGAAAAACCGGTTTCAGTTAAATTACAAATGCAGGTAGGTACCGTAGCAACACCTATGTACTTAAAATCTGCAGTATTATTGCCGACAGGTACTTATGCTAAAGAATATATCACTTTAGCCACCAGGCAGTTCTCCGGTTATCCGGAGCCACAGGTTGGTACTTCTTTTGTAAATGTTATTGCAGATAACGATAACACCGTCGTAGAAATTACGCCAAGCGGTGATACAAGAGGAGGCAGAAAAGGTGGACAACCATTTACTGTTACTTTAAACAGAGGGGAAGTTTACCAGATCCAGGGTGCTTATATTAGAATGGTTTACAGACCAAACTCAAGCAGCTATGACAATGCATATGAATCATTCGATTTATCAGGTACCAAAGTTATTTCTAAGCCAAATAGCAGCGGTAATTGTTATCCGGTAGCAGTTTTTGCCGGTAGTTCGGGTACAGGTATCCGTTGTGTGGAAAATGCCAACGGTGCGGATCAGTTCATGATGCAGCAGTCATATCCTTTACAGGCATGGGGTACACATTACTTAACAACACCAAATGTTACTGCAAATGTTACTGCGGCAGCTACCGATATTAACACTTCGGAAAGATTGTTTAACCAGTTCAGGGTGCTTGTAAAAGATCCTGCAACAGTTGTAAAACGCAACGGCGTTGTTTTAACAGGATTAAAACAAAATGCATTCTATGAATTTACTACCCGTGATGCGGAGTTTATCGAAGCAGACAAGCCTGTAATGGTCGCTCAGCTTACCACATACTTTAACGACTGTGGTAATGATGAATATACCAACCCTGGTAGTTCAGAAGGTTTCATGTACTTATCTCCGATCAACCTTGGTCTGAAAGAAGTATTGGTATACCGTGGTAATGGTGGTATCAACTGGGTGAATATTGTTATTCCTACAGTTAGCCTGCCTAGCCTTACAATTGATGGCAGCTCTACTTTCAATATTACCTATGAGCATCCGAAATATCCGGGCTACACAGTAGTAATGAAACGTTGGGCAGCAGGTGTAGGTGTTTCAACAATTAAAGCGGATACAACATTCGTTGGATTGTTAAATATTCCTGCAAATGTGTACGGTTACTCTTATAACCTCGGTTACCAGGTACCACGTGTCGCATTCAGCAACGATACCTATAAAAACGTTAACAACATAGCTACTCCAACCAACGAATACACTTGTGTGGGTACGCAGTTCAAGCCAACGGTTTATTTAACAGCGCAAGCTGCTACATTAACCTGGCAGTTAAGCAAAGTAGCAGGAGCTACACCAACTAACGATATCACAGTAAATAATCCGGTACCGGTACGTACAGAAGTAATAGGATTCACTACTTACTATGTGTATACCTTAGACCAGGCCATCAGTTTTGCAGCAGTAGGTACTTACAAAATACCGGTTTCTGCTACTTATTTCACCAGTGCACAAAGCTGTGCCACCAGTGTGGATGGCGAAGTAGATGTTGTAGTCGTTCCTGCACCAACAGTAGATTATACAGTAAACTATACAGGCTGTATCAATGCGACAGCCCAGTTTACAGGAACAGCATCTACCAATAACGGTGTTGCTGTGGACAGATGGAACTGGAACTTTGGTGACAACACCACTTCCACCGTTCAGAATCCGACCAAACAGTGGAGTACTGCGGGTACTAAAAACGTATCATTAAACATCATCGCGGTAGACGGTTGTTCTGCAGGCGTTACCAAACCGATCGAGGTAAA
>JAQGEF010000023.1 GCA_027854065.1 Polluticaenibacter yanchengensis | reverse complement strand
AAATTGATGAATTACCATCAAAAATTACTACTCAAAAAAAGAGGCATGATTGAGTCTATTAATGATATACTTAAGACAGTTTGCAATATTGAACATACTCGACATAGAAGTCCAATCAATGCTTTACTAAACACTTTTGCTGGGATTTGTGCTTATACTTTTTTAGATCGATTACCTACTATTTTTAAATAACAGGGCCCAAAATTCACGTTGATATCGTTTATTGGGTGAAAGTTAAATTCTGATACAGCATCGGCGGTTGTCATACGCCCTTCTTCAATCTCCCGAATCAGCCAGCGGCGGAAGGAAACCTTCATAATCACATTTTTTATCCGTTGGCTAGAAGGAATCTGAGACCTTAATTGTGTACTTTTTTTGATCGCTCATTTGATTGTTTAAAAGTGACAAGTTTTTTTTGGAGGTGACACTCTTTTGTTTACTTTACCCAAATTGCTATTGGCAGCGCGTTGAGCTATAAATAGAAACCTGTGTGCAAAACTTAAATTTCATAAGTACAAAAGAGAAATTGAACTTAATTTTACAATATGAGTGAGCAAAAGAACAATCCGCTTCATGGTAAAAGACTTGATACCATAATAGAAGAATTGGTAAAATATTATGGGGGTTGGGAAGGATTAGGTAAGGAAATAAACATAAAATGTTTTAATGAAAATCCCTCATTGAAGTCCTCATTAACATTTTTGAGAAAAACACCCTGGGCACGTGCTAAGGTTGAAAATTTGTATATATACCGCATATGTAGAAACAAGTAAGTGGTGGCCATAAAATCAGTGCTCGCTTAAATAGAGACTAATATTATGGTTAGGCCATTCTATGTCGTCTAATCCATAATCAAAGCCTAAAAACGCTTCAAACGAAAGGCCTTTTTGAAGCGTTTCCCCAAATTGCTTTTTGGTGTATTTAGATAGGAATAACCCTTTATGACTTTAAATATTTTCATAAACCTTTTAGTGCTTTATATTATCATCCAGGGAAAGTGCAATCATCATTATCCTGTTATTACAGAGCGGGAATAAGTAGGTTTTCTACTTTTAAATTTACCCGCTCCATTTGTAATATCTACACCTGATTTAGCAATAATAAATTCATAGTCAGTATAAAATGATATCATAGCTATTTACGTATGATATTAATCATTCTTTAAAAAACAGTTCAGTTTTAATTTTACCACATCAATCAAATAAGTCATAATAAGACTTGAAGGCGCCAATCAATGAAAGGGTTTTATATGATGAAGAGTATTGAAATTTGTTAAATTACAAAATGGATGATTATGAAAAAGCTTTTAACGTCAGCTTTATTACTTACAGTAGGTTTATTAAGTTATGGACAGGAAAAAGGGGAGTGGCGTGCAAGATTAAGAGCGACTTGTGTTGTACCGGATGCGAGTGCTAAAATTACAACCATTGGCGGTAGTGCAGATATTTCTAATACTGTGATACCCGAGTTGGATTTCACTTATTTTATAACCAAAAGAGTTTCTGCAAATTTGATATTGGGAACAACCCGCCATAAAGTTACTGCCACTAAAACGGCATTAGGTGATGTGGATTTAGGTAAGGTATGGTTATTGCCACCCACATTGACATTCTTATATCATGTTCCTGCAGGTAAAATAGTACAACCATACGCCGGTGCCGGTGTCAATTATACTATTTTCTATGGCAAAAAAAATGGGCCGGCTATTGCGGATATTTCTTATAAAAACAGGTTCGGTTTTGCCACACAAATAGGTTCCGACTTTATGCTGAATGACAAGTGGTTTGTGAATGTAGATGTCAAAAAAATATGGTTAAAAACCAAGAATACAGTAACAACTATTCCATCAGTTGCCGGTGGTGCTACTGTACATGCCAATACCAAAATTGACCCATGGTTATTCAGTGTAGGAGTGGGTTTAAAATTCTAATACAGGTATTCATAATATAGCTAAAGTAAAAGCGCTCCTGAAAACGGAGCGTTTTTTATATAATTACTAACAGCTACAATGATTGGAAAATTTTTCATTTGTCGCTATAAAAGGCAGATAGCTGCTATGACTTACCGGGGTAGTTGATTTAGGACTAAACGATAGATGTTCTTACTTGTTTTCTTATGCTCGTGATGTTAGATAAAGTTAAAAGACCGCTACTTGCAATAATTGCTCCACCAATAAACGCAAATCCTGCACCAACTAAATCTGTCAAATTAGATGAAAATAAAAATGGCAAACAAAACATCATACCAAACGCTCCAAGAATAATTGCAGTATAAGCACCAAATTTTATAAGAGATTTCATATTAATTTCAGTTTTTTGTTTTGTTGAGTAATTGAATACTATTTGTCTTAAAGTTGAAGTTGGGCAAGATGCGAACTCTTCAATTGTCCAGTTTTTTATTGGCTTAGCCTTTCGCCCGTTTTTAAAGTCTGTATAAAAAGTTGCCCATAAGTCGGGTAAGAGGAATGCGCCAAAGATAAAAATAGCAAAACTGGGTATTGTATAATTTCTATTTCCAATCATAAATGCCTGCAATCTTATCTCATCAACAGGTGTCATTTTATAATCCAATAAAACATGCTTTAGATCATGACTTTCATAGTGTGGAACAAGCCGCAGGTTATTTTTCTTTAAGCATTTTGCGACGTCTTTGCCAAGTGTGCCTTCGGGAAGTTCTTCCAGCTTACGGCATTTTTGATCATATACATCAATATCGTGAAATTTTTCGATTGCACAAACTGATAAGTGAAAAGTACTCTTGATGATTTTTCGAGCTAAGGTTTGGAGTTTGTTCATAGTTTAAAGTTTTATAAGATTTCTGCAATGATTCTCTATTCATCATTAATTGTTACAAATCTGTTTTGTATTATTTTCCAATTGTTCGTGGAACTGTCAAAAACAAATCTAATGTCAGACTGGTAGCCATTTTTGTCTCCAATATCTTCATTCTTAAAACTGGATCTTTTAGCAAAATGAAATTTATGCTTTCTTTTAATTCCTACATATCGAAAGTTTATGTCAATTGTGTCTTTTGAAATTTGGTTATGAACTACCCTTAAAACATTTATGGTCTTATTCTCTTTTATTGATAAGTCAACCAATTCGTCATTTGTTAGGAATTTATACCTTTCTGACACATTTAAATTTTTAATCCGGCTTCCATATTCATTCATTTCAATATAATGCCAACCACTCTGTAAAAGCAAGTCAATCCGATTGTTCAGAGCTTTAACGTATAAACTGTCCAATATTTCAGGTTCAATCTTAACTATGTTTTTTCGATTGTCGACAAGTTTGTTTTTTTGTCCGAAGGTCAGAAATCCGATAAGGTATAATATGATTGTTAGTGCGGTTTTCAAAATGGTGTATATTTAAAGAAGTTTTAAGGCTGAATTTGAACTTTCAGAATGCGATTTTTTCCTGCAAATACAATGGTGTTGCCGTCCACCCATTTGCATACAAAGAGATTCTTCTCATCAGATATTTTTGTCCAGTTCCTTCCATAGTCGGTCGATAAAGAAATATGCTGATCGCCAACAGCAATCATCTCTTTCCCTTTGGTGCCGGGCCTGATTTTAACGCAAGTGCTATATCCTGCATTATTTCCGGAAGCTTGTACCTGCCAGGTTTTACCGCCATCTGTACTTGTAGCAATATTGTTGGTGTTGTCGGACTGCTTTGTGTAATCACCGCCTACAACAATCGCAAATTTATTTTCAGGACACATATCCAAAGAGTATATTCCGGAAGACGCACTACCGTTTACGAACTTAATAGGCCGCTTTTTGATTATTGAGTCATCAGTTGCATGAAAAATGTTGGAGGACATGCCACCGGTTACATACCAAAATACATCATTATTCAGGTAAATATTAGTATTGCTGGCTGCAAATGCTGCTTCATTTTTGCCAATTTCATGCATTGGGTTGCAAGGGATACTTTGCCAGGTATCACCATTATTATTGGTTGTTAAAACTGTCATGCAGTTTCCATAAGGATCACCAAGTGCGACCCCTTTTCTATCATTAAATGTTAATGCATCATAAAATGCTTTTGGATGATTATCCGTAAAAACAATTTGACTTTGTAATGTTTTTTTATCAATTCTGAAAAAGTATGCCGGACTTTCAATATTAATGGTATAAAAATAATCCTTGTTCTGGGCCAGCGTACGAAACTGCAGTTTTTTATCAGAAAGTATCAGTTGCTTTTTATCTGTAGTGTCGTTGAGAGCAATATATCCAAACTTAGCATCAGTACCTGCATACCAAACTTTATCATCCCAAATCTCAATAGCACGAATACTGATGCTATCGCTAAAAATTGTTTGTATCTGTACTTTTTGTGAAAAAGAGAATAAGCTTGATAATACTGATAAAAACACAAATATTTTTTTCATATGCACCAAAAATACTTTTTTAAAACCAGGTTATATTAAATGGTTAAACTAAAAATGAAATTAAATGAAAATACATGGGGGCTAAAAATTGCCATATATTTTTATAAAATCCTCATATTCCTCCTGAAAACTCTTTTTGGTATGATGCGCTTTTTGATTCCGGATATAGAAGAATGTTTTGTCTTTTACAGATTCGCTTACAGAAAGCCATAAAGGTTTAGTTTGGTTAAATATAATCTTAAAACCTTTATAATTCAATGTTTGTTTTCAATATCTACACCCACAAATGAATGGGTGTAGATATTGAAAAATCGTTTTGAGACAATATAAAACCGTTAAAACGCTTCTCATTCAATATTATAATTTCCTTTACAGCCCACGATTTAAATCGTGGGCTAGTTTGCAATTATTTATCTGAGAAAACACCAGGAATAGCAACGCCTGTGGCAGATTCAAACGGGACGTTCAATAATTTCATTATTACCGGGGCAACGTCTGTAAGGCTCATTTCCGGTATAACCGTATTGCCAATGCCGGCACCAAATGCGAGAAATCCTGTTTGGATTTCTTTAAAATCGGGATAATAACCATGAGTGCCGCCTACGGATTTAAACATTAAAGGACCGGTAGTATTGCCGCGCATAGAAATACCCTGGACCGGTAATAAGGCTAAAACAACATCCGGGTCGCAACCACTTTTTTGAAGGGCTTCCCTATCTAAAACTTTATACTGTTTTTTTACGTATTCCGGCTGACTGTTTAAAATCTCGTATACTTTCTGAATGGTGGCTTTATCATTTTTGTTTTTTACTTTCAGGAATGCAGAACCGCCGGTTGCCTGGAAAATGGCTTTCCAGGTGCTGTCTGCAGAAAGCTTTGCCGGTAATAACCCTGCTTTAACTAACCATGTGTTAGGGCTCATGGTGGTATGCGTATCTACAAAGCCGTGGTCACCTGTAACAATAATGGTGGCGCTATCCTGGATGCCGGCCAGTTTAAATGCTTCTAAAATGCCGCCAATGGCCCTGTCTGCAGTGGCTAAAGCTAATTTGACATCATCGCCGTTGCGGCCCTGGCTGTGCTGTGCTTTGTCTGTAGTAGGTAAATGCAGCGTTAGCAAATTGGGCTTATAGGTACGCATAATGTACGCTGCAATGCGACCAATATTTTCATCCATTTTGAAATAATTAATATTCAGGTCCATAGCGGTCATTTTGCCGGTAGCGTGTTCCTGGACTTCTTCAAAAAAACCTTTAGGAGTGGCGAATTCGCTGGTTGCTTTGCGCCTGTCCAGGCCGTCTTTTAAACTGAATGATTCAGGTATGTTATAATCAATAACAGAAGCTTCTTCGGATACTGGCCAGGAAACGGAAGCGGTTTTTAAACCGGCTTCTTTTGCTGCCTGCCAGATGGTTTTTGCTTTAATTAAACTGAACTTGCTATTCCACAAACCTGTGACACCATTTGGCTCGAAAGGAGTGTTGTAATGAATGCCATGAACGGCTGGTGTAGCCCCGGTGACAATAGAGGTATGGGAAGGATAGGTGACTGTGGGAAAAACACCGTTTACACCCTGTGCATAGACGCCATTGGCTTTGAAGTTTTTTAAATTGGGGGTAGGGTATTCTTCATTGAGATAAAAATCCGGTCTGAAACCGTCAATGCTTACCAATACGACATATTTGCTTTTCTGGGCCATTGCATTGGTGCAAAATAATCCCATTGCCGTGGTTAATACACCCAGCTTTATTATATTTTTAATCATCTTTTATTATTGAAAATCTTTTATTTCTTGTTGTAAATTATAACGGGCACTTTTTTCGTATAAATTGTAAAACAGCGGAGTGATAAATAAACGGTCCACTCCCAGGAAATGCTTTAAAAAGCCTTTGCGTTTTTCTGCAAAATTTGGTACAGCCGCATATTCGGCATGCACTTGTTTTACATATTGTTTGTATTTGTCCAATGGTACTCCCAGTATAGACATATCGGCATCTATAAACAGGTTGGTGGTATTATTGCCAGTGGCTTTATGCGATTTTGTCGCCATGATCAACGAATAACAGGTATCTATGAACGGCTGTGAAAATCCCATTGCACCGAGGTGCTCTTTGGCCATATCGGCACTTTTTTCTTCGTTGTCCCGGCTGGTAGCTACATATACCACATCATGGTACACCATGGCCAGGAATACGGCATCCCAGTTTTCAAGTTCATTTTTACAGCGTAGTAATTCGTTGTAAAAGTTAGCAATATGCTGCAGGTTGTGATAGTAGCGTGAAGAATCATTATATAAGGCAGCTACCTGTAACCAACTGCTTTGAATAAGTTGTTGGTTATTTTGATATTTGCTTACAATGTCAAAATAAGCTTGCTTAACGTCGTTGGTATCTTTCAATGTTTTTGCCAATAATGATTGACATAAAAGTAGGAAAGAAACACATACGATTGTTTTTTGAATAGACTGTTTCATTTTTTGTTTTTTACAAACCTTGTATGGCATTGGTATCATTTAACGTTTGGTATAGATAAAATAAACCCGTAAGGTGTTGATGGCCTTACAGGTTTACCGGTTTTTCATACACAGTTTTATTACTTCAACATTGGAAAAACGTTAGGTGCTGTTTTATTAGCTACCAGAACTTTATTCATGTCGTGTTTGATCACTACAAGATTGTTTGCTTTATCATAAGTAAAGTCATCCATAGCAATACCGGTTGGTATATAAGCAGGTAATACCGCTTTTGTAAAGGCATCATCAATTTTCTTATTGTTCAGTTTTTCAATCTGGGATACCGGGAAACGGATGCCTAAATCGGTCATACGTCGGCCTTCAGACATAAAGACCTGCTGGCGTATCAGGCTTAACAAATACAGTAACTGGTCAACGGTTTCCGCTTTATCTAATTCGGCAATTGTAACAGAGGTGCCGGAAACGGTATTTACTTTTACATTACCTTCTAAGCGGCCTAATACCAGTTTTGACTGGGCAGCGCTTTGAGCATCGGCCTGTACCCTGGTGGCAGAAGCAACCGGGTAATCCGCACGGATACCTTTACGTAACTGTAACTTCGCATCTACCATTGCTGTAGGGCGTTTAGCAATCACATCATTAATCAAGGCTTTTAAAGTTGTTCTTGCCTGTTCAAGCTGGTTGTTGCCCAGGTATGCTTCTGCGGCAACTAAAAACGCTTCTTCACTTTTAAGAATGGCCAATGGTTTCTGATCGGTATTGACATTGCCTACATGGTAGTATTTCGGATCTAAGAAATCTAAACGTGGTAATGGTGCCAGTACATTGGTTGAGTTACTGAAAGTATATGACTGCTGTAAATTGGAAGCACCGTTTAAACCATCAAAAACCGCATTGCGTACCATTAATGAGGAAGACTGGATAATTGAATTAGCAATACGTAATGCTTCTGTCCTGTTGCCCAGGTTGTAGTAACATCTAAGCAAGGCTAACTGGTAACCATTTTTTAAAGTCGCATCCGTTTGAGTGGTGATTGCTTCATTGATCAATTTGATGGCTTCATTAAAATGTACTGCAGGAGATACGGCTTCTGTGTTGGCTGCCATTGGTAATGCTACGAATAACTCTCCGCTTAAAATATGTGCATACGCTTTAATGAATAACATTTCTGCTTTTGCCGTGGCTGTTGCACCCTTATCAGCCGGAACGATGCGCTCTATACCATAAGTTCCCATTTCACGTAAGCGTGCAATGGCGCGTTGCGTATTGTCAATATCTACATCGCTGTACAATAACACCGGCCCGTCAAAAACCTTGTTGGTAAGAGAACTGTTGTTGTAGTAATTATCAGAAACGATTTCCGCAAATACGACCGCCTGGTTCAATGTATTTGCCAATTGCTTTTTCATACCTGCTAACCATATTTCGGAAGACTGTGAAGTACCTACGAAACTGTTTTCGGTAATATTCGGATTCACAACATCCATAGAACAGGATGCTAATGAAAGTGATAAAGCGGAATATATAAATAACTTTTTCATGAATAGAATAATTAGAAATTAACTTTAATGGTAGCGATAAACTGGCGTGGAGCGGAAAACTGTGCATAAGCAACGCCTCCTGTGGTAGCTGAACCCTGGCCCTGGGCACCACCCGGCATAATTGCTTCAGGGTCGGCGTCAGATGCGGTAAAGTTGAAAGGATTGACAGCAGAGATTCCCACTGACAAACGTTTGAACGCATTACCGAGGTTTGCTTTGTCGAATGTGTAATTGATACCCATCGTACGAATTTTTAAGAAATCGCTTTTATCAACAAATAACTGAGAAAAGTTTAACCAGTTAAGCGTACCGTTTTTGGCAACTTCTGCAGCAGGTACTCCTTCTGTGGAAGCACCATAGTTGAAACGGAACTGTTTGTTCCAGTTGGCAAAATAGCCGCCTTGCTGATAGTCTGCATTGGCAAAGAACGAAAGTCTTTTGTAACGGATGTTTAATCCGAAGCTGCCGGTAAGCTTGGAAATCGTTGAACCTAAAAACGCTTGTGGATCGGAGGATTTGTATGTGCCATCCGCATTAAAATATCCATAGTAGCCACTAATATAACCAACCGGGTAACCTTCTTTAACTACTGTTTGAATGGTACGCGTACTCATACCGCTCAGGTTGAATGAAGCTGCTCCGCCGGAACTGACAACCAGGTTATCCACGGTATTGGCTGAAGCACGGATTTTCAAATCAAAATCCTTGGTTTCTATAACGGAAGCCATTACCGCAAATTCAAAACCTTTGTTTTCAATTACACCGATATTCCTGTAGTAGGAGTCCTGGCCGGTAGAAGAGGCAGGAGGCACAATAAACAAGGCATCTTTGGTTTGGTTATTGAAATAGGTAGCCGTTAATAACACTCTGTTTCTAAATAGTCCGAAATCGAAACCAATCTCTTTGGAGTAAGATTTTTCCGGTTTGATATCCGTATTACCAGACTGGCCGAAACCAATGGCTTGTTTACCGTCAAATCCGCCCGGTGTTAGTGTCGTTTCATTTACAAACGGAGGAGGGAAGTTACCGGCAACCCCATAGTTAGCACGGAACTTAACGGTTGTTAAAATATTCTGGTCCCAGTTCTGGAAGAATGGTTCTGAGCTAAGAATATAGCTGACACCAACTTTAGGGTACCATTGTGTACCAATGGTAGAACCGAAGGCAGAGTTGTTATCACCACGAATACCAAGGTCTAAAAAGTAGCGGTTTTTGTAACCGATATTTTCCTGTAAGTAAACACCTGAACTCACTATTTCCGCATAGTATTCATTGGCATTTCTTGTAGCACCTAATCCTACAGTTAAGCCACCATCCAATAAATCCTGACCTGAGTAAGCCACTTGCCTGTCAGTATTTTTAAATAATTGGGTACCTGCTGTTGTCAAAAAGCTAAAGTCACCAACTTTGGCCTCATGTTGTCCTGTAAGCTCTAATGTAATGCCCCAATAGTTTCTGTCGAATTTGGAAATAGAACCGGTGGACGCAGATTTAATTAACCTGTTGAAAGCATTGGTAACAATGGACTGTTCTGTTTGCGCACGATAATCAATACCAGCAGTCGCTTTAAATAACAGGTTCTTTAAAGCCTGGTATTTGATAACCTGTGATGTTTGAAAACGGTTAACCAGGGAAGCGTTGTTTTGTAACATTTCCGCGGAATCTACAAATGAGCGGATGCGTGCATACTCTTCTGTGGAAGCAGAATCTAATTTATAATTAAAGCCACCGCCTATTACTTTAGACGCACCATTTTCTAAAAACCACAAGGCAGAGTAACCACCTGAGTTACCATTCCTGTTACGGGTTAGTGTTTGGCGGCCGTAAGTAATAGAGGATTCATAAGTGACTTTATTGCTTATTTTAGCATGAAACCCAGCTCTGAAATCGAACTTATCACTTTTGTTATTATCATGAATAATGTAACCGTTATTTGCAGCATAGGAAGCGGCAGCAGAAAACCCGAAGTCTGAATTGCCACCATCTGCCGTAACTGAATAACGTTGTGTAAACGCATCTCTGAACAAGAGTTCTTTAGTACGCTTAAAGTAGAAAAAATCGCCTGTTCCTTTTTCTAAACCCATATCCGCCTGTACGCCGATATTTGCTTTGCCGGAACCTGATTTTTTGGTGAAGATCTGTAATACACCATTGGCAGCATCAGAACCATATAGTGTGGTAGCGGCCCCGCCGTTAATAAATTCTATTTTCTCAATATTTTCTACCGGTATATCGGCCAGGGAGCTGGTAGCTGTTCCTTGCGCCGTACCGCCGGATAAGCTCATTCCTAAAGTGGCAGCTGTGTTTAGGTTATCTACACGCACACCATCTACATAGATGATGGGGGTAGAGTTGGCAAAGGCAGAATTGAAGCCACGTGTCTGAATGATAGAACCGCCACCGGCTTGTCCGCCTGCCATTTTAATTTGTGCATTCGGTACCTGTGATTGTAATAACTGGTCGATACGATTAACCGGAAGGCCTTTGATCTGCTCTGCAGAAATGGTGGTGACATTGGTGGATAAACGACGTTTGCTGACGCTTAAACCTTGCCCGGTAACCACTACTTCATCTAACTTTACCAGATCTTCTCTTAGCTCTACAATAAACAATTTAGAGACATCGATATCTTTTAACGATTGCTCTTTGGATTCGTAACCAACACTTGTAAATTTCAGTAATTGTTGTTTTACGTCCACATTGTTAGCTAAAGTAATAATGAATTCACCGTTGATATTGGATATTGTGTGGGCAGTATTCCCAACCACACTTACGGTAACGCCCTGAATACTTTTTTTACTGTTTGCTTCGATGATCTTTCCCGAAATTTTTGTTTGTGCAAAAATGCTTACCGGTGATAAGACAACAAGAAGCAGGCAGATTTTTTTTGCCATTTTCTTTTTCATAAAATACGATGCTTTTTGTGCCGCAAAAGTATTTTTACAAGGTTACCTGCATCTTAAGGCGTATTACCCGCAGGTTAAGGAATTGAAAAGAAAAACAGACTTTAAAATAATGATTGGAAACATTAAATTAATTTGCTAAGAACGATAAAAGGGTTAACCGGTATAAATAATTATTTTAATTTTTGGGGCTAGCGGCTTCAGATAATTGATGATCATTTCTTCTGCGTGTTTAGGGCTCCGCTACGCTCGGTACTTCGCGCTCAGGCGCTTGTACTGCCTCCTGCGTCGGCACCCACACATGCAGCAGCCTCTCAGCGGTAGAATGTTATTTGGTCCACAGACTATTTAGAAAAATGTTGCTATTTATTTTTTCTTAAGTCCGACCAGGACTTAAATAGTGTTATTACCCTTCTATAAAATTACCGGGTGTGGATTTGTCTAAATTGTGCCATTCATGATAACATTCATTTTTGCAATATTTGTTTCGTCTGTCTGTATCAGCCAATTTAAATAAGTGGAGAATTGTAATAAACGATTTCCTCAATTCATTTTGGGGTAATTGCAGGATTTTTGAGATCGCGATGTTGAACTGGTACTTTGAAAGTAATACAACAGGTGTCATCGAGGTCTTAATTGGCATTGTATTGATCGCTTGTTGAGTCATCTCGTTAGTGGGGTGCGCTTGTTGTGTGCAAGATATTACTGTAACTAATAAATCAAATTGACTTTGCTCATTTTTCTGATCAAACCAACTGATTATTTCTTCAAAAGAAATTTGGTCCTGGGCGTATTTATTTATCAGTATTAGTTCTTTGCTTAGCATGGTTGTTTTAGCCTTTACAATCGGGCATCAAATAACAAATTTAACTTCAAATTTTTTACTTACCATTTAAAGTGAAAGTTGAATAGAATTTCTACTGCTAAAGGGCTGCCGGATACTTTAGGCAGCGAGGCACGAGCTGGCCACGTGCGGCAAAAGGATGTGTTGGAATGTACCGAATGGTATATTGAATGTAAAGCTGTGCACGTGGCGGTACCCTAAAGTAGCCGGAACTGTTGCCCGGTAGCGATTTACAGTAAACAGCCCAAAATAAAAAACAAAGAAATGCCAATGCCGGCTTTAAAAATGATAATATTTATAGCCTTTCAAACCACTATTTTTGTAAAAAGAAGCATCAAACTTTATGGATTTGAATACAATGACGCAATACTGGTTACAACCGGATAATCAACCCCAATCGCCCGAAGAAACGCAACAGTTACGTGCCGTATTACAATATCATGAGCATCGCTATTATGTGTTAAATGACCCGTTAATAAGTGATTATGAGTATGATGTGATATATAAAAAACTGGAAGCTGCAGAAGCGTTCCACCCGGATTGGGTGACGCCGGATTCTCCTACGAAACGTGTGGGTAATTCATTAAACAGCGCTTTTAATACGGTGGACCACATTGTACCTATGTTAAGCCTGGAGAACAGTTACAATGCAGACGATTTAAGGGAATGGGACAGGAAGTGTAAAGAACTTTCAAAAACAGGTACGGTTGAGTATTGTATTGAGCCTAAATTTGATGGTGCCAGCATTTCTGTTATTTATGAAAATAATATTTTAAGCCGCAGTGCTACCCGTGGTGATGGGGTACAGGGTGATGATATTACGACCAATACCAGGCGTATCCGGAACATTCCTTTATCTGCACCGTTTAGTCAATATGGCATTCAGCAAATAGAGATCCGCGGGGAAGTGGTAATGACCAAAAAAGCTTTTGATGCTTTTAATGATAACCTGGCGAAATCGGGACAGCCGTTATTGGCGAACCCGCGTAATGCGGCCTCGGGCTCGTTGCGCATGAAAGATCCGAATGAAGTAGGGAAGCGTAATCTTGAGGCATTTTTATACCATGTAAGTTATATAGTGGAAACACCGGACATGCAGGCCAATAATATACCGCAAACGCATGAACAGATGTTACAGATGCTTTGGGATTGTGGCATTAAGAGCCCGGTAAAGGAAATGAAAGTGTGTGACAATATCCAGGATGTTATTGATTATTGCACCTACTACGAATCTATCCGAGATACACTGCCATACGAGATTGACGGTATGGTAATAAAAGTGAATAACCTGCACCAGCAGGAAGTATTGGGTATGACAACGCACCATCCGCGTTGGGCCATCGCTTATAAATTTAAGGCCCGCCAGGCGACGACTACTTTGCTGGACGTAGAGTACCAGGTAGGGCGTACAGGCGCGGTTACACCGGTGGCAAAGTTAAAACCGGTGGGTATTGGCGGGGTTACGGTGAGCAGTATCAGCATTCATAATGCAGATTATATCCGTGAGAAGGACCTGCGCATTGGTGATACTGTTTTGATAGAGCGTGCGGGCGATGTGATTCCCCAGATTGTAAAATCATTACCGGAATATCGTAATGGCAGCGAACAGCCGATCATCTATCCTACGGAATGCCCGGTATGTAAAAGCGTGCTGAGCAAGGAAGCGGATGAAGCGGTTTGGCGCTGTATCAATGTGGAGTGCGAAGCGCAGGTGGTAGAACGTATTATTCATTATGTGAGCAAGGATGCCATGGATATCAGGAGCTTTGGAGAGCAACAGGTGATCAGGTTTTACGGGTTAAAATTGATTGCTGATATTCCGGGTATTTATACTTTGGACTGGAATGCGTTTGATAATATGCCGGGTTTTGGTAAGCGCTCTGTAGAGAATCTTAGAGCGGCTATTGAAGCTTCTAAAACACAACCTTTGCACCGTTTAATTTACGGTTTAGGCATCCGTCATGTGGGTGAAACGACGGCCAAAGCATTGGCTCAAAAAGTGAACCACCTGCTGGATTTTGTGCAATTTTCCGCTGAAGATTTAATGCAACTGGAAGATATCGGGCCAAAAGTTGCCAGTAGCATTGTAGCATTTTTCCATAACCCGCAAAATATAGAAATGCTACAACACCTGGAATCGTTGGGAGTACAATTTACCAAGCCGGTGAAAGCGGTGAATGAAGCTGATGGGGAACAAAAGTTAAGCGGCCAGACTTTTTTATTTACCGGTACATTGCCTACCTTAAAGCGCAGCGATGCAGAAGCAATGGCAGAAGCATTGGGCGGCAAAATTGCGAGTGGCGTTAGCAGTAAACTGAATTACCTGGTAGCAGGTGATGAAGCAGGCAGCAAGCTGGAAAAAGCTAAAAAAATACCAAGTATTCATATTATTAACGAAGCGGAATTTTTAGCATTGGTAAATGCTTAGATCCTTCTTGTTTATTCCAATAAATATTTGTTCATCAGTCAGCAGGTCATTGCTTGGTTATGATCTGCTGGCCGGTGATACAATGATGGCATCATCAACCTATTCTTTTTTTCTTCTATCTTACAGCGTCTCTCGACTCTTTCAGTAAGATAAGTTTGTTTCTTATAAAGTACAGCGATCAACATTATTTATAATTTAATGACTGAACCTTTATGGATTTTAAGGGGTTTGTGCATCGACTTATTTAAGTCGCATTTATATGAACCTGTATTTACCTGTATTTATTTCTATTCTTTTGCTCTTCTCTTGCAATGAGCCAACTTCAAAACAGAATACCGGTAATTCAGTTACCGGTTACAATAATGCAACGGTAGACTTTAAAAGGACGCTGCCGGATTACAGTCAGTTTAAATCGGCTGTAGCTATTCAAAGAAAAAGCTTTAAGAAAGATTCTGTTCAGGCTATCCGCCAATTTCTATACAAAACAATAAGTGATGATATTTTCAGTTATTGGGAAGGAACTAAATGGGATTTTAACGGTACAGTAAGGGAACCGGGAAAAGGAGAGATTGCCTGTGGTTATTTTATTACAAATACACTTGATGACCTGGGTTTTAAATTGAACAGGGTAAAACTTGCGCAAGGAGTTTCTTCAAAATTGATTAAAACACTTTGTTTAAATATCAGGAATTTTGATAGTTTTTCAGGTCTGAGTAATTATTTACAATCGGAACCAGATAGTTCTGTTTATATTATAGGGTTGGATTATCATACCGGTTATATTTTGAAAGATAGTACCGGCATATATTTTTTACATTCAAATTACATTAACAGGGTAGGAGTAGTAAAAGAAAAAATAGATGCTTCTACTAATTTACGAAGTAATAGGAATTTCATGATTGGGAACTTATCCCAAAATAAAAGATTGCTCCAGGAATGGATTAAATCCTGATAGATGGAGTGTTCAATCTGGCTTTACCAGTTGGCTTATGATGACTGAAAAATACCCGCAGATTAAAAAAAGTTTTTAAACCCGATATGGATCTTGGAATTCCGGAAATCGAAAGGCAGGTCGTTACGTTTGCCTAAAGCCCAGCTGATATTAATTAAACTGTTTTTGGTTTCTACATTTATACCTATACCGCCACTGATATATTTATAGTTCTGTTTATAGTATGTATCGTTGTATTGGGTAATGGCTACATCACTGAATCCAAAGAAATAAGCATTTTTACCGGTTAGTAACCGGTATTCGGCTGTCATTATGGAGTAGAAGTTAGCATAAATGGATTGCTCATCAAAACCGCGTAAGGTTTTATAGCCTCCCAGCATAAATAATTCATTTCTGTAGTAGGATTTGCTTTGTATCATCCCGGTTTGATTGGCAATGCGCACGGTGGAATGCCTGTTTAGCGGAAAGTACTTATCAACTTTTGCGGTGGCCTGTACCTGGTAGGAGCGGAGGGTAACAGTATCATATAAGGTAGCATAATCGAATGCCGGGTTCTGGGGGTTTTTCATGCTTGTGATCAGGCTATTGGGTTTTACTTTTTTAATGCCTGCTGCACCATTTACTTCTATGATCCAACCTTTCAACGGGTTGTATTTATAATCCGTATTGTACCAGTTAAAGGATAAGCCCAGTTTATTAATGGTGATGTCCGCCAAGTCCGGTAAACGATAATTATACATTACCGCAAGCGTATCTACATTAGTGGTGATGGTGTTTTGTTGTTCATAAAAAACGGAGACACTGCGATTATTGGTAAAACTAACCGGCATGCCTATTTTAAATGCAATGTTTACAAACTGGCTGTCACGTTTGAACAGGTCAAAATCAAACAATGCGCCAAATTGTGTACCGGCAAGGTAGGGCTGCCAGTAATGCAATTTTAGCTGTGGCGTTCCTTTTTGTATCTGCTGCCAGTTGATGGCCAGGTTTTCGCCAACGCCAAAGGCATTATTAAATTCCAGGTTTACCTGGCCTGTTACCAATAATTTACTGCGTGCCTCTTGTGGCTCCGATGTATTGGCAGGCATAAAACCAATAATGGCATCGAATACATTACTGCGGCGCTGATTAGCAAAAATATTAACAATACTGCCACTGCCTAGTAATTCTAACTGCCAGGGCATTACTATTTCCACATACGGCAACTCATTCAAACGTTGCTGTATATTATCTAAAATGGCCTGGTTATAATACATCCCTTTTTTCATTTGCAGGTAAGGGTAAATAAACTTTGGCTTCACTTTCAGGCTGCCTTGTATATGTAAACTGTCAATTTTATAGAGTTGTCCCAAATTGATATTCACTGAAGCGTCAATAGTCTGGTTATTATTAATATTCACGCTATCCAGTTGTATCCTGGCAAAAGGGTAGCCCACCGTCGCTAACTTTTCCAATAATTGTTCCGACCATGATTTTTCATTGACTGCTTCCATTGGAACGCCGCTTTCAAAAGGAAGCTTCTGGTAATCTAATATACGCCGGATACTATCGTTGATGCTGACATTACCCCAGGCGTACTGCCTGCCTGTATATAAATGTATAAAAGTACTGTCACCAACAGTATTAACAGAGTCCACAGAGGCTTCTATATAACCCTTATTAATTAATAGCTGTTGCAGTTGTGCAATATAGGCCGATGCTTTTTCCCCGTTGGCAAATTCGGCTTGCAGTTTTAAGCTTTTAGGTACCTGCGTAAGATTTTTATAAATAAGCACATGCGGTTTTTGGGCTGACAATACTGTTACTGAAGCCAATAAAAGAATAAAAAAAAGCCACACTCGCATAAAAACAAAACTAAGATAAAATTTACCCTTAAACGTTTTTCTCAGCCTGCTTATTGTAATTGAATGAATTGTCGGGAGTAACAATTATTTAATATTTATAGTGCTTTTAATTAATGTGTGCGCAATAATGAGGTAATATATGTTTAGGAATTTTGAAAAACAGCAGTAAATACAGACATGCCAAGACGTAATGTAAACGTAGTAGTAATAAGCGATGTTCATTTAGGTACTTATGGATGTCATGCACAGGAATTACTCCAGTATCTCAAAAGTATCAAACCGAGCCTTCTTATTATCAATGGTGATTTTGTGGATATCTGGAATTTTTCAAAACGCTATTTCCCTCCTTCACACCTGGCCATTATACAGGAAGTACTGAACATGATATCACAAGGTACAAGGGTGATTTACGTAACGGGCAATCACGATGAGAAACTAAGGCAGTATAGCGAAACAACCATTGGTGGCCTGCAAATAGTGGATAAGCTGTTAATGGAAATAGATGGCAAAATGTGCTGGATCTTTCATGGTGATGTATTTGATGCCACCACCCAGGGTAGTGCTAAATTCTTTGCCAAACTGGGCGGCAAAGGCTATGATCTACTCATTCTTTTAAATCGCTCCATAAACTGGTGTCTTAAAGTTTTCGGTAAAGAAAAAATGAGTTTCTCCAAAAAAGTAAAGGATGGTGTAAAGCAGGCGGTGGCTTTTATCAACAATTTCGAGACCACTGCGGCCGACCTGGCAATAGATAAAAAATATGATTATGTGATTTGCGGACATATTCATCAGCCACAAAAAAAGGAATATAAGAACGAAAAAGGTAGTGTGATGTATCTCAACAGCGGAGACTGGGTAGAGAACCTTACAGCACTGGAATACAGCAACAAGGAATGGAGTATTTATACTTATGATGCTACCGCCTTTGAAAAAGTACAGATAAAGAAAGCCAGCCAGGCCCTGAATGTACTTTCAGAAGAGATCAACATTTACTTAAACACTATAATCTGATCATATGAAAATATTTTATGCGGTACAGGCAACAGGTAATGGTCATATTAGCCGCGCCATGCAATTAATGCCGTATTTAAAACAATATGGTGAAGTAGATGTTTTTTTAAGCGGTGCCAATGCCACGCTTCAGGCAGATCTGCCGGTAAAATACCGGAGCAATGGTTTAAGCTTATTTTACAGCACCTGCGGCGGGTTAGATTTTAAACGGATGTGGAATGATAACAGTATTCTTCGTGCGCACCGGGAAGCAAAAGATTTACCGATAGATCAATATGATGTCATCATCAACGATTTTGACTATATAACAGCCAAAGCCTGCAAACTTAAAAATAAGGCCAGTATCCAGTTTGGTCACCAGGCCAGCTTTTTAAGCAGGCATACACCAAGACCTGATAAAACCAATTTCTTTGGCGAAATGGTTTTGAAGCATTATGCTAAAGCAAGCAATTACCTTGGCCTGCATTTTAAACGGTATGATGATTTTATCCAACCGCCTATTATTAAAACAGCAATTGTAAATGCCGATGTTACCAATAAAGGGCATGTGACCGTTTACTTACCGGCATATCAAAAGCATTGCCTGGAAAAAATGCTGGTATCTATGACAGATATTCATTTTCATTGGTTTTTACACGGTACTAAAAGTATTGAGAAAATTGGAAACATCACCTATTACCCGGTAGATAATCATATGTTCAATGAGAGTTTAATCAGTTGCGAGGGTCTTATTACCGGTGGAGGTTTTGAAACACCGGCAGAAGCCTTGTTCCTGCAAAAAAAACTGATCAGTATTCCAATTCAATCACAATACGAACAACAATGCAACGCAGCGGCATTGGCCAGGTTAGGCGTTAAGACAATGACATCTGCCAAAGGTGAAACATTTAAAGAGGAAGTTTACAAATGGTTGAACGCGCCCGCGCTGCAATACAAGCAGGAGGCAAACAATATACCGGCTACACTGGAATACCTCTTCCATCAAATGCGCCCGGAACAATTAATCGTAGCTTAAAAACAGGTCAGAAGCGATACCATCCGACAAAAAACGATGTTCGCTATTAATAATGGCGGTATTGTTTTTATAGATGATTTTTCCTTCCGTTATATAAGATCTTAAAGTGCTTATAAATGTAAGGAATGCTTCAGGTGTTGTTTTGTAAGCCCCTATCTTATTATTTGCTTCATCAATATGCAAGCCGTCTGTGGTACGCAGTCCCGTCATTATTATTTCATTAATGCGTTCTTCCTGTGTTAGGTTTTCAACTTCATATACCGGTTGGTATTTTTCTATCCCATCCATGTACAGCACGTTGTTTGCAATATTCCACCAACGCATTTTATCACCGTTAAAAGAGTGGGCAGAAGGGCCAAAACCATAATAGGGGCGGCCGCTCCAGTAGTTACTGTTATGCCTGCTTCTATGGCCCGGTTTGGCAAAATTGCTTATCTCGTAATGCTCAAAACCATTATCCGTAAGATATTGACGCATGATATGAAAATGCTCATCCTGGACCTCTTCGTTTACCGGGGCGATCTTTCCTTTCTTAATGAAATAGTCCAATGCCGTATTTTCCTCTACCGTAAGCGCATAACAACTAATATGATTGATGCCCAGGTTCACCGCTGTTTTAAGGTTGATAAGCAATTGCTCATTCGATAAGGTCGGTGTGCCATATATCAGGTCGATGGTAAGATGTTCAAATCTTTCTTCATAAGCCATCGCGATACAATCTGCTGCAGTTGCCGAATTATGCGCCCGGTTCATCCATTTTAAATCACTGTCCGCAAAACTTTGCACCCCAATACTCAGGCGGTTAAAGCCCAGTTGGCGCCAGCCTTTCAGGCGCTCCCTTGTAATATCATCAGGATTAGCTTCCAGTGTAATTTCAGCATTTTCAGTTACCAGGAATTTTTCATAGCAGGCATTTAAAATAGATTGAAGTTGCTCATTGTTAAGCACACTTGGTGTCCCGCCCCCAAAATAAATGGTCTCTATATTTTTATCGATATCCTGCGCCGGAAAAGGCAATGTATTTATTTCCTGCACTATGGCAGCCACCATTCTCTCTATATGATGAGTGGACGTTGAAAAATGAAAATTGCAATAATGACACGCTTTCGTGCAAAATGGAATATGAATATAAATACCAGCCATAGTTCTTTGCAAAGATGCACTTTATTTCTGCAAGATCTATTCTTTTTGGGGCTATGGTCCTTGGTACATCTACCTGGCTTTAGTCCGGCGTGCTTATGGCTCCGCTACGCTCGGTATGTTTTACAGGAGCGGTTGATGATAAAAGAGGCCCCTGTTTCATCCTGTAAAAACATACTGGCTCGTTCCTCGCCACCAACGCATACCGCAGCCCATTTGGCTTTTGTACAAATATCGTCTGACTGTATTGATGACTTAACTTCTTAGAGTTACATCGTCATTCCGACGGAGGAAGAATCTCCTTTTAAATTTTGTACAGGTCGGGGAATGGTCTAATGTATTTTAATCGGGGGATTTCTCCTCGGGATGCTTCTATTATTAGTGTTGCCTCAAATTCCCCTCGTCGAAATGACCGCACTTACTTTGTCTTAAAAGAATTGCATCGTCATTCCTACGGAGGAGGAATCTCCTTTTAAATTTTGTACAGGTCGGAGAATAATCCAATGTGATTGATATGGGGATTTCTCCCCCGGATGCTTCTATTATTAGTGTTGCCTCAAATTCCCCTCGTCGAAATGACAGCGATTACTTTTTATTTAATAATTGCCTCGTCATTCCGACGCAGGAGGAATCTCCTTTTAAATTTTGTACAGGTCGGGGAATAATCTAATGTATTTTAATCGGGGGACTTCTCCTTGGGATACTTCTATATTGGTGTTGCCTCAAATTCCCCTCGTCGAAATGACTGCGCTTACTTTGTCTTAAAAGAATTGCATCGTCATTCCGACGCAGGAGGAATCTCATTTTAAATGCTGAGCAGGGTGCATTACACCCATACCGCTTCTATAATAATTTAGTCGCTTCTACCAGGCGTTTCAATTTTGCATGAGTCACTTCAATAGGTACATGTCCGAAGCCACATTCACTGGTCAAAATCAGGCGGTCTTTAGGGAAATAAGCCAATGCAGGTTCCAGGCGTTTACCAATTTCTTCTACAGATTCCAGCTCATCACTACGTTGGTCTATGACGCCTATAGCCAGATCGCCTTTAAAGTCCCAGGTATCGAATAGTTCCAGCATGTTATAGCTAAGTGTACAATGTTCCAGCATTAGTTCATCTACCGGTACCCGTTTAAATGCTTCTGCCAGATCCGTATATTTTGTAAAATACACTCTTTTGCGCCTTGGGTTACCACCGCAAACATGCAGGCCGATACGCACTTTTTTAGGTAGGCCTTCTATCAGCTCAGCTAAAATTTCCGCAGCCCACACACTTTCTTCCGGCGATTCTGTCCACATTGGTTCATCAAACTGCACATGCTCGCAACCCAGCTCGATGGCTGCTGCTATTTCGTCTTTTAAAACATTAGCCCAGGCACGGCATAAAGAGGGGGCATCCGGGTAAAGGTCTTCGCGTTCATTCACACTAAAGCGATACAATACATGAGGACCGGTTACTGTCAGTTTCACCGCCACATTTTCCGGTGCCGCATCACGGGCAATTTTCCAGTTACGGGCAATTTCAAATCGGGGATTTTTAAGCTCGCCAATTATTCTCGGGCATTCAATTCCAAAGCCTGCAGTTCCAAACGTCACTTTAGGCATATTCTCAAATGAAACACCGTCAATGCGTTTTTGATAGAAGTAATACATATTTTCACGATAGCCCTCGCCATCTGTAATGGTTTCTAAGCCAAGATCAGCCTGGTCTTTGGCAGCCCATTTAATGTATTCATCCACTTCATTCCTGTTCATAACAGGACGTTTCATAGTATCTTCCAGTTTTTCCGGTCTCGGGTAGCTCCCTACAACCGTATTGCGTAATGACATATTTTATTTTTATTAAAGTATTTTTAAGTATCCGGATTTATTAGTAGCTGACTTGTAGCTGTCTGCTGCGGGCTTCCTCTATTTGTGCCCTTATCCCGTCTTCCAGTGAGCGTGGAATAAACCCTATTTCCTGCTCCAGGCGGGTGCTGTCACAACGGTCCACTAATGGTGTACGTGGGATATTCTCATCAAATTCATATCTGGCGTCAGGAAGTATGTTTTTAACCGTTTGCATTAATTCGCCGGCAGTAACGGAATGGCCGCCATTGTTATATGAAAAATGATTCAGCTCAGGTTTTAAAGCCAGGCGTACAAACTGCTCTGCAACATCATCCACATATATCCAGCAGTCGCGGGCATTTTTGGAGAATGGCAGTTTTACAGGCTTGTTCAGTGCCGGGTTGGTTGCAAATTCACAGGCCCAGAGCACAGAACCTCTCATTCTCCCGTCTCCGTACACAATTGGCGGGCGCATACAGGCGATGCTGACACCTTTAGTCTTAATATACTTCTGTGCGGTATATTCATTCAGCATTTTCATGACACCATAGGTGAAAAAGTGATCGTCAAGCGAGCAGAAGTCCTCTTCCTTTACAGCATAATTTTCATCGCCATAAGCACTATGATTGGCGCCGTAAATGGTTTCGCTGCTGGCAAAAACAAGACGTGCCAGTTGATGGTCCACTACCATGTCGAACATGTTTGCCATTCCGAGAATATTCACAGATGCACCCCGGTGATGATTTGCTTCCACTTCGGCACTCATCAGGTAAGCCAGGTGGATCACATGTGTGATATCATGGTATTTCAGAAAAAGCTGGTTGACTGCTTCTTTGTCAGCGACATCAAGATGAACGAACTCTGTGTTGTCTATTTGCTCCCGGATTTCTGAAAGTTTCACCGGCGCATTCAAATACTTTAAAAGCGCAATTTGTTTGGTCCATTCTATATTAAGGCTTAAATCCGCTACCACTACCGGTATTTTTCGTTCCCAAAGGTTCACGACTACACGGGCGCCAATAAATCCTGTCCCTCCTGTCACTAAAAATTTCATAAAATAATTCTGGTATATATGTTAGTATGTTAGATGATACGATGATTCAATGCTGTTTTATTTACCTGCTGTGTTTTAAAGGTTATCCTTTGTGTTGATCAGTTCACGTGCCTGCCTGGCTGCAGCCACCATATTCTCCAGTGCGGCCTTTGTTTCAGGCCATTTGCGCGTTTTCAACCCACAATCCGGGTTTACCCAAAGGTTCCGGGCAGGCAACAGGTCTGCGGCTTTTGCCAAAAGAGCAGTCATTTCTTCAATAGCCGGTACTCTCGGTGAGTGTATATCGTAAACGCCTGGGCCTATTTCATTTGGATAATGGAAGCCGGCAAAAGCCTGCAATAATTCCATTTGTGATCGTGACGTCTCAATGGTGATCACATCAGCATCCATGGCAGCTATATGTTCAATAATGTTATTAAATTCGCTGTAGCACATATGCGTATGTACCTGTGTTTGATCCTGTACAGCACCTGCTGCTATTCTAAACGCTTTTACAGCCCAGTTCAGGTAATGAGACTGCTTTGATTGTCTAAGCGGCAATCCCTCCCGGATAGCTGCTTCATCTATCTGGATGATGCCGATACCGGCTGTTTCCAATGCCAATACCTCATCCCGTATGGCTAGTGCGATCTGGTAGGTCGTTTGTTCACGAGGCTGGTCATCTCTTACAAAGGACCATTGAAGGATGGTTACCGGGCCTGTAAGCATTCCTTTCATTGGTTTGTCCGTTTGCGCTGCGGCAAATTTGCTCCACCGCACCGTCATATCCTGCGGGCGGCTAATGTCGCCATAGATAATGGGAGGTTTTACACAGCGGCTGCCGTAGCTTTGTACCCATCCTTTTTGAGTAAATAAAAAGCCGTCCAGTTGTTCCCCGAAGTACTCAACCATGTCGTTTCGCTCAAATTCACCATGTACCAAAACATCCAGACCGATTTCCTCCTGCCAGCGGATAACTTCAACCGTTGCCTGTTCTATTGCGGATTCATATTCTGCAACGGTTAACGCTCCTTTTTTGAACCTCGAACGCAATTGCCTGATATCATCGGTTTGTGGGAAAGAACCAATGGTCGTAGTAGGGAAGGGAGGCAGTTTAAAACGTTCATTATGCAGCTTCCTGCGAACTGGGAAAGCACTTTGACGCATTGCATCCGTTTCGGTCATCGCACTCACACGATCTTTCACTGCCTGTTGATGTACTTTTGGTGATGAACTTCTGTTGTCAATTGCCGCCTTATTTAATTCCAGAAGGACATAATTTCCTTCTGCAACTGATTTGAGTTCGGCTACTTCTGTTAATTTCTGTTTAGCAAATGCCATCCCGTTTTTGATCTCAGTATCGATCGTTGTTTCCAGGTCAAGATCTATCGGACTGTGCAATAATGAACAGGAAGGCGCAATGATCATTCTGTCGCTGCCTATTTTTTCGGCTGTTTTCTGAATGAGCGCTAATGATTTTTCGTAATTGTTTTTCCAGACATTGCGCCCGTCAACGACACCAAGCGAGAGTTGGAGCGTTTCAGGAATGAATGATAATATTTCGTCCAGTTGTTCCGGTGCTCTTACAAGGTCGATATGTAATGCGGCTACAGGAAGGTTTACTGCTAATTCCGTATTGTCTGCAAGCGAGTCAAAATAAGTCGCTACCAGGATGTTGATCCCGCTGATGTTTTGGGAGATGGTGTGATAGGTGTATTTTAAAGCGTCTTTTTCTTTTTGGGAAAGGTCTGTTACCAGGCAGGGCTCATCTAATTGAATCCAGGCAGCACCTTGCTGTTGTAACCGGGTAATGATTTCCACGTAAACCGGTACCAGTTTTTCAACCAGCTCGATGCGGTCAAAACCTGGCTCTTTTTCTTTGCCGGATACGAGGTAGCTCACAGGTCCCAGTAAAACAGGCTTCGCCTTATCGCGCAATTGTTGCCTGGCCTCATGATAATCATTGAAGATTTTCTCACTGTTAATGCTGAACTCCTGGTTGGTGGTAAATTCAGGTACTATATAATGATAATTGGTATCAAGCCACTTGGTCATTTCCATCGCCGTGATGTCCAGGCCGTCTTTCTGGTAACCGCGTGCCATTGCGAAGTAAAGATCAAGTTCATTATTGGACGGCACCTGTAATACGGGCGCATAGCGATCTGGTATGTTACCCAATAATAAACTGGTGTCCAATACCTGGTCGTAGAAACTGAAATCATTACAAGGAATTAAATCAATACCGGCATCTATTTGTGTTTTCCAGTTTTCTTCTTTGATTTTAGCGGCAACCTCGAAAAGAGTTTCCTGCGAGATTTTCCCAGCCCAGTATTGCTCACTGGCTTTTTTTAATTGTCTTTGGCTGCCAATGCGTGGATAGCCCAAGTTTTGTGTTTGCATTTTCACTTTTTAAATGGTTTACAATCATTGTAAAAAGTTCAGTTAATCACTTCTGACATTTTTGGCAGATAACCAGGAAAGAAAATAAGTATAGTGCAGACAGGCGAATGCCCTTTGTAAAATACCTGTTTGCTATACATTAATCTGACATGAGCTTTATTCCGCGAAAGCATTGTCTATCCGGAACAGACAGGTCTCCTGACTTGTAACAGGTACTGCTCACCTTCCCATTCCTGGATTTTGAAATAGTGGTTTTTGATCAGCCTTATTGGTTACTTACAGTTGCGCGACAGTCCGTGATTTACACACGGTTCCCTTTTCATCCCGGTCTTCACCGGGAACCTGTTCTGGTAAATGAAGGAATGAAAGAACTTATCTTGGTTGCCGGAATTTCTGGCAGCAAAATTTATTGCCAAAGTTATATTTAAAGATTTTATGTCTGTATTTGGTGAGTAAATTCAGTATATAAATCTTTTAACAGTTAAATTTTGGAATTTTGTACTTTTGGGAGATGAGTTTTGATACAGAAAAAGAAAAATATTCTATGGAAGTTTTAGATGATACCGATCTGGCACTGCTCAGGCTCTTAGGGAATAACTCTAAACTGACTATTAAAGAGTTGGCTATTAAAGTAAATCTGACTCCTTCCCCGGTTTTTGAACGGGTTAAAAGATTGGAAGAGCAGGGCTATATTAAAAAATACATTGCCGTATTGGATGCGGAAAAGCTCAATTTTGGACTCATCGTGTTTTGTAGTATCCGGTTAAAGCATCATGATAAAAATATCGGCTACGAATTTGTGAGTGATATTCTGAAAATAGATGAGGTGGTGGAGTGCTATAATATTTCCGGGGACTATGATTTTCTATTGAAGGTGCATGCAAGGGATATGAAGCATTACCAGGATTTTGTTTTTAATAAACTGGGATCTGTAACCAGTATCGGCAGTACTCAAAGTACGTTTGTCATGTCGGAGACTAAGCATTCCTGTAATATTAATTTTTAAGATACTGTTCCTGTTTTTTATCCGGGAAGGTATTGTTCCTGTAAAATAAAAATGCTACCTGGATGGATAGCATTTTTATTACGGTCAGATTATGTTAACTGCTTTTTCTGGCTAATTCTAACATAATATTTAATTCATCAATTAACTTATCGGCTCCGCCGCCGCCCACTTTTTTAAATTTGATTTTACCGTCTTTACCAATGATGAATTTGGTAGGTATACCGGTTACTTTATAACTTTCTATTACTTTATTATCAGTATCCATTAATACCTCAAAATTGTAATTGTTCTTGGTCATAAAATCCTGTGCGTTTTTCAATTTGTTATCACCGTTTTCCCACGAGTTTACAAATAAAAATACCACATCGTTATTAGCTTCTGCGTATAGTTTATTTTGTGCTTTTTGCATATTCGGGAAGGAGGCGATACAAGGGCCACACCAGGTTGCCCAGAAATCTACCACAACTACTTTGCCTTTTAATGACTCTAAAGAAACCTCTTCGCCTTTAAAGTTTTTAAGAGCGAATTTTGGAGATTCATCGCTGATGAGTTCTTTCTTTAATTCTTCAGTTAATTTCAGCAGGTTTTCTTTTGCTAAACCATCGAAATATTCATCATAACCTTTGTCTGATTTGTTTTTAGCCGTATAGAGTTCTTTCAGTTTTTCTTTTACAAACCCTGATGCGGTACCATTTTTTACAAACCCCTCTAATAATGGAGTGAGTTGTTTGGCATTTAATGTATTGGCCGCTGCAGTCGCATAATTGCTGTTCAGGGACTCTACATCTCCTTTTGTTAAGGCATAAGAAGATTTGGCTACATTGTAAGCTTCCTTATATTTTTTGTTTTTGTTCAGGATATCCGCATAGGTATTACCACCAAATATGGCGTATGATTCCAACCCTTCTTTCCAGTCTTTGGTGGAAGTTCCTTCCTGTTTCGGCGCCGGGTTTTTATATTCGGTCAATGCGTTTTCGTAAGCCTGTTTCGCATATTTTTCGGCTACTGCTAACTGGTTGGTATCCCTGGCTAAGTTATTGGCCATGTAATAATTCAAGACGAATAAGTCCCCGGCTTTAATGTCTTTCGTTACGTAGGTTGAAATGATCCTCTCTACATCGGCTGCTTTTCTCTGTGCGGATGCAGCTACTGCCAGGTCACGGATGTAGTTGAAGCGGTTTTCTTTGTAAGAAGCCCAGTTCGGGTCGTTATCTATCTTATTTAAAATATCTTTTAGCAGTACTTCCTTTTTCTCAATATCTGATTCACGGGAGAACTTTGTAAGCAGATCTTGTTTAGTCCAGGCACCATCAGTGTATTTTTCTTTTTTAAGTTTGGTAATAACATTACGTTGCTGCGGTAATTTTAATGTTGCATAAAGAGATTCAACATATTCATACTTTGGTTCAGTAATCACGGAATCTTTTAATGATGCCTCAATTTCTTTTTGTGCTAATTCAGTTGCTTTTTGTTTGTCTTTGCCCATCAGTAAGCTTAAATACCTGCTGTAAAGTTTCTCTTTATGGGCAGGGTATTTTGTGAATTCATCAGCGTATGCTACCAATGCGTCATCAATGTTTTGCTCGCCGCCGTAGAAGGTGATGACATTAGCCAGGTAACGGCCTTTGTTATAGCTGCTATATGGTACTGTGTTTTCATTGTTATAAAATGATACGGTATAGCCTACTTTGGAGCTATTGTCTTTTTTATCGTCTACGCTGAAATTGATAAAAATAAAGTTGGCATTTGTATCGGTCTTAATTTCAGCTTCATAAGTATTCGGTGCTGTTTTTACCAGAACTGGCTCAAATACTTTGGTCTTACTTTCATTGTCTTTTTGGTAATAGTTCTCATAAACAACGGCTTCGGGGGATTTGCCAGTACCGATTAAGTCACCTGCTTTTACATAGGTCACTTTTATAACATCGCCGGGTTTTGGTTTTTCGGGACTTACTTTGAAATTGGATTGAGCATTTGCTATCTGAACAAGAGATAATACTCCTGTAAACATAGCTGCTATCTTAATAGAACCTTTCATTTTACTTGACTTTATTAGACACTAAAAGTAGTGAAAAAATGAATTGGCCATTAAAAAATGGCTGCTAAAACTAAAATATGACGGTAAACTCTTTACTTTTTTTACAGGAAAAACCTTCATATTATTTAATATTTAGCTAACATACCCTTTTATAACTTTGTAGGTGTACACCTAAAAACATTTGCCATGAAAAATATACTGATTCTTACAGACTTTTCTGAAAATGCTACTTTAGCTGCTAAATATGCTGTTTTATTAGCCGGGAAACTGAATGCGGAAAATATTTCTTTTCTACATGCCAATCAAAGTGTGGAGGCGATTACCAGCAGCCCGATGGTGACCATTACGTTTGAAGAGATCCACGAAGATGCTGTAAGGCAAATGAAGCAATGGAAATCTGAAATATTGAATGAGATTCCACCAAGTACGAACGTTCATTTTTTAATTGAGCACATGAACCTTGAAAGCGGGTTGAACAAGGTGATTGAAGATCATAATATAGATTTGGTAGTAATGGGCATTACCGGTAAAACCGGCTGGGAAAAAGTGATTATCGGCAGTAATGCGATACGGGTACTGGAAAACTGTAAAAAGCCTTTGCTGGTCATTCCAACTTCTACACATGCGGGCTTGCCAAACAGGATATTACTGGCTACCGATTTTAAAGATGTCAAATCTAAGCTGGACTCCATTCTTTTAGAGGAGTTCTTAACTAAAATGTCAGCGTCGCTGGATGTAATCAATGTATCTGAAGGCGAGGGCGATTTTGTTGATCTGAGGCAGGAAATGAAAGATATATTCAGTGTGTTAGATAAGTTTAAACCGGAGTTTCATTATAAAACAAGTACAGATGTTGCAGAGGAAATTAACCTTTTTGCTATAGAGCACCGGTCTGAACTAATTATTACTTTTCATCAACGTAGCAATTGGTTTGTGAACCTGTTCAGGAATAGCATTTCTAAAAAACTGGCATGGCATACGCAAGTGCCTCTACTGGTTATTCCTGTTGAATAAAAGAAACGCCATCGAAAAACGATGGCGTTTCTTTTATAAATAATGTTAGCCGTAATATGTCTACGATCAGCTGGTTGCTCTTAGCTGCATAGAATGATAGCTGTTGAAGGGCTGCCGGATATTTTGGGCAGCGAGGTACGAGCTGGCCACGTGGTGAATTGGGAATTGCTGAAATATACCGGACGGTATATTCTTAAAGACAGCCCACGTGGCGGTACCCCAAAAATTGCCGGAACAGCAGTTGAACTGGAGTTCTGTGCTGATAGCCCCGAATAAAAATCACCTGTCTATACTTAATAAACGTTTATAACTTCTGTTAGCGGAATTGTAGAAAAAAACAATGAGCGTAATAGTACATGCCACCAGTGATACGAGGTAGAAATGCGGGTAAATGAGTGTGAGGTACCCGGAAAATAAGGTAACCCTGGCAAATTCAATATGAAAGATCCAGCGGCGTTGCTCCAGGATGGCCCCGGTATAAATAACACTTACAAGTACAAAAATTCCGCCAACAATAAGCTGGTAGGGCGTTTGATAATACCCGAACAATAAGAAGAAAAAGACGAACCCTAATGTGAACAGGGTATTGACGACGGTAAACTGGCGAAGCTGTGGTGATAATGTTTTCTGGCTGGGTGCTACCAATAACTTTTGTTCAAGTTCCTTTCTTATACCCGGGTCTATTTCTTCCGGGGCACCGAATAGGGTGCGCCACCTGGCTTTGAACCCTTTTGCCCGCTTAAATGAAACGCCTATTTCTAATAGAAAATGGAAGTGCTGCCATAAAAAACTATAACTGTTGAGTGGATCTGTAATGCCATATTTGGTTTCTTCTTTTTCATCTTCCTCTATAAAAGTGCCGAAGATCTTGTCCCATATTATCAGCATATCTCCAAAGTTTTTGTCAAGGTATTTTTCGTTGCTGCTATGGTGTACCCGGTGGTGGGATGGCGTTACCAGTACTTTTTCCAGTAGCCCCAATTTCCCTACTAACTGCGTATGGGTGAAAAACGGGTAGGCACCATGGAGTAATAAAATAATGGTGATCATCTGTGGCGGAAAACCTAAAATGGGAATAAATGACCAGAAAATAGCTCTGAAAAATGCCTGGAAAATGGTAATCCTTGCCGATACGGTATAATTGAAGTCATCGCTTTGATGATGCACCACATGTGCAGACCACAACAGGTTAACCCGGTGGCCTAAGCGGTGATACCAATACCAGAGCAAGTCGGTGGCCAGGAACAATAGTATCCAGGTAAGAACTGTTGCTTTTATATTGAAAACAGCATAATTATTATAGAGCCACACAAAGTAAAAATGCAATAATGCTGTTACAAACAGGTCGCAGGTACGTTCAAAGATACCTACGTTCAGGTTGCTGATCGTTTCACTGAAATGATAGACTTTATTATCTTTTTTCAGACTTAAATAATACTCCAGTCCGCAAAAGAAGAAAAAAGCTGGCAGCACAAAAGCTAAATAATTCAATTCCATTATCCGGTTTTTATATTTTCCAAATCAAGATTTATGATTCCAAAACGGTTGATGCTATCATAAAAAAGAGACTGCCCGCTTTTATACAACAATGGTTGTAAAGCGGTTACAGTCTCTTTTATTAGGATACGATCGCTCGTATTAAATAGCGGTTGAAATTACAACATTCCGCTAAATAATCTTCACTAAATTGGTAAACAATATTTTTTTAACAAAAAACGGGCAACATTTCTGCTACCCGTTTATATAAATACCGTAAAATTTTCTATTGTTTCGTGGCCAGTTCTTCAAGATACTTTTCTTTACAGGTTTTTGCGCAAAACCCGTAGAATTTACCATCAATGGTGGCGGTATCTGCTACCTTATTACCTATTTTCATATTACAATAAGGATCGCGGGCTTCTACAGTCATGCCGGTAATATCTATTTGGGCCCCACCATCGCTCATTGGTTCCGGGTTAGCCAGCTTTTCCTGTGCTTCCTGCTTCGCTTTTTCATCTGTTGCTGCTGTATCATTATTGCCACAGGCTGCTAACGTACCAATTACCGCAAAGGCTATTATCAATTTCTTCATACTTTTTCTTTTAACGCAAATGTATAAAATTAGAATCCGGATAACGATAAGGAAACCCTAAAAGACATTATTTTTTTAAACCGATCTCTCTTAAGCGTTCGTCAAGATATTCGCCTGCCGTAGTGTCCGGGTATGCTTTAGGATGCTCTTCATTAATACAGTCTTCCAGGCAGGCAAGGCTCATATTGCCTTTCGGGTGCAGGAAGAAAGGAATACTGAACCGGCTGGTACCCCAATGCTCACGCGGGGGATTTACCACACGGTGCGTGGTGCTGCGCAAACGGTTATTGGTTAAGCGTTGTAACATATCGCCAACATTTACCACTATCTGGCCCGGTAATGCTGTTACGCCAACCCATTCGCCCTGTTTACTTAATATTTGTAAACCCTCGGCACTTGCACCAACCAGTAAAGTTATCAGGTTGATGTCTTCATGCTGTTCCGCACGGATAGCGCTTTTAGGTTCACTGGTAATAGGCGGGTAGTGGATGGCTCTTAAAATAGAGTTACCGTTTATAACGTATTCTTCAAAATAATTTTCGTCTAAACCAAGATAGAGGGCGATGGCTTTTAATAATGCACGGCCGCTTTTTTCAAAATTCTGGTAAGCTTTTAAAAGCGTTGGAGAAAACTCCGGAATTTCTTTTACCTGCACATTGTCCGGGTATTCCGATTTTATCGGATCATTGTCCAATACAGTCTGGCCATATTGGAAAAACTCTTTCAAATCGGGTGCTTCACTACCTTTTGCATGTTCGCGACCAAAAGAAGTGTACCCTCTCTGACCTGCCAATTCAGGAATTTCGTAAGATTTTTTTACCGTAGCCGGTAAGCTGAAATATTCTTTCACATACTGGTACAATTCAGCAATCATCTCGTCGGAAATACCATGATTTTTCACCGCTACAAATCCAACATCTTCATAAGCACGCCCTAATTCGTACACAAATGATTTTCTTTCGCTATCGTTACCTTCTGTAAACTTAGCCAAATCCACACTTGGAATACTCATAATAGTTTTATTTAAATTATAAAAATAGAAACTCAAATATAGAGTTATTCACACAATCTGCAGTTTCTGTGAATAAATATAATCAATTTTTCAGATTTTTATTTTTATCAACATTTTAGTTGATCTTGAAATAGCAGTTGGGAACACCCGTTTCCCAAAAAATTAATCAGCCAGCGCCTTATTAAAAAATGTGTTCAGAGGAGTAAGCGCTTTAAAAATGTCCACGGCATTTTTTACAAAATCAGCACTCAATGCCTGTTTATCGCTCACAGTGGTAGAGGCTGTAAAGCTTTTGAATTTCAGGTATTCTATTGCCGGGTTGTCAGCCTCATATCCTTTTGGAGGCCGGCTGATTTTATACTTGGCATCATCGTCCAGCTTTTTATAATGCTTTACGAATGCAGGGTTTTCCAGGATACTTTTAAATTCCTCCAGGTTATAATCAATTTCCTGGCGGATTTTCTTTAAATCCGGTGCCAGGGGCATCCACAAACCACCACCAATAAAGCTGCTGCCGGGTGTTATGTGCATATAATAGCCCGCACGGTCATCTACCTTGCCGTTACAGGTAAAATACATGCCGAAATGAGTTTTATAAGGGGTCTTGTCATTAGAAAAACGGATGTCTCTGTTAATGCGGTATATTGCGGATTTCGCTTCAATATGGCCAATGGTCGGGTCATATACCGCCAGTTGGTTTATAATAGATTGTACCACTTCGGCAAAATTGGCTCTTGCCTGTTCATACGTTTTCCTGTTAGCGTCAAACCAGGGTTTATTATTATTTTCAGACAACTGTTTAAGAAATGCTATAGTACTTTTTTCTATCATCATTACTTGTTTATCTTACAAATTTAGAAATCATTCATCTCAAAAAGTATTTTTTCTTAAACAATTCGGGGCGTTCAGCTATCGTTCGCTACGGAACATTTGTTCCGGCTAATTTGGGGTACCGCCACGTGCACTGTACGGGTGCATATACCATACGGTATCTTGTATCGGTTCAATTCAGGCACGTGGCCAGCTCGTGCCTCGCTGCCCAATATATCCGGCAGCCCGTTGGCAGATGTCATCCTGCTGAACAATTCAGATAGCAGTTAGCTTACAAAAACTTTAAATGAACGACTCCCGGCTACTGCTTATTAAACAGTATTTTTGCCATAAATTTATAAGGATGCATTTTGATACCATTGATTATTTACAGCAGGGTAATACCAGGCAACAGCAGGCCTATAAAATTTTAACTGAGTTCAGGATTTTTGAGCTATTGAAACCATTCAATCCCATTCTTACCGGCACCATTCCCATTCATATTGACATAGAAAACAGCGATCTTGATATTATCTGTTACACCCCCGATTACCAGGAATTTCTAAATACCCTCGATCAGCATTTTCGTCATTTTGAAAAGTTCTCAGTATCAGAAAATCATACAACGAATATACCGGCCATTGTTGCCGGCTTTTATATTGGTAATACAGAAATTGAGATATTCGGACAAAACCTGCCGGTTAAATCTCAAAATGCCTACAGGCATATGCTTATAGAACATGCATTACTGCAAAAGCACGGGGAACCATTCCGACAGCAAATAATCGCTTTAAAAGAACAAGGATTAAAAACTGAACCCGCCTTCGCGCAATTATTAAATCTGGAAGGAGATCCTTACACGGAATTACTGAAGCTGGAAGCAATTGACGCATTTTAAATTATTAAAACTTTGTGAACCTTGGTTTTTCCGGGACATGAAATTAGTTTTACCTTCAATTTCTGAATGTAAAAGTGTATTTATGAATGCAGTGTCCTTTGTTTGTTTCGGAGAGATTTTGTGGGATATTTTACCCGGTGAAGAAGTGCCGGGCGGTGCGCCCATGAACGTCGCCTACCATTTGCAGCAGCTAGGCTATCAACCGGTAGTAATTACCCAGGTAGGCAAAGATAAAAAAGGATATGAGCTGCTGGAAAAACTACACCAGCTAAGCATCAATACAGCGCATGTGTTACAAACTGGCGAACATCAGACCGGCATTGTGAATGCGATACCACAACCCAATGGCGATATGAAATACGATATCATCTCACCGGTCGCCTGGGATTTTATTGAGTGTACGGATGCTTTGCTCAATGAAGTAAAACAGGCTGATTATTTTATATTCGGAAGCCTGGCGGCACGAAACCACACTTCCGGGAATACACTAAAAAAGTTAATCAGTGTCGCCCGCAAGAAAATACTGGATATTAATCTTCGCGTGCCACATTATACCGAATCTCATTTGGCGGCATTACTGGAATGTGCAGATATATTAAAACTGAATGAAGAAGAACTGGTTTTAATAACAGGTTGGTGGGGCAATTTTGAATCCCTGGAATCGAGAGCAGCATTCATTGCAGAAAAATTCCGGCTGGAACTGGTAATCGTTACAAGAGGCGCGGATGGTGCGATGGTTTATAAAGATAGCCGGTTCTATTACCAGGAAGGGATTCCGGTAAAAGTAATAGATACCATTGGTAGTGGCGATTCATTTTTAGCGGCGTTCATTGCCGGTTATTCGGCCGGTAAAAGCATCCAGGAAAGTTTAACAGCCGCCACAAAACTCGGTGCATTTGTCGCATCATCCAAAGGAGCATGGCCGGAATACAAAACATCAGAAATTTTCCGTTAAACCCCATTACATTATTATCATTAACCTAATAAAAGTATGCCAGGTATTCAAAATCCCGGATTCGCAATAGAGTCATACTTTTGTACAAATCTGAGGCATTGAAAACTTACGACTTATCTTATATTTCAGGTATTATTCATGCAAAGGCAGTAGGTAATACTAATTTTAAAATCACCTATTTAAGCAACGATACAAGAAGGATCATCGATGGTCTTAATACCCTTTTCTTTGCCCTGAAAACAAATACCAACGACGGTCATAAATTCGTTTTAAGCGCTTATAATAATGGCGTAAGGTGCTTTGTGGTAGAACACCTGCCGGATAAAGCGGCCGAAATGCCCGAAGCCTGCTTTTTAATAGTAGAAAATTCATTAACAGCCTTACAAATATTAGCAACCGCTCACAGGAGTTCATTCAATATTCCCGTTATCGGTATTACCGGTAGTAACGGTAAAACCATTGTAAAAGAATGGCTGTACCAGTTATTACATAGAAGGATAGAAATAACCCGCAGCCCCAAAAGTTACAATTCCCAGATCGGCGTGCCTTTAAGTGTCTGGAATATTGATAGCAATACCCGGTTAGGCATTTTTGAAGCAGGTATAAGCATGCCTGGTGAAATGGCAGCCTTAGAAAAAATGATACAGCCAACCATTGGCATCTTTACCAATATTGGCGAAGCACACCAACAGCACTTTACAAGCCTGGAGCAAAAAGCATCCGAAAAAATAAAGCTTTTTGCTCATTCAGATATAATCATCTTTAACAGGGATAATGAGATCATCAATAAAACCGTTTCGGAGACTACCGGTTTAAACACGTTTACATGGGGATACCAGGAGGGTTGCGATGTCCGGATCTTGAGTATATATAAGCATGCACAGAATACCACGGTCCATATAAATATTCATAGTGATCATCACCGTTTCGAAATCCCGTTTATAGATGATGCGTCCATTGAAAATGTATTACACTGCCTGGCAACCTGCGTGTACCTGAAACAGGAGATGAACGAAACAATCGAAGGTATTCAGCAGCTTAAACCTGTTGAAATGCGGTTGTTCTGGAAAAAAGCCATACATAATTCCTACTTAATAAACGACAGTTACAGTAATGATCTGAATTCATTTAAAATAGCGCTGGATTATTTGTACCAGCAACGCCAGTCCAATAAACTGACAGTAATATTAAGTGATGTGACAGAATCATCAACCGGTAACAAAGCCATCTATGAGCAAGTGGTACGGTTACTGAAAGATGGCAGGATCAATAGGCTCATTGCTATTGGCGAACAAATAGCCAGGTTCAGATCTTTGTTTGAAAATGAAGGGATCTCCACATCGGAGTATCCATCCACAGAAGCTTTTATCCAGGCACTTCCTGGCCTTACCTTCAACAATGAGAATATATTATTGAAAGGAGCACGCCGTTTCCGGTTCGAAAGGATTGCCAATATTCTTGAACTACAGACCCATGAGACCACTTTAGAAATAAACCTGACCGCCATAACCCATAATTTAAAAGCATACAAAAATTTGCTGAAGCCATCTACCAGGTTAATGGTAATGGTAAAAGCCTACGGGTACGGCAGCGGCGACGCAGAAGTAGCAAAGCTATTACAGTTCAATCATGTGGATTATCTTACTGTCGCTTACATTGATGAAGGGATCGCGCTGCGTAAAGCTGGCATTACTTTGCCAATAATGGTATTGAATGTAGAAGAGTCCGGCTACAACCAGTTGGAACAGTACAACCTGGAACCTGAAATTTTTTCATTCCACCAGTTAAATAACTTTTACAGCTATTGCCTGCAGAATGGTATAACCCAGCAGGGCATCCATATAAAATTAGATACGGGAATGCACCGCTTAGGCTTTTTGCCGGAAGAAACAGAAGCATTAGGCAAGAAGATACAGGAACAAAACATCCTTTTTGTAAAATCTGCTTTTACACACTTTGCCGCTTCTGAAGATCCGGATGAAGATGATTTTACCCACTTACAGGCAGATTTGTTTATAAAAAGCTGCAATACCCTTGAGGAGCAAATAGGGTATAGCTTTATAAAGCATTGCTGTAACACCGCAGGCATAGAGCGCCACCCCCAATATCATATGGGTATGGTAAGATTAGGCGTCGGATTGTATGAAGGCAATAAAAAACTACCCGGAGGAGAAACAACCATACCGGTAGGTTCACTCAAAGCCACGGTCGCCCAGATAAAACATTTACAGGAAGGAGACACCGTGGGTTACAACCGCCGCTTTAAAGCAACAAAACCAACCAACGTCGCCACAATAAGAATCGGTTATGCAGATGGATTACGCAGAAGCCTGGGCAACAATGTAGGAGAAGTATTTATCAACAATCACCGTGCCCCCATTATAGGCAGCGTATGTATGGACATGTGCATGATAGATATTACAAATATCCCAGCGAATGTGGGCGATACAGCAGAGATATTCGGAATGCACATTCCGGTAAAGGAAGTCGCGCAAAAATGCCAGACCATCAGCTATGAGATATTGACCGGTATCGGGCAACGAGTAAAAAGAGTGTATATTGAAGAATAAAACGATTCATCTAAAAGACGTTACTTCGAGCCAGCCGAAGCGTCAGGTATAAATCTTATACACGTAATTATCGGCTTGTAACAGATGGCTGCTTTTAGCTTTAATATATTAAGAGTGATATAATTATTATTACTTATTTTTAAATCTAAAACGCTGTATTTCCATGCATTTCAATTTCAAAGACAGGTATAAAGATTACTCTAATACCGAACTGCTTAAAATAACCAATAACCCTGAATCGTACCAGGAGGAAGCCGTAGCCGCTGCAAAGGAATTATTGGATAACAGAATTGTTTCTGAAAATGAGTTGAATTCGCTTCATATTAAAACAGCAACATATAAAAATGATATCGATGATTTTGGGTTTGAAATAAGTAAAAAAGAAAAGATCACCACTTTTTTCAAATCACTGATCAAGCCACAGGGTGGGATAAGCTGGTATCATTTAGCGATGGTACTGTATTCTGTTCTTTATATCAGGATGTTATATTACAATATTTTCTTTATTTACAATATCCTGAATTGTGATACCTGTATAATAGACATCGCTTTTAATCTTACTTGTTTACAAATATTATATCCGGTTGGCGTCTTCCTGATATTTAAGGATAAAATGAAGATTGGTTGGATCATTCTAATGGTAGAATCAGTGTTAGCCTTGTCAGTAAGTATTTTTCAATGGTATTACCTGGTACAGGAAGGGCTGATGTCGCTTCCCGAAAGTGTTGGGATGCTCTGGCCCATTGCATTAAGAGCTTTAATCATTTTTTATATTGCAAAACCAGGAGTATTAGAAATGTTTAAAGTGAATAATCAAACAAAATGGTACACGATCCTGATCCCTGCAACCATTGCATTTTTAATACAAATAATGCTGGCCTTAAAAGAAGGTGGCATTGCAGTTTAAATTTTATGCATAATATTTGTTATCTTCAAATTGCATCAAACAAGCCATATTATGAACAGAATACTTTTAATAGTTGCATTAATCGGTACGCTCTCTGCATGTGAAGTACCCGGAAAAGACCCTGATAAAATTTCTATGACAGATGAAAATGGCAATGAAGTAAGTATAGACAAAGAGTTTGTGAACAACAGGGCCGCGATCATGAAAGAGCTGGAAGAGAAAGCAGATAAACTAAAATCTCTGACCCCAATATCATTAGAAGAAGCAAAAGCATTATTACCAACCACTTTAGGCGGCATTGCTATTACTGATGAGGATTTGGACAGCGGTAACGGCATTGTAAAAGCATCCTCAGAATACAAAAGCGGTACTAAAGAAATTGAACTGGAAATATATGATTGTACAGGTGAACAGGGACGCAAGGTTTTTTTATCCCAGCTAAAAACCATGGCAAACTTCGCCACAGAAAATGAAAACAGTTATACAAAAACAATCGACCTGAACGGCAAAAAAGCGATTGAAGAAATGGATAAGATAGAAAACGAGATGAAGTTAAGATATTTTGAAAAAGACCGTTTCCTGGTAATGTTAGAGGCAAAAGGCATTACTGCAGAAGAACTGCGGCAGATAGCAGGAGAAATAAAATTTTAAAAAGCGAGGCACTGCCTCGCTTTTTAAAATTTAAAATCGTTTCTTTTCACCTTATACCCATTCTATCAGTGCGATTACCTGCTCCAGGTATTTTTGGTCTGTCGCGTCAAATGTATCCAGTTCTGCACTATCAACATCTAAAACGGCCACTACCTCTCCATGATGTATTACAGGCAATACAATTTCAGATTTCGATAAACTGCTGCACGCAATATGACCGGGAAATTTTTCTACGTCAGGCACTATCAATGTGGCAGCCTGTGCCCAGCTACTACCGCAAACACCCCGGCCTTTCCTGATACGCGTGCATGCTACAGGTCCCTGGAATGGTCCAAGTACCAGTTCGTCATTTTTAACAATATAAAATCCTACCCAAAACCAGCCGAATTGTTCTTTCAATGCCGCTGAAACATTCGCTAAATTGGCAATTAAGTCAGGTTCTCCGGTCAATAGACCCTTTATTTGAGGAATTAACGATTCGTATTGCTCTTCTTTATTGCCAGATTTAATTGCAAGATCTTCCGCCATCTTTTTTTCCGTAAAATTAAGCGTAAAATAGGCAGAATTTTCTACCCGGATGCTTATCGTCCGGATTTTAACGAATTAGCACCAAGGCACTATTAAAACCATTAATAGGATTCTCATGATCAGTTTAAAATACCGGATAGTTTTTTCCTTATCCTTAGTGCACATAAATTAAGATTGACAAACTGAAATCAAACATATAATCACTAAAACATACACTTTGCTCATTGGCTACCAATAGCCGATTTATTACTTAATATATTTATTTAATAATTATCGGGTATGTATAAGTTGATGATCACCCTGGTTATGCTATCAATGGTATTCTGCAGTTCAGGCCAGGGGTTAACGTCCAACAGGACAATTGTGTCCGGGGGTACAAACAGGAATTACAAGTTAGGCTTACCGTTTGCAGAATCGGTCATGCCACCGGGTTTATCCGTCATATTTGTCTTTCATGGCCAGGGAGGTAATAGTGCGGGTATCAATGCCACTACTAACTTTACCGCCAAAGCCATTGAACACGGTTTTTTAGCGGTATTTCCCGATGCTATTTCCGGTGTCTGGGACAAGAATGTTTTTAGTCCCGATGCCACAGATGATGTACTGTTTATAAAAGACCTCATTACCGCATTAGAAAATCAGTATGCAATCAACAGCAATAAAATTTATGCCACCGGTTTCTCCGATGGGGCAGCTTTTGTTTACAGGTTGGCAGCAGAAGCTGCGGATAAAATAAAAGCATTTGCACCGGTAGCCGGCCTGTTACAATTAAATGGCTATAACTGGTTTGCAAATTATGGCAATGCCGCCAACCCGGGTTTCAGGAAAGTGCCCATTTTACATATCCACGGTACCGGCGATAACGCCACTGCTACCGCATATCCCGATCCCGGCAATACACCAAATGATTGGACAGAATATCCGTTATACTTATTCTCATACCCATCATGTAATACCGCCACCTATAATGCTGCGACAGTAGATAATATTGTCAGCGGTGTCCGGGTCATGACCTTTTGTAGCACACCAGTCATAAAGTTAGTCGGAGTACAAGGACTGGGCCATACCTGGCCAAATACATCAAACAGCAATTATGATGCGACTGCACAGATTATTAACTTTTTTGAACTCAACAAAATATCGGCAGGAATACAGCCATCATTACTGCATGTTGATGGTAAGTACCTCAAAGATGATTGTAATGAAAACATTATTCTTAGAGGCGTTAACTTAGGGAGTATTTATTACGCATATTCCGGTGGAGACTGGGAGTTGAGTAAATTTGAAGAGATTGCGAAAACAGGTGCCAATAGCGTCAGGATCGTATTAACGAAGCAATACACTTACACTTATGTTTATAATGGCACTGCCTGGGTACCCGGTGTCATCAATAATACAACAGCCGCTAACCTGGAAGCCCTGTTACAGGCATGTCTCGGCAAAAAGATGATCCCCATATTAGAACTGCATGATTATACAGGCCAGCCATCAGATAATGCTTTAAATGGCGCAAATGGAGCAGTAGCATGGTGGGCCCGGCCGGATATCAAAGATTTACTGTTACGATACCAGAATTATTTAATTATCAATTTGGCAAATGAACCCAGTCCGTCTGTTAATATATCTGCAGCAGAAAAACTTAGCTATTACCAGGCAAATAAAACAGCCATATTAACCATGCGCAATGCCGGTTACACCTGTCCGCTCATGATAGATGGCCTGCATTGGGGCAAAGACCATACCTTCTTTTTAGACTATGGCGCCGCCTTATTAAACGATGATCCGGTCCATAACTTACTATTTAGCGTTCATTTATATTGGCCAAAACCCTCAAGTGGCGCCCCGTGGTGGACAGCTACCGATGCAGAGGTCACCAATAGGTTCAGCCAGATGGATGCCAGTAACCTGCCGTTCGTATTCGGTGAATTAGCCGCTTACGATGTCCAGTCTGCAAATTATGAAATAAACTACCCCCTTATCATGGAACTGTCACAGCAATACGAGTTTGGATGGTTAGTATGGTGGTGGCGCGGAACAAGCAATGCAAACGCATTAAATATGACAAACAGTGGCAATTACAACGATTTATTCGGTCATGGATTAGTAATGGCAACAAGCTCGCCTTATTCAATTGCTAAAACTTCCTATATTCCCGGCAAACTTAATAACGGTATTTGTAACACCGTCTTGCCAATATCTGAATTACAGCTCCATGCGCTCACTCAAAATTGTGCAACCATCTTAAGTTGGCAGGGCAATACCAGTCATGTATCAAGCTATCATTTAGAGCGCAGCTATAATGGTGTCCGGTATAATACTTACGAAATTAATGAAGGAGGTATTGTAAATTACAAAATAAAAACAGAGGATCAGGCATCCACAGTTTATTATAGATTAAAAGAAATAAGAAAAGACAACACAGTGAAGTTTTCAAACGTAGTCACCATACACAATACCTGTTTCAATCAACCGAAAATATATCCCAATCCCGTTTCAGATTATTTGATTGTAGATAATTTAAGCATTGGAGAAAAGCTGGAAGTATTTGATATTTATGGAAAAGTATTGATAAAAATGACCACAAGTAACAAGAAAACACAAATAAAACTGCCCGGCTTAGCAAAAGGCATTTATCTGCTCAAAACAAAAAATACGGTACACAAGTTTATTAAAATGTAGCAGCAGTAGAAATGGAGATGAACTGCTGAGTCAACAGCTCCATTAAAAGTGAATTGCAGAATATCAAAGAAGTTGTGATGCCATCAATCAGCACAAATAAAAAGTCCGGAATCAATCCGGACTTTTTATCAATTATTTACTAAGGTTCATGCTACGCTCTTTAAATAATTTGCGGAAATACGGATCACGCAGATCTTTAATAAAACGGATAGCTTCACCAGTACTTTTCATTTCAGGGCCTAACTCCTTGTTCACACCAGGGAATTTCTCAAAACTGAACACCGGCTCTTTAATAGCAAAACCTGTCAGTTTTTTCTCGAATGTAAAATCGGTCAGTTTATTTTCACCCAACATTACCCTGGTAGCCACGTTCAGGTAAGGAATCTGGTAAGCTTTAGCAATGAATGGCGTGGTACGTGATGCACGAGGGTTCGCCTCAATCACATATACTTTACCATCTTTAATTGCAAACTGGATATTAATAAGACCTTTAATATTTAAAGCACGTGCCAGTTTTTCAGCATAAAATTCCATCGTAGTAATTACCAGCGGAGATAAATTGAATGCAGGTAATACTGCATTACTGTCACCACTATGGATACCGGCAGGCTCAATATGCTCCATCACACCCATAATATGGAAATTCTCACCATCAAAAATAGCATCGATCTCAGCTTCCTGGCAGCGGTCTAAGAAATGGTCAATCAGGATTTTATTGCCCGGTAAATGTTTCAATAAGCTCAATACGCCACTCTCAAGTTCCGCATCATTAATAACAATACGCATACGCTGGCCCCCGATCACATAAGAAGGACGCACCAGTACAGGATAGCCTACACGGTTAGCCACTTCAATCGCATCATCCGTAGTGTAAGCAGTACCATAATCAGGATAAGGAATCTCAAGCTCTTTCAACAAATCACTGAAACGGCCGCGGTCCTCAGCAATATCCATGTTATCGAAGCTGGTACCAATAATATTCACACCACGCTCATGTAATTTTTTAGCTAACTTCAATGCAGTTTGGCCGCCCAGCTGAACAATCACACCATAAGGTTGTTCATGCTCAATGATTTCCCAAATATGCTCCCAAAAAACAGGTTCGAAATAAAGCTTGTCAGCAATATCGAAATCGGTACTTACAGTTTCCGGGTTACAGTTAACCATGATGGCTTCGTAACCACACTCTTTTACGGCCAATAAACCGTGTACACAACAATAATCGAATTCGATGCCCTGGCCAATTCTGTTAGGTCCACTGCCCAATACAATTATTTTCTTTTTATTACTGCGGATACTTTCGTTATGCGAAATAGGTGTTTTTGTAATACTGGTCATTCTTTAAAAATTGGGCAAAATTACTTTGCTTACTTTAAAATATAGGTTAAGTGCTGTTATTTTTTTTGAAACATAACTTTGCTGTAAAATTGGTAGTTAGCCACCCGCTTTTTTACATTGTTTATAGCCGTTATTCTGTAACCAGGTTAAAATTTTATCCCGGTGGTCACCTTGAATGATGATTTCCCCGTCTTTCGCACTCCCGCCCGTTGCGCAAAGGTTCTTTAGTTTTTTAGCCAGTTCATTCAAATCAGCCTCAGTACCCACAAAGCCACTGATAACACTGGCAGCCTTCCCGCCACGATGCTTTGTTTCCAGCCAGATACGTAGCTTCTGCTGGGCAGGTGGCAATGTTTCTGGCTCCTGCTCCTCTTCATATCCCGGTGGTACATAATCAGGGTCCGTACTGTAAAACATCCCTTTAAGGTTGCTTAAGTCATTATTTTTTTTCTTTTGCATGGTTTAGTTTTTAAGGCCTTTACAAATCTTCTTCACAATGCCCGGCCCCTCATATATAAAAGCAGTCCATACCTGTATCATACTGGCACCACCTACCAGGTTCTTTTTAGCATCATCAGCATTACTGATACCGCCGGAAGCGATTATCGGTATTTTATTCTCCGTATTTCTGCCAACATAATACACCAGTTCCTTAGCGCGCTTACCCACAGGAACGCCACTCAGTCCACCAGCGCCAATCTTATCACAGCGTAAAATACCCGGATCAGACAATGTCGTCCTGTCCAGGCTCGTATTGGCTACCACCAGGCCGTCAAGGTCTATTTCCTTAGCCAAAGCAATCACATCATCCAGTTGAGGTTCTGTAAGGTCAGGAGCTATTTTCAGTAAAATAGGTTTAGGCGTCTCTTTTGTCGCATTAATTTTCTGTAAATTCGTCAGTATCACCCTTAACGATTCCTTCTCCTGCAATTCGCGCAACCCCGGTGTATTAGGACTGCTAACATTCACTACAAAATAATCAACATAATCAAACAGTTTTCTAAAGCAAACATCGTAATCCATGTAAGCCGTTTCGTTAGGCGTCACTTTATTTTTACCTATGTTGCCGCCAATCAAAATCCTGTTTTTATTATTTTCATTCTCTTTACGCCAGTGCTTCAGGCGTTCCGTCACAATATCAACCCCGTCATTATTAAAGCCCATACGGTTAATCAAAGCCTTATCTTCAGGCAAACGGAATAAACGCGGTTTATCATTCCCATCCTGCGGCAAAGGCGTCACCGTTCCAATTTCCACATAACCAAACCCCAAAGCCTGCAATTCACGCAGGTATAACGCATTTTTATCGAAACCGGCAGCCAGTCCAACCGGGTTCCTGAATTTTAAGCCCCAAAGCTGAATATGAAGATTTCTCCCAGGGTTAAACAACCAGGTAACAAAACTTCTGAAAACGCTCACGTTACAAATACGCTTAAGCGAATTCATAGCAAAATAATGCGCCTTTTCGGCATCCATAAAAAACAAAATACGACGGATAAGCTGGTACATAATCCACAAAAATAGTAAGTAGTCAGTAGAAAACAGCCGGTAACATGATTTTGAATAGAAGTATCCCCGGTTTACAGTATCGTTAGCGATACTGCTATCACTCTCTTTTACATGTAACATTGATTCATCTGCACAGTAATGTCAAATTAATAACACAAAGCCGGTTCATCAATCATTTTCCGACCAACTTTAATATTGGCAATTTTTTGCTGAAAAATCCGGAATATCCTGTAAACGCATAAATCAACTGAGTATTAGGACTCAATAAAGTAACTTTTATTGATATAATCCAGGATTGAATAGCTGTCAGGTGAAATCTATATTGTAAAGTATATGTTGATGATCAATTCATCATTTAGTTGTCAGCATCGTTTTACTGAAAAAATTGTTTAATAGATAAATCAAGTCCCGTAGGGACGGCCTTATGGTAGACGTAATAGATATTTGAAGTAAACAAAGCGCCGTAGGTGCGACACTATTTAAAACACCGTGTTCATTGATAACCAAATTATAACATCCAGAATTCAGGTTAAATAATTTAAGGCGTAGAGCTAATCTAAAGTTGATTAAATCAGCGAAAATCAGCGGGGAATATTTTCCGACCAACTTTAATAGTATCGATTTTTTGCTGAAGAATTCGGAATATCCTGTAAGCGTATAGATAATTTAAGGCGTAGGCTAATCTAAAGTTGATTAAATCAGCGAAAATCAGCGTTGGACATCAGCGAAAATCAGCGGGAAATATTTTGACCAACTTTAATAGAATTGATTTTTTGCTGAAAAATCCGGAATATCCTGTAAGCTTATAAACAATTAAGGCATAGAGCTAATCTAAAGTTGATTAAATCAGCGAAAATCAGCGCGAAATAATTATCCTGCTTTTAATTTTTGATATTAAATATTGATTATCAATGTGCAAGGGTGGAAAGTGCTTTGGTAATACAGGGATTAAAACTTTCTCCGATGCTGATGTCCATGTAAAAGCATATTATCCCGGGATAATTTACTGCATCCAAAATAGCAATATCCAACTAAAATAGCACTTGATCCCTCTTTTCAGGAACTTTAAAACAAGTGCCCCGATAAAGCGTAGTTGAAGCGTAGTTGACGCCCTGTTGACGCCCTGTTGACGCCCATATAGTGCCCTTTAAAGTCCAACATGAAGTTGGTACATTAGACATGAAAATACAACTATTAAGATCTGCCTCTTAAGGAAGTGGAAGTTTGAGTTAGAAGCCTCAATAGAGTAATTTTTAGTGATGGGCAAATATTGGAAGGTTATCAGGCGAAATCTATTTTATAAAATAAATTATGTGTTAATGATTAAATAGATAAACCAAGGTTGTCAGGGACAACTTTATGGCAGCGGAAATTATAATTCAAGTAAACAGAATACCTTAAGTACCATACCCTTTATTGCATATGAAATCGTAATTGATTGATAGACAAAAAATAGAATCCAAAACTCACATTGCCCTACAAAACGACGATCTCCGTTCTCCTGTTCGCAGCCTTACCCGCCTCCGTCTGGTTATCCGCCACAGGTTTAGAAGCACCATAGCCCTTTGCCGTCAATCTGGATTTTACAATACCCTTATCCGCAATATAATCAACCACAGATTGTGCCCTTTGCATACTCAGTTTCAGGTTATTCGCAGCAATACCCGTATTATCCGTATGCCCGCCAATTTCCAGGCGAAGCGTAGGGTTATTTTCCAGCAATGCCACCACATTATTAATTTCATCATGCGATGCCGTGTCCAATACAGCACTGTTCGATTCAAACTGAATATTATTCAGCACAAGGCTCACGCCCTTCTTAATCGGTTTAAGCCGTACATTTTTTACAAAAGCACTGTCATTATTATTAGCGCTCAAATCAAAAGCATCACTGTAAAATAAATAACCCTTTTTATTAATCGTCAGTAAATACCGGCTACCAACAGGCAACGTCACCAGAAACTTACCATCACCATCCGTATTCACATCCTCCAGCACCAGTTTCGTATTCGTATTTTTAAGGTCAATAGTAGCCGTTATCGGTTCACCCGTTTCAATATCAGTCACCTTACCCTTTACCCAAAGCGTTTTCAATGGCCTCGCATAAGCAGGCAGGTCAAACTTATACAAGTCCAGCAGCCCCTTACTATCGCTGAAGTTGGCAGAATAGTATGCCGTTTTCCCGTCAGCCGTCACTATCAGGCTCCCCTCATTTTCAATAGTATTAATAGGGTAGCCCAGGTTTTGTGGGATCCCCCAGATGCCGCCCGGCCCCTTTTTCGTTACAAAAACATCACTACCGCCATAACCAATATGGCCGCCCGAGGTAAAATAAAGCGTTTGATTATCCGCATGAATAAAAGGCGCCAGGTCGTCAAAAGGCGTATTAATGTCAGGGCCCATATTCTGCGCACTGCCCCAGGTACCGTCAGCGTTCCGGTAACTCACATACAAGTCCTTACCCCCAAAACCACCCGGGCGGTTACTGCTAAAATACAAGGTTTGCTTATCCGGGCTCAGGGAAGGACTGCTTTCCCAGTAGGGAGAATTAATCGTAGGGCCAGGATTAGCAGGTTCCCCCCAGCCAAATTTATTAGCAAAACTCATGTAAATATCAAAATCACCAAATCCCTGCTGGCCATAATTAGCCGCATATACCAGGGTACTCCCGTCCTGGCTAATGCTCATGCCCCCCTTCAAATGATGTTCATTCAGGCTACCCTCAATAGGTACAGCCGCAGTAAAACCCCCGTCAGGTAATTTTGTCGCCTTATAAAAATCCTCCCTTTTATTACGCTGGCCTACCAGCCGCGTAAATACCAGTAAACTATCGTCAATAGTAAATGAGGGGTAATATTCGCTGAATGCAGAGTTAATATTATTCCCCAAATTAATAGGGTTAATAGACGTTTTTCCATGTTTAGCTTCAAAAGCTATAGCAAATTCGTATTGTTTCAGCCGCTGCATAGCAGATTCCTTATAGCGGCTGCTTTTCGTACTGTCATTCACAATTTTCAATACCTGCTCCCTTGCCTCTTTAAAACGGCCCAGGCCGGCCAGGTTAATGCTGTATGGCATTTGCAGGCCCTGCGTATATAAAGGGTCATAAGAAATCGCTTTATCAAAAAAATAGATCGCGCTGTCGTAGTTTTTCTGCTCACCATAAATGCTGGCCAGCGTAGCCCATGCATCCACAAAATCCGGCTGCAATTGCATACTTTTATAGCAAAGTTCCTTCGCTTTATTATAATCGCTGTTATCCAGCGCCTCAAATACCAGCTGGTAAGTAGCAGCCGCCTTTTTATTCACCTTATCAGGGTTATACAACTGGCCAAATCCCTGGCTGCAAAGTGCCGAAAAAAATAAGCCCAACAATAGCTTCATCCTGTCAAATTTTCTGTAAGAACTATGAAATTAACAAATATGATGCTAATGCAAATCGCCACAGTTAATATTTAACCTTTTTATGGATTAAGCATTTTCTTTTTCAGGGGCTCTCGTCATTCGTAATACTATAAAACGCCGGTTCCGGCTATTCCCGGCTCGCTATCGCTCGGTACTCGTACCTCGTACCAGGCCCTCCATATCCGGCAGCCACTCATCAATAGAATTTCTATTTAGCCATCAAACAGTGTAACGTTATTTTATCATTATCATATTAAACTGAAAACTAGACTTTCATTAATTAAATAACTTTGCAGAAGTTTTTTAAATAAATGGCAATGCTCATCATTAAATTATTTTTATTCCGGGAACGATGGAGTTGATTTAATCGCATTTATGTATAACTATTTTGTAAATTTTGCAATATGTTAATTAAGTACTAATTTAGAGCGCAAATAGATTATTGGCATTTTTACGACTGATTCAGATTTTTTAGAAGAGCATAACCTGGGAGAAACTTCAATACATACAATTAAAAGAAGGTCAAAAGAAAAGATAAAAATGTTGGTAAATTTCATCGTGTTGATTGAAGAATAGAAGCTTAATAGATATTAAAAACCGGGATCCTTTCTCTTATTATAAATACTTATATGAAACAATTTTACATATTTATATCCTGTTTATTAACCTGTTTTGGATGCGTAAATGGATATGGACAAGTTTCACTTTATTCTACAGATTTCACTTCAACGACGGGGTGGACAAGTTCAAATACAACCAATGGTTGGACTACTAATACGTCTTCTGCATCATCAGGCTACACAGGTGCATCTGGTGGAACTAACTATCTATTTAATGGTTTCGGGACAAACGGTGTCTCTCATACATTAACATATAATAATAGTTTAAGTACTGTAGGGTATTCAAATATCACTGTTTTATGGGCAGGCAGAGGGACTACTGCATTTAATCATGCTACAGATCAGGTTGTATTTGAATGGTCTTCAAATGGAACTGCTTGGAATGCGGTGACTTATAGTTACGTTAAAAATGCTAATTCTTGGGCATTAGTAAATGGAGCCGTAAGGATTAATTTGCCAGCCTCTGCAGAAAATATTTCAAACTTACAATTTAGATTTACAGCGACCTCTCGAAATAGCGGTAACTATAGAATAGATGATTTTTCAGTTGAGGGTACGCCTGCAACACCTATTACTCTTTCTAATAATGGTACAGCTATTGCGGCCGGTATTGTGCCGATTGCTACACAAAAGCATATAATTGGCAGTTTTAAACTAAATAACGTAGGTGGAGCTGCTTCGAATTTAACCCAGGTAAGCCTGAGTACCAACGGTAACTATACTGCTGCAGATATCAGCAGGGTTAAATTATGGAGTAGTGCTACCAATAATATAAGTACCGCCACACAATTAGGTACCTCGTTTGCAGCAGCAGCTACTGGTACAGGAGAGAGTATATCATTTACCGGGTTAAGCCAGCCTATAAGCACTACTGCAGAAGTTTATTATTGGGTCACTGCCGATTTAAAAACAACAGCAACCATTGGACGGACCATCCAGTTGGCAGCCATCGCCAATACCAATCTCACTTTCTCTTCCGGTACAAAAGCAGGCTCAGCAGGTATCAGCGGTGTACAAACAATAACCACTAATACTAACCAGGTAACCTTATTAACACCTGAAGTTCCCAGCTTTTCTTTTGCAAATACTTGCGTAGGCAGCAATTCTGCCGCTCAATCTTTTAATATAGAAACGTTAAATCAGCCTGCTAATTTTATAATTTCAGCACCAACACATTACCAGGTTAGTTTAGACAATGCTTCCTGGCTTTCTGTTGTAAGTGTGGCACCCACTTATAATGGTCCGGTTTATGTGCGCTTTGCACCAACCGGTGTTACAAGCGGAGCAGCTACTGTAAGTATCACCGCCGGCGATCCCAAAACCGTAGCCGTAACAGGGGCCAGTACAGCCGTTACCACCCCAACAGTTTCAGTAAGTCCGACTTCAGCATCAAATATTTGTGTAAACGCTAATCAGGTTAGCTTTACTGCATCGGTCGCTAATAATGGTTCGGCAACTTCGGCATTCCAGTGGAAGGATAATGCCGGGAATATTTCAGGAGCTGCTACAGCTACACTCAGCAGCGGCCCCTATTCTGTAGGAACACATTCTATTACTGTAAATGTTACTTTAACTGGTGGTTGTTTAAGTACAAACAATATTACATCAACTCCGGTCACATTTAATGTTTATTCTTTACCAACAAATCCTTCCGTCACTCAAACTCCGGCCTGCGGCTCAACCGTATTAACGACAGCCTCCGCTGGTGCCAACCAAACTGTTTATTGGCAAACCCTGGCCACTAACACCTCTATTTCAAATCCAAATCCACATACCGTTTCCGCATCCACAACACGTTATCTAAGAGTATATAATTCCCTTACCACATGTTGGAGTACTGCCACTACAGTCAATGTTACGGTTGCACAACCCGTAAATATCACCACCCAACCAACCGACAGGACCGTTTCAAGTCCCGCCAATGCAACATTTACTGTTGCAGCTTCAGGCTATTCAGGTTTACAATGGCAATTATACGATCCGGTAAATGATGCATGGAACAACGTCAGCAATGGCTCAGAATACACCGGTGCCACAAGTACTACACTAACAGTATTAAATACAGCAACAAATTATAGTGGAAGAGTATATCGTTGCCTGCTAACCGCAACCAATACGCCAACTTGTCCGAATGTATTAACTGATGAAGCCACATTAATAGTCAACCCTGGACCATGTATTAATGAAGAATTTGGAGGGGGAACAACAGCGCCTTCAGGCTGGAGTTTTACAGGAATAACCGGAACATATACAACCGGTACTAATTTTGGAAATTCATCTCCATCTGTAAGATTTGATGATACTAATGATAGAATAGTTACCAGTATCTTGTCAACTTCTGCCACCCAGTTAAGCTTTTGGATGAAAGGACAAGGCACCAATGCTACAAGCGAATTACTGGTAGAAGGATTTAATGGCACTACCTGGGTCACTATTGAGGCCATCAGTAATATCGTAACAAGTACCAGCGGAGTAACTAAAGTCTATAATGCATCCAGCACACCTGCATTGCCTGATAACCTTGTTCAATTCAGGTTCACTTATACAAAGTCTGCAGGTAATTTATCATTTGACGATGTTGTAGTCAATTGCTCCTCCGTTTGTATATCATCTACCACTATCAGCAACTTTATTCCTGCTCAGGGACCTGCTAATACACTGGTAACAATAAACGGTACAGACTTTAATAATGTGACGGCAGTAGACTTTTCAGGACAAAATGCAACTATCGTAAGCAGGACAAATTCAACAATGGTGGTAAAAGTGCCGGTTGGAGCCCCTAACAGTTCTATTATTCATTTAAAGACCAGCACTTGTAACGTTTCGGTCGCCATTCCATTCTCGGTATTAAGCATGTCCGGAAATTGCCAGACAACTGGTACAGGTGGAGGTTCAATAACAGGATTGTTTATAGCAGAAGTCTTTGACAGCCAAACAGGCAATATTCATTATGTGAAAATTTTTAATGGTACCGGTGCATCAGTCAATTTATCAACCTATTCCATACGGTTAGTAACAATCGGTAGCGCTTGTGGAACAAATACAACAGACATTAGTTTAAGTGGAACGGTGGCCAATAACAGCTATTACACCATTTTAATAGGCTCCGCAACTAATATATGTAGCCTTGGGACCATCAATCTAAATCCGAGTGGTACAAGTTATGGCTATAACGGCAATGATTATATCCAGTTACTAAATGGTGCTACCGTAATAGACAGGGCGGATAATCCCGGCTATGGTACTTGTAGCTCATCCCCAGGCTTTGTTCAGATCCGGAAAAGCACGGTAACAGGACCATCTGCAACCTTTAACGCTGCTGAATGGACCAATACATTGTCTGATGACTGTTCATTATTAGGCACACATGCTGTATCAACCACCGGCTCTAACTTAAGTATAACAGTACATCCAACAGATATAAATTGTGGCGCATTAACATTATCAACAACAGCTACTGTAACACCCGCTTCTACCATCAATTATGTATGGTATTTCAATAAACCGGGAGAGTCGACCTGGCAGCTGATCAGTTCAGGATTGCCAACAGATGTCACCCATTCAGCAGCAGGGTTACCGTCTATTACATTAACAGGAAACATTGCAGGATTGCAGGATTACCAGTTTTACTGTGAAGTAAGTAATGGAAGTCCCGCTTGTAAAAGATATACAAATGCAGCCGTAGCAAAATATACCACGCAACCTTATTACAGAACAGCTGCCGGTAGCGGTAACTGGACAGATATCAGCAAATGGCAGATAAGCGCAGATGGTATCGCAGGCTGGGCCAGTGCATGTATTTATCCGAATAGTTTAAACAGCCAGGAAATAAGGATCGGGCATACAGGTATTACTTTAGATCTGCCACAGGAGATTAATAAACTTTGGGTTCAGACCTCAGGTAGTTTAGAAATATCTGTAAACAGGCAGCTTTCTGTTTCCGGAAATGTTACCGGTGCGGAATATATCATAGATGGAACTGTTTTAGATAGGTCAAATAGCGCCAATAGTATTACTTTTAATAATAATAGTAAATGGCAAATGGGAACCAATGGCACACTGATCAAAACAAATAATAGCAGTGTATCAAATTACAGGGACAATTATGAAGCAGGTATTGCCACCATGCCAGCTACGGCCAATTGGGTATATTGGAACAACGGAGATGGCAATGTAAGTATCATCGCCTCCACAGCCTCTGTTACCATGAACTATCCGAATTTATATTTTGTAAACTCTGCTGCCGGTACAGCATTGTGGAATAGCTGGAATCCGCCAACCACTACCACCTCGTTCAATGGAGCAAATCCGGTAGTAGTTAAAGGCTCATTAAACATTGGAAATACATTTGCAGGCGTTCCGTCAGCTACTAATCCCGTCACTGTACATACCAACATAACAGGCACAGGCGTCAACGGGTTTACGGTCCTTGGAGATCTTAATATTAACAGTGGCTCCACGCTTAGCACTGCCCCTAATATTAACCAGCCATCAATATACGGAGCAGGCATCGAAGTCCAGGGCAATATTACGAATAACGGAATACTGGCATTAAATAATAATACAGAGAAATTATTACTTTCAGGCACAGGTAATCAAACAATTAGCGGAACCGGTACCTACCAGTTATACAGTAAAGAAATCAATAAAGCTTCAGGTAGAGTAAACGTTTCAATACCACTTACTATTAGCAATCAACTACTGTTGACCAGTGGTATTATCGAAACGTCTACCACTAGCGGCGTCATTATCCTGCCATCTAATGCAACTTTTACAGGAGGGTCAAATACCTCATTTGTTCAGGGAAATCTTCGCCGCTACATAAATGGTACCAATACATTGGTATTCCCGGTAGGGCACTCAGGCTATACTTATGATGCTTACCAGCCATTGACATTCATTCCGGGCAGCACAACCAATAATACAGATCATTTTACAGCATCATTTACCCCAAGCCTGCCACCAAATGGTTTATTATTAGGACCAAATTTAATGGGACTAAACAAACACGGTTATTGGGCATTCGATAGAAATAGCGGAGGAACAACAAATGGCAAAATCTCTCTGAATTACAGCCCGATACCTGCCACAGGCACTCATTGGTACGATCCGTCTCCGGATGATTACCTCGACCCGGCAAGTGGTTCAGCCGTATTAATCGCAAAAAGAGAAAACGGGCCAAGTTTTGCACCATGGAATTTCACCTATTACGGAACATTACTGCCAAATACTTATACAAGTTATAGCAGTGCTGCAACCATAGAAACGCAGGTGGTCAATAGCTTTAGCCTGTTTAGCTTTGGTATTTCCGGTGGCAGCGTGCTGCCGGTGAAACTGCTGTCATTCAATGCTGTTGCAAACAATAAAACAAGCCAGTTAAACTGGGAATTGGCAGATGTCGGTACATTAGCCTATTCACAGGTGGAATACAGCCTCAATGGCATTCAGTTCATGTCTTTAGATAAAGTAAATGCCGTTCAGGGCAAATTACAGTACCATTATAATCATGGCCCGTTAACAGCAGGTATCTATTATTATAGAATCTTGTTTGTAGAAAAAGATGGCTCCAGGACTTACTCAGCCATCAGGACCGTAACCTTTGGCGATATCCTCAATACCCGCATTGTCGGGTTATCACAAACAACCATCAGGGGGGCCGCTACTCTAAATGTTCAGATTTTATTACGTCAGCCAGCCAAAGCTTCAGCCAGGATCACTAACAATAGCGGGCAGGTCATTTATCAAAGCGAACAAACACTGCCAAAAGGCAATGTTCAAATGGCACTCAATTTACCATATTTACCAGCAGGAGTTTATTATGTACATGTATTGGCAGATGGCGAAACAAAAACACTCCGGTTCTTAAGTACAAATTAACAGAGAAAAGAGATTGAATAAAAGCGCAACTGGAAATATAAACCGGTTGCGCTTTTATCATTATAGGTAAAACTAAACGACTCCCTTTATACTCATCTCTTGAGGTAGGCAGGAAATAGGTTAAAGCTTCATAAATCTGGCTATTGATAATAATCGCATATATCCTTATTTCATTTCTATTACTCAAGCATCCACACGCCTCGTGTTTCTCTCCCCTCCTTTGGAGGGGCAGGGGTGGGTTTAAAAACATTTCCCCAGTGTCCGCCAATAAAAAATGGCCCGACAGGGCCGCATCTCTATATCGTCTTCCGGAAAAACTATTCATCACCATACACCGACACATTAATACATTGCGGCATTCGTTTCCCTTTCAATGCCGCAATAATATTTTGTGCAGACATGATCGCCATTTTATCACGCGTTTCAACAGTAGCAGACCCGATATGTGGCATAATACATACATTTTCCATCGTAAGCAGAATATTATCATGATGCATCGGTTCCGGGTTAGTAACATCCAATCCCGCCCCCCAGATTTTTTTTTCAATAAGCGCCTGTATCAAATCAGTTTCATTATGCAGCTTACCCCTGGCAGTATTAATAAAAATAGACGACGGTTTCATTTTGTCAAAAGCCGCAGCATTAAAAATTTCATTCGTTTCCACAGATAAATTTGCATGTACAGATAAAATATCACTTTGCTCCAGCAGTTCATCAAAACTGACATATCTGGCACCTAACAACGCCTCCGCTTCCGGGTTCCTGTTGCGGTTATGGTAAATGATATCCATATTAAGCGCAACTGGAAATATAAACCGGTTGCGCTTTTATCATTATAGGTAAAACTAAACGACTCCCTTTATACTCATCTCTTGAGGTAGGCAGGAAATAGGTTAAAGCTTCATAAATCTGGCTATTGATAATAATCGCATATATCCTTATTTCATTTCTATTACTCAAGCATCCACACGCCTCGTGTTTCTCTCCCCTCCTTTGGAGGGGCAGGGGTGGGTTTAAAAACATTTCCCCAGTGTCCGCCAATAAAAAATGGCCCGACAGGGCCGCATCTCTATATCGTCTTCCGGAAAAACTATTCATCACCATACACCGACACATTAATACATTGCGGCATTCGTTTCCCTTTCAATGCCGCAATAATATTTTGTGCAGACATGATCGCCATTTTATCACGCGTTTCAACAGTAGCAGACCCGATATGTGGCATAATACATACATTTTCCATCGTAAGCAGAATATTATCATGATGCATCGGTTCCGGGTTAGTAACATCCAATCCCGCCCCCCAGATTTTTTTTTCAATAAGCGCCTGTATCAAATCAGTTTCATTATGCAGCTTACCCCTGGCAGTATTAATAAAAATAGACGACGGTTTCATTTTGTCAAAAGCCGCAGCATTAAAAATTTCATTCGTTTCCACAGATAAATTTGCATGTACAGATAAAATATCACTTTGCTCCAGCAGTTCATCAAAACTGACATATCTGGCACCTAACAACGCCTCCGCTTCCGGGTTCCTGTTGCGGTTATGGTAAATGATATCCATATTAAACGCCGCCTTACATTTCCTCGCAAGCGATATGCCGATCCTGCCTAAACCAAAAATTCCCAATGTTTTATGAGTAATATCAATACCCAGGTGTGCGGTAGGATTATAGTTGTGCCATTGGTCATTCACAATACGGTTATAATGATAAATAGCTTTCCTGGAAACATTTAAGATCAATAAAAACGCCACATCAGAAGTCGCTTCATTTAAAACATTCGGCGTATTGCTCACAGGAATTTTATAATTGGTAGCAGCATCAATATCAACATTGTCATAACCCACACTCATAAGAGCAATGCCTTTCAGGTGCCGGGATGCCGTTAGTAATGCCTCGTTAATATTAACATGCCCCACACTCAGTAAGCCATCATAACCCTTAAGTGTCGAAATCAGGTTCGCATTACTGATAGGGTCATCGTTTAAGTATTGTGTAACTTCTATATTGTTTGCTTCTAATAAATCTATTGCTGACTGTTGAATTTGCCTGGTAATAAAAACTTTCATAATCAATAAATCACTCTCAGTCAGAAAACATCTGAAACCGGATATTAATATAGGATAATGTAATAATTAGGAACCATGAAACTACAATTTTTATTCAAATCAAAGATGTTAATAAATCGTCCCTGTAATAATAAAAGGTATGGATTTTGCATACAACTGGATGAAAGACAGGTGGCAGACATCATTACCATTAAGAATTCCCGGTATTAAAAGAGGCACTAGGAGAGCGTTTTTTTATGCTGGTACTAATTGGAGGAGCACTTAAGGAGACAGTTGGTACCCTGTGCAGAAGGAATGTTGGGTATACGATTGCCTGAAACCGGCATAAGCATTCAATAAAATATTTCTCAGATTCAATAATTTCAAAATGAATGTATTTAGTTTTGTAATGCGTTAAAAGTTGTATATTAGTATGGAGGAGCGAAGGTCCGTATGAACAAACAAGCGTTAAGACAAAAATATAGAGAGAAAAGACTGGGAATAGATAAAAAGGATGTTGTAAGCATGCAAAACCGGATAGCACAACATTTAAGAAGATGGCCATTACCACTAAATGCTATATATTTAAGTTTTAAATCCATACAGGCATTAAACGAAATAGACATTAGTGAGATTGAAAAAGTAATAACAACAGCATTTGGGAGTAAATTGTTTGCTTATCCCAAAGCTGATTTTACAGATAGCAGCATGACTGCATATATTGATAATGAACTCATTAATTGGGAGGTTGTCAAAGGCATCATGCAGCCTGTATCCGGTACGGTTTTAAACCCCGAAGAAATTGATGTGGTACTCGTCCCACTTTTGATTTTTGATGAGAAAGGGTACCGGGTAGGATATGGAAAAGGCTTTTATGACAGATTTTTAAAACATTGCAGGCCCGATACACTAAAAATAGGTTTCTGTTTGTTTGAACCCGAAAAAAAAATTGATGATGTGAATGGTTACGATATTCCCCTGGATATATGTGTAACACCCAATAGAATATATGAGTTTAAATAATTCGATTAACAATAGCCGGAAAGTAATATTGTATCCTGTAGCCCTGGTTGCGTGGTTATACATAAAAACAAGGAACTGGTTATACAATAAAAAAATACTGCGTAGCACAGGCTTTAATTTCCCGATCATCTGTGTTGGCAATCTCAGTTTAGGAGGCACCGGCAAGAGTCCCATGGTAGAATACCTGATCAATTTATTGCAACCAACATACAATGTCTCCACATTAAGCAGGGGATACAAACGCAAAACAAAAGGCTATTTGCTGGCCAATGAACAAACTACCGCCCTGGAAATAGGCGATGAACCCATGCAGTTCCATCTGAAGTTTCCAAAAGTAAACGTGGCGGTAGGCGAAGAGCGCATCGTGGCGGTACCCCAGTTACTCCACGATAAGCCCGAAACAGATGTCATTATCCTCGATGACGCTTTCCAGCACCGTCCCATAAAAGCAGGCCTCAATATTTTGCTTACCCCGTTTGATAAACCATATTGGAGTGATTCCTATATACCCGCCGGTGATTTACGGGACAATAAATCCAGTGCGCAAAGGGCCGAAATAATTATTGTAACCAAATGTCCGGCTGACTTAAAAGAAGAGGTGCGCAAAAAATATCTAAAGCAGATAAACGCCACCAAAGAGCAGAACGTATTTTTTACAGGCATTGAATACGGAGCCGCTTATGACCTTATAACAAAAGAACAACTACCATTAAACAAAAACCTGGATGTCCTGCTGGTTTGCGGCATCGCCAATCCCAGGCCGTTAAGACAATTCCTGGACGCCACTGTAAAAAGCTACAGGGAAATAACGTTCAGTGACCACCATATTTTCACCATCGATGACTGGCGGAAAATAGAAAAAGAATACAATGACATAAAAAGTAATAATAAAATAATTCTTACAACGGAAAAAGATGCCGTCCGTTTAGTGAAATTTGGAGAGTTCTTAAATGAAATCCCCATTTATGCACTACCTATTCAACCCGCGTTCCTGTTTAACCAGCAGCAGGAATTCAATCATTTAATTACAAGCTTTATCGGGACATTCGATAGAGTAAATAACCAGATTCCTTAATTATGGCAAGAAAAAACAGTAACAAAAAAAGTAAATATATACCCAGGCCGCATCATTCCTCCTCTAAAAACGGGAACAGCGCCTCGTATAAAGTAGAAGGCGTCATAGATATTACCCGTTCAGGTATCGGCTATATCATAATGAACGATGGAAAAGGAGATGTCCTCATCCGTCCAAACGATTTTAACCATGCCTTACATGGCGATACCGTAAGAGTAAAAATTACCAGGGACAGCCTTGGTGACAGGAAACGCGAAGGCGTTGTATTGGACATCCTTAGCCGCAAACAGGCCGAGTTTATAGGCACTATCTTAGGACATCCGAAACGTTGGATATTCATGCCCGATTCAGACAGGCCCATGCCGCAGTTTGAATTGTACAATGTACCGGTAGATGAAAACATCAGTAATGGCAGCAAGATCATCGCCAGGTTCGAGAGCTGGGGAAGAGGCGATAAACGCCCCTCCGCCACATACGTCAGCAGGTTAAGCCCCGAAGATATGGGGGATTTTGCAATGAGGCAGTTGCTCACAGATAAAGGGTTCCCGTTAAAGTTCAGCAATGAGGCCATGGCAGATGCCAACAGCTTCTCAGAAGAAATAACAGAAGAAGAATTAAAAAAGCGAAAAGACTTCAGAGGTACACTCACATTTACCATTGATCCGGTAGATGCAAAAGATTTTGATGATGCTATCAGTTTCAAAGAAATAAGAAAAGGATTATACGAAATAGGCGTTCATATTGCCGATGTCAGCCACTTTGTAATACCTGGTACTACATTGGATAAAGAAGCTTACGAACGTGCTACCAGTGTTTATTTGCCGGACAGGGTGAATCCCATGTTGCCCGAAAAAATATCCAACGAATTATGTTCCTTAAGACCAGATGAAGATAAATACGCATTCTCCACCGTTTTCGAGATCAATGCAAAATTCGAGATTAAGAAAAAGTGGATAGGGAGAACGGTTATCAGGAGCGACAGGAGATTCACTTACGAAGAAGCACAGGAAATTATAGAAACCGGCACAGGGGATCACAGTGCAGAAATATTGCTCTTAGATAAAATAGCCAAGCATTACCGCGGTATCCGCTTCAAAAACGGCGCCATCAATTTCAGCTCACAGGAAGTAAGATTTAAATTAGATGAAAAAGGCAAGCCGGTAGGTATTGTGGTAAAAGAAAGCAAAGACGCGCATAAACTTATAGAAGAGTTCATGTTACTGGCAAACAGGACCGTTGCCGAAAAAGTAAAAGAAATAGGTGAAAAACGCGGCAAACCAGTGCCCTTCCCATACCGCGTGCATGATACACCGGACGAAGATAAATTGATTCCTTTTGCGGCCCTTGCCAGGAAATTCGGTTATACTTTCAGTTTAACAGATCCCGATAAAATAGCAGAATCATTCAATGAAATGCTGAAGCAGGCACACGGAACGCCACAGCAGCACCTCCTGGAGCAATTAGGCATCCGTACTATGGCAAAAGCAGTGTATACCTCCGAAAACATAGGCCATTACGGCTTAGGTTTCGAAGACTATTGCCATTTCACCAGCCCGATACGCCGCTACCCGGATGTAATGGTACACCGCATTATGCAGCAGATAATAGACGGTACGCTGGATAGCAAGGGTAACAAGGAAGGTAATATGGAAGGCCGTTGCAAACATTGCAGCGAACGTGAGCGTGCCGCTATGGAATGCGAACGATCTGCCAATAAATACAAACAGGTAGAGTACATGCTGGACTATGTAGGCGATGAATTTGACGCCGTGGTTACAGGCGTTTCAGGCTTTGGGTTCTGGGCCGAAACAGTAGATACCAAATGTGAAGGTTTGATCAGTATCCGTGATTTAAGCTTTGTGGATGATTTCCGTCTTATCGAAAGCGATTATACACTGGTAGGCATTCATTCCGGTATTAAGTTCCGCATAGGTGATCCTGTAAGAATAAAAGTAGTAGATGCGAATTTAGAACGCCGCCAGTTAGACTATCAATGGATACGGGAACCAAAGCGTCAGTCCAATGGCGACCAGGAAATGATGACTGTTCCTGCTGCAGAAAAAACGGTAACGAATGAAAAGAAACTAAAATCCACTAAAAAAGTACCTGCTGCAGCAGAAATAAAACCAGAAGAAGTTGTTAAGGCAAAAACAACGGTTAAAAAAGCAGTGGTGCAAAAGATGGAAGAAGCGGTTGTAGCACCAAAAACGGCCAGGCCGAAAACTAAAGCTGCAAAAGCGAATAAGCCGGCAAAAGGAGAAACCACTCCCAATGCCGTTGAAGTAACGAATAAAACGAAAGGAAAAGTGGCCAAAGACGGAACAGTAACACCGGTAAAGCCCAAAGAGAAATCCAAAAAATCGATTCCTGATTCCGCACCAATTCCGCCGAAAGTAAAAAGGAAATTGAAATAACTTAGAGAGACTGCCCGTAAAGGCAGTCTTTTTATTTGGGGCAATCAGCAGTGGGCATGCTATTCAACAGTTGCTCCGGCTTTTTGTAGTAGTGCGCCCATCACACAAAAGCCCACGCACAGGCGCAGCTACTACTGCCAATCCGGCTGCCATTCAGCTGCAGTTCTATTATTATACATTTGGGGTATTATTACACAAATTCGGGGCACTTAATATATAGCTTGAGTATTTTCCGCTGATGGCGTAGAAACAATACAATTGCTGATTCACGCTGATTTATTCGTCAATGATTTACTATCATAACCATGTCACTCATACTATTGTCCCCTCCCTGGGACGTACGGCTGTTGTATTCTTAAGATATTAATTTACAAATAGTTTGAATGTCATTTGAGCCTAATCTTATTGCTTGAGC
>JAQGEF010000022.1 GCA_027854065.1 Polluticaenibacter yanchengensis | reverse complement strand
TTCTGGTTGGATAATATATTAGTGGAAGAAGTAGAAGATGGTGGAGATGGTGATGGTTCTTTAGAAAGCAATGGTTACCGTTATGGATTTAATGGTAAAGAGAATGATAATGAAATAAGTGGTGAGGGTAATAACCTCGACTTTGGGGCTAGGATATATGATAGTAGATTGGCGAGATGGCTGAGTGTTGATGCTAAAGCTGGAAAATATCCGTCTATTTCAGCTTATGCTTTTTGCTTAAATAATCCAATTGTATTCATTGACCCTGATGGAAATGATGTTATACTATTTGACCAAAAAGGCAATAAAGTTGCTACTATCACAAAGGCTGGAACTGTTATAGAAAAAGGAATGGAAAATTCTGCTATTCTAAAATCTTATGTTGCAACGAAAGCATATTTTAAAGGCACTTCAGCAGAAGCTGATTTTACAGACTTTGAAAATGCTTCAAAAATTTTAAATATTAAAGAAACGTCAAAACCAGAAGGTGCAGCAAATTTTCAAAATTCTGGGTTTAAGAATGTAAGCGGAATAGATGCAAATGGGAATAAAACATTAGAAGTAGAAGAAATTACAAATGCAGATTACATGAGTGCAACTGAATTTGGCACTATTGAATGGAATCCTTTAACAGGTGGCATTGATGCCGAAGGTAACAGACACTCTCCTGCAATGATTTTTGCTCACGAATTGAAGCACGCCAAACATTTCAAGAATAACTTGGTTAAATTTATCAAAGACCTTTTGACTAAAAAGAAAGGTGTGGATGATGTAGAAGAAGAAAATGCAATCAATGAAACAAATACCCTCTCAAAAGAAAAAGCAAATGGGGATGGTGGAAATGGAGCAGATAAAAAAAGAACTACTCACGGAGCTAAAGGGTTATTTAAAGCAAAAAGTACAACTTCTAATCAAGCAGCACCAGCACCAGTAAAAAAGAAAAGATAAATAATCATGAAAACTAATGTAATTATTTTTCTTATGCTGTTAAGTCCTATTAGTGGTTATGCTCAAAAAATTAAAAATGTTGAGTTGTATATTACGCCAAGAAATGTTACTTACGGTTGGTATGACAATGGTGTGTTTCAATTTAAGCATAATAAGAAATCAATAAAAGTACCTTATGGAAATAGAACATACAATACTCTAAATACAAAGGATAGTGTATTTGAATTGTTTTATACCAAAACTGTTATGTCTGATAGTTTATATAATAATTTAATTCCTCAAAATAATATTGAAATTGACAAAAAGCGAATAATGATAATCATTGAGAAAAAAGACACTTTGTTTATAGACAGAAATTATAACCTGATCAAAAAAGATAAATGTTATCAAATTAGCAATGAGGTTAAGTCATTTATTGAAAAGTATATGCCCCCTGAAATAAAAGAAAATTGGATAAATGATTTATCGGGTAGATAGATTTAAAGCCACTCATTGAGTGGCTTTTCTTTTACATCCCTGCTGTCGCAAGTCTTGCGCAGCAGACTTGTGATTATGTATTCAACAAGTCTGCGACTTGCTTTGCTAAGTTGGCAAGATGAAGAGCCGGAAAATGTAGGCTTAAAAGAGTAAAATCGGCAATGATTGCCGGTTTTGATGGATGTTATAGCACTTCCATCAGATTATAAGGCATAAAAACAGTTGAGAGTTGGGGAGTATTATTCAATGTTATTATTGCAGTTCACCATTACTTAGCGTGTACGTTCATAGAACTGGCGTTTGCATTTATAGAGTTAGTAACCCGCTTTGTAATGTTGGCGACCCGCTTTACAATGTTGGCGACCCGCTTTACAATGTTGGCGACCCGCTTTACAATGTTGACGACCCGCTTTTAAATGTTGGCGACCCGCTTTTCAATGTTAGCGACCCGCTTTACAATGTTGGCGACCCGCTTTACAATGTTAGCGACCCGCTTTACAATGTTGACGACCCGCTTTTAAATGTTGACGTGACCCTTCCTAAAATAGCTTGACACCTTTTGAGGTTAATTAGAAAAATTTGTGTCAGTTTTTTGATACTACTAATGCAAGAATACAGCATATTTTGTTATTCCTGATAAATGACAATTTATTAATCCTGTATCGCTATTTCAGGACTAGTCAATGCAAACTAGAAATTCGGAGCCAGTTTATTTTTACTGTAAAAGTCTTTAATATAATCCCTCACTTCTTCCGCAGTATCAGCCATATAAATAAGGTCCATATCTTCAGGGCTAATATTACGTTCAGCCTCATACATACTCGTTTTAACCCAGTCAAACAAGCCCTGCCAGTATTTTCTTCCAACCACCACCAGTGGAATTTTAGCTATTTTTTTAGTTTGTACCAGGGTAATGACTTCAAAAAACTCATCCAGAGTACCAAAGCCGCCCGGCATCATGATAAAAGCCTGGGAGTATTTCACAAAAATCGTTTTACGTACAAAAAAGTTTTCAAACAATAAGTTCTTATCCCGGTCAACATAAGGATTATCATGCTGCTCAAACGGCAGGCGGATATTTAAGCCAACAGAAATACCACCCGCTTCATGCGCCCCTTTATTCGCAGCCTCCATTACACCGGGACCGCCACCGCTGATAATACCAAAACCCTCTTTAGAGAGTTCCTTGGCAATTTCAACCGTTAAATTATAAAAAGGATTTTCAAATCGCGTACGCGCGCTCCCGAATATACTCACGCAAGGCCCGATCCTTGCCATTGTTTCAAAACCGTCCACAAATTCAGCCATGATCTTAAATATAGACCAGCTGCTTTGCGCCTGTGACTCACTCCAGAACCGTTGTTTCCTTATGATGTTTTTATCAACCATATACTTATTTATTTAAAGTTTGCGGGTTATAGCTAATAGCATATAGTCCTGTAAAGGTTAATAAGCCATTAATGATGATCAGTTCTAACCCAATTTCAAAGTTGCCCAAAAAACTTTTGCTGAAATGGCTGAGCAAATAGCAAAGAATAGGTGCTAATATACAAACGAATGGTACAAACTTTTCGTTAACTTTTCTACGCGTTAAAATACCAAATGAAAACAAGCCCAGCAGAGGCCCGTAAGTATAGGCCGCTACCAGTAAAATAATATCAATCATACTTTTATTGTCAATTGCCTTAAATACCAGTACAAACAACAAAAATACAAAAGCCATAATCAGGTGCACCCGCTGGCGGATCCTTTTCTGCTGCAGTTCACTAAGGTCAGCACGCGTTTTAATGCCCAGGATATCAATACAGATAGAAGACGTCAAGGCCGTAATAGCCCCGTCAGCACTGGGAAACAAAGCCGAGATTAGTGCGATGATAAATATCACGCCGATAATCGGCGGCATATGATTAATCGCCACTTCAGGAAACAACTGGTCACCCTTAGCTACAATATTATGAGCGTCTGCAAACAAATGCAGCAAGCCACCCAGGAATAAAAAAGTCAATATTACCACCAGTAAAATCAGGCTCAGTGTAATCATGTTCTTCTGCGAGTCCTTCAGTGTTTTCACACTAATGTTTTTCTGCATCATTTCCTGGTCCAGTCCCGTCATTGTAATTGTAATAAAAGCCCCGGCCACAATTTGCTTAACAAAAAACAGCCTGCTGTTCGGGTCAGTATTAAATATCGTAGACAAGCCTTTCAATTCCATTTCATTAACCGCATCACCAAAACTCAGTCCCATATTGTTCATAATATACACCGCACAAATAACCAGGCCCGCCAGCATACAAACCGTTTGTAACGTATCCGTCCATACAATGGTCTTAACCCCGCCCTTAAACGTATACAGCAGGATCATTAATAAAATAATAGCCGTCGTCAGCCAAAAAGGAACACCAAAACTGTTTAAAATAGACAATTGCAAAATATTGACAACCAGGTACAGCCTTGCTGTAGCACCAAGCGTACGGCTAAGAATAAAAAATGATGCCCCCGTTTTATAACTCGTTTCCCCAAGCCTGTCAGCAAGATACTTGTATATCGATGTCAGGTTCAGTTTATAGTATAATGGTAACAGCACATAAGCAATCACCAGGTAACCGATCAGGTAACCCAGGGTAATCTGGAAATAAGCAAAACCAGAGCTGCCCACGCCACCCGGCACACTCACAAAAGTAACCCCGCTAAGCGAAGTCCCTACCATTCCAAAAGCCACCAGCATCCAGTTGCTGCTTTTATTACCTATAAAAAAACTCTCATTATTCGTATTCCTACCGGTTCGCCAGGCCACAAAAAGTAAAATGATAAAATAGGCGATTACAAAAGACAATAACTGCCATGGAGACATATCAGGAATATATTTTTTAGTGATTACAAAAAAACAGCATTAAAGCATTTTCAAAAATGCAGTAAAATGCTGTATTGTCCTAATAAATGTTTTAGGGTGACATTAATCCTTATAAATTAAAATACAGCAATTCGTCATTGTACCCACTACAATTAAATACAATACTTTAAATTCGCTTCAGCAGCATTGCACTTGATTAGCGGTCGTTATATGGGGATATCTAGCACAATAAAAGCCATCACATCCGGAATAACTCAAATACTACAGCAGCCGTAAAATACACGGGTACATCCTCACTGCGTAACATTACAGGCAAGCCTGGAAAACAAAAGAAAAGTTATTATATAAAGTGCAGGACAGATGTTCCGGATGCACTGTTAACTTTGATAGACGAACTTTTCAATAAAGCGATATGAATATTTTACAACGTTGCTTGCTTACAGCAACTCTTTTATATGCAGGAAACATAACGGCTCAAAAAAAAGAACCGCCAAAACCACCATTAACCATAGATAGGTCCGGGCAAATAACTTATTTACCCGATAGTGTAGGAAATACCATTCCCGACTATTCATTTGCAGGCTACAAAGGAGGCAACGAAGCAATTCCAAAAATACCCGTAGCACTCATCCTGCAGCCGCAACAGGGAGATAATACCGCCTACATACAGGCCGCTTTAGACCAGGTAGCAAAACTACCCGTAAAAAATGGTTGGCGTGGCGCGGTATTGCTAAAAGCAGGCACATACAATGTCAGTGGTACCCTGGTACTCAATGCCGGTGGCGTTGTACTAAGAGGAGAAGGCGTCAATAAAACCAGGATTATCGGTACCGGCTTTACCCGCCAGAACCTGGTAGAAATAAAAGGACAAAGCGATTTTAATAAAAGCGATACCATACAGATCACAGACAAATATGTGCCGGTAGGCAGTTTCAGTGTCACATTAGCCAATACCGCTGGGTTAAAAGTAGGGAGCACCGTTTTCATCGAACGCTTATCCAACCAGGCATGGCTCGATAGCCTGGATGTTGTGCACTTTGGCGGAGGCCTTACAAGCCTGGGCTGGAAACCAAACCAGCGAAATGTCATCTGGGACCGCACCATCACAGCCATAAAAGGAAATACCGTCACCCTTGATGCGCCCATTACCACCGCATTAGACCTAAAATATGGTGGCACATTTTTACAAGCCTATACCTGGAACGGGAGAATAGAAAATACAGGTATTGAAAACCTCACTCTCGAATCCGTTTACAATACACAAAATCCCAAAGACGAAGATCATCGCTGGATGGCAATCGTCATAGACAATGCCAGCAATAGTTGGGTACGCCAGGTAAACACTAAAAACTTTGCAGGCTCAGCCGTAGCCGTATGGCAGGGTGCTAACAAAATAACCATAGAAGATGTCAAATATCTCAATCCCGTTTCAGAAATAGGAGGACAGCGCCGCTCAGCCTTTATTACCGAAGGAGGGCAGGTATTGTTCCAGCGCCTGTACAGCCAGAACGCTTACCACGATTTTGTGACCGGTTATTGTACTCCCGGTCCCACCGCTTTTGTACAATGCCAGGGCGACCAGGCTTACAGTTTTTCAGGAGGATTAGATAGCTGGAGCAGCGGAGTACTGTACGATAATATCCGTTTAGACGGCAGCGCCTTAAGCCTCGGCAACCGAGGCCAGGATGGCCAGGGAGCAGGCTGGACAAACGCCAACAGCACCCTCTGGCAGATATCCGCCTCACTCGTAGAGCTATACCGTCCGCCAACCGCCCAGAACTGGGCATTTGGCGTATGGGCGCAGTTCAAAGGAAACGGCAGCTGGTGGGAATCCAACAACAGTATCAATCCCCAGAGTTTATACTACACACAATTAGCAGCCAGGTTAGGCAAAGACGTTTTAAAAAGAGCCCACTTGTTAGATCTGCCATCAGAAGCCAGCAGCAGCCCCAAAGTTGAGGTTGCACTGGAGTTAACCAGACAAGCATTTGAATCTGTAGTAGAAATGAAACAATGGATAGACAGTGCAGCGTCCTTCAATCCCATTGATATTTCTGCAAATGAAGCAAAAGCATTTATATACAAACCCGTAGAAAAGAAATCTGTCAAACCCGTAAATTCAGATATTTTACAGAATGGCTGGCTGGTCTCAGGAAACCAGCTGATGTTAGGTCGTGTAAATGATGTGCCATGGTGGAATGGCAGTAGCCGTCGTTTTGCAGCGGATAAAATGAAACCACACATCACCCGTTTTGTACCCGGTAAAACCGGGCTGGGTTATACTGATGACATCAGAACAGTAGTAGATGATCTGAAAGAAAAAAACGGCATCGGTTTAAAACACAATTATGCCCTTTGGTACGAACGCCGCAGAGATGACCACGAACGTGTGCGGAGGATTGACGCAGATGTATGGCCGCCATTTTATGAATTACCATTTGCACGCAGCGGGCAAGGCGAAGCATGGGACAGGTTAAGCAAATACGACCTCACCAAATACAATCATTTTTATTGGAACAGGTTAAAACAATATGCAGACCTTGCAGATGAAAACGGCATGATATTAATTTATGAAGGCTATTTCCAGCATAATATTTTAGAAGCAGGCGCGCACTATGCCGATTTTCCTTGGCGTCCTGCAAACAATATCAATAATACCCCGTTTGTAGAACCGGTACATTATGCAGGGGATAAAAGAATTTTCTACGATGCACAATTTTACGACGTATCAAATCCCCAATACCGTGCCTTACATGAAGCCTACATCAACCAATGTCTCGATAACTTTAAAGACAATGCAGGCGTCGTACATACCATCAGTGCGGAATATACAGGACCATTCTCCTTTGTGAAATTCTGGCTGGAGACCATCGATGCCTGGGAAAAACGCAATGGCAGGAATGTGATGGTCGCTTTAAGCGCCACCAAAGATGTACAGGACAGCGCCTTGGCAGATGCCACATTAGCAAAAATTGTTGACATTATTAATATAGAATACTGGCACTACCAGGCCGACGGCAAAGTGTATGCGCCGCAGGGAGGTCTGCATCTCGCACCACGTCAGCACGCCCGCTTATTAAAACCAAAATCTCCCGACTTCAATTCAGTATACAAATCAGTAAGTGAATACAAAACCAAATATCCGGCAAAAGCGGTGATATATACAGGAGACAAATTTCCGGAGTTAGGCTGGGCTGCGTTAATGGCCGGAGGTTCATTAAGTAATGTACCTGCCAAAGTAAAACCGCTGATTGCGGCACCTGTAGCTGCCATGAAACCTTTAATAATCGGGAATACCTATGCTTTGAAAGGTGATAATGGTTACCTGGTTTATTTTTCCGCTGCCGATGAGTCTGTACAGATTGATTTATCTGCATTTGCGAAACAGCAGTTAACCGCTTACTGGATAAATGAAAGATCCGGAGAATTCACCACCGATAAACAATTGGTCAAAGGTGGTGCAATCCTGAGTTTCAAGCCAGGTTCAGGTGACCGGAAAATATTGTTGCTGTTAAAAAAATAATTGGTTGTTATTGAAATTTCATATCAGTGCCTTCGGGAGAGTGTTTATATGTAAATTTGTATTATGGATGACAAAAAGCTTTACATAATCTCAGGTTGTAATGGTGCAGGAAAAACGACAGCATCTTTTACGATATTACCTGAGATTTTAGATTGTAAGGAATTTGTCAATGCGGATGAAATAGCAAAGGGTTTATCCCCGTTTCAGCCGGAAAAAGTTTCTTTTGAAGCCGGACGTATAATGCTAAATAGGATCAATGAATTACTAGTTTCAAATGTAAATTTTGCATTTGAAACAACACTGTCAACCAGAAGCTATAAGAACAAAATAATAGAGGCAAAAGAAAAAGGGTATCGCGTCACATTGTTATTTTTTTGGTTGCAAAACATTGAATTAGCAAAGGAACGTGTCAAAATTAGAGTAGCTGAAGGAGGACATAATATAGAACCGGACGTTATTGAACGAAGATATATAAAAGGAATTGAAAACTTATTTAATATCTACCTTCCGGTGGTTGATGGTGCTTTGATTTTTGATAACTCAGAAGGAAGACATGAACTTTTAGCAGACAAACAAATAGATGGATTACTCCATGTCGTAAACCAGGAAAAGTTTAACCTTTTAAAAAAATATCATGACAACAACTGAAATACAATTAGAAGAAAAGTATAAAATATTGAAAGGGCTTGAGAAAGTCTATGAAAAGCTTATTGAATACAAAAAAATGAAAAATAGCGAACTTGTTGTTATACGGGACAATAAAATTGTAAAGATAAAACCTGAATAATCAGTTTAGCTTAATTAAGAACAATTTAATAGTCTTCAAGAAGCTATTCAGCACCTTGTTATTACAAATAATCTCTTTCATTGAAATTCTTACAAATTCAATGAAGTTTACTTTATCAGGAAATTTATATAGGTAACACTTCTCAATGCAGTTCGAGTATAGTGTTATCTATATTTTAATCCAATAATTGTCATTTAGACAAATAAAATGAGTAACTTTATACGGTTTTAAAATAAAAGATTGCCATGATTAGACGTTTGCCATTGTTCGCATTAATGTTTTCATTACTTTCCGCTTGTAGTACTACAAAAAATAAGGTGTCCAAAAACAGCAACGAAGTATATCTGTTTACCTCCTTTCATGAGCCGGCCGATGCCGGGCTTAGAATGTTGTATAGCAACGACGGAAAGCACTGGACAGACCTGGACACCATATTGATCCGTCCCAAGATCGGCAATCAGAAAGTAATGCGCGACCCGTCCATTGCCCGTGGCAAAGACGGAACGTTCCATTTTGTATGGACCACCAGCTGGCGTGGCGATTTAGGATTCGGATATGCCAGTTCCAAAGATCTGATCAACTGGAGTCACCAACGTTTACTACCCGTTATGGCACATGAACCAACTACCGTCAATGTCTGGGCCCCGGAAATTTTCTACGACGATGAAGAAGACCGCTTCGTCATCATTTGGGCATCCTGCATTCCCGGCCGGTTCCCCAATGGTCAAGAAGATTCCCTGAACAACCACCGCATGTATGTAACCACCACCAAAGATTTCAAAACATTTACGCCCACCCAATTGTTTATGGACCCGGGATTCAGTGTTATCGATTGTGTCATTGTCAAGCGTGGAAAAAACGATTATGTACTCGTATTAAAAGACAATACCCGTCCGGAAAGAAATATAAAAGTAGCGTTTAGCAACAATGTTTTAGGCCCGTACACCAATGTATCCAGGCCATTTACAGAGAACTTTACCGAAGGGCCCAATGTAGCAAAAGTAGAAGATGGCTGGTTGATTTATTTCGATGCCTATCGCAAAAAAACATACGATGCAGTCTTCACCAAAGACTTTATTCATTTCGAAGATGCCAACAGCCAGATCAGTGTACCAAAAGACCATAAGCACGGTACCATCTTCAAAGCCGATAAATCGGTATTAGATGGGTTATTAAAAAAATACGGTAAATAGCAGGCAACTGTCAAAAGTTCTTTATTTTATTTGGGGCTCTCAGCAATAGAAAATATACCGGTCGGTATACCGGGCTATTCCGGGCTCGCTACGCTCGGTGCTCAGGCACCAGCCGCTGAGGCGGCTGCCCTGCATATCCCGCAGCCCGTCAGCAATAGGAAAGTCTGTTCAGCAATGTATTCAAAAGCAGTCAAAGACTGATAGATATGGTCCTTTATCAAAAGCATAGCTTCGAATTTTGCTAATACTGTTTAAAACAAAAACCGCTTAGGTCAGTCCCCTCCCCGGAGAGGCTGGGTTGGGTAAGCAAAAAGTATTAAAGTTCAGTAAGGTTTCAGGTACCATAGATTATAGAAATAACACCTGGATAATTGCAAATAGCATACTTGCTATTGTACATAAAAATAAAAACCGCTTAGGCCTCTCCAGGGAGGGGTTAGGGGTGGGTAAAACAGAATCATAATTGAAATCATATAAAATGTCATCAAAAAAATATTTCATATCAGCTGCATTAGCAGCACTGGTCATAAGCAGCCAGGCACAGGATACTGCAAGATATACCGGTACCACATTGTCCAACGTAGATTATCATCACGGGCAATTAACGCCCGTAGTAGGCGTGCATAATATCCAGACATTTCGTGCGAACCGCCAGCATCCCGAACTCGCAGGCGATACCGGCTGGACTTACAACCATGCACCCGATATGGCTTACTGGAATGGTACTTTCTATATGCACTACCTCAGCAATGCCCGCGGAGAACATATCGGGGCAGGACAAACATTATTACAAACCAGTAAAGATGGCTATCACTGGACAAAACCTCAGGTAATATTCCCTCCTTACCGCGTACCGGATGGTACTCCCAAAGAAGGCGAAACCATGGTAGCAAAAGACAATTACTCCGTCATGCACCAGCGCATGGGTTTCTATACGTCCAAAGACGGCCGCCTGCTGGCATTAGGCTTTTATGGACTCGTATTACACCCAAAAGACGATCCCAATGATGGCAACGGCATCGGCCGCGTGGTAAGAGAAATCAACAAAGATGGGTCATGGGGCCCCATTTATTTTATCCGCTACAATCATGCGTTCAACGAAAAAAATACCAGTTATCCATTCTACAAAAAATCAAAAGACAAAGGCTTTATAAAAGCATGCGATGAATTGTTAGCGCAGCCATTACAAATGCAGCAATGGGTGGAAGAAGGAGACAGGAACGATCCTTTAATTCCTTTAAAACAACAATTTAAAGCCTTTAGTTATTATACATTAAAAGACGGCAGAACAGTAGGTTTCTGGAAAAGCGCATTAACCAGCATCAGCAAAGATGGTGGCAAAACATGGGAGTACAACCCCTTACGTGCACCCGGCTTTGTAAACAGCAATGCCAAAATCTGGGGACAGCAAACCAGTGACGGTAAATACGCCACCGTGTATAATCCGTCAGAATTCCGCTGGCCATTAGCAGTATCCGTAAGCAACGACGGCTTAAATTATACCAATCTTCTGCTTGTACATGGCGAGATAACCGGCATGCGTTACGGCGGTGAATATAAAAGCTACGGGCCGCAATATGTACGCGGTATCCAGCCAATGAACGGTCAGCCTGCAGATGGCAGCATGTGGTTAACGTACAGCGTTAACAAAGAAGATCTATGGGTATCAAAAGTACCGGTTCCCGTTACAAGCACAGTAGACAAAGATATCAATGATGATTTTTCTACATTACCTGCTGCTACCGCACTCAGCCAGTGGAATATCTACAGCCCGCTTTGGGCAAGTGTGGAACTGGCCAAAATGAAAAACGGCATCCAGGCATTAAAGCTCCACGACGAAGATCTATTCGATTTCGCAAAAGCAGAACATGTATTACCCGAAGCAACCGCAATGAAAGCCGGTTTTACCATCATTGCTGAGCAGGCAGATGCAGGCTCTCTGGAAATAGAACTGGTAAATGATAAAGGCCAGGCCGGCATGCGACTTAAATTAGACAGCACCGGTTCTGTATATGCCAAAGCCGGGTACAGAGACCGAAAAATAGGTACTTACAAAGCAGGAGAACCATTAAGGATAGAAATAGATATCGATGTAAAAAAACGCATGTTCACAGTAGCGTTAAATGGCGGTAAGCCAGGCAACAATTTAATGTTCCAACCGCTGGCATCCATCAATCGTATCACATTCCGTACCGGTGAAGTACGCATGTTCCCGAATGCATTAACACCAACTGATCCGGAATATGATTTAGAAGGCGCAGGAGATAAAGCAAAGCCCGCTACATTCTGGCTATCAGGTTTAAAGACGGAAAGAAAATAATCTCAAAGCCATGCAGCAGGAAACAGGCAATGAATATTATTATAACCTGTATACAAATTAAGATAAGCTATATCATTACAGAGGATCATAAAATACCGCATAGGCCTGTCCCCTCCCAGGAGGGGTAGGGGTGGGTAAAAAACAGTTTTTAAAGCTGTTTGAAAATACAAAACGATCGGAAAAGTCATTTCGACGGGGTGAATGAAGGTCTCTAAAAAAAGACAGGATTTCCCGGAGAAATCCCCGGCTATTAGTTTGACACTTTCAATACCCGCCTGCTGAAAACCGGCAGGTACCGGCATCATAACAAAAACTATCATTTAAATGATTATTTATAACATGAGGAGTTTAGGAAAAAGCATATTATCGGTGGCATTATCGGTTAGTTTGCTCAGCGCCACCGCACAGAAAGCAACAAAGCCCGCCGTGCTAAAGTATAACGATTACAAGCATTACGTGGACTATTTCAATAAAATGGAAGATGAAAATATCGTTCAGGCCATTCCCAATGCGCAGGCATGGCAATGGATGACCGCCAATATTCCTTTATTCGATTGCCCACAGGATAATTTCAGGGAGATTTACTATTTCCGCTGGTGGAGCCTGCGCAAGCATATTAAAGATACCGAACAGGGCCGTGTACTCACAGAGTTCCTGGTAAAACGCAGCTATGCAGATAAGTACAACCTTATTGCAAGCGCCCTGGGACACCATATTTATGAAGCCCGCTGGCTGCACGATCAAAGTTTATTAGATAATTATATCAAAGTATGGTATCGGGGAAACGACGGAAAACCTCTGTCAAAGTTACACGGCTTTAGCAGCTGGACCACTTATGCAGTGTATGACCGCTGGAAAGTAAACCGCGACAACAACTTTATAAAGGATATCACTCCGGACCTCGTAGCCGATTATGCCGAGTGGGAAAAAACACGCAGGCATAAAGATGGATTATTCTGGCAGACAGATGTAAAAGATGCCATGGAAGAAACCATCAGCGGCGGCCGTCGCGAACAAAATCCACGACCAACCATTAACAGTTATATGTACGGCAATGCAAAGGCATTGGCCAAAATGGAAACGCTCAACGGCAATCCTGCTGCCACCGAATTGTACAATAAAAAGGCAGATACGATCAAGAATTTATTGCAAACAAAACTATGGAACGGTAACCAGCAGTTTTTTGAAACCTGGAAGGAAAAAGGTGATTCCAGTGCCAACGTAAAAGAAGCAATCGGTTTCATTCCCTGGTACTTTAATATTCCCGATGCTGAGTATAGCGTTGCCTGGCAAAGCCTGAATAATACCAAAGAATTTTGCGCGCCGTTTGGGTTAACAACAGCAGACAGAAGCCACCCCTTGTTCAGAACACATGGCTGCTGCAAGTGCGAGTGGGATGGTGCCGTCTGGCCATTTGCCACTTCGCAAACACTGACAGCAATGGCCAATCTGCTCAACAATTACCAGCAGAATTATGTCAGCAAAAACGATTACTATACCCAAATGAATACTTATGTCGAATCACAGTATTACCGTGGTCGCCCGTATATAGGCGAATACCTGGATGAGAAAACCGGTTACTGGTTAAAAGGAGATGAGGAAAGAAGCCGTTACTATAACCACTCTACTTTTGCGGACCTGGTCATTACAGGATTAGTGGGCCTGCAACCGCAGGAAGATAATTCAATTGTGTTGCAACCAAATATTCCACAGGATAAATGGGACTGGTTCATCCTGGACAATGTATTGTACAATGGCAAAACATTAACGATCATCTGGGATAAAGACGGCAAAAAGTATAAAAAGGGACAAGGCTTTACTTTGCTGGTAAACGGCAAAAAAGTAGCCAATCAGGCCGGTCTTGGCAAGATGGTTTGGAAGCAATGATTTTATTTGGGGCTTTCAGCATCTGTCTAAAAATTAAACAGCCGTTCCGGCTACTGCAGGCATGGTATTTTGTACGCCAGGCGCCCCGTGTTTTATCTTTCATCATAAAACACGGGGCGCTCGTGTACCAGGCGTACAAAACACTGGCTCGTGCCTCGCCACCTGCTGTATCCGGCAGCCGCCCAGCATTAGTTTTTTACGCAGCATTTTATCAATTACTACCTATTAATAAAATATTTAGTTTTTCTTTGCCCATCATACTTTTATCATCCATGGCAGAAAGCAATAGTTTTTTTATTAAATTTTTAAATAATCTCCCCTTTAAAAAAGTGATTTGGGCAGTACTACTTTATATACTCGTTTGCGGCATTTATTATAATTACCAGGAACGTTTTTTCTTTAAACCAACACCATTTGGAACAGATGCAGCGTACCAGTTTGAAAATGCGAATTTTAATGTCAGTTATTCCCCGATTATTTTTGATTCTGCCAATAAATTTGATGTCGCGCGGTTCTCTCCAAAAACGGATAGCGCCAAAGGTGTTGTAATATACTTTCATGGAAATTCTGGCAATATTGGCACCCAGGCAAAAAGAGTAGAAGTATTCACGAATAATGGTTATGAATGTTGGGTAATGGATTATCCCGGTTATGGCAGAAGCATTGGTAATTTTGACCTGGAGAATATTTATTCAGCTGCCGGCCAATTGTACAAGATGGCTACCGCAAAATATGGTCCGGGCCAGGTAATCATCTATGGTTTCTCTTTTGGCACCACTATCGCCAGCAATTTAGCAACACATAAGCAAAGTAAAGCGGTGATATTGGAAGCCCCGCTGTATAATATTCAAAGCCTGGTAAAACGGTACCTGTTTTTTATCCCGGTAAACGCATTGACCAAATACGAGATTCAAAACAACGAAAACATATCGAGGATTAAAGCACCTGTTACCATTTTTCATGGTACGGAGGATAATACCGTGCCATACAAGCAATCTCAAAAACTGGTGCCGCTATTAAATCCTAAAGATAAATTTATTACCATCGAAAACGGGACTCACAAAGATGTTTACACCAACCCGGTATATACAGATGCCATAAAGCAAATATTGGGAGCCGATCAATAGAATTTTGACAGGCGCTTTGCAAGTGATGGACCGGTTACAGGAACGTTTTAACCGGCTACAGTAATAAAAGGCGATATGTTGCTTCGAAATCAGTGGAAATATCCAATCAAAATAATAATAGTGGGAACTATTTAATATTTGAAAATGAATGATTAAAATTTCAACAGTAAAATAGAATTACGAATGCAGAGCGGCTGCGGTGGGTGTGGGCAGCCGCTTCGGCTGGTGCGACAAAGGAGCACGGAGCGCAGCGAACCCCAAAACACACCGGACAACTGTATAAAAGCGTTACAAATGTCCACAGCCCCAAATAAAAAATCCCCGGAAACCTGTTAACGGCATCCGGGGATTTTAATGTTATAAATAACGGCTATTGACTGATGGCAAAGTTGTATCTTTTTTCTACTTCCTCCCAGTTTACAACATTCCACCAATTGGTAATATAGTCAGCACGTTTATTCTGATATTTCAGGTAATAGGCATGCTCCCAAACATCTAAACCAAGAATAGGAAAGCCTTTTACTTCCGCCACGTTCATTAACGGGTTATCCTGGTTGGCGGTTTTCACAATCTCCAGTTGCTTGTTTTTGTTGACGATTAACCATGCCCAACCGCTGCCAAAAACACCCGTTGCGGCGGTGGCGAATTTGTTTTTGAAATCGCTTACAGAGCCGAAACTGCTTTCCAGCACTTTTGTAAAATTCGCACTGAGCGCTTTGCCGCCCGGAGTCATCGATTTCCAGAAGCTTTCATGGTTGTAATGGCCGCCTGCATTGTTACGCAGCTTTACAGAATGCTTGCTGATATTCGCCAGAAGTTCGTCAAGCGTTTTATATGAAAGTTTCTCCTCCGCAATAGCATCATTCATATTTTTGGTATAACCGGCAGCGTGTTTGGAATAATGAAGTTCCATGGTAGCGGCATCAATATACGGCTCTAAGCCGTTGTATGCATATGGTAAAGCCGCCTGTGTAAAGTTAGGTGTACCCGGGTAGGATTTTGATTTGTAACCGGCGCAGGACTGTAGAAAAGTAGAACCGGAAATTAAAAATGTACCAACTGATAATTTAGCTGCATTACCTAAAAACACTCTTCTTTTCATGCTATAATATTGTAGGTTTATAAAATGTTATACTTTCTTCTTTGCAAAAACTGTGCGAACAGATTTTAAAATGCGGAAATAATATTCTTTATTGAATAATTGTGAATCTTTCATTGCTTTAAATACTAAAAATATTCCCACCGGCAGCAGTGCAATACATGGTAACCACGGTCCCCAGAAAGCATTCAGTACACCTTCTTTAGTCATTTTCATCCCGGTAGTATTTAGCAAATGGAAGATGACAAAGAAAATTACTGCGAATACCAATGGCGTGCCTATACCTCCCTTACGAATAATGGACCCTAATGGTGCACCAATCAGGAACAAAACAAAGCACGCAAAAGATAAAGAAAACTTTTGCTGGTAGGCTAGTTTATAGGCTCTTAAGTCACGCTCCTTATTTTTGACCTCAATATATGGGAAATCAAAACCCGATTTTGCGGAACTGATCCTGCCGGATGCATAATCCATAGTGGTTTGCATGGTGGAATCCGGAATAATATCTTTGATGCTCTTTATTTCTTTCAGGTTTTTAAGAGGCTTGTAAATATTACTGTCCAGGTTTTTACTGAAGAAAAAGCTATAGGTATTCTGTTTCGCAATATTCTTTTCTGTCACTGCCAGTTGCCTGTTCAGGGAATCAATATAAAACTTCAGCTGGTCCTTATTAAGCATGCCGTGACTATCTTTAAAAGCACTGTCAGAAGTTTGCACCTTAAAGAAACCGGATAGATCAAAATTCTTTTTGTACTCATCAAAATGAAGCACGGTATAATCCGTACTCAGAGAATTACGCTGACCATTTTCTTCATACCGGGAACCATTAAATAGCGTAAATTCCAGGAAACGTTTATTGTCAGATACTGTCATTTTACCGCTATCCGCTACAATAAGGTTATCCTGCAGGTAATTACCCTGCTCATATATCAACACATCTTTAATCGTGTTGGTATTATTGTCTTTACTGCTTACGCGCAATACAAAGTTTGGTATTTTGTCATACATGACTCCCGGCTTGATATCAAAAGCCGGTTTGGTATTTACCAGCTCGTATTTCATCTTATTCAGCTTAAGATTGATGTAGGGAAGAATATTATTATTGAAGAAAAAAGAGACGATACAAACAATAATACTGATGACCAAAACGGGGCGCATAAAACGCTGTAGCGATATACCTGCGGATTTTATCGCTACCAGTTCGTAGCTTTCTCCCAGGTTGCCAAAAGTCATGATCGTGCTGATAAGAATAGACAATGGTAGTGCCACCGGCACCCAGGACAGTGCCACAAAACCAATCAGCTTTGCCAAGGTAGGAAAGTCCACGCCCTTGCCCACAAAATCGTCTATCCATAACCAGAAAAACTGGAGGATAAGCACGAAGATTGCCAGCAAAAACGTTGCTATGAACGGCCCTATAAAAGCGCGAAGTATCAGACTGTCTAATTTCTTGAACACTAAAGAGGTATTTTAACTTTAAATACGATGTGCGAAAATAATCATCTTCGGACTATTTTAAGAAAAGGGATTGTTAACCCTTGATTTTTAATCAACTTAATCATCAATAATTTTATTGAACTCTACCCGCTAAAAGAAATAAAAATATTTTAACCCCACAATTATTTCTCTCTAAGTATATGATTGTTAATAAAGTATATGCTGTTTTGAAAATATTCAAAAATAGGCCTAATTACATTGTCTAATTTCTAATAAATGAAATGAGTTGTTGAATAATTAATTGAAAAGTAGCGGTTGACTGATAATAAGTCTATATATTTGTTTTCATTAAGGCAATTGACACAAACACAATGTTTAATATTAATTTAGAAAATACAAATGACCAAATGATGAATATTTCGCTTTTAAGCGGGTATATGATCATTGGCAATACTGTATCTGCTATTATTACCACAACAGGCACAACCCCATTGGGGTTATAATTTCTATATTGCCATTGGGCTTATCATAAGCCGCCGACATACACTGTCAGATTTCTGTTTAATTTATTTTAAAGTTTCAATATCACATACAAATGAAAGTTCTCAAGTTTGGAGGTACTTCAGTTGCCAATGCAATCAATATAAAAAAAGTAGCTTCTATTGTTTTTAAAGACCAGCCCGAAAAACTGATTGTGGTCGTTTCCGCTTTTTCCGGTGTTACAGATTTACTTTTAAAAGCATCATCATTCGCTAGTACCGGCGATTACCAGTATAAAGAGATCCACCAGGGCATTGAAAAAGCCCATCTATATTGTATAAAAGAATTAGTTGCTTTACAAAAGCAAAGTGCTGTTTTAAGTGAAATAAAACAATTGTGCAACGAGTTGGAGGAATTACTGGATGGCATTTACAAATTACAGGAACTATCTCCGAAAACGAGGGACAAAGTCGTAAGTTTTGGAGAGTTGATGAGTTCCAGGATCATAGCCGCCTATTTTTCGGACTTAAGTGCAGAGGCTGCCTGGGTAGATTCCAGGGAATTGATAAAAACAGATTCGAAATTTGGTTATGCCAATGTGCTGAAATCATTTACCGATGAAAATATCGCCTTGTATTTTAAAGCTGCCAAAGCCAGGGTATTTGTTGCACCAGGCTTTATAGCTTCTAACAGTAATGGAAATACCACCACTTTAGGGCGTGGCGGCAGCGATTATACAGCGGCTATTTTTGCCAGCGCTTTAAAAGTAAAATCACTGGAAATCTGGACTGATGTTAGCGGTATGATGACTGCAGACCCGAGGGTGGTGACTAATGCCAAACCAATTGCTTACCTGACTTATAAAGAAGCAATGGAATTGTCACATTTTGGCGCTAAAGTCATTTACCCGCCAACCATTCAGCCTGTAATGGACCTGGAAATTCCAACGGCTATAAAAAACACTTTTAAGCCGGAAGATGCAGGTACGCTTTTATTAAGTGACTACAGTAATGGCAGTGACAGGATAAAGGGCATTTCAAGCATTAATAAAGTAGCCATACTAACATTAGAAGGCAGTGGCATGGTAGGGATTCCCGGTTTTTCTAAACTATTATTTGAAGCTCTGGCAAACGACCATATCAATGTCATTTTAATTACCCAAAGCAGTTCCGAGCATTCCATCACCGTTGCCATCAACGAACACGATAGCTTAAGGGCCAAAGTCGCCATTGATTCAGTATTTGATAACTATATAGAAAAAGGGATTATTTACCCGGTAGAAATAGAATCTGATATGGCAATTATTGCTGTGGTAGGCGATAAAATGAAGAGCATGCCGGGTACAAGTGGCTTAATGTTTTCTACTTTAGGTAAAAACGGCATTAATATCAGGGCTATCGCACAAGGTTCTTCTGAAAGAAATATTTCGGCAGTTATCAGCAATGCTGATATTAAAAAAGCGGTAAACGTTTTACATGAAGTATTCTTTGAAGCATCTAAAAAGCAACTGAACATTTTTGTTTCCGGTGTTGGTAATGTCGGCAAAAAATTACTGCAACAAATCAGCAGGCAAAAACAATACCTGGCGGATAAACACAATGTACAATTAAATGTTATAGGCGTTGCGAACAGCAGGAAAATGCTGGTAAAACCAATCGGTATATTAGAGAATGATTTTGAAAAGGAACTGGGAGAGTACGGCCATACTTCAGATGTAGAAAAGTTTACGGATGAGATTATTGCATTGAACCTGCGCAATAGTGTTTTTATAGATTGTACAGCTCATGCAGAGGTAGCCCGTACCTATGCGAAACTGATAAAAAAATCGGTATCAGTAGTGGCCTGTAACAAAATTGCGGCTTCGGCAGGCTACTGGGAGTATCTTGAACTCAAACATTTGTCGAATATCTACAATGCGCCGTTTTTATTTGAAACCAACGTAGGGGCTGCCTTGCCAATAATCGGTACATTGAACGACCTGATAAAAACAGGTGATGTGGTCAATAAAATCCAGGCAGTACTCAGTGGTACCTTAAATTTTGTATTCAATAACTATGACGGCACCAAACCATTCAGTGAAGTGGTAAGGCAGGCACAGGCGGAAGGCTTTACTGAGCCGGACCCAAGGCTGGACCTGGGTGGTACAGATGTGATGCGTAAGATTTTAATACTGGCACGTGAAGCCGGTTATGCGTTAAATATGGAAGATATTGACAACAACGGATTCCTGCCTGCAAGTTGTTTTGATGGTTCTGTAGAAGATTTCTACAAAGAAATGTCAATACAGGAAGCCCACTTTAAAGCCATTTACGACAAAGCGGCAGCAAATGGCTGTAAGCTGAAATTTGTAGCGACGTTTGATAACGGTAAAGCCAATGTCGGTTTGCAGGAAATTCCTGAGAACCACGATTTGTACAACCTGTTTGGCAAAGACAATATTGTATTGTTTTATACCAACCGTTATCCTGAACAACCATTGGTAATAAAGGGAGCCGGTGCCGGTGCTGATGTCACCGCTTCGGGTGTATTTGCAGATATGATGCGTGTAGCATCTCACTAATATAACAATAAGATGAGCTTAAAATTCGGACACAAAATAGAAATTCACGCGCCCGGCACTGTTGCCAATCTGGTATGCGGTTTCGATATACTGGGCTTCTGCCTGCACGAACCTTGCGACATAATGGAATTGACGCTTACCGATTCTGGTACGGTGGTAATAGAACCTGATCCGGTTTATCATTTACCCACTAAACCGGAAGATAATGTGGCAGGTATGCCTTTATTAGCTATAATAGAAGATCATAAAGAGCATAAAATCGGTTTCCATTTAAAGATCACTAAGAATATAAAACCTGGTAGCGGTATTGGAAGCAGTGCTGCCAGTGCAGCAGGGGCAGTGGTCGGTGCCAATCATTTATTAGGACATATTTTCTCCAAAGAGGAATTGGTACAATACGCCATGCTGGGCGAGAAAGTGGCCACAGGGGTGAAACATGCCGATAATATTGCCCCATGCATTTATGGCGGCATTACATTGATTCGGTCAATTGCGCCTTTGGATATTATTCCGCTGGCTTCTCCTGAATTATATGTCACCATTGTTCATCCGCAAATAGAAGTAAAAACATCTGATGCCCGGGCGATCCTGAAAAAACAGATTGAACTAAAAACAGCCATTAAGCAATGGGGCAATATCGCAGGATTGGTGGCGGGTATTTTACAAAAAGACTACCAGTTGATCGGCCGTAGTTTAGAGGATTATATTATTGAACCGGTCCGCAGTATTTTAATCCCGAAATTCGATGAAGTAAAAGCGAAAGCGAAAATAGCAGGTGCATTGGGTGGCGGTATTTCCGGTTCCGGCCCTTCTATTTTTATGCTCAGCGATCATCTTGAAACGGCTAAGAAAATTGAACTGTCGATGCAGGAGATTTACGACGAAATTAATTTAAGCCGTCACACGTATGTAACTACCATCAATAATGAAGGGGTGAAAATAATAAGTAGTGAATAAGTAGTAATTGTTGGTAAAATATTAGAATGACTGCAAATGATTCAAATATTAGATTCTTACCTCTTGAGAGGCTAAAAGTATTTTAATGCGGGCAGCTGCCAATACTAAAATTCTATTGGTCATTTGCCTGATGGACTTAGGTGGTTGGTAGGGGAGAAAGCTTGCTCTTTAAAAAGGAGCGCAAATAAAAAAGAAAATGAAATATTACAACATCAATAAACCGGAAGAAATTGTCGATTTTAAAACGGCTTGTATAAAAGGGCAGGGTGCTGAAAAAGGATTGTTCTTCCCGGAATCCATTCCGGCATATAGCAGCCAGGACCTGGAAGAGTTACTAGCGCTTCCAAAAGAGGAACTGGCGTTTAAAATAATGAAACCTTATGTGGGCAGTTCTATCCCGGACGAAGTGCTTAGACAAATCGTTTCAGAAACGGTAAACTTTGATTTTCCATTAGAGGCAATAAATACCAACCGGTATATTTTAGAATTGTTTCATGGCCCGACACTGGCATTTAAAGATGTCGGTGCCCGGTTTATGAGCCGTTGCCTGGGGTATTTCAATAAAGAAAATACCAGGGACACAACTGTTTTGGTAGCCACAAGCGGGGATACCGGTGGTGCTGTTGCCAATGGTTTTGAAAATGTGACAGGCGTCAAAGTGGTGATACTTTATCCCAGTGGTAAGGTAAGTAATGTGCAGGAACTGCAGCTGACCACCTGTGCTTCAAATATAACAGCATTGGAAGTAAATGGTGATTTCGACGACTGCCAGGCATTGGTCAAGCAGGCATTTGGCGATAAGGACATTAATGGCCATTTGCAGTTAACCTCAGCCAATTCCATTAATGTGGCACGGTGGTTGCCGCAGCAATTATACTATTGGTTTGCTTACCAGGCATGGTCCCGGTTAAATAAAAGCGAGGCACCGGTGATATGTGTACCAAGCGGTAATTTCGGCAATATCTGTGCAGGTATCCTGGCGCACATCAGCGGCATGCCCGTAAAGCATTTTATTGCCGCCTGTAACAGTAATGATACAATACCAAGATTTTTAGAATCCGGAAGCTATATTGCCAATAAAACAGTAGCCACCATAAGCAACGCGATGGATGTATCCGCGCCAAGCAATTTTGTACGCATACTGGAATTATATCATCAGAAAGTAATGCATTTGAAAGATATGATGACCAGCGTAAGTGTCAGCGATGATCGTACAAAAACAACCATAAAGCAGGTATATGAAAATGACCGTTACCTGCTGGACCCGCATGCGGCAGTCGCTTACACGGCGTTGAATGACTACTTAAAAGCTGATGACTGGGGCATTATTTTAGGAACGGCCCATCCTGTAAAATTTCCTGAAACGATAGAGGCATTGTTAGGGATAGAAATCGAATGGTCTGAAAATATTAAAGTTTTGAGAGAGAGAAGCAAGCAAAGTACTTTTTTAGCTCCGGACTTTGAAGCATTTAAAAGCTATCTTTTAAAAAGATAAATGCCGTTACATTTGTAAGATGAAAGTGGTAATAATTGGTTCGGGAAAAGTCGCCGTTTTTTTTGCTAAAAAACTATCGTCTGGCGGAGCGGAAGTTGTCCAGGTTTTTGGCCGCAGGTTGGAAGCCATTACAGGTCTTGCTGCCTCCGTTAATGCCGGACCAATTAACAATTTTGATCAACTAGATAAAACTGCGGACCTGTATTTAATAGCGGTCTCCGATGATGCAATTGCTGAAGTCGCTTCACAAATGCCGCCTGTAAACGGCATTGTGGTGCATACTTCCGGCGCTAAGCCGTTGAGTATTTTAAACGGGAAATTCGAACATTCCGGTGTGATATATCCCTTACAAAGCATAAATAAATATACCACGGACCAGGTAGAAGTTCCGGTACTGTTAGAAAGCAATCTTGAAGAAGATAAAACTCTTTTAAGTGAAACCGCACAATTAATATCTCCTCAGTTTCAATTCCTGAATAGTACAGAAAGATTAAAACTACATGTGTCGGCTGTAGTAGTTAATAATTTTACGAATTACCTGTATAGCCTGACTCATCAATTTTGTGAAGAACAAGGGGTTGACTTTAAGTTACTGATGCCGATTATTGCAGAAACCGGTAACAGGTTATATCATTTTTCTCCCGAAATATTGCAAACCGGACCTGCAATAAGAAAGGATGTTGGTACCATTAACCAGCATTTATCTATACTCAGTTCAAGCGAGGAGCTAAGCCGTGTTTACCGGCTATTGACAGATGAAATTATAAAATCTTCAGTTTTTTCTTCCTGAAAATAGTTTTTATAATAAATATGTTATAATTTTTACAATTATTAACCTTTTAAAAAGTGTTAAGAACTATTAAGCGTATAAATTTGCACCGCCTTCAGGAAAACTATTTTAAATGATAAATGCAACCCTAAAGGCACAAAAATGGTCTAAATCCACAAATTAAGTAATTAATCATGAAAAAAATTTTATTACCTGTTGTATTTGCTGCGTTAGCAATAACAGGTTCCGCGCAGAAGAAAGGTGCTATTGGTTTCAGTTTTAATCTAGTTGACTATAATACACCTACCAATATCAAAAATACTAACTTTAGCGATGGTTTAAAAACCATGCAGTTTAAAGATTTGATTCCTGGTTTTTCTGCTTACTGGCATCAGGGTATTACCAGTCATTTAGATTATTCAATCAGATATAACGGTGCTTTCAGCCCGAAATTTACTTCTTCATTCCCTAAGTTAAAAGATTACAGCAACGAATTAGAAGGTGCATTTCATATTCGTATGTTTAAAGACAATGTAGCCATAAACCCATTTTTAACTGCAGGTGCCGGCATCGGTAACTATAGTGCCAATAACTTTAATGCTTATGCACCATTGGGCTTTGGTATCCAGTTCAATCTTGCCAACGAAACTTATTTCCACGCTTTAGCTAACTATCGTGTAAGTTTTAGCGAAGCTAAATTGCCAAACAATCTTTTCTTCTCGTTTGGTGTTTCACAAAATGTATTTGCACAACCTGTAAAAGCAGTAAAACCTTTGCCGGTTGTAGATAATACTCCTGTTGATACAGATGGAGATGGCGTTCCGGATGCAAAAGATAAATGTCCGAATGTAGCAGGTTTAGCTAAATACAATGGTTGCCCGATCCCGGATAGTGATGGTGATGGCATCAATGACGAAGAAGATAAATGTCCTAACCAGAAAGGTATCGCTAAATATCAGGGTTGTCCGATTCCGGATACTGACGGTGATGGCATCAATGATGAAGAAGACAAATGTCCTAAAGTAAAAGGTATCGCTAAATATCAGGGTTGCCCGATTCCTGATACGGATGGCGATGGCATCAATGATGAAGAAGATAAATGCCCGTTAGTAGCCGGTGTTAAAGAAAATCACGGTTGTCCGGAAATTAAAAAAGAAGTCATTGAGAAAATTAACAAAGCAGCAGGTAATATTTATTTTGCTACCGGAAGCGCTAAATTATTAGCTAAATCTAACACACACTTAAATAGTGTTGTTGCAGCGCTTAAAGAAGATCCAAGCCTGAAATTGAATATTGCAGGTCATACAGATAACACAGGTAAAGCAGATAAAAATCAAATTTTATCAGAACAACGTGCTGCTGCGGTTAAAGCTTACATTGTAAGCAAAGGTATCGATGAAAGCCGCATTATTTCAGAAGGTTTTGGTCAGGACAAACCAGTTGATACCAATGCAACTGCTGCAGGTCGTACTAAAAACCGTCGTGTAGAGTTAAGCGTTAAGAACTTCTAAGATCATATATTGTATTATATAGAAAATGGTTTCCCTAATGGAAACCATTTTTTTGTTTTAGTATATATTCATTTACTTTTTATCCCGTATCTTTTTTATTGAGTCATCATTTAATTAACTATTGGACATTGTTGCGACGCTCCGTTCATCTTTTGTACTACTATTTTAAGGTTGTGTAAGCGGAGAATGGTTGGCTGTTGCTTATAACACCATGCTTGAATTACTTTGGTTAGAATGCTGGAAGTGGGGCGCGTTTAAAATCTGAAAAAGGTGGAGGCAGCTCTATTTAATTCCATTAAAAAAGCACGAACAAAATTTATGTCCGTGCTTTTTTGATATTAATGTATCAAAGATTAATAGATAACAGACTTGCCGTCTATTGTTGTTATTTCTAAAGTCAATTCATCCTCTTCTACTACACGGCCTATTACCTGCGCATGAACACCGAACGATTTCGATATTTCAATAATAGCATCGGCATTTTCCGGCTCTGTATAAATTTCCAGGCGACAACCCATATTAAAAACCTGGTACATTTCAAACGGGTTGGACCCGCTGCATTGTTGAATTAAATCAAAAATATAAGGAGGCGCAATAATGTTGTCTTTAATGACTTTTACCCCTTCCGGCATAAACTTCATACATTTTGTCTGTCCACCTCCGCTGCAGTGAACCAGGCCTTTTATTTTATCGAAATGCTCTGTCAGTAACATTTTTAAAATTGGTGCATAGGTTCTGGTAGGGCTTAACAATAGCTGCCCGATATTCAGCCCGGCGGTATCACCTTCATTTGGAGCAGCATCTGTCATCCTGTGTTTACCAATATATACCACATCGCTGCTTAATGACCCTTCATAGGTTTCTTTATAATTGTCTGCGTAATATTTGTTTAATACATCATGGCGTGCGCTGGTTAAACCATTACTGCCCAAACCGCTGTTGTAAGTGGTTTCGTAATTACTGGTGCCATAACTGGATAATCCAACAATCACCTGTCCTGCCTTAATTTTTTCGTTTGTAATTAATTTGTCTTTAGGCCATCTTACACTCATTGTTCCGTTTACGGCAATGGTTCTTACAACATCCCCGACATCTGCCGTTTCGCCACCAAGATATTTTATATTGACGCCATATTGGGCAAGCGTATCAAATAATTCCTGGGTGCCGTCAATCACAGCTTTAATTACTTCGCCGGGAATCAGTTTTTTATTTCTGTCAATCGTACTGTTGAAAATAATATTATCGTAAACACCCACACATAACAAATCATCCAGGTTCATTACCACCGCATCCTGGGCAATGCCTTTCCACACACTGATGTCCCCGGTTTCTTTCCAGTATAAATATGCCAATATACTTTTAGTACCGGCACCATCCGCATGCATAATATTTACCCAGTTATCATCATTGGATAAATAATCCGGATATATTTTACAGAACGCTTTTGGATATAATCCCTTATCTAAATTTTTAACGGCTGCGTGCACTTCTTCTTTTTGTGCACTTACACCACGTTGGGCATATAATGACATGTAAACTCAATTTTTATATTTTAAAACAGAAAGAAACTGCTATTTTAAAATATAGATTTAAATGCAAAATTACTTTAAAACCAATAACCATCAGGGTTATTATCAAATAAAAATCTTTCAAAAATGAAAAGTGAGATATCGGTTAAAATGCTGTGTATTTGTTGCAAAAAAAGACCGTATAATAGTTTTTTGCTGCAAAAAAGATAATTTACAAACACATTCAATATCTTTAGCAATGAATAAATAGTTTTACGACACTATTTATATGCATCGTTTTTTTTGACCAAAAAAATATTTATGAAGAAAATTTACATTTTAGCAGCTTCATTATTAGCTGTATCTGCATCGTTTGCCCGCTACACTTCCCCTCAAACCGGTTCTAAAATTAACCTTGATTATCTTGTTGCAAACTCTTCAGGAGCGGTTACCAAAGCACCGGAAGGACATTACATCGTGTCTGATACTGTTTTTATTAAAGGTGGGGATACTTTAGAAATTATAACCAATGCTGAAGTGCGCTTTAAATCACTTACATACCTGGAAATTGAGGGTGGTACATTGATAATAAATCCTCCTGATAAAGTGACTTTTACTGAATCTGATGCGGGCGTTGGTTTTAACGGTGTGAGAGTAACAGAAACGGTAACTGCTTCATTTATTAAGAAACTCGATTTCAGAAATGCTGTTTCTTTCCGTTTAACGGATGTTCCGAAAATGACTTTTGACAGTTGCTATTTTTACAACAATAATATAGGTACCAGTACCTCTTTTGGCAATGGTACAATTGCTTTATTCCGCAGTCATCCTTTAATTACAAACTCAACTTTTTATAAAAACAGGAGAGCAGCTATACAAGGGGGCGCAAATATTGCGAATGCACCAAAAATAATTAACTGCTTATTAGATGGGAACAATACTACCAACCAGAATACACCCCAGATAAACCTTGGTGCAACGGGTGCTTTAGATACCGTTAAAATCATTAATAGTATAATAAGAGGGGATGCCGCAAATACACAGGCGGGAGGCCTGGGCTGGTTACCTTTAGCGGTCGCAAATATTTTAATAGAAAACTGTACCATAGAAAATAACAGGTACGGTATAAGTTTGCAGGCAGGAAATGCAATCAATGCCCTGGTTAAAAATAATATTATCCGGAACAACAATATACAAGGCAATCCTAATTTAGGTGGCAGCGGTATCGCATTTGCGGGTGGCGCAGAAGGCGCACATCAGAACAGCATTGTTGTAGGAAATACCATTACGGGCAATTTATGGGGTATCACTATTCAGAACAGGGCTAAACCGAACTTGGGAAATATTGAGAATGCCTCTTTGGATGATGATGGCAATAACAGGATTTATGGTAACACTAATTCAAGTACAGTGTTGGCTGAGCTTTATAATAATTCCCCTGACACCATTTATGCACAAAACAATTATTGGGGCGTTACCACAGCAGCAGAAGTAGAAGAAAGGATTACTCATAAACCTGATATCGCAACGCTTGGACTGGTTATATATACCAATTATCTGACCTTGCCTGTTTCTGTAACTAACTTTTCAGGAAATTATCAGTCCGGCAAAGCAAGCTTAATCTGGGAAACTTCAACTGAAAAAAATATTGCAGCTTACATTTTGGAACGCAGCGAAAATGGCATCAGTTTTACAAAAGTTACTGAAATAAAAGCAAAAAATAATGCTTCAAAATATGACTTCAGCGAATATCTGACCGGAAATGTGGACGCTTATTTCTACAGGTTGAAAATAGTAGAACTGGATGGTAAAGTGTCCTATTCTAATGTTATAAAAATATTGCTGGACAATAAACTGACTCGTGATGATATTAAAATCTATCCTACCGTTGTCAGAAGCTCTGTTACTTTAAATATTAATAGCAGGAGAGCGGCCGATGCAACCATCGCTATTACAGACGTAAGCGGAAGAATTTTAAAATCGGGTAAGCTGACTGTTTACGAGGGTATTAACCAAATGAATTTTGGCCTCGACAATATTACCAATAAAGGGTTATTGTTTGTGAAAATTCAAATGGAAAATGAGACAAAGGTTTTTAAAGTAGTAAAAGAATAATCGTTAAGTTATTTTAAATGAAAGCGCGTACAAGTTTTACTGTATGCGCTTTTTCTTTCACAGTATTGTATCATGAATTGTTGTGTTACCATTACTAAATCTTGTTCTTATTATGACTATTGAAGTTGATGAGGTTTTAAAATGTTAGTGTACATTTGCATATAATTTATAAATACTGAATACTGTGGCAAAAAAATCAAATATAAATATTGCGGTCACTTTAGGTGAAGATAGAATTCCGGAAAGTATAGAATGGCATGCAACGGACAGCAGTGCAGAGAACGGACTTGCAGCAAATGCGATGATGGTGAGTTTTTGGGATGCTGCTGAGAAAACGGCGCTGCGTATAGACCTTTGGACGAAAGATATGATGGTAGATGAAATGGCTGATTTCTATTTCCAGACGTTTATGGGCATGGCAGATAGCTTTAACAGAAGTACTGGTAATAAAGTATTGGTTCATGATATCCGGGCTTTTGCACAGGCGTTCTATAAAAAGTTCCAGGAAGAGCAACAAAAAAGCCAGAATGCAAACGATAAATTTAAATCGGCATTTTAATTTAAGAAACATTAAATACATTATAAGATGAGTTTAGAGACCAAAGTAATGGACGTAATGAAAGAGGCGATGAAAGCCAAAGATGATAAAACATTACGTTCCGTTAGAGCTATAAAAGCGGCTATCATTTTAGCCAAAACAAGTGAAGGTGCCAAAGGTGAGATTACTGAAGATGATGAAATTAAGCTACTTCAAAAATTAGTAAAACAACGTAAAGACAGTTTAGAAATATTCAATACTCAAAACCGTCCTGAGTTAGCAGCTAAAGAGCAGGAGGAAATAGATGTTATCAGTAAGTTCTTACCGGAGCAGCTGGAAGGTGACGCCCTTAAAGCAGTGTTGGTAAAAATATTGGCTGATGCAGGTGCAAGCAGCCCGGCAGATATGGGAAAGGCAATGGGGGCAGCTAATAAACAGCTGGCCGGCAAAGCAGATGGAAAAAGTATCAGTACACTGGTAAAAGAGATATTAAACGGGAATTAAAAAACACTTACAGAAAAGCGGCAGACAAAAAAACTGCCGCTTTTTTTATTCATAATCAAACAGGTATGTGGGTTCTTGTTGTACTCCCATAGATAGAAATAATGAACAAATGCAATAAGGGCCAAAATATAGAGGGAAACCCCCATTTTTTAAAATGGGTGAAAAAAGCTAAGTAAAAGAGCTTACATTCGGAAAAAATTTATCTGATGAGAAAACTTTTACTTTCACTTTTATGTTTAACTGGTTTGGGGGTTGCCCATTCTCAAACGTCTACCAAAGTATATGATGCATTAAACAGATCAACTTATGGAGGTGCATTCCAGATTGGAAACGGAGCAAGCGGAACGCCTCGCATATTTTTAGATGATATTAATATCAGGAAAGCGTTGATTCCGGATGCCGATAGTTTAGTTATTACATCAATTAAACATATCATATATGTTGCTGCGAACAGACCGGCAACTACAATTAAGTATTATATAGCAGAAATGGATACCTCTGATGCTACTTTGCTGGGTAAAATATTCCAGTATGGCCAGGGGTCTATAGGCGCCGGTACTTCAGCTGCTGCAGGTTATGTGGGCGTTGGTGATTCTGTAAAAAGAGTGGCAGCAATTAAATTATTGAATGATCCTGCTGAACAGGTTGAAATGATTTTTGCCGGTTATAGCATCAGCCAGCCAAATTCTGCTTACTGGTATGTTTCGGCAGACTCAACAGCTTCTGCTGATTACTTCTGGTATTACGATGCAGATGCTGCTACTAAAAAAGTGCTTACTTATTTAGGAGAAACACCTAAATCGACTTTCTCTACAGAAATCTGGGGCTACGGTATCAAAAAGAATAACGAATCTTTACCGATCAGCTGGTTAGCAATTGACGCTAAGAACAATGGTAATTCAACTAATACAATCAGCTGGAGTACTTCCGCTGAGCATAATAATAAAGGTTATTATGTAGAAAGAAGTGCTGATGGTGTAACTTTTGAAGTTTTAGGATTTGTTGCGGCTGCAGGTAATGACAGAATCCAACAAAACGATTATACGTTTGTTGATGCTGCACCTTTAGCTGGTACCAATACATACCGTGTTCGCCAGGTAGATGTTGATGGTAAAGAAAATATTTCTAAAATTGTTTCAGTTCAAACATTTGCGGGCAACATTGCTGTGTATCCGAATCCATCTAACGATGTATTCAATGTAGCACTTCAATTAAACACTACTTCTAAAGTAAATGTTCAGTTATTGTCTGCTGATGGTAAGGTGTTAGAATCAATTGAAAAAGGTACATTGACTGCCGGTGCTCACCAGGTGAAATTAGCGCCTAAAGCAGCCGGTATTTACAGAGTGAAAGTAACCATTGATGGTGTATCTACTATCAAAACGGTTTCTAAACTATAATTTAGTCCATCCTGTTTGTTTATTAAATAGTTAGGAGTCGCTTAGGCGGCTCCTTTTCTTTACCGGGAATACCGGCAAAGAAAAAGCGGATCGAAGTATTTTACTCCCATCCGCTTTTTTATAAATGAATGATTCAATTAATTAACGCCAGCGCCTGTATTGATTGCAGTTTCCGGGTTTACAAAATGCAATTTACCACTGCTATCTTCTGCCATTAAAATCATTCCCTGGCTTTCGATGCCACGCATTTTTCTAGGCGCCAGGTTCACTACTACAACTACCTGCTTACCAATAATGTCTTCAGGATTGAAATGTAAAGCGATACCACTTACAATGGTTCTTGTTTCGAAACCTAAATCAACAGAGAGTTTTAAAAGTTTATCGGCTTTCTGTACTTTCTCTGCAGTTACAATTGTGCCTACTCTTAAATCTATTTTGGCAAAATCATCAAAAACGATTTCTTCCTTAACCGGTGCGACTGTCACTTCCGGTACCACTTCTTCGGCAGGTGGATTTAACAATGCCTGAGCAGCCGCATATGCTTTTGCACTTTCCTGTAACTTAGCTACCTGGGCTTCTATTTCACTATCTTCAATTTTGCGAAACAATAATTCAGGTTCTCTCAAACTATAGCCAACACTAAGTAGTTTTTCCTTGCCGGCGTTTTCCCATTCCAACATTTTATCTACTACTTTGAATAAGTGGAGCATCTTTTTTGCTGTTTTAGGCAAAAAGGGGTTTATGAATATAGCAAGATTAGCACTTAACTGCAATGCTATATGCATCACGTTGTCTATCAGTTTTTGAGCATTGATTGCTGTTTCTCCTCCTTCTTTTAAGAGATTCGCTGCTTTCCATGGTTCTCTTTTTTGCAGGTATTGATTCCCTTTCCTGGCTAAATCTATTACTGCAAACTGTGCTTCTCTGAATTTGTATTGTTCTATAGCGTCTTCAACAATTTGCTTTGTTTTCTTAATCTCTTCAAATATTATTGTGTCCTCGTTATCCAGCAGTTCTGGATGAATCGGGGGCACTTTTCCGCCGCATAGCTTATGCATCAGTACCATACAACGGTTTACAAAGTTGCCGAATATGGCCACCAATTCGCTGTTATTCGCATCCTGGAAACCTTTCCAGGTAAAATCGCTGTCTTTTGTTTCCGGTGCGATGGCTGTTAAATAGTAACGAAGTACATCTTCACAACCTTCGAACTCTTTTAAATATTCATGGATCCAGACTGCCCAGTTGCGGCTGGTACTTACTTTGTCGCCCTCTAAATTAAGAAATTCATTGGCCGGTACATTGTCCGGTAATACGAATCCGCCATGAGCTTTTAACATGGCAGGGAATATAATACAATGGAAAACGATATTGTCTTTGCCAATAAAATGGACCAGTTTGGTATCATCTTTACACCAGTAGTCAGCCCAGTTTTCAGTTAATTCTTTGGTAGCGCTTATATAACCAATTGGTGCGTCAAACCATACATATAATACTTTACCTTCTGCACCCGGTAATGGAACGGGTACGCCCCATTTGCTGTCACGGGTCATGGCACGAGGATATAAACCACTGTCCAGCCAGCTTTTACACTGTCCGTAGACATTGTTTTTCCACTCTTTATGTTCTTCCAGAACCCATTCTTTTAACCAGGGTTCGTATTGGTTAAGCGGGAAGTACCAATGTTTGGTCATCTTTTTAACCGGCGGATTATTGCTCAGTGCGCTGCGTGGTTCTATTAATTGTTCGGGACTTAAAGAAGTACCGCATTTTTCGCACTGGTCACCGTAAGCATTGGGATTACTGCAAATAGGGCAGGTACCTATGATATACCTGTCTGCTAAAAAGGTTTGCTTTTCTTCGTCGTAGTATTGTTCGCTTTCTTTTTCTTCAAAGAGGCCATCATCATATAGTTTTTTGAAGAAGTCCGCTGCTGTTTCATGATGCACAGGACTGGAAGTACGGCTATAAATATCAAAGGAGATCCCTAATTGTTCAAATGATTCTTTTATCTGTGTATGATAGCGATCTACTACTTCCTGCGGGGTGATGCTTTCTTTCATGGCGCGGATCGTAATAGGAACGCCATGTTCGTCGCTGCCACCAATAAAGGCGACCTCTCTTTTTTGTGCACGCTGGTAACGGGCATAAATATCGGAAGGTATATAGCAACCTGCTAAATGCCCGACGTGCAACGGGCCGTTGGCATAGGGTAGTGCTGCTGTAATTAATACTCTGTTATATTGCATGTAATCAATTGAAATTTTGTAATAAGTGCTGCAAAGGTATTATAAAATCGGAAGTATAATTCATACCGGAGTGCTAAATAGTATTACAAAAGATGCAGGGAGTGACACAACGATGTTTAATAGCAGTACAAAAGATGGCTTAATAAAGAAAAATGCAAAATACCTGCTGCTGTTTGAGATCTGTAGAAACTACAATCGCTAAGTTTACAGGATATCGTCAAAATAAGAGAATCTTAATAAAAGGTTTTGTTTAAAAAATTATCTTTGTCCGCGAAGTAAGTAACAAACCTTACCTGTTTATAGATAGTGAAAAATTTCATTAGTGTAAATGATGTAACAGGGCCGTCTGGTAACGGCAATACCATTAACGAAATGGTGAAGGAAGCCTTGGCATATAAGGCTGATCCTTTTTTGGATAAGGCGCTTGGTGAAGGCAAGCGAATCGGGTTGTTATTTTTGAACCCCAGCATGCGCACCCGCTTAAGCACTCAAGTGGCTGCGCAAAACTTAGGCATGGAGCCTATTGTTTTCAATATAGATAAAGAGGGCTGGAAACTGGAGTTTGACGAAGAGGCTATTATGAGTGGCGATACTGTGGAACATGTAAAAGACGCGGCGCCGATAATGGGTAAATACTTCGACATACTGGCTATAAGGACCTTTCCATCGCTTAAGAATAAGGAAGAAGATTACAGCGAATTATACATTAACCAATTTATAAAATATGCGGGCATACCGGTGGTAAGCCTGGAGAGTGCCACATTGCATCCGCTACAGAGTTTTACAGATGTGATTACCATACAGGAATCATTGAATAAAAATCCGTTGCCGGCAGGAAAGAAGCCTAAAATCGTTCTGACCTGGGCGCCGCATGTAAAGCCTTTGCCTCAGTGTGTGGCCAATAGCTTTGCTCAATGGATCAATGCCTGGGGAGAAGCTGATTTTGTAATTACACATCCTGAAGATTATGAACTGGACCCGAAATTTACAGCTGGCGCTACAATTACTCATAACCAGGACGAGGCGCTGAAAGATGCGGACTTTGTGTACGTAAAGAACTGGAGCGCGTATGAGGATTATGGTAAAATATACTGTAATGACCCGGTTTGGATGTTGACGCACGAAAAATTGAAACAAACCAACAATGCAAAAGTAATGCACTGCTTACCGGTAAGACGTAATGTAGAGTTGAGCGATGAAATATTAGATTCTGCTAACTCTCTGGTAACCGAAGAAGCGGGCAACAGGGTTTGGGCTGCACAAACCGTACTTAGCAATATACTTCGCAGCATATAAATTATGCAAATAGAGAAATTAGTTGTTATAAAAATAGGTGGCAATATTGTTGATGATAAAAACGCGCTTTCGGATTTCTTATCAACATTTGCCACCCTGGCAAAAAGCCGGGAAGATACTGCTCTTATTTTAGTACATGGTGGTGGTAAAATAGCTACCAAAATTGGCAACCAGTTAGGCATTGAGTCTAAGTACGTGGATGGACGCCGGATTACTGATGATGCTACCATTGACCTGGTAACGATGGTGTACGGTGGACTGGCCAATAAACAAATAGTGGCGCAACTGCAAGCGAATGGTTGTAATGCTTTGGGATTGACGGGTGCAGATGCGAACATTATGCTGGCGAACAAACGCCCTGTAAAATCAGATGCTAACGGTAATCCTCTGGATTATGGCTGGGTGGGCGATGTACAACAGAAAGGTGTGAATAGCGAGATACTGTATACATTAATACAGGCAGGTATTACACCGGTATTAGCACCTTTGACGCACGACGGTAAAGGCCACATTTTAAATACGAATGCGGATACGATTGCGCAGGAAACTGCTAAAGCGCTGAGCGAAAAATTTGAAGTACATCTTATTTACTCTTTTGAGAAACCGGGCGTATTGCTGGATGCGGAAGATGACAGTACCGTTATTGATATTTTACAACCGGCATATTATGCGTCGTTGAAAGCGGAGCAAAAAATATTCGCCGGTATGATTCCTAAGTTAGATAATGCATTTGCTGCGTTGAATAATGGTGTTGCAAAAGTAATCATTGGTAAGGCAGAAAAGTTACCATTGTTATTAAGCGGCGAAAGTGGCACCAGTATTATCCTTTAATCACTTAAACAATATTTCCAACCAAACCATCCTATAAAATGTCTCATAATAAATTATTTAACGATGCAGTGACGCTGCTTAAAGAGCTGATTGCCACGCCATCGTTTTCCAAGGAAGAAAATGAAACGGCAGAGATTCTTTGCCAGTTCCTGGAAGACAGAAATATTCCGTTCCGACGCATTGGCAACAATGTCTATTCCAAAAACAAACACTATGACGAGAGCAAACCGTCGGTTTTATTGAATTCACACCATGATACGGTGAAGCCGAATAAAGGCTATACGATTGATCCGTTTACACCAATTGTGGAAGACGGTAAATTGTTTGGGTTAGGTAGTAACGATGCAGGCGGTTGCCTGGTATCATTGTTAGCTACTTACCTGCATTATTATGAAGCGGATAACCTGACGCACAATGTGGTTTTTGCGGCCAGTGCGGAAGAGGAAATCAGCGGTGTGAATGGTATAGAACTGGTATTGCATCACCTGGGGAAAATAGATTTTGGTATTGTAGGTGAGCCGACGCAAATGAATATGGCCGTTGCCGAACGTGGCTTAATGGTGGTAGACTGTACTGCGGAAGGCCGTGCCGGTCATGCGGCGCGTAATGAGGGGGAAAATGCCTTGTACAAAGCTCTTGATGATATCCAGCAGATACGCACTTTGAAGTTTGACAAAGTGAGTGAACTATTGGGTGATACGCGAATTACTGCTACGGTAATTGGTACGGACAACCAGCAGCATAATGTGGTGCCGCCGCTTTGTAAATTTGTACTGGACGTGCGTGTGAATGAACTATATACTTTCGAGGAGATCCTGGATATCATGAAGGATAACCTGAAATCGAAGTTTAAGCCACGTTCTACCCGCATGCGCAGTACTTCTATTGCGATGGAGCATCCGTTGGTACAGGCTGGATTAAGTTTAAATCGCAGCTATTATGGTTCACCAACTACCAGCGATAAAGCATTGATGCCATTCAGTACATTAAAAATGGGACCTGGTGACAGTGCCCGCAGCCACACGGCTAACGAGTATATTTATTTGAGTGAAATAGAAAACGGGATCGACCTGTACATCCGGTTATTGGATAAAGTTATATTGTAGTTATTCCAAAATAGTATGCAGGGGAGTGCGTTATTGTATCAGTACAGTAATGCATTCCTCTTTTTTTATCCATTCCTTATTTTTATTGGGGGCTGTTGGCTTTTGTAATCCTGTTTTACAGTTGTCGGGGCTACATTGGGGTGCCGTACCGTGCGCACTTTTATTTTATACTGATTGGTATATTTTATACAGGTTCAATGCCGGCACGGTACCAGCTCGTGCCTCGCTGCCCAATATATCCCGCAGCCCGTCAGCATTTACTATGCTATTTGGCTATTGTGTCAATCAAATTGTCAATGGTTCTGCGTACTTTCGGCGCAGCAATTTAAATCAGCAATCATGTGTTTTCATACAAAGCAATCATCGGATGTTAAGAAGCTTGAACGAAGGTTTCACGCCAGGATGTTAAACGAAAAGGAGTATTTGCCAAATGAACATTACAATGGTTTCAAGCATCCCAGGACGCCTGTCATTACGAATGTTGACGAGTCGCATATCCGGTTGTTTGAATGGGGACTTATTCCCTCCTGGAGCAAAAATGAAGAGATTCAGAAATCTACTTTGAATGCGAAAATTGAAACCATAGCGGAAGTTGCCTCGTTTAAAAATATTGTTACACAAAGATGCCTGGTATTAGTATCCGGGTTTTATGAATGGCAATGGCTGGATGGTAAAGGCAAAAACAAACAACAATATTTGATTACCCTTAACAATACGGATGATTTTGCTTTGGGTGGTTTGTACAATCAATGGGAGCACCCTGTTTCGAAAGAAGTACACCATACTTATACGATACTGACACAGCCTGCGAATGAGTTGATGTCAACTATTCATAATACAAAAAAGAGAATGCCTTTAATTTTGAATGTGGATGAAGAACGGGATTGGCTGCAAGGAAAGATTACCATACCTTCTGAAGTAAAGCTGGATACCAAAAAGGTAGGCGATAACCAGGTACAGATGTTGTTTTGATTTAGGTTTATTGCAATTGATTAATCAGCGGGTGATTATTTCAGTGAGGTTGGATAGAATTCTCTTATCAATCACAAGATAATACTCCTTGGCCTCTTTTGTAATTTGAGTAGATTCCTCCTGCGTCGGAATGACGATGTGAGAAATGGACACTTTTGGCATTGGAGTCACTTCGACGAGGAGCGTTTGAAGCTGTTTTAAACCGGAGTAGTCCGAGGAGAAATCTCCTTGGTAAGCATAATATAATATTCCTTGCTTAGTGTATAATTTGAGCAGATTCCTCCTGCGTCGGAATGACGATGTGTATGTAAAATGGAGGCTCTTGGAATAGCAGTCATTTCGACGAGGAGCGTTTGAAGCTGTTTTAAACCGGAGTAGTCCGAGGAGAAATCTCCTTTTAAAGCATAAGATAATATTCCTTGCTTAGTGTATAATTTGAGCAGATTCCTCCTGCGTCGGAATGACGATGTGTATGTAAAATGGAGGCTCTTGGAATAGCAGTCATTTCGACGAGGTGAGATTAAATCTGTTTTAAACTGGAGTAGTCCGAGGAGAAATCTGCTTGTAAAGCATAAGATAATATTCCTTGCTTAGTGTATAATTTGAGTCGACTCCTCCTGCGTCGGAATGACGATGTAAGACGAGGAGAGTTTTGTAATTACAGTCATTTAGATGAGGTAATAATAAAGCCGATTGAATCATTCAATCGGCTTTATTTCTTATTTTTTCCCGGTCGTTTTAAAGAGGTCTTTCTTATCAACCACTTTTACCTTTGAGCCGTCGTTTAAATCTTTAAATATAACGTTATACGGCTCTACCACAATCTTGTCTCCTACTTTTAAACCGGACGTAATTTCTATATTTTTACTGTCCTGGATGCCTGTTTTAACCAGGCGTTTTTTTACAGATGTACCGGCAGAATCAATAACAAACACTACGACTTCTGATTCATCATCATCACTTGCTGCAATCCCTTCCTGGTCGAAACTTACTTCAGCAGCCGGTTTTTCAGCATCTTTCGTTTTTGTACGGGTTGTAACAGCATTAATAGGTACTGCCAGTATATTGTTTTTCCTGGTTGTCTGGATATCAGCAGTGGCGGTCATACCCGGGCGGAAAGGGAAATTTTGTTTTTTACCCGGAACGATTAAGTCTTCATAACTGCTTTTCAGTAAGCGGATATACACTTTATAGTTGGTCACTTCATTACTGGTAGTCGTCGTTAATGTACTGGCATTGATGGCGCCATTCTGGCTGCTGGCAATTTGGTACACAATCCCTTTGAATGTCCTGTTGAAATAGGCATCAACATTTACTATAGCGGTATCACCAATGCTTACTTTTGGAATGTCGTTTTCAGGTACATCCACACGTACTTCAATAGAACCCATATCTGCGATACGCATCATTTCCGTACCGGCCATTTGCGCTGTACCAACTACACGTTCCCCTTTTTTTACATTCAATAAGCTAACCACCCCATCCATTGGGGCTATTAATGTAGCACGGCCTACATCTTTGCTGGCGCGGTTCAGGCTTGCCTGTGCGCTTTGTACACCGGCTTTGCTGGCTGATACGTTTTGAAGACTGGCACTATAATTAGCTTTGGCAGATAAATAGGCATTCTGGGCAATTTCAAACTCGGACTGGCTAATGACTTTATCGGCTAATAATTGTTTCTGACGTTTAAATGCTGCTTCGGTCTGGTCCATTGCGCTCTTTAAACCGGCAATCTGCTCTTCCGCATTTTTTACCTGGTACTTTTGCTGGCTTACAATCGCCGCTGCCTGGCTTTGCTGGTCGGCATATAAATCGGCAAAGATTCTTGCAACAACCTGTCCTTTTTTCACGCTGTCACCTTCCATTACGTTCAGTTCTACAATCTCTCCGCTAATATCCGGGCTTACTTTTACTTCTACTTCAGGATATATTTTACCACTGGCATTTACGGTTTCAATCACATTTTTGTTGCCAACAGCTTCTACGGCTACATTAATACCTTCATCCTTTTTTCTGCCGAAAACAAGAAATAATATTAGTAATACCACCGCAATACCTAATATCCATTTTAATTTTTTACTCATAATATATTTATTAGCCTATAGTTTAAATACAATAAACAGATGTTATTTAATTGCCCTGTCTCTATAATTTGTGCAGCAATAAAAAACTACCTACTAAAGTTTAATGCTGTTTTCTTTATAAAATTCTAAAACTTTCAATTTAAATACATAATCAAAATCGGCAGTTACGGCATCTATTTTAGCACGTTGTAAGTTGCCTTGTAAAACCGTCAGGTCCAATGTAGGCAACATGCCTATTTCGTAACGTTTGCGACCTAAGTCGTAAGAACGTTGGGCAGCAATCACTGCTTTTTCCCTGCTGTTCTTTGTTTGTAATGCACTTATTACATTTTGATATGCCTGGTGAATGCTTTGTTTTAAAGATAGAGAATCTGCCTGTGTTTGCAACTGCATGGATCTTTCATTCTGCTTCGCACGATTCCAGTTGGTCCGTAATTGGTTCCCGTTAAAAATAGGAACGCTTAATGATAATCCAATGCTTTGCTGGAAGTTATTATTGAACTGGCGAGGCAGGGATGCTTTTTGAATTTCGCTATAGGTAATACTAGGCGAATACACCGGTAAACGAGTACCATTGTTGTCAACGTATAAAGCAGATGGCAAAAAGACTGTAGAGGTGGTTCCGGTATAGTAATTTTTTAAGGCGCTGGAATAGCCACTGTTCAGGTTGCCGAATGCGCTTAATGACGGGTACATTTGTCCGCGTGCCACCAACGTATTTTTTTTGGCAGCTTCCAGTTTTAACTGGGACACTTTCAGTAAAGGATTGATATTGGCAGCAGAACCATACACATCATTTGGATTTAACTCTGCGATGGGTACAACCGGTATTTCACTGATGTTGGGTGTGGCAATGGCAAACGGGTATTCAGCCGGCAGGTTCAATAATGCTTTCAGCGATAAAAGATTTAATTCATATTGCGATTTTGTAACCAAAAAGTTGCTGCTATCCGTTGCTAATTGGGATTCCAGCATAACAGCATTCAGTTCCGGTAAATCACCTGCGTCTACCCGCTTGCGCGTCATGTTTAACTGCTCGCTTGTCTGGCTCAGTTGCACCTGTGCTATATTGGCCTGTTCGTTGGTAAGCAGTGCCTGTAAATAGGCTGCAGCAACATTTAACGCAATGTCGTTCTGTAGCTTTTCAGTCTGCTTTTCCGCAGCGCTCAGGTTAATCCTGTTAGCATCAATATTGTTTTTGATGGAGAAAAAGTTGAATAAAGTAACACCTGATTGCAAACCGGCACTTGCCTGAGAGATGGCATTGGTGGTAAACTGGTTGGTCGTAGGGTCAATACTTCTACCAAACTGCTCTCCAAAACCAGTAGAAAAGCTTAATGTAGGCCAGCGTCCGTCCTTGCTCTGCTTATAAGTCAGCTCGCTTAGTTTCTCCTGAATGCGGCTTTGCTTAATATCTATATTATTTTCCAAAGCATAGGCAACACACTTTTTCAGGTCCCATTTTTCCTGGCTAAATAAAGCAGGACTGGCCAGTAGTAATATAAAGGTGGTAGTTAAAATCTTTTTCATCGCTATACAAATGTATAAGCATTCAATAAGCAAACATGAAAAATTGTATGAACGGTTATGGAGGTTTATTTGTGGTATTATGGCTTGAAAAAACGATTGATTAGCTTTCTCTTGTAAATATTTCTGCTCCGGCAGAGCCAAATATACCAAAATGCTGTTCATCGGGTGAGAACCCGGAACTAGGTCCAGCCACTGGCTATAATTCCGGCACCCGGGATAATTGTTTTTGTATTCCACGGCGATGGTGCTTTACCTGCAAAATCAATAATATTTTCCATTGTATTTTTAAAGAAGGGTATAAAAAACAAACCTGGAAACATTTTATAAATACTTCCAGGTTTATTTTTTAATCATTATACTTTATCGGCACCTGTATATATCTTATCCAGGTAATCTTTATACTTTTCCATTATTACCTTGCGCTTCAGGCTCAGTTTAGGAGTCATTTCTCCACCGTCAATACTCCATTCCTTAGGCAAAAGCTGGTAGCGCTTCACTTGCTCCACATGGTTTATTTTGGCATTAAAACCATCTACCACACCATCGATCAACGCTTTCACTTTCGGATTATTTATAGCTGCTTCATTACTGGTATATGTCTCTCCCTGTTCTTCCAGGTATGCTTTTAAATTAACAAAGCTAGGTACAATCAAAGCAGATACGAACTTCTCCCCGGCGCCTACTACCATTATCTGTTCTATATACCGGTTTTCTTTAAATTTATTCTCTATCGGTTGTGGTGCTACATATTTACCACCGCTTGTTTTAAACAATTCCTTTTTCCTGTCTGTAATTTTCAGGAACCGGTCATCAACCCAACAACCAATATCGCCGGTCAGTAACCAGCCTTCTTTTACAACTTCTGCTGTCAGGTCCGGCCGTTTATAGTACCCGACCATCACACTCGGCCCCTTCACCAGTATTTCTCCATCTTCTGCCAGCTTTACTTCCTGTCCCAGTATAGGTAATCCGACCGTGCCGTATTTGGTGCCACCTGGTATATTGCAGTTTACAGATATTACAGGGCTGTTTTCTGTAGGGCCGTAACCCTCAAACACCGGTATCCTGGCACTGTTGAAAATGCGTAACAACCTTTCCTGGCAGGCAGCACCACCGGAAATGATGAATTCTATATTGCCACCGAGCCCTTCCCGCCATTTACTGAATACCAGTTTATTTGCAATGGCCAGCTGCAACCTGTACCACCAGCTGCCCCTGTTTATATTATCGTATTGCAGGCCCAATTTCAGTGCCCAGAAGAAAAGTTGTTTTTTTATGCCGGTTAGTGCATGACCTTTGTTTACAATGCTTTCATATACTTTCTCCAGTAAGCGGGGTACCGTGGTAAAACCATTAGGCTTCACTTCTTTCAGGTTGTCGGCAATAGTCTCCATGCTTTCCGCGTACCAGATGCTGTAACCGTTATGGATATAAATGTAGGAGACCATCCGCTCGAAAATATGGTTCAGTGGCAGAAAACTCAATACTTTGCCGCCGTTTGCGTCCTCAAAGGGAAATGATTTGATAGACAGCAATGCATTGGATAAAATATTCCTGTGGGATAACATGACTCCTTTAGGAAACCCGGTCGTGCCACTGGTGTATATAATGGTGGCTACGCTACTCGGATCTATCCGTTGTTTTATAAATTCCACATTTTTTAGCTGTTCATCTGTAGCAGCTTCTAAAAGTGTTTTCCAGTTGGGAATACCTTCTATTTCATTAAAAGAGAAAATGTATTGAAGTGTCGGGATATTTGGCTGTAGACTTTTAATTTTTTCATACAGGTCTTTATTGCTCACAAAGCATACTTTCACCTCTGCATCATTAAAAATAAATTCAATTTCATTGTTGCTGGTGGTAGGATAAATAGGTGTAAGCACTGCGCCAATCTGCTGACAGGCCATATCCGTAAACACCCATTCCGGCCTGTTGTTAGATATGATGGCTACTTTGTCCGCATTTTCTACGGTAAAATCATTGCCGGTAATGCCGAGGCTTAGCAGGCCAGCACTTAACGCATTACTCATCTCAATGGCCTGTGTGGTACTATAGCTTACCCAATTGCCATTTACTTTTCCGGACAACATTTTATTTAAATTGAATTTCTCCTGTTGAAATTCCAGCAAATCGAATAATCTTGTAGGTGCAATCATATAGCAAGATTTTAAAAGAGTTACAGACTAATGCTTTTGGCCAGAATACCATATGCGACAGCACAAACTTCGCCGTGGTGATTTCTTAATTCCACAGTGCCGAACAACCTGTTGCCAACAGTTTGCGTCAAAAATGATTCTGCCGTAATTGCATTGGTCCTGAATGGTTTCAGGTAGTTTACCTGCAGTTGGGCGGTAGCGGTCATTCCTTCTTTAAAAAACTGTAAGCCTAATAATCCTAGTGCCAGGTCTGCCAGCATGGATATAACGCCTCCGTTAATGGCATCGCTGCCAATACCGCCTTTATGAAAGTCCTGTACCTCCGTAATGGATGCTTTAGGGCGTTCAATATTACTTAAATCAATCTGTGCGCCTGCATGTTTCAGTTGCACGGAATTATTAAATAATTTTTCTACTTCATGCCATTTTCCGGAAGTAGCCAAATCTCTGTATTTAAATAATTGTGATAAATCCATATAGCGCCCCTGTTTTAATTTTATAATAGTTTATTCTTCGTTATCGCGCAGTCATTTTAGTTAATGCCTGATTATTGTGGGGGTGTCCCTTTGCCAGTTTTTCCGGAGCTGTTATGTTGTAATAGCCGGCATATTTTGTTTTCTGCAGGCAAAGGGCCGGGCTATCCGTAAGTACTCCTCGGCGGCAATCCGGGCAACTTAGCTTCGCTATCGTTATTTCATATGCCGCCTGTGGGGTACTTTACTACTATCCCTCACCCTTCCATTATCCGGAGTTGGCTTCTATAATCAGGCAATTCTTAACTTATGTGTTTCAAATATAATGGAAATCGAATGAAAAAATTGTGATGAATATGATAAAAGGCTGCGGGTTAGTGCGCTTATTGAGCGACGGTAGGAATTGAATTGTTTCGGGATGATTAATAGTACTACAATGGAGAGAGGCTGCGGTGGGTGTGGGCCGCCGCCTTAGCGGCGGGTGCGGCGTAAGGAACCGGCAATAATTCTGTGGACACCAGCACGGAGCGCAGCGAACCCCAAAACACACCTGACTGACGCCCGGTCAGGGACCGATAGCTGACAGCCCCAAAAAAAGAAAAAAGTAAAGTTGAAAATAGAGGGCTATCGTTAAAACTGCGTTACAAAAAGCCCTGAACTGGAAACTTATAGATACATTTGCAAAAATTTTTCAGGATTAATATTCAGGCTTATGTCATCCTCAATTTCCAATATCGGACAACAGCAAAAGAACGATAAACAAGTAGCATACTGGTTAATAGCCGGTGTGATCATGGTCATCATACAAATTGCATTAGGTGGAATTACCAGGTTGACAGGTAGTGGTTTAAGTATTACTGAATGGGATGTTATTACGGGGGCTTTACCTCCTTTGAGCCATGAAAAATGGGTGGAGGAATTTGCCAAATACCAGCAAACGCCTCAATTTAAATTATTGAACGCGGACTTTAATTTATCGGATTTTAAATCTATATTTTTCTGGGAATGGTTTCACCGTTTTTGGGCAAGGTTGCTGGGTGTGGTGTTTGCAATAGGGTTCGCTTATTTTGCCGTTAAAGGCAAGTTTCGCAAGGAGATGATAAAACCATTTGTGGTATTATTTGTTTTGGGCGCATTGCAGGGCGCTATCGGTTGGGTAATGGTGGCGAGCGGGCTTGTGGGTGATGCGGTATATGTAAAACCTACAAGGCTGGCGGTGCATTTTGTTATGGCATTGATCCTGCTGGCATATGTTTTCTGGTTTGCACTAAAGTTGTTAATACCACCTGTACAGCAGAATGACAGCGCGCCTGCACGAAAGTGGATCTGTATTATTGCAGGTGTATTACTGGTGCAACTGGCTTATGGTGCTTTGATGGCGGGGCACAAAGGCGCTACTGCAGCTTCTACCTGGCCGGATATTAATGGTTATCTACTCAACCCGCCGGGCTTATATGTGGCAGACCATGGCATGCTGAATTTTATTGACAATAAAATAATGGTGCATTTTATGCACAGGGGTATTGCCTATCTTTTAATTGTCCTGACTATTGTATTGACGTTTAAACTGAAAGCGATTACTAATAAATCTCAAAAACTGCAAAAGGCTGCTATGTGGCCTTTACTGTTTATATTTATCCAGGTACTGCTTGGTATTTTAACCGTACTGAATGCTAAATCTATTATACCAAATTCCTGGGGCATTTTTGAAAACCTCGCACAAATACACCAGTTAATTGGGATGGTTTTTATGCTGGTACTCATCTATGTATTCTACCTTGTAAAACCTGGTAAAATAGCGAAATGATAAAGTAAAAAAGCCTGTCCGATATAATAACGAACAGGCTTTTTGATTATTTAGACTTTGCAGCTTTTGCTTTTTTAACGGTCTTTTTTACCGGCTCTTCCACGGGTGTTACGGGTGCCGGCTCTTCTACTTTTGGTTTTGCGGATTTCGGTTTTGGCGCTTTCGGTGCTTTTTCCTTGTCTTTAGGCGCTTCTTTTTCCGGTTTTGCTGCAGGTATTTCTTCAGCTTTAGCGGCTTTTGGTTTAGCTTCTTTTTTTGATGCCGCAGGCTTCGCCTCTTTTGTTACATCTGCTTCTATGCTTACAATACAGTTATATTCACCAATATTGGTATCGAATTCGTAACTGCCGCTTTCGTCATTTACCCACTGGATGCTGTCCAGTAAATAACGGTATTTATAAACACCCGGCTCCAGTAATAAATCGGCAGTAAAATTCCCGGATTTATCTTTTTTCAGGCTTTTGGCATTTTTAATATCCCAATTATTAAAGTCTCCTAATAATTGAACCAGCGCCGCATTTGAAGCGATAGTATTGCTTAATGTAAATTTTACTTTTTTTGCCATAATTGAATTGTTATAAGTTAGGTTTCATAAAAAAAGCCACCATTAGAAATGAATAATTTTTAATTAGGATTATTCACTCTGGCAGCATTTGTACTGCAAATATATGCCATATTATTTATATTATAAACAAACACTAAAAAAGGGCTGCCAAGCAACCCCTTTTTAGTAATACAATTATCTTATAAATAACATCTCTCTGTATTTTGGAAGCACCCAGAACTGGTCATCAACCAAAAGCTCAAGCTTATCTACATGATACCTGATCTTATCGAAGAATGCAGCTTTGATCGTTTCTGCATATGCAATAGCTTTTTCTCTGCTATCAGTGATTTTGTTGGCTTTTTTACGAGCTTCAATCATAGATTCAACCAGTGCAGATGCTTCGCTGATATGTAAACTGATTTTCTTTAAGATATTTTTTTGGTTGTTATAAGTTTCGATATCCAGATCTAACTCTTTTAAACCTTTAATATTTTGCAATAAAATATTTTGATATTTAATAGCCGGTGGTAAGATATGGCTGGTGCAAAGCTCGCCCAAAATGCGGCTTTCGATCTGTACTTTTTTAATGTACTCTTCCAGCATGATCTCATGACGGGCTTCTAACTCTGCATGGTTATAAATACCGTTTGTTTCAAATAAAGACTTTGCAGTTTCTGTAACATAAGCATCAAGTGCTTTTGGTGTTTGAGGGATATTTGGTAAACCTCTTCTCTCTGCTTCTTTATGCCATTCTTCGCTATAACCGTCACCTTCGAATAATACTTTTTCGCTGGCTACGATGTATTGCTTGATTACTTCCATGATGGCTACTTCTTTTTTCTCTCCACCATCAATTAAACCATCAACCTGCTCTTTGAATTTTTTCAAAGTATCGGCCATAATAGTGTTGATAACTGTGATAGGAATAGCGCAGTTTGCAGTAGAACCAACCGCTCTGAATTCGAATTTATTACCAGTGAATGCGAATGGAGAAGTTCTGTTCCTGTCTGTGTTATCTAATAATAACTCAGGAATATTTTTATGAATATCTAATTTTAATAAGATCTCATCCTGCTCAGTGAAGTTGTCACCTACGCGGCTCTTGATTTCATTTAATACTTCGGTCAGGTATTTACCAATGAAGATGGAAATGATGGCAGGAGGCGCTTCGTTGGCTCCTAAACGGTAATCGTTTCCGGCACTGGCAATAGAGGCTCTTAATAAATCTGCATAATCATGTACCGCTTTAATGATATTAACGAAGAACGTTAAGAACATTAAGTTTGTTTTTGGTGTTTTACCCGGCGCTAATAAGTTCACACCTGTATCGGTGCTTAAGCTCCAGTTATTGTGCTTACCGCTACCGTTTACACCGGCAAATGGTTTTTCGTGGAATAACACTTTTAAATTATGTTTTCTTGCCACTTTATTCATTACGTCCATCAACAACATGTTGTGGTCAACGGCTAAGTTTGCTTCTTCAAAGATTGGCGCACACTCAAATTGAGCCGGTGCTACTTCGTTGTGACGTGTACGTAAAGGAATGCCTAATTTATAAGATTCTTTTTCGAAATCACGCATGAAGTTGTAGATGCGGTCAGGAATAGAACCGAAATAATGGTCTTCTAACTGTTGGTTTTTAGCAGAATTGTGACCAAATACGGTACGGCCTGTTAATAAGATGTCCGGGCGGGCATTGGCTAAACCTGCGTCAATAAGGAAATATTCCTGCTCCCAGCCTAATGTAGCGGTGATTTTAGAAATGTTTCTGTCGAAATATTGCGCAACTGCTACACCATGTTTATTTAATGCTTCAATAGAACGTAATAATGGTGTTTTGGTATCTAAACTTTCGCCTGTATAAGAAACGAAGATCGTAGGGATACATAAAGTTTTACCTAAACCGCTTTCTAAAATAAAAGCCGGTGAAGTTGGGTCCCATGCGGTATAACCACGGGCTTCGAAAGTAGCGCGTAAACCACCGTTAGGGAAAGATGAGGCATCCGGTTCTTGTTGAATTAAGGCTTCGCCTTCAAATTGTTCGATAGGTGTACCGTCACCTTTTATTGTGAAAAAGCTGTCATGCTTTTCTGAAGTTGTACCTGTTAATGGTTGGAACCAGTGGGTGTAGTGGGTAACGCCTTTAGACTCGGCCCAGGCGCGGATACCAAATGCGATTTGATTACCTAATGCTCTTTCAATTTTTTTGCCTGTTTTAACACTGGCAGCTAAGCTTTTGTATGCTTCATCACTTAAAAAAGCGCGGGCAACATCTAATGTAAACACATTTTCTCCAAAAACACTTGTAATTTTGGTTGGTGAGGCTACTTTAACATCCTCGGAATTTTTTGATAAGGTTTCCAGCGCTTTAAAGCGTAAATTTTCCATTTGAAACGGTTGTTATTTATTAATAATTGTACTTACTTGTGCAAATATGAAGCAATTTGGTGAAATAAAATACATATTATTTATTTTAATTTGAATTTATGTATCGTTTTGAATTATTTTAAATAAATTTAGTTTTGTTAGTGTTTATTTAATTAATTTGTATTAATGGTAGTTTTGTTTTAATTAAAGGCTTTGTTTTTGAGATTTTTTCTATTGATTATTGGTTTGTTTTTGGGGTTTATAACCACTTCTGTTTGATGAAATAAGTAGTTATTAGTAAATATTTTAATTTATTTTAATTGTTGCCGGTGTTTTATTCAATTACCTGATGCCATAAACTTTTCCTGGTTTGGGCGTTGGTTCTTTTATGTAGCCTATCTCTAAAATTTTAATGGAATGGCAAATGCAGTGAGGTTAGTTTTCTATTGGTGGTTGATAATGGTGAATGGTATTTTCCGCCTAAAATAGGTTACCTTTGCCATCCTCGTACATTTAATTTATGAAACATTTTGGTTCGCTTAAGGAATTGATAAATACGCTAAACTGGTCTAAAGATCTGCTTTCGGAGATGTTCGAAAAACGGAAATCGTATTTGTATAAATACGACCAGGCTTTAGAATTACTGGAAAGTGAGGATAAGCTGAATACTTTAATAAACAAGGAAATCATTAACCAGAATGGTGCTTATATAGATCTTGATGAAAATTTCCTGGAGTTTTTTGAACAGATCCTTGAAGTGAATGAAGAGGTGAATACTTCTTATATCCAGGAAGTGATTAAACAGATAAAGCAAAATATTTTTTATTACTTACAGGAGAATAATGAGAACCGGAAATATGGTTATTTGAAAATTGTAAAGAACCAGTTGCGTAAAGTGGGAAGGATTACGATCAGAAATGTGGTTGACCTGAACCGGAATATTGAAAATGCGTTTAAAACGGAACCTAATTATAAAATAAAAATAAGTAAACTGGAGGCTTTTGATGAGAAGCGCCGGACATTGACGGTTTTAATAGAACAAACAGAGATGCTGATTACTGAGCAGGATTCTCATTTTTTTAAGGCTGCATTGGATGACGAATTGAAGATAATTGTAACGCGATTGAGACAGCAATTAACTGAAAGTCGTCATAACCTGATAGAAACCCAAAAACAAATCATTGAGTACTTAAACCAGGTAAAGCACCAAAGTACTTTTATTGAAAAAATTAAGCAGGTAAAATACCTGAAAGATCAGTTTGAGTTGAAGGCTAAGTCTAATTTAATAGAATTGTTGCAGGAAAGGAATGTTTTATGCTTTGAACCTAAACCGAGTTACAGGTTTAAAATAAATTTATCGAAACTGCATACTGATGAAGGTGCACAGCTAATAGAAAAGGCACAGTCCAGGTTGAAGAAACCTAATAAGAATAAACTTCCTGTGGCGGAAAGTATTGCGGCGGACAGTTTGCAGGCCTTGACAGAGAACGAGATTTTTATAAATCTGAAAGCGATAAGAGATAGCTTTAAGGCCTCGGGCAATAATTTGTTTGATTTTATTATGGCTTATAACTATCCGCGGGAAGTAAGTTACGAGGAGAAGATCACGATATTTTGCCAGATGGCATCGATGTACGAAACTGAGTTCGAAGTAAAGGAATCATTTAAGCAGGACGGCAAAGTGGAGTACGCGATTGTCTATCCGGGTAAGTAGATGAATGATACGCCGTTACAAATTTAAGTAGCGGCTTTTTTGTGTATAGATTTAGTGACTGACTCACTTTGTTAATAAGCTGGTTTATTTATTCTTGGCTTCTATCCATAAGCTCATATATTTTTTTGCCTGATTGGTGTTTGATAAGAGGATTTCCCTGATGAAATGTTGATTTCTGAATTTATCCAGATCCTTTAAGCATTGGCTGACGGCTTCTATAAACCCGGATTGGAATAACTGCTTACTGTAAAGGGTGTTAATTATTGGCTGGCAATTGTTTTGTGCATTTATCCACAGCGATTTATTATTATAAAGTGCAATAGTTTCTGAAATAAAACTGCTGCTATCTGCCGCAATATAGCCGGGCCAGTTTAAATTTTCATGCATACTTTCGGCGCCGGTTTCGGTTGTTACAGATGGGGTACCTGTTTGCATGGCATCTATAAATTTTCCTTTGACACCGGCACCAAAATGAATAGGCGCCAACAGGAGTTTATAGTTACTAATGGTCTGTCTTGCATTATCACATCGTCCTTTTATAAAAAAGCGTTCTTTGGGATTATGTAGTTGCAGGGCTTTATGGTGGGCGTAAGCACCATAAATGTGGAGTTCTGAATTTGGCAGTAACTTTTTCAATTGTGGCCAGATTTCCAGTTTTAATTGAAGGACGGCCTGGTAATTTGGTTCATGTAAAAAATTGCCGATAAAAGTAAAGTGTTGCCTTTCTTCGAATGTTTTCCATTTATCACTTATGTCATTGGTGATATTTTCCTCTAAGAAGGGGAGATAAATAAGGGCGTCTTTTTGAATGTTAAATTGGCTAACGAGCAAATCGATCTCAAAGGTTGATATCATGACGGATAGATCGCAACGGAGTATGGATGATATTTCACGGATGGTGAATTCATTGTAATAATCTGCTGCAGTTTGTTTTTTTACAGCAATTGTTCTTGCCTGGCGTAAAAAGTGAAGATCTTCTGTGTCTAAAATGGTTAATGCCCGGGGACAGTTTTCGTGTACCCGCCATCCGAATTGTTCTTCTGTTACAAAGCGATCATAAACAACGATGTCCGGCTGTAATAATTGGATGAAATCATCAAATGAGGGATTATTTAACTCGATGGCCTTCTCTTCGATTTGAATGGTATCCAGGCGGAAACTGTAAGGTGATTTTGCAGCAGCAGATGCAAAAGTGATATGGCTGTCCGGAATTAATTGAAGGCTTTCAAGTATCTGCAACATTCGCCAGCCCGCAGCGGATGATGTTGGCTCCGGCCACACCAGGCCTATCACTAATATATTTACCATTACAAAAATTGAGACTCAAAAATAACTGAATAGTATTAAATGTGGCGTTAGATGGGTTTTTGGTGGGTTAAATGCCGGCTTCTTTTATTATTTTTGAAAGGACTCAAACAAATATCTATGAAGCTTACCCGGAAATTGCTATTATTTATAGCTATATTACAGTTGGCCTTAGTATCTTGTAAAAAGGACAGTGATGAGGATGAACTGTATAAAACAACCGAAAGTTATACCTTGACGAATATTGCTTACAGCAGCAATAATTATCAGAATATGGACATTTATTTACCGGCTGGCAGAAGCAGTGGTAAAACGAAAGTATTTGTTTTGATACATGGTGGTAGCTGGAATTCGGGAGATAAGGCTGACCTGGCTACATATTTCAATATGCTGAAGGGATTATTTCCCAATCATGCCATTGCTAATATTAATTACCGTTTAGGTACGGTAGAATCGCCCGGATATACAAAACAACTTGATGATGTGAAAGCTGCTCTAGAGCATTTGCAGTCGGACCAATACCATATCAATAAAGATTATTTTTTGATCGGGGCTTCTGCCGGTGCACACCTGGCAATGCTTTATGGCTATACAAATGCTACAAAGGGGCAGGTGAAAGGTATTTGTAATACGGTGGGGCCGACGGACTTTACTGATCCTGCGTATACGACTAATCCTGTTTTTGCCCAGGCAGTTACGGGATTGGTCGGTAATATAAAGTATGCGGACAATCCGCAATTGTTTGCCAATCTGAGCCCTGTGACGCATGTAACCGCACAAGCGCCAAAAACCATTTCTTTTTTCGGTGACCAGGACCCGTTGATTCCTGTATCTCAAAAGGACAGGTTGCACGACAAATTGAACCGGTTAAATGTGGTGAATGAGGCGTATGTGTATGCGGGTCAGGGGCACGGTGACTGGAATGATGCGGTGGCTAACGATTTTGCATTGAAGCTTATGGCGTTTATTAATGCTCATTTCAACTATTAATAGATAAGAATTGAATCAATAACAAAAGCGTTAAGAAAAGAGCCTCTTTTCTTAACGCTTTTGTTCAGTAAAAAGTAATAACTCTTATTACTTTTTCTTTTCTATTTTAAATCTTACGCCGGTATAAAATTCTCTTCCGCGCGTAGGTCCCCAAACAGACGATGTGTCAAAATAATCACTAAACGGGTCCTGCCAGCTGATGATTGGCTTTTCCTGTCTAAAGTTAAAGATATTTTCGCAACCGGCATACCATTCTACATTTTTAAAGTTATAAGTAAACTGTGCATTTACAACTGTATAATCCCTGGATAAGTCCGCCCGCCGGTATGCTTCAGGATTGGCCGATGTATTTGGTAAACGTTGCCTGCCAAACCAGTGAGCGTTAATATCGATAAAGTATTTTTCGTTAGCAGGTTTAAAACTGATTGTTGATAATACTTTATGTTTTGGATTGAATGGCAGTGTATTTTTTATGTTGCCGTGCACCTGGTAAACGTCCAGGTAATTGTAACCTGCTTTAAGTTCTACGCGCTTGTAAAAATTTAATGCGGTTTCTACCTGGAAGCCATTACTGATGCTCTTTCCTGTAAAGTTTTTGATATATGCCCTGGTCGGATCGGTATCATAATCAGGGAAAACCTGGTTGCTGAAACGGGTATGATAATAATCAATGCTTACAGAGCCGCTGATATCGGTTGATTTTAGTTTAAATTTCTGTACAACGTTGAGGCCGGTATTTAATGCTTTTTCCGGGTTTAAACTTTCAGCTATGATCACATTCCTGGAACTTGCCAGCAGGTTGATATTTTCACTGAACAGGTTGACGGTTCGCCAGCCGGTACCGATATTTCCCCGGATAATGGTGTTGGGAAATAAATCGTATTTAACCAGCGTGCGTGGTGTGAACTGCCAGTTGAACTGATTGTGAAGATCTAAGCGGACCCCGGTAATCCATGTTAGTTTATTGTTCAGCAGCTTCATGGTATTTTCTGAAAATATGCCTGCAATATTTTCATTTTTTAAATATTTGCCGGCGTAGGTCCTTACTGGTACATTGGCTGTAAAACGGATATTTTCATCGATATTCAAATGCCTGAAACTAATACCTGATTTTAATGTGTGCTTGCTGTAATTCAATTCATGCTGAACATTCGCATACATACTTAGCTGTTTTGCTTTGTAATGCAAGGTACCAAAGTAGGAGTCCTGTGACTGGTGAAAGGATGAAACTGCCAATACAATATTATGTTTATCATCGAAACGGTAGTTTGTTTTCGTCCAGATCTCCGGCTGGTTAATGTTGACCGTTTGCCCGTACACATTGGTACTGCCTTTATCGTTTTTGGCATTGAAGCCTGATTGTCCGCCCACGCGTTTTTCATTTAGAAAACGAATGCCAATGCTGCTGCTCAGTCCCCATTCAGCATCATTACCATATTTCCATTTATTATTGAGCATGTACCTTGTCAGTAATGGCAGGTCTAAAAAACGGTCATCATCATTATCCGTTTTATTGGCCGGCTGTACGGTATGAAATGCTAATAAACTGTGCCACTTTCCTGTTTTAAAGGAATAATTGGCATTCAGGTGTTTTTCCATAAAACTGTTAACGTACGCGTTTAACAATAGTTTTGGCGCGTGGTTGGGTTTTATGGTTTCCACATTGATCTGTCCGCTGATGCTTTCAAAGCCTTGTATGACGCTGTTGGCTCCTTTTGCCACGAAGATGTTTTCTACCAGTGTGCCTGGGATGCCGCTGATGCCATAAGTGTAACTGAGCCCTTGTATCATTGGTAACCCATCTACAAGTACCTGGTTATATACACCTGAAAGCCCGAGTATTCTCAGTTCTTTGGAGTTGGTTACAATATTGGTCGTTTGCGGCTGTACCGTCAACTGGGTTTCGAAGCAGCCTGCCAGGTCACAACAGGCTGATTTCTTTAATTCCTGTTGTGTGATCTGTTCGGTCTTTATGGCGGATAAATTTGATAAAAATATACCTGACCTGGCAGCACTGACTGTAGCTGATTCTAAAGTTGGTGACAGTTTTAATATAATATGAATTGTCTTGTTGTCTTCTACAGTAATCGTATCGGTGATAAAACCGGTATGACTGGCTGTTATTTTTTTTATGGGAACATTGCTGAGGTCAATTGAAAATTCGCCTTTGTTATTGGTAATTACTGTTGCTTTGTTTTGGATATCTGCAATAGTAGCGCCGGTAAGAGGTTCATTTTTCTCATTGCTTACTTTGCCGCTTATAATTTGTGCATAAGGCAAATAAGGCAATAATAACCCTGCAACGAATAATAATAATTTCATTGAAGATTGTTTAACAGGTGATCCCGGAATGTTTATTTGATTTTTACTTTATAAGGCCTGTCGTCGGGATTTTCACAACCTTCGGTGCCTTCTATTGCTGCCTGGATTTCTTTTTCTGAAACCAGTGCGGGATTGTAGATGACCTGGAACCTGGTGGTGGCTCCGGGCTTTTCTGCTTTGCAACTTTTTACGCCTTTTAGTTTTTCTACATTGCCTGCTATGGTTTTTAAATCTCCGCTGCAGGTAACACCTTTTACCTTGAGATTAACTGTTTTTTCGGTGTCTTTAGCCGGGGTATTATTTTGTGCGGTGCTGATGTTTGCGAATAAAAGGCAAAATATAGAAATGAGAATCGTTTTTAAGCTGTTCATTTTTACAGATATTAATGTTTTAATAATTGATTTGTTTACCGGGTTTTTCCCGGTAATTTAAAATGCTGCGTCCGATACGCGTTTTTGTTGATAGCGTACATTGGGGCTGCGGTTTAAGTATCGCGTTTGGTTTATTCATGGCTTCGCTTATGGTAGCCATTCTTTACAGGATATCGATACTACGGACGATTGCAGCGGGAAAAATGACTTTTATGGATACACACTATCATTGGTTGTAAGCAAGCCAGTATAATAATTAATTGGTTTGTACAGCAATAAGCAACAGGCTGAAGCGTGTCTTATTCATTTTTAAATACCCGATATGTTCTATAATTGGGGAGGATGCCAGCACTTGGCATTATAATTGGAAAGAAAACTGAAGTTTCTCAGGGGAAAATTATTTTCGATACAGATCTCGGAAATACCGGCTACTGTCTGGTATTTTACCTGGCAGATGATTTTACCATTGCAGCAGTGCTGGAATGGATTGCAGGATTTTTCAGTGGATTTTGTTTTATCCTCTTCTGAATCACTTTCATTTTTGGCAACATCGTTAGTGCACTCGCCCTTACAACAGGCAGCATCAGCAATGGGCTGATTGAGGAACGCAACTTCTAAGCCCGGTTTCATGGATAGAAACAGGATGAAAGAAGCCAGTATGGTTACCAAGAATTTCATGAAAGGCAAAAATAGAATAAATTTTTAGAATTTATGCAGTGTCGTGGCTTACGCAGTAGGAATGAATGGATAGTATCTTATTGTTTGAATCAAATTCATATACATCGCAGGAAGATACATATGAGAAGGTCATTCCATCTTTAATAAATTCTGCAGTACCGTTTATGGATACACATTTGTCGTTCTCTATGACATTTAATGCATTGAAATGGGTGGTGACTGTTTTGAAAAAATCTGCAACACCGTCGCAATATTCCTGTATAGCAGGCTTGCCAAGTAAATATTGTTCTCCGGGAATATTCCAGATGCTTAGGTCTGCCAAGTGTGGATAGCATTCTTCGAATTTGCCTGCAGAGAATAATTTAGCTATTTCAGATTTTGTCATATTAAGATGGCATCACTTACTATTGAATGATGAACTGCTGTAAAATTAAATGATAAAATTTAGAGTCAGGTGAGTTTTGAATGTTATTATTCATTTGTCATCAGTATTGGCTTGATACAATATAACCGACTATCACTATCACCATATAGAATTGAATATTTTTACTGATGGTGTGGAATTATACCATTTCTGTTTTAGACTATATAGGTGATTGCCTGCGGGATGACTTCCTGTTGATTAGAATTACAATTGCCGAGAGGCTGCAGGATACGGCGGGCCTGGTACGACGAAGGAGTACCGAACGCAGTGAGCCCGGAGTAGCCTGAACAAATGCGGGACATTGATGTATGAGTTGAGAGCCCCAAAGAAAAAAGGCGTTAATCTTCCGGCATCTCGTGCGGCTTTTTAACGACCTGCACCAGGTTGATCCTGTTTTTAATGACTTCTAAAACGGTAAATTCAAAACCTTGTACCTGGAACATACTATTTGCTTCAGGTATTTCGCCGGCAAGCTCCAGTACGAGGCCGGCTAAAGAATCGCTGTCACCTTTCACAATATCAAAAGTATCCATAGGTACCTGTATGAATTTGCACACATCGCTGAGCATGGTCTTTCCTTCAATAATGTAAGTGTTGTCGTCAATTTTCTTATTCTGCGTTTCGTTGGTATCGAATTCGTCGCTGATCTCCCCGATGACTTCTTCTAAAATATCTTCTAAAGTAATGATGCCGCTGGTACCGCCAAACTCATCTACCACAATGGCAAAGTGGATGCGTTTTTGCTGAAACTCCTTCATCAGGTCTTCAATGAATTTGTTTTCATGTATAAAGTATGCAGGACGGATTAACTGGTGCCAGTCGAAATGTTCATTTTCGTGCAGGTGCGGCAGTACGTCTTTGGAGTGCAGCATCCCTTTGATCTCATCCAGTGAACTGTTGTACACGGGCATGCGGCTAAACTTGTAATCTTTTAGCTGCTCTATTAATTTAGGGAATGTGACATTGTATTTTATGCCTGAAACGTCCAGCCTGGTGCGCATTACCTGTTTAACCATTTTGTCGCCAAAATCGAGGATGCCTTTTAATATGTTCTGCTCGCTTTTTGCGCTGGTTAAATCTATGGCAGTTCGCATTTCCTCTTTGGTTACGGATTTGGAACGTTTACCCAGCCAACGTTCCAGTTTATCGGTATTGGCTGCCATCCAGGAAGCGGGAATTTTTGTAAGCATGAGGGTAAGCTCTACAAACCAACCGGTATTTATGGCATAACGGACATGATTTAAATTGGCGAATGACTTTGGGAGTACCTGGATAAATATGTAAATAAAGATGAACAGTGATGCTGCTTTTATAAGCATCAATAGCCATATATTCGGCACCTCCAGGAGGTTATCGAACAAATAATTACTGATAATAATGAACGCAAGAATAAAGAAGCGCTTGCTTATTAGTAAAGCACCCTGCAATATTTCGGGGTTTTCTAATAAAGTGGTCACTCTTTTATAATTGGATTGTGGCCTTGTTTTAATAAAATTCTGGTCTTTACCGGACAAGCCCAAATAGGCAGATTCCGCACCGGAAATACAACAGGCCATTATGGCGAGTACGATTAGTAATACGACCATTACTACAATAATATTGGAAGAAATTTCCTGTAGTATCACACTTTTTACCTGCAGTAAAGTATTCGAAAAATAATCAGTTATCAAGGTTGTGATTTTTTGTTAAAGCCTTTCTTCATCATCGTGGTGACTGTACGGGGGAATTTCATCCTCGCCATCGTTTGATGAAATATTGAAATCATATGGTGAAGCGCCCTGAATACTCCCGTCTGTGCGTTTATCAAGCATGATCAGGTTTTCGCCAACAATTTCTGTAGCAAACTTTTTGTGGCCGTCTTTATCCTCCCAGCTACGGGTTTTTAATCTTCCCTCGATGTAAACCAGGCTTCCTTTTTTAAGATATTTTTGGGCCAGGTCAGCCAGTCCACGCCATAAAACTATTGTATGCCATTCTGTTTGACTAATCAGTTTGCCATTTTTATCTTTAAATGTCTCGGTAGTAGCCAGGGAAAACTTGGCAACACCTATATTTCCATCTAAATACTGAACATCCGGATTCTTGCCCAAATTTCCTATTAATGTAACGCGATTTACTCCTCTCATAACATAATACAGTTTTACTGAGTCCTAGATAATTAGCTTAAAAGTATGTAATTTATTTAATAGTTTGAAGAAACTATGGTGTTTTTTTAATGAAAATTAGTTCTTTTACTGCTTTTTGCGCTGTTTTAGGAAATGCGATTTTATCCAGATCGGCGATATTAATCCAGCTATAACCGCTTGCTATTTCAGGATCATTTAACTGTACGCCGGTAATGAACTTGCTATATACTGTCTGGTGAGTTAATGTTTGTTTCTGTTCGTCGAAAACCGTCAGCTGGTCAGAAAACTGTAAGCCGGGAAATTGTGTTTTTAGTGTTTGAAATAATGTGTCGTTTTCTGCAAGAAACAGGCTTTCATTTTCTATTTCGAAAAACTGGTGGAGGTTCTGCCAGATATCATTCTGCTCCCTTTTTTTAACCAGAATTTGCTTTTTATTATTCTCTATTATCAAAAAGATGAAGAACCTTTTTCTTTTCAATATCTTTTTGGATTTTACGGGGAAATCTAATACGTTGTTTTTAAGGTTACTGGCACAATGTTTGCTTAAAATACATTGAATACAAGCCGGATTGGCGGGTGTACACACAGTAGCCCCAAAGTCCATAATAGCCTGGTTGTATAAATGAGGCTGTTTTGTATCCAATAGTTCATTGGCTTTTTCCTGAAATATTTTTTTACCTTCAGTGGTATCGTATGGAGTGCTGATAGCGAAGTACCGGGAGAGTACTCTGATGACGTTTCCATCTACTACAGCGTATGGTAATTTAAATGCAAAAGAAGCAATAGCTGCTGCGGTATAAGGGCCAATCCCTTTTAAGCTCAGGATATCATTGTAGGTATCCGGGAATCTGCAGTTGAAGTTGGTGACAATCTGGTTGGCCGCGAATAACAGGTTTTTGCACCTGCTGTAGTAACCCAGTCCTTCCCAAAGTTTAAAAACATCATTTGGGTCGGCATTATTCAGGTGGCTGACAGTAGGGTATGTTTGGATGAATTTGTGATAGTAGCTTAGGCCCTGCGCCACTTGTGTTTGTTGTAAAATAATTTCACTAAGCCAGATTTTATAGGGATCGGATTCTCCTTTCCAGGGCATCTCTCTAAAATTGAAATTAGCATTCCAGCGCATTAGTTGCCGGGTGAAAAATGTATCTGAAAACCGCTCTTTTGTATTCATTCAGTTCTAAAAGGAAAAACTTTGGAGTGAAAATTTTAATAAAAATAAGTTTATGAAGCGAAAAAACAAGAATAATAAAAAGGCTGTTATACCTTAAATTAATTTAATATTTGATTTTTTTTATCTAAAATTATATCTTAGTGTGTAATTAATTAAAAAATAACTACTTTTAATTAATATTGCAAATCGTGGAATTTTTTAAATCTAGACCTTAAATAAGTAAGCAGACTTACGTAAAAAAATTAAAACAATGAGAAAATCAGACTTAATTAACAGAATTGCAGAAAAAACCGGCATTCCTAAAGTTGACGTTTTAGTGACTTTAGAAGCGATGTTTAAAGAAGTAAAACAAAGCTTAGTAGATGGTGAAAACATTTATGTAAGAGGTTTTGGCAGTTTCATTACAAAAAAACGCGCAGCTAAAATAGGCCGCAACATCAAACGTAATTTAGCAGTTGAAATCCCGGAACATTATATTCCCGCATTTAAACCTGCAAAGGAATTTGTAAATGACGTAAAAGCAAGTGAGAAAGCCGCCAACGCGTCTAAAAAAATAGACGAGTCAGGAGATTAGTTTTCTTCATATTCAATCTGCAGATTGTCACATTTTTCAATTCTATAACTTAATCATCAATCTGTTTTCGATGATTTTAAAGTACTTTTACCACTATAAAGCACTTTATTAAGAAAGTTATATTATTAAAAATGAAACAATTAAAGAAGCTATTTTTTGCTTTTGCAATCATAATAATATCTAGCTGTACTCTGTATTCACAAGGTACGCCCAATTTGCATACCGGAAATTGGAATGGTGAATTATTGAGAAATGATTCCCAAAAAATACACTTTAATTTTCAATTAGAAAAGGCTGCATCAACCTATCTGATTCAAATAATAAGTTCGGAAAATACTCTTAATGTTGATGAAATAAGGCAGCAGGATGATTCTTTAATCATTAAGCTGCCTTATTTCGATTCTGAGATCAGGGCAAGAATTATAAACAGCAAATTATTGGAAGGCAAATACATCAAGCATTTTGCAGATTCCAGTACTTCTATGGTTTTTAAGGCGGTTTCCACCAGGCCGCGTGCAATGATGACGGATGAACCGGCGGTTAATATTACCGGTACCTGGGAACTGGATTTTAGCTATGGTAAAAACAGGATGCCAGCTGTAGGCGAATTCCTCCATGAACGTAACGGTAAGGTTTCCGGCTCTATTTTGACACCCTATGGCGATTACCGTTTTTTAGAAGGCAATCTGATCGGTGAAAATCTCACTCTAAATGTATTTGACGGTGGTTTTGCTGCAGTTTTTAAAGCAAAGGTTAAGGCAGATAAAACAATGACCGATGGTAAAATGTATAATGGCGCTTATATTACCGAAAGCTTTACTGGTAAATATAACCCTGATGCCAACCTGCCAGATTCATTTTTCAATACACAGGTATTGCCAGGGAAGTCAGGCTTTGGCTTTAAATTTAAAGATACGGATGGCAACCTGGTGTCATTGACAGATGCCAGGTACAAAAATAAAGTGGTAGTGGTGCAGGTATTAGGTTCATGGTGTCCGAATTGTCTGGATGAAACAGCCTTTCTGAATGAATACTATAAAGCCAATAAACACAAAGGCATAGAAATTGTAGCACTGGCTTATGAGCGAACTGCCGATTATGACAGATCGGTAAAAGCATTAATGCCATTTCGTACCAGGCTAAAAGTTGAATATCCTTTCCTGGTAACGGGCGTAGCAGCGTCCGATCCGTACAGGACCGAAAAAACAATTCCTGAAATTAATAAACTGGCAGTTTTTCCAACTACTTTCTTTGTAGATAAAAAGGGAAATATTGCCAAAATCCATACCGGTTATAATGGCCCGGCTACAGGAAAACACTACGAACAATTTAAGAAAGAATTCGAAGCAACGGTTAACAGCCTTTTGTCACAATAAACAATAAATAAAATTATTTATGTCCGATAATAAGCTAAAGCAAATGATAGGTATAGACCTGCCATTAAAAACAGTATTATTACCTGTATTAGGTCTGTTAATATTATTGGTTACCGGTACATTTGTCGATACGGACTGGTATTCCGCCATCCTTTCAGTCGTTTTAATATCAGTAGTACTTTCCGCTGTTTTTCATGCCGAAGTAGTGGCCCATAAAGTAGGAGAGCCCTACGGTACATTAATACTGGCATTGGCCGTTACCATTATAGAAGTATCATTAATTGTGTCCATCATGTTTACAGAGGCTGGTGCCGGACCATCCACATTGGCCAGGGACACCGTGTTTGCTGCTATCATGATTATCCTGACCGGTATGATCGGTATTTGCCTGCTGGTAGGCGGTTACAAGTATAAAGAACAGATTTTTGCCAAAAAAGGCGTAAGTGCAGCGCTGGTAGCATTAATAGCCATTGCAACATTGGCCCTGGTTTTACCAAACTATACCACCAGCAGTACCGAAGGAAGTTATACAAACAGCCAGCTGATATTTGTAGCCATTGTATCACTGATCCTATACTTTGGATTCGTATCCGTTCAGACACTTACGCACAGGGATTATTTCCTGCCTGCATCCGAAGATGTTGTCAACGACAGCAATGCCATTAATGAAGACGATGAACCACATGCTGCTCCACCCAATGTAAAGACAGCAATCTCCAGCCTGGTCTTATTATTATTGGCATTAGTATCCGTAGTGGCATTATCAAAAAAACTTGCGCCGAAGATAGAAGCAAAAATAGAAGCCGCCGGGCTGCCGCAAAGTTTAGTAGGCATTATTGTAGCAGGCGTTATTTTATTACCGGAAGGTATTGCCGCTTATAAAGCTGCCCGGAAAAACAGGTTACAAACCAGCTTAAATCTCGCTTTAGGCTCAGCGTTGGCCAGTATCGGTTTAACCATACCGGCAGTCGCCATCGTTTGTATCACTACAAATTCTACAGTCACGCTTGGTATCGACGAAAAATCAACCATATTATTGCTCCTGTCATTATTAACCATCATCATATCCTTTAGTTCCGGCAAAACCAATATACTTTATGGCATCGTATTACTCGTAATTTTCGCCACCTATTTATTTACGACCATCGTTCCGTAATTTTTTGTTTTTTATTGGGGGCTCTGGTCAGCAGGAAAATTATCGGGCATTGGTCCGGGCTATTCCGGGCTCGCTGCGCTCGGTACTCCCGCGTCGTACCAGGCCCTGCATATCCCGCAGCCCAATGTCATTTAGCTAAGGATTGTTGCTAAATATTGTTTCTATAATTTTTTTGAGTTTTATGTTTTCCATA
>JAQGEF010000021.1 GCA_027854065.1 Polluticaenibacter yanchengensis | reverse complement strand
TTTTGGTTGCCAATGGTTTTAATCCTTTGAATGCTTCCTGCCTGGCATTGGTAGCATTATCAAAATTTGTTTTTGCCCTTTTTGTTTGAAGAAGACAATCGTTGGCTTCTGTTTGCAACTGTTTGAGTTTAACAATTGAAAGGGCTTCTTTGGCGGGATTGTAAGTGGCCCCATAACCATTGCAGAATGAAATTAAGGTTTCTAAGTTGGCTACGTTTTTGGCGTGCCCTGTTTCTGATGTTCTTGGCATAGCTTTCGTTTTTTGAAGTGAATAATTGAATGATGTTTCAGGAAATATTTTGTATTAGCGGGTCCATCAATTTTAAAATGAGGTACTATATTCTCTATTCTGCCCCAGAATTTAGTCAATAAACAAATTGTGGGCAACATATGTTTTAGTGTTATCGGGACTTTTGAGTTTTATTTTTTATAAATCTTGTTTAAAGGATTGCTAATGATGGAGTTTCTTTTTTTGTTTTAAAAGTTGGTATATATTGTAAAGGGCATCCCGGAATTTCTATTAAAGGTTTAGTTACTGTAAATACCGGTGTTGTTTTTCTTTTGATTTTTGTGATGTTTAACGCTGTTGTTGTGATAACTGGATTTTATGAGGTCTGTGGTGTTATTGTTTTTGGATGGTTAGTGTTTTATTAAGTTGGTTTTGCTTTGTTCTAAGGGTTCACTTTTGCTACTAATTTCATGAGTGAATGGTTTAAGGGTGATAAACATTTGTTTATGTACTAAAGTTAGGCAGCCGTTTTTTAAGAACATGAATATTGAACGTTAAAATTTATTGAAAAGAAAAGGATGTATTTAGTTTCCTATACCTAACTTGTTTTTTACCCACCCCTGCCCCTCCCAGGAGGGGACAGAAGCATGAGTGAAGTGGAGTATGAGTGGTGGTGGTTATTTGAATTTGCTTTAGCTCTGCAGTATTGTGGTGTGATTGGTTGTTTTTAAACCCACCCCTACCCCTCCCAGGAGGGACAGGCGTATGAGTGATGTGGGGTATGAGTGGTGGTGGTTTGGTAGTGGTTGAGCATTTTTATTTACTTCGACTTAGGTAAATTGCCGTAAATGATAAATGGCCCTTTTGAGGCCATTTATCATTTATTTTGACTGTATCAACTTTTCTAACCTTGCCATCATATCATCTTTTTCCTTTAGCATTCTTTCATACAAAGCAATCTTTTCATCATGCAGTTCAACTAATTTATCAATAGGGTGAAAAGTGCAATGATTATTGTAGGCAAAAGGATTTGTACTACCATTAAAGCTATCAGTAAAAGTATTCGCAATTACATTTATAGCTTGTTCTTCATCAAAATTTTCTATTGCCTGGGCTGGTATTTTTAAAATGGCTGCTACCCGTTGCAATATATCCATATCAATAGTTTCTTTCTGCTCCAGCAGGGATACCTTTTTTTGATTCCAGTCATCACCCAGTTCAAAGGCCAGTGCCTCCTGCTTAATACCCAGCATTTCCCTGAAACGCTTGATATTGTGGCCCTGGTGTATGGTTTTGTTTGGCATAGCGGTATGTGTCATAATATCAAATATAATATTTTTTTTAGTTAGGGTGCAAGGAATAATTTATACGGTAAAGGGGATCATTTAATATCTAAAATACCTGATCTTATTTCCCCCAATAAAACCAATAAACCGCCCCATTTCGGTTTCACGGAATACAACAAATATATAGCCCTTGAGATTAAATGGCATCATCACAGTTAAATATCCCCCTGCAAAACCATCCCTATTTGTTTTGTAGTAAAAATACTACAAGCAATACAATATATTTCTACAAACCGGAATAATAAACCTATCTATGTTTGCATTAGAGATAGAGTGATGAAAGTAAAAAAGACCTGTTATCGTGCTATTTGATCAACAATCATTAAACATATTTTCAAAATATTAAGACTTTATAGTTAATTTTTTTTTTAGGGTTAAGAAACACGCTCCGACATGTCTATGTTGGGGCCTTTAAAAATGAAATTATAAAATTGAGAAAGATATTATATAAAAGTGAGTAAGAGTAAACTTAAGGAAGAACACTAACTGAGAATTTTAAACTATTGCAAAAGTACCAAATACCATATTTAAAGAAATGTAACAGAAAAATAGAAATATATCCCTTTAACCTAAGATAACAGTACTGTTACATGTATAAAATAAACAGCAATTACTGCCATGTAATTCAAGCATCAAGATAATATTACTTTAATTCAACCATACAATTTATGTTTAAAAACCCACAAACCATTTGGCTTTTTTTAAAAGCGCCATTAAAATTCATGTTATTTTTAATGGCCGGCTTATTTATTGGTAATAAGTCAATAGCTGAAGGCACCAAGCAAATCTCACCGAATCCCGGTAGTATTTTAACAGCTTTGACAGCACTCCCATACGGCAATTCAGGCTCGTTTTATAATGCGCCCTCCGATAACCGGGTAAAATTCATGATACTCAATCATACCACAGAGAATTTTTATTTTGGCTTCGATTGGCGGACGTTTTCTGCACCTGTACCTGCTCAAAACACTATTAATCAAAGAGACCCAATTGTCTATTGGCGGATTAAAAATGCTGCCGGTACAGTAGTAGCAGGGCCAACCTTGTGGAATAGTTTAACTGCCAATGCACCGGGCAATATCAATACGGTTGCAAAAGCATTAGCCGGACCCAATATTAACGGTACGGTACTTAACGGCTATACACCTATTAAATTCGACCCTACTGCTAACGGTGAATACTATATAGAATACTACAGAAGTAGCGACCAAGGTAGAACACCATTAGTAGTTCCCAGTCCCAGTTCACTGGATAATGGCATCATCAGCCCTTTATTTGATTTTACAGTGGCAGATGGTAATACGCCGATCAACGGCCGCGTGTATTGCGAAAAATGGTCATTCATGGGAGTAGGCACCACTTATTTCCGTGGCGGCCATACCTTTCCATCTGACGCCTCATTTTATACCTACACGCCGGATAAAACAGTGCTAAAAATTGAATTCGGCAATGGTTTTTACCCGGTGCATTATGACCTGGCCGTTAATAATTTCGGGGTTTCCCCAACGGGCAACTGGGATATTACAAGGCGATCCATTAACAGTACTATTGTACCCAACCTGAATGGTGGCTATAAAGTCTTTTTTAATGTACCCGACCCGGCTATATTCGAGGCAGACCCGGTACCAGATAATCCCACTTTCGGATCACCGGTAATAAGCGGGTGCGGTACTTATTATGTGAACTATAATACTTCTCAAATTGGCGACGTGCGGATATTGCTGGACCTTAACGGCATACCAGGATACCAGGCCGGCACCAGGGATTTAGTGCTTGAGGCTTTTAATGTTCCTGCCGGCAGTAATAAAATGGCCTGGAACGGTAAGGACGGCCTGGGCAACGCAGTTGCCAATAATACGACCATCGATATTACAGTGAGTTATTACAAGGGCCGGTTTAATTTACCGATATTTGATGTTGAACTGAATAAAACGGGCATAAAAGTCAGTGCCATTACCCAAACTACCACTTCAAATACCCGGTTATTCTGGGATGATTCAAATTTAACTAATGTTGGTAATAAATGTGTGCTTGCCACCACTAACTTCAATGACCAGGAAAATAATATGACCGGCGCCGGTATTAATAATTCGTTTACAGGCACATTATCCCCAGGCCATGCCTGGAGTGGAAACGGCAACCCCACCCAAATCATCCCTGCTGCTGCTGTTGGCAATAATGAAACTAATGATTTATTTTGTGACGATTTTGGCAATGTGCGGCTGATTAATACCTGGGGCTGGGCACAGATATTGAGCTCCAATACCGTTACTCTGAATTTTTCACCATGTAGTTTTGTCTCTTTATCCGGCAATGTCTTTTACGATGTGAGCTGTAACGGGTTGAAAGATGGCGCTGAGAAACCAATCAGTGGCAATACGGCAAACAATAATGCAAACAATTCTACTGTTACAGGCAGCAATGTTTTTGCCAATTTAGTAGATGCTGCTACCAACACGGTGGTTGGCTCCGTACAGGTTGGCATTGATGGTACTTACTCATTCTCCGACGTTGCCTCCGGCCGCAATTATAATGTGATTCTTACCACCTCGGCCACTACTGCCGGCAGTACTTTAACACAGGCAACCTTGCCTGCGGGCTGGAGTGGCTCGGGTACCAATAATGGTACGGTTGCCAATACGGCCAATAAAAGCAGTATCTATAATATTACAAACCTACCCGGCACTGTTACCAATATTAATTTTGGCTTGCAGCAAACACCGTTAGCCAATACCAAAGCCTGGAATGCCGATAAGGATGCGAGTGGCAAGTATTTTGTTGGCGGCCAATTATACCGCCTGGGCCTTAGTGAAAATGAAAATATCACGCTTACAGGAACTGACCCGGAAGACGGCTCCTTAGCCACCGGTTCTACGTTTGTTATCAAAACCCTACCTAATCCAGCCAACGCGGTTTTATATTACCTGGATGCCGCTAATACACCGCAACCGATACAGCCGAACCAGGTTATTCCTAATTATGATCCTTCCAGGATGTTGATTAAATTCCTGTCTAAAGCCACTCCGCTGGTATTTACGTACGCATCGGTAGATAAAACAGGGGCTCAATCTCCTGCGGTAACCTATAGTGTAACAACACCGAGTGTGTTACCGGTTACAGGATTGGAAATGACGTTGAAAAATACTGATAACGGTACGGTTATTTACTGGCAAACTATTTCTGAAATTAACGCGATGCAATTTATGGTGGAGCGCAGCCTGGATGGCATGAGTTACCAGCCTATAGCCAGTGTGGCTGCATCGGGTAATTCCAATAGTATTAAAAAATATAGCTTTACGGATGCTGATAATAATTATGCCCTGGCATACTACCGTATCCTGATGTTAGATGCCGATCATAAAAAATACATCAGTAATACTATTGTGAACCGCCTGCGTGGCAGCCTGGAAAAAGTGGTGCATGTTTTTCCTAACCCGGCAAAGGGGAATGTGAAGGTTGAATTTGCAAAAACGGGCAACTACCGTATCCAGGTAATGGATGCATCGGGTAAGGTATTACAGACCCAACATTTAAATGTTGTAACCGGTACTGTTTTTAATGTGGGTTTAAAATCTAAAGGGTTATTTATTTTGAGGGTTACAGGTGATCAAACTGATAATGTATTCAAAGTTATTTCTGAATAATTATCATACTTGATCTTAGCTGGAGGGGGCAGTTTATTTCTGCTCCCTTTTGTTTATTAAAAGGTATCCTGAATCATTCTTAATGCCGGGTGCTGCCGGCAAAGAAATACCCGGTTAGGATTTTAATGTTTTTATAAAAGCTGAATAGTTCGTAAACGAGGTATCTGATGGATAAGTCAGTGCTTTTGTGTGTCCTATGAAAAAACGGGTAGTTTTAATGCTGCCATTAGCATTAATGTGCACAACCTGCGCATTATTTGTGCGCTTCTTAAATGTACTGAATGCATAGAACATATTATAAAAAGGGTAATAACAAATAAAAACCTGTTATTACCCGGAATGAATAGAATATTGGATTTATCAGTATTATTTTAAGATTGTTCAATAATTGCAACAACGTACAAGGGAGTGACACAACGATGTTCAACAGGTGTACAAATGTTGACTCAATAAAATAAAAAGAAGTCTTTAATACGTCACCTATTTTGAAAAATAGTAAAGACTTCTTCCTGTTTTATCTCCACCGCGGATCGCCTGCGGTTGCTTTACCGGCAAATGTCTGGTCCTTTATTTTAAAATTACCTTCTGCACTGTTTTCAAACAGCTCTGTAGATGGTTTGGCGTAAGAAATTAAGCCACTGATATTATTGGAGGCAAAAACACAATCGCTGGTTGCATAGGTGTTTTCTACGGACAATGTGTTGCCTGCAGCCCTGATACCACGTGCTGTATTGGTTGGTGATAATAATTTACCAATGATATTGTTTTTTAAACTGAACAAACCAGAAACGGGCTGTGCATTGTAATCGATAAAATAGCGGGCATTGCCTACAGTATTATCGAAAGTGTTGTTTTCTATTTTTAACGTTTGCGAGCCGATACCACTATGTAAGATAAGGCCATAACCAATTTTGTAAATGGTACTGTTGGTAATTGAAATATTTTCAATTTTACCGGTGGCGACATTGGTGTGAATGAATGCGTAAGTACCGTTGGCATTGTTATCGCCGATATCATAAATGGTGCAGTTGTTAAAGCTTAATGTACCTATGGTAATGGTATTGGCACCCTGGATCCTGAATACCGAATTGGTAAAATTCCTGATGGTACAGTTTTCGAAAACGACCTGTTCTGTTTGGGAAGCAACACTCTGGTTAAATATATAATTGCGTTTGGTGCCCGTGGTGAAGTTTTCGTAACCGGTAATATCGAGATTCTCGAATTTGATAGTGCCTGCCAGGGCCGGTAAGGTGATGCCATTGAATGCGAGGATGGCTTTATTGGGACCATCTTCGCCCCAGATGGTGAATGAGGCATCGGTTGGTAATATTACGGGATCTAATGGTACGGTGTACTTTGATCCTTGCAATAAAACAAAGGTGGTACCGGCGGGGTGTGGCTGTGCCAACAGTGCTGCCAAATCATCTGCCGGACCTACTTCTATTACATTCTGGCCGGTTGGAATATCTGCTTTTGTTATAAATGTTTGTTGACCGCGGATAGCAGTAACATTATATAAAATAACTTCATATTGTGTTTTGGGCACGAGTCCGCTGATGACTTTTTCTCCTTTTGTTTTTTCATCGGCTGTAATATTGTACTGCACGCCATTCATGGTAAAATGGGTAACATTATTTGGTACTGTCCAGCGTAAAGTAACCTCCCGCGGCCCGATATCTGCAATAGAAATGGTTTGCATAATCTGCTCGGATTTGGTCCTGAATGCTACAGCTGCCCAACCTGATTCTTCTTTGGTGTCGCTTAATGCTTTGATCCTGGCGGAGTACAAAGTATTTGCATCTAAGGGCTCGGGTATTAAAAACATGGCGCCGTTATCATCTTTGGTGGATGTGCCTTCATAGGTTTTAATAATTGTGGTAAACTCTAAACTATCTTTGCTTAGTTCTACTACGTATTTTGATGCGCCGGGCTTTTCTTTCCAATGCAGGCTAACGGTTACACCTTCGATAGTTGCGGTTAAACTGGTTGGCCGGAATAAACGATCGTACTGTTCATCTGTGGGCCATTCATTATATTTTTTACAGGCGCTGATGCTTAGTACCAGCATTAATAACATGAATATTTTATGGATATCTGTAATTTTCTTCATATTGACATTTTTGAGGTCTGATTAATAAGGGATTTATTAAAAGCCGTATGCGTTTTTGAGCTTGCCCTGTGATTCTGCTAATACTGAGGCATGAATGGGGTACAGATGGCGGTTTGGCACGGGGCTTTCTAAACCACTGCTAAATAAATTGACCTGTTCCATGTAAGTGGTTTTATTGCCTGCAGAATATCCTGACATCCACGGTACTCTTGTATAACCGGGAATGACGTCATTGCCTTTATCTGTAAAGAAATTAATATCCGGCTTATCCAGCAATTCGTTATTGGATTGGTATTTGTAATGTAATGATTGCGGTATTTTATCGTACGGCGCTTCTGCGTTAAACATTTTAGCAAATGCTTCTCTTTGTTTCTGAATTTTTGTTCTTAAGAGATTCCACCTGATCAGGTCATATTTTCTTACGGCTTCCCCTCCAAACTCCCATGCGCGCTCATCGACAATGGCATTGAAGAAATCGGTTTTGGAGGAGAGGGCATTGACATAGTTTTCTACCTTTTCTGCCTGGTCGGCGGCGGCAAATGCCCTGGTCCGTACCTGTTTTAAGGCATCTTTTGCAGATGCTGTCGGGCCGTTTAACTCGTTTTCGGTTTCGGCGTACATGAGTAAGACATCTGCATAACGCATGATGGCCCAGTTAATGCCATAACCGAATTTACCATTGGCCGCATTATTCATTGCCTGCCAGGTGGCATTCATGAAGCGTTGGTCCCATTTTGCAAAATTGTATGATAGCGGGTTGGTCTGGAAAACCTCTTTGGCTTCCCCGGCACTGTTACCATATGCGTAATAAGCAATAGTGGCATCGCGGCGGATATCTTTCTGATCGAAACTATAGAAGTAGTAGGCAGTGGTATTTACCACGTTGGCATTGTTGCCAAAGCCATACTTGGGATTGGCATAAAAACGGATACCGATGGAATATCCCATTTCGCCGCTTCGTCCTAAGCCGTTGGCGACTTCGAATAAGGGTTCGTTGAAAGCAAGGTCTAACTGGTGGCCACAAAGTTTCCGCCAGATATCTACATAAGAGGTATTTAACTTATGTGGGCCCTGGGTGATGATGTCTAAACATTGCTGCCTGGCTATGGTATAATATTTTTCCCAGTTGGAGCCTCTTTCTGTGGGAAAGCCGCTTTTATTGCGTATAGAATAACCTCCGCGGCTTAAGGCGATCCTTGCCAATAATCCTTTGGCAAATCCTTTGGTGATTTTTTCTGAAGAACCATAATTTGAGGTGCCTAACCATGGTAAATTATTGGCGGCTTCTTCTAAATCACTGATCAAAAAATCCATTATCTCATCCCTGTCTGTTGCAGGCAGGTAAACGTTTGATAAATCGTATTTGGTTGGTTCTGCTTTAAATGGTACATCGCCCCAGTTTTTAACTAATTCGTAATAGCCCAATGCTCTTAGTACTAAGGCTTCTCCTAAAAAGTTCTTCATTCTTGTGGAATCTGAGGTTTGCATGAGCGGGCTTTTTCGAATGCCGTCTATTGCCAGGTTTGCTCTTTCTATCATTTTGTAGATGGTGGACCATTCCCGTTGTATGCTGCTATTATCCTGTGTGCCGAGGTAATTTGATAACCCCCTGTTTGTATTTTCCTTGTAGCTGGTGGCATTGGCACCGACTATTTCAACATCGGTATTGGTGGCATAGTTTAACGGCAACCTTGCCGAGTACATCTGGTCTTGCGTAAGCAAGGCGTAAATACCTGTAATGGCAAATTCGGTGTATGCGAGTGATGAATAAACGACACCGGGTGTATATTCTGATGGTGACGATGTTTCTAAAAAGTCTTTTTTACAGGACTGTAAGGCCAGTGCGCCACCTATTATGATGAATAGTATCTTTTTCATATAGTACAATTTTTAAATGATACAATGTATCTGAAGTGAATCTTTTTCTCCTTTAATATTTGTTATTTAAACGTAATATTTAAACCTGCAATAATTGAACGGCTTTTTGGATATGCCGAAAAATCTACGCCTGGTGTTAACGGAGGATTTCTTCTTGTATCAACCTCGGGATCGAAACCTGTATATTTTGTGAATACATGTAAGTTATACGCTGTTACGTAAAGTCTTACATTGGACATGCCGGCTTTGTTAGATATTTTTGTTGGTATGGTATAGCCAATGGTTACATTGTTGACTCTTAAGAAGGAACCATCTTCTACCGCCCATGAATGTAATGGTGTTTGTGTCATTACCGGATGCCAGATAGTGGCATTCTGGTTGATCTCTTTTAATCTTTCAGGATTTGCATTGGAACCGGAGTAAATATTGAGACCGGTAAGGGGATCTATCATTGTAAAGCGATTGGCTAAACTCATATCTGCCACCAGGTTCTGATATTTACGGGTAAGCAGGTAGGCGGAGTAATCTAATTTGTTGGCATTGTAAATGCTGTTACCATAGGTCCAGTTTAAGAATACAGAGGCGTCGAAACCTTTGTACCTTGCCATTATGTTGAATCCTCCTACATGTTTAGGATTGGCATCCCCGATAATGGTTTTATCATAACTATCAATTTTGCCATCGGGTACTCCATCCGGCCCGCTGATATCTTTAAACTTTAAAGCGCCGGGACCGAAGTTACTTGATGTAATGGCGCTGTTATCTGCCGCGCCTTTTGCCGGGTTTAATTCCCATTTCTTGGATGTATTGTTGAAGATGAAATCATCAAAACTATACATACCATCTGTTACGTAACCATACATTTGTCCTACCGGTGCCCCTTGCCTGATCATATAATCTTCTAACGGCTGTGCTGTTCCGTTCCAACCTGATGTGTAGGTTTTATAGTTAACATCGCCGTTGCGGAATTCGTCTACCCTGTTTTTGTTGAATGCTATATTGAAAGACAGGTTTAGTGAAAAGTCTTTTTTATTGATCACTACGCCTTCGAGTGATAGTTCGATACCTCTGTTAGAGGTCTGACCAAAGTTTTGTAATTGTGAGGCGTAACCTGAACTGGTTGGTAATGGTGCCTGGATCAACAGGTCTTTGGTTGTGTTGTGATAAAAATCAACATTACCGGATAACCTGCCTTTAAACAATTCGAAGTCTAAACCAATGTTTCTTGTGATTGTTTTTTCCCATTTCAACTTTGGATTGTATAATATGGTTCCGGGAATAAAGTTTGGTGCTTCTATTTCATTCGGGAAATATGGTTTGTTTTCATTGCCTGTATTGTAGATGAGCTGCCATGCATTACTTGTAATTTTATCGTTACCTGCTGTACCAAAGCTTGCTCTTAGTTTTAAATTTGTGAGCCAATCGAACCTGTCAGCCAGGAATTTTTCCTGTTTTATATTCCATGCGAATGCTACCGCGGGGAAATAACCCCACCGATTGCCGTCGGCAAACCTGCTGGAACCATCTGCTCTGAGGGTGGCTGTCAAAATGTACCTGCCTAAATAAGTATAGTTCAGCCTTCCGAAATAGGAAGATTTCCTGTCATCCATCGCTTTGTAGGTAACTGTTGGAATGGGTGTACCAAAGTTCATATTGGCTAATACCGCATCCGCATCCATGTTTACGGGGAAGAAGCGGGATTCATTTACGGTGGTATTGTAACTGTTGGACAATGCTTCCTGGCCTACTACTAACTGGATATCCTGGTTTGGTAAAATGTCTTTTTTATTTAGGGTGAAATAGTTGGAAACTCTCCAGCCGGTGCCGTCCCTTAGTGCGATATTACCGATGGGCTGGCCGCCATAGTTTCTTGCATTTGCAGTGCTGGGACCCCATACGTTTGATGTTTTCTGATAAACATATTCGTACCCTGCTTCTGTTCTGAAGCTTAATATTGGTAAGATCTTCCATGTTAAACCGGCATTGATATTGGCGTTTATGCGTAATTGCTTTTTGTATTCTTCTAATGCTGATTCTACGGGGTTGTTCAGTAAACTGTTTTCTTCGGGATTGTTTGTCTGATCATCTTCTATTATTGAACCGGAAAATTCTCTCAGGCCTCTTGTGGGTGCATACTTTACTGAATTTCTTAACCTGCTGTTGGCACCGCCGCCTGTATTTACACCTGCACCGTCTATGAGCATGTGTGATAAGCGTGTATTGAAATCGAACGTGAGTTTTTTGTGTAAATTGGTGTTTAGTTTGAAGTTTATATTGTTGCGTTCGTAAGCTGAGTTCAACATGATGGCGTCTTCATCGTTTCTTGAAACGCCTAAATTGAAGCGCGTGTCTTTTGTACCGCCACTGATACCTACGTTATAGTATTGTTGCATGGCTGACCTTCCGAATACTTCGTTTTGCCAGTTGGTGCCTTTTACTGACTTGTAAATTTCGAGGTCTCTGAAATCTCCGTAGAATTCTGTGAAGGTACTGGTCTGGTCTAATTCGTATTGATACATGACATATTCGTAAGGGCTTAAAACTTCCAGTTCTTTTGTTAGTTTTCTTACTCCTGAATATACATTTGCTGTTACGGATACTTTACCGGCTTTTCCTTCTTTGGTTGTAATGAGAATGACGCCATTGGCGCCACTGGAACCGTAGATGGCGGTGGATGAGGCGTCTTTGAGGAATGTAATGGAGGCGATATCTGAGGAGGCGATATTATTAATGGTGCTTACCCTGAACCCATCTACGATGTATAGTGGTGAGTTATCCTGGGAAATAGAACCTCCTCCGCGTATCCTGATTTTAATATCGGCATCTGGTGAACCTTCTGTAGTGGTGACCTGTACCCCTGCAATTTTGCCGGTGAGGGCTTCGGCGACATTTGGTACGGGTATTTTTTCCAGTTCTTTTCCTGATAAAACACCTACGGCGCCTGTCAAATCTTTTTTTCGTGCAGTACCGAAACCTACTACTACGACATCTTCTGATGTGCCTACACTTCTGTTTAAACGGATGGCCAACAGGTTATCTGAGGCTCTTACTACATAATTGAGAAATCCTGTATGTGAAATCTCGAGCCTAACATTGGCGGTATCTTTTAATACGAGGGAAAATGTACCATCGTCTTTAGTTAATGCGAATTCCTTTTTACTAATAGCCTGTATGGTGGCATTTGATACGGGCTGGCCATCTTCGTCTATTACTTTTCCTTTTAGCGTAACAGATTGGGCCGACACTAAAACAGGGATGCACGACAGCATCCAGATCAACAATCGTTTATTCATAAAGCACAGTTTTTGCAGTGAGTTTTCAACTATTTTACAACCGATCGAGCTGGTTTTTCATGGTAGCAATTCGTCTTTGCAATCGGTTACATTTTTTATCAGAAAGCAATTTTAGGATTTTTTACCAATAATCGGTTTTTTCAAAATGGAATTAAATGTGCAAACGTTCCCATTAAAATTTCGTGTACTGTATGATATATTATATTCTAAATATTCAAAAAATAAAATAAGCATTAAAATATTGCTGTTTTGGTAAATAATGGTGTTATGAACAGCAGATTTTGTAGAAATACCTGCAAGTCGCCAATCTGGTTATGTTAATTGGATATTTTCCCGCTGATTGACGCAGATTTTTGGATCGTCTGGCTTTTTGATTGTCGTCACTACGGGACTTGATTCTCTGCTGAAAGTATTGCTTAGTTAAGAGTCTAAACTTGCGTTATACGGGGTTGAATATTTTCCCGCAGATTGGCGCTGAATAATACAACCGCTGATTAACGCAGATTAACGCAGATTTTTATGACTCAATCTCTGGCTATATATGGAATATTTTCCCGCTGATTGACGCAGATTTTTGGATCGTCTAGCTTTTTAATTGTCGTCACTACGGGACTTGATTCTCTGCTGAAAGTATTGCTTAGTTAAGAGTCTAAACTTGCATTATACGGGGTTGAATATTTTCCTGCAGATTGGCGCTGAATAATACAACCGCAGATTAACGCTGATTTTTATGACTCAATCTCTGGCTATAGATGGAATATTTTCCTGCTGATGAACGCAGATTTTTGGATCGTCTAGCTTTTTAATTGTCGTCACTACGGGACTTGATTCTCTGCTGAAAGTATTGCTTAGTTAAGAGTCTAAACTTGCATTATATGGGGTTGAATATTTTCCCGCAGATTGGCGCTGAATAATACAACCGCAGATTAACGCTGATTTTTATGACTCAATCTCTGGCTATAGATGGAATATTTTCCTGCTGATGAACGCAGATTTTTGGATCGTCTAACTTTTTGATTGTCGTCACTACGGGACTTGATTCTCTGCTGAAAGTATTGCCTAGTTAAGAGTCTAAACTTGCGTTATATGGGGTTGAATATTTTCCCGCTGATTGGCGCAGAATAATACAACCGCTGATTGACGCAGATTTTTGGATCGTCTAACTTTTTGATTGTCGTCACTACGGGACTTGATTCTCTGCTGAAAGTATTGCTTAGTTAAGAGTCTAAACTTGCATTATATGGGGTTGAATATTTTCCCGCTGATTGGCGCAGAATAATACAACCGCTGATTGACGCAGATTTTTATGACTCAATCTCTGGCTATATATAGAATATTTTCCCGCCGATGAACGCAGAATAATACAATCGCTGATTGGTGCTGATTTTTGGACCGTCAGGCTTTTGATTGTCATCACTACGGGACTTGATTCTCTGCTGAAAGTATTGCTTAGTTAAGAGTCTAAACTTGCATTATACGGGGTTGAATATTTTCCCGCAGATTGGCGCAGAATAATACAACCGCAGATTAACGCAGATTTTTGGATCGTCTAACTTTTTGATTGTCGTCAATACGGGACTTGATTCTCTCCCGAAAGTATTGCTTAGTTAAGAGTCTAAAATTGCATTATATGGGGTTGAATATTTTCCCGCTGATTGGCGCTGAATAATACAACCGCTGATTAACGCAGATTTTGGACCCTCTAACTTTTTGATTGTCGTCACTAGGGGACTTGATTCTCTCCCGAAAGTATTGCTTAGTTAAGAGTCTAAACTTGCATTATACATGGTTGAATATTTTCCCGCTGATTGGCGCAGAATAATACAACCGCAGATTAAAGCAGATTTTTGGATCGTCTAGTTTTTTAATTGTCGTCACTAGAGGACTTGATTCTCTGCTGAAAGTATTGCTTAGTTAAGATTTAAAATTTGCATTATACGGGGTTGAATATTTTCCCGCTGATTGGCGCAGAATAATAGAACCGCAGATTAACGCAGATTTTTATGACTCAATCTCTGGCTATACATGGAATATTTTCCCGCTGATGAACGCAGAATAGTACAATCGCTGATTGGCGCTGATTTTTGGACCGCCTAACTTTTTGGTAAAAATATCTAAAGTCCATATTAAATTGACCTGGTTTTATAATTCTCTGAGAGAATAAAATATTAGTATGATTATCATGAATTTATTTCTTCATATTTATAATTTTATTAGATTTGATGACAAACTAACTATTGAAGCGTTTACAAACCATATTGATCCTGATGAGCCTTGTATTGATGCAATACAGCAGGCAGGTGGCATATGTTAATTGTATTATTGTAAATGCTTCGCAATTATCCGATTGCGATTGTAATAAATTGCTTACTGATAATAATTCCCGGGAAGACCAATCTCATACGTCGCATTCTACTCATGCTCATATTAAAATATCTGCTCCTGAAGAGTTTTATGTGATGTCTGTTATACCAACCTTATCGCATGTATTTACTGATGTTGTGAAGCAATCTCTTAGCTTTATGAGTGTAGAATTGTCTCCGGGTTTAAAAGACAAACCTTTTCAGCCGCCCCGGTTAGGGTAGCTCTATTTCTGAAACATTTTGTTTCTTTTTCTTCTATTTATTCCTATTTAATTAATGGCATGCTTTACTGCATGTACAAATACTATTTTTATGAACAAAATATTCATAGCGCTATTACTATGCCTTAACATGACGGCATTTTCTCAAAGTAAAGAACGTATTTTATATGGCATTGTTACGACAGATACTTTAACCAAAGCGCCTTTTGAAAGCTGGTTTAATACGGGTTACAACCAGTACTCAACTAATACTGAGATTCAGAAACAGTTGTCTTTGCTTTATAAGGATGTAAAGATTGAGGCTTATTTCGGTAACTGGTGTGGTGACAGTAAAAGGGAATTGCCGCATTTTATTAAGGTGTTGAATGATTCTAAATTTGATAAAAAGCACCTGAAACTGATAGCTGTGGGCGGCAGGGATTCTTTATATAAACAATCTCCGGGCGGTGAGGAAGCCGGAAAGGGTATTTTCCGGGTTCCGGTTTTTATTGTTTATAAAAATAATATTGAGATCGGCAGGATTAATGAATTCCCGGTGCAATCATCTGAACGTGATCTGCTGAGTATTCTGCAAAGCAACTACTCTCCTAATTATAAAAGTTTTGCTACAGTGAACCAATGGCTTAATAATGGTATTCTTGCGGACAGTAACGCGAACGTGAGGGGCCTTAGCGGCCAGGTGAAGGCGTTGGTAAATGATGAACATGAACTGAACAGCCTGGCGTATTTGTTACTGGGCCAAAATAAAAATAAGGAGGCGTTGACTTTATTCCGTATTAACGCTAACCTCTACCCGACTTCCGCAAATGTTATTTCGAGTTTGGGTGAGGCTTACCTGAAAACGGGCGAAAAGGAAAAAGCTATCGGCATATTGGAGAAGTCGCTGGAGTTTTATCCGAATGCTTCTTTAATTAAGGAGATCCTGGGATTGCTTTATAAGGCTAAGGGTGCTGTTGAATGATAGCATTTGCCTTTCTAAACGGGATTTGCCCCGGTAGCGTGAGGGATAGCAGCTAAGTACCCCGCAAGGCGGCAGGCGTTCTGCATGAAGTGCGAAGCTGGCAAGTGAGCTTTGCCGCCGCGGAGTACTGCGTATAGCCCGGCCCTTTGCCGGTATTGGGACGGGATATGAATTACGCGGGTATTTATTGCAAAGGAAGAGCGGCAAAGGGCACGCCCTTAATTGTATTATTCAACATTGCCGTTTATGAAGTTTACAGAATAGTATTCTATAAACTTCATAAACGGCTTTTGATCATTACTTTAATAACTGGTAGGCGATGAAACTGAAAATATATGCTAAGCCTGTCATATAAACCGTCTGGATAACGGGCCATTTCCATGATTTTGTTTCGCGTTTTACAATGGCTAATGTGCTCATACATTGCATTGCGAGTAAGTAAAACAGCATTATGGAAACGCCGGTAGCTAGTGTATATACTTTGGTGCCATCTTCTCTTACGGCATTATGCATTTTTTCTTTTAACCCGGCATCATTTTCATCTACATCGCCACCTGACGAGTACAAAGTGCCCATGGTGCCTACAAATACTTCACGGGCTGCAAATGATGTGATTAAAGCGATACCTATTTTCCAGTCGTAACCTAGTGGTGCGATGGCGGGTTCTATGGATTTCCCTACGATGCCTGCATAGCTATTAGCTAATTTATCGTTCTCATACTGGAATGTGAGCGTTTCTTTTGCTTCGTCGCTTTGTGCTGCTTCCATGGCAGCGGTGTAGTTTGCTTCCAAGGGCTCTAACCTGCCAGATGGCCCGTGGGATTGTGCAAACCATAAAATGATGCTGATGACGATGATGATCTTACCGGCATCTACTACAAATATTTTTGCTTTTTCCCACATGGTATAGAAAACATTGCTCCAGCGTGGCTCTCTGTAATCGGGTAACTCTAATATAAAAAAGCTTTTTTCTTTTATTTTTAGGAGGCCTTTGGCCACATAGGCAACAGCAAAGGCGATGACGAAACTGAACAGGTAAAGTCCCATCATAACGAGGCCTTGTAAACCTATAAAGCCTAATATTCTTTTATCGGGTACTACGAGGCTGATCATAATGACATAAACCGGCAAGCGGGCACTACAACTCATTAATGGGGTTATGAGGATTGTTAACAGGCGTTCTTTCCTGTTTTCGATGGACCTTGCGCTCATGACTGCGGGTATGGCACATGCCATTCCGCTAATGAGCGGCATGACGCTTTTCCCGTTCAAGCCGGCTTTGCGCATGAGCCTGTCGGACAGGAAACTGATGCGTGCCATGTAACCTGAGTCTTCTAATAATGTGACCAGTGCGAACAGGATCATGATCTGGGGTACGAAAATGACAACGCCGCCAATACCGGCCACTACGCCATTGACCAGCAAATCGGACCACCAGGCTTCGGGCAGTGTTTTGCTTAGGTATTCTGTAAAATTACCAAATGCTCCATCTATGAGATCCATGGGAAAACTTGCGAGCCAGAATATGCTTTGGAAAAGTAATAGCATGACCGCCAGCATGATGACATACCCCCATTTACGGTGGAGCAATACTTTGTCGAGTTTTTCTGTAATGATTGTTTTTCTTAACGGATTATCCTGTACGACAGTGGCATCCATTATTTTTTTTATTCTTCTGAAACGTTCTGTAATTTCTTCTGCCTGGATCTTGGTGGCGTTAAAATGATGTTTTTGTACTATCTGCTCTATATCGTCTTTTACCTGTGCTGTGTAGTTAAATGATTCATAGTTGATTAATGAATGTACTGCTCCATAATCTGAAATATTCGGGACGAGATGTTTTAACTCATTGACTGGTGCTGCTGCCAGTTCCTGCATATCAAGAACGGGACGGATAGCAACGCCTTTATTTTTTACAACTAATTCAATGGATTTTTTCAGTTCTTTAATGCCTGTATTCTTGCGCGGATTTACCGGAACAATCGGAATACCGAGTTCGCGCTCAAGACCTGGAATGTCTATAACGGTGCGTTTTTGTTTGGCCAGGTCCATCATGGTCAAAGCCATTACCACTGGAACGTTTAAGTCTATGATCTGACTGCAGAACAGTAAATTCCTTTTTAGATTACTGGCATCTGCAACTAATACGACGAGGTCGGGTTTTACAGTTTTATCCTGCCCGATCAATACTTTGTAGCTTACCCATTCATCGGGCCTTTTGGGATATAAACTATATGTGCCGGGCAAATCGATAAAAGTGGCCTGACTGGTTTCATTGAGTTCTGCAATGCCTGTTTTTTTATCTACTGTTACCCCCGGAAAATTACCTACCTGCTGCCTTAAGCCTGTTAAACTATTAAATAAAGAGGTTTTACCACTATTTGGATTACCGACTAAAGCTATCTGAATATTGTTTTTACTCATTATATCAAACCTTTTAACAACCGCATCTAATTGAAACGCATTCAATTAGAATCCATCTATTCACAAACCTGCGAAATTAGCACTTAAACCATGTAACTGTTTACATAAAGCGGAAAAACTACTTCTTCCCTATTTTATTATCAAGGATCTGTTTTACTTCGCTCAATCCATTATCTATATCGGCATGGTGACAGGCATCTTTTGGAATGAGAAAGAAGGTTCTTTCGTCCATATACAAATGAAAGAAGTTGGTGCTTTCCGTATAGTATTTGAACTTCCTGTATTCCCAGTGCGCCTGTCCCTGGTTTATTTTTAATTGTATGCCGTTGTCCAGGAATGACAATAGTATTTCTTCTTTGAAAGTTTTACTTTTCCTGTAAACCATCCAGGGTAAAATAAACCAGAAACTTATCATTAAGACGATCCATAGAAATGAACTGAGAAGAAAGGCTACAGGTGTTATTTTCTTAAAGAACATTAAGAAAGCGGATATGATCGCAAAAATATTGACGATGATGAGTAGTATCTTGATTTCCGGCCGGGATAAAAAATGATATCTTAGGGCATGCAATACTTTGTTCTTATCGTAAATAATGTTTATATCCATTTCTTTTATTAATTAATGTCCGCAAATTTCGTCATTACAATTTGAAAACGTTTAATTAATTTGAGGTATCTGCTTATAAAAGAATTAAAAAACGTTAAATTAATGTGCATATAGTTATTTTTGTGTCCAAACTTTATCCAAGTAACCGAATGAAAGTAACAGAACACATTGAAAAAGCGGGGGGAAAACCTCTTATTTCATTTGAAATTTTACCGCCGTTGAAAGGCAAATCCATACAATCTTTACATAAACACCTGGACCCTTTAATGGAATTTAAACCTCCATTTATTAATGTGACCTATCATCGTGCTGAAACGATGTATAAAAAGAAACAGGATGGCAGTTTTCAGCAGATAGAAGTAAGAAAGCGCCCGGGAACGGTTGCTATATGTGCAGCTTTAAGAAGCCACTACAATGTTGATACTGTTCCGCATTTAATTTGCGGGGGCTTTAGTAAGCATGAGACTGAAAGTGCTTTGATAGATCTGAATTACCTGGGTATTAATAATGTACTGGCATTGCAGGGTGATGCTGCAAAAAGTGATACTACTTTTGAACCACACCCCCAGGGCCATAGAAATGCTATTGACCTGCTAAAGCAGGTGAAGGATATGAACCTTGGTTTGTACCTGGACGATGAAGTACAGAATGACAACAAATCTGACTTCTGTGTAGGCGTTGCCGGCTACCCGGAAAAGCATTTCGAATCTCCGAACCCGGAAATTGATATGCAGCACTTAAAGGCTAAAGTAGATGCGGGTGCTGACTATATTATGACCCAGATGTTTTTTGATAACGAGAAGTATTTCGATTTTGTAAAGAGATGCCGTGAGGCGGGTATTACCGTTCCGATCATCCCGGGTTTAAAACCGCTTACCACAAGAAAGCAATTAAGTGTATTGCCGAGGATCTTTCATATTGATATACCTACAGAATTGAGCCTGGAAGTAATGAAGTGTAAGAATGACGGTGATGTTGAGGCGATTGGTGAGGCCTGGTTAAAGCAACAATCTAAAGAATTAATTGATTTTGGTGTTCCGGTATTACATTATTATACTTTGGGAAAACCGTTGTTAATTAAAAGGGTGATCAGCCAACTGGTATAGTTATAAAACTCATTATAAAAACAGTTCCGTTAATATTAAATGACGGAACTGTTTTGTTTTAATACCCTGCTTTAACCGCCATTGCTTATTTTTGCATTCCCCTGTTGGAAAACAGTTCTAACTATGACTACCGAAATAGGCAAAAATATTGACGAGGCAAAAGCGCATTTACTGAATGGTGATGTGGTTGCCATTCCTACTGAAACCGTTTATGGCCTTGCAGGAAATGCATTGAATGAAGAAGCGGTGATTAAAATTTTTGAGGCTAAGAACAGGCCACATTTTAACCCTTTGATCATTCATTTACCATTCTGGAATGATGTAAAAAAATATGTGACTTATATTCCTGAGCACGCGCATACTTTGGCGATGCATTTCAGCCCCGGGCCTATTACTTATTTGTTGCCTAAGAAAGCGACGATACCGGATATAATAACGGCGGGAAGTAAGAAGGTGGCTGTGAGAATTCCGGCACATCCGGTTACGTTACAGTTATTGCGGGCGATTGATTTTCCATTAGCGGCTCCGAGTGCGAACCAGTTCGGTTATGTGAGCCCTACTTCCCCGGAACATGTGTACAATAGTTTAAAGGGCAGAATTCCTTTTATCTTAGATGGTGGCAGCAGCAATATTGGTGTAGAAAGTACAATTGTGGATTTTGAAGGTGATGACATCATTATCCGGAGGAATGGAGGTATCAGCAAGGAGGAGATTGAAGCAGTTTTAGGGTTTCCCGTTAGTTCTGCTACAGAGGCATCGGAACACCCGGTTGCTCCTGGTCAATTGAAAAGTCATTATGCGACTAATACACCTTTATATATGGTAGAGGCTTCAAGCCTGACCGGTCATAATCATGACAATACGATTACGATCGGTTTTGGCATTCAGCACGCTGATGCGACTTTTAATTTATCGCCGGAAGGGGACTTACATGAGGCAGCCAAACATCTTTTTGAACTCTTAAGGATAGCTGACGCACAAAATGCAGAAGCGATATACGTATCGGAGGTACCTAACACGGGTATCGGCGTTGCTATTAATGACAGGTTACAAAGGGCGCAGCATCAAATGAAATAAACAAACAGAGACGAACAGGACATGCGTTATTTTTTAGAGCTTAAATATAAGGGCACTCATTTTGCAGGTTTCCAGATCCAAAAAAATGCCAAGACGGTTCAACAGAACATTGAAGATGCTTTGCTGGTTGTATTTAAAACACCAATCGCGCTTACGGGTTCTTCGCGTACAGACAGTGGTGTACATGCTTTACAAAACTTTTTTCATTTTGATACTGATCTTGACATTACACCTAAACATTTGTACAGCTTAAATGCGATTATATCGACTGATATTTACATTATCAATATTAAAAAAGTGGCGGACGATATGCACTGCCGCTTTACGGCCACGCATCGCAAATACCATTATTTTATAAGTACTCACCGGAATCCTTTTACTATAGAAACGGCCTGGCACTACCCTTTTACAATTGATATTAATAAACTGAACGAAGCGGCAGCACTTCTGAAATCATACTCTGATTTTACTACTTTCAGTAAGAAAAATACCCAGACTTTTACCAATATCTGTACGATTACAGAGAGCTACTGGGTTTTAGAAAATGGCACACTAAGATTTACTGTAAAAGCTAACCGTTTTTTAAGAGGTATGGTACGGGCATTAGTGGCCACCATGCTTCATGTGGGCAAAGGAAAAATGTCTGTAGATGATTTCAGGAAAATTATTGAAGCGGAAGATTGTTCTAAAGCAGATTTCTCCGCACCTGCTCATGGTTTGTTTTTAGTGGAAGTTGGGATGCCGGGATACTAAATAAATCATACAATAATTCAGATCTAATGGACTTTCATTTAACTAAAATATAAATGGACGTTAACAAACAGAAATCTGATATTTAATTGCATTTTATTCTCCATCATATTTTACTACCATCGAATCTGAAATTATAAATTATGAATACCGTCCAAAAATTTGCAACCTTCGATGAATTAAAATCTTGTGAAACCGAAAAGAACAATCCCCTTTCACGTTTAAAAAAGCATAATGACTTCAAAAAAATTATTGCAGAAATCAGGGATAAGAAAGTAGAACAAGACAAACAGTTACAACTTATGCGTTAATTTCCCTCTAGAAAAAATACAGCACTTCATTTATAAAAATATAGACTCCCATTAGCAGGATCATCCAGCCGAAATATTTTTTGAGTGCGGATGGCGATACTTTGCTATTGAGCAGTGCTCCTGCCATTACGCCTAAAAGCCCCACGATTGTAAACATGAGCAAGAAATGCCAATCCAACGGGTAATGCCCCAAATCTGCCGTAAAACCAATGGCTGAATTGATGGTGATGATAAATAAAGAAGTACCTACCGCATCTTTCATTGGAAAGCCTAAAAACAAAACCAGCGTTGGTATAATTAAGAACCCTCCTCCTACACCTACCAAACCTGTAACCACGCCAACACCTAATCCCCTGATGGCAACACCCCATCCATTGCGTTTCTTTAATGGTTTCCCATCTATTTTATTTTGTTTGGACATTGCATAGCCGGCAAACAACATGAGGATACTGAAGAATAACATCATTACCCATGACTTTGTAATTTCAGTCTGGTTAATATAAAATAAAGAATCCGGGATATTGCGTACCACAAACTGCCGCACCACGTACACGGCTGCAATGGATGGCAATCCAAACTGCCACACGGTAGCCAGGTGTACATAACCACTTTTATACTTCGGAAATGTAGCCAGGAAACTATTCACCCCTACTATGAACAGGGAATAAACAGACGCCAGCACCGGGTCCACTTTAAATATATAAACGAGTACGGGAACGGTGAGAATAGAGCCACCGCCACCGGTAAGCGATAGTACCACGCCAATACAAAATGCGAATATGTATCCTAATACTTCCATTATAAACTTCTGCAAGTTTAAGTATTTCTATGTATAGCATTTTACTGTACTTAAAATCATAACTTTACACAAAAAAGATGGCACTAATACTCCCGGTTCATAATGTTTTACCACAGTTTGGCGAGAACTGTTTCCTGGCACCCAACGCCACTATTACCGGCCAGGTTACTACCGGTAATGATTGTAGTTTCTGGTTCAATGCGGTTATCCGAGGCGATGTCAATACCATTACCATGGGCCATAAAGTTAATGTTCAGGATAACGCCTGTGTACATTGTACCTACAAAACCCACCCTACCGTTATCGGTAATAATGTGAGCATTGGCCACAATGCCATTGTACACGGATGCACCATTCATGATAATGTACTGATTGGTATGGGCGCTATTGTAATGGACGGCTGTGTGATAGAGAGCAACAGTATTATTGCCGCGGGCGCTATTCTTACAGAGAATACGCATGTTCCTTCCGGCACTATTTTCGCGGGCATCCCGGCCAAAAAACTCAAGGATATTTCCAAAGAATTAGTGGAAGGGCAAATTAACCGGATTGCCAATAACTATGTGATGTATTCCGGCTGGTATAAGCAAGATTAATCTGTTATTGTTTTTTACCAGAGGCTCTCAGCATTACAAAATATACCGAACGGTATACCGGCGTGCTTATGGCTCTGCTACGCGCGGTGTATTTTTGCAGGGGCTGGTATGGAAGAATGTACCCAATAGAACCCCTGCAAAAAATACACTGCCTCCTTTGTCGGCACCAACGCATGCCGCAGCCCTTCAGCTTTTGGTTGTCTATTTAACAATAAACCCCGCTGAAATTATTCTGATTACCATCCTTACTCATTCTAAATAACTTGATACATGTCCCTCATTGACGAGATTCTTTCTGCTACTGCTCACAGGCCTTATAATATGCCCGGGACCAAATGGACCTATTACCAGGAATGGAACAACGCTCTTTTTCTTCACTGGAAAGTGCCGTTGGAAGCATTAAGAAAACTGGTGCCTGAACAATTGATGATAGATACATTTGAGGATGGGGCTTATGTTTCAATTGTTGCATTTACAATGCAAAAAATAAGGCCAAGAAACCTGCCCGCAGTAAAAGTTATCTCTGACTTTGAAGAAGTGAATGTGCGTACCTATATTAACAATGATGGCAAAAAAGGGGTTTATTTTCTGAACATAGAAGCCGCTAAAAAGCTGTCCGCATATATTGCTAAAGCATTATCTGGACTGCCTTACGAAAAATCGCAGATGAAACGGACCGGTAGTCAATTTAAATCGGTGAACAAAAGAAAAGGCTTTCACTTAAGTGCCAATTTCGACATTCAGGAAATACACTCCACCAAAACAGCACTGGACAAATGGCTGACTGAGCGGTATTGTCTTTATGCTGATATCAATAATGATATTTATCGTTACGACATTCATCATAAAGAATGGGAACTGAACAAAGTGATACTGGAAAAACTGGATTTACATTATCATTTCGGCAACCTGGAATTCGGTAATCGTGCACCGGACCTGATCCATTATTCACCGGGCGTAAAAGTGGTTGCCTGGAATAAAACTAAAATTTCCTGAGAAGGGATTTTGTCAACTTGGTTTTTACCCTCCCCTCCCCGGAGGAGACAGGAGCATGAGTGGCTAAGTGACACCTGAGATAGAAAGGTGACTCTTTTAAATATATTTTTGCGTCCATTTCTATTATAAAGGATGTAACAACATTATGGTAGCAGCCTTGTTATATGTTGAATAAAGAGAAATTGATGAAGGGCTACCGGATGGGTGGGCGGCGAGGAACGAAGCCGGTGCGACGCCAGGAAGCACGGAGCGCAGCGAACCCCTAAGCAGCCGGAACGAATGCTCAGTAGTGTCAGAAAGATGAGCGCCCCAAAATACAAAAAGCATAAAAAAGCAATTGCCGTACACCGGCAATTGCTTTTACATTTATAAATGAGCCTCTTGTTTAAAGACTATTCAAAATACCATTTAAAGTAGCGCTTGGACGCATTGCCGCACTTGCTTTTTCATCGTTCGGGAAGTAGTAACCGTCAATTTCCTGAGGCTTACCTTGTGCGCCAATCAACTCCTGGTTAATTACCGCTTCACCTTCGCCCAAAGCTCTTGCCACCGGCGCGAACTTAGCTGCTAATTCCGCATCTTTGGTTTGTGCTGCTAAGGCTTCAGCCCAATACAATGCCAGGTAAAAATGTGAACCACGATTATCAATGGTCCCTAATTTACGGCCTGGAGATTTATCGGTATCTAAGAATTTATCATTGGCTTCATCCAACGCATCGGCTAAAACCTGTGCTTTAGCATTATTTAAAGTTTGTGCCAAATGCTCAAAAGAAGCCTGCAATGCCAGGAACTCACCCAATGAATCCCAACGCAGGTAACCTTCTTCTATAAACTGCTCTACGTGTTTAGGTGCAGAACCGCCGGCACCGGTTTCAAATAGTCCGCCGCCATTCATTAATGGTACAATAGACAACATTTTAGCCGAAGTACCTAATTCTAAAATAGGGAATAAATCTGTCAGGTAATCGCGTAACACATTACCGGTAACACTAATGGTATCTTCGCCTTTGCGGATGCGTTCAATAGAGAATTTAGTGGCTTCAACCGGGCTAAGAATACGAATGTCTAAGCCGGTGGTATCGTGATTGGCCAGATAAGTATTGACTTTAGCTATTATCTGGCGGTCGTGTGCACGGTTTTCATCTAACCAGAATACAGCAGGTGTTGCGGATAAGCGAGCGCGGTTTACAGCCAGTTTTACCCAATCCTGGATCGGGGCATCTTTGGTCTGGCACATACGGAAGATATCGCCGGCTTGTACTTTCTGGCTCATCAATACATTGCCCGCAGCATCTACCACATTGATGGTCCCATTTTCAGCAGCCTGGAATGTTTTATCATGGCTGCCATATTCTTCTGCTTTCTGTGCCATTAAACCAACGTTTGGCACACTGCCCATTGTGCGTGGGTCATAAGCGCCGTTCGCTTTACAATCTGCAATGACTGCTTCGTACACGCCTGCATAAGAACGATCCGGAATAATTGCAATGGTATCCTGTGGCTTGCCTTCTTTATTCCACATCTGGCCGCTGGTGCGGATCATTGCCGGCATAGACGCATCTACAATCACATCGCTTGGAACGTGTAAATTAGTGATGCCTTTATCGGAGTTAACCATGGCTAAATCCGGTCCGTTGGCAATCGCCGCTTCAATCGCCGCTTTAATTTCAGCTTCCTGTGCCGTTCCTGCTATTTTAGCATATACTTCACCTAAACCATTGTTTTTATTAATGCCCAGGCCGTCAAATACCGACTGGTATTTTTCGAACACCTCTTTAAAATACACTTCTACAATAGCACCAAAAATGATCGGATCGCTCACTTTCATCATGGTAGCTTTTAGGTGGGCGCTCAATAATACGCCGGCAGCTTTTGCTTCTGCAATGGCATCTGCCACAAACGCTTTTAATGCGCTTAAGCTTAATGCGGAAGAATCAATTACTTCACCTGCCTGCAATTTAGTGGCTGCTTTTAATGTTTTCTTATCCCCGTTTTCAGCAACAAATTCTATTGTAAATGTAGTGGTGGCAGGTACTGTTACAGATTGTTCTGAACCGTAAAAGTCACCGCTTTGCATGCTGGCCACTTTTGTTTTGGAGTTGCTGCTCCATGCACCCATACTGTGCGGGTGTTTTTTAGCGTAATTTTTAACTGCTTTAGGCGCACGGCGATCGGAATTACCTTCGCGTAATACCGGGTTTACAGCACTTCCCAAAATTTTAGCGTATGTTGCTTTTACTTTCTCTTCCTCAGCATTAGCAGGTGCATCCGGGTAATTCGGTACCGCATACCCATCTTTCTGCAATTCTGCAATAGCGCCTTTTAACTGAGGGATAGAAGCAGAGATATTTGGTAACTTAATAATATTAGCTTCCGGTTGTGTAGCCAGCTGACCTAATTCACTTAATGCATCGCTTGTTTTTTGCGCATCTGTTAAATACTCAGGAAAGTTTGCTAAAATCCTGCCTGCTAAAGAAATATCTCTTAATTCAACTTCAATATTTGCAGATTTCGCAAATGCCTGTACGATAGGCAAAAAAGAATAAGTGGCCAACATTGGGGCCTCATCTGTTTTTGTATAAATGATCTTCGCTTGGTTTGACATATACAAGTTAATGATTTTTATTTACTTACACATAATTACACACTACAAAAATGCAGTCCGGCTTTCTTATGAAAGCGCCTAAAGGTAATAAAATACTCAATACTAAATGTTTCGGAATTTGTAATTATTTCGGCAACGTTTACGGTTGGCAAACCTGACATTCAATACAGTATCTGATTGCTTGTTTTTAATCATCAACCTTTTATTTTCCAATTATTTACTTAATCAGAATCATACAATTATCTTTTCGTCCATGCCCATTCAAGAATCCCTGTAAATTAAAAACCATTTTATCTATTTTTGTTTCGAACAATTTAATATTTATTACTGCAAAATACTGGTTAAAATATTTTAAAAAATCAACCGTTATAGTGTATTATATTTATTTTGCTATATGCTTAAGTTTTTAACATCAATTGTTTTTGTATTTGTTTTTGGAAATGGTATTGCACAACGCATTTCTCCTGCTGATTCTGCCTATTTCAAATCAGCTGGTGATACGCTAAAAGAACAAAGTGCAATTACGATGGACTCTGAAAATTATATAGAACGTTTTAAAGCTGACAGCCTGTTTACCAAGGTTTTAGTAAGAGCAATGGTAAAACCTTATTCATTCTATTACAATTTTTCTGAAGTAAATACCACTTCTTTCCTGTATGCGCCCGACAGCAGCTTCAGGATCATTACCTGGCATTTAAGCCTGGATGATGCCAGATTCAGGCAGCGCGGGGTGATCCAGATGAACACTCCTGACGGCGCTATCAAAATATTCCCCTTGTTTGATGTGTCAGATTTTACAGAAAATCCTTTAGACTCCGTAAGAACGCCCCGTAACTGGATCGGTGCTATTTATTATAAAATGTTATTGAATAAGCATAATAACAAGAAATACTATACCCTGTTAGGATATGATGAAAACAACCTCCGTTCCACAAAAAAATGGATGGAGGTATTATGGTTTAACGACAGGCAGGAACCTATATTTGGCGGCAGTATCTATTTACCTGCCGACAGCCTGAACCCTAAACCTAGATTATTGTACCGGTACAATATTGAATATAAAAAAGGGACAACTGCTAAATTCAATTATGATGAAGATGATAAAATAATTGTGCAGGATAACTTAATGAGTGAATCGAATGATGTAAGTAAGAAATTCACGTATGTACCATCCGGCTATTATGAAGGTTTTGAGTGGAAGAACGGACAATGGGTAAATATTCCTCAATTATATACACAAAACCTGGGAGAGGACAATGCGCCAACGCCTCACAAAATTATTGGGAAATCCGGCTTTATAGAAGAGGAAGAAGAGGCCGTTAAACCAAATGCAACAAAAGATAAAAAGAAACCAAAGAAAAAAAGTAAATAATACCTATTTTTAGAGCATAAACTTTTTTGATTGAAATTCTATTTTTCTAACAGATTTTTTTTATTGCTGGCCGCCAATATTGTCCTGTTCCTGGCATGCTGGTGGTTTAATATTAATGCAACAATCCCAATTGGTATTTTCTCTGTCATCATCATCGCTTTAGTATTTGATGCGTGCATTATTTTTCATAAAAAAAGTATTCTTTCGTTTACAAGAACTCTGCCTGAAAGATTCAGCAATGGCGACAATAATACTGTGAGATTAGATATTACTAACAATAGCCAGTTAAACCTATCTGTTGACTTAATAGAGGAACTTCCGGAACAGTTCCAGCAAAGAAATAACCTTACAAGTATTAACCTCAAAGCCAGGAAAACTGTTTTTGTTGAATATACCTTAACTCCTACTGAAAGAGGCGAATACCATTTTGGCAACAGCATTTTATATTTAAGCACCCCCATAAAACTGGTACAAAGAAAACTTGTATTTAAAAATGAAACCCTGGTAAAAGTCTACCCGTCTTTTATCAACTTAAAACAATACCAGCTAAACACCAGGCGTTCCTACCTGCAGGAAGCCGGTACTTCCGTAATGCGCAGAATTGGAAACAGTAACGAATTCGAGCATATTAAAGATTATATTCTTGGCGACGATATCAGGAAGATCAACTGGAAGGCTACCGCAAAAAAATCCAACCTGATGGTCAACCATTATGTAGATGAAAAAAGCCAGCAAATATTCTGTATTATAGATAAAGGGCGTTTAATGAAAATGCCGTTCAATGGTATGTCATTATTAGATTATGCCATTAACGCATCACTTGGTCTATGCAGTGTCTGCCTTAATAAGCAGGATAAATTCGGATTGGTCACTTTCAGTAATACTATCAGCACTTTTGTACAGGCCAGCAGCAAAAAAGAACAATTAAACAATGTATTAAACATACTGTATAACCAGAACTCGGAGTTCCAGGAATCGAATTTTGAAAGCCTGTACATAAACGTCCGTACACAAATTAAACAGCGAAGTTTGTTGGTATTATACACCAATTTCGAATCTTTAACAGGTATGAGACGGCAGTTGCCCTTCCTCACACAACTGGCCAAACATCACCTGCTAATGGTGGTATTTTTTGAAAACACTGAACTGGTTGACCTATCCAATAATAATGTAAGTGACCTGGAAAGTGTTTATAATAAAACCGTAGCCGCAAAGTTTGTACTGGAAAAGCGGATGATTGTAAAAGAGCTGGCCAAATACGGCATCTTAGGCGTCTTATGTGCCCCGGAGGAACTTACGGTCAACAGTATTAATAAATATCTGGAAATTAAATACAAACAAGCTTTGTAATTTCTCTTCAAACATGATTTGCTAAACATCGTTTTGCCCTATATTTGAACTATAAATGAACGATGCATGCTTATTGTCACTCAAATACTTTTTGTTGTATTATTAGCTATATCCGTATTCCTTTTTGCCAGGCAGGTAAAATTTATACGGAGGAATATTTTACTGGGCAAAAAAGAAGAGATTACTTCCGATGCCGGTGAAAGAATGAGAAATGTTATCCTGTTAGCTTTCGGACAAAAAAAGATGTTCAAAAAGCCGCTTGTAGGGTTTCTCCATTTTTTAGTATATGCCGGTTTTCTCATCATCAATGTAGAAATGCTTGAAATAGTGCTGGACGGTATTCTCGGCACGCACAGAATTTTCTCCCCGGCTTTAGGAGGCTTCTACCCTATCCTCATCAACGCATTTGAAATATTAGCATTCCTCGTTTTAGTGGCATGTGTCATATTTCTTATCAGGAGAAACATCGTCAAATTAAAGCGCTTTATCAGCAAAGACCTCGATGGCTGGCCACGTTCCGATGCCAACTATATCCTTATTACAGAAATTGTACTGATGAGCCTGTTTTTAATAATGAATGCTACCGATACTTTATTACAAAGCAGAGGTTATGGTCATTATGGCGAACATCTTACCGGTAATTTTGCCATCAGCCAGTTTTTACATCCTGTTTTCAATAGCATGAGCGATGGCACTTTGGTTGCCATTGAGCGCAGTGCCTGGTGGATCCATATTGTAGGTATTCTAGCCTTTTTAAATTACCTGCCATATAGTAAACACCTGCATATTGTATTAGGCTTTCCCAATACCTATTATACCCGTACGGACAACACCGGTAAGATGATCAACATGCCGGAAATTCAAAAAGAAGTCATGCTGGCAATGGGTGCCGATATCCAGGCCAATCCTGTTTTAGCACAATTACCTGACGAACCACCAACCCAGTTTGGCGCTAAAGATGTGTTTGACCTAAGCTGGAAAAACCTTATGGATGCCTATAGCTGTACCGAGTGTGGCAGATGTTCTGCTGCATGCCCGGCCAATATTACCGGTAAAGCATTAAGCCCGAGGACCATTATGATGAAAACCCGTGACCGCCTTACAGAAGTAGGCAAACACATGGATGCTCACAATGGCAATTGGGAAGATGACGGCAAATCATTATTACATAATTATATTACTGTAGAAGAATTACGCGCCTGCACCACCTGTAACGCCTGTGTGGAAGCCTGCCCTATAAGTATATCGCCGCTGGATATCATCTTAAAACAAAGACGCTATTTAATTTTAGATGAAAGCAACAGTCCTAATGAGTGGAATGTGATGTTCGGCAATATTGAAAATAATTTCGCACCGTGGAAATTTAATCCTACCGAACGCGAAGCCTGGATACAATAACAGGAAAGATTTTCATGCTAATAAAGAATTTCTTTTTATTGGGGCTCTCTACATTTGCTAAACGATCAGCTTCAGTTCCGGCTGCTTTGGGGTACCGTACTCGCTGCACTCGTACCAGGCGCCAACGCGCCTGCCCACGCATCCTGCAGCCAGTCATCTAATGAATAATTATTAAGCAGCCAGGGAAAAACTATCCAATAAAAAAGGCTAACCGGTCTTACCGGATAGCCCCTAAATTCAATTTGGAATAGTTGTTCAATACTAATTTGGCAGCATAGTAATCAACACATAATATCCTAAAACTAAAAACGTTAAATTTCAACCACGAAAAACATTTTTACTTTTTACAAAGTTGAGGGACAATCCTTACAATTTCAATACCCCATTTGGGGTATTTTTCCATATATCTAAATGATATTCATTAATTTTGTGTTATCCGATACTAAAAATCAGCTGCAATCTATAAAAAATACCTTTTCTATAGTAACATTATAAAATCATTTTATTCAATGAAGGAAGAATTTCATCCGCTTAAAGCTATTTGGGATAGGTACAATAACAGTTTGAATGTTGACCTGCCTTCATTGCAAAGGCAGGACCTGGCTAAGCTTTTGGCTGAAATTTTTGCGGTCGGTGAATATTATTATTACTTGCTCAACCTGAAAGATAGTACCATTCATCATTTCGATGATAAAATATTACAAATTCACGGATTACCTAAGTTGCCAGGTTCCGTACATGAAATATTCCACCTGATACACCCGGATGATATCAATTTTGTAATAGAAGCAGAACAACGAACCATTGACAAAATCCTTGAGATAGGGAAAGAACATATTTTAAACCTGAAATCCAATTACTGTTTCAGGATGCAAACCGCAAGCGGCAAATACGAACTTTTTCATCACCAGGCCATACATACAAGAATGAGTAATAATGGAGAAATTGTAGAAGCTATTAATATCCATACAAATATCCAACATCTTACTTCTAAAAACAATTACTCTGTGCTTATTTCCGGCATTGGTGCCAGAAATGATTTTCATTTTGTTCAAACAAGCTTTAAACCTCAATTGCCGAACGCCACAGAGACTTTAACCAAAAGAGAAAAAGAAGTATTGACGTTAATAGCTAAAGGATTATCCAGTACAGAGATCGCCAATCAACTCAGGTTATCGAATCATACCATTATTCGTCACAGAAAAAATATCATTAAAAAAACCAATGCCAAGAACAGTGCTGAATTAATTAAGAAATGTTCTGAATGGGGCTATATTTAAAGCTTACCGGATTCCGGTCATTTACCTGGACGCACTTCTGTTAATTGGAACAATTTATCCATTTGACGCAGGTTGGTTTTATCACTGATCATCTTTTTCATCATAAAGTTTCTCATTTTCACTAAGTATGGATTCTTCCAGTGACCAATTTTGCCAATCTTCCAGCTTGTACTTACAATAAAATTTACTTTTTCTTTCCGCAGGCCGGTCAACTGTTCAAACGCTTTTTTTACAGGGTATATTTTCAGTAACTCGCCCAACACATACGCATCTTCAATCGCCTGGCACGCACCCTGTCCCATATTAGGTGTGGTAGCATGTGCTGCATCACCTACAAGGCACACGTTTTCTTTAGCCCAAAGCTTCATGGGCTTTAAATCGTAAATAGTACCTTTAATAATAAAAGATTCGGCTGTTTTATCAACCATCTCTTTTACCAAAGGATCAAACCCTGAAACCATGTCATTTTTAGCCGTTTCATTATTCAACATATTGTCATTCAGAACAGCATACCAATAAACAGCATCTTCATTAATATTCACAAAACCAAAGCGTTTTCCTTTACTCCATGCCTCCACTGCTGTGTTACAATAGCGTTCAGGCAATTTATATTTCGCAACACCTCTGAAACAGGTTTGATGTGCATCCCGAAAAACATTGTAATTAAAACACTGCTGCCGCACCATCGATTTGATGCCGTCTGCTCCAACCAGGTATTGAGTTTTAAATACAGATCCGTCACTGAATGTCAAATGTATTCCGTCCTGTTCAGTTCTAACGGTTACCAGTCTTTTATTCAATTCAATATTTTCATAGCCGACTGCTCCGGCTATAATATTGTACAAATCGGCCCGGTGGATAGCATAGTTCTGAACAGCATATTTCTCTTCAAACACTTCCAGCCTTACTTCAGATAATGTATCAAAATGATCATCTGTAATCAAAATACGGTTTACAATGGAACCTTTGGACGCTATGATATCATCAAGTCCTAAATGCTTCAATATTTGCATCGCATTATTGGCCAGTAATATGCCTGCACCCACCGCTTTAATATCACTGCTTGCCTCAAATACCTTAAAGGGGATCTTTAATTTTTTCAAAACCAATGCCAGGGTTAAGCCGCCAATACCACCACCTATAATTGCAATCATTTTTATTTTTTTCAGCATCTCAAATTAAACATTATCGCTGATATAAAATTTTTCCGAAACTTAAAAATGCGTTAGGATTCAGCTTTTAGTTCCGATATTGCAACTGTAATTTTTTATGCTCATGACGATTTCTATTAAAGGATATTCTACTGCCATGTTTGCCACCTGGTTTTTTATCAACGAATTGGATTTATTGCTGGATGCTGGTGATGGTATTACAGCGGGATTAATGCAAAAAAGTAAAAAGATCAAGCATGCTTTTATCTCCCATGCGGACAGGGACCATTTAACAGGATTGTTGCAGCTGAATCAATTGGTGGCAGATAAGCCTGGTGCACTTAATATTTACCATCCTGAATGCAGTGGCAGCTTTAATGCGCTAAAAGTATTTACTAAAAATTTTGACCCGCACGTTGCCGGTGCCAACTGGATTGGCATTAACGCGGGGGATATGATTAATATTAAAGCAGGGTTTAAGGTAAAAGTATTACCCAGCAGGCATCTTCCCGGCACCGGCGATCTCAGCAAAAGTTTTAGCTTTATCATTTACAGATGCAAGCAGAAATTACTAAAGCAGTACGAACAGTTAAGTCCACAGGCGTTGATTGACCTTAAAAACCATACTGATATTTCTGAAGAAGTATTGAAACCATTGCTGGGATATTCTGCCGATTCTCCTGTTGAAACAGATGGCAGATGGAATGATGTGCCGATTCTTATTCATGAATGTACGTTTCTTAACCGGGACGGGAATATTCAAAATGTAACGAAAGCGAACCTTCATAGTGCCCTGCCTGAACTGGCAGAGATGCTGTCTGCTTCCAATAACAAGCATGTGATACTTAGCCATTTTTCAACCCGCTACAGTTATCAACAGATTGACGAGGCTATTAATACTTATAAGGAGCGCTATCCCCGGCTTTCAGATATCCGGATTTTATACCCGGGCAATATCCAGACTTTTGAGTTTGAGGTATGATCTGGCAATGCCATTAAGCAAGTATGGCCTTTACTAATATAAGTTGGTGGATATTTATTCAATAGATTCTCATCAAATAATGCCTTGTTATCAGGATAAGATGTTGTAGGGTGACAGCAATGAATCCAATTACCAGGTAATCACGTCCAAATATCCCATTAAACTTTTCAGTAGTCATCAATCCAGGTACCGGTTGATAAAAGGATCAGTTGCCCAATGGCTGCCGGATGTGTGGGCGGCGAGGCACGAAGCCGGTGCGACGCAGGAGCACGGAGCGCCAGCGAACCCCTAAGCAGCCGGAACAATTATTCAATAGAATTACATAAAGCTGAAAGCCCATTATTGTATAAAAGAAAAATCCCTTACAGTGGACACCATGTGATACTGTAAGGGATTTCTTATGATTGCACAAAATTTAGATACTTCTGTTAATATCAAAAGCCTCTAATTCCTGAACAATGGCGTTTAAGAAATTACTGCCTAAAGAACCATCGATAATCCTGTGATCGTAACTTAAACTTAAGTACATCATGTGGCGGATGGCAATGGTATCACCGAATTCGGTTTCGATAACTACCGGTCGTTTTTTTATTGCGCCTACTGCTAAAATTGCGACTTGCGGCTGGTTGATAATCGGCGTTCCCATAAGGCTACCGAAAGTGCCCACATTCGTCAGGGTAAATGTACCATCCTGCGTATCTGCAGGACTTAATTTGTTCTGACGGGCTTTGTTTGCCAGGCTATTTACCTGGCTGCTCAGGCCTGCCAGGTTTAACTGGTTAGCATTTTTAATAACCGGTACAATCAGGTTGCCGCTTGGTAATGCGGTAGCCATACCGATGTTGATATCTTTTTTGATGATGATCTTATCGCCGTCAACACTGCTGTTTAACCAAGGGAAGTTTTTGATGCATTTAATGATAGCTTCAACAAATAATGGTGTAAATGTCAGCTTTTGGTTTTCTTTTCTTTCGAAATCCTTTTTTACTTTTTCACGCCATTTTACCATTGTTGTTACATCTGCTTCTGCAAAACTGGTGACATGGGCACTGGTGTTGATGCTGTCTGTCATATGTTTTGATATCAGCTTGCGCATCCGGTCCATTTCAATAATTTCTACATTTCCGGTAGCTTTTATTGCAGGGGCGGAAGGGGCTGCCGCAGTCGTTGGTTTTGATGCTTCTTCTACTTTGGTATTTGTTGCTGCCGGTGCTGGTGCTGCCACCACTTGAGCTGTTATTTTTCCTGCTTTTTTATCTTCCAGATAAGCTAAAATATCTTTCTTTGAAACGCGTCCGTCCTGACCGGTTCCCGGAATATGTTCCAGTTCGCTCATACTAATTCCTTCCTCCTGGGCTATTTTAAGCACTAACGGAGAGTAGAAACGGACACCGTTATTTTCAGGTTTCGGTGCATTTGCAGCAGCTGGTACATAAGGTACTTCAATGGCTTTTTCTGCTACTTTTTCTACCGGTGTTTCAGTTGCTTTTGGGGCTACAGAAGGCGCCGGTGATGAGCTATTTTCTGTGGCTTCAGTTTCTATGGTTGCTAAAACCGCACCGATGGCCACCACATCATTTTCTTTAAAAAACAATTCTTTTATAACGCCGCTTGCAGTAGAAGGCACTTCACTATCTACCTTATCCGTGGCTATTTCTAAAACAACTTCTTCTGCCGTTACAATATCTCCCGGTTTCTTTAGCCATTTAAGGATAGTTGCTTCCATGATACTTTCGCCCAATTTGGGCATCACTAAATCGACTAATGCCATACTAAATTATATTATTCGTAAAAGAATAGTTTTCAAAATTACAAAATAAGGTACGTCTAAGGTAACTATAAATGGAATTTGTTACACTTAGCAATCGTTGCCGGCAAAAATAAAGGATAAGCACTTAATATTTTACTGCTGCAATTTATTTGGGTATTTTCACCTGCTGACCCGTTTTCTAAATAATAAACAAATCAAAGCACAGTCAAAAATCTACATAAATCCTGTCTTCAATACTTAATATCTATTTAGCCATTCCCAACATTTTTTAAATTTTATCTATTTTATTTTTTAGCTAAAATTTTTGATATCCAACAAAAATAGCGGAGTATCATCCGCTATTTTCAATCATTTCTATGTTTATTATTCTATTACCACCGGGTCCTGTATCCTTTTTTCATTGCAGGCTTTTGCTGCTTCTACAAACTTTACAAAGATTGGAGCCGGGCTATCTACCGTGCTTTTCAATTCCGGATGGTATTGTACGCCTATAAAGAACGGATGGTCCGGCAACTCTACGATTTCTACTAATCCAGTTGTTAAATTGATACCGCTTATTACCATTCCGGCTTTTTCAAAAGCATCTTTATAATCACTGTTGAACTCCCAGCGATGACGGTGACGTTCGGTAATATCTGTTGTACCATAAATTTTATGTGCTAATGTACCTTCTTTAATTTTACAAGGATAAGAGCCTAAACGCATGGTACCCCCCATTGCTGTTATTTTCTTTTGTTCCTCCATCATGTCAATTACGGGATTTGCAGTGTCCTTGTTCATTTCGGTACTGTGCGCATCCTTCAGCCCCATTACATTTCTTGCAAATTCAATAACGGACATTTGCATGCCTAAACAGATACCAAAGAAAGGCAATCCTTTTTCACGGGCATATTTAATAGCAGAAATTTTACCTTCGATACCACGGATACCAAAACCAGGCGCTACCAGCATCCCGTCCAGGTTTCCTAGTTTCTGGTGAACATCTTCCGGCGTTAAGTGCTCGCTATGTATGCTTATAATATTTACTTTACATTCGTTAATAGCACCGGCATGAATAAATGCTTCTAAAATGGATTTGTAAGCATCCTGTAATTCAACATATTTACCTACTAAACCAATATTAATGGTGGTTTTCGGATATTTCAATTTTTCTAAAAAGCCTTTCCAGTAAGTCAGATCCGGTTCATTAAACTGGGTAATACCCAATTTTTTCAGGCAGATCTGGTCCAGTTTTTCACGCATCATCATCATTGGCACTTCATAAATAGTTGCAGCATCCAATGATTCAATCACGGCTTCTGTTTTTACATTACAGAACTGTGCGATTTTGCGTTTGATCTCAAAATTTAACGGTTTTTCCGAACGGCAAACAATGATATCCGGGTGAACACCTTCCTGGCTGAGTAAGCGGACACTATGCTGTGTTGGTTTTGTTTTAAGCTCTTTGGCAGCTTTTAAATAAGGAATTAACGTTAGATGAACGATTAAACAATCTTCTTCCGGCAGTTCCCATTGCAACTGGCGCACGCTTTCTACAAACGGCAGGCTTTCAATATCCCCTACCGTACCACCAATTTCTGTAATAACGATATCATATTTTCCTTCTTTGCCGATAAGCAGCATTCTCCGCTTAATCTCGTCCGTAATATGTGGTACTACCTGTACTGTTTTTCCTAAAAAATCACCTGCACGCTCTTTGTTAATGACCGTTTGATACACTCGGCCTGTAGTAACATTATTCGCCTGGCTGGTATGAATGTTCAGGAAACGCTCATAATGGCCCAGGTCAAGGTCCGTTTCCGCACCGTCTTCTGTTACATAACACTCACCATGTTCATAAGGGTTTAATGTACCCGGATCAACATTTATGTATGGGTCAAACTTTTGAATTGTAACAGATAAACCTCTTGCTTGTAATAGTTTGGCTAAACTTGCAGCTATAATTCCTTTACCTAAACTTGACGTAACACCACCGGTTACAAAAATATATTTTGCCATAAAAAATTTACCACAAAGCCTAAGTACATAGAAATACGCAAACTTTGTGGATGTTATATTTAAAATTGCTCAATTAACAATTTGCAAACTCATCTTCACCAGATAAGTTCTCCATAAATGACCTTTGGAAAAATTTAGAGGTCGTGCAAAGATATACAATTGAAGCACCTCTTCAAAATATCTTACTTGCAAAAATTACTAATTAAAAATTAAACTTTCGGGGAATCGTTTTTCTGTAAAATTTATTACAAAATGGTTCCGGTTTTAAAAATTCTCAACTTTATGATTGCCGTTTTATAATTAAAAGCATGGTAAATCATTTAGAACCAGCCTAAATTCCGGTCACAGAAACAGATTGTTATCGACTGTATTCAGAGGCATCAACCAGTCCGTCCTAACCATCTTTTACCATTTTGACATTTTCTGGTACAGCTGCTTAAAGAATTTCTCAGTAATGCGTTAAAAGCTTATTTTGCAAGCTCATGTGGATCCATTTTATTAGTTATTGTTTTTTAAGCATATATACTGCATTAATACTGTGGTACGCTTATAACTGGTTTAAAATTAAACAGCCGGTTGTCCGCAATACGGTTCTTTCAACACCTGTTACTATTATTATCCCGGCAAGAAATGAGGCAGAAAACATCGCTGCCTGTTTAGAAAGCATTATTAAACAATCTTTTCCATCTGACCTGATGGAAGTACTGGTAATTAATGATGCCAGCACGGACAATACTGCTGAGATAGCAGAAACTTATACCCAAACGCATAACTATATTAAGCATTACCTGTTAAACCTGGACGGGAATGAAAAGGCGCATAAGAAACGGGCAATAGAATTTGGAGTGGGCATTGCTAAGCATCCTCTCATTGTTTGTACAGATGCAGATTGTTCCCATCATGAAAACTGGCTTAAAAATATTGTAGTCATATACGAAACCGGGAATTACCAGTTTATCGCTGCACCTGTTATGTTCAATACCAACTCCAAAGTTAGTTCCATATTCCAGACACTGGATTTCCTCACGCTCCAGGGCATTACTGGTGCCTCTGTTAATGCAAACTTTCATAGTATGTGTAACGGCGCCAATATAGCTTATACCAAAGCGGCATTTCTAAAGGTGAACGGCTTTAATGGCATTGATGACCTTCCTACCGGTGATGATATGTTACTGATGCATAAAATTGCTATGGCCTACCCGGGTCAAACAACCTGGATAAAGAACAAAGAAACGATCACTTATACGGACGCGATGCCAACATGGCGGTCATTTTTTAATCAGCGCATCCGCTGGGCAAGTAAAGCCACCTACTATTCCGACAAAAGTATTATAGCCGTCCTGTTCCTGGTTTATTTCTTTAATGTGTGGTTAGCGGTGCTTCCGGTATTGGCCATTTTTAATACCCAATATTGGAGCCTCTGGTTTTCTATCGCCGGCATTAAAATCCTGGTAGAATATGTATTTATTATACCGGTTGCCGCATTTTTTAATAAACAGAACTGGCTTTGGACATTCCCTTTTTTCCAGCCGATACATATATTATATACGGTTATAAGTGGCTGGCTGGGCAAATTCGGTCAATACGAATGGAAAGGCAGAAAGATTCATAAAAGCTGACACAATGAAGGCTTCGTAACAATAAAAAAATATCAATATTTAAGAATTTAAGAATTACATTTGCGTAAATTTCAATACACATATACGCAATAAGTATAAATTAACAACAAATGAAATATCAACAACCATTAAAGCCAAAAGTAATTTCTGAAATCGGGTGTAACCACATGGGAAATTTTGAAATTGCATTAGAGCTTATCAAATTATCGAAAGATGCAGGAGCAGATTATGCTAAATTTCAAAAGAGAAATAACAAGTTATTGCTGACAGAAGAACAATACAATGCTGCTCACCCAAATCCTCATAATTCTTATGGTAATACCTATGGTGCACACCGTGAATATTTAGAATTCACTACTGAGCAACATAGAGGTTTGATGGATTATGCCAATTCCATTGGTATAAAATACAGTACATCTGTTTGGGAAGAAATTTCTGCTGAAGAAATCATTTCTTTAAACCCGGATTTAATTAAAGTACCTTCTGCTTGTAACAACAACTATAAAATGTTAGAGTTATTGAGAGATACTTATAAAGGTGAAGTTCATATTTCATTTGGTATGACTACGCCACAGGAAGCAGAAGATGTTATTAAATTTTTCGAAGCTACCGGCCAGGCAAAAGACAGGTTAATCGTTTATTCATGTACTTCAGGCTACCCGGTACCTTTCAATGATATTTGCCTGTTAGAAATCACCAAACTGAAAGACTTATACGCAAATCGTGTAAAAGAAATTGGCTTCTCCGGCCACCATTTAGGTATCGCAATTGATATTGCAGCTTATGCCCTGGGTGCTACATGGGTAGAAAGACACTTTACAAAAGACAGGACCTGGAAAGGTACGGACCACGCTGCATCTTTAGAGTTCCCTGGATTACAAAAACTTTGCAGAGACCTGGCTCATACTCACGAAGCGCTTACTTTAAAAAGTGAAGATATTTTACCGATTGAAGCAGTTCAGAGAGAAAAATTAAAAAATAGAAAAGTTGACTAATTCAAATAAACCGGAAGTATTAGCTATTATTCCGGCCAGAGGTGGCAGTAAAGGCTTACCACGAAAAAACGTGTTGCCTTTACTGGGTCATCCGTTAATTGCATATAGCATTAAAGCTGCTCTTGAATCATCAGTTGTAACAAGAACAATTGTTTCAACCGATGATTCGGAGATTGCAGATGTTTCTAAAAAATACGGCGCGGAATTACCATTTATAAGACCGGCAGAATTCGCCCAGGACTTATCTACAGATCTGGAGGTGTTTAAACATGCCATTCAATGGTTAAAGGAAAACGAAAATTATGTACCGGATTATATTGTTCAGTTAAGACCAACTTCTCCTGTAAGGCCGAAAGGCATTATTGATACTTGTTTCAATAAAATGAAAGATAATCAGGGAGATAGTTTAAGAATTCTTACGGACAGCCCTCTTACGCCATATAAAATGTGGCAGCTTAATGAAGATGGTACAGAAATGAAACCACTCTTATATTTAGAGGATAATAAGGAGCCATATAATTCGCCCCGCCAGATTTTACCAAAAACTTATTGGCAAATAGGAACTCTGGATATCATCAAAACAAGTTGCATTACTGAGCTTAATTCAATGTCCGGGAAAACAATTATCCCATATTATATTACGCCTGATTATGCAATAGATATTGATGATATAGGTAGTTTTGAAAAAGCCGCTCAAGCAATTGAAACCAATGAATGTATTAGATTCTCTTAAAGATAGAAAAATTGTTGTTTTCGGTGCCGGTTCAATTGGAGAAAGGCATATTTCAGTGCTTCAGAAACTAGGTTATACGAATATAATTGTATATCGGAAAAGAAATTTACCACTCAGGAATATCGATCCCCAGAGTATTCAGATAGTTACTTCTTTAGAACAAATAATAGCTGCAAAACCATTTGCGGCTATTATTTGCTCACCCACATCTGAACATACCAGCCAGACACTTTTTTGCCTCGAGCATAATATACATGTTTTAATAGAAAAGCCAGTTTCATCCAATTATGATGAATTAAGTAGTTTTATTAATCATGCAAATATCAATGGCACTTATTTACAGGCCGGGTATATGCTTCGTTATCATCATTTTTTTGAAAAGATTAAAAATCTGATAGATAATAAAACTTACGGCAAACTTTTATCCATAGATGCTTATTGGGGAGAGTATCTACCGGATTGGCATCCATGGGAAGATTACAAAGAATCGTACGCAGCCAAGAAAAGTTTAGGCGGTGGTGCCGCTCTAACACTAAGCCATGACCTGGATTTAATCTTATGGTTAAATAACTTTGAGCTTGAGAAACATTTCTCTCTTAAAAACACCAGTTCCAATTTAGATGTTGACGTTGATTCAGGTTTTGATATCCTTTTGAAATTTAAAAACGGCGTAACAGCACATTCTCATAATAACTTCCATCAGAAAAAGCCGTTAAGAGAATATAAGTTTGTTTTTGACAATGCTTTTATCAAAATCAATTACTTCGATTCTGTAATGGAAATATTTCATGATCATGTTCATACCATAGAGCGGATTGAAGCATTTGACAGGAACTCTATGTTCGAAAAACAATGGCTGGCTTTTATATCAGATTGCCGGGAAGCCATCCAATCAAACAACTTTGGCAAAAGCATGCAAAACATAAACAATAGTTTCAATATCATTAAATTAACAACAGATGAACAATAAATTCGACTTAACGGACAATGTAATATTCGTTACAGGTGCGGCAGGATTGATCGGCTCAACCATTTCAAAATACTTTTTAGAAAACAAAGCCAAAGTAATCATTACTGATTTAAACGAACCAGGATTGAATGCATTTTACGATAATCTTGATAGCTCGCTTAAAGAGAATTGTTTATCAGTTGTTTTAGATATCACCAATGAACAATCATGCATAGATGCCGTAAATGCATCTGTTGATAAGTTCGGCCGAATCAACACATTAATAAATAATGCGGCTATTGACGCTAAATTCGACAAAGAAAATAACAGCAAGGTTAACCAAAGTCGCTTTGAGTTTTATCCATTGGATTTGCTGAGAAAATCTGTAGAAGTAAACTTAACCGGCACTATAATCATTACCCAGGTTGTTTGCAGGCAGATGCTGGCCCAGAAATCAGGAAATATTATAAATGTAGCATCTACTTACAGTATCGTTTCTCCTAATCAAAACCTGTATGACTATGGAAATGGTGTAAGCCAATTTAAGCCGATTGATTATATTGCATCAAAATCCTTTATTCCTAATTTCACCAGGTACATTGCTACCTTTTACGCACAGGATGGCATCAGATGCAATGCGATAGTACCGCACGGTATTGAAAATAACCATGCAGAACCGTTCGTTAAAAACTTCTCTAAAATGAGTCCTTTAGGAAGAATGTGTGACCGTGAAGAATTGACAGGACCATTCGGCTTTCTGGCATCAGAAGCATCCAGCTATATGACAGGTTCCACATTAATGGTAGATGGTGGATGGACTGCCTGGTAATTAATATAAAAACGAATGAATAAAATAAAATTGTTTCTTACAGACGTTGATGGCGTATTAACTGACGCAGGAATGTACTATACCGAATCGGGCGATGAATTTAAAAAGTTCAATACTTATGATGGGATGGCATTCCAGCTGTTAAGAGAAGCCGGCATCAAAACCGGGATCGTTACATCAGAAGATACCCAGATCGTTAGCAGAAGAGCACAAAAAATAAAAGCAGATTACCTTTATCAGGGTAAAATATTTGGCGGCAAGTTAAATGCCGCCCTGGAAATATGCAAGCTTGAAAATATTCAACTAAATGAAGTGGCTTATATTGGCGATGATATCAATTGCTTTGATTTATTGTCAAATGTAGGACTAGCTGCCTGCCCTAAAAACGCAGTGGAAAAAATCAAAAACATTCCAAACATTTTACACCTTGAAAAAATGGGTGGAGATGGCGTAGTACGCGAATTTGTTGAATATATCATCAATAATAATCTATAATGAGAACTATCGGCATTCTATTACCAGACGGCGTTGGTATTAAAAATTATCTATACTCAAATCTCCTGGAAGAATTGAATAAACGTGAACAAGTGAATGTTGTTATTTTTCATTCTTCAGAATTATCCAATGTCAAATCACTCGTTAATTTTGATAAATTCAATGTATCATACATTCCATTCAGAAATTACAGGGAAGACTTTAAATCAAGATTCCTGAGAGAATCTGTTGCCTACGCACGCCTGAAACACTTTACGGAAAAACTCAATAATCCTACTATTTTAAAAACAAAAACCATTGCAAGTAAGTTCACTAAAAAAGCGTTCTTAAAAAGTGTGCAGCTGTTTGCAGGTACTATTTATAAGGATTATAATAAAATATTAAAGCTCGAAGCAAAATACCAGAAGCATTTAGCCCAATGTGATTTTTCTTTCTACGAGAACCTGTTGACCGAAAATAAAATAGATTTGATCATCAGTCTTCATCAACGACCTATTATCAATATTCCATTTTATGAAGCTGCCAAAAGATTATCTGTCAAAAGAATTTCTGTAATCTATTCATGGGATAATATTGCCAAAGCAAAACTTTACAGCTTAGCAGATAAATACCTTTTATGGAGCTCATTCATGAAAAATCAGATGAATTTGTTCTATCCGGAAATTCCCAACGACAAATTAATCATTACAGGTACACCACAGTTTAATTTTTACAGGAATAGCAAATTCGTCCTTCCGAAACAGGAGTTCTGCAACAAGTTTAAACTGGATATCAATAAATCAAAGATCCTGTTTACAGGATCCGATTACAGGACTTCTCCATATGATGATTTACTTTTAATAAGTACAGCAGAAGCCATTTTAAAATTACCCGAAGAAAAAAGACCAGAGTTAATTTTCAGAAGGTCACCGGCAGACACTTCGGGAAGACACAATTACGTTCTGTCAAAATATCCCTGGATTGTATCCATAGACCCTATCTGGGTAAATAATGGCAATAACTGGGGAGGTGCAGTACCTACATTTGATGACATTTCAAACATCACCAATGTTGTAAACAATGTCAATGTTATTATAAACGTATCCTCTACAATGGCCTTAGATGGCGCCATTTTAGATAAACCATGCATTTATTTAGCATTTACGCCACAAAAAGGCCTGGATGAAGGTTTTGATTATGCCCGTGATATCCATAGCGAAGATCATTTCAAGGAAATGAAAAAAATGAACGCCGTACAATATATTTATGATGAAAAAGACTATTCAGAAAGCATCATAAATATCATAGAATCTCCTGAAAAATATTGCACAGGAAAACACGACTTCCTCCATTTAATTACAAACAGCATAATAACAGAGGCAGAATCAAATATTGCCAATGTTATTATTAATAGCCTAAATGAGAAAACTGCCTAAAAAACAGTTTTCTTCCTTTCCCCAAAAAGTCGGAACTTCGCCACTTCACTTATAACATAAGGCAACACGCCTAAGGCTAATTTATGCAACCATTTGTTTTATATTCCGACGGACAGGGAAATATTTTTGAAGATACATCACTATACGCTATAGGACGCAGCGGCTGGGATGCTTACGAAGTACCTGAAGACAATTGGATCGAATTGCCGGAAGGAGGCAATTTGTATGAATTACCGGGCCGCAGGAATATAGGAATTGATGTAAAAACCGGCGACATGCGCCTATGCGACAAAGGCTGGGCCGTTGCCGCATTTATTCCCCCGGCACATACAACCCTCTTTTTATCCGCTTACGAAACAGAACCGGACGCACCGTTACTACCTTTATTCTGCTATACCGCCGCAGGTTTATATAATGATAAATTTTACGTAACAGCCGTTAGGATAGAGCGGGATATTCGCCAGGAATGTGCAGGTTATGATGCGGATAAAATTGAGACCGGCAGCCAGTATTTAATTAAAAACTATCCCCACAACAGGCTGGTACAACATTTAATGAACACCTGTTGCAATACCTACGATTGTCCGGCAGCACGCAATTTCGCACTCGGCCGCTGGGAATGCCCCATCCCTTCCTCACCCGCCTGCAACAGCAACTGTGTAGGCTGTGTTTCGTTCCAGCCGGAAGAAGAAGACATTCCAAGCCCGCAGGAACGTTTGAACTTCAAACCATCTGTTGAGGAAATAGTGGAGTTTACTGTACCACATTTAGAATCAGCCCCCTTCCCTATTGTCAGTTTTGGACAGGGTTGTGAAGGGGAACCCCTTTTAATGTGGAAGACCATCAAAGACAGCATTCTCGAAATGCGCAAGCATACATCCAAAGGTTCCATCAATATCAATACCAATGGTAGTAAACCCGATGCGGTAGAAGAACTCTGCAAGGCTGGTTTAAACAGCATTCGCGTCAGCTTGAACAGTGCACGCAAAGAAATTTATACACCATATTATCGCCCCAACAATTACCAGTTCGAAGATATCATCGAAAGCCTGAAAGTAATGACCAGGTACGGTGGCTGGACCAGCATCAATTACTTTGTGTTCCCGGGCATGACAGATACTGAAGAAGAATACCAGGCTTTAAGAAAACTCATCAGGGAAACCGGTTTAAAAATGATACAATGGCGCAACTTCAATATCGATCCTGATTGGTACCTTGGAAAAGTAGGTGTCACTGATTGTGGTGAAGCAATGGGTGTAAAAGAAATGCAGGAATTGATACGGGAGGAATTCCCCGACCTTAAATTCGGCTATTACAACCCGCCTATCGAACGCATCAATGGCAATTACGAAATGGACTTTGCACATTAAAATACTGAAAGACTTCAACTATTGGAGTCTTTTTTTATTGGTGGGGCTTTCAGTATTTGTAATTCTATGCAACAGCTGTCCGGCGTGCTTATGGCTCCGCTACGCTCGGTGCTCCTTCGTCGCACTGGCTCGTTCCTCGCCACCAACGCATGCCGCAGCCGCTCTGCATTGCCACATTCCCTTACTATTTAAAACAACAGATTCATTTACATATATTACAAATTTCAATACCATATTAAACAAGCTTTTTAATTTCAACAAGAGTAAGAAACCAGAATTCAACACTATTAAAAGCCACTAAAACAAGGATAAATACTTTAAAAAAACAAGAACCTGGGATTGGTTAAATGAAAAACAAATGTATGTGGTTAATGTTCCCAATAATAAACCAACCATCATTACAATGGAATTAGGGACACAGGAAATATTTCTAAATGCAACAGGTCAGATTTCGGTACTGGAAATGATGAAAATAGCTCAGCAAATGTATGTGGACAGCAAAATGCAGATACCTGATGCGTTGCATAGAATTATTAATAGATGAGCTTGAAGAGATGGCATTAGAAATAACAATTATAGAATAAAAGGATTCAAAAACTGAGCTTTCCAGTGAATTTTGATACCCGATATCTCAAAACATGCCCTAAATGCCCATAGCAAGTAATTGAAAAAAGAATACAAAGTATAACTATTTATACCTTAACTGGTTTCGCCGGCCAAGAAAAATATAACGCTTAACATTCATCCAAAAAGCGATAATAAAGTACACAATTATAGGAGAACCAAAGGTTAGAAATGATAAGTAAATGAAATAGAGCCTTATTTTCCCCGTAGCGATATTGAATTTTTCACCCAGATAACTACATACACCAAAAATATTTATTTCAACGAAGCGTCTTATTTGATTAAATATTTCCATTTTAAAATAAGATTTGTAAGCAAAATAACAAAAAAAGTTGGAAATACTGAAAACACCCAATATAATTTTTGAGTTATATGAAATTTCCCAACCTTAATTCCGGTTTAATTTATTGTACCATCATTTACAGAAAAGGAAAATAGTAAAAAATAATATTCAACAATCCAGACTATTTCTTAAATCATTAACATGAATCAAGGCATATTAATTAGAAGAAATCTAAATAAAAACGCATTGAGGTTACGAAAAGCGGAAAAATAAAATAAAAAGCGAAAATCCTAAAAAATAATACAATTTGTAGATTTACAATTTCATGACATGAATAGTAATTCGTAAATTCGCACACATTAAGATGTAGCAGATTTTATTTAAAAATGACTGTAACAGCGACTTTTAAATAATCTGGGCTTATTATTCAAAAGACTATTATGAACATATATCAGGATTATCTTAAAGAGATTGAAGAACGGAAAAACCTTGGACTTCATCCCAAACCAATTGATGGTGCCGAATTACTAGGCGAAATAATTGCACAAATTAAAGACACTGCGAATCAGTATCGTGAAGACTCACTAAAATTCTTTATTTACAACACTTTACCCGGCACTACAAGTGCAGCCGGTGTAAAAGCACGTTTCTTAAAAGAAATTATTCTTGGCGAATCAATAGTAGAAGAAATTACACCTGCATACGCCTTCGAATTATTATCTCATATGAAAGGGGGGCCTTCAATAGAAGTTCTGCTGGATTTAGCATTGGGTGAAGACACTTCTATTGCTAAACAAGCAGGAGAAGTACTTAAAACACAGGTTTTCCTTTATGATGCAGATACCGACCGTTTAAAAGAAGCCTTCAAAAACGACAACCAGGTTGCAAAAGATATTCTTGAAAGTTACGCAAAAGCTGAATTTTTCACCAACTTACCGGAAGTTCCGGAAGAGATCCAGGTAGTCACCTTTATTGCGGGCGAAGGAGATATTTCCACAGATTTATTATCACCGGGCAACCAGGCGCACTCCCGTTCAGACCGTGAATTACATGGCCTGTGTATGATTACACCTCAGGCACAATCCGAAATCAGGAGCTTACAGGCACAACATCCCGATAAAAGCGTGATGCTGATTGCAGAAAAAGGAACAATGGGCGTAGGTTCTTCCAGGATGTCTGGTGTAAACAACGTAGCGCTTTGGACTGGTAAACAAGCCAGCAAATATGTACCATTTGTAAATATCGCACCTATTGTTGGTGGTACCAACGGTATCTCTCCAATATTCTTAACCACAGTAGATGTGACCGGAGGTATTGGTTTAGATCTGAAGAACTGGGTAAAGAAAGTAGATACTGAAGGGAATGTTATACGTAATGAAAACGGAGACCCGATCCTGGAAGAAGTATATTCTGTAGCCACAGGTACAGTATTAACGATTAATACAAAAAAGAAAAAACTTTATAATGGTGACCAGGAATTGATTGACATTTCCAAGGCTTTCACGCCTCAGAAAATGGAATTTATCAAAGCCGGTGGCTCATATGCAATTGTATTCGGAAAAAAAATACAGACAGTAGCGGCAAGGATTCTTGGGATAGAACCAACACCGGTATTTGCGCCTTCCAAAGAAATTTCAATTGAAGGCCAGGGATTGACTGCTGTAGAAAAAATATTCAATAAAAATGCCGTTGGCACAACACCAGGCAAAATACTTCACGCAGGTTCTGATGTGCGGGTAGAAGTAAATATTGTAGGCTCACAGGATACTACGGGTTTAATGACTGCACAGGAATTGGAATCCATGGCGGCTACGGTTATTTCTCCGATTGTGGATGGCGCCTACCAGTCAGGTTGCCACACTGCATCTGTTTGGGATAAAAAAGCTCAGGCAAATATTCCTAAACTGATGAAGTTCATGAACGATTTCGGATTGATCACAGCCCGCGACCCGAAAGGCGAATATCATTCAATGACGGATGTGATACATAAAGTACTTAATGATATTACTATCGACGAGTGGGCTATCATCATTGGTGGTGACTCACACACAAGGATGTCAAAAGGTGTCGCTTTTGGCGCTGACTCCGGAACAGTGGCCTTAGCATTGGCCACAGGTGAAGCCTCCATGCCGATTCCTGAATCCGTAAAAGTAACTTTCAAGGGAGAAATGAAAGACCACATGGACTTCCGTGATGTGGTGCATGCAACACAGGCACAAATGTTGCAGCAGTTTGGTGGAGAAAACGTTTTCCAGGGCAGGATCATTGAGGTCCACATTGGAACACTCCCGGCTGACCAGGCATTTACATTTACAGACTGGACGGCAGAAATGAAAGCAAAAGCATCCATCTGTATTTCAGAAGATGATGTATTGATACAATCATTAGAGATTGCTAAAGCGCGGATCCAGATCATGATTGATAAAGGAATGGATAACAGCAGACAGGTACTTCAAGGCTTAATCAATAAAGCTGATAAACGCATTGCAGAAATCAAATCAGGTGAAAAACCAGCTTTAATGCCGGATGAAAATGCAAAATATTATGCAGAAGTAGTCATAGACCTGGACGTAATTGTTGAACCGATGATAGCAGACCCGGATGTTCATAATAAAGATATATCTAAGAGATACACACACGATACTATCCGCGCACTCTCTTACTATGGAGATGATAAAAAAGTAGATCTTGGTTTCGTAGGTTCCTGTATGGTGCATAAAGGCGATTTAAAAATCGTTTCACAAATGCTTAAAAACCTTGAACAACAACAAGGTAAAGTTGAATTTCATGCACCGTTGGTAGTTGCAGCTCCTACCTATAATATTATTGAGGAGTTAAAAACTGAAGGCGACTGGGATGTATTACAAAAATATTCCGGGTTCGAATTTGATGATAATGCGCCAAAAGTAGCCGCACGTACCGAATATGAAAACATGATGTACCTGGAACGCCCTGGTTGTAACCTTTGTATGGGTAACCAGGAAAAAGCGGCAAAAGGTGATACTGTACTGGCTACTTCTACACGTCTTTTCCAGGGAAGGGTTGTAGAAGATGCTGAAGGTAAAAAAGGAGAGTCTTTGCTGGCCTCAACACCGGTAGTTGTCCTTTCTGCAATTCTCGGACGTATTCCTAATATGGATGAATATAAATCTGCAGTGGAAGGGATTAACCTCACAAAGTTTGTTCCTTTGTCACTAAAAAGATAAAACAGACAGAAAATAGATATAACTTTAGTTTCAGACAAGTGTAAGTGCATCTCAGGTTTTCGTTTAGATAAAAGATTAATAGTAGCATATAGTAGAACGGAGCGTCGCCAATGTCGCTCAATCAGGGTTCTCCGGATGATTACCAAAAATTGTATTTTGTCTTTATAACCCGGAAATTTGAGATGCATTATTTATAACGCATAATTATAAAATTATAAGATATGGCATTTGATTTAGAAATGATAAAAGCTGTGTACGAGCGTATTCCAGCTCGTGTAGAAGCTGCCAGAAAGATTGTTGGCCGCCCGTTAACACTTACAGAAAAAATACTGTACGCACACCTTACAGAAGGCATGCCCAGACAAGTGTACGGACGTGGTGTGAGTTATGTGGATTTTGCACCGGATCGTGTAGCAATGCAGGATGCGACAGCGCAAATGGCTTTATTACAATTTATGCAGGCAGGCCGCTCTAAAGTGGCAGTACCCAGTACTGTACATTGCGACCATTTAATTGTAGCGAAAAATGACAGTGTATCGGATTTAGAACGTGCAGTTACAGAATCTAAAGAAGTTTATGATTTTCTTGCGTCTGTTTCAAATAAATATGGTATTGGTTTCTGGAGGCCCGGTGCAGGTATTATTCACCAGGTTGTTTTAGAGAACTATGCTTTTCCCGGTGGTATGATGATTGGTACCGACAGCCATACTGTAAATGCAGGTGGCCTGGGGATGATTGCAATTGGTGTTGGTGGTGCTGATGCCTGCGATGTAATGGCAGGGTTACCATGGGAACTTAAAATGCCTAAGCTGATTGGTGTAAAACTAACCGGTAAATTAAATGGCTGGACGGCACCAAAAGATGTAATATTAAAAGTAGCCGGTATCTTAACTGTTAAAGGAGGTACCGGTGCGGTAGTGGAATATTTTGGTGAAGGTGCCACTTCTATGAGCTGTACCGGAAAAGGTACTATTTGCAACATGGGCGCGGAAATTGGGGCCACTACTTCTACATTTGGTTATGATGACAGTATGAGCCGTTACTTAAAAGCAACTGGTCGTGCAGAAGTGGCCAGTTTAGCAGATCGCATCTCTGAACACTTAACCGGAGATGCTGAAGTATATGCTAATCCTGAACAATATTTTGACCAGGTAATTGAGATTAATTTAGATGAATTAGAGCCACACCTGAACGGCCCTTTTACTCCGGACCTGGCTACGCCGATTTCTAAAATGAAAGAAGCAGCGGCAGCTAATAACTGGCCGACAAAAGTAGAAGTGGGTTTGATTGGTTCTTGTACCAACTCCAGTTACGAAGATATCAGCCGTGCTGTAAGCCTGGCTGGCCAGGTAGGTAAAAAAGGTTTAAAAACGAAAGCTGAATTTACTATTACTCCTGGCAGTGAGCTGGTACGTTCTACTATTGAAAGAGACGGCTTCCTTGATACGTTCTCTAAAATAGGTGCTAAAGTATTTGCTAATGCATGCGGCCCTTGTATTGGTATGTGGGAGCGTTTTGGAGCAGAAAAACAAGAGCGTAATACAATTGTTCACTCTTTCAACAGGAACTTTGCTAAACGTGCAGATGGTAATCCGAATACGCTAGCTTTTGTTGCAAGCCCGGAAATCGTAACCGCCTTAGCTATTGCAGGGGATTTAACCTTTAACCCGCTTACAGATACCTTAACAAACGAAAATGGTGAGCAGGTAAAGCTTGATCCTCCAAGCGGTGATGAATTACCTAAAAAAGGTTTCGATGCTGAAGATCCAGGATACCAGGCGCCGGCAAAAGATGGCAGTAATGTTACTGTACAGGTAAGCCCGGATAGTAACCGTTTGCAATTATTAGCACCATTTAATCCATGGGAACAAACTGATCTTATAGGATTAAAGTTATTAATAAAAGCAAAAGGAAAATGTACCACTGACCATATCTCTATGGCAGGCCCATGGTTGAAGTTCCGTGGTCACCTGGATAATATTTCCAACAATATGCTGATAGGTGCTGTCAACTATTTTAATGACAAAACTGATAATGTTAAAAACCAGTTAACAGGTGAATACGGTCCTGTTCCTGCTACACAGCGGGCTTATAAAGCTGCGGGCATCGGCTCTATTGTTGTAGGAGATGAAAATTATGGAGAAGGTTCTTCGCGCGAGCATGCTGCTATGGAACCTCGTCATTTGGGTGTACGTGCGGTACTGGTTAAATCCTTTGCCCGCATACACGAAACAAACCTGAAAAAACAGGGTATGCTGGCTTTAACTTTTGCAGATAAAGCGGATTATGAAAAAATCCAGGAAGATGATACAGTGGATATACTTGGATTAACTAAATTCACTCCGGGTGTGCCTTTAACATTGGTTTTTCATCATTCGGACGGTTCTTCGGATATTATTATGGCCAACCATAGTTACAATGCCCAGCAAATTACCTGGTTCCAGGAAGGTGCTGCATTAAACATTATCCGGAAGCAATTTCAAAGCAAATAAGCAGAAAATGCATATATTTGAAAGGTAGTAATCATGGGATTACTACCTTTTATTTTAAGAATTGATGAATAAGATTTTAGTACTAGGTGGGTCAGGATTTATTGGAAAAAATTTACTTTCAATAGCTAAGGATAGCAACAATCAATTATTTGTAATCACGAAATCTGATATTAGTCAGTCAATAGAATTTAAGCACTGTCATTTTATTGAAGGATCTATAAAAGATACTGACTTAATAAAGACAGTAATAATAGAAAACGACATTACTAACGTTATTCATTTAAATAGTAACCTGATACCTTCCAGTACTGCCGATGAATTTCAGCAAAGTTTTGAAGACATTGTGCTCCCTACTTTTAAGATTATTGATTTAGCGGCAATACTTAATGTACAATTCATTTTTTTATCTTCAGGAGGCACTGTTTACGGGAAATCAGATAGTAAGATTGACGAAACTCATTCTTTAAACCCAATTAATTATTATGGTTATCACAAGACTGTAATTGAGGATTACATTCTATTTAAACATAGAACCGAAAAATTAAATTATCTCATATTGCGCCCGTCAAATGTATTTGGTGAATACCAGAAATTTGAATCAAATCAGGGCTTTATAAGCGTTGCTATTCACAAATTATCCAACAATGAAAGTTTAGAAATATGGGGCGATGGTAGTGTTACAAGAGACTATCTTCATGTTCAGGATTTAGTAGATATCATTTTCAAACTTATAAATGCAAATGTAAAAAACGAAGTTTTAAATATCTGCTCGGGTATTGGTTATACGCTAAATGAAGTAATCAAATTTATTTCATTGTCACTCAATACAAACCCTAAAATAACTTACAAACCAGCCAGAAATATAGATCTAAACTTTGTTGTACTGAACAACCAAAAATTATTTAAATTTATTGACCACGATTTTATCACACTTGAGAATGGTATAAGAAGACAAGTAAATTATTACAAATCAATCATTTAAATTTCATTAATATCGAAATCAGTCTACCCTTATCTTATCCAGCAAACCATTCAACTCAACAGCATCATTATCAGATATATTCCTGAATATATCGTCAAGTAGCTTTTCCTGGTAATCCATCTCTGCCAGCAAATTAAGACCTTGTTCCGTAATGACCACATCCACCAGACGCTTGTCTTTATTACAAACCGTTTTTTGTACCAACCCCTTATTCAATAACCTTTCAACCAACCTGCTGGTGTCACTCATCCGGTCAATCATTCGTTCCCTTATTTTAAGTGTACTCATTGGCATCTTGGCACCTCTTAAAATTCGAAGAATATTATATTGCTGAGATGTCAGGTCGTAAGTTTCAAAAAAAGCCTTCATTTTAGTTTGAAGCCAGTTATTAGTATATAGAATATTAATCAATAGTTTATTCTTCTCACTAATAAACTTATCCTGATTGATAGCTTTATTGATCCCCATTATATAGCATTTATAAAAACAAAGTTACAACATTAATTTTTAGCTTTCATAAAATTGCTGATTGAAAAACGTAATAAATGTTAAAACTAAGTTTGAAAGTACAAAGAACTGATTACCTTTGCCAGGTTTGAATTTTAAAATACGATAATCAAATAAATAGACTTTTATATGAAACTGGCATCCAGATTAGAGCGCTTTAGCGAACCGGAAACATTAAAAATGGCAAAATTAGCGAGAGAGCTAAGAGCTCAGGGTCACGATGTAATAGGTTTGAGCCTTGGCGAACCGGATTTTGATACCCCGGACCATATTAAAAAAGCAATGGTTGATGCTGTAAACAATAATTACTCCCATTATCCACCAGTAGCCGGTTACCCGGAATTAAGACAGGCTGCTTGTAACAAACTAAAAAGAGATAACAATTTAGATTACAAACCGGAAAATATCATCGTAAGCACCGGTGCTAAACAAAGCATTGCCAATTTGGTTTTTGCCACAGTAGAAGGTGGAGATGATGTTGTTATCCCTACACCATACTGGGTTTCTTACAGCGAAATTGTTCGTTTAGCAGAAGCAAATCCTATCCTCGTAAAAACCAAATATGAGAATAAATATAAAATAACCGCAGAAGAATTAGAAGCTGCCATTACACCAAATACCAAATTATTCATGTTCTCCTCCCCTTGTAATCCTACAGGTTCTGTTTACAGCAGAGAAGAGTTAGCTTCTTTGGTAGAAGTATTCAAAAAGTATCCTCAGATCATCATCATGAGTGACGAGATTTATGAATATACCAATTATGTGGGTGCCAATGTCAGCATCGCGGAATTCCCGGAAGTAAAAGACCGTGTAGCCATCATTAACGGATTAAGCAAAGGTTACGCGATGACCGGGTACCGTTTAGGCTATATGGCCGCAAATGCGGACATTGTTAAAGCCTGTGATAAAATCCAGGGCCAAATGACCAGTGGCACCAATGCCGCTACACAACAAGCTGCTGTAGTCGCTTTAAATGCTGATCTGAAACCAACTTTAGACATGGTAAAAGAATTTGGAGAAAGACGTAAAATCGTTCTGCAATATTTAAGCGAAATTCCAAATCTGCGTTGTATAGAACCGGATGGCGCATTCTATGTATTCCCGGATGTGAGTGCCTATTTTGGCAAAAAATTCGGTGAACAAGTGATTGCGAATGCAGATGATCTTGCCATGTACCTGTTAGAGCAGGCACATGTGAGTTCTGTAAGTGGTGGCGCATTTGGCGAGCCATCCTGCCTGCGTTTAAGTTATGCGGCAAGCCGTGAAGATTTACAAAAAGGCTTTGCAAGAATTAAAGAAGCTTTTGCCGCATTAGTATAATATAAGGGCATTTCCAATAGTAAAAAATCCCGGTAAGGCTATAGCATTACCGGGATTTTTATGCTTCTTCATTTGGGGCTGTCAACTTTAAGATTCTCCCTCTGCATCTGTCCGGCGAGCTTATGGCTCCGCTAACGCTCGGTGTATTTTTACAGGAGCGCTCTACCTTATAACCTTCGCAGATTCATCCTGTAAAAAATACACTGCCTCCTTCGTCGGCACCAACGCATGCCGCAGCCCTTCAGCTTTTGTAATGCTATTTTGCAATTAATTTGTCAAATGGGTACTATCCACTGTTACAGGTTTACTTAACCCGTCAATTCTTTGATATAAAAAGACTCTTAATCGCTTTACTTTCGGGATATTACCGATATACTCTTTTGGAATACCGGTTCCCATATAAAAATAGCCGGATACCTGGAAGCCTTTTTGCAGGATGCTATCCGGCAGGGCCATAATTTGTGAAGGCGTTTCCAACGCGATATTTTCCGGGGTCAGGTATAAAAAATCATCTTCACTACCCTCTTTATACGTAGTAAATACAAATACGTTATTAGATTTACTTTGTGGGTATACTTTTAGAGTCAGCAATTCGGTATCTAATTTTTTAGGGATATCATACACGGTAGCTGCAGTCTCGGTTTGATCATCCCAGAACTGACGGGTTAAAGCAATCAATGATATCACAATAAATGGTATAACCAACCAACGGGGAATCCTCATAGTTTACTGTTTAATTTATTTAGAATGGTTCCAGCCTTGTGCTTTTAAATCATAGGTATTACCACCCTTCGTAATGATTTTTGTCTTTTCAATATCCTCTGTGATATAACCTATCACGCTGATATTTTCATTTAAAACCATTTTTTCATAATCTTCCTGCTTAATGGTAAATACCAGCTCATAGTCTTCTCCACCGTTTAAAGCGCACATGGTAGGATCTAACTCCAGTTTATAGGCAAACATTCGCGAGTCCTCATGGATAGGCAGTTTATCTTCGTATATAACAGCTCCACACTGGCTTTGGCGGCAGATATGAATAATTTCGCTGCTCAAACCGTCACTCACATCCATCATACTGGTAGGCATGATATCATTATCCTGCAAAAACTGGATCGCCTCTTTTTGTGCTTCGGGCTTTAATAAACGGCCTACTATATAACTTTCATTCTCCAGGTCCGGCTGAACTCCCGGGTTCTCAAGATAGATTTTCTTTTCCCGTTCCAATAATGTTAATCCAAGAAAAGCGCCTCCCAAAAATCCTGTCACACAAATCAAATCACCTTTTTGGGCCCCTTTTCTCGTCACAAATTTATCTGGTACCACTTCTCCCAATGCTGTAACACTGATTATAAAGCCTTTTTGAGAACTGGATGTATCCCCTCCTATTAAATCAACATTATATTTTTCGCAGGCAGCGTACACGCCTTCGTAAAATTCATCCAAAGCTTCCACACTAAAACGATTGCTGAATGCGATACTTATTGTAATTTGAGTAGGCACTGCATTCATCGCGTAGATATCGCTTAAATTCACCACCACGCTTTTATAGCCCAGGTGTTTAAGTGGTGTGTACATCAAATCGAAATGAATACCTTCTATCAACAGATCGGTACTTACTACCGTTTGTTTGCCAAAAGTATCAATGACTGCCGCATCATCACCAACACTTAGAATGGTAGAAGCTTGCCTGGTTTCATTATTCCTGGTCAGGTGGTCAATCAATCCGAACTCACCTAACGAATTTATCTCAGTTCTTTCCATAATTTATAGTTTAAAATCAGGATGGCTGTTATTGACGACCGATAAAAGCTCATCATGAATAATGCCATTTGTAGCTATCAGTTTTGGCTGATATATGCTATATTCATTGTTATTGAAATCTGTAATTTTGCCCCCTGCCTCTTTTAAAATAATAACACCGGCAGCAGTATCCCAGGCTTTTAATTTATGTTCATAAAACCCATCAAAACGGCCACTCGCTACCCAGCACAAATCCAATGCAGCGCTTCCCAGGCGGCGTACAGGCACCCCTTTTTTTACCAAACGTTCAAAGCATTGTAATGGCCCGTTTTCCTCATGCAGGTATGAATAGGGAAATCCTGTCACCAGGCAGCTTTTCAGCACTGATACCTGTTTACTCACTTCCAGTTTTTTATCATTCAAAAAGGCGCCCTGCCCTTTTTCTGCAAAAAAATATTCATTCATAAACGGGTTATAACAAACACCTGCTATCATTTCTCCATCTTTCTCCACTCCTATGCTAACGCAACAAATAGGAATACCATGCGCATAATTAATGGTACCGTCAATGGGATCAATTACCCATTTATAATTACTGTCAGATTCTAAATTACCCGTTTCTTCACTTAAAATAAAATGGTGCGGGAAGTTTTCTTTAATTACTGTAATTATTGCTTTATCAGAAGCATGATCCGCTTCTGTCACTAAATCATTAATACCGCCATCTTTAACATTTACCACTAAAGACGGGTTATTAAAATATTTCACAAGCTCCGCAGCTCCGGCTTTTGCAGCTTTATGCAATGTTTCTATTATCATAGTTTGCAAATATAAAACAGGACGATGGCTTTATCTGTCTGCTTGCTTATTAAATTATTTCCATGCACTTAAGTATGTCAAATAGAATGGAAAATGATAAATGGCTGCGGCATGTGTGGGCAGCCGCCATAGCGGCTGGTGCAAGCGCAGCGCGGCACGGAGCGTAGCGAACCCCTAAACACGCCGGACTGCTGTAATATAGTATTGCAAATGCTGACAGCCCCAAATAAAAATAGCCACCAATTATCTTGGTGACTATTCCTATTAATATGCTTACCGGTATTGATTAAATACCGAATGCTGTTTCTACGATTTCTGACTGTTCTTTGGCATGCACTTTACTGTAACCTGTGGCAGTAGAAGCGCTTGGGCGGCGACTGATAATGCCATAGTTAATGCTGTGCAGGTTCATTTTTAAGAATGAAGCGGCACCCATGTTTAAAGGCTCTTCCTGTACCCAGAACCAGGTAGCATTGTTGTACTTTTTGTTCAACAACTCTAATTGTTTGTGTGGTAAAGGATAAATCTGTTCTAAACGGATGATGGCGACATCGGTGCGGTTTTCTTTGATTTTTTTGTCTAATAAATCGAAGTAAACTTTACCTGAACAGAATAATACTTTTCTTACAGTAGCCGGTAATTGTACGGCATCATCATCGATGACTTCTTTGAAGCCTCCTTGTGTAAACTCGCTTACGTGACTGTAGCTTGAAGGCAAGCGTAAGTTAGCTTTAGGGCTAAAGTTGATCAATGGCTTGCGGAACTGCCATGCTAACTGGCGACGCAACGCATGGAAGAAGTTTGCTGCTGTGGTAATATTTGTTACCACAATGTTCAGCTCGGCTGCCATTTGCAGGAAGCGTTCCAAACGGGCACTGCTATGCTCTGGTCCCTGTCCTTCGTAACCGTGTGGCAATAACATGGTTACACCGTTCATACGTCCCCATTTTTGTTCGCCACCGGTAATAAACTGGTCAATAATAGTTTGGGCACCGTTGGCAAAATCACCAAACTGTGCTTCCCATATTACTAATGAATTAGGATTTGCCATTGCATAACCATACTCGAAACCTAATACACCGTATTCACTTAATAATGAATTGTAAATACGGAATTTTCCTTGTGTATCTGAAATACGGCTAAGGCGGTTGTAATATTCGTCATTTTGTTCATCGCGCAATACAGCATGACGGTGGCTGAATGTACCACGGCCAACATCTTGTCCGCTCATGCGCACATCGTTACCATCGGCACAGATGCTTGCGTAAGCTAATAATTCACCGGTTGCCCAGTCAACTTTTTGCTCGTCGTTGAATAATTTTATTTTATCGCTTAAAAGCTTCTGCACTTTTTTAAGTGGCGTAAACCCTTCCGGCAATGTCATGATAGCGGTAAAGGTTTGCCGGAACTCTTCATCTGAAATGGCCGTAACCGGGCTTGCTTCAAAATCTTCCTGGGTGGCTTTTCTTAATTCTCTCCACCATTGTTCAGGTTTTTGATACTTATAAGGCAATGGATTTTGCTTAATATTATCTAAACGATTTTGTAAATCGCTCCAGAATTGCTTTTCCATTTCTTTGGCCAGTTCGCGCGCATCCGGTTTATCGTTCTCAATTAAGAAATTGGTATAAACCTCGCGTGGATTTGGATGCTTATCAATTAAAGCATATAAACCCGGCTGAGTGAATTTCGGATCATCGCCTTCGTTATGACCATGACGACGGTAACATACCATATCAATAAACACATCAGAATCAAACTCCTGGCGGTAGCGGGTGGCAATATTTACGGCTTTAACTACTGCTTCAGGATCATCACCATTTACATGGAATACCGGGGCGTGTACCGCAGCTGCCAATGAAGTACTGTAATCAGAACTGCGGGCATCGCTAAAATCGGTGGTAAAACCGATCTGGTTATTGATTACAAAATGAATGGTACCGCCGGTTTTATAACCCTTTAACTTGCTCATTTGCAGGATCTCGTAAACGATACCCTGACCAGCGATTGATGCATCGCCATGAATTAAAATAGGTAATACTTTATCGTAATCGCTACCATACTCAACATCTGCTTTTGCACGGGAGAAACCTAAAACAACAGGATCTACCGCTTCCAAATGCGATGGGTTCGGTGCTAATTTTAAATGGATTAATTTACCGTTTGGTGTAGTTGGCTGGCTGCTGAAACCTAAGTGATATTTTACATCACCGGTACCCATTGTACTATCCGGGGTAATATTACCTTCGAACTCTGTAAAGATTTCTTCGTAGGTTTTGCCCATGATGTTTGCCAGGATGTTTAAACGGCCACGGTGCGCCATGCCTATCACTACTTCCTGTACGCCGTTATCGGCTGCAGTGGTGATGATTTCATCTAAAGCTGGAATAGCGGTTTCTCCACCTTCCAGGCTAAACCGTTTCTGGCCGATATATTTTGTGTGCAGGAATTTCTCAAACATTACGCCTTCATTCAATTTGGAAAGAATGCGTCTTTTTTTCTCGAGGGAAAGTTTGTTGGTAAATCCTTTTTCTATTTCATTGGTTAACCAGTCCACCTGTTTTTGATCGCTGATATATTTGAACTCCCAACCTACGTGATTGGAATAACAGGCTTGTAAATGCGCTAAAATATTACGTAAAGTAGTTGGGCCTAAGCCTATTAGATTACCTGCGCGGAATGTTTTGTCCAGGTCGCTTTCCTGGAATCCATAGAACGCTAAATCTATATTGGCGTTTCTGTCTTTTCTCGGGCGGATAGGATTGGTGTTTGCCAAAAGATGTCCTTTGTTTCTGTAACCTAAGATAAGACGGTAAACCCTGAGGTCATACATAAAGTCTTCTGCACTTGGCTCCGGTCCTACCACACTTGGCTCCTGGCTTTTGCCTTTGTTTACATTGTCCGGTGTTGCTATAGCGCCATTGCTGCCGCTGATATTTGCATTGTTAATGGCAAAGTCAAAACCTTCAAAAAATTTCTTAAGTTCAGGATCTACACTATTCGGATCCTTTACAAAATCGTTATACAGGCTTTCTATAAAAGCCGGATGTTGATTCGTGATGTAGGAAGTATCTTTCATGATAAATGATCAGTTACTTTTATACTGATTGGCAAATTTTAATTTGGATGGCAAATGTAATCCTTAAATTCCGTTTTAAAATGAAGTATTTACTTAAAAATATTTATATTTATAAACAGGTTTTAACGATTGGTGAATAAAAACATTTATTTGCAAAAAGATGCTAACTTTTTTATAAAATACGGTTGGAATGAAGAGGAATCTATTGTTTGTTGTGGTGAAAAGTTCATTATTACTGGCTTTTACAGCGGGTTTGTTTTTTGTATCTGCAGAAAAAAGAATTGTTAATTCTGAGAAATTCCAAACGGCGTTTAAAATCGGGAACGATACCATTAATATTGCGGGGTATAATGCTATGTCCGCCGATAGTATTTTACTGGTACACCTGCACCATAATGAACAAACGGCGCTGAATGTGGCGCAGCAGTTTTTAGCCGGTAATCCACCTGTGAGCTTTATCTACCTGGATAATAAGGCCAGCCGCGAAGTGCATTTTAAAATAAATAAATTCAATGTAAAGTTTGACCCTAACCGCATTTTTTCTAAACAGGGTATTCAAAAAACAATTGTTACTGAACCGGCTGTTGCAAAGCCGGCTTTTAACGAAGTGAACAAGCTATCCAGGTTTTTGATTGACAGTCATTTCATTAAGGCTAAAGTGATTATTGCATTGCACAATAATACGACTCTGGGTTTACTAACTGTGCATGACTTTAAACCGGAAGGAAAATATGCCGGGGAAGCTATTAATGTGTTTGTGAATGACAAAAATGAGCCGGACAATTTTATTATTACTACGGAACTGGAATATTATATTTACCTGAAGGAGCAAAACCTGAACGTGGTGCTTCAACACCCGACGCCTATTGATGACGGGTCGCTATCCGTATGGGCGGCAAAAAATAATAAGCCTTACTTAAATATAGAAGTGGAACATGGTAATTCTGAGCGCCAGAAGGAGTTGCTGAATATCGTCTATAATATGGTATTAGCCACCGGTCGAAATCAATAACAGCTTTTAACTATTGTTTTCTTTTTTATTGAGTCACCGGTATATCTATGATTGGGCGACATTGGCGACGCTCCGTTCAACAGGTTGCTACTATTGGACAATATTGAAACTGTTACTCTAAGTGTGTCAAAAAGCAAGCTCAATGGTTTAGACCGATTATTCACTTTTATCTGAACCAACTTCTTATTTTAATCCAAAATCCTGATTCTTTATTTACATATTGAGATTTGTTTATTGTTTGCAACATTTCCACTTGCTTAAAGCTATGTAATTTTTTTTCATTAGGCTTAATATCTATACTATCCATCTTTCTGGTTTCTTCATTAAATATTTCATGATTAATAAGTACTCCGCCTCCGCTCCAGTTTTTCCGAACTACTATTTGATGATTTCTATATGTCACTTCTCCTGCTATACTACCATTTTCGAACCAATCTCTACTGGACACACCATCTTTATTTATACCATTTTCTAATACCCTCTCAAACCTTTTATTACCATTTTCGAAATAAGAAACTACTATTCCATTAGGCATTCCATAATCATTAAAAGGTTGAACAAAACTTATTTTTCCTGATGGATAATAGTCTTTCCATGTTCCTATTCTTATACCTTTTTTGTAGTAATGTTCACATTTTAATTGCCCATTATCATACCAATGCATTGAAACGCCATCTACTTTGTCATTTATATAAAAAGCTTTATGTTTAAGTTTGCCATTTTCATGATAATCAAACACATTTCCATTTTTAATAATTGAGTGCAGGTTACTGTTTGGGTTCTTTAATGTTCGTTCTATATACTCGTCTTTTCCTTCCCAATATTCAAGAATATGTTCAACCTGCCATGGATAAAGTACCTCACTTAATTTCTCTGCATCAAATTCTACTTCATCTAGCTTGGGTAAGTAAGTAATGACTGCTTCCGGTGGATATATCCCCAGGATTTTATATGCTAATAGTTTATGATGTCCATCTAAAATATAATCAGACGATTCCAGATCTTCTGAATGTAAATTGGCACTAAAAATGATGGCAAAAGGTCTTTCTCCATTCCTTATTTTTTCTTCATAATATCTAACTCTATTTTGGTCAATATTATCTAAAGGTTGAGTAGCAAAAAGGTACCCTCTGCCATTATAAAACGCTTCTGTAGAATATTCCAAAAGATTTGAATCATAATATTTTTTCGAGACTTGATTCTCTTTTAAGAAGAATTGATGTTCATTTTTGATCAATTCTATTTTGGATATTTCTGTAGTTCGTTCAGCAAAAATAATGTCCAGACTATCGTAAGAAGGTTTAAACGCCATTCCTTTATTTAAGCTAAAACTAAGATAGTAATCTCCATTTTTAAAAATAGGCAATAAAGGCTTTAATAATTCATATAAACCATTAATATTTCCTGTAAAGTCCTGATTTAAATTTTCATTGATTTTACTTCTTATAGTATTTCTATACTCTTCGTTATATGGCAGTAAACAAAAGTATCTGTCAATTGAACCTGCTGAGTCGTCCCAAACCACGGTTAAAGGGTAATTAAATCTTATGTAACTGCCTATATTACTCATTCCTATTGAGCATATATTAGTACCATTATCAATTGAGAACTTCATAACAAGTGATCTATTAAATTATACTGATATACAAATGTACAAAATTTAAAATATCATAATAAGTATGTATTTTTGACAGTTTGCTTCAATTCACTGAACTGTCATTAGCAGCGCAGAGAAAGCTCATCTCATTTTGGAACTTAGTGAGAAAAACTATCCTTACTAATTTAAAGGGATTTTTCCTCGGCTTACATCTATTTCAAGTAGTTTCAAATTGACCTCGTCAAAATGACTATGATGTAGAGAGAACAAAGTTTCTGATATTTCTAAATCTTAAAAATCTGTGATCATCAGCGAAACAAATCAGCGGGCAACCAAATACCAAAAAGAAGATTGTTGAATGAACCTGACAAAGACTAACATATTCAAATAAACTATATCTTTAAAGAAATATTAACAAGGGAACTGGAAATACTCCGCATCATCGTCCAACTATGTTGGAATCTGGTTTGTATGCCGGTATTTAAAAGTATCCATCAATTAAATATGCATATCTCTAAGGGATATGCATATAAATTTTTACTACATGAAGAAAATCTTTTATTCAATTGCTTCAATTCTGGTTTCGATGGGGGCTGTTAATGCTCAAAAGAAGCCTTTAGATCATTCTGTGTATGACCAATGGGAAACGGTTGGCGCTACTAAGATCAGTAATGACGGGAAATGGGTGGTTTATAACATTAATACGCAGGAGGGCGATAATATTCTGGTGATCCAGACGACTGACAAGCGCTATACGAAGACAATTGAGAGGGGTGAAAATGCAACCATTACTAACGATAATAAATATGTGATCTTTAATATTAAACCGAGCTTCCAGCAAACTCGTGACGCGAAAATAAAGAAGAAAAAGCCGGACGATATGCCGAAAGACAGCCTTGGGATCATAGAACTGGGGAAGGATGAGGTTTTTAAAAAACCTTTATTGAAAGCTTTTTCTTATGCAAAAGATGGCGGTAACTGGATGGCTTATGGTATTGAAACGAAGCCTGAGGTGTCGAAACCTGTAAATAAGGAAGCAGCTAAAATTAGTGACAGCCTAAGCAAAATTATTGATTCTTTAAAGTTTGAAATTAACGAGCTTAATAATAACCAGCCGGGTAAGAAGAAAAGAAGTAAAGACGCTGAAGACCTGACTGCTATGCTGGACGCTGAAGATGACGCGGACGCACCGGGTGCTCCTAAGAAATCCATTACATTGTACCTGCGTCACCTGGATACGAAGCAAGAGGTAAAATGGGCTAATGTAAATGACTATGCCTTATCTAAAGATGGTAACCTGGTACTTATTAATATTGGTAAGCATCCTAAAGATTCCAACAGTTACCAGTCTGTTATTTTATATGATATTGCTAAATCTAAAACAGATACTATTGCGAGGGGCGGTAATGACTACAAGCAGCTGACAATTGATGACAATAATAAAAAAGTGGCTTTTTTTGCGGAGAAGGAATCCAAACCGAAGGACCTTCAAAAGTTTTACAAGCTCTGGCTGTACAACCTGGGTGATGATTCTGCTAAAGTACTGATTGACAAATCCTTTAACGGTTTAGCCAAAAACTATAATGTTAGCGAACACAGCCAGATCAACTTTAGCAAATCCGGCAATCGTTTATATTTTGGCGTAGCCCCTATTCCTGCTGCTAAGGATACTTCTTTGGTGGAGATCGATCTTGTTAAGCTGGACGTATGGCATTATAATGACGACTACCTGCAGCCTATGCAGCTGAAGCGTTTGAAACAGGACCTGAACAAGAACTACCTGAGTGTTTATGATTTCAGCAATAACAGTTTTAAACAATTGGAGAGTGAGCAGTTACCAACTGTTTTTCAAACCAATGAAGGTGATGGTGATATGCTAATGGGTGCTTCTGACTACGGCAAGCGGGTTGAAAGCCAGTGGACGGGCAATACGATTAAAGATGTGTATGCCATTAATCTTGCTGCTAACAGCAGTAAGAAAATAGTTGAGAACTTAAACGGTGTTGTTTCTCCTATGTACAGTGCTCCATCGGGTAAATTCCTGGTATGGTACGACTATAAAACCAGGCATTATTTTGCATACGATGGTGCTGTTACTAAAAACATCAGTTCTAAAATACTGACTGCTTTGGCGGATGAGCAAAATGATACCCCGAGCGATCCGCGCCCTTATGGCATTATGGGTTGGGCCGCTGATGATGCAGCAGTGTACATCTACGACCGGTATGATATCTGGAAGGTGGACCCTACTGCAAAAGCGGCACCGGTGAACATTACCGCATCTTTCCAGTTCAGGAAAAATAAGATTACGAATAACTATGTTCGTTTGGACAGCGAAAAGAAATACATTAATAACGTTGACACCATCGTTATCCGCCAGTTTAATGAAGTGAATAAAGAGGCGGGTTACAATTTTGCAGTGATTAACAATAACGCTGTGAAATTTATTAACCAGGACTGGGAGAAAAGAAACCTGCGGAATTTACAGAAAGCTAAAAATGCTGATGCTTATGTATTGGTGAAAGAAACTTACGAGGAATCGCCAAACTTATATGCGTCGACTGATCTAAATACTTTTAACCAGTTATCTGCTACTAACCCGCAACAGGCTAATTATAACTGGGGTACTGCCCAGTTATACAAATGGAAAACATTTACGGGTAAGCCGGGTACAGGTATTTTGTACCTGCCTGAGAATTTCGATTCTACTAAAAAATACCCGCTTATCATGTATTTCTATGAAACACATACGGATGACCTGTACAGTTATATAGCTCCGGCACCGACTCCCAGCCGCCTGAACATCTCGTTTTTTGTGAGCCGTGGTTACGCCGTATTCTCTCCTGATATTCACTATACAAAGGGCAATCCTGGTAAGGATGCTTATGAATATGTGGTAAGTGCTGCCCAGGACCTTGCTAAACGTCGTTTTATTGATGGTAAAAATATGGCTATCCAGGGCCAGAGCTGGGGTGGCTACCAGGTTTGCCAGCTGATTACTATGACGAATATCTTTAAAGCGGCATGGGCCGGTGCCCCGGTGGCTAATATGACGAGCGCTTATGGCGGTATTCGCTGGGCTACGGGTTTAAACCGCCAGTTCCAGTATGAAAAGACGCAAAGCCGTATCGGTTATAATCTTTGGGAAAGAACTGATTTGTATTTACAAAACTCACCGCTGTTCCACTTACCTAAAAATAAAACGCCATTGGTAATTATGCACAACGATAATGACGGTGCTGTGCCTTGGTACCAGGGTATTGAAATGTACACCGCGATGCGTCGTTTGGGACAAAAGGTGTGGATGCTGAATTATAACGGTGAAGAACATAATTTAATTCAACGCAAGAACAGGAAAGATATCCAAATAAGGGAACAACAATTCTTCGACTGGTTACTGAAGGGTGAAAAACCGGCGAAATGGATTACCGAGGGAATTCCTGCTGTAGATAAGGGTAAAACCTGGGGTTTTGAACTGGTTGATGGACCTGCAGTAAAATAAACAAACGTATTGATGAAAAGGGATAACAAATAAAACCGTTATCCCTTTTTTATTGGCGGCATTTAAGTAATTATTGGTAAAACATTGCGGTTTTGTTTCTATTGGGTTATTATTACTATTTTTAAGATATGAAATGGACGATTGATGAAAATATTGAAATGGAGATCACTGCTGAAAAGTTTGCTGTACCGCTATTTGATGTGATAGATTCTAACAGGGAACATTTATCTGAGTTTTTATCCTGGGTAGGCAATATGCAGTCTGTAGAAAATCTCAGGAAATACCTTAAAAATTGTGAACAGCTCTACAATGATAAAACGGAAATCAGCTTTGTCATATTGTTTAATAAAAAACCGGTTGGCAGGATAGGTTTACATTTTTTAAATTTCTATAACCGTTCCGGTGCTATTGGCTACTGGCTGGATAAGCATGCTGTGGGTAAGGGCATTATTACGAAATGCTGCCGGCGATTAATTGATTATGGGTTTAACGAGTTATCATTAAACAGGATTGAAATAAAAGCTGCTGTGAATAATTACAGGAGCCAGGCCATCCCTGTAAGATTAAACTTTAAAAAGGAGGGTATTTTAAGGGAGGCGGAATGGCTTAATGACGGGTTTGCTGACTTATGTATTTATTCCCTGTTGAAAAAAGAATGGGTTAAAACGAATGCAACCAGCTGATTATAAAATCTTTTCGTTGACACACTCTTTGCGATAGTGTGCTACGGGCTTCAAAAGAAAAAGCAGGAATAAGAAAATATCCTGTATTCTTGCATTCGTTGTAAAAAAACTGACACAAATTTTTCTAATTAATCTCGAAAGGTGTCAAGTTATTTTAGGTAAGGTAAACGCGGGTAGCCGGATTGAGCGGGTTGCTAATTCCATAAAGCGGGTCGTGAGTTCCATAAAGCGGGTTGCGAGTTCCATAAAGCGGGTTGCTAATTCCATAAAGCGGGTTGCGAGTTCCATAAAGCGGGTTGCAAGTTCCATAAAGCGGGTCGCTAATTCCATAAAGCGGGTCACGAGTTCCATAAAGCGGGTTGCTAGTTCTATAAAGCAGGTGGTATTGATATTGACATGGCTAAGCTTATGAGGCATCTATCCGGAAGTTATTCAACCGGGTATTGGGTTTTAGAGGATATACCTATTACTCAACTACCCGGCTGACTGGTGTTAACGGCCTTTTGCATCTGTAAATTCAATGCTGCTTACTTGTTTGAACTGTGGACTGGATGCACCAAAAACTGATTTTACATATTTTTTTATATCTAAAGCTGTCTGTACTAATCCTGTTAATGGATTGTATAAAATATTATCGCGTTTTATCCTGGTATTGCT
>JAQGEF010000020.1 GCA_027854065.1 Polluticaenibacter yanchengensis | reverse complement strand
GACCGTAACAGTGAATGTTGCCTGGATATCTACAGCTTTAACCGTGCCTCTGTGATGAAAACGATCAGTGGTACCGTAGTGGATTGTGCAACAGGCAGTGCTGTTGGGGGTGCGATGGTACAGGTGAAAGATGGCAGTGGTAAAGTGGTGTACAGTGGTACAACGAACAGCAATGGCCGTTACGAATTTAAGGTGAACGACTATGCAGCGTTTAACACAACCGCTACTGTAACGGGTTATGAAGATGGTAAAGTGGCGATAGCGATACCTGGTGATGCGGAGCAGGAGACATTAGCCGCTTCTAATCTTTGTGTAACGAAGATCAAGCGTGAGATTGAGGAGAATGTGGCCATTGTGCTGGAGAATGTGAAGTATGATTACAACTCTTACAAATTGTCGAAAGGGTCTTATGCACAGTTTGAACCTTTGATAAAACTGATGAACGAGAACCCGAATATGAAAGTGGAGATCATTGGTCATACGGATAGTAAGGGTGCGGATGAATATAATCAAAAGTTATCTGAGCGTCGTGCACAGAGTTGTGTGGATTACTTAGCCAGCAAGGGTATCAGTAAAGACCGTTTGATAGCAATTGGTAAAGGGGAATCTGAGCCTGTAGCGGATAATGAAACTGCTGATGGTAAGGACAATCCTGAAGGCCGTGCTAAGAACCGCCGTACGGAATTTAAAATATTGAACTATTAGAATAAGAATGAGTGATATAAAAGGCTGCCTGCTTGAAGGCGGCCTTTTTGTTTTAGGGCTTTTCCAGGGATTTTAAGTTTGGTTATCGCGTTTATTTGCTGAATAGAATGCTACTGTGGAAGGGCTGCCGGGCGTGCGGGCGGCGAGGTACGAGCCGGTACGACGAAGGAGTACGGAGCGTAGCGGACCCCGGAGCGGCCGGAACAAATGCCTGGCTGAAAATCGGGTGTTGAAAGCCCCGAAAAAATAATATCTTTACGCCCAAACAATGTCACCGTCACCAAATGCTTGTGTGGATTAAGCAATTAAGAATAAAGGACTGGATTAAAAATTTATTTATATTTCTGCCTGCTTTTTTTGCGGGGGAGGTGACGAATGAATTGGTGTTTGTTGAATTGATCAGCGCTTTCTTTTGCTTTTGTTTTGTAACGAGTGCGGTATACTGCCTGAATGATCTGCTGGATGTTGTTTATGACAGGAAGCATCCTAAAAAAAGGGAACGGCCATATGCGAAAGGCCTGATTAGTAAGAACCGCTTGCTGACAGCGATTGTGGTTTGCCTGGTGGCTGCCGGATTGCTGCTGACTCAACTGCATCATGCGACCTATTATGTGATTGCAGGGTATATTTTATTGCAACTGTTATATTCTTTTTTCCTGAAACGATTTGCCATCATAGATTGTGTTTGTATTGCACTGGGTTTTGTTGCAAGGATTATTCTGGGTAGCCTGGTGATAGATGTGATTGGTACTTCTTGGATCATTTTACTGACATTCTTGCTGGCATTGTACCTGGCTTTTGCTAAGCGGAGGAGTGAGCTGGCGATATTGCAGAATAATGAAACCCGGCAGAGTTTACAACATTATACATTACCGTTCCTGGATGCTGCGCTAATGGTGAGCTGCACGGTAACGCTGGTGTCGTATATTATGTACACTAACGACAGTGAAGTGGTTGCCAGGGTTGGATTCAGGTATTTTTATATCGGTTCTTTATTTGTAATAGTGGGCTTGCTGAGACACTTACAGTTTACCCTGCAAAAGAGCCAGACGGAATCGCCGACAGATTTTTTACTAAAGGATAAACTGACGTTGGTCAATATCATTTTCTGGGGCATTTTTAACTTTATAGTGATCTACAAAAACAGCTAAACCATGTGGAAGGAGATTTATGGTTGGGGGAAATATCCTCGTGTAAAGGCGCAGGTATATGAACCGGAAACAATTGACGAACTGGTTAACATTGTAAAAAATGAACCGGAACTCCTGGCGCGTGGTATGGGAAAAAGTTATGGGGATGCAGGCTTGTTTGATAAAGTAATTTCTCTTAAGTATTTTGATAAGATCCACCAGGTTTCTGATGGGGTGATAGAAGTGGAGGCCGGCTGCTCGCTTTTGAAGGTACTGGAAACTATAGTGCCTAATAAAAAGTTTTTGAAGGTAACGCCGGGTATTTGTGGCATAAGCATTGGTGGGGCAATAGCGAGCGACGTACATGGTAAGAACCATTTTAACAGCGGCAGTTTTTATAATATGGTGTCTGAGATAAAAGTGATTGACCCGGAAGGACATTTGCTGATATTGGACAAGGAAAAGGATGCGGTGATTTTTGGCAGTTTTTTTGGCAGTATGGGATTGAAAGGGGTAGTAGTGAGCGCTAAAATTCAATTGACGGAACTAAAGGGGCTGATGTTGAAAGAGGTGAAGATCCCGGTGGAAAGTATCGATGAGTTTATTGATGTTTTCGAGGAGCATTTATGCTGCAATTTTTGTGTGGGCTGGCTGAACCTGGCGGGGAAAGAGGCCCAGTTGCTGGTAAAAGCGGCTAACTGGATTTCGGAGTCGGACCGTGACAGGGTATTTATATTTAATAAACGACGTTATGCGTTGTTCCCGTTTGAATTTCCTGTGAGAATTCCTAAATGGGCGTTTAATCTGTTTAATAAACGTTATTACGCTAAAGCATTGCAAAAGCAGGAACATATTGTAAAAATGGAAAATTATTTTTATCCGCTTGACACGATTACGAACTGGAATAATGTGTATGGGAGAAAGGGATTGCTTCAATACCACTTTAATGTGGGCCTGCATGTGGCGAAGGAGGCTTTGGATAAGGCGGTTAAAATGGTATTAAGCGGGGATGCTACCTGTACGATGGCGGTGATTAAGCGATTTGGAAAAAGGAATGACCATACACCTTATTCATTTCCTGATGAGGGCTATAACCTTGCTTTTGATTTTGTGAATGACCGGGCAGCGATGGATTTAATTGCCAGGCTGGATGATCTTGTGGAGGAATATAGGGGGAGTATTTATAAAACGAAGGATGCGGTTTCAAGATTGGGACAACCTGTTAGAGTAGAAAAGTTTCAGTCGGTACAAAATAAGCGATATTTAAATGGTAAATAATCAATCGATAGTAATATTAGGGGCAAGCGCGGACATGGCTAAACCGTTTATTGAAAAGCTGGCAGTTGCTAAACAATTTGGAACGTATTATTTACTGGCCAGGGATGTAACGAAGCTGAATGATATTAAAAATACGCTGGTCCTAAGCGGCGCTGAAGTAAATGTACTGCCTGTTGATCTATCACAACCTTTTGAGCCTTTCTATTTTAAGGAAGTGCATTGTTTTGTGAGTTTTGCCGGGTGGCTGCCGGAGAATAATAACCAGATTGACAAAAGTATGCTGGTGAATTATGAAGCGATTAAACAGTTCACCCTTGACCTGATAACGAATAACAGTGATACCCTGGAACATGTGATGCTGATTGGTTCTATAGCTGGTGTGCGGGTGCGGCAGCGTAACTGGAATTATGGGGCGGCTAAGGCAGCTTTGCATAAGTTCGCCCTGGAGTTGCAACGGACTTATACGGGTTTTAAAACGACGTTGGTGATCCCGGGTTATGTGCAGACAAAAATGCTGGATGGCCTGAAAACACCGGCTGCTCTTACGATATCAACTGAGGCGATGGCGGATAAGTTGATTGGCTATTTGAAAACTAAACCGGGATTGGTTTATTCTCAAACCGCCTGGAGAGTGATCGGGATGATCCTTTTGTTGATCCCTGAATTTATTTTTAAGCGTTTGAAGTTTTAAGAGGGGGCTATGATTATGGTAGTTCTATGTATAATAAATAGGATTTACGTTCTTTTGTAGGGGTGAACTTATCATTGGTAATGAAATATCCTTTTTGGAAAGGAGTGATGCCTTCCCAGTTATAGCCTTTGCCATAATCGCCTGGTAATAATCCTAAAGTTGTCCAGCGATATTCGGGTTGGTGTTGTTTTTTATACAGTTTGATGATCCTGGTAAAGCTTTCCGGTTCTCCTTTATCGTTCACGGTATATTTGTAATTGAGGGTATCTGTTGGAGGGACCCTGAAATAGGAGTCGGCTTTTCCTTTGTAAAAAACATTGAGGGCTACGAGTTCATTTTTTCCTGTGAACTGCCAGTCTGTGATCCTGAAAGGAATCTTGCCGGTTTCTATGGAGCGGATACCTTGTATAGATAAATTTTTGCTGAAGTTTAAAAAATGGTTGGAGGAATCAAAGTAGTTGTACTCAAATGCTGCCATTAATTTTCCTTTCCTGTAGGCGATGCTTTCATACCCGGAATTATCTAAAACGGCGCCGTTTTTTAATGGAATATCGAGAGGAAGAATCTCTCCGGGGTTTATGATCAGTTGGTTGTTTTTTAGTTTGCCTTTTATTACATAGCCTTTTTGTGAGGGGCTGACGGTCTCTATGGTAAGCCAGGCATGCTTTCCTTTTATATCAATGGCTTCTAATCCTTCGAAATGATTTCCTGTAGCATCTATCTGTGTCTTTACCTGGTCAAGATTCAGGATGAGGATGGTTTCGTGTTTGGGTTGGTATGTGGTGTCGGCAATGGCTTTGTTGAGTTCCGTTTTATGAATGGTATATATCCTGGCTATATGTTTATCCTGGATGCGGCTTTCACATAAAAGATAGAGTTGATGATTGCGGTAGGTTAATCCTGAAAACTGGTTTTCCGGGTGTGCGAGTGTATCCGTGAGGTTTATTTGATGTACCCGGAATGTTTTTTCTGTTTGCGCCGGTAATGTCCGGGCAAAGAAGAAAAATAGTATTATAAGTAGGATTTTAATATTACCGGCCATAAATAGCGTATGAATGTGATGTGGAAATGGATGTAAAGCGGTTCTATATTTTAAATGCCTGAGCAAAGTAAATTTTATATGGACCGTTTGATAGTATGTTAAATGCTGAAGGGCTGCGGGACAATGTCATTTAGCTAAGGAATTAATCATAAGTTATTGAATACTATATATATGTATTGCTTTTTTCACCTTTTTTACTTTCTACTGAATTGAAGAAGAAGGCATTTTTAATTAAATGGCTATTTTTCATTTGTTAGAGAATGCGATTTTGAAACAAAAAATGATATTAAAGCGATTCGAAATCATGGATTTACGAAGTACAATCCTTAGCTAAATGACATTGGGCTGCGGGATGCAGCGGGCAGGCGCGTATGGCGCCTGGTACGAGCCCCCAGGTAATAATGACATTGAACCTGTAATGGCGAGTACGATACCCCGTAGCAGCCCGGACAAATGCTGAGCAGGAATTTTTATAGACGAGTGCCCCAAATTGATTCTTATATGCCGTGCTCGCTTATAAGCCAGCACATCAGTGTCATGCCGATAGCTCCTAACTCCAGTTCGCGTTTATTGACTGCTTCAAACACATCGTTTTTAGTGTGGTGTAAATCGAAATAGCGTTGGCTGTTTGGTTCTATGCCGCTAATAACGGTGCCGGATTCTTTTAAAGGATTGATATCTGCGCCGCCGCCGTCATAATTGATATCGTAAATACCGAAAGGGTAGAACAGTGGCTGCCACTGTTTAATTTTGGCCTGTTGCTCAGGTGTGCCGGTGACACCAATGGCGGCGCAACCGTAACCGCCACCATCGCTTTCAATGGCAAAAATTATTTTTTCATTTTTCAATCTGGCATTTTCCGCAAATTGGGTGCCGCCTCTTAGCCCGTTTTCTTCGTTGGCAAACAGTACGACCCTGATAGTCCTTTTAGGTTTCAGACCGGCAAGATTTAGGGTCCTGATAACATCGATGGCCTGTACGACCCCGGTACCGTCATCATGGGCACCTTCGCCTAAATCCCAACTGTCTAAATGACCACCGGCTACAATAATTTCATTTGGAAATTCTGAACCGCGGATTTCAGCTATGACATTATGCGCTACCACGTCATCGTAATGTTTGCAGTTCTGCTTCATGAATATTTCGATGGTCTGAGGTTCAGGAGCTGTATAGCTGCTATTGTTGTTGAGTGGTTTGGACTGGCCGGCTGCTGTTGTTTGCCTGGAAGGAGTCGTTCCTGTTGCTTTGGTTTCATTAACCGGTTTGTTATCTGTAGCAATTTCTGTTAACTGTACGTCTTTGGAGAAGGCTACGTTTGCAATTTCCGCTTTTTGGGCTTTTGCTAAAACAGGCATGTCTAATGCATTTTTTGGACGGAGCCTGTCAGGGATCGTTAATTTACCTGTCTTTATATTTTTTTGTTCGGTAAGTAATTTGCTTAGATAGTCTGCATCGTTGGTACTAATGGCCATTGCAGGGATTTCGGGAATGCCGGCATCCGGTTTCCTGGTAGTACCTGTATGGGGTATATCGTCCTGTGCATGGGTGAGGCTGCGGGTAATAACGCCTACTGCCCCCAATTTTGCGGCTTCTATTGGCCCGCGACCCCTGTAAGCGGCAGCGTCACCATAAGCACCTGTTACCAGTTCCGGCTTCATGGGATAATTAAAGAATACGATTTTTCCTTGTATTTTGGAGGCGCCTAATGCTCTTAACTCATCGAAGTTTTTTACTTCTATTACTTCGGCTTTTAATCCTTTTTCCGGTGTGGCGAAACTCATGCCCAGCGCACATACATTCAGGCTTTTGCCTTTTACACCATTGATATATACAAATGCTTCTTCTTTTGCACCGCGTTCCCACTTGGGTACTTTACATTCTTCCAGGTAAACGGTATCGGCACCGGCTATTTTCAGCATTTTGGCAGTGGCTTCTACTGCTTTATCATAGTTCTTGCTACCGGATAACCTGTTGCCGATATTCTTACAGAGATACCTCAGGTTTTCGTATGCAATGCTTTTTTGTAAAATGGTATTGCCTATTACTTTCGCGTTTGTTTCATCTTTCGATTGGGCATGACCTAAGTTGCTCACGAGTAAAAGCAGGAATGCTAGTTTTTTCATCGATATATTATTCTAATGTTAATTGCCGTGTTGTTAAAATTTAAAATTAGGTAAAATTTGTAAGACTGCCGAAGCATTAATTAGTTGTAACTTTGTCCGCTTATTGTTATATAATAAATAATTTATTTTGAAAATTTTATTAAAGTACTTATCTCCCTATAAGTGGTTAGTGGTGCTGTGTTTGGTTTTGGCAGCTATTAACCAGTCTTTTTCTATGTTAGACCCGTATTTCGGTGGTAAGATCATCGATATATTTGTGACGCACCCTAAAAGTTACGATAAAGATGGATTACAATTTCGTGCAGAAGGGGATTATATTAACCAGGTATTGCTGTACCTTTTATTACTGATAGGGGTGGCAATGGTGAGCCGGCTTGCAAAGGCTTTCCAGGATTATGTAAGTAGTTTGATTATTCAACGTTTTGGGGCTTCTATTTTTACGGTAGGTCTGAAACATAGCCTGAATTTACCTTTTGCTGATTTTGAGGATCAGCGCAGTGGTGAAACGCTTTCTATTTTAACGAAAGTGCGGACGGATACGGAGAAGTTTATCAGTAATTTTCTGAATATCGTTTTTGGTATACTGGTAGGACTGGTAGTGGTATCTGTTTATGCTGTATCTATTCACTGGTCTATCGTTATTGTATATATATCCGGTGCTTTATTGTTGAGTGCACTGACGAGCTACCTTAGCCGGAAAATTAAGCATGTTCAAAAACGTATCGTGAGTGAAACGAATGCGCTTGCGGGCTCTACTACGGAAAGTTTGAGAAATATTGAACTGGTGAAAAGTCTTGGGCTGACGGAACAGGAAGTAGAACGCCTGAACCAGACGACCTATAAAATACTTGGACTGGAGTTGAAGAAGGTGAAAAGTATCCGTATGCTGAGCTTTATCCAGGGAACATTTGTGAACCTGATCCGCCAGATTATCATCTTTACCTTGTTGTTTCTTATTTATAAGGATGCGATTACACCGGGACAGTATATTACTTTGCTGTTTTATTCTTTCTTTATTTTCGGTCCTTTACAGGAAATTGGTAATATTATTATTTCTTACCGGGAAGCGGAAGCTTCATTGAAAAACTTTGATAATTTAATGAAACGGCAGCCTGAACCAACGCCTCAAAATCCGATTTCTATTGGCAGCCTGGATGATCTTGTGTATAATGATGTGTCGTTTAAGCACCAGACAGCTAAGGATTACGCTTTACAGAATATTAGTTTTAAAGCTGCACGTGGGGAAACTATTGCGTTTGTCGGCCCGAGTGGTTCAGGAAAATCTACATTGGTAAAACTATTGGTGGGGCTGTACCGTCCAAAATCCGGTGAAATTTTATACAATAATGTCAGTGAGGGGAAAGTGCGTTTTGATGAACTGCGTAAGCAGATCGGTTTTGTTACACAGGATACGCAATTGTTTGCCGGTACCATTAAGGAGAACCTGAAGTTCGTGAATCCTGATGCAAGCGATGAAGAGGTGTTGAAAGCATTACATCAATCTTCCAGTCATACGATACTGGCAAAGGGAACGGATGGTATCAATTCTGTAATAGGAGAGGGAGGTATTAAAATAAGCGGTGGTGAAAAGCAACGTCTGAGTATTGCCCGCGCTTTATTGCGCAAACCACGTTTGCTTATTTTTGATGAGGCGACTTCTGCGTTGGATTCTATCACAGAGCAGGAAATTACCAATACGATTAAGGAGATCAGTACGAATCAGCAACAGATCACCGTATTGATTGCGCACCGCTTAAGTACGATTATGCATGCGAATCAGATTCATGTATTGGAGAAAGGACATATTGTTGAAACCGGTACTCATGCCGAATTACTTGAATTGAAAGGGTTGTATTACGCTATGTGGCGCCAGCAGATAGGGGAGCGTAAATAACATGAGCTTTGGGGTTTAGCTTAACTTGCTATATCAATTGAATGGCTTCTGTATATTATAAATAAAAAAGATTCGAACTGGTATCAGCTCGAATCTTTTTTATTTATAACAGGTTGTATTTTTTTGATACTCCTTATTTATCACCAACTATTAATAAACACCGATGTAACGGTTACCTGCTTTGTTTATTAATTTAGCACCTTTGGTTACTGTATTTGTTCTGCTATTAAAGATGTATAAGTTACCGTCTAAACCTGTTGGCGTTACAGCAACAAATACTTCATCACCATTAATCATGATGCCCTGGTACTGTTCAAAATCTAAACCTTCGGTACCAGGAAGATCAATTTTGGTAGCTGTTTTAGCTCTTAGATCTACCCTGGCAATATAACCTTGCTTATTGCCTCCATGACGGTAAAGTACATAACCGATACCGTTACCTGCATATCTCCAGCTTTCGATATAACTATCGGTTATACTCAAAGCATTATCTAAACTAAGAACATAACTGTTGTCATACTCATTGTTTTGACCGATACGGATAATTTTAGAACCACCAGCACCTGCACGTTCTCTATGAGTAGCCTGGTAAATATAACCATCAGAACCTAAATAAGAGATTTGACTACGGTAGCCACTGTTATCTCCGGTTGCTTGTGTAGAAGTAATGATTTTTGGATTTTTTAAAGACGGATAATCCACTACCACCGTTTTTGTTCCTATGCGATCTGATGTACCATCAACAGTGGTCGTTCCGGGCGCATATTTACGCATCCAGGTACCCACCATTAATTTATTTCCTGCTTTATTTAAAATAGGGGCATCTAAGCGGAATATAAAATGGCCTTTTAGTTCATCTGCTGCATCTAAAGCCAATTCATGGTTTTCAACACCAGAAATAGCAGCGTTTTGTAAATTCAAAGATAATATGGTACCAATACCTCTTGAACTAACTAATTTACCGCCTACAGAATCGTTTTTCACGCTTACATTTACGGCTACACCCGTTTTGTCACCATCATACAATTTATACCAACGTGGTGTTTGGCCTGCATAAGGTTCGATATCTACTTCAGCCCCTGTACTTGGATAATTTTTTCCACCTAATACATTATAGGCATTGAAAGTACCACCGTCAGCACCACTATACTGAATATTGAACAATTGCTTACCATCTTCCGATGCTTGCAAACGGGCAGTACGTTGAGATTTTACATTAAACCCACTTTCGAATACATCAAAAGATTTGTTCGGATCTTTTGCATCTTCTATACTTAATGACTGTACCATTGTACCGCCATTACCATCACCCGGGTTAGTTTCCATTTTTGCACCGGAAACAGTCACCCAACGTTCGGTTAAACCCGGAGGATTCGTATTTTCATCCTTATCTTTTTTACAGCTGGATAACAATAAGGCAGTTGCAGCAACGCCTAAAATAGCGTTCTTAAAAAGTTGCTTTTTCATATTTATTACTCGAGTTTATTACTTAAAAATTTGTAATTGTATAGTTTAATTTCAGATAAAATGCACGGCCGGGTTTTTGAACGCCAAAGTTGTCATACATCTCCTGATTGAAAAGATTCTTAGCATCGAAACTCACTACAATTTTTCTGTTTGGTGTTCGGTAACTGACACCCAAATCGTGCGAAAACTGCGTTGGTGTAGTAAACCACTCCGACTCCGGCCAGATAGTCCTGAATGAAGCGACATAACCAAAATTGTAATATAAGTTAATGATAGATTTCTTTTGAATCAGGTTATTGAAGCGGTATTGCGCATTTCCATTCATGGTATAAAACGGTTCATTTGGCAATTGCTTATTGTAATAGTCTGATAATCTTTGACCGGTAGCGGCATCAAATTCCTGTTTGTAAAGGGAGTTAAACTTGGAAAAGTTAAACATCACATTCAGCTTCTCTGCATAGTTATACATTAACTCGCCCTCAAAGCCTAATGCCTGTGCCAATCCGATATTTACAAATGGAGACAACTCAATTTCCTGGTCAGACAAATTGGTATTTGCCTGGCGCATGATCCTGTCTTTTACATTTCTCCAGAATAAGTTACCGGAAACGGTGAATCTATGCTTATCAATTTTATAACCATCCAGTCTTAAACCGGCATTATAGTTCTCACTTACTTCCGGCCTGATGCCAGGGTTTGCAATAACATTATCTGCAGGATCTCCAAATATTTCACTCTCACCCGGCATTCTTACAGCCCTTTCAGCCGAACCAACAAACATCAGCTTCGGTAGAAAAGTATAAGATAATGCCATACCGTAACCGGTAGTAGAACGGTTATCGCTGGAAACAACAGTTGTAACCACTGTTTGTCCGTTCACCACTTTAATATCCGGTGCCGTTCTGCCTGTACTCTGCTGATAGAGTTTTACAAAAACATTTGTTTTCAATTTATTACCGAATGTTTGCGCTTCATAGTTAAAAGCAGTTACATTTTTGGCAATATCATTGATAGTTCTGTATATATCATCACCAACCGGTCTGAAAATATCATTGTCATTTCTGTCTACAGTGTAGTACATGTGGTTAACTGACAAACGGTGACCGCTAATAATATCATAGCTTAAATTAGCACGCACTGTGGTAATTTTTCTGTTAATAGAATTCATGGTTTTAGCCCCCTGCTGTCCCTGATTAATGCGGTACATAGGACGGTTATAAATATCTAACCTTGGATTACCATCCCAGTTATATACCCAACCGGAGGTATCCTGGATATAGGTATTACGGTCGCTGTAAACACCGTTAAAGTTTAGGGTTAATCCTTTTATAAAGAGATTTTTCTTATTGTAAACTACACTTAATACATGTGCATCGGCCTCGCTGAATCTTCCCACATAAGGTCTTCCCATAGTCTGACCATGTGGAATTTCGTTGTAAGTATCAGAACCGTTATAGCCTAATAAAAACTGGTCCGCCCATTTTACATTTGTAAAGCCTAATTCTACACGGCCACCGGCTGAACGGTATTCATCATTAAAACGCTTAGCTCTGTGATTCCTGGTTACTACCCCGTTTGGAGCTACGAATTTGGAAAATTTACCCCAGATTTCATAACTGTTATCCGTATGCGTATAAAAACCGGAAGCTTTAACAGTAAAACCGGATTTTGCAGCACGGGTCATTAAACTTGCATCAGCCTGGAAAGTATTAAAAGAGCCGTAAGAAACTGAAGCGGAAATATTATTCTGACCGGCATCCTTCTTCAATACCACATTAATGGCACCACCCATATAATCACCCGCCAAGTGTGAAGGTAAAACGCCTTTATACACTTCTATACGGTCTATCATTGCAGGCGGAATATTGTTCAGGTTAAAAGAAGAACCATAGGTAGAAATTTCGATGCCATCTATAAATACACCAACAGAACGACCGGTCATACCATTCAGGTTATATTCTACTTCAGAACCGATACCACCGTTCTGACGAACCCTTACACCAACTGCCCTGTCAAGCAACTCGTTGGTTTGCAAATTTCTTAAGGAAGCTTCCTTTGTCTCTATCACGCTCACAGCAAAACCTGTTGTCTCAATTTTCTTTTTCTGAGTCGCACCTTCTATAACCACATCATCCAGGTTTGAATCTTCTGCCGGTATTGCGGTTATATTAAGTGCCTGCGTTGTTTTATTAAAGATGATAGTAATGGCCTGTTCCTTAATTTCTACAGACGAAAATACAACGGTGTGTTTGCCGTAAGGAATATTCTTTAGTTCATATTTTCCGTTATCATCAGAAGTACCAGCTACTTTAGTTCCTTTTACAGTAATTGTAACACGGCTAGCCGGTTTGCCATCATCCATAGTGACCTTACCATTTAAAGTACTAAACTGTGCAAGAAGCAACACTGGTAATAATAGCATTACAGCTGAAAGGAAAAACGATTTCATTAATTAGTTAATATAAAATGTTAGCTCAGTATAATAACCCCAATCAGTTCAAGACCGAACCTGATCATTTTTTAATTATATAATAGGTGGTATCAATTGTATTAATTTAACAATACCTGCCACAATACATTTTTTGCTCTAAACGAGCATTACTATACTTAGAATTTCGAGTGCAAATGTCAATGCAGCGGTTAACATTCATTAACATTATCGGGAAAAGGGTTTACGAATTTGGGAAAAATAGCAACTTTAAGATTATTTAACTTTGTAATTCAAGGTTAAGAAGAATTATAAATAGTAAGTTATGTAATCAGTTAAACTCATTTATAGCTTTTCTGATTACATAACCTAACAATTTTATCTACCAATTTAATGGTGCTGCAATTTCTTCTGAAGTATTATACCAATCTGAAATATAAGAATTAGTACTGATTCGCTTCATTCTGACTCTCAGGTTTACATATACTTCTGTTGCCTGATAATGAAGTGTCACCTGATTCGTTAATGTTTCTGAACTTGAAAGACTAAATTCATGAAGCGTATTTGAATTATACCTGTCGTGCACTAACTCCCAAACAAAAGAAATATCTGATGACGGAATCGAAGCATCTTTAATAAAATTAGCAGTAATTAAATCCGATTGCATTGAATTATTTGTAATTGTAAGACTTTTGATCACATTTGGTCCGGGAGTTGAAACACAAATATTAAAAGACATATTTTTATTTGCTCCTGCCTGACCTGTCCAAACTCTGACATAATAAGTTTGTCCAATAACTAATTGATTAGAAGTTATAGAATGATCAATATAGGAGCACTCTATTAATTGCAAATTAGAATTGTATATTGCCATTGCAGCAAAAGTACCACCATAACCATCTAATATAACATTAGATAAGTTAACTGAATGTATATTGCCAGTTGCAGTAAACTTATACCAAACATCATCATCAATTCCTGCAGATCCTGTACAAGGCGGTGCAGCCTGGGGAGATTGAGTAGCCAAAAGCGTTGTTCCACTTACCGTTTGTGTACATGCAGAAGTAGAGCTGGGAGTTAATGTTATTGCTTCAGTATAATTATCATTAGCAACAGATGCAAGAATTTCGCTGATTAATATCTTTTGTACTTTGATGGTTTGAGTATTAGTTATAGTTGGTCCATTCCATGGTAAAGCACCAACTGACAATGACTCATAATTTGCATCAAGAGCTGATGTTTCAAATGATGGAGACCACCCAAATCCAGGATTTGAGCCAGCAAAATATGTATTATAAATCAAGCTAGATGTTTTTGGCCCGCTACACGCAGTCAATGTACTATGCGCTTTTTTAGTTTTGTGCAAAGTCATAGCTAATTGTGGGTAAAATTCATTTTGATTTGTAATACTTCCAGAAAAATAACACATTATTTTGTACTTATAACCTTTTTTAAAAGGAAATAGTATCTGGTATTCTGTTCCTAAATCGTTATTGACGCCTTTCTTTTTACATTGCAATTCTATATAATAGCTTGGAGCTCCTACAAACTTCGGAGAACCAATTGTTGTTTGGTGTATATAATTATCAATAGTTGTATTGGTGCTGAATACATTACAGTTTGTATTAATTGTTTTATAAGTGTAATCAATTTGATATGTTGTTGTTTGTGCATAAATACATGTAGCAAATAATAACATTGCAATTGATATAATATATTGTTTCATTTTGTATTTAATTTTCTGTATTTAATTTTTGGTAGTCAATTGTTAATTTTCCGGTGTTGTTAATGGTTCCATTAACAACATAAAATCTATTCATATTATTTTCCTCACATACAAATACAAAATATTCTAATTGTTGTTCTTTGTTATAGATACTGCTCATATGCTTGAGGGTGAAGTTGCTAGACAAAGTAATGGCAGCACTATCTGATGAAAGTTTTGAAGATTTGTACTCTAACTTTAGGGAAAGTTCAGGGAAATCTTTACTGAATATGCTTTTTTCTTCTACATTCTGTGTATTTCTGTAATTATTGTCTTTTTTACAGGCTAGGAACAAGCATGCTCCAAAAGTAAATAACCCGAGAAAGGCTGGTAACCTTAGTTTTCTCATTTCTTTTCTTTTAATTTAGTGAATAAAATAGTTGAATAAGAATACCTATTTTCATTATCAATAAGTATCAATTATTTTAATGCTTAAGCTTTATGGCAATCTTTTGAATCTTTAGATTTACCTAAAATGTAAATCATTCTTTTAATTATGTCTATTAACATTAACTAGAAGAAAGAGAATTTTTGTTTTATCATAACAAATTATGATGTTGGGGCAAATTTTCTCAGGGTAGGATTTGACCATGACTTTTTAATTATGCTGATTAAGTGTTTTGTTTAGAATTTCAAATGCAATATTAATACGTTGATTAACATTCGGTGACATTATCGGGAAAATGGTTTACGAAATCGGGAAAAACGAATTTTTTAGCATTATTTAACTTTGTAATATAGTAAGCTTCCCATTAATTTCTTCGCAGAATGGTTGCTGATTTAACACAGATTACGCATTAGAAAAAGAGAACTGAAAATTTTGAGATTGAGTCCATAGTGAAGAGAACTACTTTCGCCGTTTTTTTACGAGAGCTATTCTGAGTACAATTTGTTCATTGACTTTTTCAAAAAAGGCTCCAATGGCAAATACCCTGAATCGCAATGTTGATAATCGTTTCTGTGTTTTTTCTTGCAAGATGAACTGTTTGAAAAGTGACATCAAATTGTAGGCTATCATCGCAAAGGTTAGTGCTGCTTCTGTGGCATAAAAACTTTTAAGATTAAAACTATCAAAACCAAAATCATATTTGAGTTTTTAATATAATTTCAGCATTAGCTCTACCTCTGTAAAGCCTCCATATTTCAACAGGACTTAACTTTAAGCTTGTTACATAAGCACTGTATCGATAATTTTTAACGTCTCTTCCTCAGGAAACAGACTTGACCTTTTACCGGTTACGCCAGATTTTTCTTTCATTTTTTGCCTTACAATTACGAGTATTCTAGCGTAGCTCCAACTCTGGCGTTGGTAATATTGTTCACAAATTTCAATGTATTCATCTATTTTTATCCAGGATTTGTTATCTGCTATTAATGGTTGAATTGGATGAGTAAATTTTGCTGCAATGATATAATCGGTATTGCGTTGTTCTAATTACAACTTTTTTGTCTCTTATTTTTAATCTTTAATTCCTAATGCGTAATTTGGGCTTAATAAATATTTTACTACCAAATGGGCTGTGGCATGCGTTGGTACTGACGAATGGAGAGCGGACCTTTTGCAGTATTCCTGGATATACTTGTAACTAAAAATACCTGAAAAGATTAACCAGACGTAGTGTGGTCATAAGCTCATCTCAAGTCGTGATAAGAATGACGCTGGTTATAGCCTCCCATAAAATAAGTAATGCAAGCATGATGATTGTTTAAAATTACGTTTCACCAGAGGTAAAACTGTTGTTAGTGGTATCCCAATCATTCGTCAAATTCTTCATTTAATGATAATATTCCGTAATCAATTAGCCTATATTCAGGGAATGTTTGTTTTAGCTTCGTATCAAGTTCTTTTATAATTGAATATATCCCTAAATTACTTACAGGTTCTTTTAAGCTGAAATAATAAATTGGTGAATCCCATCCGTCATATTCTTGTTTTGTTAGCTTGATTTCAGTATTGTCAAGCTTTACTTTCGTTAAATAGCAATGGACATTCGCGGGTGAAATTTCTTCTAATTCCCAATCTTCGATTTGTTCAAATGGAATAGTTGAGTAAATTAATTTTTCATCTTTTGTTGGTATTGCAAACTGAACATTCCAAAATTTACTGGAGTTTAATTCTCTTTCAATTTTCTTATCAGAAAGTATTGATATGCTTTGTTTAATTAAGTATTCAAAATCGTATCCAATATTTACAACCTGACCATCTAACCAATGCTGCCATTCATAAATAGTAGTATCGTTGTCATTTTAATGTCAAGAAGCCAAAAATCTTCGCCGCCATTGTCGCCAATAACAACAAACGATTTTTTTATATCATTTGGTAAATATTCTGTTAGCTTTATGAAGTCCTCTGCTCTATTTAAAAGTCCAAAAACCAAATCTTGTCTAACACCAAATATTTTAAGAAATGTCCTAAAATAGTTCGGGAATTTATTTTCAATTTTTTTTTTCAATACTAAATATTTCGTCTTCGGTCAATCCTTGAAAGTAAACCTTGTCTTTATAAGGTTCAATTTCTCTTAAGATGTCAGTATACATTATCGCATATTTAAGATTTAGTAAATTGCTGTTAACGATTCCCGGTTTGGCGATGTGGCAGACTTTTAACATGAGGTTCAATAGAAATCCTAAAGTTGAACCTTGCACCAATGTTTGGTAGGAGCGGTTCTTCCACTATATTGCCAATCCGATTTTATTCGTTGATATTCAATAGTTAAATACTTGTTTTAGATGATGTTCTAAATGTTCAACATAGTCAGCAATTAAAAATTCTATGGTTAATAAATTTTCACCAACTTTAATTTGTCTTTGCAAATGTTCTGTTGGAATTCGTTTTATGATCTCTATAAGTTGTTTGTTGTAAATAGTCCAAAATAGTATAATTTGATTACTGTCAATTTGCTGATAAAAACTATATTCAATCCATTTGTTTTGATCGTATCGAATTTCCGGAATTGTTTCAAACTGTCCTCGAATGAATCTTTGATGATTATTTGTCGCACTGTCAATTAAATGTCCAATAATTTCTTTTTTGCTCCACTTATTTGGTGAAGGTTTTACAGACATTTTATCTTCCCCAATTTCTGTCAAGATATCTGGAACTTTGTCAATGATGTCGTTTAGTCGGTTTATTACTTTTTCAATCATATTTTTTTACAGATCAGTCTTAAAATGACGCATTATGTTCCCGGGCTTTGCTTTCAGTTGGGCAATGGAAGCACAAAAAGTGATATTGTTACTAAAGTTTATAGGAAATATTAAGCTAAACCCAATGTTGGGTATAGGGTTTTATGTTAAGATGATTGCGTTTTCTTTTAGTCCAAAATTGTTATTTATTTCAGGCAAACACTTCTCACTAATCCAAAAATCCGGGCTTGAATTAATGCCATTTCTTACTGCCTTTGCTTTATGAGTGTATTTTTTTATTCTTTTAATTAATTCAACGTATAAATTATATGTTGATAGATTTCCGGTTTTAATAGTTTCATTATTCTGCCAAATTTCTTTTGGATAACTAAATTCAAGTCCAATATGTGAATTTAGTTTACCATCAAATAAGTTTACACGCAGTTGTTGTTTGTGATCAACTCTCAATGCAAAAGAACTGATATTAATAACAGGTTCAATTTGAATAGCACGTTTGAATTTCTTATGCTGATTATTTTCTTTTATTTCAAAAATTTCATACCTGATGTATTGTGGTTTGTCTGTTATCTGGGTGTGAATGTCTAATTTCCATTCTTCTTTTTTCCATTCATTTCCCGAAATTATTTTATTGTAATACAATTCATATTGTTTAAATATTGAAGTTTTGTCTTCAATTTTATAATCTGCTTCAACTCTTTGATTAGTGATTGCAATGAAGTATTCTATGTCATGAAAAATATTCACAAATTCAGAAGGATGCAGAATGAATTTAAATTTAAGCCATTTTAATCCTGTGTAACTCATAGTTTTAATTTATTATTAATGCTACGCTAAATTTTTTCTTCTTTTTGATAATAGTTCTAGAGGCTCACTTGTAATCCTGTAAATATACAAATAGTTAATATTTATTCATATGTCTATTGTTCTTGTTATTAATTATTTTGTTCAAATATCTAAAATGTGCAATCACTCAAAAATATCCAAAATACGTATGTGTTTTGTGGCTAAATCAGGATGATAAGATAAATATTTTAATAGCTATTCCACTGCCCAATGGGCTGCAGCATGCGTTGGTGCCGACGAAGGAGGCAGTGTATTTTTTGCAGCATTTTTAGGTATACTTATTACTAAAACACCTGCAAAAATACACCGAGCGTAGCGGAGCCATAAGCCCGCCGGACAAATGTTTAACAGGATTAACAATGATCCCAGCCCATAAAGAAAAATAAGTGACGTCGCTTTCATCGCAGGAATGACCCGCAAGTTGTACTTTTGAGCAGTAAAATGAGCGCGAAGAAAAATACGATAATCATTGTTGGCGGACCAACAGCAGTAGGTAAAACAGATGCCGCTATAAAGCTGGCATTACATTTTAAGACATCTATATTAAGCGCAGATAGCCGCCAGTGTTATCGCGAAATGAATATTGGTGTAGCTAAACCGGCTGAAGAAGAACTTGCTTTAGTGCCTCATTATTTCATCAACTCGCATAGCATTCATGATAATGTAGATGTAGCGGTGTATGAAAAATATGCGCTGGAACACCTGGATTGGGCATTTGAAAAAAGCAGGGTAGTGGTAGTAGTGGGTGGCACTGGCTTGTATATAAAAGCGCTGTGTGAGGGATTGGATGAAATGCCGGAAATAGCGGCTGAGTTGAGGCAGGAATTACGCAGCACCTACGAGGAGAAAGGCATAGAATGGTTGCAGGACGCATTGAAAAATCAGGATCCGTTGTTTTACGAACAAGGTGAAATTCAAAATCCGCAAAGGGGATTGAGGGCATTGGAATTTGTATTGACAACCGGGGTCAGCATAAAATCATACCAGAAAAAAGCACCGAAAGAAAGGCCGTTTAATATTATAAAAATGGGCCTGGAAATGGAACGTCCCTTACTGAATGAACGCATCAATAAACGAGTGGATATAATGATGGCAAGCGGGCAGTTAGAGGAAGCGAAAGGGTTATTGCCTTTTGCCCATTTAAATGCATTGCAAACCGTAGGTTACTCTGAAATATTTGCATATTTAAATGATGAAATGAGCCTGGAACTGGCCGTTGATAAGATAAAAACGAATACACGCCGTTATGCGAAACGCCAGATGACCTGGTTTAAAAACCAGGATAATTTTGAATGGTTCACCCCAACGGATATAGAGAATATGCTTACATTTATAAAAAGTACAGGTTATGATTTCGACTAACAGGATCTGGCATAAAGAAGCGATCAGCATTGCAGATTTGAATGCGTTTGGAAAAGGCAATATGTGTGAGCACCTGGGTATTGAGTTTACAGAATTAGGCGCCAATTACCTGGTAGCAAAAATGCCGGTTGATCACAGGACCAAACAACCGTTTGGACTCTTACATGGCGGCGCTTCGGTAGTGCTGGCAGAGAGTGTGGCCAGTATGGCCAGCGCATTGGTGGTGGATATGGAACAGGCCTCCTGCGTCGGCATCGAGATCAATGCAAACCATATACGCGCCATGCGTACCGGTTATGTATTTGGTAAATGCACGCCTTTACACTTAGGTGCTACCACACATGTATGGAATATACAGATAACAAACGACAAAAACCAGTTGGTATGCATCAGCCGCTTAACTGTGTCGGTGTTAAGAAAGAAAAACTAGTACCTGTAAATATCTTCCGTATAGCGTAGCGTTTTTAACAGGTTTGCCGGTTTTTCCATATCGCAGATCAGCGCTTTACGTTCAATTTTATTGATTGGCAATGCCTGGCCGGGATATCCGGCCTGAACTGCCTGTAATTGTTTTAGCGCCACAACGCCCCGGCCCAAAATGGCAGAGAAAAACAAAATGTACCGCTCGGTATTTTTTCTGGAATAATTCAATGCTCTTGCTTTACGGCAAAAATCCCTGCAGGCGTCAATATACCATTTTTCAAAAGCCATATAATCCGTACAGGTATTGGCATAAGTTCTTATGCCAGCCTGGTAGTCCTTATACACATCAAATATATCGTTGCAGATTTGCAAAACGCCCCCCATCGAATAAAGGCACTCGTCTAATGCTTTTGAGGGTTTTTCATCCAGCAGGTAGTGAAACAACACATGAGATTTGCCGCCTTTATGCAGGCTTATTTTCAGCAATTCATCTGTGCTGGTAGAAAGATGCATTTGTTTAATGCTCCAGTGCTGGGCATCAATAGTTTCCCTTAATTCTTTGAAAAAATCTTCCGGGTATGCCAGTTCTTTTTTTAATCCTGCCAGGGTTTTGGCAACAATTTCCGTTTCCGGACTGTTGTAAGAGTAGGCTTCAGGAAATTGGGTTAATTGATCGAGCGCTGTTTCAGACAGGGTTTTATCGTCCGTAAAATCATCAATAACAGGTGTGATAATGCCCATTTGCGTGGCCAGGCCCCGCTCTTTCACAGTCATGCTTCTGCCGTGAATCAGGCTGTAAACTTCGCAGGTAATAGGAACGCCTAAACAGTAATATTGTTTTATTTTTTTAAGGACAGAATCATTTAGCCCGCCCGGGAAATCTGTATTTTGCTGTTGTATAAATTCGTCAATAAAGCCACCGTTATAGGCATTTTGCTTACCAAAAAAACGTTTGGTAAACAAAGCCGTATTGAGAATTCTGAACCAGTACATTTATTGGGACTGTTTAGCAATTTTTAAGACATCGGCAATATTGGGATACGTGTTTTTCAAGACCGTTTGCCAATTGTTGGAATTGAACCATTTTACTTCGGTAATATCTTCTTCTACTTGTGGAATTAAATATTGGTGACCGGTGACAAACATTTTGTACCAGACAGATTTTTTCAGGATACTCGTGCCCCCGTATAAATAAATATGATATGTAGTAGTAAGATATTCTTTAAGCTGAATGTTTTTTAACCCGGTCTCTTCGTACACTTCTCTAACAGCACATTGTTCTATAGATTCTCCATCATCTAATTTGCCTTTAGGCAGGTCCCATTTACCCAGGCGATTGATGAACAAATATTCGGCTTTCTCATTTTTTACCAGCCCCCCGGCGGCTTCTATTACCAGGAATTGTTCGCAAAACGCTTTCCAGCATTCTTCTACATTATGGTAAATGATATTGATGCACCCGGCATCAGAATTAAAAATGAAATCGATGGCAGTATTTATTTCTATCTTATCTATCTCACTTGGCTTTATAACAATAGAATTATCTGTTACCTGTTTTACATCAGATGCTATCCAGATAGTTTTGTGGAGGTAGTAAACACAATATGCCTTATTCATAACGCAATGTTACAAAATCCATTTAACGTACAATGATTTTAATTGATAATTTTGCCCAATGTTTTTTATTCTATCTAAAGTACTGCTCTTTCTCTTACAGCCATTAACCTGGTTAGTGATATTGCTTTTACTAAACAGGTTTTATTTTAAGGCGCCAAAATGGAAGCGGGTTTCAAAGATCGCATTCATTTGTATAGCGGTCCTTTTCAGTAACGGTTTCCTGTACAATTTGGCTATGATAAACTGGCAACCGGCACAACGATTTGACGAAATAAAAAATAAACACTACCAGGTAGGCGTATTATTATGCGGCATGACTTATTTGGATAAAGATGATGTGCGCTATTTTGCCACTACTTCCGACCGGTTTTTACAAACTGTGCGCTTATATAAGCTAGGCGTAATAGATACTGTTTTTGTAAGCGGTGGCAGTGGTAGCTTAGACCAGTCAAGACCGCGTGAAGCAGATTTTTTGAGAAACCAGCTCATTACATTTGGCGTAGATCAATCCAGGATTTTAGTAGAAAACCAGAGCCGCAATACCTATGAAAGCGCCCTTAAGGCAAACGACTATATCGGCAGGCATAAAGCCGACTCAATTCTGATCATTACATCAGCGATACATATGCCAAGGAGCCGGGCCGTATTTCGCAAACAAGGGTATAACACAGCAGTGTACCCATGCAATTATACAGCTGTAAAATTTAAAATGAGTTTAAAAGATATATTAATACCCAATCCCGAAGTACTTATGAACTGGCAGTATTTAATGAAAGAATTAGTCGGGTATGGTACATATAAAATTACAGGCAAGATTTAATTAAGCTGCTCCCTGCCCTTGATTGCATTTTTGTAAATAGCCCTGTCGCTGATGCCAAGCAGTATAACAGCAATTAACCCCAGTGTGATCAGTAACACCAATACAAAGTTGGAGCTCAATAAAGAACCCTCAATAATAGATTTGGATTGTTTGTGTTCAATACCGCCTTCCTTTAACTGGATCTCGTTTAAGTTGTGCAGGTCTTTAATAACAATTTCAAATGAACTATAGCTGCTGGCAGAATCCGTATTGGCAGTATAATGATTCAAATCCTGTTTAAACGACTGCCAGAAATCTACTTCTTCCTTTGTTAAATAAGTCTTTTCGTACAGGTTGATGATAGAGTCAATAGCTCTTTTGTTTTCCCTGTAAGCATCCGTTTGTTTCTGGTCTTTCAGTTTAAAAATATGGTTCTTATATAAAAGGTCGGTCAGTTCAAAAATATAAGAAGCAGGCAGCAACCTGTCATTATAAATAGTCGTTACAGATTTTTGAAGTTTATCATAACGGTAGCGTTCCCATAATTGTGCGGCAAGTACTAATGTAATAATGATAAAAAGCAGCGATGCCGCTTTCAGTTTAAACTTAACGTTGTATAAAAACTTCATAGCAGGTGGAATAATCGTTACTTTCAAATATATAGTATTTATATGGATGAATGCTGCTTATGTTAACAAAACCATTAAATAAACCTTTGTTAATTACTTAAATATTTACCCGGTTTTATTTGAAATTCAAAAAGAAAATTTTTAGTATTGTATAAACAATTAAAAAGCCCCATATATGAACGAATACAATGTAACAATGCATAAAGGTGGCGCTATCGCAACCATAGAATTCAGCAGCATTTACGGTAACTCTATGCCACTGGGCTTATTGAAGGAATTAAAAGATACCATTCATAAAGCTGCTTCAGATATTGATGTTAATGTTATTGTTTTACAATCGACGGGACGCAACTTTTGTAACGGAGCCTATATAAATGAATTGTTTACCTTGGATAATGAGGCCAGCGGCAAAGCTTTTTTTAAAGGGTTTGCGAACCTGATCAATGAAATGCGCAAATGTTCCAAGCTGATCATTGGCCGGGTACATGCAAAAAGTGTAGGTGGTGGTGTCGGCTTAATTGCAGCCTGCGATTATGCCATTGCATTAGAAGGCGCCGATATCAAGTTAAGTGAACTCGGTTTAGGTATTGGTCCTTTTGTAATAGGCCCGGCTGTAGCCCGTAAGATAGGAGAGAGTGCATTCAGCCAGATCGCTATTGACAGTACCATGTGGCGTAACGGCGATTGGGCAAGGAAAAAAGGATTATACGCCGAACTTCATCCAAACGAAGAAAGCATGAATGAATCCGTTTTACGCCTCGCACATACATTGGCGCATAGTAATGTAAAAGCCATGGCAGAAATGAAAAAAATGTTCTGGCAAGGAACTGATAACTGGGACCAGCTACTGGATGAAAGAGCAGCTATTAGCGGCAAATTGATCGTTTCAGAGTATGCAAAAGCTAAAATCAATGCCATTAAATTAAAGCAACTGGAAAAAAGCAACTAGTAAATATTGATACTGAAAAATGACCGGTAACGGTCATTTTTTATTTTTCAGTAGATATACACCCTGGTGCATCGCACAATAAAAGCGGTTGTTTATATTCCGTAATGTTATTGTACATTTAATCATGGAGCATCAGTACGCTAATGTTTACCCCATCAATGCTGTATGTTTCATGCAGTTGAATGTAGGCCGCTATTTGTTCAATAAAATTGACGGCAGTAAGGCGCTGCGGCGTACTTAACAATACCGTTGTTTTTTGCGCAATAAAATGTTTGATTAATGCCATCACATGCGGAAAAGCTTCCGGGCTGTAATTCACATCGCTTAAAATCAATACATCAATATCCTCATAAGCAGGCAGATTTTCCCAATCATAAATACCGGTTTCAATCTCAACATTATTTAACGCTGCGCTTCGGTTAATGTAAGGCAGCACACAATCTAAATAATCTGTCGCAATCATCTTTTTCGGATGAGCGATCTTAGCGATTAATAAACCTGGGATAGCCAGTCCCGCCGCCACTTCCAGGATATTTTTACCGTTAAAAAATGCTTTTTGCTCACCTATGAATTTGCAGAGTGCTTTCGATGCGGGCCATATCTTAGCCCAGAATGGAAACGGTTCTTCTGCATTTATTTGCTTCCGGGCTGCGTAATTGTGTTGAACATTTAAAGGATGATAAATCAATAACTCCTGGCTGTCAAAATCTAAATGAATCACTTCGCCCCCGTAAATAAACGTCTCCTGCATAGCGCGAAATTAAATGATTCACTGCTTTTATTTAACCACCCACATCAGCATTTTATTCTGGTAAGGTTTCAAAAAAGCATCCAGGTAAGCCATCGTAGAAAGAGATACCGCAGGACAACCCCAACTTTCAACAGTTCCCCGCGGAAAAACTTCTTCATCCGTAACATCTTCCCAGCTATGTAATACCACCACTCTTTTCGCCGCATTATTGTTCGTCCGTTCTTTCCCATGCAGCCAGTACTTAATTTTAATGCCCCACTGGCTTACATCCCTGTTACCGATAATGTATTTACCCACCGAAGAACAATGGCTGTCCGGTACATTGCTCACTTCCGGATTCTCTTTACTCAGATCATTGCCCCAGGGATTTTTTCCGCTTCCGTGACTGACTAAAAATGCCGTATCAATTTTATTTTGTTTGAGATTATAAATAAACAATCGCTTCAACCCCGAGTGAGTACCCAGGTCAAATAATAAGTATTTTTCCGCATGCAGGTTATTGGCTTTACAGTATGCCAGCGCCACTTTTGACAGGCTATCATATTTAGCCGTCTTATCCTTTTTAACCGCATTTAACTGCTCTTCTTCCTCAACCTCTATATTGTTTTCTCTCCAAAAAGTAAGATGGTTATCAGAACATGCTAAAAATATAAATGCTATTGCCAATAGAAATTTCATAAAACTAATATAGATGATTTTACAGGGTATTTTCCATAAAAATGAAAGGTTTTTATTTGGGGCTCTGTGCAGCCGTAATTCTAGCGGACATTAGTACGGCGTGCTTATGGCTCCGCTACGCTCGGTGTATTTTTTGCAGGAGCTGTTCATACTATAGCGTTACTCATTTCATCCTGCAAAAAAATACACTGCCTCCTCCGTCGGCACCAACGCATGCCGCAGCCACTAACCATTTGTTATACTATTCAGCAAAGCCGGCCAGCCGGATTTTTACATTAATAGCCGTTTGGTTTTATATATATATTGTTTAATTTATTTATCTGTAATCCTTCATTTAAAACGTTCCCGAACTCGTTTGCGTAGAATGTTAAAGAAATTGAAAATTCAATATATACTTTTAATCACGATTGCTAATCTCAGTTAACCTTACTCTGTTAGAGTTTTAAACTATGCGTATGAAAAAAGTATTACTCCAAATTAAATCTTGGCTGTTTCAACAAGATCTGGACGAAAAAAATGTTTATCGTAAGCGGCATTGCTTACACTCTTTATTTTTATCTGTGATTCTTTTAAGTGCCAATGCCGGTTTTTCACAGTATAATTATTTTATTGGTTATAATGCAACAACCAGCACATATACACCAGCAACACCGGTTGGTTTTAATAATTTACCGTACGTTTTTAATAACGCGGGTACCTCCCAGGTAACCATCTTAGGAAGTGGTGGGTCAGTTAAAACAGCCTATGTATTTGGGATAAACGGATTATCCCATTATGAATTAGGAGGCAACGCCCATTATGTCCAGGTGAAATTAGAAGGCTCAGCTTTAGGGGATGTAACTTCTATCAAACTTACCGGGAGCAGCAATAGCGCTACATCAGATAATAATGCAAAAGTGGGGGTAGTATTCTCGGCCGACCTGGACTATGTTCATCCTGGCTCCTCAGGAACAGCAGTATTGGGAGCAGTTACCACTACACTCGCTTTTCCTCCGGCTGGTAATAGCAGTAATACATATGGTACAAGCCCATATGTGGAAAGAGTGATTGAAATACCAGGAAGTGCAATTCCGGAAGGGACTAAGTCAATTATTATTTATCGCCAGATCTATTACAATAGTACCACAAAAACGGTATTCACATCTAGTGGTACAGGCAGAACTCAATTAGGGTTAGGGCAAACGATAAGATTGGCATCTGTAGGGTTGACCATTGATGCAGGGTGTACACCGGCTACTTTAACGTCCTACACTTCTACCCCAATTTCAGTATGTAAAGACGCTCCGGCATCCCAATTAGCGGTGGTTACCACTTCAACTTCTCCAACTTACAAATGGTATTATAAATCTACTCCGGCTGCAACAGACAGCACTGAAGTGTCAGGCGCAACAAGTGCTACTTACACGCCTCAGACTGATGTAGCAGGAACAAGACATTATTATGCCATCGTTTCAAGTACTACAAACTGTGCTATTAAAACAGCGTACACTTCTGTAGAGGTTAAAGCGCCACCTGTAGCTACCATTACGAGTGCCGCTACCTCAACCGTATTTGTAGATGATGTTACTACTCATACCACTCAATCAGGAATGAGTGCCTACAACTGGACAGTTTCCGGTGTTTTAAATACAGATTACCAGGTTACTGCCGGTGCCGGTACTGCGTCTGTTTCTATAAAATGGTTAACAGCAGGTGCCAAAACAGTTGCTGTTAGTTATACCGGAACAAATTCATGCGTATCTGCACAAAGTACAGCTGTAAATGTAATGGTTAATGCACAGACACCGACTACAACAGCTAATCCAACCGCTTTATCTTTTACAAATACAATCATCAATCAGCATTCCGCAGCGCAAACCATAGCTATAAGCGGTGCGTTTTTAACAAGTGCGAATGTTGCTATTGCGGCGCCAACTGGTTTTGAGGTATCTGAAGATAATTCAGCATTTAGCTCAAGCCTGGACTTGTCTCATGCCCCGGGCACTTATAGTAAAACAATTTATGTTCGTTTTTCACCGCTAACAGCCGGTGCACATGCAGGAAATTTGGTGATTAGTGGTGGCGGTGCGCCATCAGTAAATGTGTCGCTGACCGGAAATGCATTGGCTCTTCCAGCCTTAACATTAACCGGCAACTTACCGGCTGCACCTTATAACCTGCCAAAAGGTAATAACGGCGTGGCTGTATATGGCTTTTCTTTAGCAGCAGCAACAAATACGGCTACAGCTGCAATCAGCGATATTACAGTTGAATTATCGGGTACTTTTGTTAGCTCAGATTTCAGCAATATCAGCTTATGGGCTTCCGCCACCAACAATTTTGGAGGTGCCACCAAGCTAAAAGACGTCGCAGGACCTGGTGCAGGTACCATTCATTTTGATGCTTTAAGCGAATCTATAGCAACGGGTGTTACCAGGTATTATTGGGTATCTCTTGATGTCGCTTCCGGATCTGTTTCCGGTCATACAATGACAATAGGCGGACTAACGGCTTCAAATATTACTTTATCATCCGGCGCAGTTTCAGGTACATCTGCAGCAGGCAATCAATATACGATTATTGTGCAGTCCAATGCGACAGACCGTTTCAGAACAAACGGTTCCGGTAACTGGAGTGATGTTAGTACCTGGGAAGCATCAGCAGATGCGGGGGCCAGCTGGAATGCTGCTACTTTAGTACCTACTGCAACTGCCGCGGCAATTGTCGTACAGGAGAATCATACGCTGACAATTAATAATCTGACCTATCCTTATGAGGTTGTTACTTATAACGCAGGTGCTGCTTTGAAAATAACAGGTAGCTATAGTCCCGGAGCCAATACTGGTATTCAAATTAAAGCCGGTAATTATCAAACCTTAATTTTTGATGTCAATGTTACCGATGCAACCGGTTATTTAAGTATCGGTGACCAGGCCGTTGTTATTGCAGGCAACCTGGTGGTGGATAATACCGGCAATGGTGCGTTATTAACATCTGCCGCTAATAACAGTGGCAATAGAATCGTACAGGGGAACTTTACCTTGAATAATGGTAATATTTACGTAAACAGGAATTCGGGTAGTACCCGCACATTAACGGTAAATGGAAACTTTACTTTGAATGATGGTAATTTCTGGATTAAGACGGTAGGTACCAATAGCAGCGGTGTATTAGATGTGAAAGGTCATTTTGTGGTGTCGGCATTAGCAACCATCGGTAGAAATACCAATGTGGGTTCTTCAACCATCAATTTAACCGGTACAACCAACCAAAATTTGTCTCTTGCGCCGGGAGCATATTTTACAACCAACAGTACTGCTTTTGTGGTTAATAAATCGGCTTCATTGGTGCAGTTATCGGGTAATACGGATATTCCTGTGGTAACGCTTACAAACGGACAAATAGAATTAGGGAACTATAATTTAGTAGTTAACTCCCTGGCTGGCACCACTGAAACCAAATATATTGTAACCAACGGTGCAGGGGCGCTTACCATTAATAATATTGGAAATGCAGAAGTATTATTCCCGGTAGGGCCAAGCAGTACTCGGTACTTGCCGGCAACGATTACAAATGCAGGCGTGGCAGATAATTTTTCAGTTCGGGTACAACCTGATTTTACAGGTTATGTTTTAGCAGACCCGACGAAAGCGGTTAAAGCAATATGGCATATCAGTGAAGCGGTTGAAGGTGGCAGTAACGTTACAGTAAAATTTAAATATACCAACACAGAAGAAAATGAGGGTGAAAACTTTATTTCAGGTGGGGTACACGTTATTGCGCATTTTGATGTGGATAATCAAACCTGGGAATCTTTTTATGCTACCATTACCAAAGAAGGAAATTACGAAGTGGCAACGGTAAGTGGTATCAATGCTTTCTCCCCGTTTGGTTCAGGTCTGGCAGGTGCTTTTGATAATGGAACGCCGTTACCGGTAGTGATAAAGGCATTTAATGGTAATAAAATTTCTCAAAATAATGTATTGAACTGGGAACTGACCACGGAAGTGAATGTGAACAGGTATGTGATAGAGCGTAGTTTAAACGGTATAGAATATGTAACAGCGGGCACATTGAACTATAATGCTTCCAAATCGGGTAAATATAGTTTTGAGGACGCTGGTATTAATACCCTGGCTTATTACCGTTTGAAAATTATAAATAATGATGGCAGCTTCACCTATTCAAAAGTAATTATGTTGAATGGTGCAGATATTAAAGACCTGGCAATTACACCAAATCCGGTCAGGAATAATTTATTTGTCACTTTTGACAGGTTGAAATCAAATTCTAAATTGATAATTACTTCTAATAACGGACAAGTAGTCAAACAGGTCGTGTTAGCGGTTAATAGTGTTCAGGCAACTATTGATGCGAGCGTTTTGTCCGCCGGTACCTACACCATTTCAATTATTGATGGTGCTAACAGGCAAACGAAACGTTTTGTAAAACTGTAATATGATAATTGTTTAGATTGAAGGGCCAGGTTATAAAAATAACCTGGCCCTTAGTTTTATAAGGAATAATCTCTAAGTAGATAAGCAAAATTAGTGATTGATTAATAGCTGTATTTAAGTCCAAAGGCTGCGGGATACGGCGGGCCTGGTACGACGCAGGAGTACCGAGCGTGAGCGAGCCCAAAGTAGCCCGGACTGATGTTTAATAGGAGTACTATTGTTTAATAGCCCCAAAAAGGAATAATATTGACAGTTAATTGCAATGGATCTGTATTGATACTTGATTGAACGATATAGAATGATTAATTTTAATGAATTAATATATTTGAATGAGACATAAACTTTTTTATACAGCGTTATCTTTTTTAATAGTTATTTCCGGGAAGGCTCAATTGCAAAAGCTAGTGAAGCAACTGGCGTATAATGATTCTGCACGTTTGGTCACTATTTTTAAAGATCTGCATGCGAATCCCGAACTGGCTTTTATGGAAACGAGGACTGCGGACATTGTGCAGAAAGAATTAAAGGCTTTGGGCTATGAAACGCAAAGTGGCATTGCTAAAACTGGTGTTGTAGCTGTCCTGAAAAACGGTGCGGGTCCTGTTGTGTTGTATCGTGCGGACATGGATTGTAATGCCGTGGAAGAGGTGACGCCTCTTGAGTACGCCAGCAAAAAGCGGATGAAGAATGCGGCAGGTGTGGAAGTTCCTGTGATGCATGCCTGCGGGCATGACGCGCATATCACCTGGATGCTGGGGGTGGCTAAAATAATGGCTGAAATGAAAAACCACTGGAAAGGGACTTTGATATTTGTGGCACAACCTGCAGAAGAAACAGGCTCAGGGGCAAAGGCTATGATTAAGGATGGGTTTTATGACAAAGGTATTCCTGTACCGGATTACTTATTTGGCATGCATACGATACCGCTGGCAGTGGGGAAAATAGATAATGCGGTTGGAGTGCGTATGGCGGGTACAGACCAGATAAATGTTACTTTTAAAGGTGTTGGCGGCCATGGCGCTTCTCCGGAATTTACTAAAGACCCGGTTGTGATGGGCAGTAATGCTGTGATGCAATATCAAACGATCATAAGCCGGAATATTGGTGCGCAGGATGTGGGAGTACTTACAGTTGGTGCTTTCCAGGCGGGTAATTCAAATAACGTGATACCGGCATCGGCATTGCTAAAACTGAATTTACGATGGTTTAACGAGGCTACCCGGAATACGTTGATCAACGGTATCAAGCAGATAAATAAAGGCATCGCTGTAGCCAATAACCTGCCTGAGGAATTGTACCCTGATTTTGATATTGCTGCCACGGCTATTCCTTTAAATAATCATGAAGTACTTACGACACGTCTTAATACGGCTTTTGAAAAAGTATTGGGTAAGGAGAATGTGTTAACTAACAGACCTGCTTTTATGCCTTCGGAGGATTTCCAGTATTTTGCTATGGCGGGATCTAAAACTGTGTATAATTATACTTTTGTTGGCATTGCCAACAAGGATGCGGTGAAAAAGGCCAATGCTTCCGGTAAAGAATTCCCGTTTTTCAATCATAACGGTAATTTTGAAGTGGATTTATCTGCCATTCCTTTGGGTACTGAAATAGGGGTGACGGCTGTTATGGAATTGTTGAAGATTAAATAAATGAAAAAAGGCTGTTTCTACAACAGCCTTTTTTCATTTATTTAAATATGTCATTACCTGGCACCTGCAAGTCTGATGTAAATACCGGCATCGAATGTAAAGAATTTATCAACTGGTTTTTCGCTGATAGCCGGGCCAACACCGCCCCAGTTAATAGAGTTATTATCGCCACTGCCAAAAGTAAGATTATACTTTGCCTGGCCGAAAATACCGAAAGCCTGACCCAGGCCAATGTTTACACCTAGTTTTGGTCCAACAAGGAAATACTGACCGTTGTTCTTATTCCTGATTTCAGAGTTTACGCCGTCATTATAGGTATAATTAATTGTACTTAAACTAACCCCTGCATCTGCGCCCAAATATGGCTGAATTACAGACTTTTTGTCAGTAAATAAATATTCTAAGCTACCAGCAATCGTGGTTAAATTATTAGAATATGTAATGTCGTATCCGGAACCGGTTACTTCCCCGGTTTTTTTAGGATAAAAGCCAACGTTACCACCAACTGCAAACTTATCACCAAGGAAAAATTTTAATCCAACGCCACCACCCCAAAGTGATGCATCATTATCACCGGTTCCTTTTAAATAAGAACCGCCTAAATTGATCTGGGCCTGGGAGTTTGCAGCAGATGAAATACCTAATGTCAAGGCTGACATTAATAAAATTTTTGTTAGTTTCATAATTGTTAACTTGTTTAAGTGTTAAAAAAATCAATGAGTAAATATAAAACCTTTTATCAAATAATCATGCCAAAGTTTAACTTTGACCTATCTTTATAAATTCATTATGAAACAATATTTAGATTTACTTAATCATATCATTGAAAACGGCACCGATAAATCAGATAGGACGGGTACTGGTACCCGATCGGTTTTTGGTTACCAGATGCGTTTTGATTTATCCAATGGGTTTCCGTTAGTTACCACTAAAAAAGTGCATTTAAAATCCATTATTTATGAATTGCTGTGGTTTTTGAAAGGGGAAACGAACATACAATATCTTAAAGAAAATGGCGTGAGTATATGGGATGAGTGGGCGAATGAAAACGGTGACCTTGGACCAGTTTACGGAAAACAGTGGAGAAGCTGGGAAGGTGCGAACGGGGTAGTGGTGGACCAGATATCGCAGGTGATAGAGCAGATTAAAAAGAACCCTGATAGTCGCAGGTTGGTGGTAAGTGCCTGGAATGTGGCTGAACTACCGGATATGGCATTGCTGCCATGTCATAATATGTTCCAGTTTTATTGTTCTGCGCCAGGTGAAAACGGCCGTAGAAAATTGAGCTGCCAGTTATACCAGCGTTCTGCAGATTCTTTTTTGGGCGTACCATTTAATATTGCTTCTTATGCTTTATTAACGATGATGATTGCACAGGTATGCGATATGGATTATGGTGATTTTGTACATACGTTTGGTGATCTGCATTTGTACAGTAATCATTTTGACCAGGCGCATCTGCAATTATCCAGAGAGCCTATGCCATTACCTGAAATGATATTAAATAAAGATGTGAAAAACATATTTGATTTTAAATTTGAAGATTTTAAATTGGTCAACTATCAATCTCATCCGGGTATAAAAGCACCGGTGGCAGTTTAAAATAACAAAAAGCTCAATCTTGCAAGATTGAGCTTTTTGTTATTTGGTAAGATCGGCTTTCCAGAAATCCTGGTCTTTTACCATTGTGAGCGTATCTACCTGTTTATGGTATTTGTTATTGTAAATTACTTTTACTTCTTCTGCGTTAGGTGTCAGTATCTGAACTATTTCTATATTGTCTTTTCTCAGATCATCTTTCTCAAAGGCGTTTTTTGCCCTGAATATTTCTGCATACTCTTTATCTAATATGGTTTTGTTTGCTTCGTTATCTATCATAAAGAACTTTGCCTTTTTAAAATCTCCTTTATAAGTGGCATCTATAAAAATACGGGCACCATCTATGGCGTTCTCGGGTTTTGTATAACCACCATTGCAGCTCATTACTAAAAGGCCTAAGCAAAATATTCCCAATCTTTTCATGCTGTATTTTTTATAATGCTGCTAAATTACTGATTAGATTTTTTATCTGATTTTCTATTTTGTGTATTCCTGTACGTTGAAAATCCGGTGAGGATAGAATAAAAATATAAACCTTAAGTGTCTTACTCTTCTATAAACTATCACTATGTTGTATGAATTTAATGTTTGTTGCTTAATGTTTGAATATTGTTTTGATATTTCTTTGTTTTGTTAGAAAATGATTGTGTTATATTTGTGTTTAGTTGATAAAATCTAAGAATGGTCATCCTTATTAAAAGTCCCGATAGTATAGGTTTGGTATCTGCAATTTCCGGTGTTATGGCCAGGGAAAGGGCAAATATTATTACAATGCGTGAGTATGTTGATATTGAAGAGCAGTTGTTTTTTGCGCGACTGCATATTCAAACTGAGTCCAGTATTGAAAATCTGAAACAGCAGCTGGAAGATGTGCTTCCGGAAAGAGCTGTAATAACTGTTAGTAATGCGCCTGTAAAAAAAGTGGTGTTATTGGTTACTAAAGAGCATCATTGCCTGAGTGATTTGTTGATCAGGCATCATTTTAAATCGATGAAAGCAGAAGTGCAGGCAGTCATTGGTAATCATGAAGTGTTGAGGGAGGTTTCTGAAAAGTTTGACGTCCCGTTTCATTATATTGCTACAGAAGGGAAAACCAAAGCGGTATTTGAGAATGAGTTATGTCGTCAAATAGATGCTTACCGGTTTGATTATATTGTACTAGCTAAATTTATGCGTATTTTATCGGCTGATTTTGTGGAGAAATATCCTCTTAAGATCATCAATATTCATCATTCGTTTTTACCTGCTTTTATTGGGGCATCTCCATATAAGCAGGCTTATGAAAGGGGCGTGAAGATTATCGGGGCAACTGCTCACTATGTAACGAATGACCTGGATGAGGGGCCGATCATATCTCAGCAGATAACGCCGGTTAACCATAATTTTACTGTCAGTGATATGATTAAAGCCGGCAGGGAAGTGGAGAAATCTGTTTTGGCAACTGCTTTACAACTGGTATTTGAGGACAGGGTATTTGTCTATAATAATAAAACCGTGGTGTTCGATTAGTATTTGAAGGGTTTATTACACCGTTCCGGGTTGTGAAAGTGGCAGATGTTATCTTTTACAGCCTTTTTTATTGTGGGTTTTCTATAAAAGCATTAGCCGGCAAGTGGTTACTGACAACATTGGTATCAATTTATTTTATAAATTCCATACAAAGTGTACCTTTAACGATAGTTTTAATCAATTTATATAATATGAGGAAACTAATACTTGCTATGGCATTGACAACTGGTATGTTCAGTTGTAAGAATAAAACACAACCGGCAGAAATGGGAGATTTTAATCAGTTTGTAGAAAATTATTATGATGGCCTGATGCGTTTGGACCCGCTAACGGGTACGTACAATGGAGATAACCGTTTTAACGACCAGCTGGCATTAGATCCGTCTGTTAGTTTTTTTAAAGAGAAGTATGCTTTTTACAGGGCTATTAAAGATAGTTTGATGCATTACGATTATGCTAAACTGAGTGAAAATGACCAGCTTAGCTTTGATATTATTAAACAGGACGTTGACCAGACCCTTGAGTTCGAGAAAATTCCTATGCAATATTTTCCGATCAACCAATTTTATAGCCTGCCTTTGACAATCGGGCAGTTTGCAAGCGGCCAGAGTGTTCAGCCATTTAAAAATTACCAGGATTTTATTAACTGGGAAAAACGTCTTGAAAAGTATATTGTGTGGATTGATACGGCTATTGTTAATATGGACGAGGGATTGAAGAATGGTTACTCAATTCCGAAAGCAGTTGTACCAAAAGTTATCAACCAGATAAATGACTTAGTGGTGAAGGACTACGAAAAGAGTTTGTTTTATGCGCCTGTTTTGACAATTACGGATAGTATGATGAATGTATCTGAAGCGAATTCCGTAAAAGCGAAGTATAAAGATTTAATTGTAAACAAATTGAACCCTGCACATGAAAAGCTGTCTGCTTACCTGCGTAATACTTATCTGCCTAAAGCAAGAACGACGGATGGGTTGAGCGGATTGCCGGATGGTAAGTCTTTTTATGAATTGTTGGTGCGCGTAAGTACAACTACTGATAAGACACCGGATGAGATTTACAATATTGGTTTAAAAGAAGTAGCCAGAATTAAAGCTGAAATGATAAAGACAATGGAAAGTACCGGTTATAAGGGGACTTTGCCTGAATTTTTTGAATACATGAAAAACGACCCTCAGTTTTTTCCATATAAAACCCCGGAAGAAGTGTTGAAGGCATTTTATGTAATATATGATACGATTAAACCTTATGTGAAGAACATTTTTGAAACGGAGCCTAAAACACCTTTTGAAATTAAACAGACGGAGGCTTTCAGAGCAGCCAGTGCCAGTGCAGAATATAATCCCGGCTTGCCGGATGGTAGCCGCCCGGGTGTGTTTTATGTACCTATTATAAATGCGAGGAAGTTTAATATGACCAGCGGTATGGAAAGTTTGTTTTTACATGAGGCGATACCGGGACACCATTATCAGATCAGTTTGCAGCAGGAAAATAAGGACCTGCCTAAATTCCGCCAGTTTGGTGGTAATAATGCATATGTGGAGGGCTGGGCTTTGTATTGTGAAAGTTTGGGTAAGGAACTTGGTTTGTATAGGAATCCTTACCAGTATATGGGGGCTTTGGGTGATGAAATGTTGCGTGCAGTGCGACTGGTGGTAGATGTAGCGATTCATTACAAAGGCATGACGCGTGATGAAGCCATGGCTTATTTTTTAGAAAATATTCCAACCACGCCGGAATATGCGGAATCTGAAATTGAGCGTTACATGGTTATTCCAAGCCAGGCCTTAGGCTATAAAATTGGTGCACTGAAAATAAGGGAACTGCGTACTAAATACGAACAGACATTAGGTTCTAAATTTAGCCTTGCTGCTTTTCATACCCAGCTGTTGAAAGATGGTTCATTACCGCTGTCTGTTTTGGAAACGAAGCTGGACAAATGGGCTGCGTCGGTACAATAGAAATACTGGTGCAGAAAGGCTGCAGGATGCAGCGGGCAGGCGCCTAAGCGCCTGGTACAAGCAAAAAGCTACGAGTTTTTTTAAAAAACTCGTAGCTTTTTGCTTGTACGGCACCCCGCAGCAGCCTGAACCGATGCTTAATTAATGAGTAATGTTGAGAGCCCCGGATAAATAATAAAACTAAAGGCAACATCTTAACCTGTGATGTTTTTAATTTTATGGTACCATGACGTGAGTTATATGCCGTTTAACTGTCTTTTATATATTTGTATCGTGTTTTCTAAACCCCAGTAGAGGGCATCGCAAATGAGGGCATGACCGATAGACACTTCTGCAAGGTGTGGTACATTATCGGCAAAATACTTCAGATTTTTACTGTCGAGATCGTGACCTGCATTTATACCTAATCCAAGCTGATGGGCAAGGATGGCGGCTTCTTTGTATGGCTTTACTGCTGCGAACTTCTCTTCTTCTGTTTTTGCTGCTGCAAAGGCACTTGCATAGCCTTCTGTGTAAAGTTCAATCCTGTCAGTGCCGGTTGCTTTGGCCGCTTCTACCATTTTTTGTACAGGATCTACAAATATGGATACGCGGATACCGGCAGATTTAAAAATGCTGATGGTTGCTTTAAGATAATCCTTGTAAGTGATGGTGTCCCACCCATGGTCGCTGGTTAACTGGCCCAATACATCGGGAACGAGCGTTACCTGGTGAGGTTTCGCATTTAGTACGAGGTCTATAAAGCTTTGTTCGCGACTGTTGCCTTCAATATTGAATTCTGTTTTAATGACAGGTTTGATATCCAGAACATCCTGGTACCGGATATGGCGTTCATCCGGGCGTGGGTGTACAGTAACTCCATCAGCTCCAAAAGCTTGTACATCTATGGCGGTTTGTAAAACATTTGGATTATTACCACCCCTGCTATTTCTTAATGTGGCAATTTTATTTATATTTACAGATAATTTTGTCATAAACAGCAAAGCTAAACTATAATTGTATTTAATTTGAATTTCTTTAAAGTTTGACGAAATCCTTTGTAGGGTTTCGATTTTGGGAGAATTGTGAAGGATTTATTTAAAATCTGTAAAATAAATTTTATCTAAATACGTTTTTATATAATTTTGCCCGCAAATCAATATAAACTTCTGCCTATTGTAAGAAATTTACTTTTAATTAATTATAATAAAACTCAGCCGATATTTATATCGAATTGGGATTAGTTAGGAAATAAAATAGTTTTTCATGAATTTAAAATTAAAGGCGGCGTTTTTATTACTCCCTTTCTTGCCATTTAGTGAATTGGTTGCACAAGCTCAGCCTATTAATGTCGTTACCAGTGCTGTTCCGTTTTTACGAATCAGTCCCGATGCTCGCTCTGGTGCGATGGGAGATATTGGAATTGCCACTTCTCCTGATGCTAATTCTCAGTTTTGGAATGTTGCAAAGACGCCATTTAATGAGAAGAAAGGCGGAATATCCTTAACGTATACTCCCTGGTTAAAAGATATCGGTGTGTCCGATGTTTATTTAGCTGCTTTAAACGGTTACTATAAATTGGATGAGGAATCTGCGGTTACTGCCAGTCTGCGTTATTTTAACCTGGGTAATATTGAATTTACAGATTTTAGCGGTAATACTTTAAGTACGGGTAAGCCTACTGAAGTGGGTATTGATGTTGGCTATAGCCGTAAATTATCAGATAAATTTGGTATTGGTGCTTCATTGCGTTATATCAATTCTAATTTGGCCCGTGGTTATTCCGGTACGAGTGGCCAAACTTATAAAGCGGCTTCTACTATTGCTGCAGACCTTGGCTTGTTTTACAATAATGTGAATGATATTGGCCAGGGTTTCCGTGCAGGTTTATCTTTATCGAATCTTGGCGGCCGGGTTTCATATACCGACAATGCTTTGGAAAGAGATTATATACCGGCTAATATGGGCATCGGTTTTTCTTATACGAAAGTGTTTGATGAGAATAACAAGATCATGTTTGGTTTGGACCTGAACAAATTATTGGTACCAACTCCTCCAATGGCTTCCAGTACTGGTGACCCGGATGAAGATGACAGGATCAATGCTGAGAATTTAGCTAAATACTATAATAAGAGTATTGTCAATTCATGGTTCTCTTCATTTGGTGATTCTAATAACGAATTAAAGGAAGTGCAGGTAAGTGTAGGTGGTGAATATAACTATGCAGACCAGTTTTTTGTAAGAGCGGGTTATTTCTATGAAGATAAAACTAAGGGTAACCGTAAGTACTTTACTGCGGGTCTTGGTTTAAAATTCAATGTATTCGGCATTAATATGAGTTACCTGGTACCTTCAGGTAATGGTGTTAACCGTAATCCGCTGAGTAATACATTGCGTTTTAGTTTAACATTCGATTTTGATGATGCTAAATAGATAAATTTATTTGGGCAGTTTAATAGATGATGCGTTAGGATTTCAATCAATTCTAACGCATTTTTTATTTTGGTGATGTGTGTCCGGATGTGTCATCATTCCTGAGTTGCCAAAATTTTACACAGGGTAAGGCTCTTAAAGGGTTTTATGAAACGGAGCATATTTAGTAAAATACTTAAGTGCCGGTGATTGAATGCACAAATAACTGTAGTTGTATTCGCAGAAATCAGCAGAAGATATTCAATCTATATATTGAGCGTTATGGTTCGATGCTATGTACACCGAAAGACTTACGAATAAACAAATAATCCTATCCAAAACTGAAGCTGGATCTATAAAATGAAATGAATGATGTACAACGAAACGTGCTTTTACTAAACCGATAGGAGGGGAGGTGGAGGTTGGGGTTTGGTAACCTGATTGAAGGTGTATTCGTTGTATTGATTGCTATTATGTGCTATTATACTACATACAGCATATATGTCAACTAGATAAATGGAAGAGGTTACTGATAATCTATACTTGCGTTTATTTAAACTGATAGTGATGCTTCAACATAAAAAAGGCTGTCATTTAATGACAGCCTTTTGTTTTATCTTAATCTCTTCGACTTTTTGAGTATTTTTTCATCTTTTGCAATGCCAAAATAGGCGAGGGCCATAAATATGATAAATAGTACAGGGAAAATAATTCCAAGGCCAAAACTGATTTTGATATTGGTATTATTGACGTCTCCGAAAGTAGAAAAGAAAATATTCACCAATAAAAATACAGTAATCAATAATGATATCAGAACAATCCTTTTTTGTTTAGCCCTTTTCTTGAAAAAGAAAATACTGACTAAACTCAGTCCTAAGGATAAAACAAACAAAATGGTGTTAACCATTGATTCCAACAATTGAGCCGATTGTGTATTGTTATCAGCTTTGTTGGTAAACGTATAAATATCAAAATATATAGTACAAAAAAGAAATATTGCACCAATAATTGTCCATAATGTCTGTATTCTCTGGATCATAAATTTTTACCGATTCCTTTAGAGTTGAAAATCTGCGCTAAAATAAGGATATTTTTATTAATATAACGGGAAATCTATCATGTAATTGTTAATAGATTTTTTCACTTCATTTAATACTTGTTCATTATCCGCATTTGTCAGCACTTTATCAATAGCATCTACTACAAATTTCATATTTTCCTCTTTAAAGCCCCTGGTGGTAATAGCGGGTACACCTACGCGGATCCCACTTGTTACGAACGGGCTTTTATCGTCGAATGGCACAGCATTTTTGTTTAAGGTGATGTCTGCTTTGTCTAAAGTTTCCTGAGCTTTTTTACCGGTAATGTTTTTATTTCTTAAATCAATTAACATTAAGTGGTTGTCTGTACCGCCACTGATAATATTATAGCCGAGATCAACAAATGCTTTGGCTGTAGCCTGTGCATTTATTTGTACCTGTTTTTGATATTGTAAGAAATCGTCTGTCAGGATCTCTCCGAAAGCGACTGCTTTACCTGCAATCACATGTTCTAATGGGCCGCCCTGGGTACCAGGGAATACTGCTAAGTCCAACAATGCGCTCATGCTTCTGATATTGCCCTTTGGATCTTTTATACCCATTGGGTTATCAAAATCATTCCTCATCATTATAATACCCCCTCTCGGACCTCTTAATGTTTTATGAGTGGTGGATGTTACAATATGGCAATGATCAAAAGGATCGTTCAGTAAGCCTTTGGCTATTAAACCTGCCGGATGGGCTATATCAGCCATGAGGATGGCGCCTATTTCATCTGCTACTTTTCTTACACGGGCATAATCCCAGTCACGGCTGTAAGCGGATGCACCCACTATAATTAATTTAGGTCTTTCTTTTAATGCGGTTTGTTCTAATTGCTCATAATCAACAAGACCGGTTTCCCTGTCAACGCCATAGAAGAATGGTTGATATAATTTACCGCTGAAATTGGCAAGGCTGCCATGTGTCAGGTGTCCTCCCATACTAAGGTCGAGCCCTAAGATTTTATCGCCTGGTTTTAAACATGCTAATAATACGGCTGCATTGGCTTGTGCCCCACTGTGTGGTTGTACATTGGCCCACGAAGCATTAAATATTTGTTTTAAACGGTCAATCGCTAAATTTTCAATTTCATCCACTACTTCACAACCGCCATAATATCTTTTGCCAGGATAGCCTTCTGCATATTTATTGGTAGCAACGCTACCCATTGCTTTCATTACTTGTAAACTGGTGAAGTTTTCACTGGCAATCAGTTCAATCCCTTTACGTTGTCTTTGTAATTCTTTATCTAACAGGTCAAAAACTTGCTGATCTTGTTGCATATAATTAGTTTTTGTTTTTTGCAAATATATAGTTAAGATATTGGAATTTACAATTCTAACATTTAGCAGGTTTATGCTTCATATTTTTTTCAAATCGGCGTTAATATTATATGTTGATACTGACTTTTATGCGTTTTTGTAAATCCACTCATTTGAAATAATCGTTTAATCATTAATTGACTGGTAAATTATATTTTTTGCTTTTTGCAGGTTTAAAATGGTTAAGTAAATCCTATTTTATGATATAAAATCCGGATTTTTTTTCAAATCTCATATTTTTGTATCTATGTATAAGTTTGTATTAGCTACATTGTTACTAACATCTACACTTCAATCAAATGCCCAGACTGTAGATGAATTAAGAGAAACTGCCAGAAGTTTTCAGCGCCAGGGAGATGTTGATAACGCGATTTTAATATTAAATAAGGCGATATCTATGGAACCGGCCAATGTTGATTTATCGAAAGACCTGGCTTTAACCTTAATAGCGGCACAGCAATACAATAAAGCGAACGATATTTTAAAGCCATTAATTAATAAAGCGGATGCAGATGAGCAGGTTTTTCAATTATCGGCAATGGTAAATATCGCCCAGGGTAATGATAAGGAAGCGGACCGGATTTATAAACTGGCATTAAAAAAGTTTCCGAACAATGGGATGTTGAATTATGAATATGGTAATTTACTGGATGCCAAAGAACCTGGTACCGGAAAAGGCGTTAAGCTTTGGGAAAGCGGTGTAGAACTGGATCCTCTTTACCCGGGCAACTATTTTAAGCTGGCGAAATATCATTCGAATACGGGAAATTATTTATGGGCCATATTATATGGTGAAACGTTTGTGAACCTGGAAAGTTTTACAGCAAGGACTACAGAGATCAAACACCTGCTTCTGGATGGGTACAAAAAAATGTTTGTTTTAGAACTGGTAGAAAAAAACGGTAAATCCGATTTTGAAAATTCTGTACTTAAAAACTTAAAGCGCCAGAAGAATGTGACAGGTTTAGGGGTTTCGGCAGAAAGTTTAACGGCTTTAAGGGCCAGGTTTATTTTAGATTGGGAATCCTCTTCGGAATCTAAATATAATTGTGAAATTTTTAATTTACACAAATCCTTGCTACAAAAAGGATTGTTTGAAGCATACAATCAATGGTTGTTCGGGAGTGTGGAAAATCTGGCGGCTTACCAGGCATGGACGAGTAGTAATGCAACTTCATTTAAAGACTTTAATGATTATCAACGAAATAATGTTTTCCGGGTAACTCAAAAACAGTTTATGGAAAAATAATTGTCAAGAAAATGTAAAAATATTCAATGTTTAAACATTGAATATTTTTTTGTATTATCTTTGATTTCTAAAATTAAAATCAGAAGCATTACAATGAAAAAAATCTTTTTATTATCTGCAGTTGCAGGTACTTTAATTCTTACTTCCTGCGGAAGTGAAGCCGGTGACAAAACTGAAGCAACAGAACAACAGAAAGTAGCTGAATCAACTGGTGTAACTTTTACTGTTGATACAGTTGGTAGCAAAGTTAGCTGGGTAGGTACCAAAATTGGTGGATCTCACGCAGGTGATTTCAAATTAACTGAAGGTTCATTAACTGTAACTGACGGTAAATTAAGTGCAGGTAAATTTGTGATTAGTGTAGCCAGCAACAATGTAACTGACATTGATGAAGCTAATGGTAAATCTAAGCTTGAAGGTCACTTAGCCAGTGCAGATTTCTTTGAAGTGGAAAAATTCCCTACTGCTTCTTTCGAAATTACCGGTGTAACTGTAGCTGATTCTTCTGTTGCCAGCAAAGTAGCAAATGCTAACGCTGTTATCAGTGGTAATCTTACTTTAAAAGGCGTTACTAAAAATATTTCTTTCCCTGCAGCTGTTGTAGCAACTGAAACTTCTGTAGAAGCAAAAGCTGATTTTGATATTGACCGTTCTGAGTGGGGTTTAAACTACAAAGGACCAGATAATCCTCAGGATTGGGTGATTAGCAAATCTGTAAATATTAAATTAGACTTAAAAGCTTCTAAATAATATTATTTGTGTTTTATTTTTATAAGCCTGCAAAATTTTGCAGGCTTTTTTAGTTATTTTAGTCAAAGGGATAACTAAGTCGATTGATTAAAGGTTTGCTGCAAAGAATGTAGTAAATCAGAGCATTTTTTATATTCATACAACCTTTATAGCTTAACCCCGTTCTTATATTTATAATTAATGCGTATGAAATACATTGCGATAATCTTTGCTTTTTTACTGGTAACAATTGGGAGTCAGGGCCAGGTTTCTGCTGTTTCTGAAACGATGATACAATCAATCTTAAAAATTAATGCAGATAAAAATGACAAAGAGTTTATAAAAGGCTTCATCAATCATTATAAGAAAGCGCAGATAGCTTATTATGATGACATTAATGCCGACCTGGTGGGCGTATGTATGAAGTTGAATACAAAAGCCAATACCACGCAATTATTGCCTGCCAAGTATTCATTTGATGATGCCAGCGGAAAAATGAGTTTAGCTGCAATAGAGAAAGACTCGGCATCTTTAGATGCAAAAGTGTATAACGAATTATTTATCAGGAATCCTTTATACATACACAAGAATAAATATTATAGTTCCCTGAAATATCATATTTCAACAGATGATGGTAAACCGGAGTTTGTAGAGGCGGACCTGAAAATGACCGATGCCCGCAGGATCAGTTTTTTCAGGAAAATAGGTGATGAAATTTTCGTAATCAGTCTTAATAAAAATGATGTGAATAGCGGTGATGTACTCCTTTACCAGTTTAATAAAAAAAGCATTACAGGGGAAGATTACCAGATGATTGCCATGGAGAAAAACAGGTTACGTAATAATGCAAAAACGCAGGTAGCAAGAGCGTCTTACCCCCTGTTTCATGATTATAGAATTGATGAATTAAGGAGTGGTGTCAGGGAGTTGATGTATTATGAACCTTTTAGGAAGGATGAAGTTTTAAGGGCAGCATACAGAAAAATAAATACCAAACTGGACAGGGAAACAATCAGAGCTTTTGAAAATGAATTAAAGTACTTTGCGGTGTTAAATATTCCTGATTCATTAAAGCAGCCTTTATATGAAGAAATGGCCAATATTAACCATTTGTCAGTACATGCACTGGCCGATATTTATCTTGGTAAAAAGCAATATGACAGCGCCGAACTGTATTTTAAAAAATCACTGTACGAATTACCCCTGGTAACAGTGAGTGGTACGACCTTTGAAAAAGATGCGCACCGGATATTATATGATCTGGGAATGATATATAAAAGCTGGGGCAGGCAAAATGAAGCAATCGCCTATTTAATACCACTATTGGCTTCTGAGCATAACGAGAATGCTGCTGATAAAAGACTTATGGAATTGCTGGATGAAACAGTGAATAAGCAAACCCTGAAATCTGATATTGATAAAGCGATTACAAACTTTACACTCAATAAAGACGGATTTCACCATTTAGTTTTCAGGAGTATTCCGGTCCGGTATTTTCAGATATTTATTTCTAAAGAATCATTTAAGCAAGAGATACTTGATTCAGACTTTTATAAAGCATTAAATTTATAATTAAGGAATCACTGTATTTATTTTAGCCCATAGTTCATTATCGAATTGTGATAAAGCCCAGTTCAGTTCATCGGCGGCATCGCCCATCCTGATAACTACTATTTTTTTGGAAGGCACCACGTATATTTTCTGGTCGTTTTTACCCAGCGCACAATACATATCTGCAGGCGCATTGGGTACAAGGTTTCGGTTAATTTCTAGCTGGCTTTGTGGTAGATGGTAACTGTTTTTTCCATTGAGCCACCACAAATAGCCATAGCTCAGGTTGATGTTTTGAGAAGTGTTGATGGCTTCTTTGAAATAACCGGCAGGGATTATCTGCGTACCGTTCCATTTACCATTCGCAAATGCTAAAAGCCCGAACCTGGCCATGCTACGGGCATGGCTCCAGTAAACACTCATATTTCCGGTTTGTATCCAGGCACCTGTCATGCCTGTTTTGTCGCGCAGTTTTTCATTAAAATAATTATTCCATGTTTTACCACTTGCTTTAGCTACTACATCCTGCAATTTTACATAGACATTATCATAAGCCCACCTCGTGCCCGCATCAGCCTTATACACGAGGCAATCCGGTGACACGCAATCATGAAGCGCTTCATTTGAATTATCGTTATATGCATCATCTAACCCCGATGTCATGCTTAATAAATGTTTACAGGTAATCAGGTTTTCTTTGGCCAGTGGTGCACTTGTCCAACCGCTGCCTATATAATCTGATACTTTATTATTAATATTCAAGAGTTTTTCTTCCTGGGCAATACCCACCATGGCAGAGGTTAAAGTTTTGCCGGCGCTTGCCCAATACCAGGGAGTTGTGGCCGTATGAGTGCCAAAATATTTTTCTATTACCATTTTACCATTGTACAGAACAATAAAGCTTTTGGTGTGCTTACTTTCCAGGTAATTGTATAATGCCTGTATATTTTCCGTTTTCCATTTGAGGCTTTCCGGTAATATTGTTTCCCATGAATTGCCGGTAACAGGTGGAAAGTAGATAGAATCATTGGATGTTGGCGTGCTGTCTTTGCTTTTGCTACAGCCGGATATAATAAACAGTAACAGGGGAGCAATTAATCTGCGCAGTTTCATTTTGGAATATTTGTGATAAGACAAATACAAAGATGAGAAGTTTAAATCAGTTTTAAACTTTTAGTAAAAATCCATCAATTATACCTTTTTCTATAGTTTTTTACTGATAATTACAATATGCTTCTCTCCGGGTGAGTGGCCATAGGCAACTGTTTCAATGTTCAGAGTTTTGAATTGATGCTTGGCTAAAAGAGCGGCCATCGTATCTGGTTTGTAATAATGAAAATAGGTACGCATACCATTACTGGCAGTGGCATAGCCAGAATGGTTATAATCTCCCTCCACGAAACTCAGGTAAAAAATACCATTTTCAGAGATCAGGTTATGTATGTTTCCAATTAAGTATGATACCTCTTCCAGGGATAAATATGGAATGCAGAAGCCAGCAACAATGCCATCATATTTTTTTGCCAGTGTGTGGATCTCCTGGATGGCCAATACCGAAAACGAGCCCGCAGGAATATTCTTTTTCGCCAGTTCTATCATATTCGGCGACATATCCATACCGCTTATCTTTAAGCCTGGCTTTGCATTATACAGGTAACGGCTTATATTACCGGGCCCACAGCCGATATCTAAAACGGAAGCATTATCCGGGGGTAACAGGCGGAGAAATGTATCGTAGGTATGATTGTAGATATCCAGGTGCATGAACTTTTCTTCGTACAATTTGCCAACACTATTCCAGGTATTGAAGGTTTCTTTGTCAATGGCCATCGCAACACTTTTTATAAATATAGTTTTAAATGATGCTTTTCCCAATATAAAATCAGCCCCGGGGCTGATTTTATATTCTTTGTTACCATATTATTGACCGAAATCCCAAACAGTAAACCTTCTTTTCACAACTTAGTTAATGCTTTTGAATTTCTTAATAAGAAAACATATTGAAAATAATCAGTAGTAACAGATCCATTTAGTGGTTCCAAACTTTCACCAAACAATCTGGATTTCATCTGTAGTAAAGATTGGGAATGAAGATAGGGCGAGTTAGCATTATTTAATTTAAATAAAGTGATGCTATTAGGCGTGCTTTCCGCTTTCAGGTCATTGATCCCTTTTACTAAAAACAAAGGGCCATCCGCATTTACCCAATTTATTTTTTCGTCCTCCGGTGTTGGAAATTGTGGATTCTTTGGCAAATACATGTCACTATTCAGGGTATAGCTTACCATACTTACCAGCTTGATGTTTTCTTTTTTTAGCCTTGCAGCAAAAGATTCATATCCACTGGCAGTCTGATTTTGTATAACATGAAAAAATCCGAACAATCCATAAAACCGGGCATTTTCCAGGTGGTTGTTTTTTACTGCATTTTTAAAATTTTCTATCATTGCAGCATCTCTTGGTGTTTTTTTAGTGTCATCAAAATCAGTATCTATCCCTATCACTACCAGTTTTAATGAATCAGGTAAGGTTAGATTATAGTCGTATATGTCACTCCATTTATTGAATAATTCTACGCTTGATTGTTGTGGTATTCTTTTACTTATTGCCTGTACTACCTGCTTTAACTGTTCATTTTTTTTAATACTGTCAGCTAAATAAGTATTCAGCATCTTAGCAGTGGTACTGTCCATTTCTGCTATATAATGCCTTAATCCTGTTTTTTTATTGAGCTGTATTAATAATTGTTTATCTAGTTTCTGATTATCCGCAAAACCATGAATCTCTCCTAGTATAATAACTTTAGCAGCATAAAACGCGTCATCGAAAACAATATCATTTTTTGTTGGATCAACAATTTGTTTGTTACTGCTGAGGTATTTAATATTTTCTTCATTTTTAGACCCTAAAAACACCTTGTTGCTGATATATAGGTATAGACAAATAAACAGGATGATACTGACAATTGTTATCAGTGTTATTTTAATAATTTTAAAAAAGGTTTTCATTAAAGATTAATTATACAGTTTTGGTATTCTGGTGATCTGCATTTTGTTTAATAACATAAAAATGTATTAGCTGTTGCACATGTAGAAACGGTCTTTAAAAAGAGCTGAAAATGCATTAGATTCAACGTATCTGTCTCATAAATATTCTACTGCCCAAAGGCTGCGGGATATGAAGGGTGGCGAGGAACGAGCCAGTGCCTGAGCACCGAGCGTAGCGAGCCCGAAATAGCCCGGACAAATGTTTATTAGTATTTTAAAAGCCAACAGCCCCAAATAAAAAATATCCGGGACTGATGAAAAATGATTATCTTAAATATCGTCTCTTAGCAACGGCATACTCATACAATGAAACCCGCCGCGTGCACGTGATAACTCCGCACTTGGCATTAAAATAATGGTGTCTTTTACATCATCAGGCTTCAATGCTTTACTTTCAAATTTCTGAAGCAAATCCGTAATCTCGATTGATTGAAAGCCCAATTTTTTAAAGGCTTCCAGCGTTTTGTCGTTGCGGTCATAACCAATAACCACGCCATCCTTCAGCGCCAGCAGGTTACAACTGTCCGTCCATTGTTCGCGGGCATCAAACGGGAATTCATTGTTGCCGGAAAAGATGAATTTAACTTCCTCTTTTTTACAACCAAGATCGTTTACGCTAATATCCGTCAGCAATTCTTCCAGGCTGTCAAAGTGTATTGTATCATTCAGGTTTTTACGGTTGAACTGAATAATTTTCAGCTTATCTTCTTTGCGGTTGGTATAATCCAACCCCTGTTCAATCGGATCGCTGTCCAACCCCTTTTGTGCCTTACGGCTAAAATTGCCTAACATGACCCATACATTCTTTTTCACCTGTGTAAACACTGTGTCAATATGCATGTAATCCCTTTTTTTAGGAATTTTCACCACCGTAATTTTTTTCACGATCTTTTTCTCAAATAAGATTTTAATAGAGTGGTGTGCCGCTTCCCAACTGGTACGCTCGCTCACGCCAATCAAAAGATGGTCTTTGCTCACAATCATGACATCGCCACCCTCTAAAGTTACCTTTTTATCATCTCCGTCCTTAGGCAATAAAAAAGACAGGCTCAGGTCAGGAATTTCAATGATATTATCCCTGTAATCCTTAAAAATAGGATGGTTGAAGAAAATATACTTAGCCAGCAGCGCTTCACGCGTCCTTGCCTTTTTAGCCGGTTTGTTCAGTAAAATATGGTTGTTGATGGTAATGCCAATATCCCTTGTAAAAATGAAATTCGGGATTGGGGCGAATATCATGGCTTCTTCCTTTATAGAGCCGCTGATAAATACATTTGCCAGTTGCGTACTGCTCAGTTCCTGCAAGCGGTTTTGAGTAGCATAGTTGCAGTTTTCAATAGCGCAAACCGATGCCGTTAACTGGTTTTTGATATTACTGTCCGCCAGTATTTCCGCCAGTAACGTCTGCAGTTCCACCACGTACTCAGAGTTATGAAACTCCGGTTTGCCAGGTTTGAAAAAATTTCGGTTCTGCTTCGGGTCATCTATTTTAGATAGTTTGCCAATTATTTTATCGTAGTCTAAAAAATATAGCAACAACTTTGTGTAATAATCGTATTCTTTGCCACGTATGGTTTCCAGGTGAACAATATCCTCAAACAACCAGTCCTGTGCTTTAGAAGGCACCACTTTTCCAAGGCCGCTGTCCGGGCTGTGTACTAAAAGTTTCCGCAATCTGCCAATTTCAGAGTTTACCTGAATTTTTTGAGTTGTTTTCTTACTCATATATTGAGTTTTTGTTTTATTTAATTGGGGCTTTGTACATTTGTAGTGCAAATGAACATTTGTCCGGCGTGTTTATGGCTCCGCTTGCGCTCGGTGTATTTTTGCAGATACGTAGGTGTTTTTTAGTTTTTTAAGTTTCATTCTGCAAAAAATACACTGGCTCGTCCCTCGCCACCAACGCATGCCGCAGCCCAGCATCTTAGGTAATTCTATAGTACATACATTGGAATGCAACTTTTAAAGCAGCAATACAATCTGTAAACTTTAGTATCACTAAACGATACAAATACCATCAGCAATATGTGGTATAAAATTGGATTAGAGAAATTTAAAAATTGTTTTTTAGGAAACTTTATGTTTTTCAAAATTTTATGTTAATCCGTTGGATTAAATATGAAATGAGTATACTTTCATTATCTAAATTATAAAACTAAAGTATGAGCAAGGTCAAATACATTGTTTTAGTACTGACGCTATTAATATGCAACGCTATGAATGCACAAACCCAAAAGAAATATGACGAAGCCTGGAAACGGGTAACCGCATTTCAAAAACAATCCTTACCTAAATCAGCAGCAGAAGAAGTAGCTAAAATTTATGATTGGGCAGTAAAAGATAAAAAGCTGGACCAGGAAATAAAAGCATTGATGTACAGGTACTATTACAACAGTATGATCACCGAAAATGATATCAATAAAAACCTTGAGCAGTTTTATAAGGATTTAGGTAATGAAACAAAAAGCCCGCAAAAGGAAATTTTGAGCAGCTATGTAGCCAATATCCTGTACAATTATTACATACAGAACAAATGGACAATCGAAGGCAGAAGTGCGACCGTCAATTTTGAGAAGACTGATATTGCAACTTATTCCGCAGATGATTTCAATAAATTGATTGCACAGTATTATAAGCAGTCATTATCCAATGCGCAGGTATTGCAGAATACACGTATAACGGATTTAGGTGTATTGGTTACAAATGAGGTTGGAATAAATATGCGCCCTACCTTATATGATTTATTGGTAGAGCGGGCTATTGAATTTTATAAATATGACAATATCCGCACAACAAAAATGGCAAACAGCTTCGTACTGAACGATGTTGCTAACCTGGCTGATGTTAAGCGTTTTTTAGCTTATAACTATCAAACAAAAGATACTTTAAACAGGAACTATATATCCGTAAAACTCTACCAGGATTGGCTGGGCTTCCGTTTGAAAGACGCCGGAAATGTTGATGCTTTGGTAGATGTTGATTTGGAAAGAATTGATTTTGCTTATGCCAACAGCACTAATGAATATAAAAAGCAATTTTACAAAGAAGCATTGGAGCATATATACAGCCAGTACCCGGCTAATGCAACGGCAATGAAAGCCGGTTATAAACTGGTAAAATACTGGGATGATATTGGTAATTCATATAATGGCCCTTTAAGTACGGATGAACAAAAGAACGGTTTCTTAATAGCTGAAAAATACGCAAAAGAGATTATTGTCAGGCAACCTAAAAGTAACAGCGCTATTGACGCTGCTAATTACCTGTTGGAACTGAAGCAAGGTTCCCAACATGTACTTACCGAAAAAGTGTATGTGCCAAAAGAACCAATTTTAGCACGAGCTGAATTTAAAAATATCAACCGGTTTTATGTGCGTATTATAGCGGTAACACCGGAAATAAGAAAGCAACTGAAAAAACGGAATTCTTATGACGCAGAATTCTGGCAAAAGCTGGCTGGATACGACCCGTATAAAACTTTTACACAGGAATTACCAAAGTTTACTGATTACCGCAGGCATACTACCGATTTTAAAATTGATGGATTACCGGTAGGCAATTATCTTATTTTATCTTCTAAAAATGAAGACTTCGAAGTTGCTGAAAACAGCCTTGCTGTCAGTAATATCTTTGTAAGTGATATCGCTTTTGTAGAAAATAAAGATGAAGTATTTGTATTAAACAGGAAAACCGGCGCACCTTTAAAACAGGCAGAGGTGAAATTACTGACCAGGAATTATAATTACAATAACGATACTGAAACGTTTACGGTAGCTTCCAACACTAAAACCGATAATAACGGTTATACCAAAATAAAAAAAGACGAAAACAGGTATGATTATTCCTACGACATCAGTTTTGGTAAAGATAGGTTGAACCTGGATGAAACCTTTTATTTGTACAGGGATTATAATCCTAAAATAGAGCGCAACGAAGATAAAAATGCTTTCTATAACGTGTTTCTGGACAGGAATATATTCCGCCCGGGCCAGGAGGTGTTTTTTAAAGCAATTGGTTTTACCAAGATCAATGGCACTAAGTTCAACAAGCTTTATTTACCTAACAAAACCATAAAAGTTGAAATAAAGAATACGAATTGGGAAGTGGTCCATACCATGAACTTAAAACAGAATGAGTTTGGAAGCATTGCGGGTAGCTTTAAGATACCAGAATCCGGCAATACGGGTAATTTTACTATTGTTATAGATGATAAATCCAATACGAGTTTTAAAGTAGAAGAATACAAACGGCCTAAGTTTTTTGTAGAACTAGATAAGATTACAAAAAGCTACCTGCCCGATGATTCAGTGCTGGTGAAAGGCACGGCAAAAGCCTATGCAGGGAATAATATTACAGATGCCAGGGTGAAGTATCGTGTAGTGAGGTCTGTCAGGTTTTATAACCCATGGTTGTATAGTCGCTATTATTTTCCTAATTATGAAACCATGGAAATTACCAGTGGAGAAGCCATCACTAATGATAATGGTAATTTCGAGTTTAATTTTAAAGCCATACCGGATTTAACGGTGAGTGAGCGCATCCAGCCGGTATTTAATTATACGGTGTACGTAGATGTGCTGGATCTGAATGGTGAGACCCAAAGTGCGACCACTTACATTAATGTGGGTAAAAATGCCTTTAAAATAACAGTGCCGGATGACGGCGCATTATCGCAGGAAGTTGGTAGTTTTCAGAATATTGCTATTGCTGTCACTAATCTTAATGATGTACCGGTAAAAGAACAATTGAGTTTTACATTAAAACAACTGAATGCACCGGACAGGCTATTGAGGACAAAGTATTGGAGTGCAGGTGATACTTCTGTGCTTACTTACGAAGAGTTTATAAAACTTTTTCCTAATGATGAGTACATGAATGAAAAAGATGTTACTACCTGGAAAACCCTCAGGCAAATAGATAATAAATCAGCTAATGTGGACGGTTCTTACAAGTATGAGCTGCCAAAACAATTAAGTGTGGGATGGTATGTACTGGAAATCTCCGGTAAGGACGCAAAAGGTAATACCATAGAAAATAAGCAGTATATTACTGTAAATAATTCTGCTAAAGGTTTGTTTGCAGATAAAAATTACTTTAATGCAAAAGCCTTAAAAAGTATTGTAAACGTAGGTGATCAGCAGGAAGTATTGTTGAGTAGTAGTGCCGGCGATATTTACCTGGTAGAGTCTATTGTAAAATCAGATTCCTTTAATGTGGCCAAAAATAAGAACAATGTAGCCACTTATAAAAACCTGAATAAATTAAGCCAGTATAAAGTTACGCAGGAAGATAAAGGAGGTTATACAGTTAATTATGTAACCGTAAAAGATAACCGTGTATTTACAGGCTCTGTATATATTGATGTTCCCTGGACGGAAAAGGAGCTGGAAGTAAAAACAACTACTTTCAGAGATAAATTAGAACCGGGAGCGGAAGAAACCTGGAGTATTAATGTTTCCGGTAAGCAAAAAGATAAACTGGCTGCAGAAATGCTGATCTCCATGTATGATGCTTCGTTAGATAAATTTACCGGCAATCACTTTAGTGTTCCGCAACTATTCAGCAATGCTTACCAGGGCAATGGATGGACGGGTAAGAATAACTTTAAGACAGCCCAGAACGACAGTTATTTATACAACCTGGATATTCAATATTATCTGGAAATGTATCCTCAGTTACTGTCTTTTCCTGATATTGGATTATTAAATGCTTACCAGGGATTTGATGAGGTTATTGTAACCGGTTATGGAAATACCAGGAGGAAGTCGGTGACCGGCTCTGCATCGAAGCAGGTAATGCAGAATGCGGCACCGGCAATGGCAGAAGCATTAGAGGGTAAGGCATCGGGGCTTGCGATGGAAAAATTTGAAATGCCGCAGCTGGCAGCAGATTCTGTGTATCATGAGGTAGAAAAAGCGAATGAACAGGATGAGAATGTACAGGTGCGTACTAACTTCAATGAAACTGCGTTTTTCTTTCCGCAGTTGGTGACAAATGAAAAGGGCGATGTCAGCTTCTCGTTTAAAATGCCGGAAGCATTAACCAAATGGACCATGCAGGCATTTGCACATACGAAAGATCTGTCAACAGGTTACTTAACCAAAGATCTCGTAACTCAGAAAGAGTTGATGGTTCAACCAAACTTTCCGCGCTTTCTGCGTAATGGCGATACTGTTTTTGTATCGGTAAAAGTGGCCAATGTGTCTGATAAAAACTTAAGTGGCAATGTTGCTTTAAGCTTACTCAACAGTACCAACGGAAACAACGTTAATAACGCATTCAGGTTAGAGAATAACAGTTTGCCTTTTGCAGTTGATGCTGGTAAATCTGCTGCTGTTACTTACAGTTTCATTGTGCCAAAAGATTATACAGACGCAGTTTCTTACAGGATCATAGCCAAAGCAGATAACTTCAGCGATGGTGAAGAAATGGCATTACCGGTACTGACCAACCGGATGCTGGTAACAGAATCTTTACCAATATATATCAATGGTAGTGACACCAAATCTTATACATGGGATAATTTCAAAAATGGCCAGAAAAGCAGTACGCTTACCAATGAGTCCATCACAGTAGAGTATACCACCAATCCTGTTTGGAATGTTGTACAGGCATTGCCCTATTTAATGGAATATCCTTACGAGTGTGCGGAGCAAACCTGGAGCCGTTACTATGCCAATATGCTGGCACTGAAAATAGTGAATGAGCATCCACGCATTAAAACCATCTTCGATCAATGGAAAAACCAAGGTTCAGATGCTTTGATCAGCAACTTAAGTAAAAACCAGGAGTTGAAATCTATATTGCTGGAAGAAACACCTTGGGTATTGAATGCTAAAAATGAAACAGAGCAAAAGAAAAACATTGCGATCCTGTTCGATCTGGTAAGGATGAGTTCGGAAGCAGATAATGTGGTAAGAAAACTCAATGACCTGCAATTACCTGGTGGCGGTTTTCCATGGTTTAAAAATGGCCGCGAAGACAGGTATATTACCCAATACATTATTACAGGCATTGGTTACCTGAACAAAATTGGCGGGATGTCCGAAAAGCACGCAGGGCAGTTGAAATCTATTGCGAACAAAGCTGTACCTTATTTAGACCAGGCCCTTTTAAATGATTACAACGACCTGAAAAAAAATAAAGCAGACTTAACGAAGAATCAATTAAGTTCTTTTGCTGTACAGTACCTGTATATGCGCAGTTTCTTTGCAGACAGAGCATTGAAACCATCTGTAAAAGTGGCTTATGATTATTATTTAGGGCAGGCGGTTAAATATGGCATTGAAACGGGCTTGCAACAAAAAGCAATGTTAGCCATTGTTCATAAACGCACGAACAACCTACCATTAGCCAAAGCGTACATTAAATCATTAACAGAGAACAGTATTACCAACGATGAGTTTGGTATGTACTGGAAAGCATTGGCTACCCCAAGCTACTACTGGTGGCAGGCGCCAATAGAAACCCATAGCAATATCATTGAAGCTTATACAGAGGTAGATGGCAATGCGCAGACGATCAATAACCTGAAAAAATGGTTATTGAAACAAAAGCAAACCACCAACTGGAAAACAACCAAGGCAACCGCCACAGCTTGTTATGCTTTATTAATGCAAGGTAGCAATTGGTTGAAGGAACAGAAACAGGTGGTAATCAGTTTGGGTAAATACGAAGTGACTGAGAAAACGGCTGGTAAAGCAGAAGATGGTACCGGGTATATTAAACAAACCATTGCAGCAGATAAAATAGCACCGGCAATGGGCGATATTAAAGTATCTGTAAAATCTAACTTAAGCAAAGCAGAAGCAAGCCCGAGCTGGGGTGCTGTTTACTGGCAGTATTTTGAAGATCTGGATAAGATTCAATATGCCGAAACCGGCGTGAAAATTAATAAAGGTCTCTTCCGTGTTGATTTTTCTGAAACAGGTAATGTATTGAACCCGGTGAATGAAAAAACAGTTTTAAAAGTTGGAGACAGGGTAAAAGTGCGCGTGGAAATCCGCAGTGACAGGAATCTTGAATATGTGCACTTAAAAGATATGCGTGCCAGTTGCTTCGAGCCGGTAAATGTTTTAAGTAGTTACAAATACCAGGGTGGTTTAGGCTATTATGAAAGCACGCGCGACGCCAGCACCAATTTCTTTATCAGCTATTTGCCAAAAGGCACTTATGTGTTTGAGTATGAATTACTGGTGGCGCAATCCGGTCATTTCAGCAATGGTATTACCAGTCTGCAGTGCATGTATGCACCGGAGTTTACCACGCATAGCAAGGGTATAAGGGTAGAGGTGAAATAGAAGAATCTTAGAAATATTAAAAACGGCAACTGAAAAGTTGCCTTTTTTGTTATTTGTTACATTGGCTGTTTTAAACAATTAATATTTATCAGTTTCTCTTATTCTCACCAAATGTCCAGATCAAAGCTTTTTCTTTTGTAGCTCTGAATATGGTGTTGTGTTGTTCTTTTGGTTCATCTGAGTATTTCCAGGTTAATGTAGCCGGGGCATTACTTGTAAAGTCTTTGGCAAGTTGTTGGGTATATTGTGATATATCTGTTGCATCAGAACCGGCAAACCAAAGTTTGATTGGTTGGGCAGGCAATTTTTTCAGGTACTCGGTCGATGTCCTTACCAGGTAGTGATTATTCCACCACACAGAAGGGTCGAAAGCGATATAAGCATTAAACATTTCACCGTCCAGCAACAAGGTTTCCATCACAAACAAACCGGCAACAGATTCACCAATGATGGCTTTCTGACCCGTTGTTCTGTATGACTGGTTTATTTTAGGAAAGAGCTCTTCTTTGAGGAATTTTCTGAATGGGGTAGAGCCGTCAGATAATGGTGCTACTTTTTCATCTTCTTTCACTTCGGAAGGACCGGTCAGGTCCCGTCTGCGCTGTGTATTTTCTATGCCGACCAATATCATCGGCGGAATACTTTTGTTATTGATGAGCTTTTCCAGTGTATTGGCAACATGTGCAAAGTCCTCTTTTAAACCACCATCCAGCATATATAAGACCGGCAGGGAGTCCGCACCGGTTTTGTATGGCGCAGGTGTCCAGATATTAATATGCCTGGTTTCGTTTAATACTGCGGATGCAATCTTTAAGCTGTCATGCGCCGGCACGGGGTCATTGTACTGTGGTTGGGAGTTGGAACAACTCATTAAAAACAGATTTACAATAATTAAGTAGAATAGTTTTTTCATCATTTGTAAATTTAGAATGCTTAAAGTTTAAATATGAATATAGCGTGAAATATTGGTAATCAGTTCTTTTTTTTCTGTAACCGGTTGAAAAATACAATTTTAATTACTGGTGTGAAAGGTAAATTTTTGAAGAGAAAAATGATTTTCTCGTATTAGTTTCATTAAATTTATTCATGTAGGGGCTATTGAACAACTGGCATTTATGATTTTTTTGTTAGATATTGTACTTTGAGCGAGAGGTGTCATTTGAAAAATGGTTTATATTTTGTTGTATTAAAACAACGTTTTTAATTAATCATCACTAAAAATATTTTATGGCAACAGTGACTTTGACACAGAAATTTAAAGTGCCGGTTCATACACTATGGAATGCCATTACGAATGCCGATGAAATGAAGCATTGGTATTTCCATATTGAAGATTTTAACCTGGCGCCTGGTTCTGTTTATACATTTTACGAAAAAGAGGATGGTGGAACTTATTTGCACCGTTGTAAAGTGCTAGAGGTAAAACCGATGGAATTATTTGAGCATACCTGGGAGCATCCGTCACATTCAAAAGGAAGCTCTGTTCTGAAATGGGAATTGTTGCCAATTGATGATAATAATAGCTCCCTAACAATTACACATTCTGCATTGGAAAATTTTTCTGATGCGGGTGAAGCGTTTACTCCTGAAAATTATGAATTTGGCTGGAAAGGGATCATTTCTATTATGCTGCGGAATTACCTGAATGGTATAGAAAAGCTGGTTTTTGAAACAGATATTAATGCTCCGAAAGAAAAAGTGTGGAAAATAATGTGGGGAGAGAAAACTTACGGTGAATGGTTAAGTGCTTTTATGGAAGGCTCCTACATAAAAGGTACACTTGGCGAGGACGAAAGAGTCCATTTATTAGCACCGTCAGGTGAAGGGATGTACAGCGATATTATTTTCTTTAAAGAAAATGAATATCTGGTCTTTAACCATATTGGTTATGTAAAAGATGGCGAGGAATTGCCAATTGATGCTGAAACGGAAGTATGGACAGGCAGCCTGGAAGGCTTTTTCCTGACACAAACAGCAGAAGGGACTCATTTAAAGATAGAGCTGGATAACCAGAAGGAATACCATGATATGATGAAGATGAATTACAGTGTAGCGCTTCAGAAACTGAAATCAATGTGTGAAACCTGATCATTGATTTCTTGCCATATGACAAGGCTTTCAAAAAACAGACCGGCTAATTTTACATTGTCAATGATTGCTATTAATTCATTCAAAAAATAAAATGTTATGGCTGTTTTAAATCCGTACTTAAATTTTAACGGGAATGCTGAAGAGGCATTTAATTTCTATCAATCCATTTTTGGTGGTGAACTTTATATTCAGAAAATGAAAGATGCGCCAGGCTCTGAACAATTTTCCGAAGCTGATAAAAACCTGGTAATGCATGTGAGTCTGCCAATTGGCAGGAGCATCCTTATGGCATCTGATTGTGTTGAATCGATGGGGCATGTCCTTAAGGTAGGTAACAATAACTATATTTCTTTCTCCCCGGATTCCAAAGAGGAGGCAGACAGAGTGTTCAATGCTTTATCCGATGGTGCTGAAATTGAGATGCCGATGGCAGATATGTTCTGGGGTGATTATTTCGGTTCCCTGAAAGATAAATTTGGTGTTTGCTGGATGGTGAATTATAATGAAAGCTTTAAATAATAGTTAGTAGAAATGAAGACCAGGGCAGGTTATTGCGCTTGCCCTGATCTTCTTAAGGCAGATGAACGCTGCACATTGGCCGAAGGGCTGCGGCACAATGTCATTTAGCTAAGGAATTAATCATAAGTTATTGAATACTATATATATGTATTGCTTTTTTCACCTTTTTTACTTTCTACTGAATTGAAGAAGAAGGCATTTTTAATTAAATGGCTATTTTTCATTTGTTAGAGAATGCGATTTTGAAACAAAAAATGATATTAAAGCGATTCGAAATCATGGATTTACGAAGTACAATCCTTAGCTAAATGACATTGGGCTGCGGCATGCGTTGGTGGCGACGCAGGAGCCAGTATATTTTTTTGCAGGACCCATGAGTGCCAATCACTCTCCCCGTAATGCCTGCAAAAAAATATACCGAGCGTAGCGGAGCCATAAGCACGCCGAACTAATGACAGGTTAGGATACAAATACTCAAAGCCCCATAAAAATATGCTTATGAAATTCAGGCCCGGCTGCAATATTGCTATGAAAATACCGGTAGATAAATACAGTGATACGGTTGCTTTTTACAGGGATATTCTCCTGCTTGATGTAACGGAAATCAGTATAGAACATCCTACGGTATTAAAAACCCATAAAGTGCTTTTCGGTCATTCAGTTTTGTGGCTGGATTGTATAAAAGGCATTGAAGAATCTGCTTTGTGGCTGGAAATTGTTACGAATAATATTGACAATGCTACCAGCTATTTGCTAAGCAATAATATAAATACGCACGATTACCTGGAAGCGATTCCGGAAAATATGCATTGGATAAAAGATCCTGCAGGAACGGTAATGATATTAAAAGAAAACATTAAAACTAAAAATATGGAAACGAAATACGAAGAGATGGCGGACGGTAAAACCATTGTGGCCACAAAAACATACAAGGCTCCTTTGAAAGATGTATGGAATGCCTGGACAAAAAGTGAAGAATTGGATAAATGGTGGGCTCCGAAACCATGGAAAGCAAAAACCAAATCATTCAACTTTTCCGAAGGTGGCCAATGGCTGTATGCCATGCAGGGCCCGGAAGGCGAGGAGCATTGGGCAATCGTGGATTATTTAACCATAAAAGACCAGGCTTATTTTACCAGCAAGGATAATTTTTGCGATGCGGATGGCAATGTTCAATCGGGCATGGGTGACACACACTGGCAGGTGAGCTTTGAGCAGGATAATGATGAAACCACAGTTATTGTAAAACTGAGCTTTCAGACAGAGGAGGACAAGAATAAATTAGTGCAAATGGGCTTTAAAGAAGGCTTTGCTATGTGTCAGAACAATTTAGAGGAAATTCTTTAAAATTAAAATTATGAGTAACTTATATCCCTGCATCTGGTTTAATAACAATGCAAAAGAAGCGATGCAATTCTATACGGATGTTTTTACAACGGTAGAAATAACCGATGAGAACCCTGTGGTTATTATCGCCCATATTGATGGCATAAAATTCATGGCATTAAACGGTGGTGATAGCTTCAGGCCCAATCCCAGCATTTCATTTATGGTTATTTGTGAAGACCGGTGGGAAGCGGAAAGTTACTGGGAAAAGCTGATATATGGCGGAAAGGTATTGATGCCTTTGGACAAGTATGACTGGAGCGAAAAGTATGGTTTTGTGGAAGATAAATTTGGGGTAAGCTGGCAGATATATACTGGCAATTACAGTGATGTCGGTCAGAAAATAGTGCCCAATTTAATGTTTGGAGGCGTCAACCAGGGCAAGGCTGACCGTGCGATGGACTTTTACCTACATTTGTTTGCAAGCAGTAAAGGCAGCAGTATATTACGCTACGAAGATGGCCCTGCCAAAGGGCAGGTAATGCATGCCCAGTTCGAACTGGGTGATTATGTGATGATGGCCATGGATAGCGGCGTAGCGCAGGACTATAGCTTTACCCCGGGCGTGTCGTTGGTAATAGAATGTGATGACCAGGAAAATATCGATTATTTCTGGAATAACTTTACTGGTAAAGGCAGGGAAGAAATGTGTGGCTGGTGTGTAGATGAGTTTGGCGTAAGCTGGCAAATTGTACCTAAAGAATTATCAGCGCTTATGAAAGATCCTGCGAGGGGACAACGGGTGATGGCGGCTTTGATGAAAATGAAGAAAATTGATATTGAAACACTAAGAAACGCATAAATACCGGAGTTGATTATTCGCTAATCAACTCTTTTCTTATACGGCTTAAAGAAGTATCCGTAATGCCCAGGTAAGTAGCAATATGTTTTAGCGAAACATTCTGGATAATATGCGGTTTATCGTGAATTAATTTTTTGTAACGCTCCTTCGCATGCTCGGTCAGCATGGCAATGCTATGCTCTTTAAGATTAAAATATCCCTGCACCATTGTCGCCCGTCCATGTTCATTAAATGATTTGATGCCGTGGTAAAGCCCCTGGAATTTGTCGAAATTAATCTGCCATACAGTGCAGTCACTCATGGCCTGGATGTTTTCCTTGGCAGGGGAGTGCTGAAAAAAACTGATCCAGTCGATTATTAGATCTCCCTGGGTATAAAAATCCGTACTGATATCATTACCGTTGATATCTATTACATAAGCCCGTGCATAACCGTTTTCTACAAACCAGTATTTATCTACCAATGCTCCCTCTTTTATTAAATAGTCATTTTTACTATAATGCACTCTTTCAAATTCAGAGAAAATAGAAGCCTGCTCGTTTACCGTAAAATCCTTTGATGTAAAAATATGACTCAAAAAGTGTTGAGAATTCATCGCTAGCAATTTAAAATGGGTGTAATTCTTTAATCAAAAAATGAAATTAAAAAATTACACCCAATAATTATGGTATAAAAGTCAAAATAACTATTTCATATCTTCAGCGGTAAAGCTAAATGGCAGCAAGGCCTTTGCCGAATTAATCTCCAGTACTTTACCACTCATGCCGCTTAATAGTATCCGCATCGGTTTACCCGTTCTGCCTTCAAATTCCAACAGTGACTGGCGGCAAATACCACACGGCGAAACCGGCTTATCGCTATGGCCTTTAGTATTGTGGTAAGAAATAGCCATTGTATGGATACCCTCGTTAGGAAAAATACTGGATGCGGCAGATAACAATACTCTTTCCGCGCAGATACCTGCAGGAAAAGACGCATTCTCCTGGTTAGTACCCGTCACTATTTCACCGTTAAATAAACTAGCCGCAGCACCAACCAAAAAACCGGAATAAGGCGCATAAGCGTTCGCTGTTGTAGCCCTTGCTTTTTCAAGCAAAGCAGCATCTGCACTGGTCAATTCACTAATGTCGTTATATTCTGTATATCGGACTTCTATTGTTTTATTCATATATCTGTTTATTTAAAGGGGCATTAAATTTACAGATTATTATTTATATAAATGAAAAATTTATAAAAAATAATGCTAAAATTGAAGATTATGTATTAGTAAGACTCATTTTCATTAGGAAAACTATTATCCTTCACATCATTTATATAATTACCTACTGCAGCGGTAATGATTTCATCCAGTGCTGCATATTTTCTTAAAAACCTCGGTTTAAATTCCGAATTGATCCCCAGCATATCATGCATTACCAATACCTGCCCGTCACAATGGCGCCCGGCACCAATACCAATAGTAGGAATACTTAAACTTTCCGAAACCTCTTTTGCCAGTGAAGCCGGAATTTTTTCTAAAACAATACCAAAGCAACCGGCTTCCTGCAACGCCAGCGCATCTTTTTTCAATTTCTCCGCTTCATCATTTTCCTTCGCCCTTACAGTGTAAGTGCCAAATTTATAAATGCTTTGCGGCGTCAGGCCTAAATGTCCCATTACCGGAATACCCGCCTGTACAATTCTTTTAATACTGTCCGCGATTTCTTCACCGCCTTCCAGTTTCAGGGAATGTGCGCCGGTTTCTTTCATTACCCGGATAGCACTTGCCAAAGCAATATCCCCGTTACTCTGGTAAGTACCAAAAGGAAGGTCCACCACTATCAGGCTGCGCTTAGCCCCCCTTACCACACATTGCGCATGATAGATCATTTGCTCCAGCGTAATCGGCACCGTACTGTCATGGCCCGCCATCACGTTCGAAGCACTATCGCCTACTAATAAAACATCAACACCTGCTTTGTCAAACAGCTTCGAAAACGAAAAATCGTAGGCAGTAATCATAGATATTTTCGTACCAGTAGATTTCATTTTCATTAAAGTGTTAGTGGTCACTCTTTTTACATCTGTGTGAACGCTCATATTGAAATGTTTTATATGGTTTTGCAAATTTAGTGCTGCAAATTTGCATTTTTATTATGGAATGCAGATGTATATTTTGTATTTCAATTTGTGTATAAGTTTTGCGGATTTTTTACATCTTTGCCTCATGAATGATTCCAGGTACAGCAAACTCCAGTTTGCATTAGAAAAGCGGCAGCCGGACTTAACTGTCGTATTAGAAAATGTTTTTGACCCGCACAACGTTGCCGCAGTCATGCGTACCTGCGATTCCGTAGGCATCAAAGAGATTTTCGTCATTCAGACACAGGTGCCAACTTATAAAAACTGGGGAAGGAAAAGCAGCAGCGGCGCCCGGAAATGGTTACAGGTACATTATTTTGATACTGTAGGGGAATGTATGCAACTGGTAAAACAGCGGTACGATAAAATATATACCACACACCTGGCAGAGGGGGCAAAAAAACTGTATCAGCTGGATTTAACCGAACGGGTGGCCCTTGTTTTCGGCAATGAAAGTAAAGGCTGCAGCAGTGAGATCATAAAGTACGCGGACGGTAATTTTATCATTCCGCAGGTAGGTATTATAGAATCTTTAAATATTTCTGTAGCCTGTGCCGTTACAATCTATGAAGCATTCCGTCAAAAATCGCAGGCCGGACACTATGACCAGGCCAAAGTTCAGGGGGCGGAAAAAGTAGAGTTATTGCGCCATTGGGAATTGTATGATGATTATGTAGCGGAAAAATCAAAGCTGTAATTTTTTTTGATCCGGGGCTATCGTCATTGGTTATTGACCAGGCATTAGTTCCTGCTACTGCGGGCCAGGTATTTTGTACGCTGCTTGTCTCATATTTATACTTTGTTCAAGCCTGGTATATCTGCAATGCGGCATGCGTACAAAACACTGGCTCGTGCCTCGCCACCCGCTGTATCAGGCAGCTATTCGGCAGCAGAAATTCTATTTTGCTGGTTAAATTCAGTTTTAAGTCTCAATATAAATAAGTGCTGATTGGCAGTCATATTATTTAGCGTTGCTAGTGAGAAAAGTCTGTTCAGTCTTTTTAAAATCCACACCAATTCATCCCGGGAGGGGGTAGAAGCATGAGTGCTGCGGACATACCAGTCATGCCAATTAGTGCAGAAATAGCAATTGTTATTCCCGCTGTATAAAATATGGTAAGGAGGAGCAGTATAGTGCTTTAAAAGGAATATATTAAGTTAGCGCCAATTTATTGATGAAATCCCGGTTGTTATGATGCTTAATATGGTAAAGAAATCCTGTTTGTACTTCCTTGTTTTTTTAAGTAGCACATTTATAATGGCACAAAAAATACCTGATTGTAAGGTAGATATCAGGTATGATAAAGACAAAGTAGGTGCTGCTGCTATGCCGGAAACAATCGCGCCTATTAAAGCACCCTTTGATATGCCGCAGTTACAACGCCCGGTTTTCCCGGATTACAGGGTTTCCATAGCAGATAAAGGTGCAAAAGAAGGAGAAAAAGTAACAGCAATTATCCAACAAGAGATAAATAATGTTAGTGAGCGAGGTGGCGGTACGGTAGTCGTACCAAAAGGCAAATGGCATACCGGCAGGATCAGCCTGAAGAGCAATGTCAACCTTGAAATAGCGGAAGGTGCATCACTTTATTTTAGCGGGGAAGTGGCAGATTACCAACCGGCAGTATTCACGAGGAATGAGGGCATCGAAGTCATGAGCTTAGGTGCGTGTATCTATGCTAATGGTGCCAGGAATATTGCTGTAACTGGTAAGGGTAAACTGATCGGCCCGGCAAAAGGAGGATCCGTGCGTAAGCAGATCATGACCAAAGATGTGATAGAAAATGTGGTGAATTACAAAACGCCTGTGGCAGAACGGGTCTATGAAGGACGGAATGGGGATTTTATTTTTCCCCCGATGTTTATCTCCCCGGTTAATTGCAGTAACGTACTGGTAGAAGGTGTCTCATTGGAAAATACGGCATTCTGGAATATTGTTCCCGTTTATTGCGACAGCGTGATCATCCGTGGTGTAACCGTGCATTCTGTAGGCATTGCCCGCGGGGATGGTATTGATGTGGAATCGTCGAGAAATGTATTAATAGAATATACCACTTTAAGCAGTGGCGATGACTGCTTTACCATAAAAGCAGGAAGAGGGGATGACGGGTTGCGTGTTGGTAAACCCACGGAGAATGTGGTGGTGCGTTATAGCCTGGCATTAGAAGGACATGGTGGCATTACCTGCGGCAGCGAAACAGCAGGAATGATCAGGAACCTGTATGTGCACGATTGTGTATTTGAAAATACAAGGACGGCTATCCGTTTTAAAACCCGCAGGCCAAGGGGCGGGGGCGGTGAAAACCTGTATTATGAACGTATAAAAATAACAGGTGGCAGGTATGCTTTTGAATGGGATATGCTGGGAAGCGCTGCGCATGTAGGCGCTATGGCCGCCAGGTACCCACTCAGAGAGAAAAATCATTTAACCCCCGTTTTTAGAAATATCACTGCTTCGGATATTGATGTAGAGAATGTGGAATATTTTATGAAAGTAAGTTCAATACCTGAAAGCCCCTTGGCCAATGTGCTTTTGGAGAAAATAAAATCACATACCAGGCAACTGATCATTGCGACTGATATTGACGGGTTTAAAATTAAGGACGCTTATTTTAAATCAGACAGTTCGGTAATAAATTTACTGGACGTGAGGAACTTTAAGTTCGATAAAGTGTATTTTGATAATCTTTCTAAATCAATCATAACAAAAGTAGAAGGAGATCTGTCTGGAAATATAGCATTTAAAAAGACATTCCCAAATAAACCTGTTGGTTGGAAAATGGGCCGGTTTATTAAATAATACCTGTAATTGCTAGTGAAGAATAAAGTATTGTTTCTTAGTTATTTAGCTTTTGTTTTGATTGATTGGTACTGCTAAATAGAATTGTGGATGTGTAAGGGCTGCCGGATACAGCAGGTGGCGAGGTACGAGCCAGTATTTTGGACAGTGATTTTCAATAGATTTAATTTTCAATTGACTAATGTGAACAGAGCAAACTGTACAAAATACCATGCCTGCAGTAGCCGGAACAGATGCCCGGGTTTATTAAAAGGATGACAGCCCCAAATAGAAAAAGGCTAAAGATTTAATTTTTTACTAATAGATGTGTTTGCTTTATTAATTTAAAAAAACTACTTTTGCGGTTTTAAATATACTTTAATGGAAAGAGAAGAAATCGTAAAGATTGTAAACGGCTTTTTGGTTGATGAATTTGAAGTGGACGGTGACACCATTTCTGAAGAAGCTAATCTGCGCGAAACATTAGGTTTGGATAGTCTGGATTATGTTGATTTAGTAGTAACTATCGAATCTAACTTTGGTGTGAAACTGGGAGAAGCAGACTTTATGTCTATTGCTACTTTTAGTGATTTTTACAACCTGATTGAAACGAAAATTAAACAGAAAGCTTAATGAACCAATGGGGCGGAAAGGCCAAAGGAACACTGCTTGGATACAAAATATTTATTTTTTTTATAAAGAAAGTAGGCATCCGCTCGGCCTACTTTGTTCTTTATTTTGTGGCTTTATACTATTTCCTGTTTTTATGGAAAAGCAATAAAGCTATTTATTATTACTTCAAACAAAGACTGAAATACAGTTTCTTAAAATCCATAGTCTCTGTTTACAGAAGTTATTTTACGTTTGGACAAACGCTGATTGATAAAATAGCGATTTCTTCCGGGCTTCGTGAAAAATTTACCTATGAGTTTGATGGTATAGAAACGCTTAAGAAAGTGCTGGCAGATAAAAATGGCGGTATCTTTATAAGTGCGCACATGGGTAATTTTGAGATTGCTCAAAAGTTTTTTGCTGATATTGATATTAACCTTCAGATAAATGTGGTATCCGCTTACAAAGAGCCGAATATAATAGAGGAATACCTGAATAATGTAAAGACGGATAAAGGCGCAGAAAAGTATATTTATATCAAAGACGATTTATCGCACGTGTTTGAAATGAACAATGCGTTATTTAATAATGAGTTGATTTGTTTTACGGGTGACAGGTATTATGAAGGGTCCAAAACATTGGAAACTGATTTGCTAGGCAAAAAAGCAAAATTCCCGATGGGTACATTTTTAATTGCATCACGCTTGAAAGTGCCTGTTGTATTTGTGTATGTGATGAAAGAACGTAACCTGCATTACCATTTATATGCCCGCGAGGCCACGGTAAAACATCGTGATGCCCAGGCGCTTTTGGAAAGCTATATTCGCAGCGTAGAAACTATGATTGAAAAATACCCGCTTCAATGGTTTAATTATTTTGATTTTTGGAAGGATTAGCAGCTAAGCTTATTTTCGTGCCATGCAATTTCCTATAGAAGATATTTCATTTTTAAAAGAACTGATCCCGCAAAGAGAGCCATTTATAATGGTGGACAGGCTACTTTATTTTGATGATAAAGAAATAGCAGCGGGATTACTTGTTACCGATGATAATATTTTAAGTACCACAAATAATTTTTCAGAGTCAGGTATCGTAGAACATATGGCGCAAACCATCGCCTTGCATACCGGTTATTCTTTTTTCCTGAAAGGGAAGCCTGCGCCAATGGGGTATATCGGCGCTATCAAAAACCTGGAAATATACGAGTTGCCGGAAACAGGAACAGTGGTACAGAGTAAAGCAACGATCCTGCAGGAGTTTATGGGCGTAACATTGATGGACGTCGTTACAAAAGTGGGGGAGAAAGTGATAGCGGTGGCTAAAATGAAAACTGTAATCGCATCTGATAAATCAACGGATAATTAATGTTATGATATCGAAAAGAAATGTTCATTCAAACAGTGAGACCATCATACATGATTATGAATACAGGGTGCGGTTTAGCGAAGTAGATTCGTTAGGCATTGTGTGGCACGGACATTATATCAGTTATTTTGAAGAAGGCAGGGAGGCATTTGGCCGGGCCTATGATCTCACTTACCTGGGTATTAAAGCGGAAGGGTTCACTGTGCCGATAGTAAAAACCGAATGTGACCATAAATTGCCCGTTAAGTATGGTGAAACCATCAGGATAGAAACAAAGTTTATTAATACACCGGCCGCTAAAATTGTTTTTGAATTCAGAATATACAACCAGGAGAATAAACTCGTTTGCATAGGAAAGTCTATACAGGTATTTTTAGACCTCAATGGTAATTTATCTTTAAACAATCCACCGTTTTTTGAGAACTGGAAAAAGGTGAACGGGTTAAGCTAAGCAATGAAAAACAGCAGTGTCTATATCAATGATTATAATTGTATCACTCCATTGGGATTTGATGTGCAGCATAATATGCAGCACATCAGGATGGGCAATACAGCTATTAAACCTGTTGTAAAGGATTTTGCTCCGGCGACTCCTTTGTATTTAGGAGAAATAGGTGATAATGAGCTTAACAGGGAATCCGAAAGGCTTGCCGGAATTGAGACATTTACCAGGTTGGAGCGGTTAATGATCCTTTGTTTAGAGCCTATTATCGATAAAGAAAGATTAGGGGCCAGGACCGGTTTGATTGTCTCTACTACTAAAGGAAATATACGGGCGTTAGAGAGCATTGATGTGACACCGGAAGCGGTGGAGCTGGCAAAACTGGCAAAACGGGTCGCCGGTTACTTTGGTATTGTAACAGAACCTATTGTTGTATCAAATGCTTGTGTATCCGGTATTTTAAGTATTGCAGTGGCGAAGCGTTATATACAAATGGGTATTTTTGATGAAGTATATGTGATAGCCGGTGATGAAGTGTCAGAATTTGTGATATCAGGATTTAATGCCTTCCAGGCAATGGATGCTAAAGTGTGTCAGCCTTATGATAAAGACAGGAACGGCATTAATTTAGGGGAAGCGGTAGCTGCGGTAAAACTGTCTGAAATGCCCGGTTGGTTTAAAGTAATCGGGGATGGGGCTATTAACGACGCCAATCATATCTCCGGCCCTTCAAGAACGGGAGAGGGATTATACAGAAGCCTGGTGTCTGCTTTTAAGGAAGCCTCTGTAAATGTGGAAGATATTGGTTTTATATCTGCTCATGGCACCGCTACTGTTTTTAACGACGAAATGGAAGCCATTGCTTTTAACAGAATGGGGCTGCAAAATATACCTGTTCATAGTTTAAAAGCGTATTATGGTCATACATTAGGTGCTTCCGGTTTGTTGGAAACAGTAATAGCCATGCAAGCTGTTAAAGAAAATAAAACGATTATTTCTAAAGGATTTGAAACAACAGGTACTTCATTGCCCATAAATATTTCTATAGAAGAAGAAGCGAAAGATATCCGTTATTTTGTGAAAACAGCTTCCGGATTTGGCGGATGCAACACCGCTGTTATATTTGAAAAAGTAAAATAATTGAAACAAAACACGTCTATAATATCTAAAGTGATCATTGAAAATAATGCAGTTTTTTTCAATGACTTATTAATATTCCGGGATGAACCGTCTGTTGAGTTCACAGATTTTATCAAAAAAGCCTACAAGTTTTTGAAAATTGAATATCCAAAGTTTTTTAAAATGGACAATTTATCAAAACTTGCTTTTACAGGTGCGGATATTATATTGAGGGATATTACACGGGATAAAGAAGAAAACAATGTTGCGCTGGTTTTAGCCAACCGGTCCTCATCTGCCGATACGGATATTAAATACCAGAAATCCATAGAAAACAAATCCGATTATTACCCCTCACCGGCAGTATTTGTTTATACTTTACCAAATATTTGCCTGGGAGAAATAAGTATAAAACATAAACTGTATTCAGAGAATACTTTTTTTATCTTTGACAGGTATAATGAGGATTATATGGCCAACTATTCTGCATACTTAATCCAATCCGGCAAAGCAGAAAAAGTATTGTGCGGCTGGGTAGAGTTTTTAAAGGGAAATTACCGGTTAGCCTTTTATTTATACATTTAAATTGTTATTTACAAAATAATTATACCATCATGGAGCTTTTAAAGGAAGAATTAAAAAACAAAATTATCGAAGTATTGAACCTGGAAGAAGTAGTACCGGGCGATATAGCGGATGATGCGCCACTGTTTGGAGAAGGTTTAGGTTTAGATTCTATTGATGCATTAGAACTGATTGTATTATTAGATAAAGATTATGGGATTAAAGTAACGGACCCAAAAGATGGTAAAGTTATTTTTAAGTCCATTAACGCACTGGCTTCATTCGTCGCTGAAAATAAAACAAAATAATTATTGCATGAGAATAGCTGTAACAGGTATGGGTATTATTTCGGCCATTGGTACATCCTTGGAGGAAAACTTATATCATTTAAAATATGGGGTTACAGGTATTACTCGTTCCGAAAACTTATCCACCAGGCATAACGGGTTGTTGTTTGGAGAAGTGAAATTCTCCAACGAGCATCTGGCCAGACTGCTTGGTTTACCTGCTGATAATAACTTCTCCAGGACGGCGATGCTGGGTGCTTATGCTGCGCAACAGGCTTTGGAAAATGCAGCCGTAAAAGATATCAATCATTCCAGGACCGGGTTGATCTCAGCATCCAGTGTGAGCGGTATGGATATGACGGAAAAATACCTGTACGATTTTAAAGAATCGGCAGAGCATAGAAAATATATAGACTCCCATCATACCGGAAATGTCACCCATCAGATAGCCGGTTATATTGGTGTCAAAGGGCTGGTGACTACAATCAGTACTGCTTGTTCATCATCTGCCAACGCGATAATGATGGGCGCGAACCTGATTAGAACAGGCCGGTTAGATAGGGTAGTGGTAGGCGGTACGGATGCGTTAGCGAAATTTACGGTTAACGGCTTTAATTCCCTGATGATCCTCACAGATGGCTATAATCGTCCATTTGATGCCAACAGGAAAGGATTGAATTTAGGAGAAGGTGCTGCTTACCTCGTATTAGAGTCAGAAACGCTGCTGAAAAAAGAGGACAGGCCGGTTTTGGCCTATCTTGCAGGCTATGGTAATGCCAATGATGCGTATCACCAGACTGCTTCATCCGAAACCGGGGAAGGCGCTTTTCTTGCAATGGAAAAGGCATTGGCTTTGGCAGGTCTGGAACCGGGGGCAATCAGTTATGTCAATGCCCACGGTACCGCTACTGTCAATAATGATTTGTCCGAAGCAAGGGCGCTGGAAAGAATATTTGGCAACCAAATGCCGGATATCTCTTCCACCAAACCGTTTACCGGGCATACACTGGCTGCAGCTGGTTCTATAGAAGCCATCTATTCTATCCTGGCGATGAAACATCAGCTGGTATTTCCTAATCTGAACTTCCAGACACCAATGGAAGAAGTGGCTATACAGCCTCAGCAAACCCTGAAAGAAAAGAAAATCGACTTCGCATTATCTAACTCTTTTGGTTTTGGAGGCAATTGTTCTACACTGATATTCTCCAAAAAATGAGTAAAGTTTACATAAACGCCGGGGCAGCCATATCGGCACAGGCAACATTTGACGGTGGATTTTTAGAAAATGCCGTTATTAACAGGCAGGACGTTTTTTTGCCCGCAATCGAACCGGATTATAAAGCATTTATTTCGCCTGTTGCCAGTCGCCGCATGTCTAAAGCAGTGAAAATGGCCATCATAGCATCTGCACAAGCTTTAAATGAATCAGGAGTCTCTGTACCGGACGCTATCATAACCGGTACCGGTGCCGGTTGTATAATTGACTCTGAAAAATTCTTAAAAGCCATTATTGATAATGATGAACAGTTTTTAACCCCGACATCATTTATCCAGTCAACGCATAATACCGTAGGCGCACAGATAGCATTAGGCTTAAATTGCAAGGGTTATAACTTTACTTATGTTAATGGTGCCGTGTCTTTTGAATCGGCTTTGCTGGATGCTATCATGCAGATAGAGTTACAGCAGGCTAATAATGTTCTGGTAGGTGGTGTGGATGAAATGACACCTTACTTTTTAGAACTGCAGCAAATGATCGGCCATGCTAAAAGTGATATAGCAACCGTTGGTAGTGTACAAAGCGAAGGCGCCGGCTTTTTTGTACTGGCAAATACACCAACAGAATCTACTTATGCTGCTATTGAGGATGTAACATTGTACAACAAATTATCTATAGCAGAATTACCATCATTTATTACCGGTTTCTTAAGAAAACATCATTTAGAGCCCTCCCAGATAGACCTGGTGGTAGCTGGAAATAACGGTGACGTGTTTGATGATTATTATGATAAGGCTGCCCATTTGTTTCGTAATTACGCAATTACGGTTCAATATAAGCAATTAACAGGAGAGTATTTTACGGTATCTGCATTCGCATTGTGGTTAGCCAGCAGGATCATAAAAGAACAACATATCCCTGAAATTTTAAAACCACATGCCGTTAAACATAAAGCCATTAAGAACGTCTTAATCTACAATCAATACCGTGGCCTGGACCACAGTTTAATTTTGTTAAAACGTGTTTAAGCATCAATACATTAAAATCATAGCCATTATCCTGCTGGTTTTTACAGGTAGTTTAGCAGTATTTTCCATAATTAGCTGGTGGTATTTCGCAATTGTTTTGCTCCTTTGGTTACATATTATCGCCCTGGGGGTATTTAATATTGAAACAGGTTTTTTTATTGAAACCTTATGTAGTCAACCATATCAGGACCAAAGGAAAATTGCAATCAGTTTTGATGACGGGCCAACAGAATTTACGCCCAAAGCATTGGCGTTACTTGATACATACCAGGCTAAAGCCACCTTTTTTTGTATTGGCAAACAAATAGAACGCTATCCCTATACTTTTTTAGAAATATTTAAGAAAGGGCATACTATCGGTAATCATACCTTTACCCATTCCAATAAAACCGGTTTTTTTACAGTATCGGAGATGCGGGATGAAATTGAAGCTACAAATGGCTTGGTAGAAAAAATGACCGGTAAAAAAATGCGCTTGTACCGCCCGCCTTATGGGGTTACCAACCCGAATATTGCCGAGGCTTTAAAGCATACTAAACATAAAGTAATCGGATGGAATATCCGTTCTTTAGATACGGTTATAAAAAAAGAAGACCGGATTTTAAAAAGAATTACAAGCCGGCTACAGCCCGGAAGCATCATTCTTTTACATGATATTTCCGACAGAACATTAAATGTATTAGAAAAACTATTGATTATCTTAACCAAAGAAAATTACCGGTTGGTAACAGTGGATGATCTGTTAAATATTGAGCCTTATGAAAATTAAATTATTAATAGTTTGCCTGGTCGCATTTACGACCTCATTATTTGCACAGGAGCAAAATATGACCGCCCAGGAGATAACCGATTTCAAAAGTAAAATAGTTAAGGAAGCGAAATCCATAACCAGCCTTACTACCAGTTTTGTGCAGTATAAACATTTGGAATTCCTGTCAAACGATGTGGAAAGTTCCGGGAAAATGATTTTTTTAGCACCTGATAATTTGTTGTGGGAGTATTCAAAACCCTATAAATACAGCATTATTTTTCAGAATAATAAAGTCAATATCAATAACCAGGGCAGTAAAAGCACAATTGATGCTAAGAACAATAAGTTGTTCGAAAAGATCAATAAGTTGATCATCGGCAGTGTCAGCGGCAATATGTTTGACGAGTCAGAATTCCAGATCCAGTATGCCAAAAGCAAAACCCATAATATTGCTAAATTTACGCCAAAATCAAAGGACATACTGAAGTTAATAAAGAAGGTTGAACTTTATTTTCCTTTGAATGACAATACCGTAGCAGAAGTGAAACTCATTGAAACTTCCGGTGATTACACCAAAATAGTGTTTAAAAACAAAGTGTTGAATGCCAAAGTTGATAAATCGGATTTTACTTTTTAGCAGCATCGTTCTGATTACAGCAAGCTGTAAGTCTTACCAGGTGCAGGCAACCAGGGATGATTTGCCTGTATTGCATGAGTATAACAAAAGATATTTTGACGATGCCGCCAAAGATTATATTTACAAAGCTAATATCGCCATCTATGGTAAAGAACTGAGCGGTATTTTAATCTTTAAAAAGATCGATGAGCAAAGGCACCGATTAGTGCTCACCACCGATTTTGGTAATAAATTAATGGACGTGGAAATATCCGGTCAGGATTTTCTGGTCCATTTTGTAATGGAAGATCTGAACCGGAAAATAATCCTGAACACGCTGAAAAAGGACTTCAGGTTACTGCTCCAAAAACACTATGCAATTGAACGCACATACAGCAATGGCACTACGATCATCGCAAAGACCAAAACAGGAGGCAAACAGTATTTGCATATTTTAAAAGCAGATTCCCTGCTTGGAAAAGTAGATTATGTTCCCCATCGCCAGTCGAAACTGAGTTTACAGTTCTCACCCGAAACAACCGGCTTTACAAAACTTATTAATATCTATCATCACAAGATTAAGCTGAAGATTGATTTGGTTTATATAGGCAAGTGATTTTTTATTCGGGGCTGTCGGCTTCATCTTACTATTGTAAACATTGGTCCGGCATGTTCTGGGCTCCGCTACGCTCGGTATATTTTGCAGGAGCGTTTTCATTTTATAAGCGGTCCATTTTCATCCTGCAAAATATACTGGCTCCTTCGTCGCCACCCCCACCTGCCGCAGCCTTTGGACTTAAATACAGCTATTTTACAAATTATATTACTATTACAATGGGGGTTTCCAAGGGGGTGTTAATATCTCAAATTTTGTGGATAATTTTATAAAAGGAAATAGGGTGAACTATGCCGCAGCCAAGAATTTAAGTTCTTAGAAAGGTTCTGGTCCCTATTTCACTTTTACAGCTCTTAGATCCAACTATAATTTTAATCCATTGCAAGTGGTATCAAAGGCATTAGAT
>JAQGEF010000002.1 GCA_027854065.1 Polluticaenibacter yanchengensis | reverse complement strand
TAAATATGACAATAGATTATAAGATTCCATCTTTTTTAATATAAATATACAATATCCTAAGAACACAACAGCCCTGCTCCAGGGAGGGGACAAGAACTTTAGTGATTGGGCGTCATCAGTAATACTTGGAGGGCGGAATCTTGTATTATGCAAGACTTGAGCTATCTATTAATATAATTTTTCAATGACAGCTATTCTACCTGTGATTATATCATTTAATATTACGCTATTGAGACTCAGAACCCAGGTTATTAATGTGGTAGTTACAGGCCAATTGATGTGGGGCTGACCCACCCCCTGCCTCTCCAGGGAGGGGACAGGAGCTTTAGTGACAGGGTTTCATCAGTAATATTGGAGGGGTAAGTTTTCAGTTATCCTTTGCAATATAGATTCTACCTGCTGAATAGTAGTAATGCGGTACAAGGGAGTGACACAACGATGCTAAATAGCAGTACTAAAGATGGCTCAATAAAAAAACAACCTGGTATTGTGCCTGCGAGTGCTTACAGGGCTTCCCAGCCATATTTTTTACCGTAAGCGATTAGCCAGGCTATTACAAACCTGTAGGATTTTTTGCCTTTTTCCTGCCCGTTGGCTTTCAAAAAAGTATCATAAGCGGCATCTAAATGTGCCTGCATACTATTGGTATAAGCAGCATAATAATCTTTGTTTTGCTGGTAATGTTTTTTTACAAGACCGGGTAATGAATCCCTGAATGTTTTAAATGCGAGGGTATCCTTGCGGCGCAAATCCATGATGGTGTACACGAGCATATCATTGTAAGCGCTGTACTTTATGGCGGGATTTTTGCTTTCCCTGCCAGCGAGCCAGCCTATCATATTGGCTTCTTCTTCGGCGGCATAGCCTAACTGGTGTGCCATTTCATGACAGAGTACCTGGCTGCGGGAATTACCGGGCATGCCGTTATTAATCTGGGCTTCTCCTGTAAAGGGATTATAATAGCCTGCAAAGCCTCCGAATGCGCCGGCCTTGCCGTATATCATTGGCTTTACGGATAATACCCGGTAATTTATAAAAGGATATTTTTTATTTACTTCAATATAAGATTCCCGGCAGGCATTGGCCAGTGCGGGAAAATGATACCAGACGGTACTGTCTTTGGCCTGTATTTCCGCTACTGCTTCTGTCGTTTTTTTATTAAGTACTGATGCGAGGGTTTGTAAATCATTGACGGAATAATCATCGACATATATTTCCAACTGATGGGCAGAGCCTTTTCTGGCATAATTTATGGCCCAGGAAATATTGAATAATAAATACACTGCGAGTAATATTCTGAGCCCTGCTAATAAACTGTTTTTTGTGACCTGCCAGCTGAATCTGGCACGAATGATCTTTATGACGGCTTTTATGCTTTTATACAATGCGACAATAATGGCAATGGTGTACAGCAGATCCCCGATGCTGAATGGGAACCACCCGAATGCTTTACGTAGCAGTTGGGAGTAGTATTTATAAAAGCCATTAGTATACAGGTATTCTACGGCGGCTGGAAATAATTTAAATATTTCTATAAGTAACACGGCGGCTACTAAGATCCAGGTGGCATTGTATTTCTTTTTTTCGGGGAACATATTATGACCGTAAAAATAAAGTTTTCGTCTTTAAAAAATACTTAACGCGGTTATAATTCATTCAATTGTACATTTGCGATGGCATGTCAAAAGTTAGAACCTCAAGCTATAGCAATACGCAGATTTTACAGCGGGTGTACAGTTATGTAAAGCCGTACCGGTCGTTGTTTTACTTTTCTCTTATACTTACGCTTCTGCTGGCGATCATTGCTCCTGTAAGAGGTTACCTGATACAGGTAATGGTGGATAAGGGGCTAAAGGAAAGCAGTGCTGGTATTCCTGCCTGGCTGAATAACTGGCTGGATAAACTATCGGGCTTTAATGTTGTGGAATTTATTATACAGATATTTATTATCCAGATCGTATTGCTTTTCCTGGAAACTTTGTTCCGGTTTTTATTTACTTATATTACGGCTAAAGTGGGCCAGAACGTGGTGAACGATCTTCGTAAAACGGTTTTCAATAAGGTATTGAGTTTGCCGTTGAGTTTTTTTGACAAGACGCCTATTGGCACGCTTACTACAAGAACGGTAAATGATATTGAGAGTATTAATGAAATTTTCAGCGACGGGCTGATTCCTATTATTGCGGATATTCTGATTATTATTTTTACATTGGGTACCATGTTCTGGATGGATTGGCGGCTTACATTGATCTGCCTGATCCCATTTCCTATTTTAATTATTGCTACTTATTTTTTTAAAGAGAGTGTGAACAGGTCATTTATCAGTGTTCGTAATGCGGTGGCGTCTTTAAACGCTTTTGCACAGGAACATTTAACGGGTATGGCTTTGGTTCAAAGTTTTACTGCGGAGGACAGGGAATTTAAAAAGTTTGAAAAAATAAATACGGAACATAAGAAAGCAAACATTAAGAGTATTTTTGCTTATTCTGTGTTTTTTCCTGTTGTGGAAATTGTGCTGGCGCTAAGCATTGGGTTGCTGGTGTGGTGGATTGCGAATTTTAAGATAGAGGCGGGTAAACTGATTGCTTTTATTTTGTTTCTTAACCAGATATTCAGGCCTTTGAGGATGATTGCTGATAAATTTAACGTGCTGCAAATGGGGATTATCAGCAGCGAACGTGTTTTTGTATTGATGGATACGCCTTGTGCGGAAACTGCTGAAAGAATTCCTGATCCCTGGCCTAAAACATTTAATGGTCATATTACTTTTAAAAATGTAAGTTTTGAATACAAGCCCAATGTTCCTGTTTTAAGAAATATTTCGTTTGATATTCCTGCCGGCAGAAGCCTGGCTATAGTTGGTAGTACGGGTAGTGGTAAATCGACTATCATCTCGCTGATTAACAGGTTGTACAATCACCAAAGTGGTGAGATATTGATTGATGGTATTGATAATAAAGATATTCCGCTGGCTACTTTGAGGCATCATATAGGGGTAGTGTTGCAGGATGTGTTTTTATTTAACGGGAGTGTGCTGGACAATCTTACTTTAAGAAACCCTGATGTTTCATTTGAGCAGGTACAGCATGCCACCAGGTTGCTTGGTATTCATGATTTTATTATGAGCCTTCCGGGTAATTATGATTTTAAGGTGCTGGAACGTGGTGCTTCCCTGAGTATGGGGCAACGGCAGTTATTGAGTTTTGCGCGATGCCTGATCTATAACCCTGCTATTTTAATACTGGATGAAGCGACAAGCAATATTGATACGGAGAGTGAATTACTGATTCAAAATGCGATTGATACTTTAATGAAGGGCAGAACTTCTATTATTATTGCTCACCGGTTAAGTACTATACAGAAAGCGGACCATATACTGGTACTGGATAAGGGCGAGGTGGTGGAATATGGTACGCACTATGAATTATTGGCGGAGGGAAAAAACTATGCGAAACTGTATGAAATGCAGTTTAAAAATAATCCTGCATAAATTGTTTTGATACGGGTAAGCACCGTAGCATAATGTTTGATGGGTGTGATTTGACGGGAGTGTTGCTTTTAGGATTCCTGATCTTAAAAAATTCCAAATTGAAGATTTATGAAAAAACTGATCTTGTTATTTTCTTTGGTGGTAATTTCTATTGCCGGTTATAGCCAGCTTATTAAAACGGGTATTAAAGGTGGCGTGAATATTTCTAATTTTAATGGCTCGGTGAACAATATTAAAACGGAAAGTCTGCTTGGTTTTCATGCGGGCTTGTTTCTGAATATCGGCCTGGGCAATGTTATTGCATTGCAACCGGAGGCGTTGATATCTACATCGGGTGCTAAAATTACTGAAGTGGGTAACACTTCTACTAAAGATTATAAACTGACTTATTTTACGGTTCCTGTTATGCTTAAAATAAAGCCTTTCGGACCGTTGTACCTGGAACTTGGGCCACAGGTGGGCTTTAAAATCGGGGATAATATTACAGATGAAACGATTGAGCAGGAATTTAATAACCTGGACCTGTCTGCTGTTGGTGGGTTAGGTATCCAGATAAAGGGATTATCTATTGGTGCGCGGTATATAGCGGGTTTATCTAAGGTGGCGGACTTTGAGTTTGGCAGTACGAAGCCGGATTTTAAGAATGGTATTATCCAGGCGGGGATCGCGATCAGGTTCTGATGTTGGGAGTTTGTATAAGCAACATATTTAACCCACCCCTACCCTTGCCTGGGAGGGGATAGAAGCATGAGTGGCATGATTGTTCCAGTCATCTGATACAAATGTGCGGGGCTCTACAGCCTGCTTATTTTATTTGATCAGGACTTTTACTCTTTAGTAATATATTTTACCCCGGGCTTTAGCTTTTTAAACCCACCCCTGCCCCTCCAGGGAGGGGACAGAAGCATGAGTGGCGTGAATGTCGCAGTAATAATAATACCAATATTAATGCAGGATGTTCATATTGTGGTATCGATCCTAATCACTTTTGCTGTTTGGCTGTACCTATAGGACTTCATTTATCTGTTGAAATGAATTATTATGCTGTTGGGTCTTATCCGGAATGAACCATCATTGCGGATGAATGGGCTCATAAAAAAAGAGACTACCCGAAGGTAGCCTCTAATTGAACCATAAACCCTAAAACTGCTAATGTTTCACAAATTTTGAAGCATACACTTCTACCTGTGATTTATATATTTTTATTAAATAAGTACCACTGCTTAATGCTGATATGTTTACATTTTTAACGGCTTCATTAATGGTATTGGTTTTAAATACGAGCTTTCCATCTAAACCCAGTACTCTGATTTCTGTATTTCCGCTGAGTCCCCGGATTGTTAAATTTGATTTTGCAGGATTCGGGAAAATTGAAATTTTCACTTCATTGTTTTCGCCTAGTGCGATTACTTTACTAAATAGTCTTTTGCCATCCGCACTGATTAGTATGACCCTGTAGTAAACGATACCGGATGGTTTGGTTTTATCTACAAAAGAATAATTTCTGAGTGCGTTGCTGTAACCTGCTGCATCTGCCTGTCCTATTTTTGTATAAGTGACGCCATCAATGCTTCTTTCTATTGAAAAGTATTTCGAATTGGTCTCTGTACTGGTTTCCCAGCTTAAATGCCCTTCGCCATTCAGGTAAATACCGCTTAGCATTAAATCTGATACACTTAATACTGTACTTACAGGCACCATCCAGTCCTCTACCTCTCCATCTGTTGTGATAATACTATTGTTTATTGCATTGTAAGGAATCGGCTGAGCGCTTACCGCATACCTGAAAGCGGCTTTGGTAGCGGCAGTGATATTTTCAGGTGGCGTTACCATGATTATTTTTTCTACGGGGCTGGAAGTGACCATTGTGCCTGAATAAGTCGCTTTGCCGCCTTCACCATCTTCTGTATCCAGGTCATTGAAGACACCATCACCGTTCCAGTCTGCCCATAACCTGTAATATACGGTGGTATTGGCTTTATTGGAATTGGCCACCAGTTTTACCTGCGTTGACCTGTTTTTAAAGAATGGCTCTATAAAAACAATGCCGTCATCAATATCGCAACTTGCACTCCCCGGGTCTAAATAATTATCACAGGAGGTATAATTTGCTGTTTCAAAACTAATCCTGGTACCGGCAAAAATAAGATTATCCGGAATGGTTGAAGCATTACTATTAGATATAATGATATCAGTTAAGCATCCGTACCTTTTTCCAAATGCCTGTGTTGTTGTATAGGCTGCTCCTAAATCTCCATAGTCACCAATGACCGGTGCCAGAGCACCGAATTGTGAGGTATTACCTGCACCATCGATGGCGATACCGGTAATCTCGTCCAGACTGCTTAACGAAACAGGATTACCCTGTAAGTCGGTTCGTCCAGTGTAGTCTATTGTAGCATCGCAGAATCTTCCGTTGGTCGCAGTAATATACCCCAAATAGATATTCCCTTCCTTGTGCGTTGCTTTATTGGTGCCATCCCGTTGGGTCAGGAAGTCATATTCATAAGTGGCAGAATTGTTGTCTGAAACGCCTTTATATACTTCTACTCTATAACTGTAAGGTGCAGCTTCTCCCTGTATGGCGCTGTTGGCTTTTGTATTGTTAAAAGAATTGCCTATATAGCCACTTACTGTAAGCTGTTTGGTGGTATTGTTATACTTTACATTGGTAAAAACAGGATAATTAATACCATTGTTTGGCTTTGTGTCCTTATAGTTAGCAATGGTCAGGCCGGTGTAGTTTGTATTATAAGTACCAGGATCATTAAACTCCCCTTTGTTTACCCAAATTAAATTACTGGCATTAGTAACTTCTGCTGCGGAAACGGATCCGCCAAAACCAATGGCATTGGCTTTATTATTGAAGAATATGTTCTTGCTTACCTTTACTCTTACAGCGCCTGCTATCTGTACACCAGACAATCCTATTGTATTAGCCTGACCGACCTGGTGAGTTGACCCTAAACCGTTGTGACCAATAATATTACCATCACTTTCGGGGTCGTTATCAGTTGCTGCACCAATAACAGAACCAGCATCAGAGAAATTTGTATGATCAATATTTCTTGCATAATTCACGAAAATACCTGACATATCATTGCCTGCATTCGTATTTGAAAGATCTGCCGGCAAGACCCCTATGTAATTGCCCCTGATCCTGGCATTGACATTCATGATCCTGATAGCAGTGCCACCTGTAAGCGGGCTTGTTGATCCCTGAAAGCGTGAATAGAGGGCCACAAAAACATTCCGTTCACTGCTGTTATTCCTGTTTCCACCAATGTTCACATAGTTCAAGGTGCTAACTGACGGGGGGTATGTTGTGCCTGCCAACTCTCTTTCTGCAATGATATAGTTTTCCAGGTAACAAGGTTTTAATGTGGAACCGGCAGCATCTGTACCAAACAGGTTGCCCTTTATTTCATTTGAATAAGCTACGGATCCGGCATTTAACTTTAACCTGATTGCTGCTTTGACCAAGCCTGATACCAAAATCGCCGGTGTTTTCAATGTCGTGAATTTATAATTCCCGATCCCCCCAAATACATTGCCAGTTACGTTCACGTTTTGGCAATACTCAATCTGTAAGGAAGCATCTGATTTATCCGCTAAACCTTCCCCCACTCTTTTAGGCAAAAAATCATTTGAAAAATCAGTCGAATTATATATCGTTGCGGCTGAGAAATTATCTTCAAATACATTATTAACGGTGACACCATCCGGTGCTAAGCCAATATAATTACCTGAAAAACCTGAAAAACCACTTCTGCCAAAATAAGATTTATACTTTGCCGCTCTTAAACCACCAAAAATATTTCTGGTATGCGCCATATTATTATCTGTAGGTTTGGTGCCAATAACAAAAGGGGTTCCAGCATTATCCTCACAGCCATATACAGATATTCCCAGATTAGACTTGATGGCTTTATTGCTGCCGGGATCGAATCCAAAGTAATTGCCTGATATCCTGGTATCTATGGTTGTAATTCTCAGATGCCTGAATGTAACAGAACCTGCTTCAGCCGCCACTTCATTTCTCAAAGAACCCTGATCTGCGGCTGTTGCAGTCGTATTAAAAATATTTGCCTCAAAAGCACCAGAAGCAGAACTGCCACCGGAACCGATCTCAACTTTACCGATTGACTGCAATATACTTGAAGTGGGCCCTGTTACTAATACACCAATACCCATGCCAGGCGTTTGTGCCAGAGAGTTACCTACTCCCGTTCTGGCCTTATCCAAACCAAACACATTCCCTTTTATATATATATCTGAAGGCGCAGGCACACTGCCTGCAACAATTACAATTGTCCCTGTTTCTATATCCTTGTAATTTTTACCTGATTGAGAAGCATGATAAGGATTTACACCGGCAAATGCATTGCCATCTGCTGCATTTACGCTTGCCATATCCACACCTATCTTAACATCTTTTACGCTAAAAGAATTCTCAAGTCCCAAAAAGACACTTGACGGACCTGTGTTCAGCCGGTACTCTCCAAAAAAGACCGAATAACCACCGATCTCAGAACCTGTAGTCAGATCACTGGAATAAGTACCATCTGCAAACAATCCAAAATTACAACCCTGGATTTTCACACCGGAAATGTTTCTTCCGAAGCGGATCACACTTGAGTAACTAAATCCGATACTTCTTGCGGACCTAATAAAAGCGATATCTTTTATAACAAAATTACTGATGGTTCCACTGCCATTATTAAACGTCAGCATGGACATATTGTTGACATCGTATGTACCATTTTGATTTTCCAGACCTGTATTGCCAAATTGATTATAGTCTGCTGAAATTTCTATAGCCAGCTGGCGATTATTATTCGCCGTAAAGGCAGCCCGGGTAGATTTACCGGTAATAAATCCATCAATTGTGACATTACTTTTATATATAACAGGCAATGGGCTGGTTAGTACGATCCTGGCGGCTCCGGTGGCAGGATTGGATGCCGCTGCAAGCCCGCTACTGAAATTCACAATATGTGCATCTGCATTAGTACCATTAATATTAATCTGGTTAAATACATACCTTAGTGTCCCGTTATTACCGCTCCCGGTATTGGCATCTCCTAATGCATTCACTAAATAGTTATAAGTGGTTGCAAAGGAAGTAAGGGCACCGAACATTAGTATGAATAAGATGCCGCCTCCTTTAAAGAGTAATTTTTTTTTCATAGTATATCAAGTTTTTCATAGTCATCCAACTAAAACCTCATGGGAATCAGGCAGGCAATATTCCAGCCTGCCTGATCTTAAAATATGATCGTTTCTATTTCACCTTGTTCAATTTCAATGTCTTTTCTATAATACCATCACTGTTACTTACTTTTAAAATGTAAGTACCGGTAGCTATTTTAGACAGGTTGATGTTTTGAACATCATTGTTTACATTAATGTTCTGAACCAATTGTCCCATGTTATTATATATGGCAATCGTTTGTCCGGCTTTAACACCTGTAATATTGATATACGCATTGGCCGGGTTCGGATACAGTTTTATTGTATTTAAAGTATTCAATTCTGTGATGGCAGGGATTTCCGGTGCTGTAGAAACAAGCGGATTGGCTGCAGGGAATATGGTAATTGGTAACTGCGCTAAATCATTTGTGAGATTTTGCTGCCCGGAGCCCTGTGCATTTTCAATTTGCGCCTGAATGGAATAAGTCTGTACATTGGACAAGTACTGGTAATTATTAATCTCCAGGCCAACTGTTACCCTGGCATTTGGTGCCAGGGAAGGAATTGTTCCTGATAATACCATTTGCTGTTCTGTATTACTGGTCACTTTCCAATTGGCATTATTTACAGGGATCGTCACATAGTTTGTATCTCTTATCAAAACCTTAATGGAGGTTAATGACGGATCAAATCCATATTCCGCAAATGTTAACTCTGTAGAGCCTTTCAATAACCTCAGGTTGATAGTCGTGGCGTTGGAATTTACCAAACCGACGTTTACAATGGAAATACCCATTTTTTTAGGGTCATATCCATTTAATTCACCTATACCAAATTCATACTGGATGGTCAGATCAGGGATTCCACAGGTAATATTTTGCACCGTTACTTTAGTAGACGGACTATAACATTTGTATTGGCCATCATAGAAAACAGCATAATAGGTGCCTGCAGGTGCATTATCACGTACGGCATTTTGGTAGCTGCACTTGTCGGTTCCGGTACTGTATGCCATTCCAATACAGTATTTGGTACGGTTACTATCGCATCGTCCGGCAGGTTGGCACCTGTAGCCGGGCAGACATTTGTAAAGCTATACCCGCTTAATTCCGGGCTGCTATTTCCTGCCCTGCATTTATCACAATCATCAGGAATACCGTCGCCATCGGAGTCCATTGAATCATCACCGCCAGGACAAGTGTCTTCGCAATCACCATAGCCGTCTCCGTCCGCATCTTCAAAAGCATAGGCCCCATAAATGTAAGTACTGCTACCCAGGCCAACTGTTGCCAACCCGGCGCTAACATCTACCTGTACCGCATTGAACGGTTTGGTAGTTTTAAACCCGATGGTGGCTTTGCTGGTATTGCCACCGATGAGGTCTAAACCTATTAACTGGCCATTCTGAAGTTTCTCTTCCTGTAACTGTACGGAACTTCCATTGATCAGGTAAGTCCTTAATGTAATATAGTTCAGTACTGTTAAATCCAGCAGGGAACCGTTTTGCTGAATGATGAAGCCTGCAGTAGAACCTGCCGGGAACTGGGTACCATTATTCTTAACGGTTACCCTGCTACCAGCAAACAGTCCTGCCAGAAACGGCCCGTTATAAGTGGCATAGTCTGTTGTACTCGGGCTGATGGCATTATTCAAATCATTTAAAGATTGTAATGCAATACCATAGGTCCCATTATAGGTATAGCCGCCAAGGCCAAAGAACCCCGGAACATTGCTTTGTAATGCACCTGAATATTTACCGGAAGAAGAGGACCCTAAATAGGTTTTACAATCTTTACAGGAACCCGGTTCCGCATAAGCATAATAAACATTGGTCCACCCTATACTTACATTTGCGAGCTGGTTGTGTTTATACCGTATTTCATTGAACGGTTTGCTGGTTGTAAAACCTATTTTACTTCTTAGGTTACCGTTATAGCTAAGTACTTTAATGCTGATAAAAGCACCGCTTCCACCGGCAGAAGGTGTGGTAGAGCGCTCCTGTAACTGACCGAACAAATAGGTTTCAATGGAAATTGAATTTAACACAGAAACCAACGCCAGCGCATTGCCATTGGCAGGTGATACAACGAAACCTGCATTATAGCCAGCCGGGTAAATTGCACCTGTATTGAGGACGCCTACAGATGGTGAACTTACGGCGGAAACCGTTGTGTACATTGTGGCATAGTTATTACTGCTGCCATCATTTATATTGGCTGCATTCGTTAGTGCACAGCCGGCACATACTGCCGGCGCATCATAGGAAACCTGGCTGTAGATACCGCTTATCGGGCGGTTACAAGCAGTCACCGAGGTTGTTTTACAATCATTGGGGTTAAATGCAAAAGCCGAATAAATGCGAATACCGCTTAATATTGTGGCACTGATACCTATGGTCCTGAACCTGACTTCATTAAAAGGCTTTGTAGTGGGAAAAGTCAAATAAAAATTCTGAATGCCTGCCGTTAAAAGATTAGCAGATAAAATATTTGCCAATGTTTTACTTTCCTGGAGTTTTCCATTCAAATAAGTTTCAACAATGAACCCGTTGAAAAGACCTATTTCAATAAGATTCTGGCTGGTGAATAAAAAGCCGGCCACATACCCGGGCGGGTATGTGGTATTATTGTTTCTTACTGCTATGCCGCCGTTGTTCAATACATTAATTAATGAGCCCTGGCTAGTAGCTGATTTAATATTATCATCAATAACATTTTGTAAGTTGGCGTATTCACTGCCTAAACATAATTGTGTGACGCAAAGACCACCTGTTTTTAAGTAGGTACCTACCTGTACTCCGGGGCCCGACATCGTTTTGTAACAATTTTGTGCGTTTAAGAACCCCATACCTGCCAGTAGCACAAGTATGAGCAAGTGTAACTTTCTTTTCATTTTTGTTTTGTTTAAAGGTTATTTAATTAATATAAGGTTTTAATAACTTATTGAAGAGAAGTCAGATTTTAATAGAATACGCAGTCAAAAAAACAGAAAAAGAAATAATGTATAGACTGTGCCGGATTTAAAAGGCTTTCTTCTTGTTTCAAAGCTTGTTTCAGGTTTTAATTATAAGCAAAAGTATAATGGTAAAATAATTTTATTTGTAGTAATATGTCTATCAGCCTGTAGGTATAATTCTACAAATAAAATCCGGCAAAGGCTTTCTCCCCTACCCGCAATGCATCTAAAAAATCAGAACAATGAATGCCTCTCTCATCTGATTTTTAATTTTTGAAAAACACTATTCATAAAATCAAATAGCGGTTGTATTTTCGCCTCCAATACATACTTATAATATTACTATGAATATTCTTCTTCTTGGTGCAGGTGGCAGGGAACATGCCCTGGCATGGAAAATGAGCAAAAGCAAACATTGCAGCCAGTTATATATTGCACCGGGTAATGGTGGTACACAACAATTCGGTACTAACGTTAATATGAGTGCCACAGACTTTAAAAGTATTGTTCAGTTTTGCAATGACAGGAAAATAGATATTGTGGTAGTCGGGCCGGAAGAGCCTTTGGTAAAGGGTATTTACGATGTGCTTAAAATACAGGCGCCGGGGGTAAAAGTAATTGGCATGGCCCAGTTTCCTGCACAACTGGAAGGCAGCAAGGCGTTTGCTAAAGAGTTCATGAAACGCCAGAACATCCCTACTGCTGCTTACGAAGAATTCACCGGTGATAATTACGAGGCAGGTGTTGAATACCTGAAAAATCACAGTTTGCCAATTGTGCTTAAAGCGGATGGCTTAGCTGCCGGAAAGGGTGTTGTTATTTGCCAGACCAATGAAGAGGCTTTGGCCGTTTTTGAAGACATGATCCGGAACAAAGCTTTTGGTGATGCCAGTGCAAAAGTGGTGGTTGAACAGTTCCTGGATGGTATAGAAGTTTCTGTATTTGTGATCACCGACGGGAAAAACTATAAAATAATCGGGCATGCGAAAGATTATAAGCGCATTGGCGAAGGCGATACAGGGTTGAATACCGGTGGTATGGGTTGTGTAAGCCCGGTACCATTTATGGATGAAGCTTTCATGAATAAAACCATTACGAGAATCATTGAACCTACTATTGCGGGTTTCGAGAAAGAAAAATTCCAGTATAACGGTTTTGTATTTTTTGGTTTAATTAAGGTGGGGGATGATCCTTACGTGATTGAATACAACTGTCGCCTGGGTGATCCTGAGACAGAAGTGATCCTTCCTCGTTTAAAAACTGACCTGGTAAAGCTGTTCTTAAAAACACATGAAGGGACGCTGGCAAATGCCGAGATAGAATATACGGATGAAGCGGCGGCCACTGTTATGACAGTGAGTGGCGGCTACCCGGGCAGTTATAAAAAGGGATTACCCATTACCGGTATCGATAAAATTGCTGCTGATAATAATTCCATTATTTTTCATGCGGGTACTTCATTAGATCAGGACGGGAAATTAGTGACGAATGGCGGCCGTGTGATTACAGTGACTTCTTTGGCGCCAACTATACAGGAGGCTGCTGCAAAAAGTAAGGAAGTGGCCCACCAGATAAACTTTGATGGCAAGTACTTCAGGAATGACATCGGTTATGAATTTGAATAAACTATAACCGGACAATATGAATGAAAACGGCATTACCTCTATTGGAAGTAATGCCGTTTTTTATTAGACTTCTTGATTTATCTACCAACCGTTCTGCCACTCTTTTATCATGCGTTCTGCTTTTTCCGCAGGTCTTTCTTTCCAGTTTTTATTGTACCGTACGAAGATTGCCAGCCAACCGGCACGTGCCAGCCTCATGAGAACGGGCTGTAATAATCCCAGGGCTACACCATTTGCTATCAGCCAGTAAAAGATCCTGTTATCGTCCAGCGAAAAGCCTATTAATACCCACCATGCTATAAAAGTGGCGACACTCAAGGCTACGGATAAGGCGTAACTGACATAACCTGAACCATAATAAAACCCTACTTCCATTTCCATAGGCTGGCCACAGACCTCGCATTTATCATGCATTTTCATGGCGCCCTTTTTATACGGGTTCTTTTCTATAAACATATCGCCCTGCCGGCATCTCGCACATTTACATTGTATTATACTTGATATTAAATTTGATGCTTTTTTCGGCATTTTTTCATGACCATTCATACCGTTTAATTTTATAATACAAAATTACAGATGGTCATTTTACCCGTTATGGTACTATTTGCCGTTTGTATGGTACTATTTACAGATAATGCAGTTTCCTGAACGCTTCGGGGGTTAGTGCGGTGTATTTTTTGAAAAATTTAGTAAAATTGGAATAGTCTGAAAAGTTCAGGTTATCTGACACTTCTGCTACTGTTAATTCCAGGTTTGCCAGTAATCTTTTGGCTTCCAGCAGTACCCGGTTCCTGATTATTTCTCCTGCATTTAGCCCATTGGCCTGCTTGCATACCTGATTTAAATGCGAAGGGGTGATATTCATTAAATGGGCATATTCTTTGGGCAGTTTTAGTGTTTTATAGTTCGTATCTATTAAATCGTAAAACTGCTGTAACACTGTAGAGGGTGCGAGTTTACTGTTTGTCTCCAGTTGGAATATGCGGTGAACCTCTATAAATAGTTCTATTATTTTATTGGCAATGATTAACCGGCTTAACGATGTTTCATTTTCTTTTTCATGTTTCACCTGCTCTAATAATTTTACTATTTTTTCAAAATCAACGCCTTGTAATACATGCACCTGATTTAAAACAGTTTGCCTGAAAATGGGGAAGTTGAGAATGATGTCGGATGATATTTGTAATGAATCAAATAACAGGGGTGAAAAATTCAGTATAAAGCCGTCTGCTTCTTTTGTAAAGTGCCATTGGTGCACCTGCCCGGGTTTCATAAAATAAATCATACCGGGCTCTATATCGAATTTCTGGAAATCTATCACATGATATCCTGCTCCCTTTGTAAACAGCAGGATGTGGAAAAAGGAATGATTATGTAATTGCTTTACATGGGGATTTCCGGCATAATACTTTTTGAAACTATCTATGACTAATAGTTTATTGGAACTGGCATCACTGTTCAAATTCTTTATGCCATATGTAGGATAGTGCTGTTTCATACCCATCTCTTTGTGTAAAATTATTTTATCACTTCGCAATTATCGCATAAATATTTTATTCTTTTACTGCGTGAGATACCACCGGGATTGATGCCTAATGCGCCTTCGGGAATTGAGATACCTAGTTTTTTGTAGTAATCTGTCCAAACTTCAAAAAACGTGTCTGAGCCAAGTGGCTTAAAGGTCATTGGTTCCAATTTAAAAAACGGTTTATTATTATTGCCTTTCATAAAGGCATCATATATTAATTCCGAGCAGTAATATTTATTATTGTTATAGATAAATTCATCATCGTACGGCACTCCTACCTGGGCGTTGGCGAATCTTAATGCTTTTTCAAGATCAAACTTTTTGTTTGTTTTTGGCCTGGCAATGGCATGGGCGTTTTTTGTTCTGCTCATAAATTGATACAGGTCCGTATATTGTACTTTGCTACCGATTGCTTCTATTACTTTAAGGCTATCGTTTTGTTTTACAATTAATCCTATATGGGAAAAGCTCATATTTTTATACGACCGTGTTACTGCTTCTATTGCATCGCAGGTTGGCCCGCAATCGAGGTTCTGAAAAATAATATCGCCGGACTTTAGTGCGGAATATTGAATTTTCTGCGCACTGCTGTTTATTGAAAGGATGAATAAAATAAATAATTCCAGTAGGACTATGCTTTTGAGTTTCATATCTTTTGTGTTGCTGCCATGCCAAATATACAATTTATCAACACCACGGCTGAACAGATTTTGTTTATCACAATGATCTGAATGAGATTGTATTACCGGGGAATATTATTGCAGTTCCCGGTTAAAGTTCTTTGCCCAACCCTGTTCTTCCGGGAAGGAAACTAAAGCATGAGTAAGATTATGTTCTGAATAATTGCTGAACGTGCCACTGCACTGCTGTGAAATAGCATTACTGATGTCCCAAGGCTGCCGGATATTTTGGGCAGCGAGGCACGAGCTGGCCGCGTGCGGGAATTGAAACACGTGGATATATCTCAAGTAATCCGGCATCGCAGGAGTGCACGTGGCGATACCCCAAATTAGCCGGAACAAATGTTGAACAGGGCATTGCTGCCCAAAGCCCCCAAAAAAAGAAAAGCACCCTGAACCGTACTGTTTCAAGGTGCTTTTGATTATTTGAAATAATATCTTAATTGATGATATCGCCGCGGAAATAGGTTTGTAAAACCTGCGGGATCTTAATGCCTTCGGGCGTTTGATTGTTCTCTAACAAGGCGGCCATGATGCGTGGCAATGCTAATGAAGAACCGTTTAACGTGTGGCATAACTGGGTTTTGCCTTCTGCATTTTTAAAGCGGCATTTCAGGCGGTTTGCCTGGTAATTGGTAAAGTTGCTGACACTGCTTACTTCCAGCCATTTTTGCTGTGCCGCGCTCCATACTTCAAAATCGTAAGTAATGGCGCTTACAAAACCCATATCGCCACCACAAAGGCGTAATATGCGGTAAGGGAGTTCTAATGTATTCAATAAACGCTCTACGTGCGCCACCATGTCATCCAGAGTTTGGCTGCTCTTGTCCGGATGCGTTATCTGTACCACTTCTACTTTTTCGAACTGGTGTAAGCGGTTTAAGCCACGTACATTGGCGCCGAAACTACCTGCTTCGCGACGGAAACAAGGTGAGTAAGCGGTTAATTTGATTGGCAGTTCAGTTTCCTTTAAAATGGTATCGCGGTAAATATTGGTTACCGGTACTTCTGCAGTAGGTATCATGTAGAAACCGTCTGCCGGCATTTCGTACATCTGGCCTTCTTTATCCGGTAACTGTCCTGTGGCAAACGCACTATCGGTATTGACCATATATGGCGGAATGACTTCTGTATAACCGGCATCTGTATTAAAATCCAGGAAATAAGCACTTAAAGCGCGTTGTAATTTAGCGCCTTTCCCTTTGTAAAACGGGAAACCGCTGCCTGTAACTTTAGCGCCCAACTCAAAGTCCACAATATCGTATTGCTTTATCAGGTCCCAATGTGGTACTGCGCCTTCCTGTAACGCTGGTATTACACCGCCTTTGCGTACTTCTACGTTATCATCGGCAGATTTACCCACCGGAACATCTGCCATTGGCAGGTTTGGTAACTGTACCAGGGTATCAAATTGCTGTTTTTCTAAAGTAGTTACCTGCTCTTTTAATTGTTTTTCGTTTTCTTTTAAAGCGGCTACCTGAGCTTTCATTTGCTCAGCTTCTTCTTTTTTGCCATCTTTCATTAATCCGCCAATGGATTTACTGATGGCGTTTATATTGCTTAATGTACTGTCTAACTCTTGCTGTATTTTACGGCGGCTTTCATCAAAAGCCAAAATGGTATCTACCAACTCCGGTTGGGGAAAGTTTTTAACCCCCAGCCTTTCTTTTACAAAATCCGGGTTTTCTCTTAATAACTGAATAGGAATCATCTTACAATATGATTGTTCTTTTTTTGAATATTGCAAATATACTATACTTGGCGCAGGGGCAAAAAAAAAGCCACGGATAGACATCCGCGGCATTAAATCCAATATTCTATGAAAACTGAGCACAAGATAATTAATAACGATATCAACAAATCCATTGCAACATATAGAAACCGCTTTTTATAAAAGTTTTTACATTCCCATTACAAAACTTTAACATAAAACACAAAAAGCGTAGCCGTAATTAATAAATTGGCAATAATTATATTTTCCAGACCAGGCATTTAAGCAGTGGTGTTTGCAAAAAGTCTTTTAAGTTTGCAGTGTAAAAAGCGACAATGACCATTACTTACGCTCTAAATGAGATTGAAAAAGCAGCAGCATCCTTTGCCGGATACCTGGAGGAATCGGGGATGAAAGTGGTTATTTTTAACGCACCGATGGGTGCGGGCAAAACTACTTTTATTACGCAGGTATGTAAAGTGCTGGGGGTAACATCTGTATTAAGCAGTCCTACTTATGCTATTATTAATGAATACGCTACTGCCGCTAACGGGCCTGTCTATCATATGGACTGGTATCGCCTGGAAGATGAACACGAAGCCATAGATGCCGGTGTGGAGGATGCGCTTTACAGCGGCAATTACTGCTTTGTAGAATGGCCTGTAAAGGCAGAAGGATTATTACCGGCCCATTACATCAACGCGCATATACATATTGTTTCGGAGACTGAGCGCCGTATTGAGTTTAACCTAAGCTAGCGATCAACAGGTTGATATCGGTGTATTTCATACTGAAACGTTCGCTTAAATAAAAATTGGTGACACATCCTTTGTACATGTAAATGCCGCTGCGGACATGTATATTATTCCAGATATATTCGTCCAGTCCGCCAAAATCGGCCATATTCAGCAATAATGGATTTAGTACATTGCTGATGGCATGGCTGGCGGTTCGGCTGTAACCACTTGGTATATTTGGCACGCAATAGTGGATCACATCAAATTTTTTGAAAACCGGGTTTTCGTGCGTCGTTATTTCCGAGGTTTCGAAACAACCGCCGCGGTCGATGCTCACATCAATAATAATACTTCCCGCACGCATATTTGCCACCATTTCTTCTGTAGCTACCATTGGTGTGCGGCCATTCTGAGAGCCTAAGGCCCCAATGGCTACTTCACATGTTTTTAATTGTTTGGCCAGTATTTTAGGCTCTACAACGCTGGTCCACACCCTGTGTCCCAAAGTATCCTGCAGTCTTTTAAGGCGATACACGCTGTTGTCAAATACCTTTACGGAAGCTCCCATTGCCAGGGCAGTTCTTGCAGCAAATTCTCCCACCACACCTGCACCCAGTATAATTACTTTTGTTGGCGGAATGCCACTGATACCGCCCAGCAAAATGCCTTTTCCGCCGGTATCGCTGCCAAGGTATTGCCCGGCAATCAGCATACTGGCACTACCCGCTATCTCGCTCATACTGCGCACAATGGGATAAGTACCGCTCTCATCTTTCAGGTTTTCGAAACTGATGGCCGACACTTTCTTTTCCGCCATTTTCTCTAAAATGCAGGGTTTTAAAACACTTAAATGAAGCGGGGAAATAACGGTCTGGTTATATTTGAGAAGCGGGAGGTCTTCTTCTATTAACGGGGCACTTTTTATAAGAATATCACAGTTGTAAATTTCTTCTTTGGAGTACTTGATCTTCGCACCGGCCTCCGAATAATCTTTATCCGAATAACCGCTTTTTTCTCCAGCCTTACTTTCTATCCACACATCGTGGCCGTTGGCTACCAGTACGTTTACCGCTTCAGGTATCAACCCTATCCTGTTTTCCTGGAACGCGGTTTCTTTAGGAACTCCAATAAAAAGTTCAGATCTTTTCACTTTAATATCCAACGTTTCTTCCAGCACTTCATAGCTGAAAGAGCCTGATATAATTGTTTTTTGCGAAGACATATTTATTACAATAAATGTACTTGAATGTTGTTTGTTTTTATATCCGGGGGGTGTCCCTTGAATGATAGACAGCATCGGTCGTTCCTTCCATGCTGTCCATCACTCAAGGGCCGGGCTATCCGCAGTACTCCGCAGCCCGCCCGGCCTGTCCTTACTTCAAGTATGTACCATTATTCCAATCATACTCAAATTCAGGGGCGTGCTTTACGGGGTACTTTGCTACTATCCCTCACCCATCAGGCATTTATTACAAACCTTATACTAACTGCTCTGTAAAATTACAATTAAAAGCTAAATAAGTTTGTTTTAATATTCATGCAAATTACCATGAAGCAGGCTCAACCGGGCATATAAAGCAGCTTTGTACAGAGGAAGTGCTTCCTGGTCCTAATATCCAACCGGGCTAAAAGAACTGATTGTAGCTATCCGGTATATTGCCACCTGAAGTTGGGTTTTAAAGACGCCTCCGGACAAATGAATAATTAATAAACACTACGGGCAATGCTGATTTGATGCGTACATAATCACTGCTATACTTTTTTAAAAAATCAACAATTGTATTATTCTGCGCCATCAGCGGGAAATATGCCATCTGTATATTGAGCGTTAATGACTGGATACTGAGCACACCTAAAATTTTCTGATAAGCACCATGCCTGCTGAATCAATAGCATCAATAAAAAAGCCGGCTCAATAATAGAACCAGCTTTCTGAAATATATTTCCTGAATTGCTTAATCTAACACGGGTGCCAGCCAACGCTCCAATACTTCTACGGGCATATCTTTTCGTTTGGCGTAATCTGACAGTTGAGAATTATCAATTTTACCTAAGCCAAAATATTTGCTCTCCGGGTTGGCAAAATACCAGCCGCATACACTGGCTGCCGGGTACATGGCCAAAGACTCGGTCAATTGGATCTTCACTGTATCTTTTACATTCAGCATATCAAACAGTTTGTACTTTTCTGTATGGTCCGGGCATGCGGGATAACCGGGTGCCGGGCGGATACCTACATATTTCTCTTTTATCAGCTCTTCGTTAGTCAACTGCTCATCCGGTTGATACCCCCATAACTCCGTTCTTGTTTTATGGTGCAATAATTCCGCAAAACCCTCTACTAACCTGTCCGCCAATGCCTGGAGCGTTATCTTATTGTAATCGTCCAATTCAGACTCAAAACGTTTTATATGCGGCTCAATGCCATGAATCGTCACTGCAAATGCTCCCATATAATCTGTATAGCCTGCTTCTTTCGGCGCTACAAAATCCGCCAGGGACAAGTTAGGCTGACTGGCAGCTTTAATGCTTTGCTGACGCAACATTTCTAAATGGACTTTGCCATTCACCGTGTCCACTTCTATCGTATCCGGTGCCACTGTATTTGCCGGCCAGAAATCCACCACACCATGTGCAGATACCCAGTTTTCAGCCACAATTTTATCTAATAAAGCATTCGCATCATTGTATAAACGGGTTGCTTCTTCTCCAACGATCTCATCAGTAAGAATTGCCGGGAAATTCCCGTGCAGTTCCCAGGAAATAAAGAAAGGCTTCCAATCTATAAACTTACGGATTTCGGATAAAGGATAGTTTTCAAAATAAGTAGTCTTATTAAGCACAGCAGGCTTTACAGGAGTAAAGCTGCTCCAGTCTATTTTAGTTTTATTGGCCTGTGCGGCTGTAAAAGCCAATAGTTTTTTATCCGTTTTCTTATTCGCAAAATGGTCTCTTAAACCATCATATTCTTCATTCAGTTTAGACAGGAACGGCAGCCTGGATACCCCATTCAGCAAGGAACCTGCAACGGTTACACTTCGGCTGGCATCCAATACATGCACCACCCCATTACTGTATTCCGGTGCAATTTTTACCGCAGTATGCATCCGGCTGGTAGTAGCCCCCCCTATCAATAGCGGTTGTGTCATATTCCGGCGCTTCATTTCCCTGGCCACATGCACCATTTCCTCCAGAGAGGGCGTGATGAGCCCGCTTAAGCCAATAATATCTACATCATTCTTAACCGCTTCATCCAGGATTTTATCTGTTGGTACCATTACACCCAGGTCAATAATTTCGTAGCCGTTACAGCCCAAAACCACCCCCACAATGTTCTTACCAATATCATGCACATCTCCTTTCACCGTGGCCATTAATATTTTGGCCACAGATTTCCCGGGATTGGCATCTGCATTTCTTGCTTTTTCTTCTTCAATATACGGCGTCAGCACAGCTACTGACTTTTTCATAACCCTGGCACTTTTTACCACCTGTGGTAAAAACATCTTGCCGGAACCAAACAGATCACCTACCACGTTCATTCCCGCCATTAACGGGCCTTCAATCACTTCCAGCGGCACGTTGTATTTCAGGCGGGCTTCTTCCGTATCCTCCTCTATAAATTCTGTAATGCCATTCACCAATGAATGCTTCAGGCGCTCTTCAACGGTTGTTTTACGCCAGGCATCATCTTTAACCTCTACCTTTCCTTTTGCCTTTACAGTTTCTGCAAATGCAATCAGTTTTTCTGTAGCACCGTTATCGTCATTATTTCTATTTAATATAACATCCTCTACCAGGTTTCTTAAGGTCGGTTCTATTTCATCATATACTACCAACTGGCCGGCATTAACAATGCCCATATCCATACCAGCAGCAATAGCGTAGTATAAAAACACGCTATGGATCGCTTCCCGCACATGGTCATTGCCCCTGAAAGAGAAACTCACGTTACTAACCCCGCCACTCACTTTGGTCAAAGGCATTAAACGTTTGATCTCCCTTGTCGCTTCAATAAAATCTACTGCGTAATTATTATGCTCTTCTATACCTGTAGCAACGGCAAAAATATTCGGGTCCCAGATAATGTCCTGCGGTTTAAATCCCACTTTTTCTGTCAGCACCTTATAAGCCCTCTGGCAAATCTCGATCTTACGTTCTTTCGTATCTGCCTGGCCTACTTCATCAAAAGCCATCACAATCACCGCCGCACCGTAAGACTGGCAAATTTTTGCCTGCTCTATGAATTTGGCCTCACCTTCCTTTAAACTGATGGAGTTTACAATACATTTGCCCTGGATACATTTGAGACCGGCCTCAATAATTTCAAATTTAGAGGAATCCAGCATTACCGGTATCTTAGCAATATCCGGTTCACTTTGTAAGAGATTTACAAAAGTAATCATGGCCTGCCTGCCGTCCAGCAAAGCATCATCCATGTTGATATCAATCACCTGTGCGCCACTTTCAACCTGCTGCCTGGCTACACTCAGTGCTTCTTCATACTTGTTTTCACGAATCAGTCTTGCAAACTTTTTACTACCGGTAACATTTGTCCGCTCGCCTACATTCAAAAAGTTTGTTTCCGGACGAACAATTAAAGGTTCTAAACCACTTAAGCGTAAGTAAGGTTTAATGAACGTTTCTGCCATTTCTTAAATTAAATATTTAACCCTATTAACAGAGAAAGTAATTTCTCATTAATTACTTAGAAACAGCAAAGTTCACAAAAAAATAGCAAATGAGATAACTTATTAATTCAGCTAATACGGCATATAAGCATCTGCTTACATTCTCCTGTTAAATTTATAGCCTATTTTAATATTGAATGACCAGAAAGTATCATTGTCTTTTTCATTTGCCCTTGGGCGCGTATTTCGCGGCGGGTTAATAGTAGTACTGCGGTTATATAGTTGAGTAGCAATAGCCGCACTTCCCGGGGTCAGGTATTTGTAAAATAAAGAAGGGTCCACCCAGTCGCCATAATGCGCATCATCCAGGTAATCCGTATTGGTCCAGTATCTAACCAGTTCCACACGCAGGTTCACCAACGGCCCCAGGTCATATCTCAAACCAACCCCAAAAGGCACAGTCAGAGTTGAAGCTTTGTACTCCTGCCTGTCAGGATATTCAGAAAAACCCTGGCCTTCCAAACGAAGTGGTTTTAAATCGTACCACCTGCCATTCAGGTTCGCCTGTGGATTAAACTTTGTAACGCCTACCCCTGCCAATACGTACGGAGAAAAGCGCGGAGGATCAGAATCAAAATAACTTTTTATAAATAACGGATGAAACTCCATTATGGCATTAGCATTAAATATTGATGTTTTAAAGCTCAGGTTCCTGTCGAAACGGCCCAAAGCGTGTGCATTATTCGTACCTCTTAAATTACTGTCCGCCGCCTCAATACTTCCGAAATTGGCTTCAATCCTGCCCGCTATTACGTCCCTGTAAGTTGCTGAGAGGTAAAGCCCCGCATTAAGTTTCGTATTCTTAATCGTAAAGTCATTTAAGAAACCGGCATTCGCCTTGCCTTTTTTACTACCGCCAATATCCGTCATACCATTCATGATGCCTCCGGACAAACCTAATTCTACCGTCACGTCAGATTCACCATAGCCGTATCCATACCAGTAATATTGAGCATTTATATTTTGCTGTCCTAAAATAAAGTATATAACAATAAAACTTATGGTAACTTTAAGTATTCTCATAACTACATTTAGTTGCGGTAATTTTCTTACAAAAATTAAAATTAAGCAATTTAAAGTATATGTGTAATTTATGTTAATATTAATTCATGCAATGCTTTGCGTAAAACTTACAACAGGCACTGATGCCACACTCCTCACATTTTGGTGTTCTTGCCAGGCATACGTATCTTCCATGCAGGATTAGCCAATGATGGGCAATATGTACAAGCTGTTTAGGAATATTAGCAATTAGTTGTTTCTCAGCAGCTAAAGGCGTTTTTGCATTCGTGGTCAGGCCAATTCTCGCACTCACCCGGAATACGTGGGTATCTACAGCCATATTCGGCTGATTATCCAATACAGAAGTAATGACATTAGCCGTCTTACGTCCCACACCAGGTATAGTAATCAGCTCATTAATGGTCAAAGGTACTTGTCCGCCAAATTTTTCCACCAGGGCCTTACCCAGTCCCACCAGGTGCTTCGCCTTATTATTAGGATAACTGATGCTTTTAATATATAAAAAAACTTCCTCAACAGAAGCTTTTGATAAGATATCGGGATTGGGAAATCGTTCAAATAAAGCCGGAGTGGTCAGGTTCACCCTTTTATCGGTACACTGAGCAGATAAAACCACCGCTACCAGTAACTGGAACGGATTATCATATATAAGTTCTGTTTCCGCATTTGGCATATTCTGCTGAAAATACTTCAAACAATACTTATAGCGATCTTTTTTTGTCATAAGGCTCAAAATAAACAAAAAAATTGCTTATTAAAAAACTTTCCGTACCTGTTGTGTATCACTGCAACTAATATTCCACTTCAGACTTTTTTCCGGCATAGTTTAATACAGATTGCAATGATCTTATACTCGGACTTTTAATGTTCTTATTTAAAACATTAATACTCTCTTCCAGTACCTTCATTTTTTGTTGTAATGCCCAACTTTTGCCCAATTCTATCTCCGCTATTATTTTACGTTCGCCAACAAGTTCATTATAGCAATATAGAATTAGGTCCTCTGGTTGTATGTTCGTCATGCTTACGTCACTTTTAGACCTGAATATTAAATCTAAGAACGCCGTGAAATATTTAAATATTGTAACCTTTAGAAATAATTTTCAGCGAATAAGCTTATTTAACAAAATACAGCCTTATTCCCGTTTCATTTTTCCATAAAATGCAAATTCTTATATAAATTATAATCCCTAACTTTACCTTTTTGCTTGCTTGCCTTACATTTGTCGATGTTTGCGAACATTCTTAAAATAAACTGAAAGAATATAAATGTCCTTATTCGGTATAAAAATTCCTCGTACAATAGCAGGAGCCTTCAGGTTGCCTAAGCACAGCGTTACTGTACACCAGTCCCGTGTATTAAAAAAACTATTAAAAAAAGCTCGTTATACAGAATTTGGGCAAATCAATAAATTCGATCAGATCTTAGTATCTTCTGTTTCTGAAAAAGCCTTTCAGCAGATTGTACCTATCTATGATTACAGTAAGCTTTACAAAGAATACTGGCATAAAACACTCGATGGGGTGCCGGATGTATGCTGGCCCGGCAAAATAAAGTACTTTGCCTTAAGCAGCGGTACCAGCGAAGCAGCCAGCAAGTATATTCCCATTACAAAAGACCTTATTAAAAGCAATTTACTTACCAGCCGCAGGCAGCTTTTCACCCTGGCCAATTACCAGGATATAAAATACAGCGCCATTCGTAAAGGATGGTTAATGCTCGGCGGCAGTACAACCTTACAAAATAACGGTACTTATTATGCCGGTGACCTAAGCGGCATCCAGCAAAAAAACATTCCTTTCTGGTTCCAGAGTTTCTATAAACCCGGAAAAAAGATAGCAAAAGAAAAAGACTGGGAAAAGAAGATCAACGAAATTGTAGAGAATGCTCCCAACTGGGACATCGGTTTTATTGTAGGCGTACCCGCCTGGTTACAAATATGCCTGGAAAAGATCATCAAGCGATATAATCTTAATACCATACATGATATATGGCCAAACCTCAGCTTTTATGTGCATGGTGGCGTATCGATGGAGCCCTATAAAAAAGGATTTGAAAAATTATTGTCAAAACCACTTACTTATATAGAAACATATCTTGCCAGCGAAGGATTCCTGGGTTACCAGAGCCGGCAGTTTGCCGAAGGCATGCAACTCGCTTTTAACAACAATATTTTTTACGAGTTCATTCCCTTCGACGACAGCAATTTCGATATGGAAGGCAATGTAAAACCAGATGCCAAAGCCTTATTATTGCACGAAGTAGAAGAAAATAAGGACTACGCCATATTAATCAGCACCAATGCAGGCGCATGGCGCTATATTATTGGCGATACCATCAGGTTTACCAATAAACAAAAATGTGAAATTGTTATAACCGGCCGTACCAAACATTTTTTAAGTTTAGTAGGCGAGCACCTTAGTGTGGATAATATGAACCAGGCCGTATCCTGTGCCAGCAAATCACTCAATATTTCCATACCAGAGTTTACAGTAGCGGGCATTCCTCATGGCAATTTTTTTGCGCACAAATGGTACATCTGTACAGATGGTGCCAATATTTCTGCAGAAGAACTCGCATCCATTATCGACAATAAACTAATGGACCTCAACGATGATTATGCTGTAGAACGCAAACATGCCTTGCAAAATGTTTCCGTAGAAATATTGCCCCAGGAAGCTTTTTTAAAGTTTTTAGAGAAAAAAGGCAAAATTGGGTCACAAAATAAGTTCCCAAGAGTATTAAAAGGAAAAATGTTAGAGGAATGGGTTAGTTTTTTAAATACCTTTCAGCCCGAATTAGTAGACTAAAAAATTAAGTATAGGTTTTGTTACATGCATTAATCAATGGTTTAGGATTAGGACTACTACTGGCTATTGCAGTCGGTCCTATTATTTTTTCCATTATTAAAATAAGTTTGGGATACGGAAAAAAAGCAGGGTATGCCTTTATTACAGGCGTATGTCTGTGTGACGCACTACTCATACTTTTAGGCAATGTAGCCGCAGAAGTAATGCGCAGTGCGTTAGAATACAAAAACTTAATAGGCATCATTGGCGGCTGCCTTTTTATCATTATGGGCATTTACTCATTTTTCTTTGGTAAAAAGCCCGACTTCGAAAAATCCCGTGACATACAGGTGGATTACCGCAAGCGTGACATGGCAAAATTTACGTTACAAGGCTTCTTTATTAACTTATTCAATCCCGGCCCCTTACTTTTTTGGCTCACTACCTGTACCACTTACAGCTTCCTCAATACCAATGAACGCATTCTTTTATTCTCAACCACGTTAGCCGTTGTTTTCCTTACAGATTTCCTAAAAGTAAATCTCGCGCAGAAAATCAAAAGATGGCTAACCCCGCCTAACCTGGCAAAGTTGCACAAAGCAACTGCCCTTATTTTAACCTTATGCGGCGTCATTATCGCCTCCAGCGTCATTCTCAAAAATTTTATTAGCTGGTAGGTAATTCATACGGGGCATTCAGCTTCACTTGTATTATGCCACATTTGTTCCGGCTGCTTAGGGGTTCGCTGCGCTCCGTGCTGGCTCCAATAGAATGGTTGCAGGTCCTGTGGCACCGCACCGGCTCCGTACCTCGCCGCCCACACATCCGGCAGCCCCTCAACTTCGGTAACATTAATGTGTGTTTTGGCTATTATTATTTGTTTATGAGCAAACTTTAGGGGTGATCAGTATCGAATCAATAATGCTCAACATACCGATGACATATTTTCCGCTGATGGCGCAGAATAATGCAATCGCTGATTGGCGCTGATTTTTGGAGTCCTTATGTAATTATCTACTAAATTAATTAGCAATCATCTTATCCGAGAAACCGGGCTTATTGGAGGAGGGCTAGATTTCAACTTTAAAAATGGCTGTTGTTGATAAGATATCACCAGGTTTTTTCCTATTGATAAAATATCTGCTGTGGAGGTTATTAATGCCTGTATTGAACTTCTACTATAGTTTTACGCTTTATGTATGCTTTATCTATGCTTTAACTACGCTTTATCTACGCTTCAGCTATGCCGGAACAATACCTTAAACATTGCCTCAAATGTTAAATTGTGCCTATCTTTTTAACATTTAGACTTATTTAAAGGAAAATCTTATTGTCTGTCTTGTTATAATGAAGTAAGGGGGAGTCTGTCAGTTGTCGCTGTTTTTGCTATGCTTATACGCTGTCCGGGATCGGAAATGATTGCTAATTTTATTAGTATTAATATTTTGATCTCTTGAATATTTGCATAAATGCGGCGTTAAAGCGTGTTTTGGCTATTATTATTTGTTTATGAGCAAATTTAAGTTGTGATGCGTATCGAATCAATAATACTCAATACAGATGGCATATTTTCCGCTGATGGCGCAGAATAATACAATCGCTGATTGGCGCTGATTTTTGGAGTATAGCGATGTTGATAGTAAAATAATTGTATCATTTAAGGGGGATTTACCTGCCTCTCCAAGAAGAGGATTGGCGTATTAGTGGTGTGTGATGCAAAGAGTAAACAAATGAAGATGTGGTTTATATAAATAATGTCCCACCTACGGTGTTCTGGTTACTTTTGCTTTAATTATTTCTACGATGATGTCGCCTTATGGAACTTGATTTATCTATTAAATATTTTTTGAGTAAAGTGATGCTGACAAAGAAATGATGATTTGATTATGAACCTATACTTTAGAATATAGATTTTACCTGATGGCTACTCAATGCCGGATTATATCAATAAAAACCAGGTTATTGAGACCCAAAACCCAGGTTAACACCAGTCATTAAAAATGAAAATGCATCTAGCAAATCTAAAGTCATATACACTTAAAAGCCCGGTATTTTTGAAAATGCCGGGCTTTTAAGTGTATCAACACAAATATCTATAGTGTAAATTTATTCCCCTGGTTCACCATAAAAATAGCGTTCGCCATAAACAGCTTGCCATTTTGCCAGAAGTTTCTGAATAGCACATCATCAGTAAAAAATACAACAGAGCCACGGCCTGTAGGTACTTCCCCGAATAAAACACCGTCTTTCAGTTTATTTAAAGAATGAATCCCATTAAAGCCCGCTACTTTACTGTCTTTTTTAATAACACCAACATTCCAGCCATTTTCCATGAAGCTGAAAATATTATTATCCGCCTTTAAGGTATAATAATAATCAGGATAGCCAAATGCCAGCGGGTGCGTATTATCAATCTCCATTTTGTAAATAGTACCTGCATTTGAATGCTTGATCTGCTCACGCTCCGCATTACCATAAGGTTTCAAAATTTCATAAGGATCTTTTTTATCCTTTTTATCCTCCTCGTCCTTTTTGGTTTCAATACCCCATTCACCAGCCACCAGTTGGTTAACGCTGCGTTTAAAAGCAATTAACTTACCGCCCCGTTGTACCCAGCTATGAATTACCCCATTCTTTTCCAAAGCCTTACCATAATTACCTTCCGGCAATACCAATACATCATATCCACTTAAACCTGCCTGGCTAACCGTACTGATATTGAGCATAGAAGCCGGGTAACCAAGGTCATTATCAAAGAAATCCCACACAGCTCCACCGTTCAGACTACTTACTCCATCACTTAATAATACTGCTATTTTAGGCGCATGTACCATTTTCACATCCGGGCTGCCAAAATCAGCACCCTTATCCACAAAGCCGGAAGTAACTGCTTCCAGGCTTACTTTATACTTAGCCGCCAGTTCTTTTATTTTACTATAAAAATCCACTACAGACTGATTCGATGTTTTAATAAAAATAAGAGAACCCGGCTGGTACTTTTTAGAACCGTACTCAAATGGCCTTTCGCTCATGCGCACTTTAATCCCTTCTTTTAAGCAAGCGGCCAGGAAACGCGCATCTTCCATGCTCTTCCAGGTTTTAATATAAGCATAGGCATTCCCAATGGTATCCGCTTTTACAACAGGCTTATTACCCATATCGGTCGCCAGTTTTTCTTTTACTGCATAACCGTTTATACCATACGCGTATGGCATCGCCCATGCAGTAATATCGTAAGTAACACTGTCTTTCAGGTTAGATTTAGGCTCGAATAACACTTTTGCCATATTACCAAAAGGCTGTATCGTGCTAATTACAATATCACCCTTTTCCAGGCTAAAGCTTTCTTCCTTATTGGTAAAATAGTTGTACCCTTTAGCAGTCCCTCCCCCGCTATAACTATATTGTATTTTATTTCTGTCCAGCAATTCCAGCAACGCAGGAATCCTGGCCTCATTACCTTTATACTTCAGTACAAAGCTCTTATAATCACCAATACCACTGGTTTTAGCATTATCGAAAAACTGTTTAAAATTCTTCTGAAGTTCATTGGCATTCTGAGCACTAATTTCCAGTGTAGCCAGCCCCGTAGTGTAATGGTGTTTAGCCCTGTCCACCAAGGTCAATGTATCACCGTCTTCATTCACAATACCTAAACCTCCGCGGCTATGACCACCTTGCTCGTAAGTCATGCCAATAGCACCATTATACGTAGGATAAGTATCCCCGTAAGACGGGTAAAATAAATCGAAGCGCTCTTTTGTAAAATACAACCAGTTATTCTGATCAAAATACCGCGCATTATTTTTACCGATCTGCAAAGCAAAATTTCTTTGCCACGGTGTGATCACATCATGGATTGGTTCAGCCGCCGGCGCAAAAAAGTAAGGCTCATTATAACCCTGTTCATGATAATCAACATGAATCTGCGGCAACCATTGATGGTAAAGAACGGCACGCTGCTGAGATTCCACCTGTGTTTGCCATGCCCAGTCCCTGTTCAGGTCAAAGTAGTAATGATTACTCCTGCCTCCCGGCCACGGTTCCAGGTGTTCCCGGCTATTAGGGTGCACGTCCATTTGTTTACCCAGCATACTATTATACCAGTTGACATAACGGTCCCTCCCGTCAGGGTTCAGGCACGGGTCCAGAATAACAATCGCATTTTTTAACCAGTCCTGGCATTTGGCATCATTTACCAGGCTGTAGGCGGTAGCCATAGATGCTTCTGAACTGCTGGCCTCATTGCCATGCACATTATAGCTAAGCCACACGATTGCTTTACCGTTGATTTCTCCTCCACCGTTTTCTATACCGGCCAGTTTCAAATTATTCAACCTGATAGATTCAATATTCGCCATATTTTCCGGGGTAGATACAATTGCATATATCAAAGGCTTGCCTTCATTCGTTATACCGTATTGCTGCACCTTAATTTTAGTTGGCGCTTCCTTTGCCAATTGATTAAAATAGTTGACAATTTTATAATGAGGTGTAAATTTCTCACCCACATTATATCCTAAAAACTTTTGAGGATTAGTAACAACCTGTTGTGCGGATAATTGAGCACATAGCAATATGCTGCTAAACAATAGTGATTTCTTAATCATAAACGCAGTCAGTAATTTAACTTGTAACGCTAAAGATAAATAATTTGTTGGTAGTAAATAACAAATCAATCCGCATATATTTTAACCATCGGCCCCACCACGTTATCTAATGGCAATTGCCAATTCCCGCACATTCAGGTATTTGATCCCTACATTCCTTTTTTTAAATGGCCCGCCAATCAAAGCCGGTTGTTTTTAAGACCATACATCAGCGCTCTAAAAGAAAAATGCTATTCACCTGCTGTTTTTGAATAACCCACAATCAATAACCTTGTTGTTAGAATAAACGAAAATAGCGATGCGTACTTTTAATGCATTAAATTAGCAACTAATTTTTAATTTGGAAGAAAGATCTATCTTTTGAAATATTTAAGATATACCATCCATATAGCGGTTAGTTTACTTTGCTTTCTTAATTGTTACAAAGCAGTTGCACAACATGTCTATACAGAAAAGGTATTTAAAATAAAAGACGGCTTACCATCTAATACGATCAATAAATTATACTTAAATCAATCGCACCAGCTTTATATTGGCAGCCAGCGGGGCCTGGTTTTATATGACGGTTATCATTTTTTACCGCTCGATAGTTTCAGCAGGTATATCGAGAGCATTGCTCATTACCAAAACCAATACTACCTGTATGAAGTAGGAAAAGGATTATTATCGTTTCCTGATGCCGACCCAGGTGATAAGACAATCATTGCAGCACCGGCATTTGAAGATGACAACCCCAATAATGAGCATTTTGACAATTTAATAAGCGATAGCAAAGGCAGGCTTTGGTGCAACGATTTTAATACGATCAAGTTTTTCGAACCAGGCAAGAAAGTCTATAAACAGTTTACAATTGCTCCTCAAAACAAAACACTCCTGCCTGCCTTTTCCATCATAGAATCAGATGACTCCACTTATATTTTTACCAGCGTTGGTAACTTTGTTTTAACCGGTGATACCATACAAAAAACATTTACCCAATTTCAATCTGTTATAACAACCACAAAAATAAATGATGACCTTTTTGCATTCATCGACCAAAACGGCACATTAAGTATTGTAAATAGCCATACCCGGCAAATATTGCAGCAAGTGGTAAATAATGACTGGAAAACCGCAGTAAAAATAACAGTTTCGGAAAATGAGTTGTTAATACTGACCAATCATGATTTGTTTAGCGTCACGCTAAAACACCTTACGCAGAAAAGCATTTACAGTAACCCGTTAGTGAATCTCAGAGATTTTTGTGTGGACCATATAACCGGTATTGCCTGGCTCGCTTCAGATAATGGTTTAATACAATTAACACCGGCATCCCATCAATTCCTGTATTATCCATTACCGGATAATCCCCCCAATACTGCTGTAACAGATATTCAAAAAGTAAATGACAGCTATTACCTCCTTGCAAATAATACTGTTTATATTTTCAGGAACGGGGCATTTTTAAAGCAGATCTCATTGCCACAGTCTGTATACTTACCAAGTTCATTGAGCATCATAGAGAACGCCGTGTATGTGGCTTCCGGAAACCGCATTTACAAAATTGCCGGTAATGATTTATTGCAGGAAATAAAAACGACAGGTTTACCAGCCGGTACGATCATAAAGAAAATGATTGCTACGCAAAACGGAGAAGTGTGGCTTTTACAGGAAAGCGATCCTGTTATAAGGATCAACAGAGCGAACTGGCGCGTGCTGAACGGATTTAAAAATGATTCTGCATTCTGGAAAGAGAACAAATGGCAGGACCTGGTGGAAAACAACGGTAAAATATGGCTGGCGGGATGGATGCCTAAAAGTTATGGCATTTGTTACTATAGCTTTGAGCGGAACGAATTTGTTGATCTTGCCAGGCAAAACATCAACGATAAAGGATTATTTGTAGGTGATTATTATTTAAAAATAGGCCCATCAGCCGATGGCAGTTTACTGATGAGCGCTTATGGCGGGTGGAATAAAATTAACAGCAACGGGATCATTCAAAAAAGAGTGGACATTAATAGTTATCCTATATATTCGGATGTGATCAAAGGGATTTGTGGCACCAAAAACGGCAATATTTATTTCGGAACGACAGAAGGATTGTATTTGTATAAAGAAAGCGAGGACCGCGTTTATGCCTTTACCGAAAAAGAGGGATTGCCGGGCAATAATTTAACGTTCGGGTTTAAACTGATCAATGATTCTTTGCTGGCATTAGGCATAAAAAATGGCTTTGTACTGGCAGATCTTCAATTACTGACCGATACTAAATTACAAAACAGGATCGCCTTTTCGGAAATAAGGATCGACGGGATTTTACAAAACTTCTCTGCCCCGGTGATTTTTAAGCCGGAGAACAATCTTTTAGATATAAAATTCTCCGCGCTTACCTATAGCGGACAACATTTGATACAATACCGTTACCGGTTTTCACCGGAGGAAGCCTGGATCAATATTGGGAGCAATACCTCTATTGCTTTAACGCATTTACCTTATGGTGCCTACGACCTGGAAATCCAGGCAGGGGACCATCTTAATAACTGGCAGACAAACATTTTAAAACTCAAGATCGAAAGCAAGACCCCATTCTTAAAATCGGGGTGGTTTTTGGCGGCCCTGATTGCAGCAATCATTCTATTCACCATTATAATTGCCAGGTATTTTATTAATAAAGCAAAGAAAGAAAATGCCTTGCAAAGAAAGATCGTGAGTGCTGAAATGAAAGCCTTAAGAAGCCAGATGAACCCTCATTTTCTTTTTAATAGTTTAAATGCTATTCACAGTACCATCATTCAAAACAATACCACCCAGGCCAGCAGATACCTAAGTACTTTTTCTAAGTTATTGCGAAATATATTGGAGTACAGCCAGCAGGACAGCATTACACTGAAAGAAGAATTAGACGCATTAAAACTGTACCTGGAACTGGAGTCTGCACGACTGGAACATTTATTTAACTACACTGTAGAAATAGATGAAGCAATCGATGAAAATGAAGTAAAGCTTCCCCCGATGATTATTCAGCCTTTTGTAGAAAATGCCATCTGGCATGGGATCAGGAATATCAGTTATGAAGGCTACATTAATATTAAGGTACAAAGAGCAGATAAAAATGCGATAAGAATTTTAATAACAGACAACGGGATTGGCAGGACAAAGGCTTCTGAGAACCAGTCTAAAGCTGTTGGCCATAAGCACCTGGGCATGAATTTATCTAAAGAAAGATTGCAACTGGTAGATGAAAGAAATTATATTAGGGTATATGATTTAAACCAGGAAGACAAAACGGGAACTATAGTGGAGATTTTTTTAATGAACCTATATAAGTAAGAGTATTATGCCAATCAATTGTATTATTATAGACGATGAGCATCACGGTATTATTACGCTCAGCCATTTATTGGAAAATATTGAAGGCGTAACGGTGGTGGCTAAAAGCCAGAATAGCCTGGAAGCAAAAACATTGATAGAAAAATACCAACCGGACCTTGTTTTTTTAGATATAGAAATGCCGGGTATGAATGGCTTTGAAGTACTTGAGCAGTTTGATGCATTGAATTTTAAAGTAGTAATAACGACTGCTTATGATAAATACGCTATAAAAGCGCTTAAACTAAGTGCCCTGGACTATTTACTGAAACCGGTAAGCTCTGAGGAGCTGGAAGCTACTTTGGAGAAATACACCCGCCAGGAAATGTTTAGTACTAAAGAGCAGATCGTTCATGTACAGCAGTTCCGCTCACAGGCCATGCAGGATATCATTGCGCTCTCTATGCAGGAAGGACTGATTTTTGTAAAAATGCAGGACATTGCTTACCTGGAAGCCTCCGGTAATTATACGCATATTACACTGATAAACGGGGATAAACATATTGCCAGTAAAAATCTTTCGATTTTTGATGATGTGCTTAAAGAGAATCCTCTTTTCTTCCGGGCGCACAAATCGAATATTGTTAACCTGAAATTCATAAAACAGTATAACAGGAAGGACGGTGGGGAGTTAATTATGCAGGACGATAAGGTCATTTTGCTGAGCCGCACTAAAAAACAGGAATTCTGGGACCTTTTTCAAAAAATATAATCCCATTCGTTTATTATTCCTTACAGTTCAGGTACTGAATACAACCTCACACGCATCTTCATATATAAAAATTTAAATATTACTAATTTAGCATTATTACTATTACAGCATTTTGCTGAATAATATGAACCTGCTACCAATATCTGGAACATGTAATTTTAAATGAGGCCGCTAATGGCTATGATCAACCGGGAAGAGACGATATGGATGGCAATTATAGCCGCAATAATAATTTCCGTAGTTTATCTATATAGGAAAAGCAGGAAGAACAGGAAAAAAAGAGAACTGAGAATAGCACTGGAAGCACAGGAAAGGGAAAAGGAAAGACTGGCTAAAGACCTCCATGATTATTTCGGGGCCAGGCTAAGTACACTGAAGTTGTATATGCAGACCATTAACAGGTACGATGCAAAGCGTATAGAAACGATGACCGGTGCAGCTATGCAGATGATTGACAGCACCATCATTGAGTTAAGACACCTGTTGTTCGATCTAAATCCCAAACAGCTTCATAAAGGAAAACTGATTGAAGCATTGACTGAATTAGTAAGGAACATTAAGGACATATTAAAGACCAATATTGAAACTGATTTTACAGAATACACTTATCATTTACCATACAGTGCAGAAACATCAGTTTACAGAATTATCCAGGAGTTACTAAACAATACATTAAAGCATGCCCAGGCTACTGAGATCCTGATAAAACTAAAGCAACAAAAAAAAGGACTGCTTTTGTTTTACCGGGATAACGGGGTTGGTTTCGACCAGGAAACCGTTGATTATGGTTATGGTATCAGGAATATCCGACAGCATACTCTGGCTATTGACGGACAATTACATATCAGCACCAATATTAATGAGGGCTTTGAGTGTATTATTATCTTACCGTTAAAATAATTGACAATGATTAAAATATTGTTAGTTGACGATCATATTTTATTTATGAAGGGGCTGCACATGCTGTTGAGTGTGGAGCCTGAGAAATATGAGGTTTGCGGCTATGCCACGAACGGGAAAATGGCTTTAGACATTTTATCGGAAAATGACATAGATGTGGTACTGATGGATATTAATATGCCGGTTTTAAACGGTTATGAAGCCATGTTTAAAATAAGGGAAAAACACCCTCATGTAAAAATTGTGGCGTTGACGATGCATGCGGAAGATACCTGTGTTTTAAAGATACTGGAAGCGGGTGCACTGGGTTATTTGTTTAAAAATGTGGATGAAAAGGAACTCTTTGACTGTATAGAAGCGGTTCACGATAACCAACATTATATTACTGAAAACAAAAGGAATGTTTTGCTGGATTATGAGAGGCGGAAAAGGAATGTCGATATGGGCTATGCTAAAATTAACCAGAACCCGTTATCGAACCGTGAAGTGGAAATTGTGAAGTTTATTATGCAGGGCAAGACCAACCCGGAAATCGCCGATATTCTTTTTCTGAGTCTTCGTACGGTAGATACACACCGGAAAAATATTCTCTCCAAACTGGAAATTAATAATGCCGCAGCACTGGTAAAATATGCCAGCGATAATGCACCCTTCCTGGGATTAATGTAGCAATGTTTACTCATTACTCAATTCACTCTTCCTGAGACATCGCTTTTGGGTTCAACTCCCAGCCTGATATTTAACTCCTTTGAGGTTGTTTTATAAATGGTCTCAACCGGCACTTCCAGTATATCTACCTTGTTTAATTCAATTAATTGTTTTTGTTCTTTTACAAAGCGGGTAATATCCTGAATATTTTCAATCATTTCTTTACCGAATTTTTCAAGCATTGTTCCTTTCATGCCTAATTGAATAGCTCTCCTGTTTTCTTTATTGCCATCAATATCATGATCGGGGTCCCATTGAAGCCTTACTTCTTTATTTTCTAATGCGCTCTTCCAGTTCTCTGTATTCCCATAGACTTCTTTATTGAAAGAGGAATAGGCTGCTTCATTTAAGATGATTTCAAAATGGCTTTTACTGATCGTAATGGCGAGTACTCTTTCCTGGTTTTGTTTGGAAGCCCAACCACACCTGTACATCATCCATAAAAAATTTGGCTTTATCCATGACATCCTGTTATAACTAAAGGCGGCCCGCCGAGGCATTGATATTGAATGGCATAATCTGCGATGGTATTATTGTAAGCCTGATAAACAGTGATGCTATTTTGAGTTTGTTGTGAAGTCCTGCACTAACGGGTTAGGGATAGCAGCAAAGTACCCCACAGGCGGCATTTACCGGCAATGAATAGCGCAGCTAAGAAATAAGTATTGCCGCCGAGGAGTACTGCGGATAGCCCGGCCCTTTGCCTGAATTGAAAAGTGTCCCTTTACCGGGTACTGTTAGCATGAAACAGCCGGCAAAGGGACACCCCAAAAATAAAAACTATTTATTGTTTATAATACCAGCTGTTTTTGCGGTATTCACATTCTGATTTTGTTTTGGGGTTTTTCATCTGCGCATCCAGTACCGCAATCAATGCCATGTTGACGATCTGGCGGATCTGGCTGCCTAACTGCAATACCTGCACTGCTTTTTTAGAGCCTAATAAAACGGGGCCGATTGAATCCATATTGCCTAATTCTTTTAATAAATTATAGGCAATATTACCTGCTGCGAGGTTTGGAAATACCAGTGTGTTCACGTTTTGATCGATCAACTCACTGAATGGATAGTTTTCCTTTAAAAGTTCGTTGTTGAAAGCCATGATGCCCTGGATATCGCCATCGACAATTAAATCTGGTTGTCTTTCTTTTACAATATTGCGGGCTTTGGCTACCAGTTTCGCTTCTGTACCTTTGGAACTTCCAAAGTTGCTATAGGATAACATGGCTACTTTAGGTTTGATACCAAAGTTTTTTACCTCGTTGGCCACTAATAATGTAATGTCTGCTAATTCATCGGCAGTAGGATTATAATTGATGGTAGCATCGGCCAGGAAGATGGGTCCACGCTTGGTTTCAATGATATACATACCGGCGTATTTCTTGACGTCTTTTTCGGTACCTACAATATTGATGACCGGTTTTATTAACTGCGGATAATCTTTTGAAGGCCCTGTCAGGATAGCGTCCACTTCATCGGTTTCCACCATCATTAAACCGAAATGGGTACGATCTTTCATTAAGCGGTTTGCTTCGTAAATATTGTAACCTTTGCGGCCGTTTTTATTAAAGAATATTTCGGCATACTCATTGCGCTTTGCCTGAACCGCATCGCTCTTAGGATCGATTATTGGAATATCGTTTATGACGATAACATTTTTCTCTGCAAGATCCCTGATATTTTTTTCATCGCCTAACAGGATTGGGTAACAAATGCCTTCATCGAGGCAGATACGGGCTGCTTTTAATACTTTTAAGTTTTCAGCATCTGCAAATACCACATGACGCGGGTCTTTCCTTGCTTTCTGGCCTATTACGCGCAATAACTGATTATCGAGACCTAAGCGTTTGTTAAGCTCTAATTTGTAAGCTTCCCAATCGGTAATTTCTTTGCGTGCGACACCACTTTCCATTGCTGCTTTTGCTACTGCCGGGGCTACTGTTGCCAGCAAGCGCGGGTCCAATGGTTTGGGAATAATGTATGTAGGGCCGAAAGTGATATTTTTTTCGTTGTAAGCCAGGTTTACGAGGTCCGGAACGGGTTGTTTGGTTAACTCTGCCAATGCGTGAACGGCTGCGAGCTTCATCTCTTCGTTGATGGTTGTGGCCCGTACATCTAATGCACCACGGAAGATATATGGGAAGCCCAGTACGTTGTTTACCTGGTTAGGGTAATCGGTACGGCCGGTGGCCATTATGAGGTCCTGGCGGGCGTCTATAGCCAGGTCGTAAGTGATTTCAGGATTTGGATTGGCCATTGCAAAAATGATGGGTCTTTCTGCCATGCTCTTTACCATTTCCTGCGTTACGACATTGCCGACACTTACGCCGACAAAAACATCGGCATCTTTCATGGCATCTGCCAGGGTGATACTTGCTAAAGACGGATCGACGGCGAATTTTTGCTTTACTTCGTCCAGATCTGTCCTGTCACTATGCAACACGCCATCTTTATCGAACATGGTAACATTGTGATATTGTGCTCCAAGTGCAATATATAATTGTATTAAGCTCATACCGGCTGCACCGGCACCGTTGATGACAATTTTAATTTTGGCAATCTCTTTTTGCTGAATTTCCAGGGCATTTAATAATGCGGCGGCACTGATGATGGCCGTACCATGCTGATCGTCGTGCATGATAGGGATCTTCATTTCTTTTTTGAGGGTCTGCTCTATATAAAAGCATTCCGGCGCTTTGATATCTTCTAAGTTGATGCCGCCGAAAGTTGGCTCTAATGCCTTAACGATCTGGCAAAACTTTACAGGGTCGGTTTCGTTTATTTCTATATCGAAAACATCGATATCGGCGAATATTTTGAATAATACGCCTTTACCTTCCATAACCGGTTTTCCGGCTTCCGGACCAATATTTCCTAAACCTAAAACGGCTGTACCATTACTTATAACGGCAACAAGATTGCCTTTGGCTGTATATTTATAAACGTCTTCGGGATTCCTGTATATTTCCATGCATGGCTCTGCCACACCGGGACTGTAAGCTAAACTGAGGTCTCTTTGCGTTTTAGCTTCTTTAGTTGGAACAACTTCTACTTTACCAGGCCTTCCTTTGGCATGATACTCAAGTGCTTGTTGTTTTTTAAGTTCATTTTGCATAAAACAAAGTTAGGGGGAAGAATATTTAATAATGATTGGATGGACAATAACGGATAATTTTTAGTGACTTTAAAGCAATTGGCATAAAAATGTTTTATTTTACAATTATAAACTTACAAATAATAAATTTAAACTAAGAGTTTTTCCTATTATTTGAAAATACTGCAATGATGATCGCCAATCCAGTTGTTATAATAGCTATAATTTTTTTGATAATAATATTTGTAAAGTACACTGAACAAATAAAAACCGGCTTTTTTGCCAGGTTCTACAATATAGTGCCGGCGATATTATTGTGTTATTTCCTGCCTTCATTACTTAATACATTTAAGATAGTGGATACGGGTGACGCTACTTTGTACAACAGTATGATCTCTTATTTTCTGCCTGTATGTATCGTGTATTTTACATTGTCTATTAACCTGAAGGCTGTAAAACTACTGGGTTCGAAAGCCGTCATCATGTTCCTTACAGGATCGGTTGGGGTTATGATAGGCGGCCCACTGGCAATACTTATCTGTAAACCATTAATGGCGGACCTTTTTCAGCAATATCCTGACTTGTGGAAGGGATTGAGCACCATTGCGGGCAGCTGGATCGGGGGTGCAGCTAACCAGGCGGCGATGAAGGAAATGAACCATGTGGATGAAACTGTATTTAGTGCGATGATTACGCTGGATGTGATAGTGGCGTATATATGGATGGCGCTATTGTTGTGGCTGACAAAATCTGCATCAACAATTGACCGGAAACTTGGTGTCAATGATCATGTAGTGACTAATCTTTTGAATAGTAAGATTGAAGCGAAAAGTACTGATGAAAAGGGGATCAACCAGTCTCTTAAATGGCCGTTACTGATTGGTACCGGCTTCATCATAACCGGGGTGTCGCATTTTATGGCAGATATACTGGCGCCTTATATCGGGTTGAATTACCCTGAATTAGCTACGTTTAATTTTAATAATAAGTTCTTTTGGGTTATTATTTTATCTACTACAATAAGCCTATTTTTGTCGGGTACCAGGGTAAGGCAGATAGAGAAATACGGGTCGGTGGATATTGCGGGTTTATTATTATATGTGATCATAGCCACGCTTGGTTTAAAAATGGATATTACCGCTATCTTTAAAATGCCGGAACTGTTGTTATTGTGCCTGGTCTGGATAATGTTCCATATACTGTTTATGTTTTTGGTGGCCAAAATTATAAAAGCGCCCTTCTTTTTAGTGGCAGTTGGCAGCCAGGCTAATATAGGCGGGCCTGCGAGTGCGCCTGTGGTAGCAGCGGCGTTTGCGCCACAACTTGCGCCATTCGGCGTAATACTGGCTGTATTAGGGTATGCAGTTGGTACGTATGGTGCGTATATTTGCGGTCTCTTAATGAAATTTGTTTCAAATGTTTAAGATTAAGTCTTTTTTATTCTTTGTAATTATTTATTTGTTTACAATAAGTAATATCTCAGCGCAAGCGGAAGATTCTTTGAGTACCGGCTTTATTTCTGCAGGAAAGCCGGATAGCTTTTCATTGGCTGATATGCTGTCTTCAAATATGCAAGAACCTGATTTTACGGGCAATACTGAAGATTCTGCTCGCGGGATAAATTTTTCCAAACGAAAAAAAATAGTTGTTGGCAGTCATTTGGCGGCTTATGTTGGCGGCATTGTGGTACTGAATGAAATGTGGTATAAAGGGGCGGACAGAACGAAGTTTCATTTTTTTAATGATAACTCGGAATGGAACCAGATGGATAAAGTGGGACATTCCTGGAGTGCTTACCAATTGAGCAGGGTGAGTTACGCTACATGGAAATGGGCGGGGTATTCGGATAAAAGAAGTGCGATATACAGTAGCTTAAGTAGTGCATTGCTGATGACGACTATTGAAACACTGGACGGTTTTAGCGAGCGCTGGGGATGGAGCTGGGGTGATTTTGGCGCGAATACTTTCGGAAGCGCTTTCTTTGTGGGACAGCATTTATTATGGGGTAAACAAATTGTGTCTTTTAAATTTTCTTACAGAAAAGTGACCTACGATGATGATGCCGTTAACAGAAGGGCGGATGTACTTTTCGGAACGAGCTTTTCGGAAAGGGTGCTGAAGGATTATAACGGACAAACATTATGGCTGAGCGCTAACCTGAATGATATGTTTCCCAAATCCAACTTACCTAAATGGCTGAATATTGCAGTGGGTTATGGCAATAAAAACCTGATTGGCGCTGGTTATAATGACTGGCATGATCCTGTTACGGGTATTGATTACCACGTAGGTGAGCTCTACCCTCGTACCAGGTTATGGTATTTATCTCCTGATATTGACTTTACAAAGATCAAAACCAACAGCCGTTTCCTGAAAAGTTTATTTTTTGCATTAAACGCATTTAAAATGCCTGCCCCGGCTATGTTCCTGGAGAAAGGCAAGTTAAAATTTAAAGCGATTCATTTTTAATATTAATCCTTATGTGCGGAATTCCGTTTGAAGACCTGACTTTTAAAGTAGCTGACATCGATGATTTTGAAAGTGTAAAAGAGCTCTATAAACATTACTACCCTGCTAATCATCCGTTGTTTAATGAAACGTTCTGGCGCTGGCAGTACCTGGACAAACCTGATAGTGGCGCGCTCATTATCTGTCATGATGGTATTGTTTACGGGCATATGGGTTTTGTTAAAGACGGTGGCATTGTCTGGCTGATCAATATCTATATACAGAAGGAGATCAGAAGTGATAAGGTTACTGATGAATTGTTCAGGTTAGCAAGGATCCGCGGGCCGATCGCTGTGGTACTGGCAAACCCGAACGGAAAAGGCTTACTGGCTAAAAAACAATGGTATGGCTATGAACACCTGAAGCGTCTTATAAAAATGAACCCGGCTGTGGAAGGACAGCCTGTTGAGCAACTGCTTTCTGAAGGTACTGAACAAAATTTTGACAAAGCTGAAGGCTACTACTGGCAGCAGCCGCATATTGCGGGTGGAAAAACTGTTGGTGGTGAAGTTATTTACCAGAAACCTGTTAACGGGTTCCGTCTTGTATCGGCAACAGATATTGCGGCACTGGAAAGCGATGCCTGGGAAAGGGGGATCAACTGGATAGACGCGGTATTGATGTGGAACGATCCTTTATATCATCAGCTGAAAAAAGCCGGGTGGGCTGAACTGGACTATTTTCCATGGTTTTTAAACCCGGTGGACCTGAACAGAAAGATTGACTTAAACCTGTATTCTGAGGAACCCTTGCCTAAGGGATTCAGGTTTAGCAGGATATTTGCGGACATGTCGCGGATCGGTTCTATTAAATCCTGAAAATAATCACTGAACGCTCCTGAAAAGATAATTAAGAATCATTTAAGTGTATAAATGATAATACATTCTTTTCTTTGCACATTAATATAAGAGTTTGAATGCTAAGAAAGCTGGATTGGTACATACTTAAAAAGTTTTTTACAACTTTCATTTTTGCAATTTTATTGCTGACGTTTATTACTGTAATTATAGACGTGAGTGAGAAGGCCGATGATTTTGTAAAATCCGGATTAAGTGCCAGTCAGATCATCATGGAATATTATATAGGCTTCATTCCTCATATAGTATCTATGTTATTCCCGCTATTTGTATTTATCTCTGTGGTATTTTTTACTTCTAAAATGGCGGGGCGAAGTGAAATTGTGGCGATCCTGGCAAGTGGTATTTCTTTTAACCGATTTTTGAGGCCATATGCTGTAGGTGCTATTATTATGGCTATCTTGTTGTGGTTGTCATACAGGTATGTGACGCCTAATGCCAACAAACTGCGTTCTGAATTCCAGATAAAATATATTGATGGTAAAGGTGGTGGCGGTTCCGGCAGCAGCACTATTTATTTCAGGAATGACTCTACACATTTCGGACAGATCTCTTATTTTGACACTGCTTCAAAAAGGGGATCGGGCTTTGTTTTCCAGGAAATTAAAAACAGCCTGGTGAAGAATACGCGCGCGGAGGTGATTACGTACATTCCCGAAAAAGATATTTATAAAATAGAGGATGTGCTGGTCCGTACCATTGATTCAGCTACTAATAAAGAGCGCCTGGTAAAACTGGACTCTCAATTGATAAAGCTTAACTTTAAGCCTTCTGAATTTAAGAAGGACCGTTATACAAAGGATATATTGACCACTCCTGAACTTGTTGACCTGATTGATAAGGAAACAACAAGGGGTGCTGAGGGTTTAAATGAGTTTAAAGTAGAAAAATATCACCGGGACTCTACCCCGTTTTCCCTGTTAATTTTAACGTTGATTGGCGTATCGCTTGCCAGCAGGAAGGTACGCGGTGGCAGCGGTTTACATATTGCGATTGGTATATTACTGGCGGCTTTATTTATTTTAACCGACCGCTTCGCTTCTATCTTCTCTACGAAAGGGAATTTTCCTCCGGCATTGGCGGCCTGGACGCCGAATATCATTTTTGCATTTGTGGCTATATACCTTTTCAAGAAGGCGCCTAAGTAACCGATATCGGCCCGAGCTTTGGAGATATTATTATTTGCTGACGAACAACGTTCGACCTATCAGGGTTCTTAGTATTTTCCCGCTGATTGACGCTGATTTGTATGACTAAATCTCTGGTTATAGATTGAAGATTTTCCCGCTGATTGGCGCAGAATAATACAACCGCAGATTAACGCTGATTTGTATGATTCAAGCTCTGGTTATAGATTGAATATTTTCCCGCTGATTAACGCTGAAGAATACAACCGCAGATTGACGCTGATTTGTATGACTCAAGCTCTGGCTATAGATTGAATATTTTCCCGCTGATTAACGCTGAAGAATACAACCGCAGATTGATGCTGATTTGTATGACTTAATTTCTGGTTATAGATTGAATATTTTCCCGCTGATTGGCGCGGAATAATACAACCGCAGATTAACACTGATTTCTATGACTTAATCTCTGGCTATAGATTGAATATTTTCCCGCTGATTGGCGCAGAATAATACAACCGCTGATTGACGCTGATTTCTATGACTTAATTTCTGGTTATATATAAAGAATATTTTCCCGCTGATTGGCACAGAATAATACAACCGCTGATTAACGCAGATTTCTATGACTCAATCTCTGGTTATATATAAAGAATATTTTCCCGCTGATTGGCACAGAATAATACAACTGCTGATTGATGCTGATTTCTATGACTTAATTTCTGGTTATAGATTGAATATTTTCCCGCTGATTAACGCAGAATAATACAACCGCTGATTGACGCAGATTTGTATGACTCAAGCTCTGGTTATATATAAAGAATATTTCCCCGCTGATTGGCGCGGAATAATACAACCGCAGATTAACGCTGATTTCTATGACTTAATCTCTGGTTATAGATTGAATATTTTCCCGCTGATTGGCGCAGAATAATACATCCGCTGATTAACGCTGATTTCTATGATTTAATTTCTGGTTATAGATTGAATATTTTCCGGCAGATTGGCACGGAATAATACAACCGCTGATTGACGCTGATTTCTATGATTCAAGCTCTGGCTATAGATTGAATATTTTCCCGCTGATTGGCGCAGAATAATACAATCGCTGATTAACGCTGATTTCTATAACTCAAGCTCTGGCTATAGATTGAATATTTTCCCGCTGATTGGCGCGGAATCATACAACCGCTGATTGACGCTGATTTCTATGAATCAAGCTCTGGCTATAGATTGAATATCTTCCCGCTGATTGACGCTGAATCATACAACCGCTGATTGATGCTGATTTCTATGACTCAATCTCTGGCTATAGATAAAGAATATTTTTCCCGCTGATTGGCGCAGAATAATACAACCGCAGATTAACGCTGATTTCTATGACTTAATTTCTGGTTATAGATTGAATATTTTCCAGCTGATTGGCGCGGAATAATACAACCGCAGATTAACACTGATTTCTATGACTTAATCTCTGGCTATAGATTGAATATTTTCCCGCTGATTGGCGCAGAATAATACAACCGCAGATTGACGCTGATTTCTATCACTCAATCTCTGGCTATAGATTGAATATTTTCCCGCTGATTGGCGCGGAATAATACAACCGCTGATTAGCGCTGATTTTTTTGATATTGTGCCATCAATAAAAAAGAGGATAACAAATTAATGCTACCCTCTTAGTTATGTTTAGCTAACAAACATCTTAGTCATTTTTACCATGGCACTGTTTGTATTTTTTGCCGCTACCACATGGGCAAGGCTCATTTCTGCCTGGTAAATCTTCTACGCTTACAGGTTGTTGTTTTACCTGTACTTCTTCTACCACTTCCGCTTCTTCTATGTTTCCACGGCTATCCAGCTCTACTTTTTGCTCCTGTAATTTACTCAAATCAATGGGAGGTGGCGGTGGTGGCATCTGAGGTGCGTCATCCTGTTCAAAAATATGTGCATGAGATAAGAACTGTACAATATTTTTGTTCACCTCACCTTCCATGCGTTTGTATAGGTTATAGGCTTCAATTTTATAAATTACCAATGGATCTTTCTGCTCATAGCTGGCAGTTTGTACACTTTGTTTTAAGTCATCCATAGAACGTAAATGCTCTTTCCAGCTATCGTCTATTAATGCCAGAGTAATGTTGCGTTCCATTGTATTCAACAGTTCACGACCACCTGAAGCAATCGTTGCATCCAGGTTTGTAACCACCTGCATGTGTTTTTTACCATCGGTAAATGGAACTACTACGTTCTCAATGTGTGCAGGCTGTGATGCGCGGATATTCTGGAAAACCGGTAACGCCTGTTCAGCCACTTCTGCCTTTTTACGGTTATAATTAGTAATAGCATTATCGTATAATTTTTGTGCCAGTTCTTTTTCATTGCCTTTTGAAAATTCATCTTTGGCAATGCCCGGTTCTATAGCAAGGTTTACAATACTTGCCATTTCGAAACCGTCATAATCGTTTTGCTCTTTAAAATTACCAACGCTATCTGCCGCTACATTGTAGAAAGCATTATCGATATCCAGACTTAAACGTTCACCGAACAACGCATTCCTGCGGCGTGTATATACCACCGTACGTTGCTTGTTCATTACATCATCGTATTCCAGCAAACGCTTACGGATGCCGAAGTTATTTTCTTCTACTTTCTTTTGTGCGCGTTCGATGCTTTTGGTGATCATGCTGTGCTGGATCACTTCGCCTTCTTTATAGCCCATACGGTCCATTAAGCTGGCAATACGTTCGCTACCAAACATGCGCATCAGATCATCTTCCAGGCTTACGAAGAACTGGGAAGATCCCGGATCACCCTGGCGACCGGCACGACCACGTAACTGGCGGTCTACACGGCGGCTGTCATGACGTTCTGTACCAATAATGGCTAAACCGCCGGACTCTTTTACACCGGCACCAAGTTTAATATCGGTACCACGACCTGCCATGTTGGTGGCAATGGTAACAGCACCCGGTAAACCGGCTTCTGCTACTACCTGGGCCTCCTGGGCATGTAATTTCGCATTCAATACTTTATGCGGTATTTTTTTACCATCCAGCATCCGGTGCAATAATTCACTCACCATTACATCTGTAGTACCTACCAGTACCGGGCGGCCGGCATTGCGTAATCTTTCAACTTCTTCTATTACCGCCGCATATTTTTCACGCTTGGTTTTGTACACAAGGTCTTCATTATCCTTACGGGAAACGGCAATATTGGTAGGAATAGAAACGACATCCAATTTATAAATGTTCCAGAATTCTGCTGCTTCAGTTTCTGCTGTACCGGTCATACCACAAAGCTTGTGGTACATGCGGAAATAGTTTTGAAGGGTAATGGTAGCATAGGTTTGCGTAGCCGCTTCAATCTTTACATTTTCCTTCGCCTCTATAGCCTGGTGCAAACCGTCGCTGTAACGACGGCCATCCATTATACGGCCTGTTTGCTCATCTACAATTTTCACCTCGCCATCAATTACTACATACTCCACATCTTTTTCAAATAATGTGTAAGCTTTCAGTAATTGCTGTACCGTATGAATACGGTCTGCTTTTAAACTGTAATCGTTTAATAACGCTTCTTTATGCTGTAATTTTTCGTCTGCTGATAATTCAGGATGTTTTTCAATTTCAGCCAGTTTTACACTGATATCCGGTAATACAAAGAAATCAGGGTCTTCACCGCTTTTGGTAATGGCTTGCAAACCTTTATCGGTTAAATCTACCTGATTGTTTTTCTCATCTATATGGAAATAAAGCTCGGCGTCTACTTTACGCATTTCCTTTTGCTGATCTGCTAAGTAATAGCTTTCAGATTTCTGCAATTTTACCCTGATACCCGGCTCACTTAAGAACTTAATTAAAGCGGAGTTTTTAGGCAAACCGCGCCATGCACGCATTAAGGCTAAACCACCATCTTTAGGGTCGTCGTTGCCATCTGCTATTTTCTTTTTGGCTTCAATCAGGAATTGGTTGGTCACCCGGCGTTGTGCCTCAAAAAGCTGCTCCACGCGTGGTTTTAAGATATGGTAGAATTGTTCATCTCCTTTTGGAACCGGTCCGCTGATAATTAATGGTGTACGTGCATCATCAATTAAAACGCTATCCACCTCATCCACCATGGCAAAGTGGTGTTTGCGCTGTACCATTTCTTTTGGTGAATGCACCATGTTATCTCTTAAATAATCGAAACCGAATTCGTTATTGGTACCATAAGTAATATCAGCGAGATACGCCTGTCTTCTGCGTTCGCTGTTTGGCTGGTGTTTATCAATACAATCTACTGTTAAACCTAAGAATTCAAACAAAGGACCGTTCCATTCGCTGTCACGTTTGGCAAGGTAGTCGTTCACGGTTACAATGTGTACCCCTAAACCCGGCAACGCATTTAAGTAAGCCGGTAAGGTAGATACTAAAGTTTTACCTTCACCCGTAGCCATTTCGGCTATTTTACCCTGGTGCAATACGGTACCACCTATTAACTGAACGTCATAATGGACCATGTTCCATTTTACCAGGTTACCGGCAGCCACCCATGAATTGCTATGTGTCACTTTGTCGCCGTTAATTGATAAGTTCTGGCGGCCCGCTGCGACTAATTGTCTATCCAGGTCCGTGGCAGTACTTTCTAATGTTTCATTCTGGCTTAAACGGCGTGATGCTTCTTTAATAGTTGCAAAAGCTTCCGGCAAAATCTGAAGTAAAATATCTTCTATTTGCTTGTCCTTTTCTTTAATTAATTTATCAACTTCCTGGTAAATAGAATCTTTTTCAAACAGTTGTTCGGCTGACAATGCTTCTGCGGAAGCTCTTTTATCAGCTATGGTTTGCTCAATGCCTTGTACATGCTCGTTTATACGTGCTCTGAACTCTACAGTTTTATGACGCAATTCATCGTTGGTAAGACTGGAATATTGCTGAAAATATTGATTAATCTGAGTAACGTAAGGTTGTATTTTCTTTACATCCTTTTCACTTTTATTGCCGCCAAGCAGCTTCGATAAAAATCCGAACATATAATAATTTATTTCGTAAGCAGTGTACCTGCTATATTTTAGATACTTTTTACACGCTTATCTCTTCAAATATAATACGACAATTTAAAAATAGCCAAATTGTCAGGTTTGCAAACCTAAGGTAAATTTGGCTATTTCTTATATATTCTACCTTTTGCAGGGTATAATTAATATTTTTTTATTGGGGGTGTCCCTTTTGCCGCTGTTCATAATCAAACAGGTACTAAAAAAGAAATGTTTTGTCCGGTAGCCGGGCAAAGGGCCGGGCTATCCGCAGTACTCCCGGCGGCAATACTTTTTTCTTAGCTTCGCTATTTATTACCGGTTAATGCCGCCGGGGGTACTTTGCTACTATCCCTCACCCGGGAACACTGCCGGAGCCAACTTTTTTGCTTGTACAATATCATTTACAAATGAATAAAGCAACATTCAATAGCGGAACTATTTATTTTGCTGCTTTATTTGTATACAATAATATATATACACTTATTTTATATAAAGGCTATCTGCCCCCATCTGGTATAATAATACTCCACTTGGCAATAGCCCCATCTGTTTCCTGTAACATTGTTGTATATAATACCCCAATTCCAGGTCGTTAGCCATTTCTAAAAAATCTGCAGGTGGCCTGTATTTCTTCATAAAAGCATCCAACTCTTCATTGTCTTTCATATTGGTGAGTTTTTTTACCAATGCTTTTGTGAAACGGTGATCGATAAATTTATCCTGTTCTTCCTGTATTAAGCGCCGCTGTAAACTTGCCAGTTGCCTGTTACGCCGGAAACGGAACATATTAATAATTTCGTTCGGGTCCATCCCCACCCCTGTCGGGCCTATATTAATACTCTTAAGCGGGTTCGGCTTTGAATAGGCAAAATACTTGTCGTACATCCTTCTGTTGGCGATGGAGTCTCTCCTGTAGTTTTGTGCACGCACTTCCACATCCGGTAAGTAAGTATATAATTGTATATGCAGGCTCATATTAAACTGGGTAGGATCTTCCATTTTTGCCACAGGATATTTGCCTGTCTGCTTATTCTGAAAAGAAAAGTACACAGAATCTCCTTCCATTACTGTTATGGAATATTTACCTAAGGAATCTGACATTGTACCACGCCCGCTGGTAGTCATTACTGTAACATATTCCATAGGATATCTTTTTGTTACATCATATACAGTACCATGCAGCTGCCATGTCTTTTGCTGAGCAAAAGCACCAGGGCCAGTAAAAAGATATATGATGATCACTAAAAAATATCTCATTGGCAGTCTGTTTATTTACAATCGGCATCCTGGAACCCGGTTGTAATACTGGTATTATACTGTTTTATTCAGGATTGAAAGATAAATGAAAATAAAAATAGTAGCCTTAAACAGAATGTTTATTATTTGCAAAAAATATTAAATGCCTTATAAGTTATTTTTTACTTTACTGTCGTTCAATATCGATCTCAGGGTCACAATATCAGCAGGGCTGGTATTTTTCAAAGGAATAATATTGGCAACAAACCTGGAATGCCAGACTAAAATGTAATTTTTGGTTTTGCTCACTTTAAAGACTTTATCCAGTGTAACTTCATTATTAAAAGACTCGCCTTTAAGTACGAGTTTATTATTTTCGAAAGTATAGACAATATTTTCTGCTAAGCGGGGATTATGGGAAAATGCTTTCCTGGCATTTTTAGAGATTACGTAGGGCATAATACCACCGAATATTAATGCGGGAATGGCCAGTAATAAATTTTGTGTATTACCGGTTATAGCAGTAACCACCGCAAACAGGAAGTAAGCTCCAAAAACAAAAGTGGTGACTAAAATGGTGGGCTTACTATACAATATTGCTAAATTTCCTTTACTAAAAGTGTTCTGATCTAATTTTGTTGAAAATGATACTTTCTGGCTCATATAAGAAAATAATGAATTTAAAGCTGCGAATGTACGATAAAACAGACGTTGAATAAAGCATTGGCGACGTGTTGCAGGAATCTACCTTGCCTGACACGCCCATCAATAACCATCATATTGCTTAAACGGGCATCTTGAAAAATCAACTGTTAAAGTCAATTAGCAATTTTCAATGTGGAGTTTTAGTAAATTTGCTTATAAATGATAAATAATGGATAACGCTATCACTATATCTGAAAAAGCTAAAACGAAAGTTTTAACTTTAATGGAAGAACAGGGAAAATCTGTAAATGACGGTTATTTTTTAAGGGTTGGGGTAACCAGCGGTGGCTGCAGCGGCCTGAGTTATAAAATGGATTTTGATAATACCCAGCAGCCAAAAGACCAGGTTTTCGAGGATAAAGGCATGAAAATCGTGTGCGATCTGAAGAGTTTTTTATACCTTGTTAATACAGAACTTGAGTTTTCTGACGGGTTGGACGGAAAGGGCTTTCATTTCAACAATCCTAATGCTTCCCGTACCTGCAGTTGCGGAGAAAGCTTTGCTGTGTAGTTGAAAATCAATAGTTTGATGCTATTTTAGGAATAGGTTATCAGTGCTGATTAAGGTTTGCAAAAGTTTTTTTTACTTTTCTATGACTTTTATAGCTCGGATAACCTATTTTTGCGGAACTAGATAAGCTATAGATTATATATTTTATTATGGCACAAGCAATACAGTCAGATGTAAAATGGTGGGCAGGCGGAAGAAGCCCGTTTAACATGAGTTATGGAAAGGCAATGATGTGGTACTTTTTAATGAGTGACGCATTCACATTCGGTGCTTTCCTTATTAGTTATGGTACTATCAGATTCAGCTCTAATTTTTGGCCTGATCCGAACTATGTTTTTAACGCTTTTCCTTTTATGGGGCATGCTAATCTACCATTAGCATTTGTAAGTTTAATGACTTTTATTCTTATTATCAGTTCTGTTACAATGGTTTTGGCTGTACACGCAGGACATAAAATGGATAAAAAAGGCGTTGAGAAATATTTATTGCTGACCATTTTAGGCGGTGCTGCTTTCTTAGGTTGTCAGGCCTGGGAGTGGACGCACATGCTTACAGGTGAATATATTACTTTATTGAATGACGGTTCTTTAGGTCTGATTACGACGACGACGACCGGTAATCCTTATGGTCCTACTGCAACTCCTGAAGCAATTGCTGCTGCGTTACAATTAAGTTCCCACGAACAATTAGTAAGTATGGTTAATCTTATTGCTCATGAAACACACCAGAACCTGGATGTTGCAGCAATGAGTCATGCTGACTTAATTAATACTGTAAAAAATACTGCCGGTTTGCATGTAAACCATGTTGGGCCATCTTTATTTGGCGGCCTGTTCTTCGGTATTACCGGTTTCCACGGTTTCCACGTATTCAGTGGCTTGGTTATCAATATTATCATGTTTATAAAAACCCGTTTAGGTCATTTCGAACAACGTGGTCATTATGAAATGATTGAGAAAGCAGGTTTGTACTGGCACTTTGTGGATTTAGTTTGGGTATTTGTATTCTTATGTTTCTACCTTATCTAAAAGAACCTGTACCAGCGATTTAGTTTAAAATTATTATTTAATAAAAATATTTCATATCATTTCATGGGACATCAATTACCTTCTCCTGAAGTAACATACGTAGAGCATAAATCTGATAAGGACTTTTATGCAATTGTGAAAAAAGTAACCATTTATTTGACTATCCTGACCTTGATTGAGTTAGCTTGTGGTTTAATTATTTATAAGATACATCATGGCAGCCCGGGTGCGGTATTCATGATTAAGATCTTGGTTGGTGGTCTTACTTTATTAAAAGCTTTTTACATTACCAGTTCGTTCATGCACCTTGGTGATGAAAATAAAAACTTCCGTTTAACCATTTTAATTCCTTTATTGTTGTTTACCTGGTTCATTATTGCTTTTCTTTATGAAGGTAATGCCTGGAAAAGAAACAAGAATACGAATGTGGGCACTGTTGAGCATGTAGAAGCTGTACATCCTGCATTTGGACGTCCTGGTATTCATGCGGAACATTAATAGCAGATAAGAACGACTTTTAAATAAAAAACGGCTGTTAAATTGATTTTTAACAGCCGTTTTTAGTTGGTTATATTCTTATTCTTAAGCATGGATCATCTACATACCATCATCCTGACGGTTTGTCTGTTCAGAATAGGTACTTTCAAATATCTTATCTGCATTTCCTGTTTCAAAACCGTCTCGTCGATGCTCTCTTTTAATGTCACTGGCCGGCAAATGGGCAAACTGTGGCAATACTTTTCTTTCTGCGAACTCTACATAGGATCCGGAAATAGCCTGCACTTGCCCATTGGCGAAAGTGGCATCAATCATTTTAGCAACAGTGCTGCTTTGTAATAAACCGCCATCGGGGCTTATTTTAATTTTACCTCCGGAATTATTGAGTTTGAAACCGTGTTTTTCCAGAAACGCATTGAACAGTTCTACGGTATTGTAGCCTTCCGGCAAATTGTGCACACTAATGGTAAAATGATTGAGGTAATAGCGATTGTATATTACCCATGCCGCATATTCACTTTCTTCTGCCAGCCTGTTAAAATCTTCTACAGTTGGTGTTCGCCATAAGGGACTGTGTAAAAAGTGATCGACAGCTTTTGCATCATCCAGGTTTAAGCTGTCAACGGGATCTGCTATTACTTCGTCTGTATAACTGTGTATGATCTTTTGCGCTTCGGGTGATAATTTTTCAACTTTTAATTCACTGATGAAGATGCGGGGATGTTTTGGTGTAGGTGGTGCATACCAGTAAGCGTCGAGCTTTTTGCCTTCGAAATAGAAGTATTCTTTTTTGGTATAACCATAATGTAAGAATATTTTTTCGAATGACTGGATGCCTAAATGGGGCACGCCCATGGTCCTGAACGCAATATGATCGTTTTCAATATCGTCTATTTTATTTATCAGGCCATCTTTTACCATTGCATTTACAATGCCGGACACATCCGGCACGCGCTCTCTGTACCGGCTCATGAGGCCTTCGAGTACTTGATTTAATATAGTATCTGACATAATATATTGTTTTTAGAATAATGAAGAACTATGGTTTAATAGTATTTATACTGCTGAGCGGCTGCGGCATGCGTTGGTGGCGCCTTAGCGCCAGTGCGACGCAGGAGCACCGAGCGTAGCGGAGCCAAAAGCACGCCGGACAATGGCTTAGTAGTGACAATGAAGCTGACAGCCCCCAATAAAAGTAATTTTTGAATATACGCTTATCATTCTTTGCGGAAGGATAAGCGTTTTATTGATGCCTGAGTTGTGTTTACTTTATTGTTCACCAGCTACTGCCTGTTACTTCTTTATGTAAAGGCTGCCGTTTTTGGTTTTGCAAAATGCGTCAAAACTGATTTCTTCCTGCTTGATGAATCCTTTTTGAGGCAGGGTGCCGTTAGCAACCATTTCTACTACGGCGGCCACGCTGGCAGCAGTGGTCCATGAAATGGCCCGCCATTCTTTGCCGTTAATTACTTTTGGATGGTAGGCGTTATAAAATTCTTCTCTTGCAATTTCTGTGCCTTTCCACCCTTCTACTACGGCGTATACGTATACGACGTCTTCCCGAACGGGCGGTTTGGCTTCTGTTAATATTTTTTCGCTCAGTTCTCTCTGTTCTTTCATTACGAGTTCGTATAAAAAGAAGCGCATCAGCTGGCAATGTCCGGGATAACGCATTGTTTTGTAGTTGAGTGTATCTACTTTACCTGCCAATGTTTCGCACATGGTGCCTAAGCCGCCACTGGTGCTGAATGCTTCAAATTCCTGTCCTTCGATATTGATCATTTCTATACCGTCGAGGCTTGGTACCATTTTGCGTTGGCCATTATGTATTACTTCTGCATCATTGATGTATTCATTGATAACGCCGGCGGGGCTCCATGTAAATGAATAGCCGAGGAGGCCATTGGGATAACGTGGCAATGCACCGACACGTAACTCTACATCGCGTAATCTGGTAAAGCGTTTGTAGAGGTCCGCACCTACTATACCAATAAAGCCGGGTGCCAGGCCGCACTGTGGTGCCATGACGCCTTTGGATGTTTCTGCCATTTCACGGATGGCGGTGGTAGTAGGTACATCTTCTGTTAAATCGAAATAGTGAATGCCTAATTCGTAAGCGGCTTTTGCTACATCTAAATTCAGGTTGTAAGGCAGGCAGCTGACAACACCGTCCTTGCCACTTAAGGCATTTTTTAAGAAGTTACTGTCGGACACAGCGCCTTTTTCTACTTTAAACCCATAATCTTCTTTTGGTTCGTTTAAGTCTATTCCGGTTACTTCAAATAAGTCATTTAATAAAGTAGCTACTAATGTGCCTACTTTACCTAAGCCTACTACGGCAATTTTTTTCATAATGATACAAGCTTTGTTGTAAGTTACGGGTATAACCATACTTATAACTTACTTAGTTAAATAATAAGTGATATTATAATGATTGACAGATATAAATACACTGAAGTAAGCATATGCCCACTTCTGAAAATGTTACAATAAAAAATGAGAGGGGGGAAAGATCAAGGCACATTGGCACAGGCGCTTCTTAGAAACGACATGTACGACTGGTATATTTTGTATTTTAAATTCATAAGTGCCTGAATCAAATATACAACTTTTTAAGATTTTAAAACTTAATTTACAAATTGTACGCAGGCGACTTTCCAGGCAACTATTTTGTTGGGGAGTTTGGTTAGTAAACCGGTGAGATTATTCCTGCTGAACAAAACGACCTGGTTGTTTTTTGAATTTGCTACAGCGAGGTATTTACCGTTTTTGCTGATGGAGAAATGACGGGGATGGAGTCCGAATGTGGGTTCGGTGGCCATGAAGGTCAGTGTATCTGTTTTCGCATCAATTTTATAAATGGTTATATTGTTTGAATTGCCTCTGTTGGCTGTGTAAAGAAATTTACCATCGGGTGATGCTAACACCTGTGATGATCCTTTGTCCGGCAGCGGGCTGATGGTATCGCTATCTACTTTTTGTTTGCTTCGGGTAAGGCTGCTGTCGAGGTTGAACATGGAAACAGTGCCGGAAAGTTCATTGAGGACATATAAAATATTCGCTTTTTTTGGGTGGAACTCGAAGTGCCGGGGCCCGTCGCCGGGAGATAATTTTATCTGATCGGGGGCTTTTATTGGTATTGGCTGATCGTATAAGGTTTTAGCCTGGAAAGTATAACGTAATAACTGGTCGCCTCCTAAATCTGACGCATAGAGGTAATTGTTCCCTGGAGAAAATCTTACTGAATGTACGTGGGATGATGACTGCCTGTTTTCTACGATGCCTTTACCATAAACCTGGAAGGTTTTCCAGGGAGTGCTGAGCATTTCATGGTTAGTGATTTTAATAATATCAATTTCCGCTGAGCTGTAATACCCTACAGCCAGCCATTTACCGGTAGAATCGAGGTCGATGTACACGGGGTGTTTGCCTAAAGTTTCTATTTCATCTTTGAGCAGGAACTTGCCTGTTTTCTTGTTAAACAGGATGAGTTTTATGCTTGCCTGCCCGTTTATATGATCTTCACTTACGGCATATATTTTTTCCCCGTTTCTGGAAATGGTAAAATAACCGAGGTTTGGAATATCCAGACTATCGGACTGTACGGGTGATTTGTTATCAAAGGAGTACTTAAATGCTTTTAACCCTGCCGGATGTGTACTATCGGTATATGAGCCTGTAATGAGCCATGTGCCGGATTGTGCCTGCATTCTGCTAACAAAACTGAATTGCAGTAGAATAAATATTGAAATTAATCTTTTATAGTATGCTGGCATTTTCATTTTTGATTATTTGTGCTATTGAAACGAATTTAAACAATGCGTGTATATAAATATCATTTAACCAGATGCAATTTATAAAGTAAGTTTGCAAACATTACACCAAATATGAATAGTAATATTACTAAGAGTGGTAAAGATCTCAGAATCATTTTTATGGGTACGCCGGATTTTGCGGTTGCCAGCCTGAAAGCACTGGTCGATAATGGCTATAACGTGGTGGCAGTGGTAACAGCGCCGGACAAACCTGCGGGAAGGGGCATGCAGTTGCAGGAAAGTGCGGTAAAACAGTTTGCTGTAGCGAATGACCTGCCGGTATTGCAACCTGAAAAATTAAGAAACCCTGAATTTACGGAACAACTTAAAAGTTACCAGGCTGACCTGCAGGTGGTTGTGGCTTTTAGAATGTTGCCGGAAATAGTATGGAACATGCCACCAATGGGCACTTTAAATGTACATGGTTCTTTACTACCTCAATACCGTGGTGCTGCTCCTATTAACTGGGCGGTAATTAATGGCGATAAATACACCGGTGTTACGACATTCCTGTTACAGCACGAAATAGATACGGGCAATATTTTACTGCAGGAAAAAATGCCGATTACAGATGAGGATACTGCGGGTACGGTTCATGATAAAATGATGGTTCTTGGTGCTGAAACACTGCTGAAAACAGTGGATGGCCTGGCCGGTGGCACCATTACGGCTAAACCGCAGGAAGCATTTATTAATGAAGCCACTTTGCGCCACGCACCTAAAATTTTTACCGAAACATGCCGGATCAACTGGAACAATCCTGTTGAAACGGTTTATAACTTTATAAGGGGCTTATCTCCTTACCCGGCTGCTTATGGTGAATTGCAGGATAAAACTTTTAAGGTTTTTAAAGCTTCTAAGGAGCTGGTGCATCATGAGGAAGCGATCGGTTCTTTCCATACAGACGGAAAGAATTATCTGAAGTTTGCTTGTATTGATGGATTTATTCATATTTTAGAACTGCAATTGCAAGGGAAAAAGCGTTTAGCTATACTGGATTTCTTAAGAGGATTCAGGTTTTAAAAACTGTTTGAATTTATGTTGAGACTTACAAAGGTATTTTTAAGTTCTGTTTTAATTCTATTGGGCTATAGTTTAAAGGCACAACCTGAGATAAGACCGTCTACTTACTACTTAACTTCGGGTGCGCTTGAATATAAATCTATTCTAAAAAGTTATTTGGGTTTTGGTGGGGGATACGGCCTGGGATTGACGCCTAAAATAGATTTTAATATTTCTGTTCAGGGTTATAAGGTCTATTATCCGCACAAATCGGGTATGCATGAATCTGCTAAAAAGCAATTGCTGGAAGGTGATCTGAATGCGAGTTTCCACCTGTTTAAGTATGGCCAGAAGAAAATAAACCCTTTTATAAATATTGGTGCGGGCGTATTTAATGTGGATGGTATTACGGGTGGCTACGCGCCGTTAGGCGTTGGCTTTGATGCGCCTATTTACAATGGGATTAGTATGATTGCGAACGCGCAATACAGGGTTGGCTTGAATAAAGAGGCTGTGAACCATTATAATTTTAATATTGGCGTGGGCTTTACCCCGGGCCTGTTTAGGACCGGCAATAAAGTTCAGCAGCCATCTAACGTGTACCGTCCGCTGGACCTTGGTCCTGACAAAGATGGTGATGGCACTCCTGATGCTTATGATGATTGCCCGGAACTGGCTGGTCCTGCTTTTAATAAGGGTTGCCCGTTATCTGATACGGATGGTGATGGTATTGTGGATTCTTTGGATAAATGTCCTACTATTCCCGGCCTGGTAAAATACAGCGGATGCTTAAGCCCGGATGCTGATGGTGATGGTATTCCTGATGAACTGGACCTTTGCCCGGCTGTAAAGGGTAAAAAAGAATCTTATGGCTGCCCGGGTACGGCGAACGACCTGGATGGTGACGGTATTCTTAATAAAGTGGACCGCTGCCCGATCCAGGCTGGTATTTCGTCTAACTTTGGTTGCCCTGCCAATATCCAGGCACCGGAATCGGTTCCTGAGTTGCCGAACTATAATGCTTACCTGAAAGCATTGGTTGAAATAAACAAACCGGTCGTTGAGTTTGTACAGCAGCCTGAGACTCCTGTAACCAAACCTCCTGTAACCGAAAAGGACCCTTCGGGTTTGAAGCGTGTTGAATCGCAGGCGGAAAGAAACCTGTTTTTTATGGTGAACAGTGCGCAGTTGTCTACGGCTAATTTCAATATTTTAGAGTTTTCGCTGGCTAATTTTAAATCTAATACGAACTGGACTATCCAGATTACGGGCTACCTGGATAAGAATGAAGCGACTGTAACTGCTAATAAGGACCTGAGCATTAACAGGGCATTGGCTATTAAGAAATATTACACAGATAATGGGATTGCTGAAAGCAGGATTAAGGTTATTGATGGTAAAATAGATACGACCAATAAGTTCCTGGGTGATGATTATGCGGGTAACCGCCGTGCAGAAATTATTATTTTCCAATAATCCTTATGAGTTTATTAAGATAATTAAGGTGTAAATTTGTCTATAAATTATTGAATAAATGGGTACAGATACTTTAAATATACCGGTAGAACTGACATCGGGCGCGATTGCGGAGGTGAAAAAACTTTTGGCACGCCCGGAAAATGCAGATAAATATTTAAGAATTGGTGTGAAAGGTGGTGGTTGCAGCGGATTGAGCTATGTATTGGAGTTTGATACGGCACAGGAAAAGGACAAATTTTTTGAAGTGGATGGTGTAACATGCATTATTAATCCTTCGCATGAAATGTATTTACATGGTATGCAGGTTGAATTTGAAGGTGGCTTAAACAGCCGGGGTTTTACTTTTAATAATCCAAATGCGAGTAAAACCTGTGGATGTGGTACGAGTTTTGCGGTTTAGTTTACATTGATTATAAATTTCCAAACGCCATTTTACATTTGTATGATGGCGTTTTTCTTTTGGGAGTTATGGCTATTATATTTCAGTCCTGTGTGCGTTGGGGTTCAGTTTTAGTCCTAACAGCGTTGTTGAAGGCTTCCGGGGCTTTTAACTCACCCCTTACCAGGAAAAGGGGGCAGAAGCACGATTAACGTGGTTGTTGCAGTGGTGGCAAGCATCGGGATTTATTGATCTACTATCAATTATTCCATCAAGGGTCAGGATTAATTTCGTCTCCTACAAGATCATCCATACAGCACTTGATTTATAATACCCGCACAAAAAAATCCCATGATCATTGTATCATGGGATTTTTCTATTCAGTGTTTGAAAATTAAAACCTGTAACCTAATGAAATACCAAATCCAATATTTTTAGGTTTGAACTCTCCTCCATCTTTAGCTATATTAGCTAATCCTAAACCTGTATTCAATTGCGCTGAAAACTTATTAGAGAACTCCCAGCCTAATAAAAGGTTGGCACCATAGTCGAGGTTTTTGAGATTGGCGTCTTTAAAGCTACTGCTCTCACTTTCACTACCTACTTTGGTTTTAGCCCGAATTCCGTACCCGATATACGGGCCTACTCCTACCAATACTTTACCGGCACCTACTTCTCCTTTATACAAAAGATTTAAAGGTACTTCTATGTAATTGTACATTTGTTGAACTTTAACACCTTCGTTTGTCCCTTTTAATCCTTTATTAGCAAATAATAAATTGGGTTGAAAATACAAATCGTTACCAATGGGCATTTCGGCATTTACACCAAAATGATAACCAAAACGGTTTTCAGCAGCATCGGTATTTTTTCCATATATACCTGTCATGCCAACACCGGCTCTTATACCGAATGTGGTCTGCGCATTTACGGCTGTACCCATTGTAACCATTGCAACTAAAGCAGCTAATGTAATTTTGATTTTTTTCATATGTTCATGAGTTTTGTATATTCAAATGTTCATGAAAAAATAATGCCAAACAAATTTATATAATGAATTAAGAAAATATTAAGTTAAGGAAGTCTAAATATCCTGGCAGATTTCCCATAGGACTCCGTTTGTGCCTTTGGGATGTAAAAAGCATACGAGTTTATTATCGGCGCCTTTTTTTGGCTGCTCACTGAGTAAAGTAAATCCTTCATTTTTGAGCCGCTCCATTTCCTTATAAATATCCTCTACATTGAAAGCGATGTGGTGAATGCCTTCTCCTTTTTTTTCTATAAACTTATTGATGACGCCATTGGCATCCAGGCTTTCCAGGAGTTCAATTTTAGACTCCCCGGCCTGGAAGAAGGCTGTCTTTACCTGCTCACTTTCTACGGTTTCTGTTTTGTAACAATTGGTATTCAATAGTTTTTCAAATAATGGCACTGATATATCCAGTGATTTTACGGCTATGCCGATATGTTCAGTTTTCATAAGTTCTTTGCAATGTTGAGTATCAAAAATAGTAGCTTTTAATTTATATTTGGTCCTGAACTTAATTTGTGCCAATGTCGTTGCCTGTTTATTTAGATTATTGTGCTACTACGCCTGTTGATGAACGGGTGCTGAATGCGATGCTGCCTTACTTTAATGTTCAGTTCGGCAATGCATCCAGCAAGTTACACGGGTATGGCTGGCTGGCTAATGATGCGGTGGTATTGGCACGTCAACAGGTTGCCCAGTTAATTAATGCTAAAGATGAAGAAATAATATTTACCAGTGGTGCTACTGAGTCTATTAATTTGGCTATTCGCAGTACTTATGACATTTATGGGTCTAAGGGGAATCATATTATAACTGTGGCAACAGAACATAACGCTGTTTTGGATACCTGCAAATACCTGCAAAAAAAGGGGGCTGATGTTACTTATTTACCGGTGGACAAAAATGGCAATATAGACCTGGGGGTACTGGAAGCGGCTATCGGGCCTTCAACGATACTCATAGCTGTAATGGCTGCTAATAATGAAACGGGGGTACTGCATGATATTAAGGGGATTGGTAAAATAGCGAAGGAGAAAAAGGTTTTATTCCTGTGTGATGCAGTGCAGGCGGCGGGGAAAATACCGGTGGATGTACAGGCGTGGCAAGTTGACTTTCTGGCTTTGAGTGCGCATAAGTTTTATGGCCCTAAAGGTGTGGGCGCTTTGTATGTGAGAAGCAGGCAGCCAAGGGTGAGTGTACAGGCGCAGGTAACGGGCGGGGGCCAGGAGTCGGGGCGACGCAGCGGTACTTTGAATGTGCCGGGCATTGTTGGTATGGGCCATGCGGCTATGCTGGCCAGGACAGATTTAAAGGTGGAAAGTAGCCGCCTGAAAAGTTCCATTGATAAAATATGGCATGCCCTGAAAGCTTATACCTGTGTGACTATGAACGGGGAACTTGCTGACCGCTTACCTAATGTGATGAATATTTGTTTTACTAATGAAGTGAACAGTGGCTTTATCTCTCAATTAAGTAATGATATCGCTATCAGCACAGGTTCTGCCTGTTCTACGGGTAAAACCGATCCGAGCCATGTATTGCTGGCAATGGGTATTTCTAAAGAAAATGCGCTCAAGAGCATCCGCATCAGTATTGGCAGGCAAACTACGGATGAGGATATTGATAAGGCAATCAAGACTTTTTACAAAGTAATAAAACCTGTGTAATGATAGCAATATTGCCACATTACCTATTTATGTCAGGTGAATGTGGCAATGGTATTATTAACAATGACTATAGAAAAAATCTATTCGTCATCGGCTATCAGCCCTTTATTATTATAGTATTTACGCCATTTTTCTATCAGCAACTGCATATCTTCAGGAATGTCACTGTCAAAAAACAATTCTTTTCCTGTTGTGGGATGAACAAACCCTAGTGTTTTGGCATGTAATGCCTGGCGGTTACACAATTTGAAGCAGTTTTCTACAAATTGCTTGTATTTATTGTAAATGGTTCCTTTTAAAATTTTATCCCCGCCATAATGGTCATCTGCGAAAAGTGTATGACCAATGTATTTCATGTGCACCCTTATCTGGTGGGTACGGCCTGTTTCCAGTACACACTCTACCAGGGTAACATAATGGAAACGTTCGAGCACTTTAAAATGTGTAATGGCTTCTTTACCGTGGTCGCCATCCGGAAATGCTTCAAACATTTTACGCTGGCGCGGGCTGCGGCCTACATGTGCTACAATTGTTCCTTCATCCTCTTCTATATTGCCCCATACTAAGGCTATATACTTGCGCTGAACGGTATGGTCGAAGAACTGCTTTGCGAGGTGTTGCAAAACACTTTCTTTTTTTGCCAAGAGTAATAAACCACTGGTATTTTTATCTATCCTGTGTACCAGTCCGAACCTTGGTAAAGCCTCTTCTCCTAATTCGGGGTTTTGCTGTTGCAGGTAATAAGCGATGCCATTTACCAAAGTGCCGTTAGGATTGCCGCTTCCCGGGTGTACGACTAATCCGGGCTGTTTATTGATGACAATGATATCATCATCCTCATAAAAAATGTCTAATGGCATTTTTTCGGGGATAATATCATTTGCATCTGGTGCTGTATCTGTGTAAATTACGAGTTCATCACCTGGTTTTATTTTGTGGTTTACTTTTACCGTTTTGCCATTGACGGTTACCAGACCGTTTTTAATGCCGTTCTGAATCTTGTTCCTGGTCACATTTTCCAGGCGACTCCATACAAACTTATCTACACGAAGTGGCTCCTGTCCTTTATCAATGGTCAGTGTGAGCTTTTCGTACAATTCATCTGCTTCGTCGTTATCTATTTGGTCTATTATTTCTTCGGACATAAGACGGCAAAGTTACATTGTTTTTGTGGTGTATAAAACAGTGTATCTTTGCATTTCAAAATGAACATTTTGCAAACCGTACAATTACAGCATTTAGGATTACAACCTTATAAACAGGTTTGGGATTACCAGGAGCAGTTATTACAGGAGGCTTTGGCCGTAAAGAAGGAATTGGCGACCAATCCTGCGGCTAATATTTCTACGAATCATCATTTGCTGCTGGTGCAGCACCCGCATGTGTACACGTTAGGAAAAACGGGCCATGAGGAATATGTACTGATTAACGAAGCGCAGCGTGCGAGCATGGGCGTGGAATATTACCATATTAACCGTGGTGGCGATATTACTTATCATGGTCCGGGGCAACTGGTTGGCTACCCTATTCTTGACCTGGAAAAATTCTCGACGGACATCGGGAAATATCTCCGGAACCTGGAGGAAGTGATTATTAAAACGATTGGTGAATATGGTATTATTGGTGACCGGTCTAAGGGTGAAACGGGTGTCTGGATTGAACCGGATGTTAAGGGCCGTGAGCGTAAAATATGCGCAATGGGCGTGCGTTGCAGCCGCTGGGTAACGATGCACGGGTTTGCGTTGAACGTGAATACTGACCTGGATTATTTTACACATATTGTGCCATGTGGTATCCCGGACAAGCAGGTAACGTCTATGGCTAAGGAATTGGGAGAGTCACTTGATTTTGAGCATGTTCAGCAAACGTTGATCAGGAAATTCGAGGAAGTATTTGATGTGGCTATTTTGTCTTAATTAAATGTTTTTTGTTTTATTGAGTCATCGTTTGTACTACTATTGAGCATCGTTGTGTCACTCCCTTGTACGGCAGATAACACTATTGAGCTTATTTTGCCTAATAATTATCCTCATAAGCACGAATGAAGGTGTTTTAGGATGTTTTATTAGAATACCTGGTTTAGATGAATGGTGTCGCACCTACGGCGCTCTACTTGCGTCAATTGTCATTTCTTCTACCATAATGTCGTCCCGCCGGGACTTGATTTAATGATGCTTAAGTAATACATGTTTGCTCATTAAATCATTCCAAATTATAATGAATAACGTAGGGTGATACCGTAAGTTCTCAGAGCGCCTAATACGCCTATATAGTGACCGGCGTTACCTCCTGCCGGTAATAATTAATCGATTTACATGAATGGTGTCGCACCTACGGCGCTCTACTTGCGTCAATTATCATTTCTTCTACCATAATGTCGTCCCGCCGGGACTTGATTTAATGATGCTTAAGAATGGTGTCGCACCTATGGTGCTATACTTGCGTCAATTATCATTGCTTCTACCATAATGTCTTCCCTCCGGGACTTGATTTTAATGATGCTTAAGTAATATATTAGTAATGAAATGATTTAATGAGCAAACAAAAAGTGCACCTGTAAAGATGCACTTTTAGAAAATTAAATCATTCCAAATTATAATGAATAACGTAGGGCGATACCGTAAGTTCTCGGATTGCCTAATACGCCTGCATAGTGACCAGAGTTACCTCCTGCCGGTAATAATTAATCGATTTACATGAATGGTGTCGCACCTACGGCGCTCTACTTGCGTCAATTATCATTTCTTCTACCATAATGTCGTCCCGCCGGGACTTGATTTAATGATGCTTAAGAATGGTGTCGCACCTACGGCGCTCTACTTGTGTCGATTATCATTTCTTCTACCATAATGTCGTCCCTCCGGGACTTGATTCTAATGATGCTTAACTAATACATGTCAGTAATGAAATGATTTAATGAGCAAACAAAAAGTGCACCTGTAAAGATGCACTTTTTAAGCAATAAAACCATTCCAAATTATAATGAATAACGTAGGGTGATACCGTAAGTTCTCGGATCGCCTAATACGCCTGCATAGTGACCGGCGTTACCTCCTGCCGGTAATAATTGCTCGAAGTAATTTTGATTGAGGATATTTCTGCCCCAGAAGAAAACTGATAAACCGTTAGTTGTTCTGAAACCGAAACGGCCGTTGGTTAGTACATAACCATCTACATTTAAATAGGCTGAAGGTGACGGACTGGACGAGAAAGATGAACGGTAGAAGGCATCTGCTGCTACAAAGAAACTACCTGACTGGCTAAGGAAGATTGCGGGTAAAGTATACTCACCGCCAATAGAGCCTGCAAATTTGGAGATACCGGGTAATTTACCTCCGGAGATATCTTTGAAGGCTACCTGCTGACCGGCATCATTTGTTGCGCCTGTTTCTTCTAATGGTAGTGGTGCATTGGTAAAGCGGATATATTTACCATCGGTATAACTTAAGGCTGTGAAAAAGCTGAAATGTTTGGCCCTGTAATTGGCATCTAATTCAGCTCCACGAACGCGTACTTTTTCAGCATTGGCTATATAACCTCTGTTTACCCCTAACTGTGGTGATTGTACATTGGCCTGGTAATCTTTTATATCTGTATTGAAGAATGTTACATTGAGTTTGAGATTTTCAGCAGGAGATGTTTTGACACCTGCTTCATAATGTTTTACATATTCCGGCTTAATTACGGATAAATCCAGTGCGGGTTTACCATCTACTGTTGGCAGGCCTGCTACGTTTACACCTACGGGTTTAAAGCTGGTTGAGTAAGTGGCATAAGCATTGATATTCCTGTTTGGGCGGTAAGAGGCTGTAATATGATAAGTGAAGTTGTTCTCATCTGCACTGATCTGATATGCCTGGTTGCTGTAAACGCCCTGACGGATGGCGATAATAGCCGGGTCGGTAAATGTTTTGCCTCCTCGTGCCTGGCGGTCATAGTCTACATCTTTTTTATCGTAGTTGAAACGTAAGCCGGGTTGTAAGTGTAAGCCTGGTGCTACTTCCCAATCTACGTTTGCAAAAGCGGCTGCACTGGTTGATTTGATCTGAGAGTTGGTGAATACGCCGTAACCTTCGAATAAACTGTCTGTACGCCATAATGCGCTGGTGGAACTTTGCGAGAAACGCCATTGTGCATCTCCTGCTACTTCTGAACCGGTTGTTTTTACATCCTGGTTGATATAGAATAAACCGAATACGCCGCTTAACTTATCGGAGAAAGTACCTGCATAGCGTAATTCCTGGGATATGTTCTTATGCTTGGTTGGATTTTGTGATAAAGCGAGTGATTGTAACCCTGTAAAATCCCTGTCGTTTGAAGGGCCCCAATCCCAATAACGCCATGCTGTTGTGGATGTTAAAGTGCCGCTGCCTATTTTGGTTTCTATATTTAATGAGGCACCGCCTATATCGTTATCGGATTTCCAGGGTGTATCATGGTCTATGATCCTGTCGAAAGGATTCAGTGTTGGTAATTTATATCCTAAATCGGCAATGATATTATTGAACTGGCGGTAAGCGGGGCGTTTGGTGGTTACCACACCTGCTACTACCTGTGCATAGCCATCCGGACGCTGTTGGGTATTGTCCCCGTTTAAGGTGATGGTTGTTCTATTGTTTGGTTTGTACAATAACTGGGCCCTGAAACCGAGGTTATTTATATCATTGGTGGCTTTGTTTGTGGCAATATTGTCTATTAAGCCATCGCGTTGGGTACCTGAGAAGGAGACCCTGGCTGCTAATTTTTTTGTGAGTGCACCGGTTACGGATGCTTTTGCCTGGATGTAGCCGTAGTTACCATAACTTACTTCGAAATCTGCACCTGGTTTAAAGCTGGCTTTGCGGGATGTGATGTTGAAGGCTCCTGAAGTGGTGTTTTTACCAAATAATGTGCCTTGTGGTCCACGTAGTACTTCTACCTGTTCTATATCGATAAAGTCTAATGTTGTGGCTGCGGGACGGGCATAATAAACACCGTCTACATAATAGCCTACGCCGGGATCTAAACCATCATTGGTTAACCCGAATGGTGAACCTAGTCCGCGGATATTGATGCCGGTGTTACGTGGGTTGGAAGAATATAACTGTACGGACGGAATGAGTTCTTTGGCGCGGTTGACATTGAATGCACCGGCATCACCTAGCTGTGCACCGCCAATTACGGTGATGGCAATTGGTACGTCCTGCAATGCTTCTTTGCGGCGACGGGATGTGATGACTACGGTATCCTGGTAGAAAACGGAGGCTAACACGATGTTTAATACTTCCCCAGATGATTTTATAATGGCTTCGTGTGAGGTATAGCCGATTGAGGAAAAACGGATGCGTAATGGTAATGGCTGATTGGTTGATAATGTAAAGGCTCCTAAAGAATCGGTGGATGTGCCGTTGGTAGCGCCTTTTACCTGTACTGATACATCTGCTATTGCCTGGCCTTGTTCGTTGGTGACTTTTCCTGTAATGCGTAAGTTGCCTGATTGTGCTATTGCTTGTTGAAAACTGAAAATTAAGCTGAGCAGGAATATTGGCAAGATCGCGGCGTGCGCTCCTTTCCCTACTATTTTAGTGAAGATATTATTGATACGGATTTGTTTCATAAAAATTTATAAATATTGCGGCATTCTGCCGTGTATGATTAAAGTTTTGGTTGATTTTACAGATGGCTGTTGAACTTATGTGCTGCTGCTTCAGCCTGGTATTTTAATGAAAATGTATCAACAACATCGTGTGGGAACGGGCATGGTAAATGCTATGCCGGGTGGTGACAATTTTGTACACAATTTTTGTGAAGAATTTTTAAACAGGTCATTCATTGGTTTGTTTTTAAGAATTGATTGTGTTTATATAGTTGAAAAATGATGCGATGTGGCCGGGCTGCCGGATGCGTGGGTGGCGCCTTAGCGCCAGTGCGACGCAGGAGCACCGAGCGTAGCGGAGCCCTTAGCAGCCGGAACTGCTGTTGATAAAGGCACTTAAAGCTGAGAGCCCCATTATTTTAAAAAAGTTTTATGCAGCCCGAAGGCAGATCTTTAGTGTGGTATTGCGCCCCATATAATTTTTAAACTCCAGATGATTACTAATGCGCCTAACAATAAAAAGGCTGTTTTTGCCGGCATTTTTCCTACGAGTTTTGCGGCTATTGGTGCGGCTATTAAGCCGCCTAAAATAAGTGCGACTATGACCTGCCAATGGGTAACGCCCATCATGAGGAAGAAGGCAAAGGCGCTGGAAAGGGTGACGAAAAACTCTGTTAGACTTACGGTTCCTATAACGAAACGTGGCGTGCGTCCTACATTGATGAGTGTACTGGTAACGATTGGCCCCCATCCGCCTCCGCCAAAACTATCGAAAAAGCCGCCCAGGCCTGCTAAGGGCCCGTACAATTTAAATTTTTTGGTTGGCCGTTTTTGTACAAATGCATTGATGATGAATTTGATACCTAATATTAATGTGTAACATGCTAATGCGGGCCGGATATAATCGCCGTACTCCTCTCCTAGCTTTACGAGTAAGATGGCGCCTATAATGGCGCCTATTACACCGGGTATGACGATGAGTTTGAACAATTTTTTATTGACATTGCCAAATTTGTAATGGCTGTAACCACTGGCACCGCTGGCAAACATTTCTGCTGTGTGGATGCTGGCGCTGATAGCGGCGGGGTTTACGCCTACAGCATTGAGAGCGGTGGCGCTGGCGAGGCCATACCCCATTCCTAAAGCGCCATCGACCATTTGTGCGACAAAACCGGCTGCCATTATTAATGGGAAATTACTGTCTAACTGCCTGATGCCGTCCCAGATGCCGGTGCCGATGATTTCTAATGGGATATAGGAAAATACAAAATGGCCGATGAGCATGGAGGCAAATATGATGAGGCTCCAGGTTGCTATTTTTCGCCAGTGTGAGGCGCTTTTTTGCTCGTGGTTATTGTTGTCTGAATCTTTTAAATTGCCGATTCCTGTAAGTGCGAGGCCATAATTCTGTTCGATGGCTTGGATATCTTCTGTTGTTTTGCCCTGGGAGTTAATGGCGATATTGAGTTCGCTGTTTTCTATATTGTAACCCCAGTAAAAATCGCTTTGATTATTGATATTGTTGATGTTTACTAATGCGCCATGTGCTTTGGCTGCTTTGTAAATGGCGTCTCCATTTTGCTGTTCTTCTTCTGTGGCTATTACAATTCCGTAATCTGAAGTAATATAATCGTTTTTATAGGAATCTTTTATGAATAATACCTTATGGGGATGTGCTTTGGATAAATTGACAATGTCATCTGATATTTTATCGGAGAGTATGGTTATCCGGGCGTCTTGCTGGTTTTCTAAAATGGACTTTATAATGGTATATGCTGTTTTTCCTCCGCCTATTATTAATAGTTTTTTGATATCCAGTTTTAGGAAAACGGGAAATACCGTGATTGCCCTGGCATTATCTATATTTAATGTATGGTCGCTTACAGTCATTACTTAATCTAAAATTTAAGGCGGGTTGATTTTATTATATGCCGCCAGAGTGTTATTGAAACAGCTATTATCTACACTCATTTGGTGAAGATATGAGATAAAATATTATTTCAAAATATTTTTTTGGGGAAGAATTACATTTTATAGGTATAATTAATTGATATTGTAATGAATAAGGCAATAAAAAAAGCCGGAAAATATTTTCCGGCTTTTTGTTTATGACTCATTTTCGTCTTTCAGATCTAAATCTATCTGGCTTGCAACTGACTCGTTTTGCTCTTTTATGATTTTATCATAGAGTTTCTGACTCTCCTGTGTGAGCATATCATAATTGAGTGTAATCTTTGGTACGAGTTCTACCAATGCATTTATTCTGCCTTCGACATCTAAAAACTTATTGACGACGACTACTTTTTTCTGTTCAAGAATGCAGTAACCGCTTTGAAAAGTGCCTCTTTCGAAACGGATCTTGTATTCTGCTTCATTGAGCAGCCTTTCTACTTTTTGTAAATATGCATTTGTAATTTTTACGGCCATAATATGATCTGAGTTATAAGGCGCCTTCAAATTGCTTTAAGAAGCGTACGTCATTTTCGCTGAATAAGCGTAAATCTTTTACCTGGTATTTGAGCATGGTTAAACGCTCGAGGCCCATACCGAAAGCGAAGCCGGTATATTTGGTGCTGTCTATTCCGCAGTTTTCCAATACATTGGGATGTACCATTCCGCAGCCTAATATTTCTACCCAGCCGGTATGTTTACATACGTTGCAACCTTTGCCTCCGCATATCTGGCAACTGATGTCCATCTCGGCGCTTGGTTCTGTGAACGGGAAATATGACGGGCGGAAACGGATTTTTACGTCCTGGTTAAAGAACTCTTTTACAAAGAAATAAAGTGTTTGTTTGAGGTCTGCAAAACTTACATTTTCTGCAATGTATAACCCTTCTACCTGGTGGAAGAAGCAATGGGCGCGTGCGCTGATGGTTTCATTGCGGTACACTCTGCCGGGCATGATTAACCGGATAGGTAATTTGCCTTTCTCCATTTCGCGGATCTGTACGTTACTTGTATGGGTGCGTAAAATCCATGTCGGGTCCTGATTGACGTAGAAAGTGTCCTGCATATCTCGTGCGGGATGATCGGGAGGCAGGTTTAAAGCGCCGAAATTGTGCCAGTCATCTTCTACTTCGGGCCCTTCTGCTTCTGCAAAACCGAGGCGTTTAAAAATATCTACGACTTTATTTCTTACAAGGCTAATCGGGTGCCTGGTACCGATAAATTCGGGTTCTCCGGGCAGGCTCCAGTCTATACTTCCGAATACTTCTGCTTCTGCAGAGGCTTCGATTTTTTGTTTTTCAGTATCAAATTTTTCCTCAGCAAAAAGTTTAAATGCGTTTAATGTTTGCCCAAATTCTTTTTTCTGATCATTTGGTACATTTTTCATTTCGCCCATTGTTGCTTTTACCAGGCCTTTGGTTCCTAACCATTTTATACGAAAAGCCTCTAAACTGTCGGCGTTTTCGGCAGTAAAAGCAGCTATTTCGGATTTATACTCTTCTATTTGCTTAAGAATTGTTTCCATGGCTGCAAAGATAATAGTTTGTAAAAAGGGAATGAAATGAATTTGTAACTGCCCGGGGGTAAAATTTTATTTATACGGTGTTGTTGTCTATCAGCATATTTTTAAGGGGTTGTTCGGGGTTCTTCGGGCTTACGTTGCCAGGGGTACCTGGCTGGGCTTATACCTAGTACTCTATATCCGGCAACAGCCTGGTTAGAGGATTTCTATTGAACACCAGTTAATCTATATTGTATTTATGCAGCTGCTAACATTGAAATGGCAGCTATTAATATTATAATGGCAGGTACTAACATTACAACAGCAGATACTAATATTACAATATCTGCTACTAACATTCTAACGGCAGTTAGCAACATTATAATAAAAGTCACTAATATTATAGCAGCAGGTACTAACATTACAATAGCAGTTATCAATATTACAATAGCAGTCATTAATATTACAATGGCATGTACAAACATTATAATGGCAGCCAGGAACATTACAATGGCAGTTAGCAACATTATAATGGCAGTCACTAATATTACAACCGAATGTACAAACATTATAATGGCAGCTAAGAACATTACAATAGCAGCTATTAACATTATAATATCAGTTAGCAACATTATAATGACAGTCACTAATATTACAACAAAATGTACAAACATTATAATAGCAGCTAGAAACATTACAATATCATCTGTTAACATTATAATGGCAGTTAGCAACATTACAATGGCAGTCGCTAATATTACAACCGCATGTACAAACATTATAATGGCAGCCAGGAACATTACAATGATTGTCGCTAAAATTATATATACGCTACTAAGGTTTATTTTAGCGTATGTATTGACTGAAATAGTATTCTAAGTGAATGTGATATATTCAGCAAAATACTGAAAGCTAAAGATGTGCATTGCAGAATGGTTAATGAATTCTTTCAACTAAGGGTTATTTTCCTATTTCAATGTAATAATGTGTTGCTGCGCTGCGGCAATTTTACATTTTATATATCGGAAATTGCTAAAAATATGTGGCTGCTCTGCAGCTTTGAATTGCGTTATGTGAGTTTTGGATGTTATTATTTGTTTATAAGTGGGTATTGGGATTGTATGGTTCTGAGCAAATAAGGATCTCCTTATATTAATTGAATGGTTTTGTGCTGATGGCGCTGAATAATACTACCCTGACGGATGCTGATTGTTTGAATGTCTTTGTGTTTATCTGTGTATCTGAACTTTGTGACTCCGGGGATTTATTGGGCATACAAAGGCCACCTGCTTTTTAAAGCGGTGGCCTTTTGCTTTAGTGTGATAAAGCACTGTTATTTCTTTTCCCAAAACTTCCAGAAGGGCTTTGCCTTTTCTTTTTCGGCGGCTATTCTGGCTTCATGGATGGCTTTTATTTGCCCGAAAACTTCTTCGGCGTAGTGGGTAAAACGTTCTTCTGTTTTATCTACTATGCGTTTATAGGCTTTGGCAAATGGCCAGGTTTTTACATCCTGATCTAACCTGATATAAATGGAGCCAATTTTTGAAGGGGAAGTGTCTTCTATTACCCAGGCTGCATCTGTATATTTATTTAAAATGGCTTCTCCAAGATAGGACCCTATTAATACGGTTAAATTCATGCTTTTGGTTGTCCTGGTTGCTTCATCGAGTTGATTGACCTGGCTGTGAAAATTATCTATCAACTGATCGATATGGTTAAAATCGGTGAGTTCATATTTAAATTTGAAATCGTTGGTTGAAAACTTATCCGAGATCCATTTTGCATTTTCTTTTAATTCCTGTGCGGTTACTTCCTGTTCCATTTTATTAATTTTTTCTGAATGCCCATTTGGCGAGTTCTTTCAACGTTACTTTTTTACCGTACAATAAGATACCGGTACGATAAATTTTGGCGCTTAACCAGATGGTGGCAATAAAGCCTAAAATTAAGATTAACATTGATAATCCTAACTGCCACCATGGAACAATTGTGGAACCGAATGGTAAACGGGCCATCATGATGATTGGTGAGGAGAACGGGATCATGCTTCCCCAGATGGCTAAGGCGCTTTCGGGCTGGCGGATGGCATTGATCATTATTACCATTGAAAGGATGATGGGAATGGTAATGGGCATCATTAAACTTTGTGCATCCTGGGGATCTTCATTGACAGCACTGCCCACCGCAGCGAATAATGCGGCATAGAATAAATAACCGCCGATATAATAGAAAATAAAACAACCGATAATTAATGGCCAGTTAACAGAAGTGGATACTGTATTAAGGATCATAGCGGCTTTATTCTGGCTAGCTTCCGCAGCTACTGCAGACATACCGGGCTGCATGGCGGCAGCGGCATCCTGCATGGATGCCGGGTCCACCGGCATCAGGTTGCTTGCGATGGTGCTAAGCCCTACAAAGAGAACAATCCACATGATAAACTGCGTCAAACCAACAGCACCAATCCCAACAATTTTACCCATCATCAACTGGAACGGTTTTACACTACTTACCATTACTTCGGCAATACGGTTAGTCTTTTCTTCCATTACACCACGCATTACGGCAGCACCATACATAAATAATGAGAAATAAATAATAAACGAGACTACATAACCTATCATAGAAGCTGTTTCGAAATTGCCTTTTTTAGCTTTTTCCGCTTCGCTGAAAACGGTATTTTCTACTTTTGATGATGGTGCATTTTTTACTAATGAATCGTATTGTGCTTTATTAAGATTAGCAACATCCATTACCATTTTTGCATTAATGGCATCATTTATCTGGTTTTCGATCGTACCGGTTAATTCTTTGCCTTTACTTTTCTGAGAGTAAACCTGGTAAGATTTTGTCTGGTTAATACCGGTATTAGGTGCTAATAAAACCGCGGTATATCCTTTACTTAATAATGTGGTGTCGGCATTATTGACAAACTCATAACTGATATTTCTCTTTTTTACGAGGTACTCTTTTAAATAGCTTTCTTTGTTATCAACGGCTACTTTTTCTTCTGAGCTGGAAGTAGCGGTTAAATAAACAACGCCAAAAATCAGGCCTACAAATAATATCGGGGTCAGGAAGGTGGATAGCAAAAAGGATTTTTTTGCTACTCTGGAGGTGTACTCTCTTTTTATAATAATCCAGGTTTTACTCACTGTGTAATATTTTTATATTAAATAATGTTTCTATAGTATAATTAAGCTGTAAACTGACGTGCCTGTGGTGTATCATTTACCAGTTTAATGAATATCTGGTTGAGGCTTGGCAATACTTCATTGAAGGAATTGATACTCAATCCCTGATTAATAAAGAATTTTAAGACATCGTTATTGCTGACCCCTTCGGTTAATTTTAAAAGTAAATTATCCGGGTTGTGTTTGATTACGGTAAAGTCAGGCGTCATTAAGTTCTGGGCTGTGGTATTTACACCTACTTTAAAGATATTCTCTTTAAACTCCTGTTTGATATTGTTTACAGTGCCGTCTAATATTTTTTGTCCTTTGTTTACGAGAATAATATGGTCGCAAATTTCTTCTACCTGTTCCATTCTGTGTGTACTGAAGATGATGGTACTGCCGGTTTTGGCTAAATCGTATATTTCATCTTTTATGAGGTTCGCATTTACAGGATCTAATCCGCTAAACGGCTCATCAAGGATAATGAGCTTTGGCCTGTGTAAAACAGTGGTGACAAATTGTAATTTCTGGCTCATCCCTTTACTGAGGTCTTCTACTTTTTTATTCCACCAGGATTGCATTTCTAATTTTTCGAACCATTCTTTTACGGCTTTCATGGCGTCACTACGGCTTAAGCCTTTTAATTGTGCGAGGTATAAAGCATGTTCACCAATTTTCATTTTTTTGTAAAGGCCGCGCTCTTCGGGCATATAACCGATATTGATGATATCGTTCTCCGCACTAAAAGGTCTTCCGTCAAATTGTATGCTGCCACTATCGGGGTAAAAGATACCGGTAATCATCCGGATCAAGGTGGTTTTACCTGCTCCGTTGGGGCCGAGCAAACCGAATATGCTGCCTTCTTCTAATGAGAAGGAGATATTGTCAACAGCTTTTTGCGAAGAGAATTGCTTTTCTAAATTTTGAACTTCGAGTAAATTACGCATTTATACACAGTTGTTTTAATTAGTATTTATTTGCCGAGTGAAGATACTAAAATACTGTTAATGCTATTTTATGAATGGGATAAACGGTAAAAAGCGTGTATGAGTTTATGAAATGCCGGGCATGATGTCTAAGCCTGTACGCTCCAATTATTTAACTCAGCGTGCGTTTTTGGATTTTGAAAGTACTGACGAACAAAACAATTATTAATAAAGGCCTGTAGATGATGCTTATATGACAGGCAGATGGTTACAGATATCTTTTAAAAAATCAATTTAAACGAGAGGCAAAATATGTTAATGTCAAATAGTTATTCAACTGCTGAAAAGCTGCGGGATACGTGGGCAGGCGCCTCTGCGCCTGGTACGAGCCCTCAACCACTAAAGAAGCAGGGGGTATGATGGCGAGTACGGCACCCCAAAGTAGCCCGAACGACTGTTTGGAAAAGATGAAATGCCGACAGCCCCAACAAAAAATATTACTGCAATGCTACTGCCCTGGTATAAAATGCCGGGTTTGCTTGCTGTATTTTGGCCCGGGTCTCTTCGAGGCTTTGTTTGTTTTCGAAGATGCCGAACACAGTACTTCCTGTTCCGCTCATGGCGGCATAACCGGCTCCGGCACTCTGCAATTCTGCGATTAATGCGGCAATGACGGGATATTCTGCGGACACAGGTTGCTGAAAATCGTTTACCAGTACCTGCTGCCACCGGCTTAACGGCAGTTCGGGCACTTTAAATAAATTTCCCGGGCCTGGTTTGGGAGTGATGGCTTTGAATGCTAATCCTGTATTGATATGAATGCCGGGATTTACAATCAATAAGTGATAATGGGCCAGGTTCAGATTTAGTGGTGTTAAATGTTCTCCTCTGCCGGTGGCATAACAGGGTGTATCGTATATAAAAAAGGGGCAATCGCTACCCAGCACGAGGGCGTAATGGATTAATTGCTGCCGGGACAGATTGAGAAAAAAGAGCTTATTGAGTATTTTTAATGCAAATGCACCATTACTGCTTCCTCCACCCAGGCCTGCACCAATGGGGATATGCTTAATTAAATGGATGGCTACGGGTTTTATTTTATCGGGGTAGTCCTGCTTTAAAAGATGCCATGCTTTTACACAGAGGTTATTTTCTGTGGTGCCGGGAATACTGATGCCGGAACTGGTGAAAATAACAGGTATATCTGTATGATAATCCTGTTGTACCACTATTTCCAGCACATCTCTTACAGGTACAGGAACAAAAATGGTTTCCAAATTATGAAAACCATCCTTTCTTTTTTCCGTAATGTTTAAACCTAAGTTTATTTTACAATGTGGAAAATCTATCATTTTTTAGTTCTTTCGTCTATTTCTTTTTTGATATCTCTTGCCTTAATATAATCTTCCTGGCTAACCGCATCATCCAGTAGGATTTGTAATTCCTGAAGGGTCAAGGTTTTTAAATCATTATTTGGTGATTCCCCGATGGTTTCCTCCAGTGGTTTGGATGAACGTGATTTTCTCCTGGAAGAGGATTTCTCTTCTTTAATTAAAATACCGGCATCATCCAGTATTGTTCCGTAGGTATATATGGGACATCCGAACCTTACTGCCAGTGCCAACGCATCGCTGGTCCTGCTATCTACTTCTATAATATCGTTATTAGTGTTGGAGCAGATTAACTTGGAGTAAAAAACGCCTTCCTGTAAATGATTGATAATAATCTCGTGCAACAGAATACCGGAATCTGTCATGATATTCTTCATCAGGTCATGTGTTAACGGCCTGCTTGGCACCATCCTCTCTAATGCGACGGCTATTGCCTGTGCTTCAAAACTACCTATAACAATCGGCAATCTCCTGGTTCCATCTACCTCACCTAAAACTACAGCGTATGAATGCGACTGAGTAATACTATGTGATAACGCTACAATTTCGAGTGCTATTTTTTTCATGCAGATATCCTAAGCCTAAATGATTTAATATTGCAAAAGTAATAAATGAAAAGGCATTTTTTATTTTTTACCTGCAATTAAGTTCAAAAATCATTTAATAATCTTTAGCTACATATTATTTATGTTGGAACAAGTTTACTGGAAATATACGATTGGCCCTGCAGAAAAAATTTCGCTGGACATTGCACTGGCTGTACTGGCAGAACTGGGATTTGACGCTTTTGAAGAGCAGGAGGAATACCTGGTAGCGGCGGGTGTACAAAGCCAGGTAATGGAAGAAGCTGCCGATACTGCATTGGAGGAGTTGAGTATTCCCTATACAAAACTGGTTGTAGAAAACGAAAACTGGAATGCCATCTGGGAAAGCAGTTTCGACCCTATTATTGTAGATGATATTGTAGCGATAAGAGCGGAATTTCACCCGCCGAATAAAGATGTTGAATACGAAGTAATTATAACTCCGAAAATGAGTTTTGGCACGGGTCATCACGGTACCACTTACTGCGTGATCCAATTAATGCGCCTGATAGATTTTAATGACAAAACGGTGTATGATTTTGGCACCGGCACGGGCATTTTAGGGATACTGGCGGAAAAATTTGGTGCCAGGTATGTTTTAGCGGCTGATTATGACCCATGGTGTATTGAAAACGCTACTGAGAACATTGAAGCGAACAACAGCAAAAATGTGGAGGTTTTACTGGCTGACGCTCCGCCGGAAGAAGGACAATTTGATATTATCATTGCTAATATCAATAAACATATCCTGTTACAGTTTATGCAACATTTAAGTCATTTGCAAACAGGAGGCAATCAACTTATACTGAGCGGTTTATTGATAGAAGATGAAAAAGACATTTTACATGCGGCTGCTAAAAACGGTTATGAAAAAGTGCAGCTGAATGAAAAAAACGGCTGGATCGCCATCTTATTTAATAAAACATCTTAAGCGCCGGGGGCTAATATTCCTGGTGTTTGAATGTAATTAACGCCGAATGCGTTATATTTGAGGCTCTGAAAATAATTATAGAAACCGGATGCAAGAATTTGCTTTAATCATATTGGCTTATCTGATAGGCTCACTTCCCACTGCTATTTGGGTAAGTAAAATATTTTTTGGTGTAGATATAAGAAATTATGGTAGTGGTAACGCGGGCGCTACTAATACATTCAGAGTTTTAGGCGTTCAGTGGGGCACCTTCGTTATGGCTGTAGATATGCTGAAAGGGGTGCTTGCTTCATTTTTATATTTACTCTTACCTTATTATGTGGATAGCCAATACGAACATGTCAATTTCATGATTGGTTTAGGCCTGGCAGCCGTTATTGGTCATATTTTCCCTATCTGGGCCAATTTTAAAGGTGGGAAAGGTGTTGCTACGGTTTTTGGAATGGTTTTGGCAATACAGCCGATGGTAGCTCTTTTTGTGGCTTTAATTTTTTTGTTGGTCTTGTTCTTAACCAGGTTTGTATCGCTCAGTTCTATGCTGGCAGGTATTGCATTTCCTATATTAATTTTATGGATTTTCAATGAACCGGAGCATTCCTACAGAATTTTTGCGTGTGCCATCGCTTTTTTAATTGTACTGACCCATCAAAAAAATATCAACCGTTTATTACAAGGCAACGAAAGTAAAGCCCGCATTTTAAAATACCGTGATAGACGAAAAGAGCGCAAAAGCAACCAATTTTAAAAAAAGAGGTTCTTTAAACTTTGCTTTCACTTTTAGAGTCGAAAACAAACTAATTATACTATCATTTCGTTGTATGAAAAAAATACTATTTTCAATTGTTGCCGCAGCTACTTTAAGCGCTGCATTCTATGCCTGTAAAACCAACTCTATTACCGGCCGCAAGCAGTTAAGTCTTGTGAGTTCGTCTGAAATGATGTCTGCCGCTGCCGCAGAATATAAAAGTTATATAGATACCAGTAAGGTAATCCGCACGGGAGCGCAGGCCGAAATGGTGAAGCGTATCGGTGCCAATATTGCCAATGCTGTGACTAAATATTATGCGCAACAGGGCAAATCCAGCGTATTAGACGGTTACAAATGGGAATACAATCTTGTAAACAGTAACCAGGTGAATGCCTGGTGTATGCCCGGCGGTAAAATTGTAGTATACACGGGTATATTGCCGGTTACTCAAAATGAAGATGCACTGGCGGTAGTAATGGGCCATGAAATAGCCCACGCTATTGCAGAACATGGTAAAGAGCGTGCCAGCCAGGCTATTCTGCAACAGGTAGGCGGTGCTGTGGTAGGTGTGGCAGTAGCTAATAAAAACGCGCAAACACAAAACGCGATCATGAACATTTACGGCATCGGTTCGAATGTTGGATTTATGCTGCCTTATAGCCGCAACAACGAATTGGAAGCCGATGAACTGGGCTTGGCGTATTCCAGCATGGCGGGGTATAACCCGGAAGCTGCGATTCCTTTGTGGCAACGCATGGCTGCTCTTGGTGGTGGTACAAGTGAGTTTTTAAGTACGCACCCATCCGAATCCACCCGCATTAAAAGGTTGCAAAACCTGATGCCAAATGCGATTACTATTTATAAACAAGCTAAGGGCATCAAATAAAATCATTCCAAAAAAGCAGCCGAGAGGTTGCTTTTTTTATATCCCATATTTCTTTTTTATGGGGCTATCGACATCTGTTCTTTTAATGAACTTCAGTCCGGCGTGCTTATGGCTCCGCTACGCCCGGTGTATTTTTGCAGGCGCATTTTATCAGTTTGGAGCTTATTGTAAGCCTGCAAAAAATACACTGGCTCCTGCGTCGCCACTGATCCTTCTTAAAATAACCTGACGGTTTTTGAGATTCATTAGTAATATTCGTGTCGGTTTATCACCTATTACCCGGTGCTCTATACGGTGCCATCCGCCCTATTTATACAGGTTTATGAAATGTTTAAACACTGTAATTCTCCCTCTAAATGTTTTAATAAATAAAATAACAACGCTTAAATTCGTCGGGCTGTGTTGCTGCCCGGCGGTATGCGGTACAAGGGAGTGACACAACGATGCTTAATAGGAGTACAAAAGACGACTAAATAAAAAAGAAATTGTAAAATGAGTACAATAATTAATAAATACAGCAGCACTCTTACCCAGGACCCGACACAGCCCGCGGCACAGGCACAGTTATACGCGTTAGGGTTGACGGAAGAGGACCTTGCGAAAGCACAGGTAGGCATTGCCAGTATGGGATACGATGGCAACCCTTGTAATATGCACCTGAATGGCCTGGCACAGGAAGTAAAAAAAGGTGTTTGGGCACAAAATTTAGTAGGCTTAATTTTTAATACAATTGGCGTAAGTGATGGGATGAGCAACGGTACACCGGGTATGCGTTATTCACTGGTAAGCCGCGATATTATTGCAGACAGTATAGAAGCGGTGTGTGGTGCGCAATACTACGATGGCTTAATTACGATACCGGGCTGCGATAAAAACATGCCGGGGTCCATTATTGCTATGGGCCGGTTAAACCGTCCTTCGATAATGGTGTACGGCGGCACCATTGCACCGGGACATTATAAAGGAGAAGACCTGAATATTGTATCGGCTTTTGAAGCATTGGGCAAAAAAATTGCGGGGCAGCTATCTGAAGCTGATTTCCAGGGCGTTGTAAAAAACAGTTGCCCGGGCGCCGGTGCCTGCGGTGGTATGTACACTGCTAATACGATGAGCTCTGCGATAGAGGCATTGGGTATGAGCTTACCCTACTCCAGCAGTAACCCTGCACTGAGCGAAGAGAAAAAACAGGAGTGCTTAGACGCGGGCAAATACATAAAACTGTTACTTGAAAAGGATATTAAGCCTCGTGATATCATGACTCGCCAGGCATTTGAAAATGCGATCCGCGTTATTATTGTTTTGGGTGGCAGCACGAATGCTGTATTGCACTTAATAGCTATGGCGAAAAGCGTGGGTGTGCCGTTAACACAGGACGACGTGCAAAGTTTTAGTGATATTACGCCGGTATTGGCAGATTTTAAACCGAGTGGTAAATACCTGATGGAAGATCTGCACAAAAAAGGCGGCGTTCCATCGGTAATGAAATACCTGCTGCAGAAAGGGTTGTTACATGGCGATTGCTTAACGGTTACAGGTAAAACAATTGCAGAAAACCTGGCATCTGTTCCTGACCTGGATTTTGATACGCAGGAAATTATCAAACCGTTAGAGGCGCCTTTAAAAGCTACAGGACATTTACAGATCTTATACGGCAACCTGGCTGAAGGCGGCAGCGTTGCTAAAATAAGTGGTAAAGAAGGGGAGCGTTTTGAAGGACCGGCGCGTGTTTTTGATGGTGAAAGGGAGTTGATTGAAGGGATCTCCAGTGGCCGTGTAAAAGCGGGTGATGTGGTCGTGATTAAAAATGAGGGACCGAAAGGTGCGCCTGGTATGCCTGAAATGCTTAAACCGACATCGGCCATTATTGGTGCAGGTTTGGGTAAGAGTGTTGCACTGATTACCGATGGCCGTTTTAGTGGGGGCACACATGGTTTTGTGGTGGGCCACGTAACGCCGGAAGCGTTTGTAGGTGGCCTTATTGGCCTGGTAGAAGATAATGATATTATAGAAATAGACGCTATTAATAATAAGCTGGAGCTTAAAATTTCTGACGAGGAAGTAGCCGCCAGAAAAGCTGCCTGGAAACAGGCTCCACTAAAAGTAAGCAGCGGTTTATTATATAAATATGCTAAATTGGTAAAGTCTGCCGCCGATGGTTGCGTTACAGACGAAGATTAAAATATACCGACCACTATGTACAAAAGTCTCTGATCGTTTTCAGAGGCTTTTTGTTTTTTGGGGCTGTGAGCTTGCGCCGCCTTCCCCAACATTGGCCCAGGCTACTGCGGGGTATCGCCACGTGCTGTTAGCCCCGGGCAACAGATTAAATGTGGTGTTATAATGTGCCTCAAACCGGCACGTGTCCGGCTCGTGCCTCGCCGCCCGCTGTATCCTGCAGCCTGTGAGCAGCAGAATATATTCATACCTCTGTACCAGGTATTAAAAAGGCCGATTCTCTTTTACCCAGGTTTCAATATAAGAGGAGATGTCCTGCATAGTAGTGCCGGGCGCAAAAAGCTTGCCTACCCCGAGTTTATAAAGTTCATCCATATCTTCGTTAGGAATAATGCCGCCCCCTGTAAGTAAAACATCTGTCATGCTTTTAGCCTGCATGAGTTCAATAATTTTTGGAAAAACAGTCATATGTGCACCGCTTAAAATACTGATGCCAATAGCGTCCACATCCTCCTGCAGGGCTGCATTCACCACCATTTCCGGCGTTTGTCTTAATCCTGTGTAAATTACTTCCATGCCTGCATCTCTTAATGCAGCGGCTATTACTTTAGCACCGCGGTCGTGCCCGTCCAGGCCGACCTTGGCCACCAACACCCGTATTGGTCTTTTATTCATAAGCTTACAATAATACTTGTGCAATTTAGGGGATTCAGATTAAAGCGGGTCTATTATTTTATCGTTTAGGGTTAGGATAGCGGTAATGGCCAATTATTTTATAGCGGAAAAGACAATCCTCCATGACCTGCCCGCCGCCTATATTATGGATGACCAGGCAGCGTTTATTATCTGCCGATCGCCTGTTACTCAGCATGCCGATATGTGTTCGTCCACCGGGCAGTTGCCAGCAAACAATACTGCCCGGCCGGTAATCCCAGGGGTTATCAGTTACAGGAAAGTCCGCCTTTTTACGCGTAAAAAAGGTCATGAGGTTGGACACCCGCCGGTGGTCGATGTTTTTATCGGGATATTTCAGGCCCCATGTTTTAGGGTACCGGGAAAAATTGGCCTTCATATCCTCATGCACCAGCTTTTGCAGATCTATCCCGTGCAGGCGCAGTGCTCTTATTACCACATCTGTACACACTCCTTTATTGGCCGGCACATCTCCATTAGGATAGTCAATTACAAAATAAGAAGGATCGTACAGTACCTGTTGGCTAATAAGCACATTCGCACTCTTAGCCAGCTCTAAATAAAAATCTGCACTATCACTATGGTTATCATATCCCCTGCCTGTTATTGCAGCAGACTTCGCATGGTGGTTACAGGCAGATGCAATAAGGAGCCAGGAAGATAATAACAGCAAAATGTACGGCATAAACGGATGTTTTTATGTCGATGCATTTTGGGGGCAAATTCCACAAGAAAAAAAGCCTCAGCTTCATAACTGACTGTAGTAAAATCAATTAATCCGCCGAGACCTTTAACATGAAAAGTAGTAGACTCTTTAATATATTTTAACCTGATGTGTTATTCTACGCATTCGGACAGTTTTTTGACATCAAAAAAATCTTTTTTGTTTTTAGTGCCTACCTGCACTTTGTATATTTTATACAAATCATAGGTAAGGGTTAGCAGCAATAGCCCGCATGCAATATAAAATACGCTGAAACCGATGTACTTATAAGAGACACTGCCTACAAAGCCGCCAAACATATAACACAGGAATATGGCAATGAGGAGCTTTGCTCTGTTGATGACTTCTTTTTTGTGTTTGTATTTTTTATGGGTGAACATAGACAGCAAAATAGCCAGGTCTGTAGTAGCACCTGTGAGGTGGGTGGTTTTTACGGCGAAGTTGGAAATACTGGCTGTTAACCCGTTCTGTAACCCCATGGCAAACAACATTAACAGGATGAGGAATTCTGTTTCAATAAGTGTATCCGTGTAAAAATAATTACCGTAGACACCTATGAACAGTAAACTGAGTATTTCCAGGAATATGGGGGTGGCATGGGCTATATAACTATTCTTTTCTGTATAGTTGATAACAATAAAATTTGAAAGAAAGCTGCCGAAAAAGAACGCGAATATCCATAACCCTACAATAGCAAACTGGTAAAGGTTAGCTTTTGTCAATTCGGATATCATGATGGCATAATAACCTGTAACGTTTGATGTGAATGAAAAGAATAACAGGAAAGATGCCACATTGACCAGGCCCGCCACCATCGCTGTGAGTGCGCCCAATTTTATATTATCTTCTAATGATCTGCTATTATTATATTTTCGTAACATGTTGCCTTTTTGATTGTGTAAATATTAATCTTGCTGATTCTTTTACCTGTATATCGGATATATAGTTCAGTTCTATTTTATTAGAGCTGTATTTCTTAATATCAAAGTGTTCTGTAACATTGCCGTCCGAAATTTCGAGGATATTCCCGCGGCCTTTTAAGCGCCAGTTGAGATAACTAACACTGTCGGCATTTAAAATTTCAAGTTCGCCATCGGCTTTAAATACCCATTTTTCGCCCTGGTGATACCTGACCTCCGCTGCCGGTGCGGAAGAACTTTGATTGAGTCCCCAGCCTTTGAGTAAATAATTATCTGCTTTTTTATAGTCCCAGAAGGTTTCGTCCCATTCTCCTACAAAATAGTTTTCCAGCGATCTGTCGAATGATGAGAATACGACAAAGCATAACATGGAGAATGCGGCTATAAAAATGCTATATAAGCTAAACTTTTTCATGATCTTTTGGGTTTAATAAGTTTATCCCCTGGTAGAAAATAACGGGCTTAATGCTATGTATTCTCTTGGATATTCAATGTCATAATCTACTTCTACCGCCGTTTGCTTGTATTTTATTTTTCTTACCAACGGGGTAATATCGAACCAGGATTTATGAATAGATTTTAATTGCTCTTCTTTAGAGTAGATGATCTGGTCCACATCATTGCCTTCGAGGAAGTTGATGAACGACCGTTGGTTCCAACCGGTAAAAAACTCTATTTTAGTAAGGTTTACTTTATTATTGTATTTATTCTCAATAATTTTAACCGCATCGTCAAAAGCATCGAGATTCAACGTTTTTATTATTCTGTGTTTAGAAAAAAACAACAGGTCGCTGATGCTACTTGATGTCGTATAACCGGCAGCAAAAATGATATTTACTTTGCTATTGTCTTCCTGCTTGTTTAAGAACTCTTTCAACACTTGTAAACTGCCAATGGAAAAGTCAGTTGGAATTAGAATAGTTTGTGCCATGTGTATAATTTTTATAAGGCAAAACTATATTAGCGGTATTAGAGGTAAATAATAACCGGATAAGAACGAGATTAGAATATCCGGGAACGGATTAAAATGAAATTAGAAAGTTATTAAAACGGGATTAGAAGCTATTTAAATGGTAAATGGATCTCTACGATTGTGCCCATATTCTCTGCGGAATTAATTAATATTGAGCCTTTATGCATCTTAATAATGTTCCTGGTAAGGGGCAGCCCGATACCGTATCCTTCATATTTTTTAGTATTGGAGCAACGGTAAAACGGGTCGTAGATATATTGCTGTTCATCTTTTGGAATACCAATACCGTGGTCCTGTACAATAATGACCACTTTTGAATTGGTGGCACCGATAGATACTTTCACCAATTCATTATTGGAATACTTACAACCATTTAAGATGATATTGGAAAATGCCAGGTGCAGTAATTGTTTATTGCCGTTCACCACCAGTTTGGCGGAGTTTTCGGGAATCAGGCTTATATCAAAATGAATTTTACTTTGCTGGTTTAAGCTTTGGATCGTAGCAATACAATCCCATAAAAGCTCATCAATGCGAATGGGTTCCTGTTTTAAAACCTTACCGCTAAAACCCGTTTGTGCGAGTGATAACAAGGCCTTGGTTTTCCTGTCCAGTTTTTCAGCTTCGTTCAGAATAACGGTAAGGGTTTCTATATAATCCTCCGATTGCCGCTCTTTGGATAAACAAACATCTGCTACACCAATAATACTGGTGAGGGGTGTTCTTAGTTCATGAGAAGCGTTACTTATAAAGTTATTCTGGCTTTCGAAAGAGGTTTCTATCCTGTTCAGCATTTCATTAAAAGTATTGATGAGCTGGTTGAGCTCTTTATTGTACTTTTCTTTTTCCAGCCTTAAATGCAGGCTCTGGGAACTGATTTCTTTTACCCTGGTCGTAATTTTTACGATGGGTTTAAACAGGTTCTTAGATAAATAAAGTGAGATGAGAAAAGTAATAAATACTACTACAAAAAAGCTGATTACCATTATTCTCTGCAGGTGCTTTTGAATATGCTTTTTAAAATAATTCTCGCTGGACGTGATGACGATAAAATCATCTTCGGGCGCATTGTACTTTTTACCAACATATTGCAAGCTGTCGTTCTCATAAAAACCGTTCTGAAGGGTATTGATCTGTTCCAGAAACATCAAAGGCAGTTTTAAAGAGTCCGCAAGCACAGAAAGATGATTCTCTTTAACGCTGAAGACGAGCTCCCGGTTTAGCTTTAGGGCCAGTATATTATTCTCAATACTATCCGGGTTGGTTTTACTGCGCAGGTCATCCAGATAAAGCTGGGCCACGATATCAGATTTTAATTTAAGGGTTTCATCATTATCATTATCTATAATTTTTTCAATTGAAGTATAAAAAACAATCGATAAGAACGTAACAATTGCCACTGTGGAAAGTAAAAACATGACAGTGGTTTTATGCCTGATATTTGTGTTTTCCAGTAATTTCATACGTTATAATGCTCCATTAATCTGCTTTGAGGCAATAGCCCATACCAATAATAGTGTGGATCAGTTTTTTTTCTCCTTTCATTTCAATTTTCTTTCTCAGGTAGTTCACATATACGTCCACCACATTCGTAGACATATCAAAGTCAACGCCCCACACACTCTCGAGTATCTCCATGCGCGATACTACGCGGTTCATATTCTGAAAAAAGTAAAACAGTAAACGGTATTCGGTAGAGGTGAGGTTAATGGGCACGCCATTCCGGCTGACCTGTTTGGTATAATCTTCGAGTACCAGGCCATCTATTTTAAAAGAATGCTGTTCATCGGGTTTCTCTACAAAAGACAAACTTCTTCTGAGCAGATTTTTAATGCGGGCGAGTAATTCTATGAACTTAAAGGGCTTTACCAGGTAATCGTCGGCACCGGCTTCGAGGCCGTGCACAATATTTTCGGGTGTTCCAAGCGCTGTTAAAAATAAAATGGGGATATGCGTATTTGTTTTCCGGATCCGTTTGCAAATATCAATACCGTTACTGTCCGGCAGCATAATGTCCAGAATGATGAGGTCAAATGAATTATTATTAAACATCGTCATTGCCATTTCACCGTCTAAAGCCACCGTTACATCATACTCATTCTCTATCAATCCCTTAGTTATAAAAGAAACCACCTGCACCTCATCTTCTACTAACAAAATTTTCCTGTTCATCTTTCTTCCGTTTATAAATCAATTATACTGATAAATATAAAGTTTATAAAATTAAACTACTTTCATAACTTCCTGTAGATTTTACAATATTCTAATCGCATTTTAATTTCACGGGTTCGTTCATCATACAAATCATACAGTTAGTGCTGGCACCCTATGATGGTTGAAATTAGTTTAGTAACTTACGATTTAAAATTATTTTCAAATGAAATCCTTCCCGAATAAGTACAGTACTTTTTATTACGCCTTTTTTATTGTAATAACTATTTTTAGCTTATTGATTTATTGCATCAATTTCCCTCTTTCGGAAGGTGGCGTGCTTGATAATTTTATTATTTTTTTGTTGGCACTTAACCTGCTTTCAATGATCTATCGATTGATTTATCTGATAAAGAAGCGGAAATGGATTAAAAAGTAATTGTAAAAGATACTATGAACCTAACAATAAGAATAATACAAAATTATATAACTCAATCAATCTGAAAACAGTGCACTATTGACGCCGGTATTTTTCTCCCAAAAGCCTTTTATCAGAAAGTATATTGAAAAACTAATCCTAGTTTAATTAAAACCATTTGATAATCAACTTTCTTTAACATCTGCACTTAAACCTGAATGCAGGTTACAATACTTTTTAAACACCGGTTTGTTTTAATATGATTCTGACGGTTCTCCGTTACCGGTAATAGATACAATCTAAAGAAATTGTTCATTAGCATTACTACCGTTCATGGGCTGCCGGATACTTTAGGCAGCGAGGTACGAGCTGGCCACGTGCAGTCATGAAAAATGTAAAATATATCTGCGAGTATATAAACCGGAAGGCAATGCACGTGGCGGTACCCTAAAGCAGCCGGAACAAATGTTTAATGGTATTAATAGTGCTGATAGCCCCGGATAAAAAAGAAAAAACTACTCATGCAACACATTTTTCAACACAACATTCGTGCGCTTTTTACGCTCCAGTTTATCCACATCAATCCCTTTCTCCTGGTCGGTATCATATAAGATGACATCGTGGCCAAAACCGATGTCGGCTACAATTCTGCCATCCACTTTCCAGGCAGGTACGCTAAAAGACTGTCCTTTGCCAGCAAAGCGGATTTTGGTATTCAGATCTTCGAGAAGCGTGATGGTAATGAGGCCGCCATCTTCAAATTCCTTAGGTATTTTATCTACATAAGCCAGTACATATTCGTACTTAACATTGGCAACTTCTTTTTTAAACAACTCTTCACTCTGCTGCAGGTCTACCTGCTGAAAATCCTTATCACTGTCATCACCACCTTTTATTGGTTTAGGTAAAGCCTTTGCATCAAAGATATTGTATCCGAAGTTTTTCATATAAATCTCCGGGTATTCGAAGAGCTCTTTTACGGCTATAATTTTATAAACATATAATGAAGTTTCTTCGTTTAATTGCATATTGAAATAATCCGTGCCTTGTTTTTTAATGGCATTATTTACATTGCCAATACCGTAGTTGTATGCAGCAGCAGTTAATGACCAGGAAGCCACGCCCCTGTTCTTAACAATGAAATTGTAATAATCACGGATTAATCTGCAAGCAGCTTTAGTGGATTTAAAAATATCTTCACGTTCATCGAAGCCATCGGTGATTTGTAAACCATATTGTCCTGCAGTAGCGGGCATAAACTGCCAGAAACCTTTGGCGCCAACGCGAGATTTTGCATTGGCAACAAAGCCACTTTCCACAATGGGAATATATTTCAGATCCTGTGGTAAACCATGTTCTCTTAAATAGCGCTCTATAATTGGAAAGAAGCTCCTGGTTTTTTCTCTTAAGCTGGGTAAGTTTACCACGCTTACCTGGCGCCTGATTACATTCATGAGCTTGTTGTAAACAAAATCGTTACTCATAGGTATCCGCTCTCCGCAAAAATAAACGGCATGTGTCTGGCTATTGGCACAAATACTAACTATGCTCATCAATATAAAAAATATGATTCCTGATTTTTTCATTACTTTTTGCGCTTTTTAGGCTTTTCATTTTTGTCAGATTTCTCTGCTTCCTGTGCCGCCATTTTTTCTACTTTCTTCGGCATTTTCTGCTCTATACCGCCCATGGCATTATTAAAGGTTTCACCATCTATTAATGCATAAGCAGATCCTCTTTCTTCCCTGCGTTCATTTATTAAAAGCACGACATCGTCCGTATTTTCTATCGAAGGCGTTCTGGTAACCATTACAACATAACGTTCTGTTTTAGGCTTTATAATCGGGTAAGCACTAATGTAGGTAAAGTAGCTAACCTTAAGCTGTAGTTTATGTTGCTTACTGCTATCGTAAACATTAGCTACTACTGCACCCGTTAAAAAGTCCTCATCTGTCGGGTTGTTAATTTTTAATTTATAATAGGTAAATGCGCCTTTAAAATAAATGTCTTTAAGCTCTATGTTTACATTGTTTTTGAATGGCCCATACTGAGCTTTTATTTTTTTATCGGGTTTTGCCAGCACTTCGGCTGAAGTTTGATAGTTATTCAATGTATCAGTATCCAGATAAAAATCGGCATTCACCCAATTGATTTGCTTCTCCGGAATCGCATATACATTAATACCGAGTTTTCCATAACGGTTCCACAAGCCAATTTCATTGTATTTATTCTCTTCTTCTTTTTGTTTTCTCAGTATTTCCAGGCGCTCTTTTTCTGCCTGGATGGCAGCTAAACGGGCTTTGTTTTCGGCATCTCTTTTCTCTTTTTCAATGCGTAATTTTTCTAAACGCTCTTTTTCTGCCTCTATAGCTGCCAGTTTTTTCCTGGCGTCTTCAGCATCTTTCTTTTCTTTAGCTATCCGGGTAGCTTCAGCTTTTTCCTGAGCAATTCTATCTGCTTCCTCTTGTTGCTTTCTTTTCTTTTCTGCTTTCTCAAAAGCGGCCCTTTCCTGAGCTATTTTCAATTCATTTTCTTTTGTAGCAGCCAATTCTTTCTCCTTTTCCAATCGCTTATTTCTCTCTTCCAAAGCCTTCCTTTGCTTTTCAGCCTTCGCTGCCATTTCTTCATCCCTCTTTTTTTGCTGTGCTTCTTTAAGTTTGGCTATTCGTTCCTGCTCTATTTTAATATCATTTTCTTTTTTAAGCGCAGCCTCCTTTTCTTTTTCCAATCGTTTATTCTCTTTCTCCAGGGCAAGGGTTTCTTTCTCTATGGCTATTTTTTCTTTTTCAGCTTTAGCCAATGCTTCTTTTTCCTGCTGTTCTTTTAACACCTGGGCTTTACTTTCTGCTTCCAGTTTCCGTTTTTTATCTGCCTCCTTTGCAATGCGCTCTTGCTCTGCAGCGGCTAATATCTTTTTACGCTCCGCTTCTTCATCCTGCTGCTTTTTCTCCTGGATCTCCTTAACTTCTTCTGTGCTGGCGTTAGCCAGTTTCAATTGTTCAGATACAATATTTTTCAATGCTTTTAAATCGTCCAACGCATAATACAACTGTGCATGCTTATTAATATCGTAGTCCTTTAAAAAAGATACAATTATAAAATGGCTTCGGTTACCTTCAGTTATAGTAAGCCCTTCATCAGTACCAACGCCTGCAGTACCCGTGTACTGAATAATTAAGGTATTGTCATCGTTTCTTACCCTTATTTTATAATTATCATAAGCTGTGGGCGTACTGAATTCTGCCGTTTTTATCCGCTCCTTGAACTTAATAAAAGCCGGTGCACTCTTTGCTACATTTACCGGGTACTTATTCAAATTTTGACCATTGGCATAAATACCCAGGAAAAGACACAATATGGTAATAAAATTTCGCATAACTATTGGTAAATAATGTGAACACTAAGCGGATAAGAGATAATGCTATATCGCTTTAATTCATAAAGCACCCTGTTCGTATCCAGGTCTGCATAATCTTTATCGTAACCTGCTTTTGTATAAATATTAATTGAGATTGTCAGTCGTTTTGGCTCATGCACATTTTTACCGGATTGATAGGCACGCTGTATATCCACTTTTAGCAATTGTTCTCCAAAAACATTTGCCGCCAGGGTGTTAATGTCATTTTCGCTCACTATTTGCTGCAATGGCTGGTTAAGGCTATCACGGTATTTTACAGCTAGCGGATATGGTTTGGCAATAATTAAAGCGCCTGATTTATCCACCAGACTCCCTTTCGTTTCAAGAACAGTATCCAGTCTTACTTTTTCAATCTGGTGGTTATTGAAAGTCCAGTAGTCCACACTTAAGAATTTATCTGAGCGGAAAGGTTTTACCAGCAAAAATTGCAGTTGTTGTTTTAATGGCTTTGCAGACTGCATTTTATCTTCCAGGCGGTAAGCCAGTCTTTGCATTTCCTTTAACTGCCTGCCAATATAATCGTTTGGCACATTAGCATAAAATGCATTGCTGCTATTTACCTGTTGTTTCAACTCCTGTATACTATACCGTAATGAATGACTATTCATTTTACCAAAAGCAGATGATTTTAATACAAAATGCCCGTCTGTTAATTGTTCTTCCGTAGCATATTCCAACAACTTATACGCATCATTCGTATCACCCTTTACCGCATCTACGAATAGCAAATGTTCATCAATCGTCAAAGGAATCAAATTCACAAACTGGTCCAGTTTATGCTGTACATTATGGTGTGTTCTATTAATAGCAACAAATGCATTCAGGTGCAGGGATAATTGATTTAACCAACGCTCCTGCAGTTGCACCGGAAAATCCCACTGAATATATACAAGGTTACCGGCATCTAAACTTTTCTTATCCTTATCGTTCAAATTAGACAAAATTTCATGCTCACCAAGAGTCTTTATCCTGTCCTTTTTCTTAATGGTTACGAACTTAGACTGATAAATAGCAGAAGCAATATTTTGCAATGAATCCCAATACTCCGAGCCTTTGGTATTGCTTTTTTCATAGCCAATAATACATTCTGTTGGTTCCCCATTTACAAAACATTGCCCATGCTGAATAGCATATAACAACATTTCCTTTTCAGCTACATTCCCTGTGGAAATATAAATTTGTAACCCGTCAATATTATCCAGGTCGCCGGCTTTTTCGCACAGCAAACCCAAACGACGAACCACCTGTTGTTGCTTATTCTGAAAACCGGCAGATCCCGAAAAAGGCTGGTTATTCACCCACAAACTATGCAGGCTCAGATTGAATATTTTAGTAGAACAAATTGCTGTAAAATTTGTGGTTTGTTCGGCCTGGTTCAGCTGAAAATTAAATGACTCCTGTAAGATAGCAGTAGCTTCCAATGGTTTTGCCTGTAAAATAGTTGTATGTGGTAAGTTTTCTTTTACCGGGTATTTCGGAAAGAATTTTTGGATAATGGTATCGGTCATTTCGCCTACCGAAAGTTCCCATTGCGAATTAATATTATCCAGTTCCTGGGCAATCACTTCCACCAATAGCATCATCAAAGGATCGAATCTGGAGGCGACTTCCTTTTCGTTAATCTGCCATTTTTTAGCAATGGTAAAAACGATTCTTTGAATAATATCTTCTTTCGTATATTTCGGATTAACCAGTGTTTCCATAATTTCTTATTTATTGAATCAACATTTATACTGCTATAAAGCATCGTTGTGTCACTCCCTGCAACTTAATTGCTACTATTGAACCTTTATTTATGTTTGTTACTAAACCCACCCCAGCCCCTCCAAGGAGGGGAGTGACCTAAGTGGTTGTATTTTTCCTGAGTAATTTTATTTTAACATCCTTGTTGTATAATCTAAAAAGAACTGAGAGACGCAAGTAGCAATGTGGCCCTACATTGCGTATTTCATACAACTACTCAACATATTTATCCCTCGTACTCCTGTCCCCTCCCGGGAGGGGTTGGGGTGGGTTCATTGTTTAATATTTATTCTACAGCCGAAGGGCTGCGGTATACGTGGGCAGCCACTTTGGTGGCTGGTGCCTGGCACCGAGCGTAGCGAGCCCTAAGTACGCCGGACAAATGCTCAATAGAATAGCATCTGTCGATAGCCCCAAATAAAAAAGAACTAATTATAAATCACAACTATTTACCATTCACTTTTCACTATTTACTTTTCACTTTTCACAACTTACTTTTCACTATCAATCCATATTAAACGGCCCTATAAAAAATCCTGTATAAAAACTGAACGGTTCCAAACTATGCGTCAGCCTGGCTTTCACAATTATTTCAACCCGTCTGCGTTCTGTCATAACACCCTGGTGTGATACCTGGTTGTTTTTGATATTCACGTCTACTTCCACCTGCGCCAGGCGTTTTTCGTAACGCTCAATTTGTCCCAGTAAATGATGCACCAATTGTTCCCGGCGTAAATCGCTTGTAATATGCGTGCTGTAATCTTCATCCCAAAACGACAACCCAAATTGCTCATCTACCGGAAATTCCTCTTGTGCCGTTGTTATCAGCAAATGCAGAAAACGCATAACAGAACTTTCCATATTGCAGGTAGCAATGGGTTGCTGTTCAAAAAACGGTTCCAGTAATAAAGGCAGTTTCAGGTATTCCATATTACTTATAGTTTACGTACAATACACTTACACAATTACCATTGCTGTTATCCCTCACAGTCTTCACACTATTCACTTTAGGCCGCTTACCCAATGCCCATTTTTTAGATTGTAATTTATCTACCAGCTCACTTAAAGTCATTACTTCATCATCGTTTGCCAGTACTTTTGTTTTCTCGCCATCACATAGTGATTCACCGAAATCAGCTACTGTCTTTTTCTTATCGCGAATCAATTGCAGAATAGAAAGGATTTCATTATCCGGTAAAACGATTCTTACTTTTGGAGGTTCTTTTACACCGCCACTACCCTTATCATTCTCATTACCTTTATCTTTATTGTTAGCAGGAATATCCACCGGTCCCGGAGGCACATCAATAGGTTTCGGCACGTCCATCTCTTCCGGGATATCTGCCACCACTACAGGCGCAGTTACTCTTACTGTTTTGGTAAATACTTTTTTACTATCGTTATTCAGCTTTAACTGGATGGTATAAGTACCGGCCGTAATAATGGAATAACCAATTAACTGATCGGTCTTAATGCCGTATTCAGGCACTTCCAATATTTGCCATTCATAGCTATTGGCTATTACAGGCGTTGTAAAATAATTAATACTTCCGGCTTCAAATACTTCATTCCCTTCAATAACCTGGTCGGGCAAAGATCCAGCACCAGCTGTGTTAACGTCTAATGACTGGTGTTTAAAAGGCAGAATATTGATAATGCGTACGTACTCACATTTGCCATCCAGTTTCATTTTTACAGCAAACTTTCCGGCCTGGGGAAAAGTAAATAACAAAGAATCAGCTTTGCCTTTTGTCACATCATCAATAAACCATTCAACAGAACTGTGCGGAATATCGGGTACCCGGAAAACAACCGGCTCGTTTATCAGAAACGATTGTTTCACCAGAGAATTATTTGAGTAAATTCCCCGGGTAGATATTGTGTGAACAGGGCAACTATACAGGTATTTTTTTTTGTACCCATAACCGACTATGGATAATATGATCAATACGATCAGCGTTATCCAAAAGCGATAATCGAATCCTGCCCACTGTTTAGTATAAGTACTTGCTAACTTCATATTAAACGATTTAACGCCCCATCATTTGAATTTGCATTTGTAATTTTTCTGCCTGTGCTTTCCACTCATCCCTGTTCTTTTCCAGCTGTGCAATGCGCTTTTCATAGTCTGCCATTTGTGCTTCTTTACCGGTACCCTGCTTTATCAGTTTCTTATCTTCCCTATGTGCCGTCAGCCCTTTTACTACTGTCATATAGTCTGCTTTATCTGTGCCCTTATATTGTAGTACCAATGCATCCATCTGCTGTATTTTAGCAGTCATTCTGCCATCAATCAGTTCAGCATTGGCACCAGGTACATTCAGCGAATCAAACAACTGTGCCACTTCAGTATTCAGTTTTACAAACTCACCCTGAAAAACGATCTTTTCTTCCTGCAATGCCATTTGTTCTTTCAGCTGTATGTTCTCCCTCGCAGGCACTTGGGTACCAAAGAAAACGCCCGCAATAACAATCAGCATCACTATTACAAAAAAGACAAGAAAGCGGCTAAATTGAGCGGTTCTTACGGGTGTATTTTGTGCTTTCATTATTTAATATTTTATAGATTAATAACCGAAAAATCTTCTTTTAGGTTTTGATTGGTCCGTTGCGGACTGCATGTTGGACTCGTGGTTTGTTTCTTCTTTGATAAATAACCCGGACTCTTTTTTCTTACCTATAAAATCCAGCTTCTGTAGTGTATCAAACAAGTGATTGATAGTGGTAATAAAATAATTTACCGCACTGATATTTCTATTACTATCAATGGTATGATATTGCATGGATGATACTTTGGATAAGGTATCTTCAAATACACCCGGTGTAATATTTACCCATTCAGATAAGTAATTCATGAGTTCTTCTTTTCTCGCACCAACATTCATATCTACCGCGTTTTTTATACTGCGGGCAATGCTGCTCAGCGCCACAATCAATTCCAAAGGATGATTATTACCATTACTGATACTGCATTTGGTCAGATGAATATTCATGACTGCCGATACCGACTCACATAATTTATAAACCAGCTTACTCAAATCGTTCTGCTGGTTTTTTTGCACAATTTTCTGAATAATCTGTATGCAGCGGCCATCAATATTTTCCAGAACTTTCAATAACGATGCGTACCATTGGTATATATCCGGGTGCGCATTCACACGCATTACCACCGGTAAAAAATCTTCGTTCAGGGTTACCTGGTTTCCGCGCAAGGTAATTTCGCCTATTACAAAACCATTGGGAATTAGCTGCCTGCTGTTTATTTCGTTTTGCGAAACAACCACCAGTTCATATTGCACTTTAGCATACACTGTATTAGAACCATTGAATCCCGCTCCGGTCGTTTCAAAAGGTTGCGCTAACAATACCACCCAATAGTCCCCATCTTCCTTTCCAATAGGTATAAGCAGTTGCAATTGGGTTACTTCTAAACCCAGTGCCTGTTCTGCGCCGGCGTCAATATCTATCAGGCAGCCACCGGGAGTAACTGCAGCAAGCTTCGGTATGCGTACATGAAGTGTTTGCTGATTATCGTAGGATACATACACCTCGTACTGCTCCCCGGATACAAACAATCCGTAACATTGTGCATTTACCTGCGCTTTCAAACTTAAAATATCGTTGTAGGTATGGGCATTATACTGGTGCTGAAATAACTCCTTATTTAATTTCATCCCGTTTTCCCACTGTACCGGATAGTATTTTTTTATCCAACTCATAATGACGTTTTTAATTGGTATAGATTCTGTCGCAGATAATAATATCGTCTTCTTTAAGTTTATTTTGTTTAATAGTCTGGTGAGGATTCAGTACTCTGCTGGCCCTTAAACCTTTCCTTTCCGTACGGAAATACCATTTTTCAGGTTGATGATTTTCATCCACGAATTGTATAGGTGTTTCACTTTGCACTTCATTGTACTCATTTATAAAATGATATAACAAGTCGCCCAGTATCATATCCTGCGGTGCTTTCGTACGAAACACACTTTCCTTTTCCGACTCTTTCTTTTTCAGTTTAAAACCCACCACCAGCAATGGAGAATGATCATCATCGTCATCCAATGTTATAGGATTTAAAAGCGGGTACTCCCAATATTCGTAAACCGGTGCCGGTATATAAATAAGGTTCAGATAAGCGTGATATAATAACAGTGGCACCAGGAAAAACAGCATGCTGCAGAGCATCGGAAAAAACAAAAATTTGTCGCTGGTAAAATAATACAGGCTGGCTACCAGGCCAATAATAATAAAGTTGAGCACCGAAACAGTATAAAGAATTTCAGTTACCGATTGCTGACTTCGGTTATGGGCATGTTGTTTAAAAAATCTTTTATGCGTTATAAATACCAGTAACATCCCCAGTAACGTAGCCACTGCAGAAAGTATCATATAAGTATTCAGATAGTTTGAAGTAAACAAAGTAGATAAAAACGACACCAGCGCTCCACCTATCGAATACAAAATATTTGTCCACCAGGTCTTTCCACCCAGGTTATTAAAATTGGCATTTATTTTCTTCAGCAATACCATGATGATTACCGAAGAAGCAAAAAATGAAGATATAAAAACTAAAAAAAATTTCAACGTCATATCTGCTTCTGTTAAAGTGTGGAAATTCCTATATACGCCTCATCCAGTTGTTTCAATTCCGGCAGTTCAAATTCGTATGTGGTTATTACATCTACCGGTACAAAAAAGCGGTTTATTAGTTGTAATATTTCATACACATCTCTTTTCATAAAATAAGATTCTATATTCGCCGGATTTGTATTTTCTATAATAAAAGTCCATTGCAAAATCGTTTCGCTGTTTTCTGCTTCCAGGCATGTGTTAAAACCCAGTAGCCAATCTTCCTCTGTTATTGTTTCTTTAGTCCACTGTACAAAGTCTGTTTCAGTCTTTACCTTGCATTGTAAAATAGTACCTGTTAATAAAGCTATTTCATCAATTCGCGATTGTACATTTTCTCTTTTGTATAGTTGCTTTACAAAAGCAGAAATATATACATTGTCTTTATAATGTTCCAATCCCCAAAACTTTAGCAGGAAAGCCGTTTCATCGGCCATCAGATCCTGCAGTACCATTTCCTTTCTAAGCAGCGCATCCGATTTCGCAAACAAAAATGCCTGGTCCAAAGGATTAAAAAAACGACGGGCATTTTTCGCCTCGTTTTTAAAGCGGTTATGTTCATCAATGTAATTCTTATACGATTGATTATGCTGATTCCCTTTACTCTGGTGAAACAATCCTTCAGGTAAATTATCATAAATACTATTATCATTAAGCTGAAGCCTGATCTCACTTTCATCTATCTCAAAACTTTCCAGGCTACCGGTAAATTTCTTTCTGAAATCGCCATTAAAGTCAATATCCATATTATCAACCGAGTAACCAAGTTGGATAAACGTAGTAATCAACGCTTCAGACCTTACATAATAAAAAGAGGATTGGCTCATTATAGCTTTTTACAAATTACAAAACGAAATTATACCAGAACCACTGCGAAAAAAATACACCAAAACACGTATTGTTATCGGTTTTATAGCAGGATAGCTTTGTATAAAACTTTTTCATCATTCTAAATTGATACCGTTATGAGCTTCAAAGCCAAATTAAAAGTAGCAGGTAAGGAATACAATGTATTGGATTGTTCTTACCAAATGCACCAGGAAGTAGATGCCACAGGTCGTCCTTCATCTATTACGCGCGGCGGGCGCATCAATGTTTCTGTAGAAAGTACCCAGGAAACAGATTTGTTCGAATGGATGTGCAACAATTTCGAACGCAAGGATGGCAGTATCGTTTTCTTTAAGCGCGATTCCGATGCCACAATGAAAGAGCTAAAATTCAGTGAAGGATATTTAATCAAATTCGACGAGAAATATGATTCTGCAAATGTAAACCCAATGGTGGTAAGTTTCACTGTTTCGGCCAAAGAGATTGCCATGGGTAATGGCTCACATACCAATGATTGGGTATAATACTATGTCGTTTTTCCTTTTGGGGCTGTCAGCAGAAGATTCACTGCTGAACATTTGTTCAGGCTACTCTGGGCTCGCTATTGCTCGGTGCAAAGCACCAGCCGCTTAGGCGGCTGCCCGGCGTATCCTGCAGCCCATCAACAGATAAATGTTAAATGATCAGTTGAAAGTAGTTAGTTGACAGTTAATAGTTATTAAAAAGAACAAATCACAATCATATAAATGGAGCAATCTCCTGGCTATTAAAATATACAACCTTCACTCTAGAATGCCTGTCCCCTCTCCGGAGGGGTGGGCTGAGTTTAGTAGAAGTTGATAGTTAGTATTTCATAGTTATTAGCAAGAGCAAATACCGTAGTCATTTCGACGAGGAGAAATCTTCTTGCTATTACAAAAAATGCTAAACCCGCAAGCGCCTGTGCCCTCCTGGGAGGGGTTGGGGTGGGTTTAGTAAGAGTTAATAGTTGACGGTTCGCAGTTGTTAGTTAAACAATCATCGCATTCCCGTTCTATATTCTATAACCATGTAAGCCTGTTAGGTTATACAATAGCAGTACAACACGAAAAAATTGTGATCCATTAAGTCCCGTAGGGACGACCTGATAATAGAAAATTAATGCATCACCATGTATTAAAAGCACCGTAGGTGCGACCCCAAAAAACGAATTACAGATGATTGAAGACGAACATCGAACATTGTTTAAAATATACCAATCGGTACATTTTAAATAATCATCAATCATCTACAGTAGTCAATCTGGTAATACAGAAATTAAAACTTATGAATAAGGTATTAGTAAAACTTGATGGTAAAGAGATTCTATTTTCTAATCTTAAGCTCAATCAATCTTTGTGTGAGCTACATTCATTCAGTTTCAATTACCAGATAGAATCTCCAAACGGTGTCACTTTAGACACCTACATAAAATTTTATGATGATAGCCTCGATAAAAGCATTGAAATAGAAGTCAACCAGAAAAGCATTTTCGAAGGCATCGTTACTTCAATAGAATGCATCAACCAGTTTGATTTTTATATAGATTTCGAAATTAAAGGCAAATGTAAACTGGCTGCGCTGGACACTGTAAAAGAATGCAGGAGCTTTTACAAAAAAAAGTTATCCGACATTTTCAAAGCCCTGGTAAAAGACCTGCCATCCAACATTCAACCAGCTTATACAGAACCCCTTCATTATACCGTTCAATTCAATGTGAGCAATTTTGAAATGCTGCAAATGCTTTGCAAACGTGAAGGCGAATGGATGTACTATAACGGCAGGCAGATTGTCATAAAAAAGCCAAGCGGCAATCCTATTCAACTGAACCAGAAAAAAAATGAAATATTTAATATTAAACTGGATGTAAAAATGCCCAAAGGTGCCAATACCATTATGGGTTACGACACCATTAAAGGCAACATAATAAAAGAAGATGCTAAGAAACCTAAACAAAGCAACGCTTTAGACAAAGTGCCGAAAGGCAAACAATTTATAGCCGGTAAGGAAAGTATTTACCAGGCAGAAACGGTACCGTTTGAAGATTATCTGAAACGCAGCAAAGAAAAATATGAAACACAGCGGGTAGCCGGAACCGTCATTTTAAAAGGCACAACCAACAATCAGAATGTGTTGTTAGGTAGTATTGTGGAAATAATGAACGGCGATAAATCGGAAGGCACTTACGTCGTTACCACAGTTAGTCATTATGCATTAGAAGCATCAGAATACTACAACGATTTTGAAGCCATCCCCAATATAGATCATTTTGCTCCATATGTAAACCCGGAAGCGAAAATAGAAGCATTGCCAACATATGCCTTAGTTACGCAGAACGAAGATAAAGACGGATTATCACGCATCAAAGTAAAATTCTACTGGGCCACCAACAACGAAGAAAGTTGCTGGATGGACCTGGTAACACCACATGCCGGTGCCGGAAAAGGATTCCGTTTCTTACCTGAAATAGATGATGAAGTAATGGTTGACTTCTACGATAATAATGTGGAAGCGCCATATGCTATTGGTGCTGTTTATAGTAAAGACAGGAAAGATGGGATTAATGAAACAGGCAACCACATAAAAAAAATAAGTACTAAAACAAACCGGCGCATCCAGATAAATGATAACGACGGTGTTATGTATATGGGTGACAGTAGTCATAACGAAAAGTTCAAAGGAAATATTATTCATCTGACGAAGAATAATGATAAGCAAATTATATATATCGGATCCGAAACAAGTCAGGACGATGTAAACTCTATTGGAATTGATAAAAGTGAAGGGATAGAGATTGCTATTGTCAAAGGTTCTAAAGCCACCGTAAAAATTAAACTCGATAAAAGTGGGGATAAATTAGAAATTACTGCCAATCAAGGAATAAGCATTAATACGAACGGTACAATAGATGTAAAAGCTAATGATATAAACATTGGAGCAGCTAATTCATTTAAAATAAAAGCAAAAAAAATTGAACTGGAAAGCGATGAGGTAAAAATTGATGCGCAGATGACGACAGAAATAAAAGCAATGCAATCTGTAAAAATGCAATCGATGAATACAGAGATAAAAGGCGATGCCATGTTGAACTTACAGGCAACGGGCCAAACAATAGTAAAAGGCGCTATGGTAATGATCAACTAAAATAATTAACGATGCTGTATGTAATTTATGACGCGGCAAAGCATGGTATTCCCGGTTTGGTAAATTTAAGACAACTGTTTACAGAAGGAAGCATGCTTCTGGATAAGCAATATGATGCTGATCTGGAATTTGTAGCACCATGGTTATTTAGTGTAGATGAGAACAGCATGCAGATATTAAAATCAACAGACATCCAATTGCAGGATTTATTATGGTTTGAAAGCAAAGTAGAAGTAGCTGATATTATAACAGCATTCCAGAAACTTATTTACAATAATGACCCTGAAAATGCAAAACAGTTTTTCAGAGTTTGGGATATCCAGGTGCTGATGCAGGAATTGAGTAAACCAAAAGGCAACCCGGTATTCGATTTATTTAAAGTAATAGACAATATCTACCTGTTGAAAGATGAAATGATGAAAATGTATTACCTGGATTTCTGGGGCGTACTGAATAATAAAACGATACAAAATATTTTAAATCCCGCTGTACAACAAAGCTAAAGTATAACGGATAAAACAAAACAGGAACATGTCACAACCAGCAGCCAGATTAGGAGATATGCATGTGTGCCCCATGTTTGACGGGCCTAAACCACATGTGGGTGGACCAGTATCGGGGCCCTGCACAGCAACTGTGTTTATAGGAGGTTTACCTGCGGCAACGGTTGGTGACATGTGTGTTTGTGTTGGCCCGCCGGATAGTATTGCAATGGGTAGCAGTACAGTATTAATTGGCGGCAAACCTGCAGCCCGCATGGGTGATATGACAGCGCATGGCGGTTCAATTGTTTTAGGATGTTTTACGGTTTTTATAGGTACTGGTGCAGGTAGTGGCAGTGGCGGTGGTAGTGGTGGAAACGGACAGTTTAACAAAGCCGGAGCCAATCAGCTGAAAGCGCAAAACAACTCGGATAGTTTAAAAAATAGCGCTAAAAATGACAGCACCTATGCAGACAGACAAACTAAAAAAGATTATACAGCGCAATACACACTAAAGGACCATGCAGATAAGCCAATGGCCAATGTACCATATGAGATAAAAATGAATGATGGTACCATACACAAGGGTAATACCAATGCGCAGGGACAAACCATACCGGTACAGGGCTATGCAGTTGGTGATGGCGTCATCAGCTTTCAAGACAAAACCTGAATCTTAAAACCATAATTAAATGAAACAGATCATACTGATATTAACCATCGCTTTTTCATTCTGTGCCGGTGCACAGACCAAAAAGGTATTACCCATTATTGATATGCATTTGCATGCACTGCCGGCCAACTGGGACGGGCCTCCGCCTGTAAGCATGTGTTCGCCATTTGAACACTGGAATGTACATGATCCTAAAGAAGACGCCATGCAATATTATATTAATTCCGTTTCTAAAGGTCTTTACTGCAATGGTGTTTCATTCAGGTCGCCAATGACTGATGATTCCATCATGAACGAGACTTTAAAGATAATGGACAAATACAATATTTATGGAGTTACCAGTGGCCCGCTTGTTCAAAAATGGAAACAAAAATCACCCGGCAGAATCATTACCGGCCTGATTTTTTCCCCGGACATGAATATACCGATTGAACAAATCAGGAAATGGGTTACCACTGACAGCATAAAAGTATTAGGAGAAATAGTTGCCCAATACAGTGGCATTACATTATCTGACAGTATTATGGAACCCTATCTGGATCTGGCAGAAGAACTGGATATACCAATCAGCGTACATGTAGGTCCAGGCCCACCCGGCATTGCATATACCGGCGCAAAAAATTACAGGGCCAGGTTTCACAGCGCTTTAGTAATTGAAGAAGCACTCATAAAGCATCCGAAATTAAGAGTGATTGTAGCTCATGCCGGCTGGCCTATGATAGATGATATGATCGCTGTAATGTATGCACACCCACAGGTATATGTTGACTTAGGCATCATATGCTATGGGTTTCCTAAAAAAGAATTCTACAATTACCTGCAACGAATGATAGATGCCGGGTTCCAGAAAAGAATATGTTTCGGCTCCGACCAGATGATATGGCCTCAGACTATTGCTGCCGGTATCCAGACCATCAACAATGCCACTTTTCTAACGCAAGAACAAAAAAGAGATATTCTTTACAATAACGCTGCAAGATTTTTAAGATTATCTAACGAAGAAATTAAAAAGCAGAATGATCAGTCTTTTTAAATATAAGAATGTATTTCATGATATCATTACTACTGACCGTAACTGATCAATCACAATCATCTGCAGTGATGATGAATAGAATTAAATACCGTACAAGGGAGTGACACAACGATGCTCAATTGTAGTACAACCGGTGGCTCAATAATAAAAAATTAAAATAAACCGCTGCAAGTTTATGGCCGGCAACACAGATACCAAATTAGAACTGATAAATACCACCAAACGACAATTTGTAATTGTGGTGCGGTATAAGCCTTCTCCGAAAGGAATAGCAGCCGGTTCTATGGTAGATAGCGTAGCCGGTGCTGTAAAAAATGTGACGGATAAAATAGATGAAATAACCGCACATATTCCCGGTGTATTACAGGAGCAGACAAATAAAACAGAACCTTTAGACGAAGGTTTTAACTATCATGAATCATACCCGAAACATTGGGATAAATGGCTGAAAGAAACGGAGAATACACTGAAAGAAATAAGTGATAAAAATGAGTATCTCTTGTTTGAATTTGACAGCAATGACAACCTGGATATGCATGTAAGCAGACTGGAAGCGATGATAAAAGCAACCATCAGCGGCTGGCGGCAAGATCTTTACGGGATACATTTTGTAGGCCTGGGACAAGGAGGAAACATTGCTGCAGATACGGCAATGAAAATAAAAAATAGTCTTGGAGAATACGGTAACATTGAGAGCATACTGAATGTAGGAACCGCATTATCCGGCGACGATGATAAAAAGGATTTTTTAAACAGTTTGCCGAATGTGGCCGTTTATAAAAATCCGTTTGATCTGAGCAGCAATGCCATTTTATATGCCAAAAATTCAGACAAATTAATAGATACGATTCGCTTAGCCAATCAGTCACCGGTGAAATATATGTACAGTACCCTGGTTATGAAAATAACCAAAATACTGACACAATTGCTGAACGGATTAACCATTGGAACCGCATCCGGATTAGACCCGTTGAAGAGTTTGGTGGAGAGTTTAAAATCGGACATAAAATCTATTATTGAAGATATATTCGGTTTTGTAAAGCACCTGATTGCCTCATTTAAAGAGTTCCTGAAACTGCCGAAAATAGACCAGACACTGGACAAGGTTTTTGGTAATCCATCTGGTGTGGCATCAGATTCTGTGGACAGGTTATCACAGTTTGTAAAAAGCTTTAAAGACCTGTTTGAATCGAAAGATAAAATCGGATTGGACACAGAACATTTAAAGCTGGAAAAACTATTTAATTTTTTAGTGCCCCCGGTATTATTGGTCAATGACGCACTGAATGCAATAACGGTAGACCTGGAAAATAAAGAGCCTGCCAACCATTTAAAAGAGTTTACTGCAGAAGGTGCATTTGCAAAACCTATCACTGCCTTCGACAAACCGATTGCTACTAAGGACCCTTATCAGCAAGTAATTATAGAAGGGGCTAAAAAAGGAGAATACGACCAGCTGACCTCATTAATAGCAAGCACCAGGCAGGAAATAGAAACATTGAGCCAGACAGCAGACAATGGTAAACGGGAGGAAATAGGGATAGCATTATCACGCAAATTAATGTTGCCGATGATAGCCGGCAAAACAGAATTACTGGGCAAAGTATTGCAAAAATTACCATCGTTGGGCAACAACCCGGCATTGAGTAAAATACAAACAGATACCATTACAAAACCACTGGTATCGCTTATGCAAAAACTGAGAAGCAATTTCGATTTCGATGATACGGACAATGGTAATGACAAAGAACTGGGATTGAAAAAAGCATTGGGCAGAGTGGATAAAAGCATTGGAGATATAAAGAAAATATTAGCACCCGATTACTTCAAGGTCGATAAAAAATATAATTCGTTACACTTCATTTACAACAGTCACAATATATCGCTTGCGGAAATGCCTAAAGAGCTGCGTAAAACCTTAGACCAGGCCACCAATATTTATGCCTATAAATTGGGAAAGGGATTTGAGTACAGCGAACTGGACGGCAATTATAAACCCGGAAGCGGTGGCACAAAAACCGGCGATATACTGGTAGTAGAAGAAGCGGAAAAACAATAATTATTCTATAACTATGGCAACCAATACCAAATACTCGTTTACACCAACTTCAGAAGAAGTAATTTATATAGCTGGAAAGCTGGCTAAAGAGCAGAACCATGCATCGGTAAGCCCGGCACATCTGCTAACAGCTGCGCTCAATAAAAACTTCGGACTTAGAAATACATTGCAGCAAAACGATGTAGATGTTTATTATCTGGAAGATTGGGCAGCTATAAGAATGGAGCAATTACCAAAAGGGGCAAGTGCACACAAAGAACCTGAATGGGAACCGGGGTTACATACATTATTTACAGAAGCAGAAAACAATGCCCATTTATTTCATTCGGAAGCCATTTCACCGGAAGCGATATTCTATGCATTAAGTATACCCGGTGTGGCGTTTAGTTATGACCAGTTAAAAACATTCCCTATAGATTCCGGCCAGTTTTTATCGTTTGCTTCCAAAGGCAACAAAACCGGAAGCGTTGCAAAAGCAGGTACTAATGGCAGCCCCATTCATAGCGGTTCTAAAAGCGATGGCGTACTCGGACAGTTTACCATAGACCTGGTTACACAGTTGCAGGACGATAACAACAAACCCTTTATAGGCCGTTCAGCAGAAGTGCGAAAGCTGATTGAAATCATCTCCCGTAAAAGGAAATCAAGCGTAGTAATTGTAGGAGAATCCGGTGTGGGTAAAACCGCTTTAATGGATTGTTTTGGTTATGCGATCATACAGAATGAAACACCGGATTTTATTAAAGAGTGGCCGGTACTGAAACTGCAAACACATGCCATCATTGCCGGGGCCACCTACAAAGGTGAAATAGAAGACAGGTTACAAAAAGTATTTAAGGCATTGGAAGCTTATCCCAAATCAGTTTTATTGATTGACGATATTCATCTGTTCCTGGATGCACAGCAGAAGAATACCGGCCTCTCCGGCATGTTGAAAGTGATCCTGGAAAAAGACAGCACCACCATTATTGCAACTACATCTAATGAGAACTATAGAAAACTGATAGAAAGCGACACCGGATTATACAGAAGTTTTGAAAAAATAAGCATTAACGAACCGGCTCTGAATGTAGCAGAAGAAATGCTGAATAATGTGCTGGAAAAATACGAAAGCTATCACCAGGTACAGGTAGAAGAAGCTACCATTCACAATGTTGTAAAACTGGCGCATCGCTATTTATACACCAGGAGATTACCCGATTCCGGTATCGATTTATTAGACCGTTCAATGGCTGTATTCAGAATCATGAAGAATACTTCCCGGCAACGGATAGAACAATTACAGGAAAAATTCAAAGCATTGGATAATAATGCCACTGAGCAGACATTGGATTATTTCTACCAGACCATTCAGAACAGTCTGACGCCGACATTACTGGCAAGACTGGCAGATGAAAACAGTTACTTCACATTAAAGTCAGTGGAGGAAAAACAACAATATATCCGGGGCACACTTCAGAAACTGTATGATATAAGTGTTACTGGTTTCGATAAAATGAGCGTGGACGATGTGGTAGCAGTATTGATTAATCTAACCGGTATTTCCATAGGCAAAATGCAGTCCGACGAGAAAGAAAAACTCATGCAGATGCAGGATATACTACGTTCACGGGTAATCGGTCAGGATGTAGCAGTATCCGCTGTAAACGATGCTATTTTAGAATCGCGCTCAGGACTCAACAAGGAAGGACAGCCCATCGCCTCTTTCTTCTTCCTGGGGCCAACCGGTACCGGTAAAACGGAACTGGCAAAAGCGCTCGCACAGTTTTTATTCCAGGACGAAAGCACCATTATCCGCTTCGACATGTCGGAGTTTAAAGAAGAGCATTCGGCAGCTTTACTATATGGGGCACCTCCCGGTTATGTCGGTTATGAAGAAGGAGGTTTGCTTGTAAATAAAATCCGCAAGCAACCCTACTCTATCGTGCTGTTCGATGAAATTGAAAAAGCGCACCCATCAGTGTTTGATATTTTCTTACAGATATTAGATGAAGGTAAACTAACGGATAAGCTTGGCAATATCGGCAATTTTACCAATGCCGTTATACTCTTCACCTCCAATATTGGTGCAGATTACATCATCCAGTCATTTGTGGAGGGTAAGGTGCCGCCGCAAAACCAGTTACTGGAAAAAATGACGGGATATTTCCGTCCGGAGTTCCTGGCCAGGATTACAGAGATCGTCCCATTCGCTCCAATTCCGGAAGAGAATGTGGTAAAGATTTTCGACATCCATTTAAAGCCTTTGATAAAACAATTGGCACAGCAACAAATCAATTTCGCCATAGACAGCGATGCCAAAACATGGCTGGCCATGCAGGGTTATTCACCCAAATACGGTGTGCGTCCTTTGAAGAATATTATACGCACCGGCATTAGAAAACCGCTGAGTAAACTCATTGTGAGCGAGTCATTAAAACCGGGACAAACCGTACACGGCAAACTAACAGAAATAGATAATGAGACTAAAATAAACTGGGAAATTTCAGACAATTAAAAACAAAAAACATTCACTAATCACAAAAACTAAATTACTATGAGTAACTACGGAATCGGGGGTAATGAAGTTCAGACAGATGCGAGCGAAGCCTTTGCAGACATACCTCAGAACAGAACACTATTTGCAGAAAAACTGACGAAAGATGCGCCTATTAAACCGGAAGTGGTTTACGGGCTTCAAACAGTTCAGGATGTATTCGACCGCTTTAAACCACAGGTAGAAGTGGCTTTTGAAACCGAACAGGGCACAGAGCAAAAAGAAATTTTAAGCTTTAGTAATGTCGGCGATTTCAGCCTGAAAGGCATCACCGCTCAAAGCAAATTTTTGCAAAGCAATGCCATTAAGAAAGATGAATACATGAAAATCATTAAGCAGCTAAAGAGCAATAAAATATTAAAGTCCGCACTGGCCGATCCTTCAGCCAAAGCCGCTTTAATTGCAGCTATCAGCGCCATGCACGATGAGCTTCAATCAAAAGTTTAAACATTGGCGATACCTGCAGATTTAATCCTGCAACATTCGCTCATTTAAAATTTATGCCATGTCATTCTTAGCTATATTAAACATCAATTCCGACATCAAAGATGTCCGCCTGTTGAATGTTGAATACGAATTTTCGCAACCTGTCGACCACGCTTTACGCCCTAAAGGAAAAGTCCAGCCCGGACTCATAACCTTGGAAGTAGAGTCCGATAATAAGACAGCTTTTGCGCAATGGATGTTATCCGACACCATGCAGCACAGCGGTGAAATTGTTTTTACCAAACGCGATAGCGGCGCCTCCTTAAAAACAGTATCGTTTAAAGATGCCTACTGTATATACTACAAGGAAACTTTTAACGCCAGCAACGATTCACCTATGAGCATCATCATTAAAATATCAGCTAAGGAAGTAAATATTAACAGCGTTAAAATTGAAAATGCCTGGCCACAAAAAAGCGGTGGCGGCAGTTCACAGGCATCTTCGCCACCGGCCAATGAGCCCATCAGAAGTTTTAATCCGTTAAATTAAAAATCATCCATTTTATGCAACCACAACAACAATCACAGGCAGGCGCATCAGGCAACCTGCAACCTATAGAGTCACTCAAAACGAATGTAGATGTATTGGCCAAATACGGCGGTTTCGATCTAATAGAATCTACCATTGACGGTACAGCCAATATCAATCCCGATAGAAAAGCACGTCGTAATATCTTCCTGAACGAAGACCAGAAAAAACAGGAACGTTCTACCCTGGCGCAGGCATTGGCATTATGGAAAGAAGTACTGGAAAGTGGAGACGATTTAAACGCGCTGATAGACGAGTGTGAACAGAAAGTAACTACCAGCGAACAGATCCTGCAAACCAACCTTGCAAAAGCAGTAGAGGAAACCAAAGACCTCGAACGTTCGTATCGCAATGTAGCATTGTTCTTCAATAATTCAGAATCCGATAAGCTAAAAAACATCTCCTTTATCAACTGCGAGCTGGACCAGTTAAAAGACCTTGACAATACCCGTTTTATTGATACAGTTTCCAGTGAACTAAAACAAAATTTCGACCGTCTGGATTTGCGAAACAATTACAGTATTATGGTACTGCCGGGCTATTTAGGTTCCAATAAAGTGGTGGAAAAATGGTCAAAAATAGCATACGAAAACAAAGTGATGCTTATTACCGATTTTGAACACCTGGATGCACCGGACGATGTGATGGAAATGTTTGAACTGGCAAATCTTACCAGTGGTGACAAGTTCAAATCCAACGTGATGATGACTTGTAACTGGCTGGTTGGCCGTGGCAAACATAAAGTGCTGAATGAGGAAGAGGATTTGTATGTACCACCATCGGGCGCATTAGCCGGGAAAGTTTATAAAACACTGATGAGTCAGGTAACTGCCGGTAAAAAATTCGGTAGCATCAATGAAGTCGATGGTGTAAAATTCGAACTGAAGAAAAGTGAAATAGCCAATCTTGAAAAAATGGGCCTTGTACCAATGGTGAATGAATATGCCAAAGTAATGGCATTTTCTGCCAAAACATTGTTCAATGGTGATAACCTTGGTTTACAAACTTACTCTGTGGTACGGGTATTCGATTATGTCACCAAGGTGATTATGGACTTCCTGAACCGTCGTGCCTTTGAGAACTTCAATGCCAACACCCGCAAGGACCTGATGAGCCAGATTGTAAAGTTCCTGGACAGCATTACCGGCCCTGATAAACTGATAGAAGATTTTACCATCCGTCGTTTCGAACAAGACCCACACCAGAAAGATAAAATCCACCTGGACATCCACATGAAACCATACTTCCCGGCCAAAAACTTCATGATTAAAATGGAAGGCCAGAAAGGCGATGACGGCAACTCATGGGATTCATCGTACAATCAGCAATAGGGGAATAGTAGGGAGTAAGAAGTAAGAAGTGAGTAGTAAGAAGTTGATAGTTGAAGCTTTATAGTTGTTAGTTAACAATCATGGCAGTCATTTCGACGAGATAAATTTAAAAAGCAATTAACCGTAAAAGCCGAGGAGAAATCCCATGCTATTACTCATTAAGCTACAACTCTCAAACGCCTGTCCCCTCCTCGGAGTAGTTGGGGTGGGTTTAGTAACAGTTGATAGCGTTTGTTTACAAAACAAATCTGTTATTAAATAACGCTGAAAGGGTTAAATGTCTATAGAAAAATGAATGTAAGTACAACATACGACCCCGTCGGGGTCGTATGTTACTGAAAATAAAATGCACTATAAATATTAGATCTATATAGAGATTCTCTTCTGCGAAAATGCAATACTCAAAAGCAGCCCGTAGTTCTCATCACTATAAAGAAGTCGTTACCGTAACAGGTGGCGGCTTTTTATTTTTATTTGGGGCTGTGGTCAGCAGTACATATTTCAACTTCAGTTCCGGCTATTCCGGGCTCGCTAATGCTCGGTGCTCCTGCGTCGCACTAAACCCTGCATATCCGGCAGCGCATAAACGGAGAATTATTATAATCAATTTTTTAAACTACTAAACAGCCAAAAATTTAATTATTTAGATTCGACATATCTTAGTCAGGTATTTATTTACTTTAAAATGGGCATAAAAGAATAATTATTAATTCACATTTTTTTCAAAATACGGCTTTACATCAAAATGTTCTATGTATTCCTCTACAATATCAATTGCATCGATATCAACAAAATCTAAAAAATCAGAATTTTTAATTTGTGACCATAATACATGATTCTTATCTTCTTTTCCTTCAGGTTCATGACCTAAAATAAAATACTTTCCTTTCTTTTTATCATGCAATTCAATCGCCTTTGTTAACGAGACAAATCGAGCGATATCATTTTCCAAATTATAATGTTTTTTGGAGAAATCTACAGTTTGACCTACAACAGGAATGCCATTCATTCCGATAAAATTAATTTCGATTGGTGTAAATAAATTCTCAAAATGTGAGGAATCTAAAGATACATCTAAATTAACACGATTATCAATCGTAGAATAAAGTCGCTCTTTTACCCTTTTGTTAATATTATCAGTCTCAATGATAACTTCATTCGAATCATATTTAACATGTACATATTTCTTAAAAATCCGTTTAAAGTTTTCTGTACTAAAAGAAATATCAATAAATTTAGGTTCTGAAAATTGAATTAGATTATTTGAATAATTTGACAAATAATTCATATAATTATCTGTAACCCAATCTACTTTAAATATTTTATTCGTAAATAGGCCAATATTATTATTTGACTTTAAGATTTCATCATCTAAAGCCTTTAAATAATTTTTAATAAATCCATAACGCTCTGGTTCTGTTGCAGCTTTTACTGCCAATAATTTTTCAGAAGAAAACTTAAATTTTGTATTATATCCATCAGACATTAAAAGTCCTATACTAATCTTTTCATTCAAAGCAGTATTTAAAGAGGCAAATAATATAGAGTAAATAGTTTTCATTGTTTAATTAATGATAAATGTCTGAATGAATCGTCTGAAATTTTCAATACAATTGTCTTTCCAACTTTCTGTAAATAAATTTCGAACAATACTAGTTTTCGTTTGTAGTTTATCAACTCCCCAAGAATCTGGTACTAAATTTAATATTTCATCAAGTCTAAGAAAACATTCATCAACGCAAAGATAAAAATTTCCGACTAAGATATCTACCAGAGATACCAAATACCTATTATTATTAAACAAAATTTTAGCCAATTTAGTTTTAATTATGGAGTCATCCTCAGTAATCTCTGAAATACCATAATTCAAATAGCTACTGTTAAAAATACTCACGTGATCAATTGCATATAAAAATGACTGTTTATTTTGTCCGATTTCTACTAAAAGATTAAAATTGTTATGATTTCTATCCTCATTAGCTAACCAAATATCGAATAGCGCAATTTTTAAAAAATCATCTTTATTAATTAGTTTTTCTCTAAAGCTTAAATCTTCAAACAAGTGCACTAAAGAATGGTCAATTTCCTTTGAACTTTCAAGATACAACGAGCCAAAGCACTCTTTATCAAAGAGATTTGGTTGTATAGAAAATTTACTAAAAGGAACATGCTCTTTTTTTACATTAATAAGAGCAACTTCTGGAATATTTATTCCCCATATTTTAGCAAATTTTGCTGCCAGTAATTCATTGAATAAATTCTTAGGCGCTCTGTCATATTTACAAACCCAATCGCGAAAATCGTCACAAGTGACAAGCAGAGGACTACTTCCTGAAGTATTAAAAACTCGATGAACTTCTTCAATTGTCTGCAATATTTGCATTTACACTATAAATTATTCATTTAGTAAATATATAGATAAATTTTCCATAATAAAAGTTTTCAAATTACCCCATTTTAAGCGATGTGAGTTAAAACTGGAAACAGCACAAATCAAAACATCAGTTTATATCATGCAAATATTTGATACATTTGTTTAGCATCACTTCGGTAGAAAATAAATAATCACAGGGACTTCTCGCCTTGTCTTCTCCACTGCAAAGCCAATGGCTTGTATTGATTTCAAAATACCTGCCTTATCGCGCTGTTCAACATTCGTTTTAATATTATAACGGCCTGTCAGGCCCGTTTCATCAACCACCGGTAAACCTAGTTCATTCGTCAGGTAATCTTCAGCAAAATCCTTAACAAAAACACACTCCCCCTCATAACCTCTTCCTGAAAAACTCATAACAGGTTCCGCACCATCTGCCTTTAAAATACCTAACTTTCCGGCAGTATCCAGCTTTAAAACATATACATCAAGTTCTCTTTTCTCTCCTCTTACCTTTATGGGCATATACTTATTCAGGTTACTTTGCAGGATTGAATACAAACGATCCTTTTCATGGTCACTCACCAATAAATCGACACAATATAAACTTTGCTTATTTTCAAAATCAGATACATCCTTTCTTGTTAATCCATCCTCAAAGAACTCCTGTACATGATACGATTTAATATTGTAAGCAGCACGGTACAATAAATCCAACGATGCATTTATCCAGCTTAAACGCCTGTTTTTATAAGGTCCCGTTGTATAATATTTCCCCATGCCACGTAAACCCTTTTTATAGCCGGAAATAGTAAAATTATGCGTCATTATGGAGTCAACTCCAAAAGGGTCATCAGTAATAACGGCCTTTTCATTCAAACCGGCACTCATTGTAAGAGAATCTCCTCTAAGCATTTTTTCTATAAATAATGCATTCACAGAATCCGTTCTTACCAGCGCTACTATTTCCTTTTGAGGATTAATAATAGCACACTGTCCCACATATGCCAGGTTAAACATATGGTAAAGGGTATAATCCTTATCTGTAGCCAGCCATATACCGGATGGTTTATTTTTAAGGTATTTGGATTTCCGGACATCATCATCGTCCGAAACGGCAATGACCTGGATTTGATCTTTATACTTGCGTTGAAGCTTTGCCAGTGAATCCATTTCCGGGATACATGGGCTGCACCAGGTTCCCCAGAAATTAATAATATAGAATTTATCGTCTTTTACATTGTTTAAATACCATTCTTTTACAGGAGCATTAGCAATATTGGTAAAAATAATATCAGGAAACCTGTTACCGGTTTTAAGAACTGCATCCTGGGCAAATATTCTTAAAGGCAAGATAAAGCACATTAAAATAACGATCTTTCTCATTTAATAATTTTGAACAAAGATGGCAGAACCCAAACCAGGCAGGTGTTACCCGGATGTTAGCTTATGTTATCGTTTGTTAACAGCATTGGCCATGCTTACACATACAGTATATTTGTAAATGGCTCGAAATACCTGGTGGTTATTATCTATATGTTTACTATCTATATCAGGAGTAATTATACTCCAGTTTTTCTGGGCAAAAAACTACTATGCCACTTCTGTATTTAACTTTGAAAGAGAGGTAAACCTTGCCTTTGAAGATGCCATCAAAAAAGATTTTGAACTGCGCTGCGACACCATTGAATCCATACTTGTAACAGAATTAATGGATAGCACAAAATTTGAAATAAAAAGCAAATTCCTGCCGGCTGCGGGCACAGTTTACCATATTGTACAAAGTATCAGCAACAGGAAAGATCAGACTTCATTTAGCCATGTAGACTTACCAAGATTAATGCAGGCCACTGATACCGCTTACAAACTTAAAATAGCAACGCATTATGCCCACTACCTGAGAACTGAAGATTTAGATAATCATGTTGTTTTCTACAGGTTACAAAGTCTCGGTTCATTTGCATTGGATAATGTCATAACACACGGATTTGATACCTCAGGGTTAAGAATTACTTTCAATCGTGTACTGCAACAAAGAAACATTGCGGTTCCATTTTATTTCAAATTAAGTGCAAACGATAGTTTATTAAACTTTTCATCCGGCAAAAATACCAACCCAAAATCACAGATTATTACAAAAGCCTACCCAACCTATAAATGGTGGGATAATCATAATAAGTTTGTAAGAGCCGCTTTCTACTCGCCGATCAACTATGTATTGGTCAGTATGAAATGGATTTTAGCTGGCTCATTACTGTTGGTCATTTTGGTTGCATTTTGCATCTTCACTTTATTAAAAGCAGTATTCAGGGAAAAGAAACTGGCAGCTATAAAAAATGATTTTATCAACAATATAACCCACGAGCTGAAAACACCAATTGCAACTATTTCTGCCGCATTGGAAGCCGTGAAAGATTTCGATTTAAATAAAGAAAAACAGGCCCGCTATCTCAGTCATGCAAAGAATGAAACTGACAGGTTAAACAAAATAATAGAAAATATTCTTACCGTTTCACTGTTCAATAATAAAAACCTCCGGATAAACTATGAAAAAGCAGATATAAAACAAACGATTGACAATATTATTGACAATTTCAGAATAGCCGGTAAAAAGGAAATTCATTATACCTTTAAAAACAATTCCGGTATTGAATTTATTTTTGCAGATAAGGCATTGTTTCAGCAGGCATTTATAAACATCATCGACAATGCCATCAAGTATTCTGATGATACTGTGGAAATAAACATCAGTTGCACAAAGGCTGATGGTTATATATGTATCAAGTGTATGGATAGCGGTCAGGGCATTTCACCAGCTGCATTACCATTTGTATTTGAAAAATTTTACCGGGAGCCGAAACCCAACCATGCCGTAAAAGGATTCGGATTAGGGCTTAATTATGTACAGGAAATACTAAAGGCCCATAATGGTAAAATTGAGATACGAAGTACTGTAAAAAAAGGTACGGTAATATCATTGTACTGGCCGGTATAAATTATGGAAAAAGTATTACTGATAGAAGATGAAGCAGCACTCGCAGAAATTATAAAAGAAAGCCTGGAAGATAAAGGCTTCCAGGTATTTCATGCCCTTACTTTAGCCAATGCTACGCGCATATGTAACCAGCACCAGCCGCATATAATTGTAACAGATGTGATGATGCCGGACGGCAGTGGATTTGACTGGGTACAACAGGTACGCCTATCGAATACCCAAACACCGGTCATTTTTCTTACAGCATTATCACAAACCAGCGATGTCGTGAAAGGATTTGATCTGGGGGGCAATGATTACCTGAAAAAGCCATTTAGCATTGCTGAATTAATAGTGCGGGTAAAGGCATTATTAAACAGAAATATCAGCACGCAAAGCAAGCCCTCTGCAGAACATTACAAATGGAAAATCGGCCAGTTCAGCTTTAGTTACCCCGGAGGAGGGCTGTCAACAGCAGACAGTTCCAGGCAACTGACATCCAGGGAGGCAGACATCCTGTACTATTTGCTCTTAAAAAAGAATGAACAATTAAACAGGAATGACCTCCTGCTCTCAATATGGGGAAATACAGATTACTTTTCCGGCAGAAGCCTGGATGTATTCATTTCCAAGCTGCGCCGCTATTTCAAACCGGATCCGAGCATTAAAATTATAAATGTAAGAGGAATCGGCTATAAGCTGATATTTTAATGAATTATATGGAAACCTGAAAGTGGTGCAATTACCGGCATTCATGCAATCATAAAATAAATATCCCAAATGGTATAAAGTTCCATTTGGGATATTTATTAAGAATAATACGGTTTAATTACCAGGCTGTCAACAAGATATTTTTACCTTTCTTCAGCTTAACTGTTTTGTACTTCCCGTTATAAGCAAACTGATAATCACCGTTTGTACCAGGTTTTACTACCAGCTTCTGAAGTTTTCCATTTTTCCAGAAAATATCCAGCTCTAAATTGCCCCGTACTTTCAGGCCACGCATGTAACCATTAGGCAAGCCGTCCGGCAATGCCGGCAATATATCTATAAAACCATCATGACTTTGCACAATCATTTCTGCAATACCTGCCGCAGCGCCAAAGTTACCATCAATCTGGAATGGCGGGTGTGCATCAAACATATTCCTGTACAATCCCCCTCTTTGCGTAGCACCATCATCAATATCAGCGGTCGTAATTAAGTTATCAATAATTTTCAATGTATGGTTACCATCTTTAAACCGTGCCCAAAGGTTTATCTTCCATGCGATGCTCCAACCCGTCCCCTCATCACCTCTATACAATAAACTCTGTTTGGCGGCATTCATCATAGCACTGTCTTTCCAGCTGATACCATTGCCCGGGTACACATCCCATAAATGAGATACATGCCGGTGATTGCTCTTACGCATATCTTTATCTTCCATCCATTCCTGCAAATCCCCGTATTTTCCAATGGTATTCGGGAAAATATTATCAACCTTGGATTTTACATTTTTCACCAGTGCCGCATCCGCCGTTTTTAAAATTTCCGCTGCTTTTAAATAACTCTTAAAAACAGATTTGATGATCTGGTGGTCCATTTGAGCACCTGCCACCAAACCGCCATGTTCCGGTGAATTGGTCGGTGTGCTGATGTATTTACCGGATGTGGCATCCAGTACTAAAAAGCCATCGTAAAATCTTGCAGACTCTTCCAGTATATAGAAATATTTTCTAAGAAAAGCAATATCATTTGAATATAAGTAATGTTGCCATATATGTTGTGTTAACCAGCCGCTACCTGTTGGCCAGATACCATGATTGGAACTGTTGATAGGCGCTGTACCATTCCATAAATCGGTATTGTGATGCAGCACCCAACCCGGCAGGTTATAATGTACTTTTGCTGTTTTTTTACCGGCTTCTGTAAGTGCTGCCAGTTTATCCCATAATGGCGCATTCATCTCCGGGAGATTCAGAATATCCGAAGGCCAGTAGTTCATTTCCAGGTTAATATTGGTGGTATATTTGCTGCCCCATGCCGGTGTCAGATTATCATTCCAGATACCCTGCAGATTGGCCGGCTGCCCGCCGTCCCTTGAGGAAGCGATCAGTAAATAGCGGCCATATTGTGTCAATAAAGCAATCAGCGCCGGGTCTGACTGATGTGTGTAATTCAATATCCGCTCGTCCGTTGGTTTCACTACCGCAGCACTTGTTCCGAAATGAACATCAAATCGTTTAAAGAATTTTTGATAGTCTGCAATATGCGCCTGTTTTACAGCAGCGTAATTCTTAGCTCTTACTTTTGCAAGATTGTTCAATGCTGCTGCACTTGGTTCTTTAGAAACCGATTCCGCATTTATAAAATTAGTAGAGGCGGTCAAATAAATCGTCGCTGAATCGGCCGCAGAAACCTCTAAGGTATTATTGACCAGTTTTACCCGGCCACCATAATTCTTTACCGTTAAATAAGCATTACCTTTCAATGCCCAGCCTTTTACCGCTACATTCAGCAATAAAGTATGACCATCAGTACCGGTAACAGATTTTATCACCTGGTAACTGTCAAAAGCAATACTGAAATTGACAGCTGCAGATTTATCTGCAGTAAGATTTAAGGCCATTGCCTTATCCGGGTTTGATACAATATATTCCCTGGTAAAAGTTGTATCCCCATTTTGATAGCGTACGCCTGAAACTGCCTTTTCAATATCTAACCAGCGGTGATAGTTTTTCACATTGGTAAGCTGCTGCGGGTAATACATTAAGATATTCCCGAACGGCTGGTAACTCGCCTGGTATGCCGGTGCTACAGGCGGTTCAGTGTCCAGTACTTTTACTTTCCATGTCTTAGATAAATTCAGTACCGGTGTTTTTAAATCCTGTGGTGTAGAGAAAGCAAATTCAAGGCTTCCTTTAGAACCTATCAAGCCGCCTTTATCGTTATAGTTCAGCACCTGGATCGCTAAAACATTCTTACCGGGCTTTAAATCTGCTGCTTTAATAGTATACCTTCTATGGACCGTTCTGCCATTATCAGAACCCACGAGTTTACCATTGATGTAAGTAAAGTCCTCATCGCGGATCCTTCCCAAATGCAATACCAGGTCTTTACCTGCTAAAGATTCCGGCAAATCAAATTCAGTCCTGAACCAAAAATTGCCGTCTATGCCATTATAACCAAATTGCTCCCAGCCTTCCGGATTTGGCAGTGTTAATTCTGCCCAGTTATGATTATTGACGCCTACAGCACTTAAAGAAGTATCTTTTCTCTGTTTATTGCGCCAGTCCGCGTATAACCGCTGATATGTTGCTTCATCCGGATATTTCAGGCCCATGAATTTCTCTTCTGCCAACGCTTCCGCTTCTGCCTGCTTACCCTCTTTTATCAACTGCCGAATAGCCGGTAAATATAAATAGGCTGAATCATGATTATAATTTCTTGGAGCCCCAGACCATAATGTGGCTTCATTAAACTGGATAAAGTCTTTTTCTACGCCGCCATATACCATTGCACCTATATGGCCGTTCCCAATTGGCAATGCATCTGTCCATTTTTGTGCAGGCTTGTTATACCAAAGGTAATTGGCATCTTTTACTACCTGTGCTTTTGATGCAAATGAAATTGCGATCAGTGATACGAATAAGAATGGTTTATTATAAGGAATCATGAAACTGAATTTATTTAAAAAAGTTACTATTTAATCGTAACCAATAAACATTATGGCGAACATTTCTAAATGATCTCAATACCTTTCCCGGTATTTATTTTCTTTTACTGAACACTGTTTATATTACTATAAAAGATTGTCATCGTCTACCGGCAATAATATTGCTATTATAGTACCGGCTATTGCCCCGCGCAAGGGATAGTAGCGGCATCCTTTTTATTTTATCCGGCGCAGGATATTTTGAATGAAGGACAAATAACCGGTAAAATAAAAAGATACAGCGGATAGCCCGGCCCCTTCAAAACACAAAATGTTTTGAAGGGGTGCGCCATAAAGTTATTTAATAATTACCTGGTCTTTTAATGCCTCCGGCTGGGAAACCGGTTGAGGATACAGGTTGAAATTATTATTGTTTAAAAAGATATTCTGAGAACTTCCTTTTACATCCAGTACGTTGGTACTGCCTGCTGCAGGCCAGTTGTTGTAAAGAAAAGCGTTTTTTACATTATCGAAACTGATTAAAGAGCTACCTGTTACCGGTTGTTGATTTTTAAAATTATCAATGGTAATACGGTTCACACCGGTTGCTTTCATCGCTGCCCCGGTTTTATTATTTACAATCACGTTGTGAAACTCTATGTCTTCTGCATTTTTTATTTCAACGCCCAGGTCACTTACCAAATAAAGATCGTTGAAGCTGACATTTTTTACAGTCATCTCATCTAAACCCAGGATGCGGATAGCCTGTTTGGCATAAGCCGTAATATTACTGATACGGATATTTTTCAATTCCGGCGTACGGTCACTTACCGGTTCCGGGTTAGATTTTCCATATTCCATATTCAACACGATCGCTTCATATAAAATATTTTTCATAACGATATTGCTTACACGAAAATCTTCTACCGCACCACCACGGCCACGCATGGTTTTAATACGGATACCGCGGTCAGTACCGTCAAATACACAGTTAGAAATTACCACATTCTTTACACCACCACTCATCTCGCTACCGATAACCACACCGCCATGGCCACTCATTAAAGTTGAGTTAGTAATGGTAATGTTTTCACAAGGGGTTGCTTTGGTCCGGCCAGGTAAGTCCTTACCAGATTTAATGGTAATACAGTCATCACCTACACTAATGTAACAATCGGAGATGGTCACATTTTTACAGGACTCCGGGTTAACGCCATCAGTATTCGGAGCTAAACGCTTCGGATTGATAACAGTTACTGCATGAATCGTAATATTATTAGTGAACTGTGGATTCACGGTCCAGAAAGGTGAATTCTGAATAGTAATGCCTTCTATCAGCACATTCTCGCAATGCATGGTTTGAATGAACGGCGGACGTAAAAACCCGCGGGTCATTTGACGGGGATCATCCGGCAGCAAAATATTTTTATTCAGGCTATCGAACATATACTGCCACTTGCTTCGTGGTTGATCTGCTTTGTAACCTTCTACAAAATCCCACCATTTCTTACCGTGTCCATCTACCAGGCCCCGGCCTTTAATAGCAATATTAGTTACCCGGTTAGCATAAAACAACGGTGAGAAAGAAGTAACATCCACACCTTCATAGCGACTTTCAACCATCGGTAAATAATGATCGAAATTATCACTGAAATGTAATTCAGCTCCGGCTTCTAAATAAATGGTAATATTACTTTTGAAATGAATCGGGCCGGTTAAATACTTGCCGGCTGGAAAATAAACCGTTCCGCCTCCTTTTTTTGCCGCTGCTTCTATCGCTTTGGCTATGGCTTTTGTATTTAAAGTACTGCTATCGGCTTTTGCACCGAATTTTGTAACGTTATAATAATTGGTTTGCGCAAAAACGCCCGAACTAATAATAACGACAAGCAATAGAAAACAAAATTTCCGTAAATGGTCAAACTTCATCATATGGCAAATTTATAAGCTCGTAAATGTACAATCATACAGTACTATCTTCATGTAAAGAATCACTAAGTTAATGGATGTTATTACTAATAGCCCGAAGCTCTAAAAGGAATTGCTAACAATGTTCAACAGGCCGCCAACAACCGTATTGCAGCAAAGAAAACAATGCTTCTTTTGCGAATATTGGTTAAAAAGCGGCATAAAAGCCCGATTCCTATTATATTTACCTAATAATATTTAAAACAAGAGTTACGATGTTGAAGATTTTAATTATTGATGACGAAAGAGCTATAAGAAACACCCTGAAAGACATCCTGGAAAATGAACAGTACAAAGTGGAGACAGCGGAAAATGGTGAAGAAGGGTTGGAAAAAATAAAAAAACAACATTTTGATGCCGCTATCTGCGATATCAAAATGCCTAAAATGGATGGCATTGAATTATTGACACAATTAAAAAATGAAGGCATTGATATTCCAGTAATTATGATAAGCGGGCACGGCAATATAGAAACAGCTGTGGAAGCAGTAAAACTGGGCGCTTATGATTATATCAGCAAACCACCGGATTTAAACAGGTTATTGATTACCATAAGAAACGCGACCGATAAATCGGTGCTGGTAAGTGAAGCCAAAACACTGAAGAAGCGCATTAGTAAGATACAGGAAATTATTGGCGAAAGCACGGCTATTAATAAGATTAAAGAAACCATTGAAAAAGTAGCGCCAACGGAAGCCCGTGTACTGGTTACCGGCGAGAACGGTAGCGGCAAAGAATTGGTTGCGCGCTGGTTACATGAATTAAGCAGCCGTAACAAAACCACGTTGGTGGAAGTAAACTGTGCCGCCATACCAACAGAATTAATTGAAAGTGAATTATTCGGCCATGAAAAAGGTTCATTTACCTCGGCCGTAAAACAACGCATCGGTAAATTTGAGCAGGCTAATAACGGCACACTGTTCCTGGATGAAGTGGGTGATATGAGCCTGGAAGCACAGGCAAAAGTATTGCGGGCTTTGCAGGAAGGCGTCATCACCCGTGTAGGAGGCGAAAAAGACATTAAAGTAAATGTACGGGTGGTAGCAGCAACTAATAAAAACCTGCTGGAAGAAGTAGAAGCCAAAAGGTTCCGGATGGACCTTTATCATCGCCTGAGCGTCATTTTAATTCATGTACCTACCCTGAATGAACGCCGGGACGATATCCCGTTATTGATACAGCATTTCCTGGAAATTATCTGTAATGAGTATGGTATTAAAACCAAAAAGATTGATAAAGACGCGCTGGAAGCACTGGTAAACTATAATTGGACGGGCAATATCAGGGAATTAAGAAATATCGTAGAAAGGCTGATCATCTTAAGTGGTCAAACCATTACAGCTAAAGATGTTGAAGATAATGTGAAAGTTCAATAAATAAAACCTCACTTACTAAGAACATACTATATTTGAAATTGATTTAATAAAACCAAGATATTAAAATGGGTTGGATTTTTTTAATAGTTTACATAGTTGGATGGCATATAGGTTTGTATGGCATGTTTAAGAAAGCCGGTATTGAACCATGGAAAGCGTTGATTCCTGTTTACAATACCTGGCTGATGGTTGAAAAAATGGGATTGAAAAAGTTTTGGTTCTGGTTACAATTCATACCCATTGCAGGACAATTCATCACCATCTGGTTAACCATTATTTTTGTAATGCATTTTGGCCGTTTCGGGCTTTTAGAACATACGCTTACCGTTTTTGTACCATTTATATATTTACCTTACCTCGGCTTTAGTAAAACAGAGCGTTATGCCGGTAAAGATGTTTTCAAAAACTACAAAAAATCGACTGCCCGTGAGTGGGTGGATGCTGCCACATTTGCTATTGTAGCAGCAACCATCATCCGGACATTTACATTTGAGGCATATGTAATTCCCTCCCCTTCCATGGAGAAAACCTTGCTGGTAAACGATTTCCTATTTGTAAACAAAATTGCTTACGGTCCCAGGATACCTCAGACACCGATAAGCTTTCCTTTTGTACACAACCTGATGCCGAATAGCCAGATACCATCCTATCTGAAATGGATCCAACTGCCATACAAGCGCATTCCAGGCTATGTAGATGTTAAACGAAATGATGTGGTCGTGTTTAACTTTCCATTGGGCGATACTGTTATTAACCTGCCCGGCTTTGGAAGCGAAATTCCTTATTACACCGTATTAAATTCCGCACCATATAATGGCAACCGCGATCAATTTATGGCCGGTGAATATGGAGATAAATTATTGGTACATCCAATGGACAAAGCAGATAACTACATTAAACGTTGCGTGGCTGTTGGTGGTGACAAAGTGGAAATAAAAAACAACACTTTGTATATAAATGACAAGCCAAACGATGAGCCAACCGGAATCCAGTTCCGTTGCAAAGTAGTTATCAATAAATCTTTAGACTATGGTGCGATAAGAGAGAATGCCGGTATTGATTTTCGTTGGGACCAGCAGGGATACCAGGGCCAGGGCATCGAGGACGATGCAACAGCCACTGCCATACTGCAAAACGTTCCTCAATTTGACATATTCCTGACTCCGGACGATGTTACAAGACTTAAAACAGTATCAGGTGTCGTATCTGTCGTTCCTATAACAGATGCATTTTCATTAAATGACAGCTTACCACGCCCGGCGGGCAATATCGAAATATTCCCGAATACAAAAGAAAATACCTGGACGATTCACAATTTCGGGCCAATTACAATCCCGGCAAAAGGTGCCACTGTTGATTTAAATGCCTCTAATATTGCTATCTACCGCCGCCTGATTACCGTGTACGAAGGCCATACGCTGGAAGAAAAGAATGGTGCTTACATTATAGACGGGCAACCAACCGCTAAATACACTTTTAAATATAATTACTACTGGATGATGGGTGACAACCGTATGAACAGTCAGGACAGCCGCTTCTGGGGTTTTGTACCTGAAACCCATATTGTTGGTAAAGCCAGCTTCATATGGTTCAGCTATGAAGGAGGCCCAAGATGGAGCAGAATATTTAAATCTATAAAATAAGATCCATTAACGGAAGAGGAGAGCGCGTGCAGCATATATCTGCAAATGCTCTCCTTTTTTATTGGTCAGACTTTTCGTTTTATTCTTTTTTCGGGGCTCTCGTCATTTACAGCTCTCTCAAACTTCGGTCCGGGCTATTCCGGGCTCGCTACCGCTCGGTGCTAAGGCACCGGCTCGTTCCTCGCCGCCCTGCATATCCCGCAGCCGCCCGGCATCCGGATACAGTATCATCGAAAAGAGCCAACCCTTTATCCTCTTTACCTGTATTTTCCATTCAGCTAATCGCTAAAACTAAAACCGACAAACTATAACCCTTTAGCGCAAACATTTTTTATAATAAGATTTTCAATAAGCCTTCTTTAAAACTTTTCCTGCAGAGCGATGTTACCACACCCACTGCATACATACAAGTGCATTTCGCTCATACTACCAACAATAAGGTAAATCCGACTTTCGTCTTTCAGGTTATCAAAACTATTAGCCGAAATTTTCTTTTCGGGCATTTTTTCTAAAATACATGATTTTAAAACACTTCAATATAGCGGAGATAGAGCCGTTTGATCGTTATTTAAGTAATGGCAAAACTGCTTCAATTAAAGGCTCAATTTTAATTGATATATTTCAGTTGTAACATACAACTACTCATTTCACTATTCCGGAATTATAACAATCTTATACTAACTACCATATAAAATAGCAATTAAATGCTAAAAAAGTTATTTAAAATATTCAGGCAAGCGTAAGCTTTTTATTAAACAGATGAAATACACTATTATTTTTTAAAACATCTAAAGCTCATTATATTTACATAAAACCTACCCATTATTATATTCTTATATTAATTTTTAATCTCTTAAAATTAAACAATGAACATAATTACCAAAATCAAAAACCGCTATAATCTTTTTAAAGATAATCCCTTAACGGAAAAATACCCATTAGTCCATTTTTTAAAATATGGCATTTTAAATGTGAAGTTTTTATTTACAGAAAGTGTTGAAATGAATTGGATTGCCGACCTGAAGCTATCAATCCGGAAAGGCGATGCCGGAATTATCGGGAACTATTACTTCGGTTTATATGAATTTGAAGAATCTATCTTTTTATTACACGTTTCCAGGAAAGAAGATATTTTTTTTGACATTGGAGCTAACCTCGGACATTTTTCGTTGCTACTCTCAGGAGTCAGAAAATTAAAATCTGTGGCAGTTGAACCTGTCCCCAATACGTTTAACAGGCTTAAAATGCTTATTGATTTTAATAACTTAGGCCACCTGATAGATAGTCGTAATCTTGGCGTTTCAGATAAATCCGGAGAGTTATTCTTCTCCACAGATAAGGGTACAATGAACGGAATTGTAGATGAGAAATATAAAAACAAGGTCAGTGTCAAGGTTCTGAAGATAGATGAGCTTTATAATGAAGCGCCCGTTCTATTAAAAATAGACGTAGAAGGCTATGAGAAGTTTGCACTTTCAGGTGCAAAAAATATATTAAGTAATCATAAGCTGAAAATTATTATAATGGAACTGAACGGCTCGGGCAATAAAATCGGCATCAGCGATAATGAAGTATATGAACAGATCATTCATTACGGATTCAAGCCCTACAAATACGATCCCTTTAAACGACATATAATAGAGCTTGAAAGTTATAATAAAAATCAATTTAATACGATTTTTATACGCGACCTGCATACTGTAAACGAAAGAGTACAAAGTAGTGATAAAATAAAAATAAATAATCACTTTACCATTTAAAACATTGAGTGCACCTGTACACTTAACTAAGGCAGTTTTTTACTATAGGGTTTTCAATAAGCCTTCTTTCAAGCTTTTCCTGCTGCGCAATACTGCCACCTGCACTCCATACAGATGTAATAATATCATCACTTTTCTCCAGGTTTAAAGCCTCCACTTTTAACCCACTCTCTTTAAAGATCCTTTCAACCAGTTCCAGGTCCCCCATTTTTAAAACACCCACTTTATATACTTTCACTTTATGTTTGCTGTCTATTACATATTGAACTTTTATTAATAAATGTAACACACTTAAAACAATAATAGTTCCGGTTAATGCAAGTATTATATGGCCATAACCCACACACATCCCAATAGAAGCCGTTGCCCATATAGAAGTTGCCGTTGTAATACCGGTAATTTTATTATCCTCCTTAAAAATAACCCCGGCCCCCAAAAAGCCGATACCTGTCACAATATTTGAAGCAATCCTGTCCAGCGACCCGATTGAAAGAGACAGGATCGTAAACAAACATGATCCAAAAGATATCAGGATAAAAGTCCTCAACCCTGCAAACTTATTCCGGTACTCTCTTTCTATACCTATTACAAAACCTAAAATAATAGAGATAAACAGCAATAGAATCTGGTGGTAAATATTGCCTAAATCTAACTGAAGCATAAAAATTATTTAAAAAGATAAAGTTAACAAATCATCTCTTAAATAAGCTGCAGCCCCCACTGGTTATACCCCATCACTATCTTAATCATTATTAAAAATATTCTTTAGAGGAATTAATTTATATAGCATGAACAGAAGAAAACAGGCTTAGCCCTCAATCATATGGCTCATTTCCCGGTATTTTGCCTGATTTTTGTACTATTAAACACCAGTAAACGCTTAAAAATACATAAAGCAGAAAAAATGTGTTTAATCACAACTCTGATTTTTAAAATATCATAAATTAAAATCAGGTTTCATTTTTAATTTTAAAAGAAATGGTATTTTTGGCAATTGAATTGCTAATAGGACTTTTTCCGTAAAAATTTGGATTGTAAGTAATGGATATTAAAATTTCTAAACATTTCTGGTTGGTATTGACTATCGCGCTATTAGGTGTAACAAAAAGTTATGCACAGACAGATTCCTTAAAGCAAGATACTCTACTGAAAAGAATACCACCAATTGATACTCCCGCTGTAAATGTACCAACACATATTGAAAGAGTAAGATTTATTGACTCAACATTCAGAATTCTGAACCTGAATCCGTATATAACCTTGCATGTGGACTCATCAATCAATTACCAGTTCAAAGTGAACAGGGAGGATTCTCTCATAAAACTCAACTGGTTTTTACGCAACAGCCCTGTAGGTATGCGCATAGACAGAAATACCGGCATGCTGGTGTTAAAAGCAGACAAGAATCTCTTCAGAAGTGGCAGGTTAAAATACGACCAACAATACAAAGTGCTTTTGGGTGTGCAGAATATTGATGACCCCAGTGAATTTGTTGATACCAGTTTCACCATTGTTTTTTACAATACTGAAATTATTGCCAGTAAAATAAGGCCGACAATATCCGACAGGTTATTTGTAGAAGAGGGAGATACCGTGCGTTTTAAGATCCAGTGCGAGGAAGGCACTTTTCCCATTGAGCAGATAACCATGAAGACCAACATACCCATCTATAATTATGTAACACCACATAAATGCGATGATACATTTTTATGGACCATTCCTTACGATTTTATAAAGGATGACGATACCGCTAAACAAAAAAAATTGTTTATACAGTTTATAGGAGCCGATAAATTCTTCAATAAAGACACAGGAATTGTAGAGTTAAATATTCGCCCAGGCCTGAACTATCCTTACCTGTATAATGAGTTTAAATCATTGAGTGATGAGTATAAAAAATATATTTTAAGTCTCAAACTTACATTTTACGTATTAAGTAAAAGTGTAAAATCTACAAAGAATACACGTACAACATTTGATATATCCAGTTCAACCACAGCACTGGCAGGTACCATTCTTTCTACCTCCGGTACTTCCGGTTCCAGTACCCAAACTGTTGGCAAAATATTACCAAGTGTAGGACTCACACTCGTACCGGTAAAGGAAGCTGTTGCACCAAGTAAAGTACAGGAACAAAATACAGCTACCCAGGTAAGGACTGTCGCAAAAAGATTAGAATACCTGTTAAGCGAAAATCGTTTAATAGGAGAAAAAGATCCCCAAACAACAGCTAAGATTAAAAAGCTGAATGAAGAACTTAAAAATGCCAGGAATCAATTAGTTGATTTACCATTAGTTGAGTTCGATGAATCTTTTACGCCGACTGATGCGGAAAAATATTTTAACGACCCGAAGGTGAATAAGAATTACAAGCTCAAATTAAAATAGGTTGCATTCAGATATGTTAAATCCATGTTAACATACTCAATGGTGTAACGTCAATGTATTTTAAGTCGTATCTTTGAATCTGTTTAAGGGTTTAGGGTTTTGACTCCTAGTGTTTCTACACCGGGAGTCTTTTTTTTACACTACCTTTGCCAACCTTTCAATTATTATTTTATTCATGGCCGATTTAACGTTTGAATTAATAGCAGAAGATAAATTTTCTAAAGCAAGAGCAGGAGTGGTGACTACGGACCACGGAGTAATAGAAACTCCCATTTTTATGCCCGTAGGTACTATAGGTTCTGTAAAAGCAGTTACCCAACAGCAATTACTAAATGATGTAAAAGCACAGATCATATTAGGCAATACATATCACTTATATTTAAGACCCGGCATTGAGATACTGGAAGCTGCCGGTGGCCTTCACCGGTTTAATGGCTGGCACAAGCCTATCCTTACGGACAGTGGCGGATTCCAGGTATTCAGCCTGGCTGCCCAAAGAAAAATTACAGAAGAAGGCGCCTTATTCCGCAGTCATATAGACGGGAGCAAACACATGTTCAGCCCGGAACGGGTAATGGATATACAACGCAGCATCGGGGCAGATATCATCATGGCATTTGACGAATGTCCGCCGTATCCCAGCACATACGATTATGCCTACAATAGCATGAATTTAACCCATCGCTGGCTAGACAGGTGCTTCAAACGCCTGGATGAAACAGCCCCTAAATATGGGTACACCCAAAACCTGTTTCCCATTGTACAAGGCTCTACATATAAAGATTTGCGTAAAGCCTCTGCAGAATATATTGCTTCTAAAAACAGCACAGGTGTGGCTATTGGCGGCCTGAGCGTAGGCGAACCACCGGAAATGATGTACGAGTACTGCGCATTTACCTGTGAGCACCTGCCGTGGAACAAACCACGCTACCTGATGGGCGTCGGTACCCCTTGGGATTTACTGGAAAACATCAGTTACGGTGTGGATATGTTTGACTGTGTAATGCCTACCCGCAATGGCCGTAACGCCATGCTGTTTACCAGCAAAGGCGTTATAAACATTGATAATAAAAAATGGGAGAAAGACTTCTCCCCTATTGATGATGCCATCGGCTGCGAGGTAAGCAGCTATTACAGCAAAGCCTATTTAAGACATTTATTTAAAGCCAAAGAGATACTTGGCTTACAAATAGCCAGTATTCATAACCTGGCCTTTTACTTACACCTTATAAAAGAAGCCCGTAAGAAAATACAGGAAGGCACATTCAACAGCTGGAAAAATGAAATGATTCCGATTTTGAAATCAAAAGCATAAAATTAAAAACAAATGGTTAGCAAATGGCTAGCCATTTGTTTTACGGGCATACTCATTGCCGATACTCAAACACGAATACCAAACGTCACAATTACCGGGGGCTACAAGGCAAATAACAAACTATCAGCACGGATCAAAGCAAAAAAAATCCCCCGGCAGATGCCGAGGGAACAACTAAAAACGATTATAATTTTAATCCGGGCGATTACCGTGTAAGAAATTATTCAATGTGCTGATTTCAGTGTTATCACCGTCAGTTTTTACCTGGGCACGACTATAATAATCTTCTACATTAGCAATAGCTGAATTCTGGAAATCCATTTTGCGGCGCATATACGCAGGTACATGCTCGAATTCACCATTGTTATCAACCTCTAACGGATTGAAAGAGATACGACGTAAACGCTCGATACGCTCTTGTGCACGGCGCTTTTGTAACTCTTCTTCAGTCAGATCTTTTGCAGGCTCTTCCACAGCATCTGTAGTTACATTCACTGTCGGTTGCGTACCGAACTGAACAGCCGGCGCTTCTTCTATGCTTAACTGCATACCTGCCAGGCTTTCTTCATCTTCATTGGTTTGTTCTTTTAAAACCGGGGCAAGATGCGCTTCAACTGTTTCAGAAGGATTAATGAACCTAAATTCAGGTGCTTTACTCTGAACAGGCTCTGCTTTTGGCTCTTCGTATTTCCATGTATCAGGATTTACATTTAAAGGTGCTACAACAGGTTCCTGCACTTTATTTGGTTCTACAGACAGCTCAAACACTTGTGGTGTTTCCGGCTCTTCCTCTTTTACCGGAGCGTAAGTAGTTGTTGGTAATTCATTGTATAAAACAATTGGTTTTACTTCCTCAATTACTTCTTCCACCACCGGCATTAAATCTCCCGAAGCTTTTACTTCTTCAGTTTTAGAAGCTTCCATTTTTTGCTCTTCACCTTCTACACCTAATGTCATGATAATCGGTGCTTCTTCCGGCTTCACATTTTTCGCCTCTTCTTTTACAATGAAAGGATCTTTATGCTGGAAACCGGTAGCAATAATCGTGATACCAATATTATCGCCTAATGAATCATCATAACCCATACCCAGGATAACATCTGTGTTTTCACCGGTTTGCTCACGCACATAGTTCTGAATATCGGCTACCTCATCCATGGTAAACTCATGGTCACCTTCAGATGAGGTAATGTTCAACAGTAACCATTTAGCACCGGATATATCATTGTCATTTAACAATGGAGAGTTGATAGCAGCTTCTATCGCTTCCAATGCCCTGTTTTCACCACTGCGCTGAGCGCTACCTAAAATAGCCACACCACCATCACGCATTACAGTACAAACATCAGCAAAATCAAGGTTTACCGCGCCTGTAGTATTAATAACATCAGTAATACAACGTGCTGCAGTTGTCAACACATCATCCGCTTTACTGAATGCTTCTTTCATTTTTAAGTTACCGTACTGGTGACGCAATTTATCGTTGCTGATAACCAATAAAGTATCTACATATTGCTTTAATTCATCAATCCCTCTTTGGGCCTGCGCCATACGTTTAGGTCCTTCAAACATAAAAGGAGTGGTAACGATACCTACAGTAAGAATGCCCATTTCCTTGCAGATTTTTGCAACAGTTGGCGCACCACCTGTTCCGGTACCACCACCCATACCGGCAGTAATAAACGCCATACGGGTGTTTACTTCCATCATATTCCTGATCTCATCCAGGCTTTCTTCTGTGGCTTGTTTACCAATATTAGGATTAGCACCTGCACCCAAACCTTGTGTTAAGTGCGGCCCCAACTGAACTTTATTTGGCACCGGGCTTAAAGCTAAAGCCTGTGCATCCGTATTGCAAACAATAAAATCTACGTTCTGAATATTTTGAGTGTACATGTGGCTTACAGCGTTTCCACCGCCACCACCAAAGCCTAATACTTTAATGATGTTTGATTTTTGAGCCGGCATATCGAAGTGTATCATAATTCAAATGTTTTGTGCCTTCTGTAAGGCTGGTTAGTAAGTTAGTAAGTATGTTCAGGTTGAATTATTTCAAATCTTTTTCTTCTTCTTCTTTAAAGATATCCATAAAGCTTACTTTAAGTTTATCCCAGATAGAAGTTCGTTTTCTTAATTTTTCAGCCTCCAAAGGAGCAATTTTCTCTACTGCTTCTATTACCTCCAGTTCTGCCTGGGCCACCGGGGCTTTAAATTCCTGTGGTGTAATAATATGGCTTGTATTTTCCGGCGTAAAATATTTTGCACGCTTTTCAAAATCGCTGTAACCTTTCATTATTAAACCAATACAGGTAGAGTACATCGGTTTGCTCAACTCCTGGATGTGGCCGCCTGCCAAATGTTCGTTTGGCAAACCTATCCTGGCATTCAAACCTGTTTGATATTCTGTAAGCTGAATTAAATGTTTCAACTGAGAACCGCCACCGGTAATAATGATACCACCGTTTAACGTGCGGCTATCCATACCCACCTGTTTTAAGTGAAACACCACGAAGTCCAGTATCTCGCTCATGCGGGCCTGGATGATCTGCGCCAATGTTTTTACACTTACCTGTTTTGAAGGCATCCCTCTGATACCCGGTATTGTAATGATAGCATTACTTTTAGCTTCCTGTGCCAGCGCACTGCCAAACTGCACTTTCATTGCTTCTGCCTGGCTTTTTAAAACGCTTAAACCTGTTTTAATATCGGCAGTAATATTTTCACCTCCAAATGGTATTACAGCTGTATGCTTTAAAATACCTTCGTGAAAAACTGCTAAATCACTTGTACCACCACCAATATCTAATATTGCAACTCCAGCCTCCAAATCGTGATCACACATTACCGCATCTGCAGAAGCCAACGGTTGCAGTACAATATCTTTTATTTTTAAATCACTTTTTTCTACTGCTCTTGAAATGTTACGGATAGCATATTTATCGCCGGTGATAATATGGAAATTAGCACCAACTTTTACGCCATTCATACCAATCGGGTTCTTAAGATTTTGATAATTATCCACATTAAATTCCTGTGTGATAACATCAATAATCTGGTCTCCCGCCGGGATGTAAGTCTTACGCTGATCGCTGATCAACTGATCAACATCTGCCTGAGAAATTTCGTCTTCAGTATTCTGACGAACTAAATCGCCACGAGTCTGAAGGCTTTTAATGTGGTGCCCGGCAATACCCACATAAACTTCTTTAATATTTAAATTGTTGTTGGAAGCATGGCAATTAACCATTGCTTCTTTAATGGCAGCTACTGCATTTTCAATGTTCAATACCTGCCCATGCTGTACGGAATTATTGGAACTGGCTTTACCAAAACCCAGGATTTCCAATTTCCCGTAATCGTTTTTCCTACCGGCAATGGCAGCAATTTTGGTTGTACCAATATCCAGGCCTACGATAATGGGGTTTGTGTTCTGACTCATTTATATCTCGTTTTTAGTTGTTTCTTTTATTCGGTTTCGCCGGTTGTTTCGACGTTTTCTGTTCTACCTTTTTTGTTTTTGAAGGTTCCGGTTTTTTACTCCCTGCTACCTGCTTTTTGACATCCTTTTTATCGTCTGTCTTTTTATTGTTCGACGCAGTCGCTTTCTTAGCGTCTGTTTTCATTTTTTCAGGTGCTTTTTTAGTTTCAGCTTTAGCCACTGGCTTAGCTTTCGCCGGTAATTCCTGTTTTACAGTAACAGGCTCTCTTGCCTTTGCTACAGTACCCGAATCCTGCTTCTGAAAGGTCCCGAACCTTTCAGCTACTACCTGGTTCTTATAAGTAACATCTATTTTAGAATAAGCATCGAAGCCTTTTACTACCGCTACTTTATTGTAAAATGTCTTTATCCTGTTCAACTTATCCTCCATATCATCCAATGATCCAAATGAAATGACGTGTGAACCGATTGAAGGATAAATATTGTACTGATTGTTTTTAAGCACTTCGATCTGGGCGGCTTGTGCCAACCAGAACTTATCGTTGACGATAGCATTGCTTAGTTTAATAATATTCGTTAACTGAACACTATCCAACGGTACACTTACATTTGTAAATACCGGCAAATCTGAACGCTCGGTCATTTTCACCGGCATTTTTTTACCCGTACTATCTATGTAAAATGTAGCACCACTTTTATCCCAGATCCTGGCAGTGGCTTTACGCTGCTCTACAAAAACATTCAATACCTGGTTATTATCAAAGAACAATTCCGAACGTTGTACCCAATCATTTTTTTCTAACTGGTTTTCCAGTTCTCTTAAATTGATGCTCCCAATTGATTTTCCTACAACCTTTCCGCGTCCTCTTTCCAGAATCGCTTCTACCTCATTTTTTGTAACAAAGCTTTTCTTTTCGAGCTCGTCAATATTTATAACGACAGCTTTACAAACTTTTTCCTGCTTGGTAGATGTGGCCCCTAAAAGCAATCCAAATGCTCCCAGCACCAAAACAATGCCGACAACCCTGGAAATCAATATTTGCTTTTTAGTTCTTGCCATTATCCTTTACTCAAAATTTCTTTTATCTTACCAACAAGTGTATCAATATCTCCTGCCCCTGCTGTAATGATCAATTTGTCTGTTGCTTTTATATCCTTCAGTGCCTCTTCTTTGGTGAGCACTTTTGCCTTATCTCCTATCCCTTTCAACAACATTTCGCTGTTCACCCCTTCAATAGGTAATTCTCTTGCCGGGTATATCGGCAATAACACTACTTCATCTGCCATGTTTAAGACCTCTGCAAATCCAGGTGCAAAATCTCTTGTTCTCGTGAACAAGTGTGGTTGAAATATGATTTTACATTTCATTCCCGGAAACAGGTGTTTCGCACTTTTCAATAACGCTCTTAGCTCCTCCGGATGATGCGCGTAATCATCAATATATATTTGTTTTAACGTTTCGTCCTCTACTTTCTTAAAAATATATTCGAACCTTCTTTTGATGCCTCTAAAACCCGCAACCGCTTCACTTATCTTTTCCTTATCAATCCCCAGCATTGTTGCTACTGTTATTGCGGACAACATATTCTCAATGTTATGAAGGCCGCCAATATTCAGCTCTAAATTTTCATAAGTAACATGACTGATGGTTGCATCGAATATATAGGCACCATGTTCAAATCTTATATTTTCCGCATACACATCCGGTGCGTCATGGTCATCATGATCATGTCCACAGCTGTTGTTATAACAAATAGCTTCTTCATTTTCCAGCTCATAAGTTAATTGTCTCTTGATCTCAATTTCATTTAGCTGCTTCAGTTTCTGGTGCCTGATTAAAATACCGCTTGGTTTTACCCTGCCGGCAAATAATTTAAAGGCCTCCTGAAAAGTAGATGTATCGCCATATATATCCAGGTGATCAGGATCCATCGCTGTTATGATTGCTATATCCGGACTCAATTTCAAAAAACTTCTGTCAAACTCATCAGCTTCTATAACGGCTACATTCTTTTCGCTGCTCCAGAAATTGCTGTTGTAGTTTACGGCAATACCACCAATAAATGCATTACAACCATAACCGGTTGCTTTTAATAAATGCCCAACCATACCGGTTGTTGTTGTTTTGCCGTGTGTTCCGGCTATGCAGATATTAAAAGTACCTTCTGATATAATCTGCAACACATCGCTGCGTTTTACCACTTCATAGCCATTATCTCTATACCAGTTCAGTTCGGTATGATCTTTTGGTATTGCAGGTGTGTACACCACCAAATCTGCATCTTTATCCAACAGAGCAATATCATCTGTATAATGAATCATCATTCCTTCCTGCTCCAATACTTCACATAATGCTGTTCTTGTTTTATCATATCCTGAAACAACCGTTGCTTTCTCATTAAAATATCTTGCAATGGCACTCATGCCTATGCCGCCAATTCCAATAAAGTAAATCCGTTTTATGTTTTGTAACGCTTTCATTATACATTTTTAATTATCAGGTCTGCTATTGTTACATCAGCAGAGGCTACTGCACTTTCCTTTATATTTCTACTAAGCGTTTCTGCTTTTATAGTATCATTATTCAATGTCAACAATTCATTAATCAGTTTGCTTCTTACTTCATTATCACTGATCATTAAAGCGGCGTGTTTATCTACCAGGCTTTTAGCGTTGGCTGTCTGGTGATCTTCGGCCGCAAACGGGAATGGGACAAAAATCACCGGTTTGCCCACCACACATAATTCAGCCACACTCATTGCTCCTGCCCTGCTTACAATATAATCGGCGGCGGCATAAGCTGTCTCCATATCACTGATAAAAGCAGATGTGTAAACACCAGGTTTGTTGCCCGTGCTTTTCTTTGCTTGCTCTGCATATAATTTACCTGTTTGCCAGATTACCTGTAAATCATTTTCTAAAAGAGTGCCGATACCTGCATCCATTGATTCATTAATAGACTTCGCACCTAAGCTGCCACCCATTGCAAACACGACTTTTTTAGCTGGTGCCAATCCAAAAGCGTTAACAGCATCCAGCTTACTTATTTTAGCAGTATCTGCAATTTTTGCGCGAATAGGATTGCCTGTTACAACAATCTTTTCCTTTGGAAAGAATTTCTCCATTCCGGATGCCGCTACCATTACAAGTGTTGCATTTTTGCCCAGCAGAATATTGCTTTTGCCGGCAAACGCATTGCTCTCGTGTATGAAAGTGGGGATGCCTTTTTGCTGTGCATATTTCAATACAGGAAAACTGCTGTACCCGCCTACTCCAAATGCAGCATCAGGCCGGAATGTTTTAAATATCTGCTTTACCTGCCAGAAACTTTTAATCAGTTTTATTGGTAAGGATATATTTTTTATCAAAGAACTTCTGTCGAACCCGGCTATGTCCAGCCCCTCAATTTTGTAGCCAGCCTGTGGTACTTTTTCCATTTCCATTTTCCCCTTAGCCCCTACAAACAAAATCTCTACATCCGGATTCGCTTTCTTTAAAGCATTTGCAACAGCTACTGCCGGAAAAATATGTCCGCCGGTTCCACCTCCTGCTATCAAAATTCTCTTTAAAGCCATTTCATTTATTTTTATACCGCAGCTTTTACTTCTACGTTTTCGTCTGTTTCTTTTAATGTATTTCCCTCTACGGACCTTGCTACACTTAGTATAATGCCTATAGAAAAACACGTGAACAAAAATGAAGTTCCACCCATGCTTATCAAAGGCAACGTAACACCTGTAACCGGTAATAATCCTACAGCAACGCCCATATTGGCAATAGCCTGGATGGCCAGTGTGATGCTTAATGCTAAAGCCAGGAATGCACCGAATGCTTTAGGCGCCCGCCTGAACAACCTGATACTTCTGTACAAAAAGGTCATATAAAGAACGACTATTACCAGGCCACCAAATATGCCATACTCCTCTATTATTATCGGGTAGATATAATCGCTGTAAGAGTGCGGCAAAAAGTTCCTTTGTTCACTTTTTCCGGGACCTAATCCAAACCAACCGCCTTTTGCTACTGCTATCTTAGCCTGCTGCACCTGGTATGGGATCGCATCTCCTTCCGCGTACTTAAAATCCTGTATCCGTTTTATCCATGTTCCGATCCTTCCTGCACTTTTTATTCCCTGGTTAGTTGATGCCGATGCAGCAATCTGCTGATCGAAATTTACATTGGGGTTGTAAGTAGCCAATGCATAAACAACTAATATACCAATTGGTATAATTGCTATGGAAGCAGTTCCTAAAATATGTTTAATTCTTGCTCTTCCTAAAAACAGCACGAGGATGCCGGTGGCCCCGGTCAGCAATGCTGTTGATAAGTTAGCGGGTGCAATTAAACCACATGTCAGGAAAATCGGAAATATCAAAGGCAGATAACCTGTGTACAGGTCGGTAATGGCTTCCTGTTTCCTGCTTAACTGCCGTGCCAGGTACATGAACAGTGCTAACCTTGCAAAATCGGAAGTCTGAAACGTGATCTTAACAATGGGCAACATGATCCACCTGTTCGCTTCATTTAAGTTCGCCCCAAATTTCAGTGTGTAAATGAGCAGCGGAATGGAAATGATATACATCCATAACGATACTTTACTGAACCACTTGTAATCTATAAGGTGCGTAAAATAAATAACGGCGACACCCACTGCTATAAACACTATTTGTTTAAACAGGTAGTATTCTGTATTTCCTTTATTTTGTTTGTATGCCAAAGAACCTGTTGAGCTGTACACCACCATTAAACTTATAATAACAAGGATGGCTACAATACTCCAAATAACTTTATCCCCTTTTGTATTGGGCTTAAACGTCAACCCTTTTTCTGAGTCGTCTTCAATACCTATTGCGTCCGATATTTTATTTAAGAGTCCCAATACTTTATTTATTTTGGCGTCCCCCTGCGGGGCCGGGCTATCCGCTGTATCTTTTCGCCGGCTTGTGGCCGGGCGAAAAGGATGCCGCTCCTATCCCTGACGCGTGTTCAACATTTGTTTTAAATTTCACCTTTGCCCAGCAATGGAAATGCAGTACAAGGGAGTGACACAACGATGTTCTATAGTAGCTCTAACGCTGGTGTCATCATAAAAACTTATAACCCTTTTACTGCTGCTATAAACTGTTCGCCTCTGTCTTCAAAGTTTTTAAACAGATCGAAACTGGCACATGATGGTGACAATAAAACCACATCACCTTGTTCCGCCAGGCTATAGCAGGCTTTGATACAATCGTCCATATTTGAGGTATCTACTATTGTATCTACCATTCCGTCAAAATGATCGTGAATTAAACTGTTATCTACTCCTAAACAAACAATCGCTTTTACTTTTTCTTCTACCAATTCATCTAAAATGGAATAATCATTTCCTTTATCCACACCACCCAGAATCAATACCACTTTTTTATCAATACATTCCAATGCGAACCAGGTGCTGTTTACATTTGTTGACTTACTGTCATTGATATAATCAACGCCTTTAATGGTTAAAACCTTTTGCAAGCGGTGCTCTAATGCAGAAAAAGTAGTTACCGCATCGCGCGTTTTATCGCTCCTGATATTCATTACCGATGCTGCTATACCTGCTGCCATTGAGTTACTTTGATTATGCTTTCCAATTATTGTAAAATCATTTACATTCATATTCCATTGCTCTTCCTTAAATTTAATCAGCATCTTTTCATCTTTTATGTAAGCACCCTGGCGAACTTCATTTTTCATAGTAAATGGTAATAATATAGAATGTGGTAAATATTGTTTCATGTATTTTACTATAACAGGGTCATCTTCGTTATAAATAAAATAATCATCTTCTTTCTGGTTTTTAACGATCTTAAATTTACTGGCGATATAATTTTCAAATTTGTAATCATACCTGTCCAGGTGGTCTTCTGTTATATTGAGCAAGATGGCGATATCGGCTTTGAAGTCAACAATGTCATCTAACTGAAAACTGCTTATCTCGGTGATATAGTATTCTTTCGGGTCCAGTGCTACCTGTCTTGCTATAGAATACCCAATATTACCAACGAGCGCACTATCGATACCGGCGACCTGGCAAATATGATATAGTAAACTGGTGGTGGTACTTTTACCATTGCTGCCGGTAATGCCTACAATTTTAGAGTCTCCCTTATACCTGTAAGCAAATTCTATTTCGCTGATGATTGGTATGCCGGCTGCTCTTAATTGTTTGATCAAAGGACTCTTCTCCGGTATGCCCGGGCTTTTAATTATTTCGGAAGCGTTCAGTATTTTCGATTCTGTATGTTCGCCTTCTTCAAAGTCTATTTCAAATGCGGCCAGCTCTGCTTTATAGGCATCGGCAATTTTGCCTCTATCGGAAACAAAGACATCAAAGCCGTTTCGTTTGGCAAGAATGGCGGCACCAGTACCGCTTTCTCCAGAACCTAATATGACAATACGTTTCACTTAATTTTTAATTTGCTTTAATTAAAAATGACTACCTGATCTTTAAAGTAATAATGGAAGCAAGGACACATAATAATGTAATGATCCAAAATCTTGTTGCTATTTTACTTTCATGATATCCCAGTTTCTGATAATGATGATGCAAAGGACTCATTAAGAAGATCCGCCTGCCTTCGCCATATTTTTTCTTGGTGTATTTAAAGTAACTTACCTGTAAGATCACACTTAAGTTTTCTATTAAAAAGACACCACAGAAAATAGGTATCAATAATTCTTTTCTTACAATAATGGCGAGTGACGCAATAATACCTCCTAATGCCAGACTGCCTGTATCGCCCATAAATACCTGCGCGGGGTAAGAGTTATACCATAAGAACCCGACACAGGCCCCGATAAACGCTCCTATAAAAATGGACATTTCACCAAGGTGAGGAATGTACATAATGTTCAGATATTCCGCGAATTTCAGGTTACCGCTTACATAAGCAAATATGCCTAAACAAATACCAATGATTGCGGAGACACCGGTTGCCAGACCATCCAGACCATCTGTAATATTTGCCCCGTTTGACACAGCAGTGATGATGAAAATTACAATACCGATATAGATAATGTAAGTGAAATCCTCCATGCTTTTTGGTAATAACTTGGCGTAATTGAACTCGTGGTTTTTTACAAACGGGATAGTGGTGATAGGCGTTTGTACTTTTACAAAACGGTGCTCTTTTCCATCAATTACTTTTACACTTTCACCTAAAAGAACTTCCTTTTGTTTTAACTCATAACTACGGCCAACGACTTCTCTTTCTACTACTACACTCTGATTAAAATATAATGTAGCGCCTACAATGATTCCTAAAACTACCTGGCCGATTATTTTGAACTTACCTGCCAACCCGTCCGCATCGGCTTTTTTGTATTCAATACCTGCGGCCTTTGCTTTTTTCTTTGCACTCAGCTTTAAGTAGTCATCTACAAAACCTATCATGCCGCACCATACTGTCACCAATATCATCAACAGTACGTAGATGTTTGATAACTGAGCAAATAGTAATGTCGGTATTAAGATGGCCAGCAAAATAATAATGCCTCCCATTGTTGGGGTATTGGCTTTATGTACTTCACCAGGCAACCCAAGATTTCTTACAGACTCTCCTATCTGGAGGCTCTGTAATTTCTTAATGACTCTTTTGCCATAAATAGCCGACAAAATCAATGATAAAAAAACAGCTAATGCGACACGGAAAGTGATAAACTGAAACATTCCTGCCCCGCTTAAATTAAACTCACTTTTTAACCATTGAAAAAAATAGTACAACATACTTTGTTGTTTATATTAAATCTTATTTACTTAATGTTTGAAATGCTTCTAACAATTCTTCTTTATCATCAAAATGATGTTTTACACCATTTATTTCCTGATATTTTTCGTGTCCTTTTCCTGCTATTAAAATAATCCCACCGGGTTGTGATAGCATGGTAGCGGTCCTGATGGCCTGCTTACGGTCTTCTATTACCAGCAACTTTCTTTTATGCTCGCTTTTGAGACCTGCCTGCATATCGTCCAGGATATCCACCGGATTTTCGCTTCTCGGATTATCTGATGTGATAATCACTTTGGAGCTGTATTCGCAGGCGACTTCTGTCATTGCGGGCCTTTTTGTTTTATCCCTGTCTCCGCCACATCCTACTACTGTTATGACTTCTTCATTATCGTTCCTCAGTTCTTTAATGGTAGTCAGTACATTTAAAAGCGCATCAGGCGTGTGTGCGTAATCAACGATCCCGATTATTTTGTCATTGACTGACACATAGTATTCAAACCGTCCTTCTGCGCCTGTGAGATTGCTTAATGCTACCAGCACTTTTTCTGCCGGTTCGTTTAAGCTTAATGCGGCGCCGTACACGGCTAATAAATTGTAGGCATTAAACTCTCCGATCAACCTGCAATGCACTTCCTGGTTATTGATATTTAGCAATAATCCTGTCAGGCTGTTTTCTATGATCCTGCCTTTGAAGTCGGCCAGGTTTTTCAACCCGTAATACAGCCTGGTGGCTTTTGTATTTTGTAACATTACCACTCCGCGTTTATCATCTATATTGCTGATCGCATACGCTGTTGCCGGTAAATCATCAAAGAACTTTTTCTTAGCTTTTATATACTCGTTAAACGTATGGTGATAGTCTAAATGGTCGTGTGTAATATTGCTGAATATGGCAACATTGAATTCCAACCCTGCTATCCTGTTCTGATGAATAGCGTGACTGCTGCATTCCATAAAAACATGGGAGCAACCTGCTTCTACCATATCGTTCATCAGCTTGTTCAGGTTTACCGCATCCGGTGTTGTTCTTTCAGAAGGCAACACTTCGTCGTTTACCTGGTTTTGTACAGTAGAGATTAACCCGCAGGAATAACCTAACTCTCTGAACAATTTGAACAACAGTGTAGCGATGGTGGTTTTCCCATTGGTGCCGGTTACTCCAACCAGCACAATGTTCCTGGACGGATACTCATAATAGGCATGTGCTATTAAACCCAACGCTTCAGAGGTATCGCTTACCAGTAAGTAGGTCACATTTTCATGCAATACTTCCGGAAGTTTGCTGACCAATACGGCTATAGCACCGTTTTTAATGGCCTGCTCTATATAGTTATGACCATCTGTCAAAGAGCCTGCAATTGCTGCAAATAACATCCCGGCTTTTACGGCGCGACTATCCAGTTCTATGCCTGTAATCACGATTTCCTCCGGTCCTGTTACCTTAACTGACTTTACGTCTTTTAATATTTGTCGCAGCTTTTGCATATTATCTTAATACCAGGTGTATATTATTGATTGTTTTTAAATTTATTCCAGCGTCTACACTTTGCTCTCTTACTTTTCCGGCCCCGCTAAATGTTACTTTTAACTGGTTTTCTTCGCAAATGGCGATAGCATCTTTTAAGCCCAGGCCTATTAATGATGGCATTAGCCCTTTGCTTCTGCTTCGTTTGTGCAACTCGGGATTTTTTCCTTTGCTTATCTGCACATCTGCCAATACTGAAGCATTGCTATCACTATTTCCGTATTTCAAATTGCTGAAGACTCCTGCTAGTGTATTTACTGTAGCTGAAGCGACATATTTGACACTATCTTCTCCATCAAAGTTTTTCTGCAGTTGTTTTCTGATATGCGTTGCGTAGATCTGGTCTGCAACATCTCTGAAAACCGGCCCTGCTACTGAACCTCCGTAAAACTTAGCAGCATGTTTTTTATTCCTGATCACTACTACGATGGTATATTGAGGATCATTTGCCGGAAAATAACCTGCAAAAGACGACTGGTAAACTTTATCCTTATAGGTAATCCCTTTATCCGCTACTAAAGCAGTACCTGTTTTAGCGGCAAATGAATAATCCTTACTTGCCAAACTTTTTGCCGTCCCGTTTAAGACAACACCTTCAAGGCATTCTTTTAAATCGGCAATGGTTTGCTTACTGGTAATATTGCTATCCAAAACAACCGGATCAAACTTTTTAAGAACTTCACCATCTTTTACAATGGCATTTACTAAATAGGGTCTAACCATTACACCGTTATTAGCTACTGCATTGTACAACATGGCAGTATGCATTGGTGTAACTGTCAGGTTATAACCGAAAGACATCCACGGTAGCGTTGTTTTACTCCAATGATTCGTACCCGGTTTATAAATCCTTGGTTTGCCTTCTCCAGGGATATCTATTCCAGTCAGACTATCCAGATGTAATTTCTGAATGTGCTTTATAAACCGGCTAGGCTGATTATAATAATAGTTATAAACCAGCTTGGCCATTCCTACATTGGAGCTTCTTTCAAAAGCTACTTTCAGATTAGATTGATGTAATCCGTGTATCTCACTGTCAAAGACCGTCTGCCCGGCTATATTCCATCTGCCACCTTCTAAATTCACCGGTGTATTTAATGTTGCCAGCTTATCTTCTAAAACACTTAAAATGGTCACCAGTTTAAATGTTGAACCTGGTTCGGATAACTGTATGGCGTAATTAAAATTTTCCGCATAAACACCCTCACTTATCTTTCCTAAATTCGCTATGGCTTTTACTTTTCCTGTTTTTACTTCCATTACAATGCAGGTCCCTCTTTCTGCCTCATTGCCTACCATCATTTTGTTCAGTGCATTCTGTGCTGCTTCCTGGATACCTACATCCAGTGTCGTCATCAGGTCCGAACCATCACTCGGGTCCATTTCCGTACCTTCTACCGGTACTCCTGCTCCTCCTGCTATGTATCTTACCAGCCTGCTACCGGTGGTACCGCTCAGACTTCCGTCATATTGTCTTTCTAAGCCTACTTTATTACTGTCCCTGGCTAATCCTATTGTTCTTTTGGCCATCGACTCAAACGGGTATAATCTTTTCATTCGGACAACTGAAATGAAACCGCTTTTATTTTTACCCATTTTTACCAATGGCAACTTTTTAAGATCTTCATGCTGCACATAAGAAATTTTTCTTTTGAGCAGTGCGTAACGCTTTTTGCTTTTATAGTTATTCAGCAATTCTTTCCTGTAATCGGCTGCTGATTTATCATTAAACAAATCTGACAATCCTATTGCTAAAGAGTCGATATACTTTTTAAAGAGCGCCCCGTTTTTATCTCTTAGGCCTTCAGCCATAAAGTCAACATAAATATCAAATTCGGGTACCGAAGTACTTAGCATCTGGCCATCTTCACTATAAATGGTACCTCGTTCAGATTCTATTATTTCGTAACGCAGATGGGCACTATCGGACATTGCTTTCCAGTATTTCCCTTCTTTGGTTTGAATAATAATGGCTTTACCTAGTACGAAAAGACAAAAAATGCCTATCCCTATAAATACTAAATAGGTCCTTAATAATATGTCTTTTCTATTCTCCATCTAATTACTTCAGATTCTATTTCGATTGTGCAATATTTACTGGTGGTTCTGATAATTTCTTCAGTCCGAACTTTTCTACAGACTGGGCTATTTCACTTTCCCTGCTTTTATACAGCAATTCAGCTTTCAGCGTTTTGTATTCGTATTGCTGCTGTTTTAGTAAGGTTTGTGCTTTTCCAATGTTTCTGATGGTATTATCGGTATAATGTCCGTTTCCAATATGTACAATTGCTAATATTGATAAGAAGAAGACAAACACGACATGTTTTACTATCCATTGTCCGTACATCCATCTGTTTATGCGTTCTACCAGTCTCGCTTTAATTGATTTTTTTGGTTCTGTCATGGTCAAAAAGTTTAAAAGTTCAAAAATCAACTTAGCCTTACATTCTTATAAAATTTCGGCTATTCTTAATTTAGCACTTCGCGATCGGGGATTAAATCGTTGCTCTTCCTGACTGGCTTCTATAGGTTTTTTCGTTACTAGCTTAAACGGGCTTTTCGTTCGTTTGCCAAACAGGGGATCTTCTTCTACTTCCATTCCGCCATCTTTAAAGAACTGCTTTACAATCCTGTCTTCAATGGAATGAAATGTTATAAATACAATCCGCCCTCCCGGCTTTATAATGCTTACTAATTGTTTCAATAAATCTTTCAACGCTTCAAATTCCTCGTTCACCTCTATTCTTAACGCCTGGAATACCTGTGCATAATACCTGTTAGGATTGCCTTTACTTAAAGGGTTCAATACTTCCAGCAAACTGCTTATTGTAGTAAACATTTTTGCATTCCTGGTATTGACAATTGCTTCTGCCAATGTTTTTGAATTGGTCACTTCGCCATAAGCACTGAATATGGATTGCAATTGTTTTGCATCGTAGTTATTAAGGATATCCGCTGCTGTTTTATTCTGGCGCTGGTCCATTCTCATGTCCAGGTCGGCTTCGAACCGGTAAGAGAACCCTCTGTCAGCCTCATCAAACTGATGGCTGCTAACACCGAGGTCTGCCAGTAATCCGTCTAACAACGGCACATCGTATAACCTTAAAAAGCGCTCTGCATACCTGAAATTATTTGGTATGAATAGCAGTCTTTTATCTTCAGGTAAATTTCCGGCTGCATCAGCATCCTGATCGAATGCTACCAGGCGGCCGGCATTTCCTAATCTTTTTAAAATTTCCCTGCTATGACCACCGCCACCAAATGTACAATCTGCATATACGCCATCCGGTTTAATACCTAACGCATCTACGGCTTCCTGTAACATCACCGACACATGATAATTTTCATTAACATTACTCATGTGCACCTCCATTTCCCTGTTGCGGCTTGCCACCTAACACCCGAGACATCATTTCTGTTACCACGTCCGGAGTCAGCATGTCAAAGATCTCATCGTACCTGGCTTTATTCCAGATCTCAATTTTTTCCAGATCACCTGCCAAAACAATCTCTTTATCCAGGCCGGCATAAGCGGCCAGTTTAGCAGGAATGTTTATACGGCCTGCACTGTCTATCTGTACATATACGGCACCGGCTATCAATGCCTTTCTTACCATCCTGTTTTCACGACTTTCATAAGGATTTACTGCACTTAGCTTTTCCTCCATCACTTTCCAGTCTTCTTCCAGGTATATATTCAAACAACTGTCAATTCCTCTATTAATTACCAACATAGCTGTACCCTCCGGCATGAGTCGTTTAAGACCTGCCGGGAGAAGGAATCTACCCTTGGTATCAAGTGTAGCGTCGTATTCTCCTATGAATTTAGCCATGTATAATTAAGAAATTACCATTTATTACCACAAAGAAACACTTTTCTCCAATTTCTACCACACATTTTTTCAAAAAGTGGATAACTAAAATTATTCACATTACAAAATTCTTTGAAAGCCAATACTGTAAATAGTTATAAATAATTACAGAAATATATGAGAGTTAATAAACTGTGGATAAGTGTGAATCAATGTGAATAACCGCATTTAGCGGGTAAAAATGGTACAAAATATTCAAACATAGACCCGATATTTATCCAGTTCTGCATTTAACCTGTTAATAACTGAATTTTTTATTAGCAAAAAAGCTGTCATAATGCCAAAATAGGCCTAAAAAAGATGGTGGGAGAAAGTGTAGTAAAAAATATTAAAAAAAAGAAAATGAGGGCAAACAGGTAGTTTTTGGGCATCAATTTACTATTCAAATTGCGGCTTGACATTGAAAGTGTCAGAAAGTGGAAGATCTGTCTCTGCACCTGATTTTTTAAAAAGAAATAGGGGCTTTGTACTTTATTTTTCTCTCTGCTTTAGTCCGGCGTGCTTATGGCTCCGCTACGCTCGGTACTCCTGCGTCGCACTGGCGCTATGGCGCCACCAACGCCAGCCGCAGCCATTCAGCATTGGGAATTCTATTCAACTAATATTGATCGGAGCGAAAAAATCAACTACTCCCATACACTAAAGAGATTCACTTCAAGGTTCTCTGTCAGTATCATATAGTCTATCATATTAAACCACCATTTGCAATGGTCCAATACCCAGGCATCAGATGTAATAACAGTTGCACCGGTCTCCACCAGGTATTTATCAGGATTAAATTCTAAATGCACTTCCCAGTCCAGTTCATTGGATGCTGCAAAGTCAAGAAGCAGCTGTTTTAGCCGTCCACTATTGGATACCGGTTTATCCAGTATCCAGATCAATTGCTTTGGCTGTACTCTTTTATGGAATCCGGCAACCAGCTCTATCGATTGCTGCGTTTGGTTAACTCTTTTGTAACTGCCATGAACACTGGACAAGTCCCTGTAACATTTATCTAATCCCTGGAAAATATAAGCACCGGACAATAAACTTTCTAATAAGATGACCAGGTTAAAGCCATCAATGTAAATGATTTTGTCTTTAAGCGCTTCGGCAGTTAGCGCTTTAGAGAGGCGAAGGTCCAGCTGCTCACGGGATGCTGCAGCGCCTTTAAGCATTTGGATCTGCCTGGCACGCAGCCTGTAACGATTACCTACCAGTTCAGCGGATGCTTTCTCTGCAAATCCCCTGCTCAATAAATAATGCATATCCGCCACCGCTTCTTTCAGCCTGCTAACGGCATTTGCATTCCCAAACAACAAGTCATCACCCGAATTCCGGCCCCTGTTCCTTGTATTCATAATTTTATAAATGATGGGGATTTAAAACTATTGCTATTTAAATTCTATTTAATAAACCCGTCATGCCAGGCATAGCTTCCTGGCTTTACTGTAAGATAATAACCGGGTAAATTCATTGCCTGCATCTGCACCACGCCTTGTGCCAGGTTTTTAACAATCATAAAGTTCTTACAGGCTAATTGTTCCAGGATTTCAGCAGCAGTAGCACCTCCTTCTATATATATGTCCAGTGGACCTGCTTTCATTACAATATCTGTTACAACATTTGCCATCACACTTCTTAGTACCGCAGCATCCAGGTCTTTGCCTAAAGCATATTGATCAAAGGCAATGATAGTAAGCGATGCGGCAACAAGTGCCGGGAGAATCTTTTCTACCACTTCTTGTTGAATTTCCGTAACAGGTTGCAAATAAAAAACCGGGGTACCTGTATTTTTTAATTCGCTTATTGCAGATACAGATTGCCTGTAAGTGGTGCCGCTGATCAATAATTTAGGTAATTGTTTTAAATTGTCATATTGCTTTGTACCGGTATTGATCTGTTCAGCAAAACCTGCATTTAACAGTGCCGAAAAATAGTCGCTGCTGCCGGCTAATAAGAAGGGTTCTTTGGCTGTTACAACTGCCAGCGTCGTCACCGCTTCTTTGTTTTTAGCATCCGGTATATAGATGCCATCTTCCCAACCATCCCATTTATTGGAGCGGGCTATTTTAAGCGATCCGGTATTGCCTAGCATATCCGTCACTTTGGCCGACTTTTTAGGAAATTCGGGATCATGTGCAAATGCTGTATGGTTCAATAACAGCCCGTTTACATAATAATGGCCGTCTTCAATAGTGCGCCCTAAAGCCGGGTTCGCAGGCATTATCACTGCCGTTTTATATGATAGCGTACGCATATAAACCTGTAACTCCGCAGCCACATGCCCTCTTAAAACCGAATCAACTTTCAAGTACAGGAAACCAGGTTTCAACCCGATTAATTGCCCAGCAATCAATCGGGCTATTTGTATCGCTGACTCTTCAGACATACTACGGGTATTGCTGTTTACCACCAATACATCTGCTTCTATACTGCTGAAATCAGTTTGGGTGGTTAATTGTACATTTTTAAACCCGGCTGAAACGGCAATGCCGGCAATTTCTGCGGCCCCGGTAAAATCATCTGCTATCACTACTATCATTACCAGGTATTTGCTTTTTTATACCGGCTCAATTTTACGGCAGATTCTATGGCCAGCACCATTGCATCGTGGCTGGCTATTCCTTTCCCTGCAATTTCAAAGGCTGTACCGTGGTCTACCGAGGTCCTGATGATCGGTAATCCCATGGTGATGTTGACTCCTTTCACACTGTCCATTTGCCCTTTCTCCGCATTCCATTTAAAGCCGGCCAGCTTAAACGGTATATGTCCCTGGTCGTGATACATGGCTACTACCCCACCATAATAACCGGTGGCGGCTTTTGCAAACATTGTATCCGGTGGTACGGGTCCTTCTACGTCATAACCGGCTGCCAGTAATTCATCTACGGCCGGTTGTATATCTGTTGCTTCTTCGGTACCAAATAATCCACTGTCGCCTGCATGAGGATTTAACCCGGCGATCCCTATTTTCAAATTCGTTTCTCCTAATTGTATCATGCCGTTACGCAACAATTCCGTTACCTGCACAATCCGTTCCTTCTTTACATTATCACAAGCCTGGCGCAGCGATACATGTGTGCTTACATGGATCACTTTCATTTTATCTTCCACCAGCAACATCGCGTATTTTTTTGTGTTGGTATAGTGTGCGTATATTTCGGTATGTCCTGCATAGTGATGCCCGGCCTCATTGATGGATTTCTTGTTGATCGGTCCTGTTACCGTAGCATCCAACTGGCCATCCAATGCTAATTCAATTACTTTTTTAACGGCCTGGAAAGAGGCTTCACCGCATTCTGCGCTGATCTCTCCAAATTTCAGATCTGCTATATTTGTCATGCCTAAATCGTACACGTCAATCTTTCCTAAAGTGAACTTCGCTTCGCTTACATGCTTAATTACATTAATGGTTGCCGGTAACTGTAATTGATCTATAATATGCTGAAATACGGCGGCATCGCCTACCAGCAGGGGCTTACACTGGTTGTAAATCTCTTGTTCCAACAATGCTTTTATTGCGATCTCCGGCCCTATACTTGCCGGGTCGCCCATGGTGATGCCAATAACTGGTAATGCTTGCATAGTCATTATTTTAATGTAATAGTTGTGTGTTCTAAATAGTTGTTTAATGTTTGTGTCAGGCGGGTTGTTTCTTCCTCTTCCAATGCCAGTACGGGTGGCATTACTACCGGCAAACATAGTTCTTCTGTTTGCATCAGTACTTTTAGTGCCCATAATGATTGTCCCAATGTTTTGTTTGCCTGGTAAATGGCGCCTAACTCATCGGATACTTTCTGTAATGCCAGCGCTTCTTCTGTCTTACCGGCCAATGCGGCATTCCAGAGATCAGCATATAATTTCGGGTACAGGTTCCCTGTACTTGGGATAATACCATTTGTACCTAGTAATAATGCTTCTGCGCTCTTTGCTGCCCAGCCTACAAAATGACTAAAATCTTCCCTGTCCCGCCATAATTCCAGCGATTTTCTTAAACGCTCTTCACTGCGCTCGGAATCCTTTAACCCCACTATGTTCTCATGATAACTGAGCTTATCCACGACTTCCAATGGAATGGAAACATGTGTGGTTGCAGGAATATTGTATATAATGACCGGTAAAGGGCTTGCATCGGCCAGGCGTATAAAATATGCTGACATCTCATATTCGGTTAATGCATAGTAAGACGGCAAGGTTGCTACTACAGCTACTGCACCGGCTTCCGCTGCCAGTTTGGCCAACGCTATGGATTCATATTCATTATTGGAAGAAATACCTACGTACAGTGGCAAATGGTTCTTCAGTTCGCCCGCCACAGCTATCATGTAAGCTTTATCATTGAAGGGGATACTTGCTACTTCACCTGTTGTTCCCAATATAAATGGAATGACACCATGCTGTTCAAAATTCACAAACATTCTTCCCAACGATAATTTATCAATGGTCAAATCCGGATTTAATGGTGTAACAGTGGGCACTATTACGCCTTCATATTTCTTTTTCATAGGCACATCATTTCCTTTTATTTTTTACCTGGCTATTCTCTATAAAGCTTACCGACTGATATACTCCCCGACCAGCGGTTTAATTACCCGGAGAATTTTAGCACAGCAATCATTCACTCTAAAAGTAATCGTTTAAGCAATAAAAATAAACAGTTTTTATATTAATTGTCATAATTACACTAATTTATTTTATTGATAATGGTTAACTGACTAAATTATGCATTCATAAAATGTTCATGTTCGGCTACATCCCATAAAATAACTGAATCAGCCGCTTTGCAACAAAACGGTTAACATTTTTATTTAACAAATTAATCATCCCGTCAGAAGTACATACGAAAAAAACTGAATGAAACGAGGGTATCTCAAAAGTCCGAGACACCCTCGTTTTATTGGGCAAGGTGATGGAGTGTGAAATCGAATACGCGATTCTCAGAGCCTTCAAAAACCTTTTGATACACCCTCATCCGACTCTTATCTGTTTCGGAAACTACTTAAATTTTAAAATTTGTCACTTTTAGCTTGACATTACTGCTATTCAGTATATAAATTTGTTATAAACACTAATATCCATAATTAATTATCGCACACATTCTATGCATTATTGCTTCGATAACTTACAGACAATAGTAATGTAGCTCAAGATATCTCTTTGCATAACCTATGAGCAACCGATAACCGGTACTACGTACTATTTAACTAAGAAACAAATAAAAAGTGCCATCCTAAACACTGAAAATGCGGACGCTGAACATTTTGTCAACGGCGAAAGACATGACAAATAACACAAATTCCCTTAAACATGTTAAAAAGCCCTTTACTGTACCTTTTACTTTTTATTACAATTCTTTCTTGTAATAAAAAAGATTCTAACTCAGAATCCGAAGGAAAAACAAAAAAACTATCTGTTAAAGCATTAAAAACAATTACTGTTTATTCTTCCTTTGGTGAAGCGCATAATCAATTTTTAGAAAGAGGATTTATTAATCTTAAAAACAAATTAGCACTACAAAAAAATATCCAGGAAACAAGTGGTTTAAACTTCAACATTACTAACAATAATGAAAATACAGATCCCATCAGGGAACTATCATTAGATATTGCTTCAGAGGAGTTAGAAGTGATGGTTGATAGTGTATTTTCTACAGAAGAGATCAGGGAGCTGCTAGATGACAATATGCCTGATTATATGGACATGATTACGTATAGCTCTACTTTTGACATGTTGTATCAAAATAATGCAACAACTAATTTAACTAATGTTTTTCTAAACAGTATTTCTGATTTAGATGATGTACTTGAAGATTGCAGTAATTATTCAGACAGCATTAACATTTTTAACCGTTTAGATAATTTAATTTTAACTTATGATAATTTACTATCTAATGAATTAGAAAAAGAAGTCTTTATAGGTGCTTGCATACTTACAAAATATTCACTCCGATATTGGGCTAAAAATGAAAACACCTTAAGAAATATTGTATTACCTTATCAAAATGAAATTAAATCCGAATTCAATATTACAGCACCACCAACGACAATCACTTTTTACAAAGCCAATCCTGTAACATCGGATGTCAGAGGCATGGTGGTAGGAGGCATTACCGGAGGTATCAGAGGGGGCATATGGGGTTCAGGAATTCCCGGTATTGGCACCGCAGCCGGAGCTATTAGTGGTGCTATACTAGGTTCTGCATTTAGTGGTGCAACAGGATCACTTACATCCGGCATCAGAAAAATATTAGGTTTCTAATTAAACGCTTTCAAATGAAATTTTTAAAAACAAAACTCTTCTGGTTTACCGTAATACTAGGTTATTCACTATGGATATTAGAGTATAAATTCTTCATGACATCTAATATTACGTTCCCGGACTTCATTGAGATGACTATTTCTGTTTTTATTGTTGCATTTGGATTGGAGTATTCATTTGCATTCATTGAAAAAAAGAGAAAATAGGCTGTTAACTGACAGGGTATTTATAAAGGTTTAAGACATTTATAAATACCCTGTCAGTTTGCTTATTGATATACAGTTAGTCTTCGGCCTGAAGTATCAGAGAAAAAACGCTTCATAGATGCCTCTACCTCTATGGCAATTACATTGCCGCTTCAAATATCTGCACAGCATCTGCTTCTTCTATCGGCCTTGGATTATTTTTTAATAAACGTTGAATTTTCATGGCATCTCTGGCCATTTGAGGAATCGTTGCTGCATCCACACCAATGGCTTTTAAACCGGCAGGCATACCGCAGGCTGTCATTATTTCTTTAATTTTCTCTACACCGGCCCAGGCAGTCGCTTCCGGTGTATCCTGCCATTCTGCGCCTAAAGCGATGGCTACTTTTGCATATTTATCTACTGCCGCAGGAATATTATAAGCCATTACAGCGGGCAATAATAATGCGTTACTTAATCCATGGGGTAAATGATACAAACTACCTAAGGGATAACTTAAAGCATGCACCCCTGCTGTATTTACCGGCCCTAAACAAAAACCGCCTAACAAACTGCCCATTGCAACTTCTGTCCTGGCTATTTCATTATTGCCATCATTGACTGCACCTGGTAAATGATTGGCTATTAAACGCATGCCTTCCAAGGCATACATATCGATGAACGGTGTGGCAAATTTATTGGTATAGGCTTCCATGCAATGTGTTAACGCATCGATGCCTGTTGCTGCTGTAATAGAGGCCGGTACGCTTAATGATAACAATGGATCTACATAGACGGCGTCCGGTACCAAATATTTACTGATGATGCCTTTTTTTTGCTGATCGCTGTCATCGACCAATATGGCATTCGGGGAGACTTCACTGCCGGTACCAGCTGTTGTAGGTACGCATATTAATGTTTTCTTCCTGCCTTTTAGCAAACCGATACCTACATATTCCTGCAATGACTGTTCATTTTCTAATTGTGCTGCTACGAGCTTGGCGACATCCAAAACGCTGCCTCCACCGATACCCAAAACGACTTCGGGGTTATATGGGGTAACGCTTGCCATTACTTTTTCAAAATCAGAAAATGACGGTTCCTGTATGATACTTGTATCAATGATGACATGAATTCCTTTTTCTTTTAAACTTTCTACAAAAGGATTGAGTGCTGGCAATAACGGTTCGATCGTTGCGAGGAACACAGATTTTGGCTGACTGGCTAATACTTCATCAGCTATTTGCGGCAGTAAGTTTTTTCCGAAAACCAGCTTACCGGGAAAATGTATCTGTAATGTTTGATATGGTTGCATTGTTAATATTTAAAGACTATAAATGCGTGAGGGATAGTAGCAAAGTACCCCGCAGGCGGCATAGGAGTGATTGAATTGCGTAGCTGGTAACACCGAGATGCCGCCGAGGAGTACTGCGGATAGCCCGGCCCTTTGCCGGACCATCCGCAAAATATACCAACCGGTATAGAATAACAAATAGAAGACGGCGGCAAAGGGCACGCCCAAATAAAACTGTTTTTGAGCGAATGGTTATTTGCCTCTATGGATCTAATGTTACTTCGCCTACAACATTGTTACCACCCGGCCATTGGCCGTTTTTAATTTTTTTGGTTTTAAGCTGGTTGACATCTATAATTACATGCTTAACCGATAACCTGCGCCATGTATAAACAATATGTACTTTACCGTCTTTGGCCTGCATAATGGTTGGGTAAGAATACTGGCTGATCGGCGAATTCTCTAATACTAACGCGGCTTCCCAGTTTTTACCGTCTTTTGATATGGCCAGGTTTAGCGGTGTGCGCGGGCCTTTGGGATTCGGAATGGAATCCGGTACTCTTACATGGTTGTACACTAATAAGTGGCGGCCATCTTTCAGGGTTACCGCATCTGTACCGGAGTTATTATTGGGCATATTGGTAAGTGTTACCGGTCCCCAGGTCTTGCCGTTATCATAGCTCCAGGCCTGCGCTATTTGCCTGTTACGGGTGCGGCCAAGTACCTGTAATACGCCTTTTTTGTGAAACAGGATGGATGGCTGAATGCACTTAATATCCTGGCCATCATTCAGGGGGCCGATCTTACGCCAGGTTTTACCTAAGTCGGGTGTAATTTCGAAATGGAATTTCCAGCCGCCGACTTCGGTACTGCTCGGGCAATACAATTCACCGTCTATCATGAACGGTTTATTTTTGATAGGTCCTAAATAGCCTTCCGGCAGGCTTTCCTGTGGTCCCCAGGTATAACCGCCGTCTGTACTGCGTTTCATATACCCTTTCCAATCGGAAACCCTGTTACCGATTTTATAGAACAACAACAAGGGCCCGTTTTCGACCTGGAACAATACGGGATTGTAACAGGCTTTACGCAGGGTATCGTTTAAGATACCGTTTGCAACGGATTTTGGTTTGCTCCAAATGCCTTTTTTATAATGTGAGAGATAAATTTCCACGTCAGGGTGCCCTTCACGGGTGCCTCCGAAGAATGCAGCTACCATTCCCTGTGGCGTTTCCTCTATTGTGGCGCTATGACATTGAGGAAATGCGGCGGTATCGTAAATAAAATCATCTACGAGGATACCTGATTTCCAGGCGGCTTTTTGTGCATCCACTACAAACACACTGGTGATAAATGTGAGTGCCAATAATAATTTCTTCATGAATTGCGATTCTTCTTTATGGTGTTTTTGTTTGTTCTTTTTTAGCTTTTTCTGCGGCTTTTTCAGCATTGCGTTGTTTTACGTAATCGCTGAACAATTGCCGCCAGTTTCTTCCGTTTGAGTTGAGATACTGCTCGCACTTGGTTTTATAGATCTCAAAAATGGCTGAAATTTCTTTCATGTTTTTAAAATCGATGGCTTGTTCGCGTGCCTGCTTTAAATGTCCCAGGATCACTTCTTCTTCTTTGGCGGTCAGGTCCGGTACAATGGCTTTATAACCTTGCAGGGTAAATGCGACTTTGCCAATGGTATATTTGTCCAAGACTTTCTCTACGAGGCTATCCGGCAGTTCTGCCCTCAATCCTTTCATGAGGTTTTCATGCACTGTTGCGGGCATGGCGCTGGTAGCAATTACCTGCCTGTCCTGGTTGCTTAATTTTTGACCGGTAGCGGGATTAATGCCTGCAGGTACGGTGGTATAAGGATGTTCGTTATGCCAGTTTTTTACGGTTTGAACATGTGTGGCAATAGTGGCAAAGACAGCTTTCTGTTTGGTTTCATTATTCAATGCGAGGCTCTCGCTCCATTCTGTTGCTTTTTTTACCACATCTGCATCTGCGTAGAGCGTGTCATTAATTTTTATGCTGCCTTCTTTTTGTGCTATCGCGTGCATGCTACAAGCACCAGAGAAAACTAATACGATGGCTAGTTTTTTCATATAGTGGTTTATTTAGAAATGGTGAATGAATAGGTTCCGCTGCCTACACTTAGAATTGTCTGCCCGTTTGCTTTGCCTATAATTTTGTAGCCGTTGTTTTCTACCAATGGCTTCTTACCTTCTTTAATGGCTTTTATATTGGTTGTTGGCAGGTACACTGTTGCTTCGCTGTTAAATGGCACCGTAATGTCCCAGGTAAACAATTTCTTCTGGTTTAACCAGGCACTTTTTATTTCGCCATAGGGTGATTTGTAATTTCCGGAAGTGGTTTCCAAACCTTCTGTAAAGGTTGGTTTCATGGTTATTTTTTTGAAAGCGACTCCGGATTCGTCATTTTTAATACCTGCCAGGTGCTCGAAGTACCAGATCAGTAAATCTCCCAGGAGCATCACATGATTACCGGAGTTCATTTTTGGATCGGCGGTGTTGCCATTCCATAATTCCCAGATTGTAGTGGCGCCATTTTCTGCCATATATCCCCAGCTTGGGTAAGTGGTGTTGGACGCTATTTTATAGGCTATATTTTCGTAGCCGTTTTGCGATAAACTGCGCATTAACCATTGGGTACCGATCACGCCGGTGCTGATATGTCCTTTATTTTCATTCAATATTTTATCTGCAACATTCAGCATTAATGTGCTTTTATTTTCCTCCTCTACCAAACCAAACATCAACGGAAGGATATTTGCGGTTACTGTATTGTTATCATAGTACCCTTTTTCTGCATTGTAGAACCGTTTGTTGAATGCTGTTTTTATAGCATCGCGTTTTTGTTGAAAGTCTTTAATATCATTCTCGTAACCCAGCACTTTGGCAAAATCGCTCATCAGGTTCAGCATGTGGCAAAAATTGCCGGATGCAATGAGCATGCCATCGGTTTTACGTTTCGGGTCCTGGGAATGGATCATTTCGAGGCTTTCAGGTGGCACACACCAGTCGCCATATTTATCTTTTGTTATTAACCCTTCATTGTTCAGGTATTTGCCATGCATGTAATTCATCCAGAGTTTCATTTTCGGATAATGTGCCGTTAGCGTTTTTGTATCTCCAAACTGGCGATACAGCATATCGGTTACGGTAATATAGGTGCCGGGCCATGTGACATTATCGCCAAAATACCGCCAGAATATCGGAGCCACATCGGGTATGCTGCCGTCGGCACGTTGTGCATAACCGATATCGTCTATCCATTTGGCATATAATTTAGCATTATCAAACAGGAAGCTTTCCCCGTAAGCGCCAATTGTCCTGTCGCCCAGCCATGGCTGGCGTTCGTTGCGTTGCGGACAATCTACCGGCATGCCTTTATAGTTACCGCTAATTCCCCACCAGGCATTTTTAAAGATGCGGTTAAGTGTGTTGTTGCTTGTAGCTACTGATCCTATATTGTCTAAATCGTCATACACTACTTTTCCTACAAACTGTTCTTTTACGGGTGTACCCGGGAAGTTGGTGATTTCCACATACCTGAACCCGTGGTAAATAAATGAAGGCTCCCACTGCTCGCCATTGGCATCGCCTTTTAGTGTGTATAAATCTGTTACATGTGCGTCGCGTAAGTTGGCCGTGTACAGGCTGCCGTCTTTTTGCAGGGTTTCTGCAAAGCGTAGTTTTACAGTTTGCCCCCGAGTGCCTTTCAGTTGTTTTAACTGTAGCCAGCCTACCATGTTCTGGCCCATATCCAGTATAAATGTATCGCCGCGAAGCCTGGTTATTGTTTTTACAAACACAGAGTCTTTTATTACCATTGGCTCGTTCATCTGTGCTTCGTAATTGCCGTTGGCATTTTGTACCTGCTCGGGTTTTCTCCAGGTGGCATCATTATAGCCGATTTTATTCCATCCGGTCAGTTCTTTTGTGGCGTCATACTCTTCACCATCGTATTCGTTATTGGCACGTATGGGTCCATCAGCTGTTACTTTCCAGCTATCATCGGTCGCTATTACTTCTTTGCTACCATCCGTATATAGGATCTCAATATTGAGTAATGCTTTGGGGAAGCCAAAAGTTTTGACTTTATATGGCTTTGCTACCTGGCGCATGGCATAGAAACGGCCGTTGCCTAACACTATACCTACCGCGTTTTTACCATTTTGCAATTGCCTGGTTACGTCAAACGTATTGTATTTTACATTTTCATCGTAATCTGTTGGTGATGGTGCTAAAACATGATTGCCTACTTTTTCACCATTGATATGTAACTCGTATAAACCGAGCCCCATGATATAGGCTTTGGCTTGTTTAATAGTTTTCTTTGCCTCGAACTCTTTTCTGAAATAACGGGCGCTGAGGCGTGCATGCAATGCCTGGATATCCCATGGCATTAATTCATCGAGCCCTATCCAACGACCTTTCCAATCTACATAATGCAAAATACCCATGCTCCACGTACCTGTTGCAGACCATGAAGTTTGTCCTGAATAAGAAGTTACCTGCACTTTCCAATATGCATTCGTTTTGCCTTTAAGCGGTTTGCCTGCATAATATACATGAATCGACTGGCTGCTGTTGATTGTTTCCGTATCCCATAAGTCTCCTATGTTCTTATCGAGCTTTTCCTGTGTTGACGCCACAATAACACGATAGGATTTCTGAAAATCACCGCGTGTTTGAGAGGCCGATTGCCAGCTCAGTCTTGGATTTACCACATCTATCCCTTCCGGGTTATTCAGCATTTCCACCCGCAGATTCTTAACAGAAAGCTGCGCATAAGCCACATTCACCACTAATCCCAGTGCCAATATTGTTTTTATAATAAGCTGTTTCACTCTCAATATTTAATTAATTAAACTTATTTATTCATTTGGGGCTATCCGCCACGTCATTCTATTTTACATTTGTTCCGGCTGTTCAGGGGTTCCGTGCTCCTTCGTCGCACCGGCTTCGTTCCTTGCCGCCCACACATCCGGCAGCCCGTCGGCTGTGGAATATCTATGGAACGAAATGCTTTCAATAGTTCCGATGTTTAATATAAAATCATTGAAAAACGGCTACAATGCATAATAAATATGACACAGCATATATGGCATCGTATTCAGCAATCTTTTATATTAAGTAGTCATTAAAAGCCGGAATTATTGACTAATCATTAATTGTCAAATATACACTAATTTATTATTAGAAATAATAGTCAATAATGATTGTTTTAATGTACTAATTGATTGCGGAGGGATATTTAAAACTGGTATGGGTCCACTTCAAAAAATATTTCATACTACAGTCATTTTGACTAGGGAAATATATGTACTACACAAATCCGGGGGCAAAATCTCCATGCTATTACTATTTAGAAATTGCAAGGAGATTCTTCGCTGGGCTCAGGTTGACAATGAGATGATGAATTGATGATCAAAAAACAGTTAACCATATAGTTTCACCTTATAGATATTCCATCCTGAATTATATCAATAAAAATTACGTTGTTGAGACCGATGGCTCAGATTAAAATAAAGCTATACAGGCAGATCAATTATTTAATAGACTTTATGTAATAAAATTGGCTATAATGAAAAGGGGGTGTCCAAAATCGGACACCCCCCATGGAAAGTTATCAATTAACCGGCATTATAGTTTTATAAACTTTTTAGTTTGAACTGTATTACCTTCTTTGATGGTAATAATATAAGTTCCGGCTGGTAATGCTGTTGCATCAATTGTAGCCTGAACGCTATTTTCTGCCAGGGCTACTTGTTTTACAATGCTACCGTTAAGCGTTGTAACAAATAATTGCGCTTTGGCATTTAATTTTCCAAAAGTTACAAATACATTGTTCATAACAGGGTTTGGTGTCAATGTCAGTTTGCTTACTTCTGCTCTGTTCAGCATTATAATTTTTGAATATGAGAAAGTACCGTCATTATTCTGAATTCTCAAACGATAGTAAGCAATGCTGTTTACACCTGCATCTTCAAAACTATATTTACCTGCATTTGATGCGTTATAGTTTACGGTACCAATTACTGCGTATTGAATACCGTTAAAGCTGCGTTCAACGATGTATTTGCTAATATTCGTTTCAGTTGCTAATTCCCAGTTTAACACGTTGCTTTGTGATAATTTATTGCCAGCAAAGGATTTGATATTTACCGGTAATACGCTAAGATTTGTTCCTTCTAAAGCTGCTCCGAACGGAGAGAAAGCTGTAATGGCCCCAAAACTAACTGAATTTAAACCTGCTGCAGATGTGTAAGTGGATGCAACATATTCTTCCCAATTGGTTCCGGTGTAATGAATCATTACTTTTCTCAACATTTCTGTATTTTCACGGAAGTTTTCACCTTCTTCAGTGGCTACATTATCTACATCCCAATATAAAGTGATATTTGCGCTTGCGCCTGTACCTGATGGTGTAATATCCCATACTTTATTTAAGAAATTAGTATAAGACCAGCTTGGGTTGCTACCATAAATATCTGTCATGGTCCTTACTTTTACAGTAAAGTCGTTTGTATTGGTATTGCTGATCAATGCCGGTGAGTAACTTGAAGCACTGATGCCTACCGGGAATTTAACGGCTGTTGCGCCTACATTTTTAACTGTAAGTGTACCTGTTCCATTTGTAATGATGAAACTGGTTTCAGAACCACCTTCTACCTGGTCAACTGTCAGGTTGTTAGCGCCAAGCGTTAATTTACCTGAAGTGAGACTTAATTTAGTGGCTACTAAATTGCCTGCTGCCAACAAATCTGAAGTTGTGTTCAAATCAACTTCTTTTGTAGAAGCATTCCACTCATTTGCGATGGTGTGGCTGGCTGTATTCTCATAAACCAGTTTAGAACTGTTGCCATAAACAAGGCTACCTGCGCCTGTAATGGTGCCTGCAACATACCTGAAGTCGCCGTTGATTGTTAATGTAACGCCAGAAGCTATTTCTAACTGGCCACTTGTAAGTGTCAGATTGCTTAACGTTTGGTTGGTACTTACCAATAGTTTACCACCATTGATCAGTACGCTGTTGGTGACCGGTAAAGTAGTCCCACCTGTTCTGTTTAACTGTAATGTACCTTCAGTAACAGTGGTTAAACCTGTATAGGTATTGGCACCGGATAATTCTAGTACACCTGTACCAGTACCGATTTTGGTTAATGGCACAGCACCTGCTATAAATGTGGAAATCAATAAATTACCACTACCGTTAATTACAATATTATTATTATTGGTATTATCCAGCACTAAGCCCAGGGTTCTTGCAGATCCATTTGCTATTTCGAATGTAGCCGTTCCACTATTATTTATAACAACATTAGTAATCCCATCTATAATTGCTCCTTTTACAGTGATAGAACCGGCAACTGTTGTACTACTGTTCCAAATTCTCTTATCTGTTGAAGCGGTACTATTAATATAGATACCAGCAATAGTAGTTGTTCCTGAAGCAGGTAAATTCATATTGAAGCCAATAACAGCATTCGTTCCTTTACCAGTAAATAATGCGACATCATTCGCTTGTGGAATACTACCACCACACCAGTTAGCAGGTGTCTGCCAGGTACCTGATGACCCACTTGTACATCCAGATGCTCCAGCAAATTCTATTAAATTATTGTTTTGTAATGTTAGAACAATGTTCCCACTAGTAAGATTTGTGAAACTTCCTGAATTTGCACCTATTGTGTATGTTCCCACTGCATCGAACTGGATATTGCTGAATGTGGCAATACCTGCAACTGCATTCACTACTAAAGAGCCACTTATATTGCCGGCACCTGAAGTTTTAGTGATTGTTACAGCACCAGTATATTCCGCATCTACACTATTATCGGGACGCAAAGCTCTTACGCTGAATGAAGTTAAATTCTGACCAACATTACCACTGGATGGCGGCGCCGGGTTAAATTCAATATGTGAAGCTGTAGCTAATGTTGTAAATGTTTGAGCAGCACCATATACATAAGATCCATTATACAGATAGGCTTTAACAGTATACTGTGTATTTGGCTGCAATGCATTTACATTTATACTGTATGGTACAGCAGTTACCCCTGTTACCCCATCATTAACCTTCTGCACTCCTGATCCGCCAACCAAAGGATTGGCATTCACGGATGTAATGGAGTAAACAAACCCTCTCTCGCTGGTAGCAGGTGAAATTGCAACTTGTGTGGCATTACCATTTAAAGTAGCTGTTGTATTAACTATATTTGTAGCTGCATTAGTAGTTACCGCCTGAGTGCTTGGATCTGTTACTGTTAATAACGCTTCTGCCGAAACTGCACTATTACCACACGGTGCAATGCCATTTGCAGTTGCCCGGTACTTATATCCATTATAACTGAACGGTACATTTGTTAAGTTTAGCGTGGCTGAATTTGAGGTAGAATACACACCTCCGTCAGTAATACTTGTCCATCCGCTTCCGGTATTCACTTCCCAGGTATAGGATTGTGCATTCCCACTATTGGCAACACTGAAACTGGTGTTAGTTGTTCCGATAATAGTTTTATTTGCAGGATTAGTAGTAATAACGGGTGCTGTATTGATTGTAACCGCGCTTGAAGCGACTGCTGTACTCCAACAAGCGCCACTCTGAGTTCTTACATACATGGTACCTGAACTGCTTAAAGTATAATCTGTGGTTACATTATTAGTGGTTGAAGTACCGGTTGCACTTGTTTGCCAAAATGTATTTGATTCGGAGCCACTGTAATGCAAAGTTGTACTACCACATGCAGGGTTCGCCAATGGTGTTATAGAGCCTGATGGTGTTGCCGGTGTAGTACAAGCTGCTAAAGCAGTAAGTGAAACATTATCCAAAGCCAATAACTGAGCATTACCTCCTGCATCTGTTCCTCCAGCTGTTACTGAATAATTCCACGCAAAATAAATAAATGCGTTTTGAGCAATTGATGAACTTAATTCTAATTCCTTATCTACAATTTGAGTAGTTGCCAATATAGAAGCATTACTATTTGCTGTAGTAGAAGCATCAGGTGAGAATGTAGCTTTAAAATCCGATCCTGCATTAGTCCATGAAGTTCCATTTAGAGAATAATAAAGTTGTATTGTATAACCACTTGAATTGCTCCCTGTTCTAAATTTGTTAACATCGAAGGATATCTTAAATTTTCCAATTGCAGTCGCAGCGTTATTTTTCAGACTAACATAAAAATTAGCACTTTTTATTCCTCCGCTAGAGGTCAAGCCACCAATGGAAATATTTGATGTAGATGGTCCAACTCTATATGAATTAGCAGCTGCAGAGGTAGTAATATTAGTATTAACGAGACCGCCTCCAACAGATGTACCACCGCTAGTTGGAAAATCATCAACAGTCCTGTAATTGGAATTTGTTGCAACTTTCCAGTTGGCAGGAAGTGTCGTATTAGTCATTCCATTAAAATTCTGAGTTACTGCTGCACCTCCAACAGTAATATCGATCTGTGCAGCTACACCAGATACCAATAGCAGACTTAAAAACAAAATAGAAAGCCGCCTGCTTAGCAAACTATTTTTAATAATCGAGTAAAAATGGTTCATATTCTAATTTTTAAAAAGAGATAAAAGAATACCTGCACTATAGTTAAGGGCTAGTACAAGTTGTTAATGTTGTTTAAAAAGCGAAAATAATTTTTCTCCGACTTTATTCTTACCAAATATGAAAATATCACAATTTGTTAATATTGCAATAAAATTTATACATATTTTTATTCAGTATACATAAATAATGCAAATATTATAGTTTACATTTTAGATCTATTTGTTAATAAATTATTGTCTTTTAAAGGAATTTTTGATTTTTATACTTTTCTCCTAATTTTGCACATGGCAATCAAAAATTCTACTGAAAATTTTCCATCAAACAAGTTTTTTGGCGAAGGGCTAACATTCGATGATGTTTTACTTGTGCCCGCTTATAGTAATGTACTTCCTAAAGAAGTAGATATCTCCACCCAGCTTACTCAGTCTATAAAATTAAATATCCCGTTATTAAGTGCGGCTATGGACACTGTTACAGAATGGCAGTTGGCTATTGCGCTGGCGCGTGAAGGCGGTATTGGTATTTTACATAAGAACATGAGCATTGATGAGCAGGTAGAGCATGTGCGCAAAGTAAAAAGGAGTGAAAGTGGTTTGATCCTGGACCCGATTACCTTATCGGAGAATGCTACTATTGGGGATGCTTTGTTACTGATGAGCGAAAATAAAATAGGCGGTATTCCTATTGTAGATGCCAACGGTAAGCTGACGGGTATTCTTACCAACCGTGATCTGCGTTTTGAAGATGATAAAAGTAAACTGGTTAAAAATGTGATGACCAGTAGCAACTTAGTAACTGCCCCTGAGGGTACCAGCCTTGTTACTGCCAGGGAAATACTCAGCACGGAAAAGGTAGAGAAATTACCTGTGGTAAAAAAAGATGGCACATTGGTTGGACTGATTACCTACAGGGATATTCAGAAAGTACAATATTACCCGAATGCCAATAAAGATGGTTTCGGCCGGTTACTGGTTGGTGCGGCACTGGGTATTACCGGTGATATGCTGGAAAGAGCTGAAGCACTTGTCAAGATAGGGGTTGATGTGGTTACACTGGACAGTGCTCATGGCCATAGTGAAGGGGTATTGCAGTCTGTTAAAAAACTGAAATCAAACTTTAAAGATTTGCAGGTGATTGCGGGTAACGTTGCAACGGCGGCGGGTGCTAAAGCATTGGCTGAAGCGGGCGCTGACTGTGTGAAAGTGGGCATTGGACCTGGTAGTATTTGTACAACGCGTATAGTGGCCGGGGCGGGTGTTCCGCAAATTACAGCTATTATGGAAGCGGTGAGTGCTTTAAAACCATTGAACATACCGGTTATTGCTGACGGTGGTATCCGTTATACAGGTGATATGGTGAAAGCTATTGCCGCCGGTGCCAGCTCTGTAATGATGGGAAGTGTGTTTGCCGGAACTGAGGAGAGCCCGGGAGAAACTATTATATATGAAGGCCGCAAATTTAAACAATACCGGGGTATGGGCAGTATTGGTGCTATGCAGAAAGGTAGCGGTGACCGTTATTTCCAGGATAGTAAAGCTGGTGTGAAAAAACTGGTTCCGGAGGGTATTGAAGGCCGTGTGGCTTATAAGGGCCAGGTTAGTGAGACTGTTCACCAATATACCGGCGGGTTAAGGGCAGGTATGGGTTACTGCGGTGCAGGAACCATTAAAGCCTTACAGGATGACGCCCAGTTTATCAGGATCACTAATGCAGGCATGCGCGAAAGCCATGCGCATAATATTGAAATAACAAAAGAAGCTCCTAACTACAGCAGATAGGCTTTATAATAATTTGAATGATAAAACAGCAAGGAGAATTAATGCTTCTTGCTATTTCTATTTTGTGACCTGCCATTCATGAACAACTTCTGAGACCAGAATAAATTCACGGAGGGTTAGCTTAATTTCCTTATTGAAAAACGCCTGTTATTTGACGGTTATTGATAATTGCCGAACAGGTATTCTACGGTTGAAGGGCTGCGGGATACGGCGGGCCTGGTACGAGGCACGAGTACCGAGCGCCAGCGAGCCCAAAGTAGCCCGAAATGCCGCTGATTATGAGAAAATACCGACAGCCCATAATAAAAAACAGCCGGGACTGGAGTGCTGTTTTATAAATGTTAAACTTTAAAAAATGTCAATGTTCAACCATCGATAAAAATCTTCTGAACACGCAACCTGTAAAAATATTTACGAATTTGGGAATTTAATAAATGATTATTTTTAGATGAATTGCGGTTGCTTATTTAATATATTTATAGATATTTTGATAAAACGTTATAAAATTTCCAAAAAATTAATAAATAACAAACGATTGCGTATTAAATAAAATAAATTAGGGTAGCAAACAATTATGCTTGTACCTTTGCGCAGACTAAAAATATGACGATTCTATGACTTGGAAACAGCTTTTCATTTCTTCGGTAGGTAAAAAAGTGGTGATGGGGCTTACAGGCATTAGTTTGGTAGCGTTTCTTTTGGTACACGCGGGTTTAAATGCTTGTATCTGGGCTAACGATGATGGCCAAATGTTTAATAAAGCCGCTCACTTTATGGGTTCTACTGTTATAACCCGTACATTGGAAATTGGGTTATTTATTGGTATTATTTTACACATTGTACAAGGGTATATGCTGGCAGCAACCAACAAAGCTAAACGTAGCATCGGATACAATGTTCAGTTAGGCAACCGTGGCAGTAAATGGTACAGCCGCAGCATGGCGTTGTTAGGTTCTCTTATTTTAATTTTCCTGGCAATTCACTTATCAGATTTCTTTATTCCCAGCCGTATTACACATGCAGGGCTTGAGACACCTAAGTTCTATGATGGTGACACTACTGCTTACCACGATATGTATCGTTTGATGATAAACAGGTTCCAGGATAATATTTTAGCTGTTATTATATACATAGTAGGTTGTATAGCGCTGGCTTACCACCTTTTTCATGGTTTTCAGAGTGCATTCCGCAGCCTGGGTGTACATAATAAGAAATACAACCAATTGCTTACCAGTTTAGGTTATGGCTATACCGTGGTTGTTATTTTAGCATTTATCATGATGCCTCTCAGCATATTTTTTGGTTGGATTTCTTAATAATCCATATAATTAAATATCTGAATTTCAATTATTAAATTTCAAAACGACGATTTTGAGGGTGACTCAAAGTCAAGATTTTAGAATATATGACAAACGCAAAAATTCCTGCTGGTCCAATGTCTGAAAAATGGCAAGATTACAAGGACCATTGTAAACTGGTAAATCCGGCTAATAAGCGTAAATTAGAAGTAATAGTTATAGGTACAGGTTTGGCGGGTGCTTCTGCAGCTGCTGCCTTAGGTGAGTTAGGTTATAAAGTAAAGGTTTTTTGTTTTCAGGATTCTCCGCGCCGTGCGCACTCTATTGCTGCGCAAGGGGGTATCAATGCGGCTAAGAACTATCAGAATGATGGTGACTCTGTTTTCCGTTTATTCTACGATACCATTAAAGGTGGTGACTATCGTGCACGTGAAGCAAACGTTCACCGTTTAGCAGAAGTGTCTGCAAATATTATTGACCAGTGCGTGGCACAGGGTGTTCCTTTTGCCCGTGAGTATGGTGGTATGCTGAGCAACCGTTCTTTTGGCGGTACCCAGGTACAACGTACTTTTTACGCTGCCGGTCAAACAGGGCAACAATTATTATTGGGTGCCTACAGTGCGCTTGAACGCCAGGTGGCTTTAGGTACTGTGAAGCAATACAACCGCCACGAGATGCTTGAGATTGTAAAAATCGATGGCAAAGCGCGTGGTGTTATCGTTCGTAACCTGGTTACAGGTAAATTAGAGCGTCATTTTGGTCATGCGGTTTTAATCTGCTCCGGTGGTTACGGTAACGTATTCTACTTAAGTACAAATGCAATGGGTAGTAACGTAACGGCTGCATGGAAGGCACATAAACAAGGTGCTTATTTCAGCAACCCGTGTTTTACACAAATCCACCCGACCTGTATCCCGGTATCCGGCGACCATCAGTCTAAGTTAACGTTGATGTCTGAATCATTACGTAATGATGGCCGTATCTGGGTGCCTAAAAAGCAAAACGACACCCGTAAGGCCAGTGATATTCCGGAAGATGAGCGTGATTATTATTTAGAGCGCCGCTACCCGGCTTTTGGTAACCTTGTACCGCGTGACGTGGCCAGCCGTGCTGCTAAAGAGCGTTGTGATGCCGGTTATGGTGTAGGTTCTTCCAAGCAGGCGGTTTACCTGGATTATGCTGATGCGTATGTACGTTACGGTAAAATTGAAGCGGGTAAAAGTGGTAAAGACCACGCTACCCAGGAAGAAATTATTGCGATGGGTAAAAAAGTAGTGGAAGAAAAATACGGTAACTTATTTGACATGTATGCCAAAATTACCGGTGAGAATCCTTACGAAGTACCAATGCGCATCTACCCTGCTGTACACTATACCATGGGCGGTGTATGGGTTGATTATGAATTAATGACGACAGTAGAAGGTTTATACTGCTTAGGTGAAGCCAACTTTAGCGACCACGGCGCCAACCGCTTAGGTGCTTCTGCATTAATGCAGGGCCTGGCAGACGGTTACTTCGTTATTCCTTATACTTTAGGCAACTACCTGGCTGATGATATTTATGCTAAATCAATTTCTACCGATCACCCGGCTTTTGCAGCTGCAGAAAAAGAAGTGAGCGACAGAATTGAGAAGTTAATGAGCATTAAAGGTAAACAAACCGTGGAAAGCTTACATAAACGCTTAGGCAAAATTATGTGGGAGAAATGTGGTATGGCCCGTAACGAACAAGGCCTGAAAGAAGCCATTAAAGAGATCCAGGCATTGAAAAAAGAATTTTGGAGCGATGTAAAAATACCTGGCGGTATAAACGAAATGAACCCTGAGCTGGATAAAGCGAACCGTGTGGCTGACTTTATTGAGTTAGGTGAACTGATGTGTTTAGACGCTCTTAACCGTAATGAAAGTTGTGGTGGCCACTTCCGTGAAGAAAGCCAGACTGAAGACGGTGAAGCAAAACGTAACGACGAAGAATTCATGTATGTTTCTCAATGGGAATACAAAGGCGACAGCCAATGGGAACTTCATAAAGAAGCATTGAACTACGAGGTAATAAAACCAACTCAACGTAACTACAAATAGTAGTCATCGCATTTGGTTTACCGCTCATTAACAATATTATTATAACAGTTTATAACTAGGTTTAATGGAACATTATAATATGAACCTCACACTTAAAGTGTGGAAACAAAAAAATTCTGCTACGCAAGGTTCTTTCGAAACATATCAGGTAAAAAACATTTCTTCTGAAATGAGCTTTTTGGAAATGTTCGACGTTTTGAACGAGCAGTTGATAGAAGAGGACAAAGACCCGATCGCTTTCGATCATGATTGCCGTGAAGGTATTTGTGGTATGTGTAGCATGTACATCGATGGCCGTCCGCACGGTCCTTGGTCTCAAAATACGACTTGTCAATTGCATATGCGTGCGTATAAAGATGGCGATACCATTGTGGTTGAACCATGGCGCGCTAATGCTTTCCCGGTTTTAAAAGACCTGATTGTTGACCGTCAGGCTTTTGACAGGATCATCCAGGCTGGTGGTTATATTAGCGTTAATACCGGTAATGCGCAAGACGCAAATAACTTACCAATTGAGAAAGCGAAGGCTGATGAAGCATTTGCATCTGCTGCCTGTATTGGTTGCGGTGCTTGCGTTGCTGCTTGTAAAAACAGTTCTGCAATGTTGTTTACCTCTGCCAAAGTTACCCAGTTGTCTTTATTGCCACAGGGTGAGCCTGAGCGTAAATCCCGCGTTCTGGACATGATTACTCAAATGGATAAAGAAGGCTTCGGTGCTTGTACTAATACCGGCGCTTGTGAAGCTGTTTGTCCTAAAGGTATCAGTATCAGCAATATCGCTCGTTTAAACAAAGAATATATCAGAGCGGGCTTAATCGTTTAACCGATTTATCCTGCTATTCATATGAAGCCTGCAATAGAAATGTTGCAGGCTTTTTTGTACCTGTAATTGGTTTGTGAGTGAGAAGTGAAATGCGGGATGTGGGATGTGTATGTGCAACCGGTATTTGATCAGGCTTATTTTAACTTTTGATGATTTTCTATTTTAGGGGCTATCTGCCTTTTAGTTCTACCCGGCATTTGTCCGGCGTACTCTGGGGTTCACTACGCTCCGTACTGCGCTGCGCTTGTACCAGCCGCTAAGCGGCTGCCCACGTATGCCGCAGCCCATTTGGCAATTGTAATGCTATGATACGTTGCTCTCAAATTTTTAAGCTGACATCACGTGAACTTTGGATGCCAATATTCATGAGTTAGTTTCAGGTGTGCATCGTATTGACCTAATAACGCACCATATTAAAGGTTGGATATTTTCCGCTGATGACGCAGAATAATACAATCACTAATCAGCACTGATAGTGAAATGATTGTATCATTTAAGCAGGATTTACCAGCCCCTGCCACTCCAAGGTGGGGATGGAAGTATGAGTGGTGCAATGTAAACCGTAAACTAACCGCTTTTCATTGGTGGCTCCTGTACTGGAATTGGCTACCACTATACCCTGCCGGATTTGAATATCTATCACCTGATTTTGAACTGTGCCTTAATGCAAAAGCGCCTGCAATTTTACAACTGCAGACACTTTTATATAAGCATAAAACAACAACATTCCTTACTTTAAAATCTCACGGGCAATCACCATTTTCTGGATCTCGCTGGTGCCTTCCCCAATCGTACAAAGTTTACTGTCCCTATAAAATTTTTCTACCGGAAAATCCTTGGTATAACCATATCCACCAAAGATCTGTACAGCTTCTGTACTTACTTTAACGGCCGTTTCGCTGGCATAGTATTTTGCCATAGCGCCTATTTTGGTTACCGGCTGTTTATTATTTTTTAAATGACAGGCACTTTGAATCAGCATTTCAGAAGCTGCTATTTCAGTGGCCATATCTGCCAGTTTAAAGCTGATAGCCTGGAAACTGGCGATGGGTTTATCAAACTGCTGACGCTCTTTTGAATACTGTACTGCAGCTTCATATGCACCTTTAGCAATACCTAAACCTAATGCTGCAATACTGATACGACCACCATCTAAAATAGCAAGTGCCTGGCGAAAGCCATCTCCAACATTTCCCAGCCTGTTGGCATCCGGAATGCGACAGTTCTCAAAAATCATTTCAGCTGTCTCACTGGCCCTCATGCCCAGCTTATTTTCTTTTTTACCACCGGAAAAACCAGGCGTTCCTCTTTCTACAATAAAAGCGGTAGCATTACCACTCTGACGTGGTTCTCCTGTACGGGCAATCACCACTGCTATATTCCCGGAAATACCGTGTGTGATCCAGTTTTTTGTGCCATTCAATACCCATTCATCACCATCCTTTACTGCAGTAGTTTTCATATTACCGGCATCACTTCCCGTATTTGGCTCGGTTAATCCCCAGGCGCCAATGTGTTCGGCTGTAGCTAATTTAGGTAAAAACTTTTCTTTCTGTGCTTCATTTCCAAAGCTCAGGATATGATTGGTGCACAAACTATTATGTGCAGCTAAACTCAAGCCGATAGAGCCGCAAACTTTTGCAATCTCCTGTATAATAGCTGAATACTCAAAATAACCTAACCCGGCCCCACCATATTGTTCGGGTACTAAAACCCCCATAAGGCCTAACTGGCCCATTTCTCTAAATACGGAAACAGGGAATGTCTGTGACTCATCCCACTCCATTAAGTGGGGTTTAATTTTTTGTTGGGCAAAATCGCGAGCGGCAGATGCTATCATCTGAACCGTTTCTGTTTCGTGAAAATTCATGCAAGCAAACTTTTAATTATCATGAAGATAACCATCTACGTTATATAAAAATGTTATCGGAATATTATTTTTTAATTTTATTATTGAATATTCAGGTATGGGGATATTTTATTAAACAATTCATCACTTAAAATGTATATCCTTTTAATGTCTTCTACCTTTTTAAAGTTTCCATGCTGCATCCTGTAGTTATAAATTACGCTGGCCAAATTGGCATTTAAATATGGATGTTTGATATTTTTAAAGTCTTCGGCGTTTAAATTGATTGATTTTACCGGTTGGTCTATAATAATCCAGGGTATCATTTTTTGTAAAGTAGAATCCGGCAATCCAAAAACTTCAGCCAACTGTCCCGCTGCATAAAAACCTCCCAAGCGGTCCCTGTAACTGACAATTCTTTTGGCCAAAGTGCTGCCTATGCCCGGAATCTGTTTCAGGATGGCAGTATCTGCAGAGTTAATATAAATTTGGGTAAATACCTTTTTCGTATAAGCGCTTGTATAGTTAGGTTTATAACGACCGCTTGTATCCTTCTTGTATTTGCTCCGGTTATCTTTGTTTTTGGAATAGTCGATATAGCCATTTCTGTACCGGTTGTTTTTAATATTGACATATGGTAACAACTCTGCAGCCAAAGCTTTATCTAGATTATAAATTTTCAACAAATCTTCAGATCTATAGAATTTCCCGCCTTTCTCTTTATATTTCCTGATGGTATTAATTGTCCGCTCAGAAACTCCTAATTGCAGCCATTCCTCGTCTGTAATGGTATTCGGATCAAATGAAAACAGCTTTTTATTTACGACCTGTAGCATATCATTCTTTTTAAATGATGCTTTATAATCATTTCCTGCCTGGCTGTCTTTTCTTTTAACAATTGACATTTCTTCTTCTGACAGGAATTTTGCCTGGTTAAAATAATTTTTGTTTTCTACCTGGATTAAGATGAGTAATACTAGTAATAAGCTTAATACACCGATAAAGCCTATTCTTTCACGTTTTGTAAAAAAATGAAGCCAACGCATGTTAAAATGTTTAAGTGGTTTACTGATGGGGCTTTAAATATAAACACAAGAAAAATGTTTGTCAATACCTTTCTCCTGTGCTTTTGTTATTTCCTGAAATCAAAGTATGGTTTTAATAAATTGTATATTTGCATTTCGTATTAACAGGAACGAACTGAATTAAAACTATATGGTTAAAGCCATTTTCACAATTTTAACGGTATTAGTCGGGGGTTGGTGGCTAACATCCTGCAATTCCCCGTTTATATCTAAACCAAAGGGATATTTTGAAATAGCATTACCGCGGCACGAGTACAAAATGTTTAATGAGCCGGGTTACCCCTATAGGTTTGAATACCCGGTTTACAGTAAGATCACCAAAGACTCCATGTTTTTCGACGCTAAGGCCGAAAACCCGTGGTGGATTAATATAGAATTTCCCGGTCTGAGCGGAAAAATTTTTATCAGTTATAAAAGTCTGCAGTCAAATAATTTTGATACGCTTATTAATGACGCTTATAATTTATCGTACAAGCACAGTATAAAGGCCTATTCTATCAGTGATAGTTTATTCAGGAGTTCTAACGGTATTCCCGGCGTCTATTTTAATGTAGGCGGAGATGCGGCTTCGGCCTCCCAGTTTTACTTAACGGATAGTACAAAGCACTTTATACGTGGGGCACTTTATTTTGAAGCGACGCCTAATGAAGATTCCCTGGCGCCGGTGAATAAACATGTGAAAGAGGACCTGCTGCATTTGATAAACAGCTTTAAATGGCAATAAACTAAAAGAACGATGATTATTATTGATAATAAACTTATTGGTGACGAAATTATAGAAGCGCAATTCGTATGTGATTTAACGAGCTGTAAAGGTGGCTGTTGTGTAGATGGTGATGCTGGTGCTCCACTAAAAGATTCGGAGTTGAAAGAGATTGAGAACGTGTACGAAGCGGTGAAACCTTATTTACCGGCTTCGCATATCAATGAAATTGAGCAACAAGGCCTGTATGTTTATAATGAGGAGTTTGGCTGGGTAACCCCGGCTATTAATGGCGGTATCTGCGTATATGCGATTACCGATAATGCAGGTATTGTAAAATGTGGTATCGAGCAGGCTTATTACGATAAAAAAGTGAGTTGGAAAAAGCCGATCAGCTGTCATTTATTCCCGATACGCGTCAAACACAGTTCCAATAACGAGAACATATACCTGAACTATGAACCTCGTGAAGATTTATGCAGCGCTGCCTGCTCTTTGGGAGAAAAACTGAAAATTCCTGTTTACAAATTTTTAAAAGAGCCGTTGATCAGGGAATATGGCGAGGAGTTTTACGAAGTGCTGGACGAAATTGCACAGGATTATTTTGAACTTGGGGATTAATCCTGTTATAGTATCAAAAATAAAACCGCTTCATGAAGCGGTTTTATTTTTGATACTATATTCACTTCAACTATATTGGAATTATAGATAACTTAATACTTTTTCACCCATCGCTTCGGTACCTAATACCTGGTCCTTAGGTGTACCGGCATCTGCAATATCCCCGGTTCTAAAACCTGCTTTTAATACCTGGTCTACCGCGTTTATGACTGCTTCGCTTTCTTCTTTCATTCCAAAGCTGATATCTAATAATAAAGCAGCGCTTAAAACTGAAGCCAGGGGATTGGCCACACCTTTACCTGTAATATCATGAGCAGAGCCGTGGATCGGTTCGTATACACCGGTGCCATCACCTATTGAAGCACTGGCCAGCATCCCCATGCTTCCCGCTATCTGGGACGCTTCATCTGTTAAAATATCTCCGAACAAGTTTGCAGTGACCACAACATCGAAGCGACGCGGGTCTTTAATTAAAAGCATCGCGGTAGCATCCACAAACTGGTGTTCCACTTCTACATCAGGATATTCCGGTGCTATTTTCTGAATCACTTCACGCCATAAACGGGAAGTTTCAATCACATTGGCTTTATCTACTGAGCATAGTTTTTTACGACGGGTACGTGCTGCTTCAAATGCTTTACGGGCAATCCTTTCCACTTCAAAACGGCTGTAACGGGCAATATCAAATGCGGTATCGCCATTATTTTCACGGCCCTTTTCTCCAAAATAAATATCTCCTGTCAATTCTCTGAAGAACAAGATATCTGCTCCTTTCAACACTTCGGGTTTTATACTGGATGCTCCCAACAATTCATCAAACAACTTTATAGGACGCAAATTGGCATATAAACCTAATTCCTTGCGCATTTTAAGCAATCCCTGTTCCGGACGAACTTTTGCACTTGGGTCATTATCATATTTAGGATGTCCTACCGCACCGAATAATACGGCATCAGAAGCACGCATTTTGTTTAATGACTCTTCAGGTAATGCTTCGCCTGTTGCCTCTATAGCTACGTGACCAATTAAGGCTTCGTCATATGTAAACTCATGTCCAAATTTCTCGGCTATTTTATCCAGTACTTTTTTACCTACTGCCGTTACTTCTTGACCAATGCCATCGCCAGGAACAACTAATATGTGCTTTTTTGCCATTGTTTTTATGTATATATTGTTGTTTAAAAATTATTAAATATCTGCGAATATAAATATTCAGTGCTAAAGAGAACTTTCTAATTTAATGAACTATACGGTGCGTATAACAACAATATTTCCGGGTATTATTCTAATTTTCCTGGGATGCATAATTTGAAGTCCGGGCATTCGTTTTATTATCTATTATTTAAATAACCCATTTACTGTAAGCCACCCTCAGCAAGTGTTGAAATTACTGCGTAGCATTCCGCAATCCTGCCTGGTCTCTTCAGCAAATAAAAAGCAATAAATAAATGCTATTATAAAATCTTACGGATCTTTTTACGCTTAAAGTTTGGAGATGTGATCACTTTACCTTTATCAGATATCATAATACTGCTGTAACCAGGAAATTTTGCCAGCAGCAGCAACCCCTTTTCCGGGCCTAATACCATAATAGAGGTACTTAAACAATTTGCCACCTCAGTACTCTCGCCCAGGATGGTCACGCTGGTAAGGCCTGTAGCAGGATAACCAGTTACAGGGTTAATGATGTGCGCGTAACGGATACCATCAAATTCCACAAATTTTTCGTAACTGCCCGATGTTGTTACAGCTTCCTCTTTTACAGGAAGTACTGCATAAACATTGGTATGATTAAAAGGGTTCGTAATACCAATATTCCAGGGTTTGCCATTCAGCTGGCGCCCCCACAAACTCATATCCCCGGTAGCATTGACAATACCCGCCTCTATGCCCTTAGAACGCATCAATAATTTACATTTATCAGCAGCATAACCTTCGCCAATCGCACCATAACCAATCTTCATCCCCTTCTCCGGCAGAAAAATTGTTGAGGCAGCAGAATCCAAAATAATGCGCTTATACCCTACTTTCTCAACAGACTTTTTAACAGCATCCGGGGATGGCATGGCTGCCATAGAACCATCAAATTTCCAGATGCGGTCCATCGCGGCAAAGCTGATATCGAATGCTCCACCGGTCAGCTCTGAAAAAGCAATCGCACGTTGTGTCAGTTCAAAAACTTCCCTGTCAACCTTCACCGGTTGAATGCCGGCATTTTGGTTCACCTGTGATATTTGTGTAGCCGGGATCCAATCTGAAATAAGGTACTCAATTCTTTTAATTTCTGCAATAACCGTATCTATATAATTATTCGCAGTTGCCGTATCTTTTGCAACAATTGTAATATCAAAACGTCCTCCCATTAAGATGGCAGAACGTTTTTTTTGTACCTGGGCATTCACCAGGTTCAATCCTGTTATTAGCAGTACACTGAGTAAACAACCTATTTTAATTCCATTTTTCATTGCAAACCGGTTAATAGCAGTCAACTCTTAATTGGCCCTTAGCTTTATAATATTCCAAACCTACCGTATTTATATCCAGGCAGATACTATTAATCGTTTCTTCAACATCTTTCTGCATGGCAAGAGAACCACAGATCATAATCAATCCGCCTTCATCTAGTAATTCTGCAATGTACCTGGCATCATTTTTAAGCAGGTCCATCACGTACATTTTATTTTCTTCACGGGAAAAAGCAAATTCATACCCATCTAAATGCCCTAAAGTTTCCTGCTCCCTTAAGAAAGTATAATACCTTTCAGTTATAATGGTCTCACGACGGAATCCGCAGTACAATCTGCATTCTACCTGGGTCTCATTTTCATAAATCATCCCTAAGTATGGCGCAATACCGGTACCATTACCAATAAACGCAATTTTATTATCTGTCTGAGGCATATGAAAATGATCGTTCCTGATAATCTTACCATTGATGATATCACCTTTCTTCAAGCCATCTAAAAATCCTGATCCCAATCCATTAGGTTGCAACCTTACTACCAATTGAATATTCCGGTTCACCATACCAATAGAGTAAAACCTTTCCCGGTGGTCACCAGCCGGGTAAATAGCAATCAGATCACCGGATTTAATCTTCACTTTAGAAGATTTTGGTTTTAAGGTAACTATAAATACATCATCAGAAGCATTGCTGGTCAGCGTTTTTTCTACCACCTTAAATGTTTGCATCTCCGATGGTTTCGTTTCAAAAATTGCCGGCGATGTAAGAATCGGGATGGCAGTACGTTCGCTCCATTGTTGCGCCCATGCGGATAATTCTTCTAAAGATTTATCACTGATGGTATGGGTAGGATGAATCACATTTGCCCAGTCTTTTTTGCGTAATTCATTTTCCACCTGGAACGCGTAACCACAAAAATCCAGGTAAGCATAGGATCCAAAACCAACCACACTAACAATCGTATCCTGATTTTGTTTATACTTATCCATTAAGTATAAAAACTTAGTGGCATTTGGTGGCGGATCACCCTGGCCATAAGTACTCGTAAAAATAATAATTTCTTTTGCCGCAGGGTAAGTTCTGTACTTATTGAGCTCTGTAATAAATGATTTTATACCATTTGTTACCAATTGTTCATGAAAAATATTGGCATAAACAGAAGTTGTACCGCTTTCCGAACCAAATAAAATAATGTATTCAGCTTCGTCCGGGTTGCCCGTATTTTCAATTTTCGGGCTCTTTCTTTTAAAGGTTATTGCAAAGCCACTGTATATAAAGAAAAGGATATTGATGCAAGCCAGGCCCAATACCACTGCCCATATAATACTTGTTCTGCCCGTGTGAAGATTCAATCCCAACTCCGTTAAAACCGGTGTTTTGGCATAATCAATTTCACTTAATACTTTTCCCGAAAACTGTTCTACCACCAGTTCCTTCTCTTTCAGCTTAATGGTAAAAAACTCTTCCGGGTCATCATCTACAAACGGGAACTCGATTTTTTGAACAGCTGACAGTTTTGTATTCTTAAATACATCAAATGTGGCTAAATCTCCCGGTTTTTCAGGTACTGATGTTATATCAAATTTAATGTCGTGCTTTATCTCCTTTACCTTCAGCCAACCCAACTTTTCCATTGTAAGATAGGTACCTGTTATGGCAATAATTAATATTGGAATTAATGCGATCCTGCCGGTAACCACATGGTAGTATTGCGCAAAATTATCCTTGACCACTTTGGCAAAAAAACGTTTCAGGCTTTGCTGGCGCCGAACCACCAGAACAATACCGGATATTGTGATCAGAAATAGGATAAAGGCTGTAATACCCATTATTACCCGGCCGGTTTCGTGCAAAAACAATGAACGGTGCAACGATGTTACCCAGTTGATAAACTCAGATTTTTTTTGCGGCGTCCCCAATGTGTCACCTGTCAAAGGATTGATATAAGATTCAAAATCCTCACCGTTATCATCCATTGCTTTCATTAAAACAAGCCTGTTATAATTAACGGTCACCTCACTTATTTCACTGTATTTTTTTCTCAGTTCCGGAATGGATTGAGCCAATGTAACAGATTCAAACCCGTCCATTTTAAGCGCTGCCCGCTTTTCGCCAACAGCATCTATCGCCAGTATGATACCGGTAACAGAAGCCAGTAACAAAAACAAGGAAGCCATAATTGCCAACACTAAATGTGCGTATCTCCAAACCGAAAGCGTCATACCTGATCAAAAAAATATTAAAAAAATCTTAGCCCGACCATCCCCGGTAAACCGGGATTAAACAAAAAAGTATTTAGTTTTATTGCATCACCATTTGTACTACTATTAAACATCGTTGTGTCACTCCCTTGTACCCTATTGCTACTACTGAGCAGTACCTAAAAGCAATCTTACAAAACAAAGTTCAACAGTTACTATATAGCAATTTTATAAAACTAAATACTCGCTGATATCTGCAAAAAAACTAAATCTTATTTAAACGCACATATTTAATGTACCCTTTACCATCTGCCTTAGCAGCAGAAAGACCTTCAGTGGTTAATGCAATCTCTACATCATCCATATGATAGTCCTGGTCTTCTACTGCCGATTCAAATCTTAATTTATAACCTGCGTTAATTTTAGAATCTTCAATCTCAAAAGTTTTTACACTTCTGTCGCCACCGGTAACGGATGCACCCGTAATCGCATCAATTTTAGGTGCTTTCTTCTGGAAATATTTATACCATTCCTTTAAGCTATTGTACCATTTTTTATCCGGCCCCATTACATACAGTGTTTTTTCATAATTGCCTTTACTATCCACCAGGGATACTACAATATATGCGCCTTCGCCTGTATAGCTGTTCATTTGCACCATACATTTGTATTTGGAAGACTGGGCATTTGCCTTAATGCCAAATAAAGAAAACACTAAAACCAGTACACTAAGTATTTTAAAAAAAACTTTCATTTTATTATTTTAAGAAATCTACTGAAATATTATTTTTTGTTAAGTTGTTATTTTCTTTCGCCAGTTCAAAAGCGGTCTCGTCAAAATCTGTTTTAATACTTTTATCGGCACCTGCGTTCACCAGGAATTTCAACACTTTGTCATCTTTTGCTATTAACGCAGCTTTATGCAAAGCAGTATTCCCTTCTTTATTCTTGATATTTAAATCAATTTTAAAGTCAGCTAATTTTTGCAACAACCTGGTATCATTTTTAGTAACAGCCAGGTGATAGATAGAGTTGCCTTCCTGCTGTAAAGTTGCAAAGTCCAAACCTTTTTCTTTTAACAGGTTTAATTTAACCGTGAAATCATCCTGTTGAGGTCTTGCACCTTCTGCGCCCTGTGCGCCACCACGACCACCGCCCATTTGTGGGCGATAAGATTCTATCAGGTAAGCTACCAGAGTATTCCCATCATTGTCTTTTACATTTACATTAGCACCTTTTCCTATCAGGAATGTCACTACTTCTGCGGTAGAACCTTTCACTGCCAGTGATAAAGCAGATTCTCCTTTTTTATTAACGTAGTTGATATCTTTCACTTTAGGTGCCAGTTGCTCTAATACTGCCAGATCCCTTCCTGATGCTGCATTTAAGAAAGCAGTAGCACCATCTTCTTTTGTTGCCTGGTTCACATCTACTCCCTTATCCAAAAAGTATTTTATGATCTCAGACTGGTTTGGCTTACGTACAATAGAGTGTAAAACCGTTTCTCCCGATGCGCTGACGAAGTTTGGTTTCAACTTCAGGTCTTCAACCAGGTATTTGTAAACTTCTATTGTATTGGCCGTTCTGCGGGAACCCTGCGCAGCAGCTATCAATGCTTCATTGTTATATTTGACACCTTTTTTCAATAAAGCCTTTAATAGTTCTATATCACCTCCTCTTGCAGCATAATTAAATGCGGTATTGCCTTTTGCATCTACGGAGTTTATGGATAATCCTTTTGACACCAGGTAATCAGTTAATGATAAGTCCTTATCCGCACCTACACCCAGTAATAAAAGATTCGCGCCGTCACGGTATGTTTTTTTCAGGTCAAGGCCTTTTTTTACAAAAGCTTCAACAATACCTTTATTCAAACCGCCGCTGCCTGCTGCAAATGCAACCGGTGTGGTGCCATGGCTGTCTTCTTCATTAATATCAGAACCTAACCCTAATAAATATTCTACCAATTCCACATTTCCCCTGTATGCTGCCCAATGCAGGTATATACGTGCATCATGTGTTTTTCTTTTTACATCATTTTTAGACTGCTCCAATAAGTATTTAACAGTAGCGATCGGCGCATCCTGGTTAATGGCTAATGTAGTAGGATCAAAAGCACCGGCATTAAACTCTAAAGGATTATTGCCCTTTTCAACTTCTGCCTTTACAGCAGCCACATCCGGCTTTGCTCTCCAGAATGACTGGTCTAACAATGTGTTCGTTTGAGCGAAAATTTGCCCCAATGCTAATGCTGAAAGTGCAAAAAGAAATGTTTTTTTCATTTATATCGAGTGTTAAGCATTACATATAGTATGTAAAAGCGTTAAAAATCAGACCTTTAAACTATGAATTCGTTTAAAACTTTTGCAAAAAAAACACATCTGCTTAAGGAAGCTTTTCGAATTTGGTAAATTTTTAATGAATTTCACAGATATTCAGAAATTTAACATATTATTCCGGCCTTTATTTTGTCCGTTTCAATATGAAAAATGCCCGCACAAACATCTGTTTTGTACAGGCATTCATCTATAAATTAAAAGGCTGATCAACCACCGGTGGTACATTCCTTGTTGCATTTAATACACAGGATATAACACTATAGCCTGTCATTGGCACCTCTTCCGTCACCTTTCATTGTCTATTGGTATTCAGTCTGCTTTTGTAAAGACTCTTTAACGGCTACGATAGCATACACCATCGGTATTTTATTATCCAGGTGCCCGATGCGGTACCGTCCGGGAGCTATTTCTACTGTCTGGTTAAAACAATTATAAGGTGAATAATCAAACTCCCGGAATGTCCGGATGGTGAGATCATTTATCATAAGACCGGATAGTACTTCACCCAAGCTATGATTCCAGCTCACTTCTGTCAGCTCTAAATCCGCAGATTTGTCCGCATAGGTTCCGCTATGTGTTTCCACTATAGGTCCATCATTAAAATAATTATAAACGATCTTATTAAAGTCATTATCAAACATCCAGATAACGGGATGAAACTCTACAAAAATGAAACGGCCATTTGGTTTTAGAAACTTAGAGATAAGACCTGCCCATTTGTTTAAATCAGGTAACCAGCCAATGGTTCCGTAACTGGTGAATACCATATCAAACTGCCGGTCCAGGTGTTGTGGCAAATCATAAATATCGCAGCAGATAAACTGTGTATTGTTATTGGTTTCCAATGCCAGCTCTTTCGCTTTGCTTATGGCTTTATCGGATAAATCAACACCAGTTACATTCGCACCTAACCTGCTGAGGGAAATGGAATCCTGGCCAAAATGACATTGCAAATGCAGGATAGATTTACCGGCAACATCTCCCAATAAATCCAGTTCTATACTATTTAAAGAAGATTGCCCTTTCAGGAAGTTTTCAAGATCATAAAAGGATGAACTTACATGCGCGTCAACCCGGTTATTCCATGATTCCTTATTGATGCTGATATAATTGATAGGAGTACTCATATAGCTATTTTATGTACAAAGATTATTATTTTCCGGATATGAATTGATATGATATAATGTATGGCACTTGTTCCGGCTATTCTCTCTAAAAAAATAGAATGTTCAGTTTCCATATGGCAAACATCAAAAGTGTCAAATAGTAGTAAAAAAGTACAAGGGAGTGACACAACGATGTATCATAGTAGCACCGGCGCTGACTCAATGAATAAAAAAGCAATGGCCTGAAACTGCCATTGCCTGTATTGAAATCCACACCAGGAATTATTTATTTTATGAGCCGCTGTATTCTCCGAAAACATCCCTCAAGGCAGTAGCGATTTCGCCTAAAGTACATTTTTGCTCTACTGCATGCAACACATGAGGCATGATATTGCTACCATCGGTGGCTGCCTGTTTTAACGCTTTAATGCTGTTTATAAATGCATCATTATCCCTGTTCGCCCTTAAGGCCGCCAATCTTTCCGATTGAATATTCCTGATACTGTCATCTATTTTGAAGGAGGCAACATGCGGTTTTTCTTCTATCGTAAATCTATTGACACCTACAATTATTTTATTGCCGTCTTCTATATCTTTTTGATATTTATAAGCGCTGGCTGCTATTTCATTTTGTATAAACCCGGCTTCAATAGCGCTCACGCTGCCACCCATGGCATCTATCTGGGCAATAATTTCCCAGGCTTTGTTTTCGATGGTTTCTGTAAGGTTTTCTATAAAATAACTACCGGCCAAAGGATCTACCGTATCTGCCACGCCACTTTCAAATGCTACAATTTGTTGGGTTCTCAATGCAATGCGTGCGGCTTCTTCAGTTGGCAGGTTCAAGGCTTCATCGTAACCGTTTGTATGCAGACTTTGGGTGCCGCCAAGTACAGCGGCCAGGGTTTGAATGCTTACGCGGCTGATATTGTTGAGCGGTTGTTGCGCAGTGAGCGTGCTACCACCTGTTTGTGTATGAAATCGGAGCATCATTGCTTTGGGATCGGTCGCGCCCAGGCTTTTCATTATCTGCGCCCACATTTTCCTGGCGGCCCTGAATTTGGCCACTTCTTCGAAAAGATTATTGTGCGCATTGAAGAAAAATGATAAGCGTTTGCTGAATTCATTGATGTTTAATCCTTTTTCCAGTGCTGCTTTTACATAGGCTTTACCGTTCGATAAGGTAAAAGCGACCTCCTGAACAGCCGTGCTGCCTGCTTCGCGTATATGATAACCACTAATAGATATGGTATTCCATTTTGGCACTTCATGGCCGCACCATTCAAAAATATCGGTAATGATCCGCATGCTTGGTTTTGGCGGATAAATGTATGTGCCGCGTGCGGCGTATTCTTTTAAAATGTCATTTTGGATTGTACCGGATATTTTGCCCAGGTCTGCACCCTGTTGTTTTGCCAATGCCACATATAGCGCGAGCAAAATATAGCCGCTGGCGTTAATGGTCATACTGGTACTTACTTTCTCTAACGTGATACCGTCAAACAAACGTTGCATATCTTCAATACTGTCGATAGCCACGCCTACTTTTCCAACTTCGCCTTCGCTTAAAGCATGGTCGCTGTCGTAACCGATTTGTGTAGGTAAATCAAAGGCGACGCTTAACCCGCTTACACCCTGGTTCAGCAGATAATGATAGCGTTTATTACTTTCTTCCGCTGTACTGAAACCTGCGTATTGACGCATGGTCCATAATTTGCCCCGGTACATATCGGGCTGGATGCCTCTTATGAACGGGTACTCGCCCGCCGGCGGGTATTCCGGGAAGTTTACATCGGATGATTGGTAAATTTTTTTAATCTCAATGTCGCTGTCGGTAAGTTTCTTAATCTCCATTTTATAACAATCGTTTATTGAGCAAACAAAAAGTTAGAATCGAAGTTTACAAACCATTTGTTGCTACGTTTAAGTAAAAGTAATTTAATCCCACTTTCCGATTTGAAATTTTTTGAATTCCTGAAATTTACCGACACCCAGGCGCTGTCATTTTTTTCACTTAATATTTTTGATTCTATTGTACTTTGTCTCAAGTCAATTAAAACCGAATCGAACTTATTTGAAGCTGCTTTGGCGAGGATGATCCCACTCTTTACCAGGTTTAAATTAAACAACGACTCTTCTGTACTTAAAGCAGATGCTTCATCAAACTCAAGATTTATTAAGTGCCGCACTGCTTGCTCCCCCACTTTGTCCGGCGGTAAACCAGGTGTATTATTACATGAAATATACAATAGGCTTATTAATAAAAATAGGGTCGTAAACTTTGAGCTGTTCATGATGTGTTTTATTGTGCTGTAAAGGTAAACCCTTGAAATTAAAAGTGCCATTCAGAATTTTACCTGACGGCTAATAATTGACTATCAATTTGTTAAATTATAAAATAAAAAAGTTATTCTTGCCGTCATAAAACAGCTTTGTTCACGGAGCTGTTTTATTTTATGATCTTGTTTTCAGTCGCAATATTTATTGCACTTACTTTATTATTTACCTGTAGTTTCCGGTATATATTTTCAATATGTTTCCTTACGGTACCCTCACTTAAAAAAAGTTTCGAAGCAATTTCCTTATAAGCCAGCCCTTTTTTCAATTCAGTTAAGATCTCCAGTTCCCTTTCCGTCAGGCTGAATTGCACACAATTTTTCTCTTCTTCCCTTTTTATATAATTAATCGTTTTTAATGCTATACTGGCAGACATTACCGCACCACCATCCAATATGGAAATAATGGACTGGTAGATATATTTTGACGATTCGCTCTTTAGCAAATACCCTGTTGCCCCAGCAAGTAAAGAATTAAACACCTTATCATCATCGTCATAAGTCGTCAGCATCAGAATTTTAATTTCAGGATATCTTTCATGTATTTGCTGAGTCGCTTTTATACCATCCATTACCGGCATCTCAATATCCATGATCGCCAGGTCTATACTTTCCAATTGCTGATGGTTCATCATTTCCAGCCCGTTATTGGCTGTATAAACCACTTCTATATCATCATAAACTGACAGCTTATCAATAATGGATCTCAATGCTAAAATATTGTCCTCCGCTATAGCAACCCTTTTACCCATTTTTAATGAAAAGATAACTGATTTTTATTAAATAAATGAAACATCCATCCTCTAAAAAATTGTTCATACGGAAACGCTCCCACAACCATATGAATATCCATCCATAATTGTAATTACCTATTATATCCTGAAGAAATGTTTTCATTATATAAAAATTAACAGACTAATTAAATGCTTAAATTTTTAAAAAATAAATTTTCAAATAAACCGATCGGTTATTAAATATTATCAATCCTTTGTATTATTGCAACATAAGATTGGAGTGGAGTCGCCTGGTATAGCGACTATAATATCATTAAAAAAAGTTTGCTCATGAATATTCCTCAAACGCCCACCGGAACAACATTATCATGTAAAGGATGGGTTCAGGAAGCTGCGTTACGTATGCTTCTCAATAATTTAGATCCACAAGTGGCAGAGCGCCCGGAAGAGCTCATCGTTTATGGTGGCCGCGGAAAAGCCGCACGTAACATGCCAGCGCTACACAAGATCATCGAGTGTTTAAAAAAATTAGAAAATGACGAAACACTGATGATCCAAAGCGGCAAACCGGTAGCCATTTTAAAAACAACCACCAATTCTCCGCGCGTATTGCTAAGCAACAGCCAGTTGGTACCCAACTGGGCTAACTGGAAACATTTTACAGAACTGGAGCAAAAAGGACTCATGATGTATGGCCAGATGACCGCCGGAAGCTGGATTTACATCGGCAGTCAGGGCATCGTTCAGGGCACCTACGAAACTTATGCAGCCGTTGCCAATAAACATTTTGGCGGCACGCTTAAAGGGACTCTTAACGTGACAGCCGGATTAGGTGGTATGGGAGGCGCACAGCCATTAGCCATTACCATGAACGGAGGTGTTGCATTAATAGCAGAAGTAGAAGAATGGCGGATAGATAAACGCATCGAAACCCGCTATCTCGACGAGAAGTATACGGATATCGACGAAGCGATTAACGCCGCACTGGCATACAAAAAACAAGGAGAAGCAAAAAGTATCGGTGTTCTGTGCAATGCCGTCCATTTACTACAACGCTTAATCGACCGCCAGGTGATTCCTGATACCCTTACCGACCAGACCAGTGCGCACGATCCGCTTATCGGCTATATACCGCATACACTAAACAACGAGGAAGCCAATGCACTGCGCGAATCTGATCCAGATAAGTACAATGAACTCTCATACGCCAGCATGTACGAACATGTAAAAGCCATGCTGGAATTACAGAAATCAGGCGCTATCACCTTCGATTACGGCAATAATATCCGTGCCCGTGCCCAGGAAAAAGGTCTTCAAAACGCTTTCGACTTCCCTGGTTTTGTACCGGCATATATCAGGCCATTGTTCTGCGAAGGCAAAGGACCATTCCGCTGGGCAGCACTTAGCGGCGACCCCAATGACATTGCTGTCACAGATGAATTAATCGCTAATATGTTTCCCGAAAATGAATCTCTGCAACGCTGGTTAAAACTGGCTAAAGAGAAAATCGCCTTCCAGGGCTTACCGGCACGCATCTGTTGGTTAGGCCAGGGCGAGCGCGAAAAAGCCGGCCTGGCATTTAATGAACTCGTACGCACAGGCAAAGTAAAGGCCCCGATTGTAATTGGCCGCGATCACTTAGATACAGGTAGTGTTGCCAGTCCTAACCGGGAAACAGAAGCCATGCTGGACGGAAGCGATGCCGTTGCAGACTGGCCCATTCTAAACGCTTTGGTTAATACTGCAGGAGGCGCCAGTTGGGTAAGCCTGCACCACGGTGGTGGCGTTGGTATGGGTTACAGCATCCATTCCGGTATGGTTATCGTAGCAGATGGCACACCTGAAGCTGCTGAACGCTTAAGCCGCGTATTGCGCAACGATCCGGGTATGGGTGTCATCCGTCATGCAGATGCCGGGTACGAACTTGCTCAGGAAACCGCAGAAAAGAACGGATTAACCATCTGATAAAATAAAAATGCCCCCAATTAGATTCTAACTTTTGGGGGCATTTTATTCTGTTGAAAGTTTTTATTCCGGGGCTCTGAACATTTATTATTTTACCGGCATTTGTTCAGGCTACTCCGGGCTCACTACGTTCGGTACTTCGCTGCGCTCGCACCAGGCCCTGCGTATCCTGCAGCCTTTCACCGGTTGATATTCTATTTTACTATTTAAAACATCTGCCAGGCTAATCCTCAAATTGTTTTAAAAATTCCCCGTACCATCCATCTATTTTCTTCCCGGGATTTTCCGTGTAAGTTTTAATAAGCTCATCTGTAAAATCCTTCATTTTAGGAAAGCCCCTCATCGTCATCAGCTGGATAACTTCCCCCCTTACTTTAGAAAAAGTACTGTCATCATAATTATCCTTACAAAATAACAGGAACACACCGTAAGTCATATATTCATCAAATACTTTCAACGGGTTAGGATATGCTGAAATGCCGTACACTTTTTCATTCGTCCAAACCGAACGGTCCTTAAATAACCTGTTTATATCTGTAGCATGCGCCTTCGTTGGAGCACTTACATAATTATGATCGATCTCCGTAAACATTACCCGCGTATTAAAAAGTTCATTTTCAATAGCCGTTAATTTTGGCAAGCTATCCAGTGGCGGAAGATTCATATGAATAAGCCTGAAATTATTATTGTTATACTCACCCGTGTAGTTTAACCCGTTCACCAAAGGCGAACAAAAAATAATATAACTGTTAATTTTAGTTTCAAAATTTTTCTCTAACCATTTCCATTGTTTACCAAGGTTCGCATTCTTTTCATAATCCGCAATAATCCCGTTATAGTACTGTTGATGCGCCTTGTAGAATGTCCTGAATTTTGATTTTTTGGCAAATTTTTCAATGGCTTGCAGGTAGGTTCCTACTGTATTTACCTTTGTAGTAGCATTTGCTACACCCATCGCAGGCAGGATAAAAACATCATTCTTTTTCATTTTATTTCCCTTAAACTCATAGGAAATAGCATTACCTGTCAGGAATACATAATTATAAAGAGAGGCTGTCAATAACGAATCAAACGTTTTGATAATCGGCTCTTGTTCATAAGGTTTAAAATAGCTCAGAACATCCTTATAATATTGCCCCTGCTGCTGGACCATATCATCGTTCTCTTTACCAACATTGGTAATAGCGATCATTATTTGTAAAAGCTCCCTGGCCTCATGGATCACAATCTTGTATTTCCCCTGGTTCTCTTTTTTGAACTTTTCATTAAAATTGACTCTTTCCTGAGCCTTTACACAAAAGGATACTAAGATGAGTAACCCTGAAACTAAACTTTTCTTCATCGGTTCTTATATATTGTAAATTAAAGTAAGCACTTCTTAATCTATTGAAAAACAATAACCAGGAGAATATTAAAATTCCAAAAACGGTAATAACCATTTTTAACGGCCGCGAAATTAGGGAAATTTAAGGTCCGGTAACTATTTGGCTCAATAATAGCCAAATAGTTAACCATTATTGCACCGGCCATAAAACCGTCATTAATAAATAATGCCTTCGAAACAGCACTACTGTTACAAAAATTAACCGGGAAAAAGATGAAAGCCACTACGGAAAATCCTCAAATATTTACCTCGTGTTAATTACAAAGGAAATATAAAAGAATATAGCTTAATTTTAACTTACAGACCACTAAACCATCAGCGCTTTATAAGTGTATTCTACCGTTTATCATAAATACATAATAATTTACAAAGTTTATTAATAAAATTGCACCTTAATATTAAAATACAAACAGAATAATATATGAGTATTAAACTAAAGATTGCTAAGGCTGCCGTTTTCTTAACGGCAATTACCCAGGTTGGATACGCCCAGGCCCCAAGCATTAAATTTGAAAAGTACCAGTTACCAAATGGTTTAAAAGTAATATTACATCAGGATAACTCTGTACCTGTAGTAGCTGTAAGTACATTATACCATGTAGGTAGTAAAAATGAAGACACTTCCCGTACCGGTTTCGCGCATTTTTTCGAACACTTGTTATTCGAAGGCTCTGAAAATATTAAACGCGGCGAATTTGATAAATACATCACCAACGCCGGCGGTAACAATAATGCCAATACCTCCCAGGACAGGACCTTTTATTACGAGTTGCTCCCGGCAAACCAGTTGCCATTAGGTTTATGGTTAGAAAGCGAGCGTTTAATGCATGCCAAAATCGACAAGATCGGGGTGGAAACACAGCGCCAGGTAGTAAAAGAAGAAAAGCGTACAAGGATGGATAACCAGCCTTACGGTTCTTTTATGACCAATATGTTCAGTTCAGCATTTAAAGTACACCCTTACCGCTGGTTACCAATCGGTAGCATGGAACATTTAGATAATGCTCAATTAAATGAATTCATAGACTTTTATAAAAAATTCTACATTCCCAATAACTGCGTATTAAGCATTGCAGGCGATATTAATATCCCTGAAACAAAAAAAATGATCGAGGAATATTTTGCCGCAATCCCTAAAGGCAAAACCATCGAGCGCCCTAAGATAGTAGAACCGCCGCTGGGTGGCGAAGTAAGAAAAGTAATAGAAGACAATATCCAGTTACCGGCGGTAATGAAAGGTTACAGAGCACCGGCTCAGGGTACTGACGATTACTATGCCTTCAGTGTATTATCAGATATTTTAAGCGGAGGCCCAAGTAGCCGTTACAACAAAATACTGGTAGACCAGAAACAGGAAGCCGTTTTCTCATTCAGCAATGCCTTTGACCTGGAAGATTACGGCATATTCATCAATGCAGCCATTGCCAGCATGGGCACAACACCTGAAGCACTGGAAAAATCAATGGACTCCATTATAACTGACATCAGTACTAATAAAGTAGGGGAAAGAGAATTTCAAAAAGTAAAGAACCAGATAGAACGTGCGTTTGTAACCGCCAATAGCTCTATGGCAGGTATTGCAGAAAGCCTTGCTAACTACGAAACCTATTTCGGCGATGCTAATTTAATTAATACAGAAATTGAGAAAATCAGAAAAGTAACTCCGGACGATGTGCTTAGAGTTGCAAAAAAATACCTGACTAAAGATAACTCCGTTGTTCTTTATTATGTACCAAAAGCAAAAAAATAAGCCCTGATCTTTCTTAAAAATACAATTTAAAAACAGTTATGAAATATATATTTTCGACAATATTATTAGCCACCGCATTTTCTGTAAATGCACAGATTGACAGAACAAAGGCGCCGAAACCTTTGGCTGCAAAAGAAATTAAAATACCTGAAGCTCAAAAATTCAAAATGCCGAACGGCATAGAGATCATTGTGGTGAGAAATACAAAATTACCACAGGTTTCAGCCACTTTCACCATCGATAAATTAGCGATAGACGAAGGTTCCAAAGCCGGTTTGGCAGATCTTGCCGGGCAATTGATCCGTTATGGCAATGCCAAAATGGATAAAGCCACTTTAGATGAGGAAGTGGATTTCCTTGGAGGTTCTTTCAGCACAGGCGCATTGTCCGCATCAGTATCCTCTTTAAAAAGCAATTTCCCTAAAGTGTTTGGTATTATGACCAATGTGGTTTTAAACCCGGCATTTAAAGAAACTGATTTAGATAAATTAAAAAAACAGGCACTCAGTGGTTTACAATCATCCAAAGATGATCCTTCAGCTATATCCAAAAAAGTGAATGCCGTATTAATGTATGGCAAAAAACACCCTTTCGGACAAATTGAAACTGAAGAAAGTATCAATTCTATTACCATTAATGATGTAAAAGATTTTTACAACAAAAACTGGGCGCCAAACAATTCTTACCTGGTATTTGTAGGGGATATTACTTTGGCAGAAGCAAAAGCATTAGCTATTAAAAGTTTCGGCAGCTGGAAACCAAAAACAATCGCCACTCCAAGCTTACCGGTAGTAAAACCATTAACAGGTAACTTTATAGCAGTAGTTGACAGGCCTAACAGTGTACAAAGCGTTATTACGGTAAGCAAAACGTTCGACCTGCAGCCTAACAGTAAAGACGCATTAGCGGCAAGCCTTATGAATACCGTACTGGGTGGTGGCTTCAGCAGTCACTTAAACCAGAACCTGAGAGAAAAACATGGTTTTACTTATGGCGCAGGGTCCAGCTTAAACACAAGCAGGGTAAAAGGTTCATTCAGCGCGTCGGCCCAGGTGCGTAACGAAAAAACGGACAGCGCACTAGTGGAAATGCTGAAAGAAATAGAAGCAATGTACACCAAGGCGCAACCGGACACTGCATTGACCAATATCAAAAACTATGTGAGCGGAGGTTTCAGCAGAAGTTTAGAGCAACCTGCTACTATCGCACGTTTCGCACTGAATACAGCTATTAATAAACTGCCTGCAGATTATTACAATAACTATATCAAAAACCTTTATGCCATTTCTTCTACGGATATTAAAGATGTAGCCAGGAAATACCTGGGTACACCGGCTTTAATTACCATTGTTGGTAAAGCCAGTGATATCGCCAAAAGCCTGGAGTTGATCGGACCTGTTAAGTATTTCGATTTTTATGGCAATGAAGTAGCTGCTCCTAAAACCGCTGCTATAGACCCGTCTGTTACACCGTCAGTATTACTGGAAAAAGCGTTAAAATCTTACGGCGACTACCAATCAGTAAAAGATGTTACCTACAAAGGCAAAATGAACATGATGGGCCAGGCTTTTGATTTTGACCAAAAAGTTCTGAAAAATGATGCTTACCAAATGAAAGTGTCAATGGGCCCGATGGTATTGTTCGAACAATCTAAAGTAGGCGATGTTTATGCATTTAAACAACAAGGAAATGACATGCCAATAGATGAGGGAACAAAAGCGGAACTTAAATCTCAAACCAACATATTCTCCGAGCTTACTTTTTATAACAATCCAGATTACCAGGCAACTGTTACAGGTATAGAAAAAGTAAACGGTAAAGAAGCGTACGTTGTAAAATTTACAGATGTAAAAACAAATAAATTCGAAGAATTATACTTCGATAAAGCAGATGGATACGTTGTAAAAAGTTCTAAATTACAGGAAGGCGGTCCTGCCGGTTCTGTAAAAGTAGATACTTACTACAGTGATTTCAAAACTTATGGTGGCGTAAAATTCGCTACAAAAACAGTAGTGGATATGGGCCAGATGAAACAGGAAGTCGTATTAAGCGAAATAAAAGTAAACAGCGGCTTAACTAAGGAAAGTTTCAAATAAATAATTTGAGCAGATCAACAAAAAAGGAAGCTAATATGGCTTCCTTTTTTGTTGATAACTGTCTTCTCAGGTAATCGTTGCTAAGAAGTAATATCATCTAATTCATATCGCTCCACACTTTCTATACCCGAAATTGTTTTCAGCCTCGATACCAGGTTATCCAGTTCCTCTTTATCGTGAACGAATACCTTGATATCTCCCTCAAACAACCCCTCTACACTTTCAATAGATAAAGCGCTGATATTAATTTTCAGTTCCCCGCTTATAATTGTTGTTATTTTATTGATAATCCCCACATCATCAATACCGATAATCTTAAGACCGGTAAGGAAAGAAATCTCTTTGTTTTTTGCCCATTTCGTTTTCACTACCCTGTGGCCGTAGTTAGCCAGTAACCTTGCCGCATTTTTACAATTGGTACGATGTATTTTTAACCCTTCGGTAGCAGTTATAAAACCAAATACGTCATCACCCGGAATAGGTTTACAACAATTCGCTAAAGTATATTGTATATGATCGCTGCTTTCCCCAAAAATGACCAGTTCCGTATCTTTTACAGGGGTTCTTTCTGTATTAGCATACTGTTGCTCTAAAATTTGTCTTTTATGCTCTTCTTTGGCAACCTTAACTTCTCTTCTTAATTCAATTTTATTGCCATTAACAAAAAAGTCTTTCAGGTCCTTTAAATCAATATTCTTTATCGAGATATTATAATACAGGTCCAGTGCCGAGCTTTGTTTAAAGTGCAATACCAGCGCTTCAATATTAAAATGAGCGGTCGAAGCGCCCATGTGTTCAAGTTTCCGGAACAAAGCGGCTTTTCCATCTTCCGCAATTGCTCTTTTTTCCTCCTTTAAAGCATCTTTAATCCTGGATTTCGCTTTAGCCGTAATAACGGAGTTCAGCCAGTCCTCACTTGGTTTTTGCTTTTTAGAAGTAATAATTTCAATCTGGTCACCACTACGAAGCTTATGATTAATTGGAACCAGTTTATGATTCACCTTAGCACCAATTGTTTTTGCGCCGATTGCACTATGTATAGAAAATGCAAAATCCAATGCTGTACTTCCAATAGGCAACATTCTTACATCCCCTTTAGGCGTGTACACATAAATTTCATCGGCTAAGAAACTGGTTTTAAAATCATTTAAGAAATCGATGCTATCAGCATCCTGGTTGCTCATCGCATCCCTGATTTGCTCAAACCACTTATCAAAACGGTCTTGCGTACCACTGCCCTCTTTGTATTTATAATGTGCTGCCAGGCCCTTTTCCGCTATCTCATTCATCCTCTTCGTACGCACCTGCACTTCCACCCATTTACCCTGCGGGCCCATCACCGTCGTATGTAAGGCTTCATAACCATTACTTTTAGGACGGCTTAGCCAGTCACGCAATCTTTCCGGGGATGGCTGGTACTCCTGTGTAATAATACCATAAACTTTCCAGCAGTCCGATTTTTCATTCTGAGGCTCAGAATCAAGTATTACCCTAATAGCAAATAAATCATAAACCTCTTCGAAAGTAACGTGCTTCTTTTTTATTTTATTCCAGATGGAATGGATGCTTTTAGGGCGGCCGTAAATTTCAAAATTAAGATTCGCCGCTTCCAGCTTTTCTTTAAGGGGTCTTACAAATTCATTAATATAGCGGCTTCTTTCACGTTTGGTCTCAGCCAGCTTTTTGGCGATATCCTTATAAATATCCGGTTCCAGATATTTCATGGACAAATCTTCCAGTTCTGTTTTTATAGCATAAAGGCCCATCCTGTGTGCCAGTGGTGCATATACCCAAACCGTTTCACTCGCTATTTTCAATTGCTTTTCACGCTTCATGCTATCCAGCGTGCGCATATTATGCAACCTGTCCGCCAGTTTTATCAGTATCACCCGCGGATCGTTAGTCAGGGTTATCAGTATCTTCTTAAAGTTCTCTGCCTGCTGGCTGGAACTGCTGTCAATTACATTACTGATTTTGGTAAGGCCATCCACAATTTTTACGATCTCACTGCCAAACTCACGCTGCACATCATCTAAAGTTACTTCAGTATCTTCTACCGTATCATGTAGTAGCGCACAAATGCTGCTCCTGACACCCAGGCCGATTTCTTCTGCACAAATCATAGCTACCGCCAAAGGGTGAAGGATATAAGGTTCACCGCTTTTACGGCGCATGGTCTGATGCGCTTCTGCCGATATCTCAAATGCCCGGCGCAATAATACTTTATCGCCGCTTTTTAGTTTAGGTTTTAGTACGCGCAGTAACGCCCTGTAGTGTCTTAAAATTTCTTTTTTCTCCTGCTCGGGCGTTAAATCGTATTTTTTTATTTCGTTCTCTACCATAGCTCTTAATACGAATTTATAACTAACTTTAATATTTTGTATTTTTTTTGTGACTTTTTAAGTGTGTTTTTTTTGAATAATATGTAACTTAGTTATGTTTAAACTTATCTTTAAGATAAGATAGCATGATTTTCGCTGTTCCTTTTAACACAAACAAAGTCTGGCAATTTTTAATATTAAATAAAACAAAGAAAAATATACATATTTATGGATAGTAGAAAATACAAGATTCTTCTATGTGAAGATGATACTAACTTAGGGCAGGTTTTAAAGAATACTTTGGAGTTAAATGAGTACGATGTCACACTGGAAAGGGACGGCCGTTTGGGTTTAGCTGCTTTTCAGCGTGAGAAGTTTGACCTATGCTTGCTGGACGTAATGATGCCGCATATGGACGGCTTTACACTGGCCGGCGAAATAAGAGATGTAGATCCCGATGTTCCTTTATTCTTTTTAAGTGCAAAAACAATGAAGGAAGACATCATCTCCGGTTATAAACTGGGGGCGGATGACTATATAACCAAACCTTTTGACAGCGAGGTTTTATTGCTTAAAATTAAAGCGATCTTAAAGCGCAATGAAGAGCTTACCAAGGAAAATGAAAATATGGAGTTTGATTTAGGCAAATTCCATTTCAATCCTAAATTACGTGAATTGAAGTTTGGAGAAACTGTTCAAACCCTTTCTCCAAAAGAAAACGAATTGTTACGCATGCTGTCCGAGCACAAAAATGATTTACTGCCACGCGAAAAAGCGTTAAAGAAAATCTGGGGCAGTGATACCTATTTCAATGGCAGAAGTATGGACGTATACATTGCTAAATTGCGTAAATACTTAAAAGACGACGAAAACCTTGAAATTGTAAACATTCATGGTAACGGTTTCAGATTAGTAGTAAAAGAATAATTGATACAAGTTAGAAAAGGGGAAGAAATCCGGATCTTACCGGGTGAGGGATAGTAGCAAAGTACCCCACAGGCGGCATTTACAGCAATGAATAGCGAAGCTAAGAAGCCATTATTGCCGCCGAGGAGTACTGCGGATAGCCCGGCCCGAGGAACGAGGGACACCCTCAATATAAAAATGGCAGCTCATTTAATTTGGCTGCCATTTTTCATTTACTTACGCATACATATAAAGGATTCTATGTGACTTTACCCTTTCTATAACTGTTTGAATAGTTATAAATACCTATAAAATGGATAATTTATCCCTATTGTTACCGGCTGGTATATGATTCAATTTTGTATAAACATTTATCCTATGAATCAAATATTCAGAATCCTCATTGTATTTGTCACTTTTCATTTTAATACTGCTGCGATAAAAGCCCAGTTATCTGACAATTTTCCTAAAGAGGTACAGAGTTTAATTCTATCGAAACCCGATGATTTAAAGGGGAAAGAAATTGAAAAACAGAATAGCGCTACCATTTACCAGCCATTGCTGTCTTTAACAGGATTTGATCTGAAATATGTGACGAGCATTTTGGGCAATAGCCTTTCCGCCGTCTATTTATCTAAGGGAACTGACTCTATTATGGACAATATCTATGAAAAGCTGAACCAGATTCCTTTCCTGATTTTTGATAGTAAATATAAAGCAGGCCTTATTGGAAAAGGCTTTATGGATCAATCTATAGCCCGGAAGATAAAAGTAAAAAGCAGTGATACCGGAAAAGATGTATTAATCGTGACCCTGGACAAATCCGCTATTATCCGCCTTGAATTCCTCAATAAATAAACTTCTGCAAAATGAAAAAATCCATTCTAAGTTTCCTGATGTCGCTTATTATCATAAGTGGCTTTTCTCAAAAAGATTTTTCTGCCAAAATCAATCAGTTACTAAAGCACGCCGAAACCGATTTCAAAGCAATTACCGGGTCTAAAACATCCCAGGAAGATAAGTATAACATATTCCAATCATCATTAAAACTTGGCGTTGGTAGCGAAATAATTGGCAAGAATACAGAAACCGGTGAAGCCGCTTATATTCTTGAAGTTGATTATAAGAATGCCGTGGAATTGGAAACCTCTTTAACAAACTTCTGTAACAAGCATGCAAAAGATTACGACATTTTCTCCGATGGAGATGATGACGGCTATTATATCACTGAAATATACAAGAAGGGCACCAGCCTCTTAATGATGACATTTTCTGTAGAACCGGACAATAAACGAAATACAGATGTATTCCAGCTGGTCATTTTTGGAAAAACCATATTTATAAAAGAAAAATAAAACAATCCATTTTATGAAACGTTTACTATACCTCATCCTTTCATTAACATTGCCATTTTGCTCTTTTGCACAGTTTGGCATTACATCCGGCATTAATCTTAGCAGGTACACTTACCCAGTAAAGAAATTTGATGTACACAGGAAACCAATACTTGCCTACAATATAGGCGTCATGTATAAAAAGTCTTTATCAGAAAAAATATTTGTACTGCCGGAACTGAGTTTTACTAAAAAAGGGACGAGAGTATATTACGATTACCCGATTGGTTACACCGGGCCGATGAAACACGTGAATACTTTAAGCTACCTTGAATTGAAGCTACCGGTAGTAGCAAGATTGCCACTGACTGATGAGTATGATTTTGAAATAGGTGTCGGAGCTTATGCTGGCTCTTTAATAAACGCCAAACAAAAAACAGAAGAGTTTGACGGTAGCAGCGTTACAGAAAAATTCAGGGAAGGTTCGTTTAAGAAGATGGATGCAGGCATTCATTTTACCACAGGATTCAGAATGGGTAAAACTTTTGGGCTTAATGTCGGTTATGACCTGGGACTAATGAATATAGAAGGCAAAAGTGAAAACCCTTCTATTAAAACCAGATGCTTTTCTCTTAACCTGAGCTGGATTTTTTCACATAATGACTAATCCCCGGATATGACAAATACATCTAAACAAAAAGGGATTGCGGCGTTTTCTTTTGGTCTGTCGGCTGTTCTTACAGGCATATTCATTACTAATAAATTCTGGCTATACAGTAGTGTGAACGCCATGATTGTTTCCGGGTGTATTGCTGCCACTAAATGGATTGTTCAAGTTGTACTGGCCTTTGTATCACTCAGAGAAAAAAAATGGTTATTTATCAGCCGTATTGCGACTGTATGTTTAGCCGGATCCATTGCTTTATTTGTATATTATTTGCCGGCGATCATTCCTGTTCCCGTTAGTGGATTTACTCTTTTTAGCAGTTCAATTGGGCTAAGTGTAGTAATTATGATCTGGCTTTATTACAAAGCTGTCGTTAAAACAAATCTCTCTCTCAAATGGTTTGGCCTGTGGTTAGCTTGCCTGGCCATTGCTATTGCACTACAATTAACCGTTGTTTTCTAATTATACTATTATGAAAAAAATCATTATCACAATATTAATGGGCTCGTTTGCAGTTTTTGTTGCTGCACAGAAGCAGCGTTTAGAGGAAAAACAAAAACAGTCTAACGCCTTTCTTACGCTTGCCGAAAACTATACCGCAAAAGCAAAAGCCGGGACATTGTCAGATGCTGAACTGAGTACTCTGACCAAAGAATTCAAAATTGTTGACAGTATTCTGGGCTCTTATTACACAGGGGAAGACGACCTGCTTATTTTCAGGAAGTACTACAGGATGAGATGCCTGAATGCCTATACAGGGATTCTGAACAGGGTGAAACATTACAGCTCAGTAGATTCCATTGCACAACTGAAATTTCAATTTGGCGATGATCCTGCTGTTGTAGATGTAGCCACATTAAGGGCCGCGCATATGTATGATTACGGAGACCGGAAAAATGACAAATATGATATCATTGTTGCAGGAGGCATGCAAATAAAACGGGAGGCTTATGTAGATATCGTCGGCAATCTTTACACGAACTTTATTCTAGGCACATACCGTGTCCGTAACTACCAGCTAATGGACAGCTTATTTTTAAAGGGATTAAAATATGGCTATTTTGACAATAAAGCCGGCATTATATCCACCACCATTGGTCGCAGTATCTTATCGGTTTATAAAAAACCTGAGGACTATAACCAGAAATTCCTGGATGCGGCTACTTTTATATTTGAAGGTAAAAGCGAGCTGACGCCTGAGCAATTATCCGAGTTTGAGAAAGACACGGTATTAAATAAGAAAATAGATGCGATATTTAATGTTGCACTACTGCAAGATATTAATACTACAGCAGGTATTACTGCATATAATACAGGTTGGAAATATTTCTTAAATAACAAGCGCATCAGTGATGAAGAAAAAGCGGCATTTATCAGGACTGAATTCGACAGATGGGCTTCTCAAACTAAAAATGCGAGTGCGTGGTGGTTAATGGACGGTAACGTATTCAGGTCCATTTCTTATTTTATTACGCAGCTATTGCTTGACCAAAATGACCAGGTATTTGGAAATAAGCTCTGTGCTTTTGTAAATGAATATGGTGCGACCATAACAAAGTATAACCCTCTTTTAGTTTACAATTGTTATTTATATTACAAAAAATCAGGACAATCAAAAATCGCTAAAAAGTTTTATAAACAATACCTGGAGCTTAATTACAAGGAACAATATCCCAAATAATATTTTAGCTGAAGTGAATCGTATTATGCTTAATTTTCCATAGCAAATATTTATATGAAAACACTTCTAACGCTCATTATTTGTTTCTCTTCTTTATTTTTATCTGGTCAAGATACAATAGGGTCCGATACTGCGCTGGCAAACAAATTAGAACAGGCTTTACAATTATTGAATAATTATAAAACCGAAGAAGCAGCACTATTATTTAAGCAACTAACCATCGCTGACGTTCAAAAAAAGCAACCGGATGTCTATATTAAAGCAGCATTAAACCTTGGCAGAATATATGGAGATCGGGGTGAAAATGTATTGGCGATGCAGCACTACCAGGATGCATTGAACACTGCAGAGACTGCCAATAAGAAGAAAGCAGTACCACATATACTTAAGAACATGGGCGTACTGTATGTTAGCTGGAAAAAGTTTGACAAAGCCACAGAGTATTATGATAAAGCAATTGTTATTGCTAAAGAAAACGAAGACGATGAACTGATAGCAGATTGCGAAAACAATAAAGGCATTGTATCGGAACAATTAAACAAATATGATGAAGCACTGGAACTTTACAAAAGTGCTTTAGCTATTTACATAGATAAAAATATTCCCGAAAAGGTCGCCATGGCTTACAGCAATATTGCCATCGTCCATAAATTTCAAAAGAATTATACACAATCCATAGAGTACAATCTTAAAGCTATTAGTATCTCCGAAAAACTGAATGACAAATGGAGCATGGCTGCTACTTATAACAACATTGGCAACCTCTATGGTGAGATGGGTGACTATAAAAAAGCAATTGAGTATTGTGAAAAAGCGCTGGCGCTGGCAAAAGAAATTGATGCCGGGGAAATTATTGAATCCACTTATGATAGTATGGCTGAAGCTGCCGCAAAAGCAGGTGACTATAAAAACGCGTTCGCTTATCATAAATTATTTTCCGAAGCACTGAATCAATTCATCAATACTGAAAACACCAAACAACTGACCGAGTTAAATATTAAATATGAAACGGAAAGAAAACAGAATATCATTAATCAGCAGCAATTTGAAATAAAGCAAAAAAACAACTGGTTATTATTTGGCGCTATTTTATTTTTAATATTGTTACTGGCTATTTACTTTATTTATAAAAATTACAAAAACAAACAAGAAAGACTACTGCAAAAAGAAGTATTCCGTCAACAGGAACTGGCAGCAAAATCACTTTTCGAAGGCGAACAAAAAGAGCGCATCAGGATTGCGCGTGATCTTCATGATAGTGTCGGGCAGATGCTTTCGCTGGTTAAAATGAATCTGTCATCTTTTAATAAAACTGAAGATACCGCCAATGTTCAGCAACTGGTTGATAAAACAATCGACGAAATAAGAAACATTTCTCATAACCTGATTCCTGAGGAGCTGAACTTTGGTATTGTACCGGCCCTGGAAAATCTCAGCGACAAAGTAAATCAAACCACCTCATTAAAAATGACAGTCAATATAGCAGAAGATATCAGGCAGATCACTTTTCAGAAACAAAATGAATTATCTATTTACAGGGTGGTACAGGAAATACTTAATAATATGATAAAGCATGCGGATGCAAGTATCATAGACCTTTCTATGAACAAAGTAAATGAACTTTTATATTTAGTCATTAAGGATAATGGCAAAGGAATGAGTGATGATGCGATTTCCAATGCTAAAGGAATAGGCTGGAAAAATATTTTTACAAGGGTTCGCTTAATGGATGGCACCATCAATATCGCTTCCGGTAAATTAAACGGTACACAAATAGATATAACAATACCTCAAAATGGATAATCAACCCATCACCAATATAATCATCGCCGACGATCACCAGATGATGCTGGACGGCATTAAGAATATGATGAGCAATGCCGGTCGGTTTAATATTGTGGCAGAAGCCAACAACGGCCAGGCTGCTTATGAAATGATTGCAGAAAAGCCTTTTGCTTACCAGCTTTTGCTTACAGACATTAGCATGCCTTTATTGAGCGGCACACAATTATGCCGGATGATCAAAGACCAGTTTCCGCATATCCAGGTCCTTATCTTGTCCATGTACAATAACAGCACTGCGGTGAAAGAAGCAATACTGGCTGAAGCTGATGGTTATATCCTGAAAAATGCCGGAAAAGATGAATTATTGAAAGCCCTCCACAGGATTACCGACGGAGGTACTTACTTCGCGGAAGCAATTGTCCCCATCATATATAGCCAATACAACCGCCAGAAAATCCAGGATGAGCAGATGAAAGAACTCAGCGAAAGAGAAAAAGAAGTATTAGGTCTTATCGTAAAAGAGTTTACAAGCGAAGAAATTGCCAAAAAACTTTTTATCAGTAAAAAAACGGTAGATAACCACCGCCAGCATTTGCTTGAAAAAACCAATTGTAAAAGTACTGTAGGCCTGGTAAAATTTGCAGTAAAACTGGGACTCGAGTAAACTATTTTCAGGTTTATGAATGTGTACAAATCATGCGGCTTCACCGGATATTTGCTTGCACTATACAGCATAAACATTTATAGCTACTCTTAATATAATCACTCCTAAAACGGCTTTTAACTGTTGCCCGCTTTATTTTTCTTGACTTCTTTCATGAGGTCTTCCAGGTAATCTGTTTGTACCTCCTGGATTTCCAGGAGTTTCTTATTTTGGTGCACCAATAAATGATCTATTTTTTCGCTCAGCAATTTTATTTCCAGTTCCGCTTTCAGGTTTATTTTATAATCATGCTCACCACGCTGCCTGTCTTTTTGCTCCTGCCTGTTTTGACTCATCATAATAATAGGTGCCTGGATAGCAGCTAAACAGGAAAGAATCAGATTCAGTAAAATAAAAGGATACGGGTCGAATGGTTTTGCATTAAGAAACCAGATATTAATTACCATCCACACCATAATAAAACAAAAGAAAGTGATAATAAACGTCCAGCTACCACCGAATGCGGCCACTTTATCCGCAATCTTCTGTCCCAAAGTTAGATCTGTCTCAATATCATCCTGGATGTTTTCAGAAAGAATTGAGTTATTCTTTATTGCCTCCATTACATCCCTGTCAACAACTGCCTGCTCCCCTTTTTCCTGTGTTATTAATGATGTCAGGTAAAGTCTTCTATATTGATTAAGTTCATCAATAGATATAAAATCTTCCCGTTCAAAGCCCGGGAAATCGTTCTTTAGTAAATCATAAATACCTGCCCTTATTTCAAAGCCCTGGATAGCTTCACCAGATAAGATTTCCTTTTTGCTAATATAACTGTTCACCATTGATTGAAAGTTAAGAAGAGAACACCTCTTTAGTGACAAAATGTATTATTAAAATTAGTTAATAATTATTGAAATAATTTGGACAATTATAAATCTTAAATGGAATAGCATTAAAAAAAATAAAAATAACTATTGACATACTTTCATAAATGTAGTATCATTACAAAAGACACTAATTAAACAACATCCTTATACATAATAGTTATACAAATAAACCTATTGTATACCTAATTATGAATTTCGTATAAGATCCAATATTTAAAATCTTCTCTACATGGAGTCCAGACACCATTCAAACGGGGCGTCACCGAAAAGCCAAACGAGTAGGAAAAAAATCCAATAAAATGGCAATATTAAAAAACGCGATCAATGCGCTCGATCCGGCTCCGGATAAAACAAAGGAGCTTACGTTAGCTTGTAATCTTCTTTTTGAACTGGCGGAGCAGAAACACGAAATCCAGGAAAAGTTCCTGAAAGAACAACTCAGGACAGCAGGAACAGCCGAAAATCCCAGCATTCCAATTACAAGTATTCTAGCATGGCATTCTGAAACACGCGCTTATGTAAAATCTGATGCAGGCTCCTTGGTCAATACCGTAACCGACGCAGTCAGGAAGTTCATTACCGGTGGTAGCGATGCTATTATTTCCGGTGTGGGCGAACTGATAACAGGTGGTCTTGAAGCCATCCTTGGCGCGGGTAGCGGAACAGAATCCAGCATGCACTCCTATTTCATTGTTGTAGAAGGTCTGTCAATTGTAAGATTTGATTTAACTGCCTGACAAAGAAGAATTGAAGTATCCGGCTTTACCAGTAAAATTGAAAACGCCATGACAATGACTGCCGTTAAATCCAGTGTGGACGTTGATAAAATCACTTTTAATACTTTCTTACAAGCGTATAAAGTGCAACTGGAAAAAATGCATATACCCGATTCTGAACTGATCGCTTACATTAAAAAATCAAAAGAAGTATTCGAGTTATTAAGAGACCCTAACTCAGTAAACAGCACCGCTAAAACAAATGATATTGCGCTCAAAAGCGTAGGTCGTTTCAGGCTTATGTAATCCAATAAAAGTAATAGAATCCTTTAAAGATTCAAAATTAACCTAACCGGTACCTGGCAAAACGCGCCGGATAAGAAAGCTTATTGTCAATGCAGCATTTCGTCAGGTACCAATACGTTATACCAGTAATATAAGGTCGTATACACCAATACTGTACTCAACTTATGTTACCGAAATCGAAATATATAGATAGCGTGTCACAGATAGCAAAGAATAATTGAACATTTAAATAATACAAAATGCCGGTACCTGAAAATTTAATGCATAACTGCCATGTCTTCTGCTATTCAGATGATTTAACAGAAGCATCCGATAAATTAGCAACCTATTTAGGTTGCAAAGTATCCAAAGTTTATAAAAACCAATTTGATCCGCAAGCACAAACAGCTCAAATAGCATGGTTAGTCGGCCACGGCTCTAAGCAGAATACGATTGTTGGTAATGATGATGATACCTTTGGTTATAAAATCAGGGATATATCCGATTGGTTATTGATTGATGGCCGGGAATACACCCATCTTGTAGATACCTGTTGTTATCCAAATATGAGAAAACGATATCAAACATTCGGAGACCATTATTACTGTACAAATGATAATGAGTGCGTCCAGGTCATCACAGCTTATCCCACTTTCGATGAATGGTGGGACGGCAGCCACATGCACCAGTTTGAATGACAAATAAATTTACCTGTTGATCAAATCCAATATTAAACAGCTAAAAAACACCTAACCATTTAAACTTAGCAAAATGAAAGTTGGCATTTACATATCCGGCTTAGGCCAATCATTTATAAACGAATCAGTCGAAAAATATGCTGAACGTCTAAAGAATGAGATCAGTTTCCATACCAACGGCATACAGTACGAGATCAAATCAGAAAAAATAAGCTATGCACCAGATCGATTTTCAACCGTAGTCAGTATTTGTGAAAAGAACAAACAAAACAAACTCATCTACAAGTTTTACGATTTTAAATATCATGAAATACTTACGGAAAAGTTCAATAATTACTCTTTGATCAGGAAAAATTTATGGCTGTTTTTATTAGTGATAAGAAAATTCCCGATAATTATTAAAAGGCTTTTTAAATCTGAAAGTTACAATCATCCGTTCCAGACATTTTATATCTTCTTAATATTTATAATTATCGCAAGTGCCGTATTATTAATGCTTCCTGCCACATTCACGGTAATTAACAGTTCCTATGAAAAAGGGACCATCGGTGAAATGGTAACGCTTTTAAAAAGCAAAACCGGCATTCAGGACATTCCGCTCATTTCAAAAATGCAAATTAAAAACCTGTCCCGGATAATAGTTTCTGTAACCGCATTACTTTTACTGATTATACCAAATGCAAATGTCCTGATAACCAATTTAGCCACCGAATTTATATGTGCCAATGATTACATGCAATATGGAGTACAAAAACAACTGTTACAAGGCAATCTTGAACTCTTAGTTGACTATATATCTGAAAATGAAAAAAACTGTAAAATTCATTTTCATACTTACAGTTTCGGAAGTATTTTAGCATTGGACTATATCTATCCATACGGCAATAAAGTTTCAGCAAACGCCGAAGTCTATTGCGAAGCAATAATTACCATCGGGACGCCTTTTGAATTTATCAATTCGTATTATCCCCAGTTTTATCTCAATCGCACCACTTCCTTTGGGGATACTGTACTATGGTTAAACATTTATTCCATAGCTGATGCCCTCGCTACCAATTTCAGAAATGATTCAAAAATCGGCGATGCACAATTCGGCATTGAGAGAAGCTCCAACAAACCTGTAAATATAAATTATGAAGTGGTGACATTAAACAAAAAAAGTGTCGTCGATTTCCTGATGCTGTATAGTGTCAAAGTACATGGGATGTATTGGGACAATAAAGCAGAAGGCCTCAGTTGCTTAGGACTCTTGTATAAGGAAATGAAAAACAAAAGTTTGATTTAAAGTTGCTGCCGTTCAATCAAAAAACGCAACAGTTAATTAAACAAGCTCTTGTTTTGATATACCTTTTATTTATCCAGCAGATGCATGTGATAAGCCAAGCACACGAATATTACATGCATAATAAACAGTATCGAACAGCAGTCAGTACAATACCTATAAAGAATATGCGTTAAAAGAGTTGGCATTATAAAAGCCATAAGGTACTATGAGAAAAATACTATTGCTGTCCGCCCTCTTATTCCACATCCTTACACAGGCACAAACAACAGAAACAGATGCCATTATTAAAAGAGAAATGCTTGAACGGAAGATACCCGGATTACAGGTAGCCGTGGTGCAGAAAGGTAAAATTGCTTTTAGCAAAAGCTATGGAACGGCTAATATACAGGATAGCATCCCGGTAGACAACCGCTCCGTCTTTGCCATTAATTCCATTACCAAAGTCTTTACCGGGGTTGCTATTATGCAGCTTGTGGAAAAACAATTATTAAGCCTCTCTGCACCGGTTTCTCAATACCTGGACCTACCGAAGCAATGGTCTGGCGTAACAGTCAGGCACCTACTCACGCATACTTCAGGTTTACCGGACGTCCTGAAATTAATGGACCCACAAACCGGAAGTTTGGGTTCCTTAAAAAACGAAGCCGCTGTATGGGAGAAACTCATTTCACTGCCAATGGAATTTGCGCCTGGTGAAAAATTCAGCTACAATCAAACCAATGGAGAGCTGCTTGGAAAACTGATCGATAAATTAACCGCCCAACCATTTACAGACAACTTTATTCAATCCCAGTTCCGGGTAGCAGGTATGAAAAATACCGTTTTCGGAGATTCCCGCGATGTCATTCCACATTTTGCGCCCACTTATTTCTGGAGAAAATATATAGACGGCCGCCAACTGGAAAAACCCGTACTCGTAAATAATTACTATGAATTTCCCCAGGTAAGAAGAACCGCTGCCGGGTTAAACAGTACGGCTGAAGATATCGCCAATTGGCTCATCACATTACAGGCAGGTAAATTACTGTCCCAATCATCACTTTCAGAAATGTGGTCTCCTTCAACATTCAATAATGGTCAGCCTACCCCCTGGGCATTGGGATGGGGCATGAATAAATTCCGGAAAAAATATCGTGCAGTTGGTATGTCAGGTGGTGGAAGGGCTGCGTTTTTGTTATACCCGGACGATGACCTGGCAATCATTGTACTTACGAATCTCGGAGGCAGCTATCCCGAAGATTTTCTCGAAGAAATTGCCGGGGTTTACAATAAAGAAATTCCCAAAGCAGACCCGGTAACAAATCTCCGGCTCACTTTGCGAAAAATAGGGTTTGACAAAGCCATTTCTTTCACACAAAGTGAAATGAAGTCTAACCCGCTTTTTCGCCCGAACGAATTTGAACTGAACGAATGGGCTTATCGTTTAATGGCCAAAGAACAATATAAAGAAGCACTGGAAATTTTCAAACTAAATGTGTATCTCTTTCCAAACAGCGGCAATGCTTATGACAGCTACGGAGAAATATTATTAAAAACAGGCGATAAACAGAATGCAATAGAAATGTATAAAAGATCCATAGCGCTCGACCCCAATAATGAACATGGCAAAAAAGTATTGGAAACACTTTTAAAACAATAAACCTGATCAGGATACAACACTATTATTCTAAGAAAGAAATTATATTAATCGCTGGCGCTACTTACTGAAATAAGCTGTTACAGTTTATAAATATCCTAACCAGTATCAAAGTCATTATTTATTGATGGCACCAGCGATTATACTACTATTTAGCATCGTTGTGTCACTCCCTGCAACCGCAGTACATGAATCAACATACCTCATCATTTGTTTCCTGTACATGAACCCGTACAAAGATTATTCCTTGCACTCATTAACACTAAAGCATAACAATAAACAAGCAATGATGTCTTATAAGACAGCAGTCATTAGAAACATCGGGTAATCATCAAATGGATATATCAGACGCTCAGGTTAATCCATTGACGCTGTCAGGATATTTTAAAAATACCAACAAAGCTGTATAACGAAAAGCGAATAAAAACATCACGATCTGACCATTTACAAAAACGGTTCACCGGCGCCCAAAATCCTTGTTTCATTAAGATACTGCCGCAGAAGGGAGTGACACAACGATGCTAAATAGCAGCACAATTGCCGGTGTCATAAAAATAAAAACCTACAACCGTTTTAGAGTAATAAACAACAAAAACAGTTATCCCTGGATTTCTTTTTCAACCAGTTTAAAAAAGTTGGATAAACTGATATTATAATAAACGCATAAAGCATCAATGGTGCTGATTGTAGGGTTTATTTTAGCAGTTTCAAGTCTGCCCACATGCAATGATAGCCCCTTATCAATTTTTAAATCGTCCATAACCTTCTCTTGCGACAGCCCGGTTTTCTCCCTTAAACGTTTAAAAACGATTGCAATAGCCCTGACAAGCACATCATTTTTTATTTGTTTCATTGTAAAACAAAGTGAAACAGAAAAAAATATGCACACAATGACACATTTGTCATTATTTAGTGTATATTTGTTTAGTCAAATACAATTTGACAGTATTTTTGCGATACTGCTATAAAAATATTTAAAGCTGTTCGCTTTGAATCTCGATCTAAAAACTGGTAATTTTTGACACACGAGAGGATAAGAAGAACCAGCTCACGACCTAGGCGTGGGCTCTCTTATTCGTGTGTAGGTATACCAGTACCTTAGATCGGTAAGTTGAGTTCCGCGCTTTTCATTACTCAACTAAAGATTCATATAACCAAATCTGTTCACCTTAAAACCTTAAACAGGTTATATGCAGTTTTATGCCACATACTTTGGCATTTTCAATGCCGACAACCAGGTATATGGGCCAGCACTCTCAAAAATGCTGTTTCCTGACTGCATTACTTCCAGTTCTCTGCCGGTTGCATCGTGCCAGGCTGCCCCTGCTTATAGCAGAGTGCAGCCTGTTTTGTTAGCATCGCTAATACAATACCGGCACAATAACCGCGGCTATTACCTGCTGCAAACCCTATTTGCCAAGAAGCCCAAAAATCCTGTTTAACGTTACCCTTACAATTAATACTGTAAAGCATGCCGGCTAGCTGAATCTTATATTCCCGCCACCTTAAAAACAAAATGCCAATAGTAACTGAACGGTTGCTGCTACAGTATTTATACCACATTTTATTTAACCAAATTAATACAGAGTTATGAATCTTAATATACTAGTAAAGGCCATCCTATGCCTTTACCTGAGCATGCTATTGCATACCGTATGCGCACAACCACTTAAACCCGGAGATGCCATACCCGACCGCGTATGGCATCTCCCATTGACTGTAGTCAACCATCCCGCAAGTAAATCATCGGTTACATTGAATGATTTTAAAGGGAAACCAATCCTGCTGGATTTCTGGGCTACCTGGTGCGGCTCCTGCATTACGGGTTTCCCAAAGATCAATACACTTCAGCGCAAGTTTGGTAACCGGGTAACCATATTGTCCGTTACTTATGAAGATGCTGCTGTTATCCAACGCTTCTTTACAGAAAAAGTGGGTAAACACCATACTTATATACAAACGGTGATCAATGACACGGTACTAAAGCAACATTTTCCGCATACCGGTGTACCACACATTGTTTGGATAGATGCTGCCGGTAAAGTCATCAATACAACCCTGTCGGATGAACTGACAGAACAGAATATTACTGCTATTATTGAGAACAAAAAGCCGGAGATGGCAACAAAAAAAGATGTCAGCAGGAAGCGCCCCTTATTCTTGTCAGAAGACTTTCCCGAAGACCTGCCACTGCTCCACTATACCATCTTTTTTAATGGATATTATCCCGGTCTCCCATCCGGTAATAAAATCAGGAAAAACAAAGCAGGAAAAGTATATGGCAGGCAGGTCACGAACTCCCCAATTATGAGTCTCATCTATCCAGTTGCCTATGAACTGTTCCAGCAAAACGGCGAATCTTTCAGTAATAACAGGACCGTATTGAATAACCTGAAACAGCCGGAACTACTAAACCTCATTCCCAAAAAGGGAGGTGGTTATGAATCCGGTAATTTATACAGCTATGAACTAGTTGTACCGGAAAACAAAACCGATTCCCTTTATCATTATATGCTGGCTGATATCAATAAATATTCCCCCTATAAAGTGTGGATAGAGAAACGGCCTGTAAAATGCCTGGCACTTATCAGGACCTCGGATATTGATAAAATAAAAAGCAAGGGCGGTAGCGCACAAAATACTTTCCCTTATCAAAGCCCTTCCGTTGTAATTAATCAACCAGTAGCCAACCTGCTGCTGAAACTGAATGACCAACCAGCCTTCCGGCTACCTATCATTGACGAAACGGCTTATTCCGGCAATATCGATATTACAATTAACAACGCCAGAGACATCTCAAATCTTAAGAAGGAATTACAGCGGTATGGTTTAGACCTGGTTGAAGTAGAGAGGGAACTAAACATGCTGGTGATAAGCGATTATTAAACAAACCTTAATTGCAATAATAAATGTTTGAAAAATGAAACAATCAATAATAACTATAATACTCACGATTCTTTTCAGTCACCTGTTTAGCCAGGAATACAATATAAAAGGAAAGATCATTTCGGCATCTGACAATTCACCGCTGGAAGGCGCCCTCATTACATTATCCGGGACCAAAACAACTGTTTACAGCAATCGCCTGGGACAGTTCAGTATGCGGACAAACTTAAAAGACAGTGTGGCGATTACAATAAGTCATGTGGGTTATAAGCCCCTGCAAAAAACAATTTCATTACCATCCGGACAGGAACTACTATTCCTGTTAATAGAATCGGCAAACGCACTGGATGAAGTAACCGTTGTATCCACAGGTTACCAGCAAATATCCAAAGACAGGTCAACCGGCTCTTTTTCAACTGTCAGTAAAGAACTACTCAATCAACAAATAAGTACCGACATCCTCTCCAGGTTAACAGTGGCCAATAGCGTCATGTTCGATAATTCACAGGGTGGAAAGCCCCAGTTAATGGTACGGGGGTTAAGCACCATCCGGGGGCCCAAAGACCCATTAATCATCATTGATCATTTTCCATTCGAAGGAGACATCGGTAACATCAATCCGAATATGGTAGAAAATATCACTGTGCTTAAAGACGCAGCGGCAGCAAGCATCTGGGGTGCCCGTGCCGCAAATGGCGTCATTATCATTACCACAAAAAAAGCCGCCTTAAATCAGCCCCTATCCGTTGAGCTTAATAGCAATTTATCGATCATACCAAAACCTGGTTTCAGTGATGCCAAAATAATGTCTTCAGGCGATTTTATAGATGTAGAAACCGAATTATTTAAAAGAGGCTTTTATAATAGCCAGATTTCAGCGGCCAACAGGCCCGTGATCAGCCCGGTCGTAGATCTTTTAGACAAAGCACGCAATGGTATCATATCACAAGATTACCTGGCTGAGAAAATAAACGAACTGAAACAGGTGAATGTTCTGCAACAGTTCAAAGATCTGGTCTACAAACCGGCGGTCAACCAGCAATATTTTTTAAACGTAAACGGTGGCAGCCAATCATTTTCATGGCTGGCCGCTATTGGCTACGATGCCAATAAAGACAATCTTAACAATACTTACGACAGGTTTAGTTTAAGATTACAAAACAACTATCATATCAGTAAAAGACTATCTGTTACTACTAATTTACTATATACGCAGGCCGTCAACAACTCAGGAAAAACAGGCCTAAATGATTTAGTAATGAAAGCCGCCGGCGTATTTACTCCATATACAAAACTTGCGGACGAATCAGGTAATCCGTTAGTCGTTCCAAGAATATGGAATCAAAGCTTTATTGATACATTTGGTAATGGCAGGTTACTGAACTGGAATTACTACCCTTTGGATGACTGGCAATACAACCGGTCAAAAAAAGACCAATCCGGCATCCTCTTAAACACCATCATAAAATACCGGCTGCTCAGCGATCTCGATATCAATATCAATTACCAATATCAAAAACAGATCACTCAAACAACAAACCTGGCCGGTGAAAAAAGTTACTTTACCAGGGACTATATCAACAGGTTTACCCAACTAACCAACCAGAGCATCCTTTACATTGTTCCCAAAGGGGCCATTTTAGACAATGCATTCAGCAACTTACTGGCAAACAATATTAGGGTCCAACTCAACTATGATAAAAACATACACCTGATCAATATTAATGCCATTGCAGGGTCCGAAATGAGATTTATCAATGAAAAAAGTTCCCAGGGCCGCACCTACGGTTTCAATACAGATAACTATACCACAGGACAGGTTGACTTTACAAAAATGTATCCCAACATCATTACCGGTGGCAACGCACTTATAGCAAATAACAATGGCATAGAAGAAACCAATACCAGGTTCATATCCCAATACCTTAATACCGCCATCAGCTATGATAAAAAGTACACCCTTTCCGCCAGTTTACGCAGAGATGCCAGCAATTTGTTCGGCCTGAATATTAACGATCAATGGAACCCCTTCTGGTCTTTAGGCCTCGCATGGAATATGACCAGGGAACCATTTTTCAAAAATGCAAAAGAAACAAATATTACCTGGCGCGTCACTTATGGACAAAATGGGAATATAAATCCTGCAATGGTTGCTGTAAATACCATCCAGTACTTCTCCGCAAATTCCCCATTGACCGGCACCAGGTATGCCCGTTTCAGCAATTATTACAATCCCGACCTGAAATGGGAAACAACAAAAATGCTCAATATTGGTATCGATTTCAGCTTCCTGAAACAAAGAGTAAGCGGGTCATTAGAGTTCTACAATAAAAACGCCAATAATTTATTCGGTATGTCAACAATTGATTATACGACAGGCATAGATCCCAACCTCATCAAAAATGTGGCAAGCATGAACGGACGCGGTGTTGATATTACACTAAAAACACTGAATATAAACAAAGCCGTTAAATGGCATTCCATCATCAATGTCAACTTTAATAAAGACAAAGTAGTAGAATATAAAATCGCCAGGACTTTAGCCCGTGAATATATCGCCAATTCAAGTGTACCCGTATCAGGCATCAGCGGACACCCGGTATATAGCATTTATGCCTACAAATGGGCAGGGCTGGACGATAAAACAGGTGAAGCACAGGGGTTTCTCAACGGTGAGATCAGCAAAAATTACAGCAGCCTGACAGGTACTGGTACTACCATTGAAGCATTGGAACATTTCGGTTCTGCTATTCCAACCATATTCGGCTCTTTCATCAATATGCTTAATTTCAAAAATATCAATCTGCAGATAGGATTGAATTATAAGCTGGGTTACTGGATGCGAAGCAGGTCTGTCAATTATACCGACTTATTTAATTCATGGTCCGTTCACTCAGACTATTCCCGGCGATGGCAAAAAACCGGCGATGAACTGGTGACCAATGTTCCCGCCATCAATTATACCACTAATTCATTAAGAGATAATTTTTATGCAGGTGCCACCGTAAATGTTCACAAAGCAGATCATATAAGACTCCAATACATCAATCTCAGTTACGATTTTAAGGGTCGCCATACAAAAGCCCGGTTAATACAACTATTTTTAAACGCATCCAACCTGGGCCTTATCTGGAAAGCAAACAAAATCAATATAGACCCGGATTTCAACATGGGCAATAGCTATTCATTAAAAATACCCCCATCTTTCACATTCGGTTTCCGTTCTAACTTTTAAACTCCTTACAATGAAATACTATCAATTAACCGGTAAAATCATCATCATACTGGCATTACTCCTGGCCGGCTGCAATAAGATCCTGGATGTAAAATCAAATAACAAATTATCCGTACCCGTAACCTTAGACGATTTTCAGGCCATATTAGATCATGCGGCCAACATGAATACGGATTTCATCTCAATAGGATTGGTTTCTGCCGACGAATACTACCTCACAGATGCTGATTACAACGCCATGCTATACGAAAGTGACAAACGATTATACACATGGCAGCCCGATTATGTTTCAAGGCTGATTGCCTCTGTTGGTGACGAATGGTACAATACTTACAAAGGGATTTATGCCTGCAACGCCGTCATCGACGGACTTCAACAAAACCAGCATACCGGTATCATTGCCCGGAATATCAAAGGACAGGCTTTAACATTCAGAGCAGCACGGTACCTGGACGGCGTTTTAGCATGGGCGCCAATTTATAATAAAGCAACTGCCAGAAATGACCTCGGTATGGTAATAAGAGAAGACCCGGATTTCAATAAGCCTTCCAAAAGATACTCTGTAGAAGAAACTTATGAGTACATTTTAAATGACCTGCACCAGGCTATTGACCTGTTGCCACCAACTCAGATTTCCAGGTCCCGGCCCGATAAATCTGCAGCATACGGCTTACTCGCACGCACTTACCTGTATATGGGTCAATACGACTCTGCTTTAACGTATGCAGAAAAAGTCATTCAATTCAGTAAAGAGCTCATCGACTTTAATAATTTAAACAGCAGCAGCAATTATCCTTTACCGGCAGTCAATGGCATTGGCACAGAAACGATTTTTTACAATGTCATGTTCTATGCCAACCCGCTAAGCGGAAGTGTTGCCAAAATAACGCCGGAGTTGTATAATCTTTATCCTACGGATGATTTACGGAAATTGATGTTTTTCCGTACGAACCCGGACAATTCCATCCGGTTTAAAGGCTCCCTTTCCGGAGGCTCAGGCAATTTAACTGGCATTTCTGTCGGTGAGATTTACCTGATACTGACAGAATGCAATATAAGGCTAAACAAACTGGCGCAGGCCTCAGAATATATCAATACCTTATTAGTGAAAAGATGGAAAAAGACTAAATATGTCCCTTATCAATTTACCAATGCCACTACTGCATTAGAGATTTTATTCAAGGAAAGAAGAAAAGAACTGGTCTTTCGTGGCACGCGTTGGGCAGACTTAAAAAGACTGAACCGGGACGGTGCTGCGATCACTCTTCAGCGAACTGTGAACGGACAAGTGTATAAACTCCCTCCAAATGACCTGCGATATGCCGTCGCCATCCCGGAAGACGTTATTTTACTTTCAGGAATACCTCAGAATCCTCGTTAAAAAAACAAGGGCTGTCTTTTCGGACAGCCCTTGTTCTATAGCATTCCACGCCTATAACCTGTTTTTTATAAAGCGCCATTAAAATATAAAATGGAAATGTTGAAAACCGGCAGGTTAAAATGAAAAAGCCCCAACTAACGTTGAGGCTTTGTGATTCCGCTGGGACTCGAACCCAGGGCCCATACATTAAAAGTGTATTGCTCTACCAACTGAGCTACGAAATCTCAATTACTTTTTAAAGATGTGTAATGCATCTTGTGATTCCGCTGGGACTCGAACCCAGGGCCCATACATTAAAAGTGTATTGCTCTACCAACTGAGCTACGAAATCAACTTATTTTTTGAGAACTTTCCTATCTAAAAGCTTGATTACTTTTCGATTGGGGTGCAAAAATACAAAGTTTTTGGAAACGAACAAGTTTTTATCAGTTTTTTTCAAAAAAAATTTCAACCAGTTCCAAACCAGACATTCATCCTGCCTTCTACCTCTATCCGAATATACTTTTATTAATACCACCATCCACTGTAATCGTCTGGCCATTAATATACTTGCTAAAATCACTAAAGAACCAAACCGCCAGGGAAGCAAAATCAGACGCATCCCCAATACGTTTCATCGGGCTGCCATTAATTGCCTGCATCCTCACTTCATCAAAAGACAGCCCCGTTTGCTCACTTTTCTTTTCATACACCCTGTTAATGGCATCTGTATCATGGCTGCCCGGCGCCAATACATTCAGAGTCACATTACTTCCCGCAATTTCCTGGCTCAGCGTTTTTGCCATATTCACCACCGCTACCCGGAAAGCATTACTCAATACCAGGTTTTCCAGCGGCTGCTTTACCGAACCACTTTCCACAAACAAAACACGACCCCAACCCTGCAACTGCATCAAAGGAATAAAGTGTTTGAGTAAAACCACTTTCCAGCGTAACAGCAAATGATATGCCGCGTCCCAATCTTCTATTTTAGTTTCCAACGTCTGCATTGCAGGAGGGCCGCCGCCGTTCAGTAAAATACCATCCACCTGTTTTCCCCCGATAGCATTAACCAGGTTTACCACCGCATCATCCGCAGTCATATCCTGTTCAATAGCCGTAAAGCCGGCATTTTCCTCCAGTTCTTTCAAAAGTGCCTTTCTCCTTGCCACACCTATCACTGTCGCATTTTCTTTCAAAAGCGCTTCCGCAACCGCCCTTCCCAGACCCGAACTTGCTCCAAATACCAGGAAAGTCTTATTTTTTAGTTGTAAATCCATTATTAATATTTTCAAAACTCTAAATTATACACTTTATATTTTGTATAGCCATTTTATTTTTACAACTTTGCGGCTCCTTCAGGCTTTGTAGTACAATGGATAGTATAAGAGTTTCCGAAGCTCCAGATCCAGGTTCGATTCCTGGCAAAGCCACATATTCCACCTTCTTTTCATTTGGGGCTTTCAGCATTAGTACTTATTTGAACATTAGTCCGGCGTACTGCAGGGTAACGTACTCGCCATCACTTACCTCCGAAAGTAATGCCCGCACGGGCTCGTACCGGGCGTAAGGCACGCCCGCCTGCTGTCCACCGCAGCCCTTCTTCATCAATGTTCTGTTCAACAGTTCATCCAATACTCACCAGGAATCTTTAAATTTGTTGAAACCTCAAATTCCCCCTCACCCTTAATATTTCAGAAATGGAGCTCAATAAAAATATCATATCCCAGATTCAAAGCATCATTACGAATGCACGTCAAAAAGCAATCCGCAGTGTAGATATTGAACGAGTGCTTATGTATTGGCAAATTGGTAAAGTAATATTTGAAGAGGAGCAGCAAGGTGAAGAACGTGCCGATTATGGCGTTTTTCTCATAAAATCTATTTCAGATACCTTCCAGCCACAGTTTGGTTCAGGTTTCTCGGTAAGGCAACTGGAAATGAACAGACAATTTTACCGGACATTTCCAATTACGAACGCACTGCGTTCGCAATTCAGCTGGACTCATTACAGAACACTTATTCGCATTGATAATCAGGATAAAAGAGAATTTTATATTGCCGAAGCAACAAAAAATCACTGGACAGCCAGGCAATTAGAACGACAAATAAACAGCCAGTTATTTGAGCGGCTGTTAATGAGCAATGATATAGCCTCAGTATTGGCAGTAGCCAGAAATGAAAAACAACCCGGTGATGCCAAAGAAATTATTAAAGATCCGATGGTACTTGAATTCTTAGGATTGAAAAGGGAAGCTGCCTACTACGAAAAAGACCTGGAATCAACTATTATTACCCATTTACAAGATTTCATATTGGAGCTGGGAAATGGTTTTGCTTTTATAGCCAGGCAAAAAAGAATACATATTGCCGGAGATGAGTATTTTGCAGACCTCGTTTTTTACAACCGCTTATTACAATGTTTTGTACTGATAGAAATTAAAACTCAAAAGCTTTCGCACCAGGATTTAGGGCAATTACAGATGTATGTAAATTACTTTGATCGTTTCGAAAAACAAGCATTTGAAAACCCAACAATAGGCATATTGCTTTGTACAGATAAAAACGATGCGATGGTAAAAATCTCTTTGCCCGAAAACAATCAAACCATTGTTACCAGTAAATACCAACTATACCTTCCTTCCGAACAACAACTATTAGATGAGGTAAAGAAAGAAATTGAAAAGTTAGATAATCATTGACTATTGATATCGGTTTTATAATATTACAATCAGAACAAAACAATTTCAAATATACTGTTCGCAGCAATCAGCAGCCTATTACATGAGATGTCTGGGGCCTTGCTTCCATTTTAGGACTTAAATAAGGAATGCCTAAACCCATACCACGAAGCAACAGGCAAACAGCAGTAATACAGATAATAAAAGGTACAATTCTATTCAGTTTCTGACGAAAATTAAAGGACAAATTTTTACTAAGAATAGTAATAGAAGCCATCAATGGCAAAGTACCCAGACCAAACAAAAACATAAAAGCAGCGCTGTAAAAGGGATTACTCAATGCCAAAGCATAACCTGCGGCAACATATACCATCCCGCAAGGCAATAAACCATTCAATACACCAATTAAAAAGTAGGAAAGCGTATTCTTTCTCCCGGAGAGCAACCCGGATAGTTTTGCCTTGACAGAAAAGAAAGGTTTCTCAAATGAGGCAGCATATTTACCACCCCAGTATTTAAATGTAAAAATGATAAGGATAGCTGCACCCGCAATAAGAGACAAAGCCTGCTGAAAACCCCACAAAACAAAACGTTGTCCTAGAAACCCTATCAGCAAACCAATACACGCATAACTGAAAGCCCTACCCAGGTTATAAATCAAAATCAACGACGCTTTCTTAAAAGGAGATTCATTATATACAGGTAATGACAAAGCAATAGGACCGCACATACCTATACAATGTACACTGCTTACCAGCCCGATAATAACACCTGCTATAATATCTCCCGCTACCATCAATTATTGTACAAAAAAGATTTTTTCCCTGTAAAAATCAACACCTTCAGCCTGCCATTTAAAACGGATCTTATACTCCCCCCTTACCAAAGAAGATTGTGGAATACTGATACTATCAATATTATCGGCTGTTATTTTTTGAATAAAATCTTTTGATTGATCAGAAGGACGCAAAAAAGTAATTTCCCCTTCAGCATTCGTATTACCTTTAAAAGTTGGCAAAGAAATATCCAGTCCGGCAGAATTTTGTTTAATCCTGATAGTATCGGGTAACAGGCTTAAGTTCTTTTCTGCATCTATCAGCTCCTGAAACTTGAGTTCCTTAGCATAATACTGTTCATCGAACATTTCATTGGTTTGTCTCATGGCCACCGTTACCATAAAAGTCATTCCGCAAATAAAAACAATAATCACGCTTAAAATTTTATAACCCCAACTCATTATTTATTATTTAAAAGGTCCTAAAAATGTTGTTTTAACAGTCTGAATTTTTTGATCATTTTCATACACACCTATCTCAAGGTCTGTAGAACGCTTCAAAACTTTATCCATATCTATTTCAATAAAAAATGTTGTTTCATTGATCGCCTCACTTTTCAGATGCACACCATGATGACTCACCAGTTTAATAGTAGCCGGCATATTTTCAACCTTAAACGCTACATCTTTTTCTTTATTCGTTTTGTTTAAAATTTTAGCGTTATACAGGTTGCTGTATTTATTGCCGGGTAATTCCTGATATAGCTGCCCGCGAGCTCGTGATATAAACGTATCGACACTTTTTCTTGAGACAATTAAAGCAGCCATAAAACCAATTAATGCCACTAACAATATAGTATATGCCTTCAATCTTGAACCAAACTTAAACTTCTCCTTTTTCTCTATTTCATTTTCCGATGCATAGCGAATCAATCCCAAAGGTTTGTTTATTTTAAACATCACTTCGTTACAGGCATCAATACAAGCGGTACAACCAACACATTCCATTTGCACCCCATTCCGGATATCAATACCCGTTGGGCACACATGCACACACTTCATGCAATCGATACAATCCCCTTTAATTTCCGTGTTGTTCTTTTTCAATTTCCCTCTCGGCTCTCCCCGCTCATAGTCATAAGCAATCTGCATAGTATTCTTATCAAACATAACACCCTGCAGGCGGCCGTAAGGGCAGATCGTCGTACAAACAATCTCTCTCACAAAAGCATACACCACATAAAACAAAGTTGTAAAAAACAGCAACCCCGTAAATAACAATCCATGTTCCGATATCGGCTCCGATATGATTTTCTTCAATTCATCCACACCCAGGATATACGATAAAAAAGTATTGGCAATGATAAAACTCAGAATAAAAAACACAATATGTTTACCACCCCGTTTCAATATTTTTTCAGTATTCCAGGCGCTATTGTTAAGTTTTATTTGTTGCGATTTTGTACCCTCAATAGCCCATTCTACCTTGCGAAACAGCATTTCCATAAAGAACGTTTGAGGGCAGATCCAGCCACAGAACAACCGGCCATATACCACCGTAAATAACACAACTGAAACAATCGCCACAATCATGGCTACCGCAAAAATGAAAAAATCCTGCGGCCAGAAGATCTTGCCGAATAATATAAATTTTGCCTCTACAAAATTCAACAACACAAAAGGCATTCCGTTTACCTTAATAAACGGCATAGCGAAAAATATGGCAAAATAAAACCAGGAAAAATAGTTACGCAATGAATAAAGCTTTCCTTTAGGCTTCATGGCATAGATCCAGTTACGCTTCCCCTTTTCGTCAACTGTTGATGCCCTGTTTCTGAAAACCTCGTCAGGATTCGCTTTAATATCTACTTCTTCATACTCTTTCATTGCGCACTATTTTATATTTTCCATCAAAGTGAATGCAATACCATAATGTCGTGTTTACGATATATTCACAGGTTCCTGGTTAATTTACATCAGTTTATCCCTGGTATTCCCTACAGGGTATCATGTAACCAATTCTTACAAATCCAAACTACAATCATTTCAGTAGCTTAATAGAAATACCACTGTACATGGGCTGCCGGATACTTTGGGCGACGGTTTTACCGGCGGCCCCGTGCATGAAACTGAAACTATTCACCAAATATACCGGACGGTATAAAACAGAACCTCTGCACGGGGCGGCACCCCAAAGAAGCCGGAACAAAAGTTCAATGATGCTATACAGTTCCCAGCCCCAAAAAATGTTCAAAGAAACTATTCGGTCTTAGTAGAATCAGTTACTGCAGCAGCACTTTCTTCTTCCACGTATTTATCACCCTGTGGCTCTTTAGCGCCTGGTATTTGCTTACCATGCTGGCTCCTGATAAAGCTTGCCAGCTGAGCAATCTGTGTTGGTGAAAAATCCTCTTTCCAGGCTTTCATTCCCTGCTCCGGCCAGCCGTATTTTATAGATTTAAATACATCGTGAATACTACCGCCATGTAACCAGAACTCATCCGTAAGGTTTGGTCCTACACCCGCACCCTGGGCCTGGTCACCATGACAGGCAACACAGTTAGCCGTAAATAATGCTTTACCTGCAGCAATGCCCGCATCATCCAGCATCGTTACCGTATTTTCATCCACATTGTTCGCCTGCGTCTTTAAGTACTCTTCAATTTTCAGTTTCGCTTCTGCCACCTCACGGTTATATTCCTCAATTTGTAAAGGGGCACTCTCCGATACATGATAACGCCACATATAGCCAATACCAAATAATATAGATAGTGCGAAACCTGCCACAAACCAGGGAGGGGTAATATTGTTCAACTCGCGGATACCATCGTAGCTATGCCCTGTATCAATATCGGCCTCCTCTTCAATAGGGCGGAATTTATTCATTCTATACCAGATATTGCCCCAATTCACAAGCGGTTTCCTAACGGCTTTTTCAGTCTCCACTTTTTCTATACCGGTAAAGAATTTAATCATTTTTACCATGTAGAAAATAACGACCACCTCTACCAGTAAAATAATATAAAGAATATACTTTGTTATTTCCGCCTCCTGGTAAACCACCGCTTTCACTGCGTCTTCAGGATTAGCCTGCGCCTGTAATGCGTGGATGCTTAATAATGAAAGCCCGGCTATAAAAAGGCTCTTTAATGCCTGGCTGCTTTTCATTTTCTCTTTATAAACCTTAAAAGCAGATTTCAATGTAACTGCCAGCAGGATAATAATAGCTAAAAGCACTACAGAAAAAATGGACAGTATAAGGTTGGTCGTAATCTCAAAACCAGGTTTTGCACCTGCCGGTGTATTTGCCAGCAACACCTGGCCGGCAAATACTAAAGGCAGCAATAAAAACAGTTTTTTTATATATTTATTAATATGCATTGTTATAAGCTTTAGTTATCTAACGGTAATTTTTCTATGTGTTTAATGGTGTCTTTATCTGTTCTCATTACCCATAGTGTAACTATTGTAAAAAAGGCAACAAACAACAGCAGAGATACAATCGGGTAAACACTAACACCCGCAATGGTTTCTAAATAATTTTTAAGTTTCATCGTGTATTATTTATTCTGTTTCTACTTTATCAGATACTTTAATGTCTTTACCCACTCTTTGCAGGTAAGCTATTAAAGCAATGATCTGTTTATTGCTGTCAATTTCAATTTTCTCTTTTTTCAAACGTGTCGCTATTTCACCAGCCTGAGCTTTCAGGTCGTCCACCGCTTTAGCTTCGTAACCGTCAGCATAAGGCACGCCCATTTTTCTCATTGCATGAATTTTAGAATTGGTAGTACCCACTGGTATCTCTTTCTCAAACAACCAAGGGTACTTAGGCATAATTGAGCCCGGCGCCATAGAAGTTGGTTCCAGCATGTGATTAAAATGCCAGCTGTCAGGGTATTTACCACCGATTCTTGCCAGGTCCGGTCCGGTACGTTTACTACCCCACTGGAACGGGTGGTCATAAACAAACTCACCTGCTTTAGAATATTCACCATACCGGGCTACTTCATAACGGAACGGGCGGATCATTTGAGAGTGACAGTTATAACAACCCTCGGATATATATATGTCCCGGCCCTGTAATTCAAGCGGCGTATAAGGTTTCACGCTTTTAATGGTCGGAATATTTGTTTTAACCAGGAAGGTAGGTACCATCTCCACCAGGCCACCAATGCCCACAACAATTAAGCTTAATACGAGTAATGTAACCGGGCGTCTTTCAATAACTGAATGCCAGTGCATTTTTTTAGCAGGTTTTTCATACTGTTTTGGCAGTGCCGGAGCCTCCGCTTGTTCTGTCGCTACAAACGCACCTTGTTTCGCTGTTTTGTATAAGTTCCAAACCATCATTACCACACCAATCAGGAATAAAGTACCACCAATGGCTCTCAGTATATAGAACGGTACTATTGTTTGTACCACATCCATAAACTGGTATTGCAACTGTCCTTCAGGCGTAAATGCTTTCATCATAAAATAACTGCGGAAAGCGGCCCAGTACATTGGCACGGCATATAATACAATACCCAGCGTACCGATCCAGAAATGTTTTGCAGCCAGTTTTGTGCTGTATAATTTAGTATTATACATTTTAGGGAACAACCAGTACAACATACCGAAAGTCATAAAACCATTCCAGCCCAAGGCGCCAATATGTACGTGCGCTACTGTCCAGTCGCTATAATGGGAAATAGCATTTACATTTTTCAGGGACATCATCGGGCCTTCAAATGTGCTCATACCATAGCAGGTAACCGCCACTACAAAGAATTTCAATATAGGATCAACCCTCACTTTATCCCAGGCGCCTCTTAGCGTAAACAAACCATTTAACATACCGCCCCAGGATGGTAACAACAACATAATGGAAAACACGGTACCAAGCGATTGTGCCCAATCTGGCAATGCCGTATATAATAAGTGGTGTGGCCCTGCCCAGATGTACAGGAATATTAAACTCCAGAAGTGAACAATACTTAATTTATAGGAATAGATCGGGCGGTTCGCCGCTTTCGGCAGGAAGTAATACATCATACCCAGGTAAGGAGTCGTCAGGAAAAAGGCTACTGCATTATGGCCATACCACCATTGCACCAGCGCATCCTGTACCCCGGCATACCAGCTATAGCTTTTCATAAAGCTCACCGGAATTTCAAAGGAGTTAACAATATGCAGCAATGCAACCGTTACCCATGAGCCGATAAAGAACCAGATAGCCACATATAAATGGCGCTCTCTTCTTGTAAGGATCGTTCCGAACATATTAATACCAAATACCACCCATATCAGCGTAATAGCAATATCTATCGGCCATTCCAGCTCCGCGTACTCCTTACCGGAAGTAAAGCCCAGTGCCAGTGTAAGTGCTGCGGCTACAATAATTAACTGCCATCCCCAAAAGTGAATCTTCCCGAGAAGATTGCTCCACATAGGTGTTTTAAGCAAACGCGGAATGGAATAATAGACTGCTGTAAAAATACCGTTGCCAACAAACGCAAATATTACCGCGTTGGTATGAATGGGTCTGACCCTGCCGAACGTAGTAAATTCAGTGTTGAAATTTAAAATGGGAAATGCCAGCTGAAACGCGGCCAATACCCCTGCTAACATGCCGATAACTCCCCAGAATATACATGCCACGGCAAACATTTTCGGGAGCTTGTTATCATACTGAAATTTTTGTAATTCCATACCTGTTCTGTTTTCTTATTTTTTTGGTTTTATAGTATCATCAAAAAGAATCCGGTTCGGCGGAGAATAATCATCATCGAACTGACCGTCTTTCACACCCCATAAAAAAGCAAATAAGAACCCTCCGGCTATGAGCATACTTATGATGGCGATGATGATAATGATTTCCATATCTTATTCTTTTACGGTACAAAATTTCTAAAAATCAGCAGGGTAGACAATGCGTTGTGTCAGGCAAAAACATGATACAAATCATGTATTTTTTTACACTTTTCTGACAAATATTTAGTATAGGATATTTTTATCCTTTATTTTAATTTGGGGCTATCATCCTTCAAAGCTTTACCGGGCATACGTTCCGGCTGCTTTGGGCTCGCTAACGCTCGATACTCGTGCCTCGTACCAGGCCCGTCGCATCCGGCAGCCCTTCAGCGGTAACACGCCGGTCATCCCTACCTTAGTAGCCTGCTTTTGGTATTAATCCGGGATATTCCCATGAATCAAAAATTTCCCCTTCCCAAAACTTTACTAATAAAATTCCGGCCTTTCTACATTATTGGCACGATTACATACTTTTGCAGCCGTTATTAAAATATCATTCATGAATGCACATATTGAGCAATTGCAGCAAAAAATTGCGCCATTAAGAGAAGCCATTATTAACCATAAAGCTTACGAAGTAATCAAGGATATCGACGATCTTAAGATCTTTATGGAACACCATGTATATGCCGTATGGGATTTCATGTCCATCCTGAAAGCGCTTCAGAATAACCTTACCTGTACCAGCGTGCCCTGGTTCCCGGTTGGCAATGCCGAAACCAGGTATCTGATCAATGAAATAGTAGCCGGCGAAGAATCTGACATAGATGCCGGGGGCGTAAGAAAAAGCCACTACGAACTGTACCTGGAAGCAATGGAACAATGCAATGCGGACCTGAGCTCCATCAATACATTTGTGAACCGACTACAACAAAATACAAATTTTGAAACAGCTTTCCAGGAAGCGAACACACCATTAGCTGCAAAAAACTTTGTTGAATTTACGTTTGACATTATCAACAGTAACAAAGCACATTTGCAATCTGCCATTTTCACATTCGGGAGGGAAGACCTGATTCCCGGCATGTTCATTTCCATTGTGAATGACATTAATAAAAAATTTCCGGAGAGCGTTTCCATTTTCAAATATTACCTGGACAGGCACATAGAAGTGGATGGCGATCATCACAGTCACCTGGCATTGGAAATGACCGCGAACCTTTGTACCACGGAGTTACACTGGCAGGAAGCGACTGAAGCAACCATCCTTGCGCTCCAAAAAAGACTGGAATTATGGGACAGCGTTTACAATGAAGTGATAAAGAAACAAAAGGATAAATAATCGTTATATCTCTCAAAAATGAATTCCATTGTTACAGGTTACCGGTTAGAAACCTGCAACAATGGAATTCATTACAATAAAATCAGCAATATACTAATTACTCTATTCCATTTTCATATATTACAGTATAAAGCCGGTAATTACAAATCTCCTTTCAGCAAAATAGCGGAACAGGCAGCCGCCAGTAAAATACGTTCTTTACTATCTGAGGTATTTAAATAAACAGAACCTTGCCCCAATAAGCTTACCGCAGCTACTGGTTCATCATGAACATTAAAAAATTCGTAACCGATAACGCCAAATGGGATCACAGTTGCTTCGTTCTTTTTATTATTTAACTGATACATGGGTTTTATAATATAGTAATCCCTGTCGTTCCTGGCCATAACACCATAATACTTTTTCCGGTGCATGTTCGCCTGCGTATCATCCAGCAATAATTCGTAAGGCGCCTGCCTGCCTGTGTAAATCTGGGTGTATAAAATATTACTCGGCGTTTTCAATAAATTGGTGACAATATCCAGCCCGATATTAAAGATCGTATTAGGATTTCTGCCCACTTCTATCTGATCTGATTTAACCTCGGTCAAACCGAAAACTTCCGCAAATTCCGTTTGCTTTTCATTGGTCAAAACAAAGCTCATCTTTTGCCTGCTTGTAAGCTTACTCCATGTTATAAGATTGGTATAATCGTAATCGGTGACGATACCGCTGCCTATACCGTAAGAATGACCGCTGTTTTTTGTCCATGAACGTTTAAAATCTTCTGTAGCAAATTCCCCGAAGATCAACTTTTCTCCTTTAAAAAGTTTGTGTGTTTTCTTTACGGTATAATTATCATAAGTATTCCAGTTAGTTTTATCTAAACTTAACTGCGCCGGACCGGAACAGGCATATAGACTAAGCATCGTTCCGAATAAAATGGTGTGAGGTAGAAATCCTTTCATACGCGATCAATTATTTTCACTAAAATATTTCTCTGTCCGATTATTCCATCACCACCCATACAATTTAATAAAACATTACAAATCCTTTAAATTTCCAATAACAAAAAACAGCCTTTCCAAAGGCACTTGTTCTAATATGCCGGAATCAATATTAATTTCCATGGGAAATTAAATGCTCTATATTTGGCTTATTGTTATGTCCGATAGCATTTATAAAGTATAGAATAAAGTACCCTATGTTCGAGTATATAGTAAGAGATGCAACTGAAAGCGATTTAAATCGTATTGTAGAAATTTACAACACCACTATAGAAAGCCGGTTAGTAACGGCAGATACAGAACCGGTAACGGTAGAAAGCAGGCAAAAGTGGTTTGATGAACACAGCCCGGAAAAACGACCGCTGTGGGTAGTGGAAGATTCCTCTAAACAGATCATTGCCTGGGTAAGTTTCCAATCCTTTTATGGCAGGCCAGCCTATAATGCAACTGTGGAGGTCTCCATTTATTTAGACCCGGAACAAAGGGGTAAAGGATTAGGCAAAAACTTACTGAAATATGCTATGGACCATGCGCCAAAATTTGGCATTAAAACATTGTTAGGTTTTATCTTTTCCCATAATATTCCAAGCATCAAATTGTTTAAGCACTTTGGTTTTGAAGAATGGGCGAACCTGCCTCAGATTGCTGAGCTGGACGGTGTAGAAAGAAGCCTGACAATATTGGGTAAACGAATAGCAGGATAAAGCCGGTAAATATACCATTTCCGGAACAGTATGGCGCTATGGAAGCGCAAGGGATAGCAGCAAAGTACCGGCACTGCCGCCAGCAGTTCATATATTGCGAAGCTGCAAAGCTGGTATGCGGCAGTGGCCGTACTGCGTATAGCCCGGTGCTTTTGGCAATACACGCACCTCGTAGTTTAAAGTGAATAACTTGCCAAAAGCAGGCGCCATCATAAAAAATACCTTGCGTTTTTTTGATTTCAATATTAGATTGGTATTTCTTAAAATATAATTAATGAAATACCTGTCTAAAATTACGAAAGTCTTAACCTGTCTTCTTTTGCTCTCAGCGTTTACCTATTTCGCGAATCCTTTGGAGCAAATTGGTTTAGATAATAAAAATGCTGAAACGGCTATTTTAAACAACTTTATCGGGTCTCAAAAGCATGAACCTGTGAGAACGGATATCCAGGAAATGGGTTCTAAGGCCTACTTCGAATCTAAAGGATTTGGTATTCCGAGGCTTAGAAACTTGTCCGCGTTAGTAAAAGGTAATAATGCGCCCCTGGCGGAAGAATTATGTCAATATGTAGAAGAATATATAAAGAGCGATGCCTTTAAAACAGAATATGCGGCTGCAAGAGAAAAAGCAAAACCGACAGAAGAACCGGCACGGATGGACGAATCCGCGATTGCCAGCCTGAAAGCTAACCTGAAAGAGCTTGAAGCCAGTATTGCCAAAATGAAAGCTGCGAAAATGCCGCAACAATACATTACACAAGCGGAAGAGGGTATTGTACAAATGAAGAAAACCATTGCGGAAAATTCAGACCTCACGCCTAATCTTACAAAATGGCAAACCATGTATCCCGAAAATCCGCAACTGGTCATTAAAAAGAGAGCGATGGAATACCTGGCTATTGAAAAAACCGTTGATTACAATGCCCAGCTTACCGGCAGCGGAAAAAACATGAAATTTGTAAACCCAAAATATGAAAGTGAATCTCTGAAATGGAAGGCTATTTTTCGCGCCGGTAAAGATGTGAATACGGTGCTTGTAAAATATGCGACAAAATGGAGTAAATAGAAATGTCTATGAAGTTCGTTACGAGGTTTCTGAAAAAATAAAGCGGAATCGAACGAAATCGACTCCGCTGGATTATAACATTAATCCAAAAGCTAGTTTATAGTACCTTTAGTTACCCAACGACGCAGATCTGAATTGTATTCTACATTTTTGTCAGGAAACTCAATAATTAATTTACCGCCAGCATTATCGGTATAATAAGGGCTTAAATCGTCCCCGTTTACCATTTTAGGAAATAACATTCCTGTTTGTTCTGCCAATTCTTCATCCTCCATTTTCCAGGTTCTATAGATTTCTGAATAATCGGTTATATTTCCATTTGCATCAACTTTTAAACGGCCCCCCGTCGCGTTGAACTTTACTTTTAGGCTTGGTGCTACTTTTCTTACTTCAAAATAAGTGTAACCATCTTCGGCTACATAGTATTTATCCAGGTAAGTTTTTTTCACCAGGGTATTATAAGGTTCATCAAAGCGGGATTCAAACCGGTTTTCGTAAGTAGCATATTTTGGCAACTCTGCTACATACCGGATAATTTTTGTTTTGAAAGCTGTTTGTTCGTCTTTGGAAAGTGAATTGACAGTGTTGAAGTTTTGTTGCCGGCAGCTAACAAGAAAGATAGCTGCCAGAACAAATATTTTAATCTTTAAAATTGATTGATAAGTCATGTTTGCTTTTGAATTAATGATGAATCAATCTTAGTACATTTTAGTACTTAGTATTAATCGGGTTGAAGTTAGTCCAGCCTAAAGTCCAGTCAGTAGCACCGAAAGCACCTCTGAAAGTAACCGTTTTATCAAACTGCGCTGTTCTGTTAGCTTCGCTGAATTTTGCATAAGTGAATTTTGCACCTGTAGCTAAAGTACCGGTAGTCACTGCAAAATTTGGAGTGGTATAAGCGTCGTTCAATCTTTTATTGAAGAACTGCTCTGCTTTTAAACCTAATGCAGTATAAGCTGCAGTGGTTTGTTTATCAGTACCTGCTTCTACTACGTTATCGTTAGAAGTTAAGTAAGTTAAGATCTGAGCTGCAGTAATATCTGTACTACCGGAAAGAACTGTAGTTGTTTTTGCGTAGAAGATATTATTAGCTATTTGAGCAGCATTGCTTGAATAGTTAGGATATACTGTATTCTGGTTCATTCTAACTGCAGTAGGATAACCAACAATTACAGAGTTGAACAAAGAAGCAGAAACTCTTCTTCTTAAGTCCATACCATGTTTGTAGTTAGCGTTAAAGCTGTTACCATCAATAGACGGGCCTAACATTGTGAAGTTAGATACAGTAGCGGTCGTTGGTAAATCTGTCGCATCGTTGGTACCGTTAGTATCCCACTCAAAACCGTTAGAATCTGACTGGTCAGCATAACTTGGGTATCTAACACCTAAACCGAACTGTAAGTTACCAGAGAAACCATTATCGATATCGAAATCATCATCCCATGTACCGAAAACGATTAAGTATTTACCGTTTACAGAACCACCGAACCACTCGATACCATCGTCACCACCATAAGTAACCTGGATGTTCTCGAATTTTGTACCGTTACCAACACCAGCTAAAGTAATACCGTTAGTTTCGTTGTTTGGAGTTAATTCGATACCTGCGAACTCAACCCTTACAAAAGTTAAAGAACCGGAATTATCAGCATCGTTGGTACCGCCATAAGTTACAGCAGGCTCGATACCTTCTACTGAAGGATTTGTTAAGTTTACTTTTGCATTACCTAATAATACAATACCACCCCAGTCACCACGGTCTCTGTCACCAAGCTCCTGGTTAGATGTAAATATGATTGGTTTTTCTTTTGTACCGTTTGCTACCAGTTTAGCGTTTTTATCAATTACCAAAGTACCCTTGGATTTTTTTTCACCGGCAATTACTGTACCCGGCTCAATCGTTAACGTTTTACCGCCACGTACGAAAACCTGGCCAGACAATAAATACTTCTTATCTGCTGTTAGGGTTTGTGTTTCAATTTCGCCTTTTAAAGTAACATAACCGTTAGTACCACCGCCATCAACGACATCATCGTTTTTGTCACAAGCCACAAGGCTTAAAGACAACAAGCCAACTAACATACTGTTTTTAAAAAAATTGAATTTCATGATGTTTGTTTTTATTTATTATTTAATTGTATAAGTTAATGTAGCACTTACATTAGTACCTCTTTTATAGTTGAAAATGCTATGATCGTTTTTCATATCAATGGAACCGTTCCTGTCTGTATCCTGGTAGAATTTGAAACGGGCGTTAAACAGGTCCTGGATACCTAATTTCACTGACCAGTCACCAATTTTCTTAGTAACAGTTATATCTGCAGCATGACGTGGCATTTCATAAATAGTTGGGAAAAGATTACTACCTACCGCAAAAATGCGTTTTCCAAAAATGTTGTAGGCACCATTTACCTGCCAGCCTGTTTTAGCATCTATATAGCTTAAAGCTGCATTAATGATGTAAGGAGACTGTCCTTGTAACGCACGTTTGGAATCCTGTCCTAATGTTGCATCTACACCATAATCTACTTCAGACACGATATAAGAAGCATTTAAGTTAGCACTGATCTTATCCAGGAAATCGCTACCGGTTAATCCTTTCAGTGATTTTCTTAACTCAAACTCGAAACCGAAATCATAACCGCTTTTCGCGTTCTGGAAAGAGAAAGCCGGCGATTCAGAACGAATTAGGATTCTTGTTTCAATTGGATTTCTGAAATATTTATAGAAAGCACCTAAACTGATTGTTTCTCCATCTCTCGGGTACATTTCGTAACGTAAGTCGAAGTTTTCAATTTGAGCTGTTTTTAAATTAGGGTTACCATACTTTTCAGCGTCAAATTCATAATCATAGAACAGGAACGGTGCTAACTCTCTGAATTCCGGCCTGTTTACACTTCTGTAATAAGCAAAACGTAATTTATTTTTACCTAAGTCGTAATCAAGATTTAAGAATGCCAGCGGAGAGAATACTTTGTTATCAACCTTTATTTTAGAACCTGCATCGTTAGCTGTATTCAGCTTTAAGATATTGTACTCCGCTCTTAAACCACCGGAAATATTTAATTTTCCAACCGGGATAACTGCACCTACATAACCGGCACTTAACAAGTTAGAAGCAGTATAGCTATCAGAAGCTCTTGTACCTTCTTCGATTAAGAAACCGTCTGTTGTTTTAATATTTTCATTGGCAAAGATCTGGGACAATGGCAATGTTTCTAATCGTTGCATTGCTTCAATAGAACCTGAACCAGGATAGAAATAACTGAAATATCTTGTATCGAAATTACGTTTCCTGTAATCCACCAGGTAACCCGCTTTTAATGTAATAGGATTGTCAGAAGTCGCTTTCAATTTCTTCTCATAATTCAAGCCCTGGCTGATGCCTTTTTCACTCAGGCTACCAAAGAAACGGCCCGCATCATACAAATTGGAACTAGGAGGTAATACCATTCTGAATTCACCTGATTTTTCAGCAGTCTCAATCGTTCTGAAACGACGTAAGTCCGGCTGTTGTTCACCAAGGTAGTTAGCACCTAACACCCACATTAAGCTGGCATTAGATTTACTTAGGTTATGTGTACCCTGTAACTGGCCGCTATACACAGTACGTGCCCTGTATTGATACATATAGTTTTGTCTTGTTAAACCTGCGCCCTGTATAAAATCTTCACCTCTTCTTAATACCGTATGGTTTTCACCGATCTGGTTAAACAGGTTTTTGAATTCTATTTTATTTAAGGCATTCAGTTTTAACATCCAGTTGCTGATAACACCAATTTTATTTTCTTTTTCATACACGTTATCGATGTAATCAAAACGGTGTTCAACCGGTTTCGTAAAATCTGTCTGCTCAAGGTACCTGTTAAATTGCTTGGCATAACTGGCAATAGACTGGCTGTAGTTGATAGCGGTTAATGTGCTTAAACGTTTGCTACCGATATCCCAGAACCTGCCCATACTCATACCGAAACCGAAGTCAGGAATAGCAGTAGATCTTTGCATTGCAAAATTATTTTTAAGCAGGTGTGCCGCGTCAGCTCTTTCCTGCGCACGGTTAGGAAGGTTACGCAGGTTCTCTGCAGGAAAAGCAGCCGGTAGTTTACGGAAACCATTATCAAAGCCTAAGAAATCCGTAGAAGAACCTTTAGACTGGATAAAATCTTTACCCGTAGTACCTTGTCTGAAACCTGTAGATAAGCTGAATGATGTAAAATTATTTTCCTGTGCGTTGCTGGTATATACCTTAATTAAACCACCGGCGAAATCACCCGTATTCTCAGGAGAACCGGATTTGTAAATCAATAACCTGTCCAATACACCACTAGGAATCAAATCAAAAGAAAAAGTTCTTCTGTCAACCTCTGTACTTGGTGCAATTGCGTTATTTAGTAAAACCTGGTTATAACGTTCAGGAATACCGCGAACCATAATAAAACGGCCGTCAACCACCGTAATACCAGGTATCCGGCTCATCACCTGGGCGGCGTTTCTATCCTGGGATAATTTTATCTGCTGCTCCGAAACACCACTTACCACCTGGTTAGCCGTTTTTATCTCCCTGATTACTGCGCCCTGTGTTTTACCGGTAGCCCTTGTAGCTCTTACAACCACTTCACCCAATTCGCTGGCAGCAGGTGCTAATCCAAAAGTCAATTCTATCTTCGTACCGGCGGCTACTTTAACCTGTTCTATCAGTAAAGAAGCATATCCCACATACGAAGCAGTCACCGTATATGTACCAGGTTCTATATGATTAAAAATAAACTTACCGTTTGCATTCGTTACCACACCACCTTTAACACCTTTAATAGAAATGTTAGCGCCGGCAATTGGCTTTTGGTTAAGGGAGTCCTGGACGATCCCTGAAATGATACCGGCCTGCGAAAATCCGGTTAAAGAGGAGAACACCAGTAATAAGATAGCTATTACCGGGTAGCAGTTAAGACGTTGTTTCATTTTTTTGCTTTTGATTAATGTCAAACACACTTTTCAGGTGCGTTATTAATTAGTGCAAAATTGGAAATAGCATATTAACCCAATGTTTCAACAGTATCACCAGATAGTTAATTAAAAGTTTAGTAATTGTTAAGTAATATTAACAGAATGTTAAGTGTCGTTTTTTATTGGAGCCGCTGCGGAAAAATATCCCGGTAGATTTACACTCACGCGTCGCTTCTAAGGAGTCAGACGCTCATTGATCCATTCCTTTGATACCTCAACAACCACTCCACAAGATTGATTCAAAACAAAAATAAAAATCTTGGAAACTCATTTTGCTATAAATTTTAGCAAATGCATTAATTTCGCCAATATGTCGAACCCGTTACTGCATAACCAGGAAAATTCTAAAAGCGCTGCAGAAGCAGAATTTGAGAATAGCATCCGGCCCAAACTTATAGAAGAGTTCAGCGGTCAGCCGCAACTTGTGGAAAATCTGACCATCTTTATAAAAGCGGCAAAGTTGCGTGGCGAAGCTTTGGACCATGTTCTTTTTCATGGCCCTCCCGGTTTGGGTAAAACAACGCTTAGCCGCATTGTAGCTAACGAAATGGGTGTAAACATAAAGGAAACCAGTGGGCCGGTAATTGAAAAACCCGGCGACCTTGCAGGCTTACTCACTTCACTTGAACCTAATGATGTACTATTTATAGATGAAATACACCGCTTGAGCGTCAATGTAGAAGAATACCTGTATGCGGCCATGGAAGATTATCGCCTGGACATCATGATAGATTCCGGCCCAAGTGCCAGGAGTATCCAGATCAACCTGAACCCGTTTACACTAATAGGTGCAACAACCCGCAGTGGTTTATTAACAGCTCCCTTACTCAGCCGTTTTGCCATTAAAAACCGGTTAGATTACTATAATGCAGAAACATTAAAAGGTATTTTACAACGGAGTGCAGGCATATTAGGTAGCAAAATAACCAGTGATGCCGCCTTTGAAATCGCCCGCAGAAGCCGTGGTACACCACGTATCGCCAATGGGTTATTACGCCGCATGCGCGATTTTGCACAGGTAATAGGCAACGGCACCATCGACCTGGGCATTACCCAGCACGGATTAAGAGCGCTGAATGTGGACAACCACGGTCTGGACGAAATGGATAACCGGATATTAGCCACCATTATTGATAAATTTAAAGGCGGGCCGGTAGGTATTACCACCATCGCCACAGCCGTAGGTGAAGAAAGCGGAACGCTGGAAGAAGTGTATGAGCCGTTCCTGATACAGGAAGGTTTTATACAACGTACCCCACGCGGGCGCGAAGTAACGCTGAAGGCTTATGAACATTTAGGAAGAAATAAGCCGGGATCATCTCTGCAGGGCGCTTTTTTTACATAAGCTACAGGAATTGAATTTTATAAAAACGCTGAATGCTTTACATTTGTGCCGTTTTAGTTCACAGGATTTAAAATTAGTAATATACTTATGACATTCAACCCAGATAAACAGCATACAATTGCTAAGAGCGCTACTATTTCAGGTAATGGCTTGCATTCCGGTGTATTTGCCAATTTAACCATACAGCCGGCCGCAGCAGGATTTGGTATCCAGTTTAAAAGAGTTGACTTGCCAAACCAGCCTGTTATTAAGGCCGACTGTGATTTAGTGACAGATACCTCCAGGGGAACCACTCTGGAAGCCAATGGCGGCAAAATAAGTACAGTAGAGCATGTTTTAGCAGCCCTGACCGCATCAGGTATCGACAATGCTTTACTAGAAATTGACGGCCCGGAAATGCCTATAATGGACGGAAGCAGCTTACCATTCATTAACCTGATAGAAGCAGCAGGCATTGAAGAGCAGGATGCAGCCAAACAATGGTACGAGATAACTGAGATTCTTAATTATAACGATAAAAACAGGAACGTAGATCTTACCATTATTCCTGATAGTCAATACCGTCTTACTACTTTAATAGACTTTAACAGTAAAGTATTAGGCACTCAACATGCACAACTGGACCAGTTAAGCGACTTTAAATCAGAGATATCTCCGTGCAGGACCTTTGTTTTCCTGCATGAACTGGAAGCGTTACTGGCACATAACCTCATAAAAGGCGGTGATTTAAGTAATGCCATCGTGGTGGTTGATAAACAAATCGATGACGAGGCAAAAGACCGTCTGAAAAAAGCATTTAATAAGGAAGATGTGGACATTGACCATTCAGGCTACCTGAACAATACTAAATTACACTTCCCTAACGAACCGGCACGTCATAAATTACTGGATGTTATCGGTGATCTAACCCTTAGTGGTTATGCCATCAAAGGCCATGTAATAGCCAAAAGGCCGGGTCATGCAGCAAACGTGGAACTGGCTAAAATCGTAAAACAGTATGTTAAAAAGGTGAAAAATACCATTGATGTACCAAAATACGACCCGAATGTAACCCCGGTTTATAATTATGCCCAGATAGAAGATACTTTACCACACCGTTATCCGTTCTTATTGGTAGATAAAATTATTGAACTGGGAGAAAACCACCTGGTTGGCGTTAAAAACGTCACTTTCAATGAGCAGTTTTTCCAGGGCCATTTTCCGGGTAACCCCGTAATGCCGGGCGTACTGCAGATAGAAGCATTGGCACAGTGTGGCGGTATATTGTGTATCAATAAAATGCCTCCGGGTAAGTACGATACCTATTTCCTTAAAATTGACAATTGCAAATTCAAGCAGATGATCCGTCCGGGCGATACGCTTTTGTTAAAAATGGAGATGAACGGTCCTATCCGAAGAGGTATTTGCGACATGCACGGCACGGTATATGTTGGAGGAAAAATCGCGGCCGAAGCAGACCTGGTAGCACAATTGGTAAAACGTCCTGATTAGTTCATCAGCTAATTATTGCGTTTATCCGGTAATATATAGCATCTGAAAATAATTCTAATAATTTTCACATTCTTAATATTACTTTTGCGCATTGTTAGATTTGCCTGCTGGAGATAGCAGCAAGCCGAGCATGCAACTCATTTATAAACGACTAAAAGTCATTCATGATACATCCATTAGCATACATTCATCCGGAGGCCAGGCTTGCAGAGAATGTGAAAGTAGATCCCTTTACGGTGATACATGGTAACGTGCAGATAGGCGAAGGCACCTGGATTGGAAGTAATGTAACCATTATGGAAGGTACAAGAATTGGGAAGAATTGCAGAATTTTTCCCGGTGCAGTAATAGGCGGCATCCCACAGGACAGAAAATTTAACGGTGAAAAAACCACCGTTGAAATTGGCGACGACTGTACCATAAGAGAGTTTGTAACCATACACAGAGGTACTACCGACAGATATAAAACAGTGGTTGGAAACGGCTGCTGGATTTTAGCCTATAGCCATATCGGGCATGATTGTATCATTGGTAATAATGTTACCCTTAGCAACAGTTGCCAGATAGCTGGTCACGTGGTGCTAGGCGATTATGTGAGCATCGGGGGCGTATGTGCCGTGCACCAGTTTGTAAAGATCGGGGAGCATGCGTTTATTTCCGGCGGTTCATTGGTAGGTAAAGACGTACCACCATTTATAAAAGCAGGTCGTGAACCACTTAGCTATGCCGGTGTAAACAGCGTAGGTCTAAAACGCCGTGGCTTTAGTAACGAGCAGATCAACGGTATCTTAGATGTTTACCGGTACATTTATAATAAAGGCTTAAATACCACTCAGGCATTACAGTTTGTAGAAGAAGAACTGCCGATCAGCGATGAACGTGATGAAATATTAACATTCATCAGAGACAGCGGCCGAGGTATTATAAAAAGACATTCTAAAACAACTGCTGACGAAATTTAAGAACTTCAAATAGAAATAATTTATAAAAGTGTAGTAATGAGTTTGAATAACGCTTTGTCTATTGAAATAACCGACCTTGGTAAAAGATTTAATAGACATTGGGTGTTCCGGCACATCAACTACACTTTTAGTTTTAATAACAGTTACGCTGTTATTGGCCATAACGGCTCCGGTAAAAGTACCTTATTACAAGTACTGGCAGGCGCTGTAAGCAAAAGCCAGGGTAGCATCCATTACAAAATTGGAGATAAGACCATTCCTGAAGAACAACACTATAAATACCTGTCTATAGCCACACCGTATATTGAATTAATAGAAGAGTTGACCCTTACCGAATTTCTCGAATTCCACCACCAGTTCAAACCACTAATGCCCCAGTTTACCATTCCGCAACTAATAGAAATGGTAGGGCTTACTGCTGCGGCCGGTAAACAGATCCGCTATTTCAGCAGCGGTATGAAACAACGTGTAAAGTTACTGCAGGCAATATTCAGCAATAATCCCCTGGTGTTACTGGATGAACCCACTTCCAATTTAGATAAAGCCGGTATAGAACTTTACAATCGCCTGGTAACTGACTATTGTTTACAAAACCGCTTACTCATTGTTTGCAGTAATGATGAAAACGAGATCGAATTTTGCGACCATCGTTTAGATGTGACGCAGTTTAAGGAAAATTAGATTTCTTTTTATTGAGCATTCTCCTGTGCTACTATTAAGCATCGTTGTGTCACTCCCTGCAACCGCATTGCCACTATTGAACTATAAATTGATGCAGCATTCTACCAACGCTTCCAGAACTGCCACCATTTTTTCTTCCTGCTGGTGTAACTTCCGACAATCACCACTTCTCCCATTGTAAAGTCTGCCGGCTCGAGGTAGAAAATAGTGTTGGCCGCATAAGTGTTCACAGATATAGATTTCTCCAATGAATGATATCCTATAAAACTAATAATTAACACAATAGAATCTGAAGAAAACTGATCAGGAGAATTAATCTGAAAAATGCCGTCTGCGTTTGTAACAGCACCTTTATTGCTGTTTTTGATTAATACAGTAGCACCTTCTATTGGAATATGCGTGGTTTTATCAACCACTTTTCCCGAAACCGGGTTACCGCCAGCAGGCCATTCCGTTTTTTCAGCAACAGTCCGGCTTTGCTGTATGGCATACTGCCCGCCCTGCAGGGTTTGTGCACCGGCAGTTTTTATAAGTACAAAACCCGAAAACCCGATAAGCACCAGGTATCTTAAAGCAATAAATGAAGTATAATTACTGGCGGGTGTAGCGGCAGATTGGTTCAGTACTCTTTCAAGCTGGCTTTGTTTAAACCTGCCGCAGCTGCCCGAATTCGCTTTGGTAATTAAGGACAGGATCTCATTATCAGATAAATTTGTAAAATCAACCACCGACTTCTCACATTGCGCACAAAACCTGCCAACCTTATCTGGCGTCATTTTTTGCCAGTTTTCAGTACATGGCTTCGATACATTTATTTTAACAAGCGATCCCGGCATTTTCTTGCACTTTTAGAGATAACACAATCATTAATGGTACACTAAGTTATAAAAAAATAAGATATCTGCGCCTCAAATAAAAAGCGGTCAACCATTTAGTCAACCGCCATTTACCTTAAACGACATTATAGAACTGCTTACCGTTTGTTTTAAATATTTTCTCCTTCTCCGCATCACTGAAATTAGCAAAATACTTTTTAGTAATACTCAACATTTGTTCGTATCCACCCGCCACATTACACACCGGCCAGTCACTGCCATACATGATCCTATCCGTACCAAAACTTTCCAGTACAATATCCAGGTAAGGCACAAAATCCTGGTATTTCCAGTGCTGCCAGTCAGCTTCCGTTACCATTCCGGATACTTTTATTAATACATTGTCATAATCCTTTAAAGCCTCGATTCCTTTACGCCAGGGCTCCGTTTCCTGCGTCTTAATTTTAGGTTTGGCAATATGGTCTATCACAAATAACTGTTGTTCATTTTTCTTCAGAAACTCAGGTATGTATTGTAACTGGTCATCAAAAATCAGGATATCATATTTCAGGTTATGGTATTTCAATTCTTTAATACCATTTAAGAAAGGTTTTGTCAGCATCAGGTCTCTCTGTTCTTCGCCCTGCAATACATGCCGCACCCCTTTCATTTTAGGGAACTGTGAAATATAAGACAACTGCTCTCCTACTTTGGCCGACTGTAAATCTACCCAACCCACAATGCCTTTAACAAAATGGTTGTTTTCCGCATTTGCCAGCTGGAAATCATTTTCTTCCAGGCTTTGATCCGATTGCACTGTAATACATCCTTCCAGCCCGTTGGTTTCTAAAACCGGTTGTAAATCTGCCGGTAAAAAGTCGCGCTGGATCACTTTCATGCTATCGTCAATCCAGGCATCGCGCACTTCATTGTAAACCCAGAAATGATGGTGTGTATCGATACTGCCGACGGGTAATGTAAATGACATAACTAATGATTTATAAATGGATTTAGTTGCATCCGCGTTGTACCGGCTGAATATTGAAAATGCCGTACAAGGGAGTGACACAACGATGCACAATAGTAGCACAAATGATTGTTACCTTGTAAAAAAACTTGCTAAAAATTACAGATATCCATTTCGAATAAGGTTCTGCTCTATAAAATAGCCAATTAGATTGTAATTTTGCATTTATGAAGCAGTTTGATGTACCATTAGAATACCGCAGCTCGTTTATAACCGACATTAAGAACATAAGAAAGCAAAAAGACAAACTAAAAAAGGACTTTACCCCAACCGTACTGGATTTTGGTGTTGTAAAGTTTTTGGTAGCCCGTCATTTCGGTTTTTGCTACGGTGTGGAAAATGCCATTGAAATTGCCTATAAATGCATCAGGGAAAACCCGGGAAAGCGCATATTCCTGTTGAGCGAAATGATTCACAACCCACATGTGAACAAAGACCTGATGGACAAAGGCATCCAATTTTTACAGGATACTTATGGCAAACAACTGGTACCTTACAGCGAACTAACGGCAGATGACATTGTAATTATTCCTGCTTTTGGTACCACTTTGCATGTGGAAAGTGAGCTGGAGCAGATCGGCATTTCGCCGAAGCGTTATAATACCACCTGCCCGTTTGTAGAAAAAGTCTGGAACCGTGGTGAAGCATTGGCCGGCAAAGGCTACAGCCTGGTGGTACACGGCAAGCCTAAACACGAAGAAACGAGGGCTACTTTTAGCAGAAGTGCTGCCAATACACCTACAGTGATTGTGAATGATATGAAAGATACGGTCGAACTGGCCAAATATATTACCGGTGAAAAACCTTATGAAGCATTTTATACGGAATTTGCGGGATTGTACAGCAGCAATTTTGACCCGGAAAAACATTTGGGCAAACTTGGTGTCATCAACCAGACCACCCAATTGGCCACCGATACGCAGGAAATTGCAGATTATTTAAAACAGGTAATCGTAAAGCATTATCAGCTGGACGAAAACCATACAGCTGAATATTTTGCTGACACGCGTGATACGCTTTGTTATGCAACCAACGATAACCAGAGCGCTGTGCTGGGCATGTTGGAAGAGGAGGCTGATTTAGCTATTGTAGTAGGCGGGTATAACAGCAGTAACACCAGTCACCTGGTGGAATTATGCGAAAAAAAGCTGAAAACCTATTATATCAGTTCTGCAAATGAGATTTCTGATGAACATCTGATCCATCACTTTGGCTGGAGAACGAAGGAGCGCCTGACAACCAATACATTCTTACCGGATAAAGCAGTCACCACTATTATGATAACGAGCGGTGCCAGTTGCCCGGATGCAATGGTGGAGGAAGTGATTAAAAAGATACTGAACTTTAAAGGGATTGAACTGGATACGGAAGAAACGATAAAAAACTTACAATTTACAACATAACCATCATGAAAAAAGCGTCTTACCTGCCGGGTTGACGCTTTTTGATTAATCTACTCTGAAAGAAACTTTACAGATAACACCATAAGTGGTTATTCTACCATCTTTCACATGGCATTTCATATCTTTTACATAGACTGAATCGATATTTCTTATCGTTTTTGAAACCTCGGCAACCGCTTGCTTAACGGCATCATCGAAACTAAGTTCGGAATGAGAAATGACTTCTATTACTTTTACTACTGGCATGTTTAAGATTTTTTAGATTATGAGATAGAACTATTATAACACAACAAACATGCCAGATCGGAAATTTAAATTAAAAAACAGGCCTCATCCTATTTTTTAATACTCTTAGCTTTAATATTTATTAATATAATGTAACATTGCAAATAAATTTTTAAGAATCACATGAAGAAAATGTTTTTAATAGGCCTAGGTACCTGTATCCTGGCTGGTGCAAATGCACAGGTAAAAAAAGCCCCTGCGAAACCTGCAGCTAAACCCGCTGCTAAAACTGCTGCAACAAAAGTGCCTGCGGCTGCTAAACCGGTAGAGCTTAAAACAGCATTAGACAGCTTAAGCTATGCAATCGGTGTTTTAGAAGCCAGTTTTTTAAAGCAACAGAATATAGATAAACTAAACTATAAAACATTAGCTGCTGCAGTGGAAGCAACACTAGAAAACAAAAACCCTTTGTTTCAACCACAGGATGCTGACATGATCTTAAGACAGAACATGCAGAAAATGGCGGAAGATAAAAACAAGGTGGTTATAGAAGAAGGCAAGGCTTTTTTGGCAGCCAATAAAAAACGCCTGGGAGTGAAAGAAACTGCCAGTGGTCTGCAATATGAAGTTATTAAAGAAGGTACCGGCGAAAAACCAACGGCTACCAGTACTGTAAAAGTGCATTATACCGGTACTTTATTAAATGGTTTTAAATTTGACAGTTCCAGGGATAGAAACCAACCAATTGAGTTTCCGCTTCAAAATGTTATCAGGGGATGGACAGAAGGGGTACAACTAATGAATGTTGGTTCCACCTTTAAATTCTATATACCTTACCAACTGGCATACGGTTTACAAGGTGCGCCTCCAAATATTCCTGGCGGTGCTACATTAGTATTTGATGTAGAATTATTAGACATTATTAAAGGAGATGCCGGCCAGCAACACAACGAACATGACGGCCACAACCATTAATCTTATAAAATAATCATTATGAGTTTATTTGATAAATTACAGGCAAAGACGAGAGAGACTTTGCAGAAAGAAATTGATAGAGGCAGGGCCTTTTTAGAAGAAAACAAAAAAAGACCGGAAGTAACAGAAACAGCGTCCGGCTTACAATATGAAGTACTGGTACAAGGCGATGGCCCTAAACCAGGCTCCGCCAACGCTAAAGTGACCACACATTATACGGGTACTACTATCGACGGTAAAGTATTTGACAGCAGCGTACAAAGAGGTCAGCCATTAAGTTTTGGTCTGAACCAGGTAATCAGCGGCTGGACCGAAGGGTTGCAGTTAATGCCTGTAGGCAGTAAATATAAATTTTACCTGCCATACAACCTGGCTTATGGCGAGCGTGGTGCCGGCAGGGATATTCCGGGTGGTGCCACCTTGATTTTTGAAGTGGAGTTATTTAATACTTCACATTAAGAGATTGATTATAAATATTTTTTATAGAAAAAAGGTTACCGGTAAAATTGGTAACCTTTTTGTATATAATAACGCACTACATTTGTGATTTATTATTTAAAGAAGGTGAGCACAAAAAACTTAAACAAAGCCTCAGCTGCCGGTGCCCTAGTTGCACTCGGCATTATTTTTGGAGATATCGGAACATCTCCTTTATATGTTTTCAATGCCATTATTCATGACAGAGTAGTGACCGATGAATTGATTATTGGTACGCTCTCCTGCATAGTATGGACGCTTACACTTCTTACCACGCTAAAATATGTGGTACTCCTGCTAAGGGCGGATAACAAAGGTGAAGGCGGCACCTTTTCCCTTTACACATTGGTTAAACGCAGAAAAAAATGGCTGGTAATGCCTGCCATGATCGGTGGTGCCGCATTATTGGCAGATGGGATTATCACGCCACCCATGTCTATTACCTCCGCCATTGAGGGACTCAAAAACATTGAATATTTCTCTTATATCCATACAGACACCATTGTAATAGTGGTGTTGACCATTCTCTGCATTTTCTTTTTCATGCAACAGTTTGGTACAGGCAAAATCGGGAAGATATTCGGTCCAATAATGTTTATATGGTTTTCGATGCTTGCCGTATTCGGATTTTTACACATTACTGATGAACCCAGCATTTTCAAAGCATTAAATCCCTACTATGCAATTCATTTCCTCACCCACTACCCTAACGGCTTTTTTCTGCTGGGCGCTGTATTCCTATGTGCCACGGGTGGAGAAGCTTTGTACAGCGACCTGGGACATTGCGGCAAACCAAATATAAGAGTATCCTGGACCTTTGTAAAAATGGCCCTGTTAATGAATTATTTCGGGCAGGGGGCCAATCTTCTTAAGAACTATAAGGGCATGCATATGTCCGTTGCCAATATCAACGAGTTCAAGATTAATTCATTTTTCAACCTGATGCCTGAATGGTTTGTACCGGTTGGAGTGATCATCGCTACCACTGCAGCAATAATTGCCAGCCAGGCAATGGTTACAGGGGCATTCACACTCATTGGAGAAGGCATCCGTCTTAATTTCTGGCCAAGATTGAAAATCAGGTATCCCAGCGAGGAGAAAGGACAGATATTTATCCCGGGCATCAACCTGATGATATTTATAGGCTGTATCATCATTACCCTTTACTTTAAAGAAAGTAACAGGATGGAGTCTGCTTATGGTTTAGCCATTATTCTCGGCATGATCTCCAGTACTATTTTATTCAGCAATTACCTGGTCATTCACAGGGTGAATAAGTTCCTGGTGTGGATATTCCTGATTGGTTTCTTAACCATCGAAACGGCATTTACCATTGCCTTATTGAACAAATTCCCTAAAGGCGGTTATATGGCCATCATTGCCGGTGGCATCATGTTCACGGTAATGTATGTATGGTTCAGAAGCCGGAAAATTAAAAACCGCTACGTAGAGTTTGTAAAAGTACAGGACTATGTACCGCAGATACAGGAAATAAGCAATGATAAGACCATTCCCAAATACGCCACGCACCTGGTTTATTTAAGCAGTGCCAACAACCCTAGGGAAATTGAACATAAGATCATTCACTCTATTCTGAACCGCAAACCCAAACGGGCGGATATCTACTGGTTTGTACATGTGGACACCCAGGATGACCCATATACCTGCGAATATTCCGTAGAGCACATTATACCAAATGATATTATCCGGGTAGAGTTCCGCCTGGGCTTCCGCGTGGAGCCACGGGTGAACCTGTTGTTAAAACAGGTGATTGAAGAACTGGTAAAAAACAAAGAGGTGAATGTTACCAGCCGTTACGAAAGCCTTGAGAAGAAAAAAGTAATGGGAGATTTCCAGTACGTGGTATTGGAAAAATTCCTGAGTTCTGATAATGAACTTAATTTCTTCGAAAAGATCATTATGGTACTCTACTTCCGCATAAAAATGTTCTCATTAAGCGAAGAGCGTGGATTCGGATTAGATAGCAGTGTGGTAACTATTGAAAAATTCCCGCTGATAGTAGGGCCAATAAAAAAATATCCGCTACACCGCATTAACGAATAAAGTTTTAGTAAAGAGTTGTCCAAAAGGCAGCTCTTTTTTCTTCTACAATGCACAAAGCAAGCAAACCATAGTAAATCCATAAAACTAAGCGAGAACAATACTCTGGCAACAGGCTAACACAACGATGTCAAATAGCAGGAATAATGCTGCCCCTGCTAAAAAACGTTGATTGAGGGTTACAGACCATTTATTACTTATGAAAAACGGTAAAGAAAACCCATAATCCAAACAGCCACCCTTCATTACTAAAAATACCCTTTCTTTGCAAAAGATAATTTATTATACTTATGTCATTAGAATTGATCAATAAAGGTTATTCCCCTACTTCTAAACTAGGTGTATTTTTAGCATGTATGGGAGGTTCATTTATATTGGCCATAATAATACCGGCAATCTACCTGCTGTTACAAACCGGCATTAACCTGGCTGAAATAGAAACTGCATTAACCGACCCTAAATATACCTCCGGCATAATGGTGATGCAGCTGATCAGTACCTTTTTAATGTTCTTTCTACCGGCATTTCTTTATGCGAAAATTGTATATAATAAACCGTTCCTGGCATTAGGGTTTAGGAACAACTTTAACCCGATGCACTTAGTATTTACCTTATTAATCGTTGCCGTAGGTTTTGCATTGTCGGGTTATCTAAGCGAAGTAAACAAGGCCATTCCTATTCCTGATACAAAACGTGTATTTTTTGACGAACTTGAAAAACAATATGAAAGTCAGGTAAAACTGTTAGGACAGGTAAGTACCTGGGGCCAGTATATCAGCTCATTGTTCATCCTGGCATTTTTCCCCGCATTATTTGAAGAAGTTTTTTTCAGGGGTGGTATTCAAAATATGTTAACCCGCAATAAAAATATTGGTGGTGCTTATATATTAATCGCGGCATTCATTGTTACACTAACTTATTTTGTATTTAGTCCCAATAATATGTCATGGTCATTTATCGGCATTGTGTTGGCAGTAGTCATTGCCTGCTATTTTATAACGCCAGTCAAAGACATTTTTAGTAAAATAGGCAATCATCCGATGGCAGCTATAATTGCCACTGCCATCATTTTTAGTGCAGTCCATACCAGCTGGTACGGCTTCCTGAGCCGCTTTATGTTAGGAGTTGTGTTAGGACTGGTATTTTATTATTCAAAAAACATTGGATACAGCATCCTGTACCACTTTCTCAATAATGCCACTGTAGTGACCATTATGTTTTACACCACCAGGAAAGGAGAAGACATTTCATCGATGGATGACACTAAAGTGCCCTGGTACCTGGCCCTTGCAGGGGTGATAGGTATTGTTTTTGCATTGTATAAAATAGTGACCACTAATAAACTGGAAGCACCGGTAGAAATAGTGATAGATCCGAAAAATCCATTTGCTAATAATCAAAAACGACAGCCATGAAACAATCATCAGTTAATTGGGTAGAAGCCTACAAAACAAGCAGCCAGTCTCATGCATTTATTTTATCCGGCATGCTACAGGAAAATGGCATTTTAAATGAAGTTTTAAATAAACAGGATAGCATGTACAACATTGCATTACCGGGCGAATTGATCATTATGGTGCCGGATACGCAATTAGCCGACGCAGTAAAACTTATAGAAAGCAGCGACGGCTTTAAATCATAACTTAATAATGGCGTTAAATAAAGAAGTTTTTAAAACCCGTGCGCTGAGCGCCCTGATCTTTGTAGCAGTAATGATGGCGGGTTTGTTAATTAATCACTGGAGTTTTTTATTGCTTTTCGTAATCATCCATTTCGGTTGCTGGTACGAGTATTGTAAATTGGTCGATAAGATCTATCATGTAAAATTACCTACATTATTCAAATACGGGATAGCTGCCATCGGGTTCAGTTTATTCCTGGCATTTTGTAAATATCCCTATGAAATAGCCGGTTACAGTTTAAATAATAACCTGGTTATACCTTTTGCGTTTGCAGGCTTTACCGCCATGGCCATTGGTCTTATAAAAGCAGACAGGGGTATCAATATAAGCGCTGTTCTGTTATCATTACTAGGTATCATCTATATATCTATCAGCCTGGGGGCAATGGTCGCATTTCGCATCAGTGAATACGACTTTGGCAACGGGCTTGTTACCAATTTAAGCAATGGTATCAGCATCCCTTTGCTGATCATCTTCTCGGTTTGGTTAAATGATACCTGTGCCTACCTGGTAGGCTCATTTATCGGCAAAACGCCATTTTCCAAAATCTCACCTAAGAAAACCTGGGAAGGAACTATTGGCGGCGCTGTCCTTTGTATTGCATTAATAGGCACTGTAGGCAGTTACCTGTTTTTTGGCAAAGTAACTTTACTGGCTTTCCTGATCGGAGCAATCGGTGCAGTGATAGGTACTTTGGGCGATTTATGGGAAAGTAAACTAAAACGCATGGCCAATGTAAAGGACAGCGGCAACATGTTACCGGGTCACGGCGGCTTTTTAGACCGCTTCGATTCCATGTTACTAGCCACTCCCGTTGTTTTGATTTTGGTAATAATGCTGCAATCGGCTTAAAAAATGCCTCAACATACTTACTTTTGCAATTCAATTTATTTAAACTTTCATGAAAATTCATAGAGAAGGGTATCCCACCATTGCTGTGGTATTAGTTTTTTTAGCATTGGTTAATTTTGCGGTCGGTTATTTTTTCCCGCACCCGTTGTTATCAATTCCTATAGCAGTATTAAGCACAGGCTTTTTTATTTTTATAGTGTCTTTTTTCCGTATCCCGAAAAGACAACACACCATTGATGCTTCCAAAATAATTTGCCCGGCAGATGGCAAGGTCGTAGTAATAGAAGAAGTATATGACGAGGAATATTTTAAAGACAAACGTTTGCAGGTAAGTATTTTCATGAGCCCGTTAAATGTACACGTCAACAGGAATGCCGTTGCAGGAGAAGTGCTTTACAGCAAATATCATCCCGGCAAATTTCTGGTAGCATGGGACCCTAAATCCAGCACTGATAATGAAAGACACAGTGTGGTTTATAAAGTAGATGGCAGGCAAATATTGGTAAAACAAATAGCAGGCGCAGTCGCCCGTCGCATTGTGAATTACCTGAAACCAGGTGATATTGTAAAGCAAACTGAAGAGTTCGGATTTATTAAGTTCGGCAGCCGTGTAGATTTATTATTACCTTTAGGTACCAAAATAGATTTACAATTGAATCAAACCGTTCAGGGTGGTGTTACCGTTCTTGGACAATTTAACTAATCAATAAATATTGCGACTATCATGAAGAAACTATTATTGTCAGCGGCATTATTACTTGGAATCTCATTAACAGCTTCTACGGTTGTAAATGCACAGGAAAAAACAAAATCTGAATCTTGTTGTAAAAAGGATGAGAAGAAAGAAAAATCCTGTTGCAGTGAAAAAGATGAAAAAGGAAGTTGTGAAAAAGACGGCAAAACTTCTAAAAGCAAAAAAGGGAAAAAGAAATCTAATTAATTTTAGTCTTACAATACAAAAAGCAATATCAATACCTGATATTGCTTTTTTGTATTATCACAGTAACCTTTATCAATCCATTTAACAGACGCTTTAATATCCTAAAAAGATAGTTCGATTTGTCATTTCCGTAAATATGGATACGATAATTAAAGAGGATGATTTACCCAGGGACTTTTTTTATTGGTTAAAAGGCTCTGGGCAATACTGGTCATTCCCGAATTATTATCGCCGCCCCACATAGCACGGCCAATAATATATCCTTTGGAAAAATCGGTCCAATTAGTATAAGCACGTTTAGTGCCCTCCAATCCGTCCCTTAAAAACTGTTTCATTACATGTTCGGATATCAGGTTATGTTCATAACAAAGCCGGGTCATAAAAGACAGGCGGCCATAATCCCATCCATGTACTTTATACACCTGCAGGTCCTCAATCCTGCTAATCACCTTATCATTGATCAAAGAGTCAATATTAGATCGCAGTCCCCGGAAAAGATTGACCGCTTTTTCCAGTTCTTCCGGTGGAAAAGCAGATTCCAGGTAAGCCGCATAGTTACCTTTTTCTGTGGTAAGTGCCTTGTAAATCGGTTCAAAATAATAACTGTGCCCCTCATGTAACAGATACGATAAAGTGTCTTCGGCATCTGCCTTATCATAGATGGCCCAATATTCCTGTAAGATCTTTTTGCCGTCCGCAGCAGCTATACCTGTTTCATAGCTATTCAGGTAAGCCGATTGTTGCTCGGCATACATAGCACTCACTAAAACCTGTTTCAAGGAATCGCCTGTTAAAGGATTGGTTTTGTTTTGCCTTAAATTATTAAAGAGTGCATGAAAAAGTTTAGATACAATGCCCATATAAGTGATTTAAGCTGGTAAGTAAGTCTGTACTTTAAGGTTTGATGCTTTTTCGCCCAATTTGTTCAGGAAATAGTTACCCAGTACAAATTCCTTCACCTGTTTCTCTACATTATTTGATAAATAGGAAGTGGCGGAGCCCTGTGCTACCATGGCCTGTACAATACCATTAGGAATAACAAGTTTTACTTCTTTCCCATCGGTTTGTAAGGATAATTTATAATTCTTGAGACTGTAATCGCCATAATTCGCACGCATCATGGCCATCTTGGCAAGAGGGAGTTCTTCAATGGTAGAATTTTTCAGGCGGAAGTTATCAAATACCAGGTGCTTATCTACATCACCATCTGTATTAGTGTCCAGTAAATGCAGGTCGCTACCGCTTAATACCAGGTACTTGGGTGTTTGTACCGTATTGTATTTTACAGTACCCAATGTAGCCAGGCTTTTTAATGTGTCTTTGGCAACATCTTTTGCCATATCACCTTTACCGTAATCCAGTGTAGCAATAGTAAAAGCATCAATAGGACCGTCTTTGATATATTGCTTCAGGAAAGCAAAATCACCTGATAAAAACTCAGTTTTATAGCTTTCGGCCTTTGCAGCCTCCTGTTGCATATTTAATTTACTGAAAGCGGCCGCACTTTGCTGTTTTTTGCGACGGAACCAGATAAAAATACCCGCATAGATGGCAATAAAACCAATGATAATAAAAATGTAAGAGCCCATAACTAATTGTATTGTAGATTAAGAAATAGTTTAAAAAGTGTAAGGAAAGCAAAGCACCTGGGCGGTGCTTTGCAAAAAATTATACAGACTGAGGTTTTACGTCCACCGCCTTCTTCTTAGAGGGTATCATTCCCCGGATAATAAAGGCAATAATAATAAGTGCGATCAGTTTGCCGCCATAGCGGGTGTAAAAACCTACTTTTTCCAGGTTTTTCCTGTCCAGCTTATTCTCAGCCAGAATCTGGTTAAGTTCCTCATCCGGAATATCATAGTAGAGATCCTTTGCCTTGTTGTAACCTACCAACCTGGGTTCTTTATTGATCCAGAGTGGCAATAACCAGGCAATATTAAACTCTTCATGAAGAGTGGCCAGGTCCAGGTATTGGTCGGGCCGGTTGGAAAGTTTGGAGCCTTTTTCAATCAGGTAATCTTCTGTGTCTGGCAAATCAGCGACCAGTGTCAGTACTTCACGGTCACCAAACGGGATTTTAGCTCTGGCATCAGCCTGGTAAGAACTTAGTACTAAGACGGCGCTGAGCGCCACGCTGCTGAGGAAAGTTTTTAACAACATTCACAAGGGTTTTGGTGTAAGAAATAAAGTTAGTGCAATAAGTTTGTCCCTGCATAAAGCAAGGCCGGTCCAACCAGCCTGGTTTATAACCCAGAACAATTCTTGGTATACCAAATTTAATACCAGTATTCTTAAAAACTTAAAATCCGGTAAAATTATTTTTCATTATTTGTACAATTGCATTCCCTCTGATTTCCTACCCTTTTGTAATAGATTTTGTTCAAAAACTACTGGTATAGCAAAACAATCCCAATCTTTTCGTAATAAAAAAAGAAATTTATCAGCTAAAATCTTTTGCCGTGCAATGATTTTAATAATAACTCTGTCAAGTATATCGTAGTACTATATGAACATACAGGCATTAATAACAGAATGTATTAAAAACAAAAGATCTGCACAGCAGCAGCTATATAATGCCTATGCAGATACGATGTTGACTGTATGCTACAGGTATACCAGGAATATTCATGACGCTGAAGATGTATTACAAATAGGCTTCGTAAAAGTGTTTAAAAACATCGCACAGTTCAATAACCAGGGAGAATTAGGCGCATGGATCAGGAGAATAATGGTAAACAGTTCTTTAGATTATATAAAAAAACATAGCAGGTACAATAAAGAGTTGGTATTTGAAGAGATCAACCTCCACCAGGTATCCACAGACAACCCGGATGTAAAACTGTTGGCGCAGGATATCATTGAATTGATAAGAGAGTTACCTTTTGGTTACCAGACCATCTTCAATTTAATAGGCGTAGAAGGTTATAGCCATGCAGAAGCGGCACAAATGCTGAATATAAGTGAGCAGACCAGCAGAAGCCAGTATAGCAGGGCAAGGGCCAGTTTAATAAAACAAATACAACAACGTTCCTCAAAACCAGAAAACTTTAAGAATTATGTCTAACCAATTTGAAAAAGACATACAAGATATCATCGGCAATCATAAAATGCACGCTTCACCCGATTTGTGGCAACAAATCGAACCGCAATTGCCTGAAGAAAAAAAGCGTAGAAAAGCCATCATCTGGTGGGCCTTTGCAGCCTCTTTATTAACAGGAAGCTGTTTGATATACCATTATCAAAATAATCATAAAGCAGAACGTTCAGAAGATCTGGTTGCCCATACTACAAAAGCAATCAACGAAAATGAAAACATAACCGGCGAAACAAATTTATTGCCCCGCAAAGAAGACCTTACTAAAAACAATAACCGTTCTAATCAACCCTTCACTGAAGTTGAACAAAAAAATAAGGGAAATACTGCACCGTTTAAAACCAGGCAAAATAAAACAGCATCAACAGGTAACATTACAATACCAACCAGCCCGAACAATCAAATACAACTGACTGCACCAACGCATCAAACAGAACTGTTCACTCATGCCAAAACAAATTCACTTGTGAATGACCAAACAGACAAATTACTATATGCTTCAAATACCGGTACAGACGGTAACATTAGCAATAACATAAAAGCAAATAATACAGAGACGATTCTCAACCGTCATCCTGACAGTACTACTAATACTACAGGTATTTTATTGGAAGATATGCAACCGGAAAACCTGGGTAGTACACTAACCGGCATAATCCAACACGATACATTATTGGCACTACATACAGATAGTGGTTCATCTAAGAAAGAAGACATTCAAAAAATAAGTAAAAAAGGAAAATGGCAGGTATATGCATCAGCAGGCGCATCCAATACAAACAAGCTGCTCTCATTGATAACCCATTCTGCCAGCCCCCAATACCTGGACAATTCGTCTACTATACCCAACAATAGCGGTTCCTATAATGGTACTTATTCTTACGGCAGGGTTAATAAACCAATCACATCACTCAGCTTACAGTTAGCCGTTCAAAGGAAATTTATTATCGGCAGACACTTCGAATGGTATGTAGGAACCCAAATGTCTTACCTGAGTAATTTACAGGAAAGAGGCACTACAAAAGATACAAGCTTTACCAGCGGTGAAAAATCCGTCAACACCATTTACAGGGGCGGCAATATTGTAAAAGAAAAGAACCACAACATCAATATAGGCTTACTATTAGGGATAAACTACCTTATAAATCCTAAAGGTAAACATCCCTTTTACCTGAACGGAGGACTCATGCCTGTTTACAGTATATCCCAAAAACAGATACATGTAAGTAATACAGCCAGCTTCCTGTTTTATAACAACAACCTGAACAACCGCTTTAACCTGGCAGCAGATGCAGGTATCAACTGGCAATTCAGCAAAAAGTCAGCATTAGGCATCCAGGGACAATTATTCATGCTGTCCAATACAAAAAAATCGGATAATACTGTGATGTCCAACAAATGGAAATCACTGCAAATAAAATACACCTATACATTATAAAATATAAAACCTACAGTTTATGAGATACTTCAAATCGCCTTTAATGCTGGTAGCAGCAGTTGCAGGCCTGTTACTTAGCGGTTGCCTGAAAGATACCGAAACCAGGACTTATACCATATATGAACCGGTATATTCCACTAGTGCCGAAGTAAGGGCCAATATAAAATCCAGTGCACCCAAAAACATAGAAAGGCCCGGCAAGATTTATGTTTACAAAAATTACCTGTTTGTAAATGAAATTAACAAAGGCATTCATGTAATAGAAAACTACGACAAAAATAGTGCGCAAAAAATCGCTTATCTGCCTGTACCGGGCAATGTGGACATGGCCGTTGTAAATAATGTATTATATGCAGACAGCTATACAGATTTAATGGCCATCGACATTAGCGATATACACAACATAAAACTGAGCAACCATCTTTCCAATATGTTCCCGGACAGGTATTATGTACAAGGAAAACAAGCTGATGACATAATAGTTGACTGGAAAAAAAGAGACACCACCGTCAATGGCGAAAACTACGCTTTATGGCGCGCAGGACAAATCATCTTTGACGCATTCTTCAATACAGCTAATAGTACAGGTGGGTCAAAAACAGGTACAGGAGGCAGCATGGCCAGGTTCACCGCTATAAAAAATACGCTTTATACAGTTACCAATAACAGGTTGAATGTTATAAATGTCAGCCAGCCTTTAACGCCAAAATTCAGCAACAACGTCGGCTTGGGATTTGGAATAGAGACCATCTACCCGTTTAAAGACAAACTGTTCATAGGCAGTAATACAGGCATGTTGATCTATGATGTCAGCTCACCGTCAGCACCGGCAAAATTAGGCGAGTTTCAACATGCCCGTGTGTGCGACCCTGTTATTGCCAACGACTCGCTTGCGTATGTTACCTTAAGAAACGGCTCTCAATGCGCAGGTTTCATTAACGAATTAAATGTTGTAAACGTTACTGACCCAACCAATTCTAAGCTCGTGAGTAAATATGACATGACCAACCCACACGGTTTAAGCCAGGATGGTAAATGGTTGTTCGTTTGCGATGGAAAAGATGGTTTAAAAGTACTGGATGTTTCAAACTCACAAAAAATTTCCACCTTCAAAAAAATTGACATTCCCGATGCATTCGATGTTATCTGCTATGGCAAAACAGCAATCGTCAGCGCTACCAGCGGCACTTATATTTACAATTATGAGGACATCAATAACATTAAATTCGTCAACAAATTTTAATGAAAATAACAGTCATTATAATAATCTCCTTTCTGGCATGTATCCATCTGCAGGCACAAAATAAAAACTGGCAATTTCAGTCGGTCAATACATTCAGCCACTTATTTGGTAACAAGAAAAACGGGTATAATATCCATACTGTTAATGGCGTACTTTATCAACAAAAGTATGGAGTAGCATTAGGCGCAGGTTACGAACAATATCATTACAACGGCTCCATCCCTTTGTTTTTACAACTGAAAAGACAATTTAATTTCAGGAATAATCAACATTTAAATGTATTTGCCAATAACGGAACTTCGTTCATCACAAAAACACCCTTTAAAAACACCAACTTTTCCGGGGTAAAAAAATATCCTTCGTACTATGGCAATTATGGCATCTCGTATTGGTTACCACTGGAAAAAAATTGCTTTTTAACAATCGGCATTTCTTACAATTTACACCGGTTCAAATTAAAAGAAACATTTCAGTGGGAAGTTATAGACGGACAAAAATATTCGGAATATATTTTCCAGAAATTCAGGACCATAGGATTAACCGCCGGCCTCGTATTTTAATATAAACCGGTAACTGAAAAAAGCGAAATAGCAAACGTTATTTCGCTTTTTCCTTTTGGGGCTGTCATCTTCATATCATCACCCGGCAGCAGTCCGGGCTTCTCCGGGCTCGCTCACGCTCGGTACTCCTGCGTCGTACCAGGCCCTCCGTATCCCGCAGCCTTTTTACAGATGAATATCAACTGTACAGTAAATAAAACGGTTTAAACAGACCCTCCAAAATCATCATTAAAAAATAAGATCAACTTTCATTATTCACATGATGACCTTTCAAAAAACATACGATTAATAGCAATAACATTCAAATCGGCCGGTAAAATGATCCACAGGAAAATAAGGCAAAGCAGCCCTTCGTTCAGGCAAACAAGATAGAAATCACGCAATTCAATGAAGGCATAAAACTGCAAAATATTATATTACAGGATTAAGAATACCGGTAACCATATGAAATAAAAACAAGGTTTTTAAATATAATAAAAAATAATGCATTACCTTTTACTTGTAATTAAATCCACCCCAAAATAGGTAAATATTATTACAAGTGATAAACAAGTTCGACTTTAATAATGAAACAACGCTACAAAATATTTATATAAAAAATTATCATAAGATAGAAAAATATGTAGTGGATAACAGCGGTACCAAAGACGATGCAAAAGATTTGTATCAGGAAGCATTTATTGCACTGTGGCGTAATATACAGCTTAATAAATTTATGCCCGCTAACGAAGCAGAAGTAACTGCGTATTTATATACCATCGCCAGGAATAAATGGTTAGATGTATTAAGAACTGCCAGGCATAAAAATGAGAAAAAAAGCATTGAAATCGAGACCTTGCCGGAGATAAAACAGGATGATATTAAAACCGATTTAGAAAATGAAATAAAAGCAGTAAGTACCCAGTTTAAAAAACTAGGACAAAACTGTAAAGAGGTTTTAACAAAATTCTATTTTAAAAAAGAATCATTAAAAGCAATTGGCGAACAATTCGGGTGGACCGAAGCAACCGCCAAAAATAATAAATACAGATGTTTACAACATCTGAGAGCCCTTGTAAAAAAGAAATTATGAGTAACGAATATAGCGAAGAAATATCTCAGGAAGAATGGAACGAAATAGAAGCCTATCTTCTCAAAAAAATGTCGGATGAAGAAAGTACCGGGTTTGAAAAAAAACTAGCCGGGAATACTGACTTGAGTGCTAAAACAAACATCATAAAAGCAACTATATTAGGTATCGGCGAAGCAGCGTTAAAAGAAAAAACAGAACAATTCCACCAGCAAATACCGGCGCAGAAAATCCCGCAAAAAACCAAGACAAACTGGCTGGCCGCTGCAAGTGTTTTGGCAGTATTAAGCATCAGCATATGGTTACTGTTTTTCAATCAGTCAAAAGAAGATAAAGTATTTGCAGCCTACTACCAGCCAGACCCTGGCTTGCCTACATATATGACAGCCACCCACAACTATGCATTTGAAAAAGCAATGACTGAGTATAAATCCGGCAACTACAAAGCAGCGATTGCAGGATGGGAAAGCTTATTAAAACAACAGCCAAATAATGATACGCTCGCCTACTTTTTAGGCAATGCCTATATGGGTGATGAAGATTATAAGAACGCCAAACATTACTATAGCAGCTTAATAAGAAGCCAAAAAAGTGTATTTACAAATGACGCCTGGTGGTACCTGGGTTTATGCCATATAAAATTAAAGGACTTTGTAAACGCACAGGCAGCATTAAAACAGTCCGGTAAAGAAGATGTGCCGGATATTTTAAATGAATTAGCAAAATAAAAGAATCATGTCACCTGCACGCGTTGTCATATTTTTTGTAATAGTTGCCTTATTATTACAACCTATAATCGCCCAGACACCGGTAAGTGGCATCAGGCAAATTGAAACCGCTATTGAAAACAACAAGATAGCCGAAGCCGAAAAAATGGTCAATACAGACCTGGACATTCTTTGGGCAAAAGGATTAATAGATTCCACCCTAACCTATTTGCCGCTGATTGGAGAGATCAGCAAAAAACAACATGGCGCCGATAAAGCCATTGAATCGATATACGCCTTTATTCTAAAACTTGAAAAGCAGAAAGCATCAGCCTTACAACTCACCGAAGCTTACAATGATGCTGCCGCTTTTTTTGAAAGCCTTTATAGACTAAATGCCTCCTTCAATGCGATGGAAAAAGCACTGGAATATGCTTATAAAATTACACCCCGGGACATCTCTAAAATCGGCACCTGCAAATATAACCTGGGCAAATTCGCTTACTCGCTGGGAAGAGTGGCTGAATCTGAAAAATTTCATCGTGAAGCACTTCAACTGCACTTATCCAACCCCAACTTAAATAATGAAAAATTATACTTCTCCTATAATGCGATGGGCACCATCCTCTACAATTCCCTTAAATACGACAGTGCCAAACGATATTATCAAAAAGCAGCCGAAGCCATTGCCAAAGTAAAAGATGAAAAAGGATGGAATAAATACTTCAGGGTATCGGGCATTAAAGAAAACCTCGTACCTATCTACCTCGATGAAGGCAATATTACAGAAGCCATCAACCTGAATAAAGAAGCCATTAATAACTACCAGGAATACTTAAAACAACCCAATCCCTCCAAAAAACAATTAGTAGAAGACAGGCTGTTTTCATCCATTGAAAATCTGGCGAACATCCACATAAAAAACGGGGATTTTAAAACGGCGGAACAACTGTACTTTTATGCTTATGATAAAAAAGTGCAAAAAGGAAGCACGGAACAATTCATATCAGAGATACTGATAGGGCAGCTTTATTATAAAATGTATCACCTGGACAAAGCCCTATTATATTTGAATAAAGGCTTAAAGCACCTGTCAGAAACAGATGGCGATTATATATTCTGGCAGGCTGATGCCAACTATACACTCGCACTGATATATGAATCAAATGACAATGCACCCAAAGCCGACTCTACATTTCAGTTAAGTACAGCACTTTATGAAACTGCCTATGCAGGCAATTATGATAATATTTATGCGGACTTCACCAGGAATAAAGCATTGTTTTATGCCGGCCAGGGACAATATAACAAAGCATTGGAAGCCATAGAAAAACTAAACAAATATTTAAGCAGCATCAATGACAATGCCGGGCATCAGCAAAGCATGAATTTATTAAGCCTGGCAGAGATCAACTTTTTATCTAAAAAATATCCATCGGCCATTGAATACTGCAAGAAAGTCTTAGGCAGCAAATTTATAAACGATAATACCGGAAAAACCTTGCTTGACTCAGTAAATGCGGAAGCAGGTTTACCAAAAGCCATCCTCATAAAAACACAATCTGAATACTACGCTTCAGTTACAAAAAGTGAGGCCCTTTTAAAAGACCTGCACAATCAGTTAACTAAAGCATTACAATTAATAGAGCGCAAAAGATTATTATTCGCCGATGTAGAGAACGTCAATAACCTGATGATCGAACATAAAAAACTGATAGATTTTTATGCCAGGATTTCTTATGAGATCTACTTACTGACGAACGATGAAACCTATTTACAGAGTTTCATTAACACTAAAGAATCCGGCATCTACAATAAGCTTAGAAACGAATTATTCAAACAAAAGGCACTTTATTTTGCAGAAGTTCCAAGACAAATTATAGACAGGGAAGACAGCCTGAAAACTAAAATAAAAGAAGCCTTAAGCGGCAAAATGAACAATACGGCTCATTTAGAAAATTATTTACAGGCAGAGAAGAATTGGAACAATTACCTGGTCACATTAAATAAAGAATACCCCAGGTATTACCGTTTAAGATTCGGCTCTGTGTTTCATAGCATTCCGGATATCCACGATTTAATTGCTGACAGCACCACGCTAATCAGGTATTACCAGGTAGATTCATCATTTGTTGCGTTGGTGGCAAATAAAAAGGATGCCAGTCTTGTGCCGCTCAATACAAATGGTATCACTACTGAAATCCAGCATTTACAGGATAATACAATATCTGAAAAAGATTTCCTGGCCCGCGCCAACCGGATCTATTTGCAGCTCTGGGCACCACTGGCAAATAAAATAACGACCACTAAGGTAAAAATTATACCAGACGGTATATTATACAATATCAGTTTTGAAATGCTAAGCAGTAAACCTGTCTCAAATTACGCAGAACTAAGTAACAATTGTTTATTGAATAACTACGCTTTTTCATACCACTATAATTTATTTGTAATGGCGGACAATATGCATAAAGAGCATATTGTAAAAAACTACATAGCTTTTGCTCCGGGATTCAGCGATGATCTAAAACAGATGTATTTAAACAATGTAAAGGACAGCCTCTACATAGACAAGGATTATATGCAATTACTACCGCAGCCCACCAACAATAAACTCATCACCGATCTTAAAGATAAGCTGGGCGGTATTTCATTTTTAAACAACGAATCTACTGCTAACAAATTTAAAAATGCGGCAAGCAATTATAAAATCATCCATGTAGCTACTCATGCAGAGTTCAATAATATACAACCTGAAAAATCCGGGTTATATTTTGCCAAAGAAAAAAATGCGGAGAATAATTTTTTATCCATCGCTGATATATATAATTGCACGGTGCGTTCTAACCTCACCATTCTTACCGCCTGTGAATCCGGAAGGCCGGGGTATAAAGATGGTGAAGGCATGGTATCTTTAGCGCATGCGTTTAACTATTCCGGCAGTCAGAGCATCATGACGGCATTATGGAAAGTAGATGAACAATCATCGGCCTATATCACAGAATATTTTTTTAAATACCTGGAAAAAGGGTTGGATAAAGATGTAGCCTTGCAGCATGCAAAACTAGAATATATAAAAAGCAATAAGGGACGCCTGATAAATCCTCAATATTGGGCAGGCCTCATTGTTATGGGCGATACTTCTCCATTAATTATTGACAAGGGAAACGGGGATGTATGGTGGTACTTTCTAATACTTACAGGGATTATTACAGGCATCGCCATTGTCACTTTCGCTATTAAAAGCTTCTCGAAAAAAGCACGTTCTCTGTAATAATCACTATTAATACAATTCCTCACTATAAATAATCTTGTTAACCCGTTAAAATACAAAACAGTCAGGGATAAAGTTTTATATTGCTGTCTCTATTATTCAATACATTATGCCGGCAGTCAATCCTGTTATTTATTTCGAAATTCCTGTTACAGACATGCAACGGGCCCAAAAATTTTACACTGAAGTTTTCGATTTTCATTTCGAACCTGCATCTATTGACGGGTACGAAATGATGTACTTCCCCTTTTACGAATCCTCTACCGGCATTACCGGTGCTTTAGCTAAAGGAGATGTTTATCAGCCCTCTAAAAAGGGCATTATCATTTATTTCAGGACGCATGACATTGACCGGACTTTGGCTAAAGTAGTTGCCAGTAACGGCAAAATTCTTTATCCCAAAACCATTAATGACACCTATGGATTTATTGTTGCTGAATTTGAAGACAGCGAAGGCAACCGCATTGCGCTTCACCAGCTTATTAATGAATGATCATTTCTTTACCCTGATTATCAATACGCTGAATGACTATTCAGATGCTGACGGGCTGCCGGATGCGGCGGGCCTGGTACGACGAAGGAGTACCGAGCGTAAGCGAGCCCGGAGCAGCCGGAACTGAAGTTCAATAGTGTATCAACCGATGAAAGCCCATAAAAATTAAATTAAAAACTGCGCATTTTAAGTATCTTCAACTATACTAAAAATACGACACATGCTATTTGAAAACAAAACGGTTATCATTACAGGCGCAAGCCGTGGCATAGGAAAATCCATTGCGTTAAAACTGGCTAAAGAGGGTGCGAATATTGTAATTGCCGCAAAATCTGTGGAAGAAGACCCCAGGCTTGGAGGGACCATATATCAAACGGCGAACGAGGTAGAAGCTAATGGCGGAAAGGCTTTAGCGGTTCAATGCGATATCAGGAATGATGACCAGATAGCGAACCTTGTACAAAAAACGGCTGAAAGATTTGGCGGAATAGATGTACTAATTAACAATGCTTCTGCCATCAATTTATCTACCGCTGAGAAGCTGGAACCGAAACGTTTTGATTTGATGTACGATATTAATGTGCGAGGGACTATGCTGCTGAGTGCTGCCTGCATTCCGTACCTGAAAAAAGGCAGTAATGCTCATATCATCAATTTATCGCCACCAATCAGGGACATGAAAAAATGGTTGAAAAGTCATGTGGCTTACACCATTAGCAAATATAATATGACGATGATAGCATTGGGATTGAGCGAGGAATTGAAACCTTATAAAATAGCGGCCAACAGCCTTTGGCCAAAAACGACTATTGCCACAGCCGCCGTTAATAACCTATTAGGAGGTGAGGCGCTGATGAAAATGAGCCGGACACCTGAAATAATTGCAGATTGTATCCACTATATATTGCAACAGCCATCAGAGACTTTTACAGGACAAACACTTATTGATGAAGATGTGCTGGCCCTGGCAGGTATTACAGATCTAAGCCACTATGCGCATGTACCGGGCAATACTAACTTTTATCCTGATATTTTCGTATAATTCACCATAAGAACTTTTTTAGCAAAAAATACTAATTTTTTTAGTTTTATAAAATTTGCACTATATATTTGCAGGATATAAATTTACAACCGAAATAAAAACTATATAAAATGGCAGCCAATACAGAAGAGAAGTTAACGAATAACGCCGAGAAGCTGAAGGCATTAAAGTTAACGATAGATAAAATAGACAAGGATTTTGGTAAGGGTAGCATCATGATGATGAACGAAAAAGTGACTACCCAGGAAATAATATCGACCGGTTCTATCGGGTTGGATACTGCTTTAGGAATTGGTGGTTTGCCAAAAGGCCGTATTATTGAGATTTATGGTCCTGAATCGAGTGGTAAGACCACTATTGCCATTCACGCAATAGCGGAAGCCCAAAAGAAAGGCGGCATTTGTGCTATTATTGATGCGGAGCACGCATTTGACAGTACTTATGCTAAGAAATTGGGAGTGGACGTGGATAGTTTATTAATCAGCCAACCTGATTACGGAGAGCAGGCGCTGGAAATTGCTGACCGTTTAATTTTGTCCGGTGCTGTAGATGTAGTGGTGGTGGATTCCGTAGCGGCATTAGTGCCTAAATCGGAACTGGAGGGTGAAATGGGTGACAGCAAAATGGGCTTACATGCGCGTTTAATGAGCCAGGCTTTGCGTAAATTGACCGCTACTATTAATAAAACCGGTACAATCTGTATTTTTATTAACCAGCTGCGCGACAAAATAGGTGTTATGTTTGGCAGTCCTGAAACGACTACCGGTGGTAATGCATTAAAATTCTATGCTTCTGTACGTTTGGATATCCGCCGTATCAGCCAGATAAAAGATGGTGATGATGCGGTTGGTAACCGTGTGCGTGTAAAAGTGGTAAAAAATAAAGTAGCGCCGCCATTCCGCCAGGCAGAGTTTGATATTGTATTTGGAGAAGGTATCAGCAAATCCGGCGAGATCATAGATATGGGTGTGGAACTTGGTATTATTCAAAAAAGCGGTAGCTGGTTCAGCTATGAAAGTGGTAAGCTTGGTCAAGGCAGGGATACTGTGAAAGAATTGATCAGGGATAATCCTGAGTTAAGCGCGGAAATTGAAGATAAAATAAGAGCAAAAATTAAAGAAATGACTGGTGGTGATGTATAATCGCTGCTTGTTGCCTTAGATATATATTAGGTTAGTAAGTACAAAGAGGGTTTCTACCCTCTTTTTTTGTTTTAGCCAACCGGCTTATCCTGGTTGCCTGTATAATAAGATAAGTTGGTAGAAATGAGTATTTTCTCATTTCTACCTCAATCATGCTAAATTCAGGTTAATGACTGCTGCGATATAATTCTATAGTCTTTCCTGTATGCGTAACCAGCGATCAGGCAAATCATTATTGCTGGCCTGGTAATAATCTAAATAAGTACATGGTACAAATTTGCCATCCGGCATTTTCATCCACCATCTGCCGGTATTCCTGCTCTGTAAAAATACGGTTTCAACTTCGGCACAAATAGTGTGATATTCTATGTATGCTTCGGTTTGTGTGAGCGGTGCTTCATGCGCCTGCTTTTGAAAACCGTCGATATAATACCAGATCATTTGCGCTATCTGCATGGCAGTTAACTGGTTGGTATCTTTACCACCATAGCCAAGAATGGTAAAAATTTCGGTTTCCGGGCTCATGCCTGCATACTGGGACAGTTTGCACATATCCTGCCCGCTAAAACCGTTTGGAGATAAGGCATTGGCCGCACCGAAGGCATGAGCTATGGCGCACATATCAATGCTTACCAACTGGCTGGAACGGAACGAAGGTTCCATTTCTTCCATTTTTTCCTGGGCAAAACCTACCCTGTAGCAATCGAAACGCAGTTTATCGATTGTTTCCAACATTTTCGGATAGGTGAAATAGCTTTGGAAACCGATGATATTAAAATGACGGACATAATTCGGCTCTCCCAGAAGCATGTCCAGTAAAAACTTTTTATCCGCATAGTAGTTTTCGCGGTCGATATCGAAAAATGCATCTACGAGACTGATTTCAATGATCTGGTTACGTTCTGCAAATACATGATATAAAGGGGTGGTTAAATCGTGACTGCCACCGATTACCACGGCTCTTTTCCCTTCACGGGTTATTTCGGCCACAACCATTTTTAAAGCGGCATAAGTATCTGTTAGTTCGTTACCTATCAACACATTACCGGCATCCGCTATCAATATATTCTCGTGCCAGTGAAATAATTTATAAAGTTCTTCCCTTACATTTTCTGCCGGATTATATCTTGCTGTTCTGAAACCGCCACGCCATTCCGCACAACCGACAATTACAATGTCGGCAGCATCTATATCGTTGTTATCCGTAATAAACTTACCAATTTGCCCGTTTTTGTACCCCTCATCATTTGAAATAACGAAAGGATCTATCGGATTCACGAAATCCTGAATTCTGACTGCTAAACTCATAGTATGAAAATGAACTTCAAAAGTATTGTTTGGAAGTGAAAAAATGGCGAAAAAACAGAGAATGTGAAATAAAATTAAATTATGGGCAGCAGTTTTTGAGAATGGTTACTTTTGCCTAATAATTATAGATAGTTTAAATGACAAAACGTTCGTTACTGGTATTGAGCAACGCCTTGCTGGTATATTTGCTACTGGCATTCGGCACCAGCTTTGTAACCGGCTGTGCCAATATTCAACCGCCTTTAGGCGGACCGAAAGATACCATTGCACCTACTTTACTAAAGGCATTTCCTGAAGAGTTTACCACGAATTTTAAGGAAAAGATCATAAGACTGGAATTTGATGAATATGTAAAACTGGAAGATGCATTTAATAATGTGATCGTAAATCCTTTGCCGGATAAAGCGCCGATCATTAACGGGAAACTGCGCACCGTAACCATACAGATAAAAGATACCTTAAAAGAGAATACAACTTATTCAATTGACTTTGGGAATGCGATAAGGGATGTGAATGAAGGTAATATTTTTCGAAAATTCACTTATGCATTTTCTACCGGTAGCAAAGTGGACAGTTTAACCATTAGCGGAAAAATAGAGAATGCCGAAACCGGTGCGGCAGATAGTACACTTATCATCAGTTTATATGAAAACCTGGATGACTCTGCGGTTAGTAAAGAAAAGCCTAAATATGTAACCAAGCCAAATGCAAAAGGCGAATTTACTTTCCGGTATATAAAGGCCGGTACTTACAATGTATTTACGATGAAGGACCCGGGAAATAAACGTTATTTAAACAATACGATCCCATTTGGGTTTCTGGACAGTACGGTGACTTTAGAAACCGGGAAAAAAGCGACAGATGTATTGCTGAGATTTTTTGAAGGGGAAAAAGAACCTGAAAAAACATCCACTGCAAGTAAAAAGAAAAAGGATGAAAAGTTCGTAAAATATGCCACGAACCTCAATGGTGCCCAGGATATTCTGTCAGTCTTTGCCATAAACTTTGATGAGCCAATTGCTAAAATAGATACCGGTAAAATATCGTTGCTGGATACTTTGGGTAATCCTGTTAAAAATATTGGATGGACATTGGATTCAACGGCTAAACAACTGGCATTAAATATTAAATGGCAGCCAGAGACTGATTATATATTAATTTTAGACAAGAATTTCGTAGTAGATTCGGCAAACCTGGCAGCGGAGAAAATCGATACGATTAAAATAAAGACAAAGCCTCTGAGTGAGTACGGAGAAGTAACCGTAAACCTTAAAAGTTTAGATGTTGGCAGGTATCCGAGAATGGTATGGATACTTGACAAGACCGTGGTGAAAGATGTGGCTTTGACAGGCAGCGTTTTTAAGGAAAAAATATTTAAACCGGGCGCTTACAGTATCAGGGTATATTATGATACCAACAGGAACGGGAAATGGGACACGGGAAATTACTGGGAGAAATTGCAGCCGGAACTGACCATTGCTATAGAAGATAAGTTGAATGTGAAAGCCGGCTGGGAGAATGAATTTGATATACAGCTCTAGATTAAGTAAGAAGGATTGAAGGAATGAACTACTCATCTACATTGTTGGAAAATGCCGTAAATGAACTGGCTAAACTACCGGGAATCGGCCGTAAGACCGCTTTGCGCCTGGCATTGCATTTGCTGAAGGAGAAAAAGGAGGCTGTACACCTGTTTAGCAATACCATAGCTGAAATGCGGGAACAGATACAATTCTGCAGTGTGTGCAATAATGTAAGTGATACACAGGTTTGTAATATTTGTGCCAGTTCCGTACGGAAAAAATCTATTGTTTGTGTGGTAGAAAATATCCGTGATGTAATGGCTATAGAAGCGACCCAGCAATTCAGCGGGCTGTTTCATGTGCTGGGAGGCTTAATATCGCCACTGGACGGTGTGGGTCCGGACCAGCTTTTTATAGAATCATTGGTAGAACGTGTTAAAACCGGCACTATCGAAGAGTTAATTTTTGCACTAAACCCTAATATACAAGGCGATACTACTTTATTTTATATTCAAAAGAAAATAGAATCCTTCCCGGTAAAAATCACATCCCTGGCGCGGGGTATCTCTTTTGGTGGTGAACTGGAATACGCCGATGAATTTACATTGGCAAAAAGTATTCAAAACAGGATATCAATAGAACGCCAGAAAAACAATTATTAAATAAATTTTAAATTTAGACTCCATTCATTAAGATATTCTTTCTATAATTGGCTTTTTTTTAATAATTTTGCATTATGTTTGGTAAGACTTTAAACCCCAATGCAATTGAGTTATGAATTATTTAGCACATGCCGTATTATCGTTTAATGATAAGAACATCCTTACAGGGAATCTTATCAGTGATTTTGTAAAAGGCAGGCAGATTTTAAACTTCAGCAACGAAATAGTTGCGGGGATAAAACTGCACAGGGCTATTGATGCATATACCGACCAGCATGAAGTGGTGAAAGAGACTAAAAAGATATTTAAAGAAAGTTATGGCTTGTATGCAGGTGCTTTTTTAGATGTGGCATTTGATTATTTTGTTGCTAATGATGCGCATTTCTTTAAAAATGATGCTGAACTTAAACAATTTGCAGCTAACGCATATAGAAGTGTTGAGAAGAACTATCCCCTGCTGACAGATAATATTACCAGTATGCTTATTAATATGAAAAAGTATGACTGGCTATACAATTACAAAACTATCTATGGTATTGAAAAGAGCTTTTCCGGCCTGGTTTATAAAACCAAATACATAGATAATGCTGCTGATGCCGTGGCAATATTCCATAAATATTTCAATGAGATCGAACAAGCTTATAACGCATTCATGCCTGATCTGCATACTTATAGCGAAACATTTATGACCAGGGCGATGAGCCAGGAAGCCCTTCCTCTTCCCTAGTTTTTTCTAAATTCTTCCTTTTAATTAAAATACTTGTATTACATTTATCGGCCTTTACTATTTAAAGGGAATCTTGCTTGCTTCTGAAAACTAAAACTCTTTAGTTTAATTATTCTTTATTTTAAAAACTATGTTACAAAACAATACGATGATTGCTGAGACCAAAAGCAAAAGTTGGGTGCTGCCATTTATATTAGTCACCAGTTTATTTTTCTTTTGGGGATTTATACATAATATCAACCCGATATTGATAGCGCATTTAAAAAAGGCCTTCAGGCTAACTGTATTTAAATCCTCTTTAGTAGACGTTAGCGTGTATATTGCTTATTTTACAATGGCGTTACCCGCCGGTTTTATTATTAGAAAATATAGTTATAAAACGGGCATCTTATCAGGTTTAATCATGTTTGCTTTAGGCTGCCTGTTATTTATACCGGCCGCGAATACGCATAATTATACTTTTTTCCTGACTGCATTTTTTATTATAGCGTGTGGCTTAACTTTTCTTGAAACTTCTGCGAATCCTTATGCCACTGTCCTAGGGCCACAGGAGTCTGCTACCTTTAGAATAAACCTGGCGCAATCTTTTAACGGTCTGGCGGCAACGGTTGCTCCATTAGTAGGCAGCAAATTAATATTGAGCGGTAAAGAATATTCAGATATTGAATTAGATGCAATGCCACCTGCGCAATTGCAGGCTTACCTGGCATCAGAAGCTGCTTCCGTTAAACAACCCTACTTAATTCTGGGGTTGATATTGCTGGCAGTGGCTGTCCTTTTTGTATTTATTAAACTACCGGAAATCAAAGAAGACAAATCAGAAGATGGCAAAAAATCCGGCATACTGTCTGTATTTAAACATGGTCATTTAAAATGGTCTGTCATTGCACAATTCTTTTATGTAGGCGCACAAACCTGTGTTTTAAGTTTCTTTATTCTTATAGCGAAGCATGCAGCTAACCTAAATGAAACCGCTGCCAGTCATTACCTTGTTGCCTATGGCCTTGCTTTCTTAATCGGCCGTTTTTCCGGTACTGCCATTATGAAATTCGTCGAGCCTAAAAAACTTCTTGCCATCTATGCGGCTATCAATATCCTGTTAAGTTTAGTAGCCGTTTTTGGTAGTGGAATGGTGGTTATTTATGCATTAATTGGTATTGCATTCTTTATGTCTATCATGTTCCCAACTATTTTCTCACTGGGCATTTTTAACCTGGGAAATGACACGAAAATAGCGTCCAGTTTAATCATCATGTCAATAGTTGGCGGAGCCATTATTCCACCGGTTTTAGGAGTGATCAGTGATGTGTCCGGCAGCATACAGGTGGGCTATATTGTTACAACTATTTGTTTTGGGGTCATTTTTTATTACGCTACAAAAGGTTATAAAGTTTCAGAAAAATATTTAAAAGCTTAATTTCTATCAGTTATGTTCAGTTTAAATAATAAAAAAGCGGTTGTTACAGGTGGGGGCAGCGGTATTGGTGCTGCAGTAGCGGAAATTTATGCCAGGCAGGGTGCTGAGGTGCATATAGTAGAATTGAATGCCGATAACGCACAAAATACTTTAAATAATATAACGGCATTCGGCGGTAAAGCATTTTCGCATACCTGTAATGTTGCCAACCAGGCAGAAGTAGTGGCTACGTTCAATGCTATAGGCAGCTTTACCATCCTGGTAAACTGTGCCGGCATTTCACATATCGGCCGGGCAGATAATACACCGGAGGCAGATTTTGACAGGGTGTACAATGTAAATGTAAAAGGTGTTTACAATTGCTTATTTGCCGGCATTCCTGTTTTAAAAGCTGCAGGTGGCGGTTCTATTATCAATCTCGCATCTATTGCATCCTGGGTAGGATTAAGCGACCGTTTCGCTTATTCAATGGCGAAAGGTGCGGTAGCTACGATGACACTAAGTGTGGCCAAAGATTACATTGCGGACAATATCCGGTGCAACTCTATCTCACCTGCCCGTGTACATACTCCCTTCGTTGATGGTTTCTTAAAGAATAACTACCCGGGGCAAGAAACAGAAATGTTTGAGAAACTTAGTAAAACACAACCTATTGGACGCATGGCCAAACCGGATGAAATTGCTGCCCTGGCCTTATACCTGGCCAGCGATGAAGCGTCATTTATTACCGGTTCTGATTACCCGATTGATGGTGGCTTTATAAAATTGAACTCATAAATTTCACAAAGATGGGCAGTACAATGAAGTACTGCCCATCTTGCTTTTACTCACCCTAAGCAACACTTAAAAATCAACTGAATACTATTTGGTTATTTTTTATCCAAACATTCACATTTTATACAGATTTTTGCCCAATGAAATGTAAATGGTTATTAATAGTTACATCAATTGTTGTAACTGGATTTGGGTTAGTGGGTTGCAAAAATAAAAACGGGAAAACGGACAGCACCCAAAAAGTGGTAAATGATTCTATCCCCGAAATTAAAGATGCTCATTCCTATAGCAACTTTAATGAAGTACGCTTAAAACACCTGGATCTGACCCTTGATGTTAATTTCTCAGGAAAGGAACTTAAAGGTAAAGCGGTATGGGATATTGAGCAGTTAAAAAGTAAGGGTGTTCTGAAACTGGATATCGGGCAATTGTATATACAACACATTTCATTTAACGATGATAGCAATGCCGTAAATTTTGAAGTTTTCAATCATGATAATTACAAGGGGAATGAATTAGTAATACCATTAAAAGAGAATACGAAAAGAATTACCATTACTTACGCCGCAGACAGTAGTGCAAAAGCCCTGCAATGGTTAAGTTCTGAACAAACACTCAGTAAACAGCCTTTTCTGTTTACACAATCACAGGCGATTCTGGCCCGCACATGGATCCCTTGCCAGGATGCCCCAAATGTACGTTTCACCTATGAGGCTACGGTAAAAGTGCCACAACATTTAATAGCACTCATGAGTGCCGAAAACCCGTATTCTAAAAATGATTCAGGCATCTATCATTTTAAACAAACCCGTCCGATACCGTCTTACCTGATGGCCCTGGCAGTAGGTGATATCAAATACCAGAAAATAAGCGAAAATACCGGTGTATACGCTGAACCTCAGATGTTGGGAAAGGCGTCTAAGGAATTTGAAGATATGGGAAAAATGATGGCTGCAGCAGAAAGCATTTATGGCAAGTATCAATGGGGCCGCTTTGATGTACTGGTACTGCCTTTTAGTTTCCCTTACGGAGGTATGGAGAACCCTAATCTTACTTTTGCCACACCAACAATTATAACCGGGGATAAATCCCTGGTAGCTGTAGTGGCACATGAACTGGCACATAGCTGGAGTGGCAATCTTGTAACAAATGCCACATGGAACGATGGCTGGTTAAACGAAGGCTTTACTACCTATTTTGAAAGACGGATCATTGAAAAAGTTTACGGACAGGAGGAAATGCTGATGCAGGAAGCAATTGGTTATAATGATTTAAAAGCATCATTAAATACAGGATATGATAAGCTGAAAGGAGACTACGACAATATTGACCCGGATGATATTGATGGCAGTATTGCTTATGATAAAGGGTATGCCTTTTTAAAAACTTTAGAACTATTTGCTGCCAGGGATAGTTTTGATCTGTTCCTGAATAAGTGGTTCAGGACCTATGCTTATCAATCCAGGACTACCGAGCAGTTTGAGGCATTTTTGAACACTAATTTATTACATAATGATAAAGCGACTGCCGGAAAGTTAGAGATAAAAAAATGGCTGTATGAATCCGGCATCCCTGCAAATGCTTATACCCCGAAATCCAGGAAATTAGAGATCATTGATTCTGTTGCCGCTTCAATTAATAAAAACCTGGTTCCTGCCTCTACGCAACCAGAAACCTTAACAACCACTGAAGCGCTTTATTTTATTAATGCCCTGAGTGATAGCTTGCCCCCTGCCACAATGCAAAAAATAGACAATGTATTTAATTTTACCAATAGTAACAATGCAGAAGTACAGGCTTTATGGTATGTTTTAGCGCTTAAAACAAACTACGAAAAAGCATGGCCGGCTATCCAGCATTTTATAGCTACTGTTGGCAGGAGAAAATTCATATTTCCAATTTATAAAGCGATGAAACCCGAGGTTGCTAAAAGAGAGTTTGAAAAGAATAAGAAAAAATATCACTCTGTAGTTAAAGTTTCTTTGGAGAATTATTTTAATACAATTCAAAAATAATTAACTTTCAAAAAATATAGCTGATGTCATTTGTATCTGTATCAACACCTTTCAATATATCACTGGAATTTCCCATAGCAAGAACTTCCAGGAGGCTGTTTGCATGGTCTATAGATATCAGTATAATGATAATATATGCAGTTATTATGTTTGGATTTGTGGTAGAGGAACAGTTTAATTCAAACATGTTTTATGATACAAACACGACCTATCTCCTGATTGTATCTTTCCCTCTGTACTTTTATCATTTAATCCAGGAAATTTTCTTTAAAGGGCAAAGCATTGGCAAAAGATTGATGAAGCTGCAGGTCATCAGTATTCACGGCGGGTTTGCCGAAATTAACCAGTACATCATCAGGTGGTTATTCAGAATATGGGAATTACCGATCATTTTTGGCGTACTGGCCCCACATGCTTTTATCATACTGATCTATTTGGTTGTCACTTGTGTTTTAGGACTCGCAGCATTTATCCTTATTGTTTCAACGAATAAAAATCAACGCCTTGGCGATATCATCGCCGGAACGACCGTTGTGGAAAAATCACAAAGGATCTACCTGGATGAAACTGTTTTTAAAACCATTGTGGATGTCGATAATTACAAAGTAAAATTCCCGCAGGTAATGAACCTGAATGACAGAGATATCAATGCCATCAATAACGTTTTAAATATGCGTCAGAAAAGTGGCAACCTGGAAGTAGTGAACAGGGTGGCAAACAAAGTAAAAGATGTTTTAAAGATAGAAACCGATATGTACAACCTGGAGTTCCTGGAAAAGTTGATAGCTGATTATAGCTACCTGGCTACCAAAGAATAAATAACAAAGCTAATTGCATTGATTGCCCCCAAAAAAGTTAAATACTCATTGGGGGTATTTTTATGTATAAAAGTACAAGTACCATCACAAGTTTTGGCAGTACTGCATCATCTATTAAACAGATACAATTATTGAACTGATAACTCTCAATATAGAGATCTGATATTTTCCACTAATTATGGCTGATTATATATCTGTGATTATCTCCTTACCAGATCAGTGCCATCTGCAGGATCTATTAATCATTGATATGTTCAGCAGAGCATTTATGGCCCAACAACTCACATAATCATAACATTTCTTCCACCTATCAGAGATCAATAGTACCCAAAAGAAAAATGCCTGAACAAGTCAGACATTTTAATTGATATTGGTTGGCAGCCAGTATATCTACTCTTTATTAAATTTAAGGGTTTTGCTTCCATCTTTTGTTATATAACTTAACACATATACACCTGAACTTAGCATTTGCACAGGTATTTTTATTAAGTTTGAATTGGCAGCCTGCCTATAAAGCACCCGTCCGTTCAGGTCAGTAATCTGAATTTGACCAGCCCTGTTATCCACATTGCCATCTATCCGCAACCATACAAAATCTTTTGCCGGGTTTGGAAATGCTATGATGCTGATATGCTCAGTTTCCATACGTTGAATCCGGATAATATTTGAATATCCTGTTTTTCCATATTTATCAACCAATACCAGACGATAGAAATAATTAGAACCGGTTAAATTTGAATCCAGGAATTCATATTGAGAGGCACGTCCGGAAGCTTTAATAGTAGCGATATCGCTGAAATTATTACCATCAATACTTCTTTGCAGTATATATTTATCCGAAACCTGCTCTTCAGAGGACTGCCATTTCAGAAGATTGCCTTTGCGGGTATTTTTACCGTTAAAAGCTACCAGGCGAATCGGCAATACCACAGGATCGAATGCTGTGACATAAAAGCCTGAAAACTCACTTACATTAAAAGCAATGGTCCATAGTTGCTTATCCGCATCCCAGTTTATTACAAGATCCTGGTTTCTGATCATTTCCTGCCTGTTAGAATCATAAATACCCCCAGGTCCGGTATTACCATCTTCCGGCCTGCCGTGATATTGCTCAATAACGATGAACTTAACTGCTGTATCAACTGGTGATTCGGGTAATGTTGGCGCCCCCATTTGTTTTGCCCAGACATTGAACTTGTCAAACTCTGCCTGTGTATAATACAATACCACTCTTGCAGGTAAATGGTTATGCTCCGGCTCAATGTCCACTATCCTGGAGACGTATCCCAGCAATTGCGGAATAATAATTGTTTTTACATGTGTTAGCCCAAGACTGTAATTACCATTGATAACTGAAGCAAGCTGGTTACAGTTTTCATCTGTATAATTATAGCGCATTTTAGCGTAGTGAACCACACTATCAACAGCCCCATTTGCAGCCAGGTAATTAGATAAAGCACTAATTGTAACAGATGATTTTTCAGATACGATATCTAAACAACCAGGCATCGCTTTTACCACTACATGATACAATCCTGACTGGTTAACTGCAACTGCTGTATCAAAGAAATTCTGATTAATACCGGTCGGTATTATTTGATTATTCAGGTACCACTGGTAGCCGGAAGTATTTTGTGCCTGCACATTCAAATCAATAACATTACCGGCACAAACGGCGACATCTGCTTTCGGTTGCTCTGTAATTACCGGGCTGATATTTACAGCCATAGCATATAAAGTACTGAATACGGTTCCAAAGTTATCGGAGATTTTCAATTGATATTTTCCACTGTCCGATTTGGTGGCATTTACAATATTAATCTCTGAGTTTGTTTTTCCTGTTAATTGATGATCATTCAGTAACCACTCAAAACTGAGTAGCTGATTATCGCTACTGATTACTGATTGAAGTGAGAAATCCTGGTTGGTACAAACAGCATTACCATTGGTATTAAAACGTACGAACTGTAACATTTGCCCGGCTTCTATTTCAACAGAATCTACATTATTATGAATATTATATTCCTGGGGATCTGAATTGAGAATTTCTGTTGTGATGGTATATCTTCCAGCCTGGGGAATTAACCAGTTCGTACTGATCAGCGAACTGTCAACACCATTAATACTAAAGTTGACATTTCCTATTTCATACACTTCCCCGGATTGATGATGTCTTGCAGTAAAGCGCAATACCGCCGTGCCGGACTCTCCGCCAAAATTCCTGATATAGTTAGCAACTGTAACAGTTTCTGCCCGCCGGATCGGAGCGGCTCCAACCGTGATGCCCTGATGAATGCTTCTTGCAAAATCCGGTGCTGCGCCAACAATAATGGCACGGGTTGCTGCATTATTAGATTTATTGGATTCATGCATGGTATTATCCGGGTCCGCAACCACTTTGATCACTTTTGGACCAACCAGGCCTGAACTGTAAGTTACTGTAGCCATTACAGTCGTATCCCTGCCCGTACCAATCCTGTTCAGCGGTACATCTTCACCTAATTGCACATCATTTACAAAGAATCGTACAAACGTTGGTTCTGACACCTGGTTGCCTCTGTTAAAAATTGAAGCGGCAACAGTGACCGGTTGGTTAGGAACCGGGTTCAGGTTACTTGGTGAAATATGCTCTGAATAAAGATGCAGATCGGGCAATCCTTCTTCAACCACAATATAAATGGCACCGATATTATTATTCTCATTTAATTCGCAAACAGTATTGGCAGTATCCGCATATAAATGGATGACATAAGTACCTGCATTGGCAAATGAATATGAAACGTTCGTGCCCTTGATTTCTTTCGATCTGAGTTTTTCTACCACATCTGTGCCAATCGTTTCACCGGCATACCGGAAACTTACCGGGATATTTTTGTTAATGTCCCTGGTACCAATATTCTGAATAACAGAACCAAATTGTACCAGGCTATTTTTCACAATCCGGTATGGATTACATACAGAACCTAAACCGTAACATGGCATTCCGGCTGTAATATCTGTGGCAATATCCATTGTTGCTGTATTGTTCAGTTCTGTCAGTTCCTCTACTTCGTTTAAGTAATCAACATGTGCAGTGATCACTATCGGACAGGTATCTATTGGTATTGTATAAACATCGGATATAATTGAAACAGCTGCATTCGCCAACATAGTATCAACCTGCGTAGCAATACCAAAAGGTTCACCATTGGCATAAAATTGTACCTTAAACGGACCGGCGTTGGAACCTGTATTGGTAACTGTAGCCGTAAAGTTGACTACTGAACCTTTTTCAATATCGGAATTGGACATTTCTATGTTGCTGACAGACAGTTCTGGGAACGGCACATAGAATATCACGTTCATGCTATTGTTATCTTCATTATATTCTGCAACCGTATTATCCGTATCCACCACTATTCTTAAATGATGGTACCCCATTTTCAGTGACTGGTTACTATAATCCAGGGAAACCGAGTTCCTGTTGCTCACACCGGATACCTGGTAAGATTGTAACAATGTATAACCGGCATCATTTGCCATTGAATCATACAGGTGAACAGTATGTGCACCGGCAGGCATACATTGCACGTTATTGAATACGGAGAATGCAAAGGATTTTGCCCCCGTGGTTCTGAAATTGCCTGGTGTCAGTTCAGCTTTATCTTCTACTAATGCGTAACTGCGGCCCGACAATACAGTTCTGTTACCTGCGCTGTCATAAAAATGCGTGGTATATGTGATATTGTATTCACCGGGAGCAAAATTGTAATTGGTGGTGTAGAATACCTGCTCACATGGGTTCAATCCGCCATTATTTAACCTTGCTACCAACATATCATTCACATAGATCCAGGTCGTATCATTGGAATACACCGGGGTTCCGCAATCCGGTCTGACAGACAATTTAATTTCTGTATTCACATTCGGGGCAATGCAACCGGATACTATTAAACCATGATTAATAACCGGAGTATAGATTGGTCCGCATGTAACACAAGTCTTATTAAAACTTTTACTAAGCGTTGCACTTGTTAATGTATAATCCGTAATTGATACCGTATAATTATAGGTTCGGTCACAAAGGAAATCCAGCCAGGAAACACTCCAGTAACCATCTGCTGTGGTATGCGTAGTCAGTGTTAACCCGTTTTCGATAGTTACCGTAACAGTAGCACCCAATACAGGATGGTATCCCTCCAGGTTTAATCCATCATATTTCGCATTACCGCTTATCAGCACACTGTTTCTTCCGCAACTATTGGTTACGGCATTCGCTGTGGTTAAGATTGCTCCCGGTAAACTGAATTGTCCGACAATAACCGGCCTGATGGCATAGTTATTCAGCTTATTGCTTTCTGTAATAGTATTGGCACTATCAATCCATATTTTAACCGGGTAGAAACCGTCCTTATCAAATGATAAGGCTTTACTGATGCTTGCAGTACCATTCGCAGGTACAAAAGGGATCGTATCATTGCCGATAAAGACGCTGTCAATAAAGTATTTCACCGGTACATTTGATGCCGGATATGGTGAACGGTTTTCAATTAACCCGGATACGGTGAATGTTTCAGTCACATTCGGATTGGTTTTACTGAAGTTGATATTATTGGCATAAATACTTAAATCGAGCATCTGGTTGGTCACTAACGGACCATTCATATAGGCGGTCCTGTTTTGGACAGCTTCATTGCCATTAATATCTTTTGCTTTAAACTGGTACCCATAATGATTGCCTAAACTCAGCTGAGTAGTATAAATAAAAGTTTCTCCATTTATCCAGTCTGTTCCATTCCCCACTTTCGTCATCTGGAACTCTCCTTCATTCACATCCACGAAATCATTATCTCCGTTCAGGTCTATAGCAATTTTAGGGTAACCGTTCATCGGTGCCAGCCCGCTAGCTTGTTTATAAACGATACTGTAGGTAAAGTTGCCTTCATTGGCTACAGGCTTATCCACTCCGCTCAGATTATTATATGGAGCAGTTGTTACAAAGTCCAGTACCGGTTTGGTTCCCGCGATATACCCGTTACCGGTTACTGAAATATTGATGGTGGCCAGTGACTGATGAGCAGTATAGATCTTTACAGAACTGTTGTAATTATTAACGGCAGACGGGCTAAATGCGATGCCGATATTCCTGCTTTGTCCAACCGGGATGATACTGTCGCTTAAAGCTGCTGTAAAATGGTGGTCACCGGATACAATGCTATCAATACGTACAGGCATATTGCCATTATTGCTCACAGAAACGGTTTTATTCAGGAAGCCGGACACTACCACATTACCATAGTCCAGGGCTGTTACATTTGCAGCCCAGCTGTAATTGGCAGTCACCCCTTTACCGGTTAAAGTCACATTAAAGTTACCGGTGGATGTACGAATCACCAATGCTTTCTGATAAACCAGGGTTTGTACAGGATTAAACATTACATCAAACTCAATAGTACCGCCCGGTTCAAGTGGCATTGAAGAGAATGAAACAGTAAAAGGTGCCTCTACGGATATTGAGTTGATATTTGCCGCAAGCGTGCCATTGTTTGTGATGCTCATTCGCCTGGTAACGCTATTATTCACAACAACATCACCATAATTGTGAGATGACTGTGAGATGTTCAATTGACTGAAATCCACTTGTACGGTTACCTGGTCAGTATTGCTGCAACCGTCGCTACTAAATGCAGTAACGGTATAGGTCGTTGTACTATTCGGACTTACGGTAATGCTTTCTGTTGTTTCCCCGGTGCTCCATAGATACGAATCCCCGCCACTGGCAGATAAAATTGCGCTGCTACCCCTTAGAATAGTTTGGTCTGTTCCTGCATTTGCAACCGGGTTGTTTTTAACGGTAATGGTAATATCATTACTTAATGTATTATTTGAATTCAAACATGGATAGTTTGATACTAATTCGCAGGTAATAATATCGCCATTAATAAGGGTGTTCGTACTAAAGGTAGTACTGCCACCTTGCGCTACCAGGTTACCATTTATAAACCATTTATAATTTGGTTGAGTACCGGCATTGCTACTAATGGCTGTAAAGACCACCGCTGATCCTGAACAGACTGCAGCTTTATCACTGGTGATCTGTAAAGATGGGGTTTCGTACGCGATTATATTTGCAACGATTGTATTACTGGTCGCTTCGGGATCAGCAGCACAACTATTACTGCTTACCACCCTGCAATAAACCGCATCGTTATGGTTAAATGTTGAAGCCTCATATTTATTGATACCGGTCAGCACTAAAACATTATTCCTGTACCATTCAATAGTTGGGTTAGTACCGCCGTTTACAATATGTGCATTAAAAGTGATATTGGATCCGGCGCAGGCAATTGCCTGGTTAGATGGTGTAATATTTACAGCTGTGTTCAATGTAGAATTGATGGTAAACAACAATTCATTGGATACAATATGATTGCTGCTGACACATTTAAAATTACTTTGTAAGGTACAGGTAATCCTGTCGTTATTGGCTAGATCAGACAATGTAATTGAGCTACCGGATTCTCCTGTAATAATATTGCCGTTGCGTCGCCATATATAAACCGGGGACGTACCGCCATTCGTAATAGTTGCTGAAATAGTAACAGCGGTACCGTTGCAGATATCGAGGCCTGTATTTGCAGCAATAGCAATGGTTGGCAACTCATTACCTGTAACATTAAAACGAATCGCATTAGAGAGTACTTCTGCATTGGTAACGCAGGTTTCATTGGATATGAGTTTACATGTAACAACATCATCATTAGCGATATTGCTCAGCAATAGTGTGGCCGCATTCGTACCTACTGCATTTCCGTTGACGTACCATTGGTAAACAGGCACATTTCCGGCATAGGTAGCTACAGCCGTGAAGCTCACATTGGTACCGGCACAAATATCTGCAGGTGTATTGGATGAAATAATGATGGTTGGTGTTACCGAAGTTACGGTAAACTTAATACCATTGCTGGCGGCATTGTCCGGATTCACACAGGCACTATTACTAATAACAGTACAATAAATGGAATCATTATCTGCAATATCAGATAACGTCACAGATGCGCCATGCACAGGTAATTCCGTGCCATTTTTAAACCAGTTAAAAACCGGTGCGGTACCGCCATTGGTTGTAGTAGCCGTGAATGTTACCGTGGTATTCGCACAAATTACTGTTGGGGTGTTGATAGCGATACTTACCGTAGGTAAAACAACAGAACTACTTAATATATATTCTGAGCGGTTCTCGCTTTCTATACTGAGTATATCAGTCGTTGTATTATTCTCTGTATCTCCTTCTGTCCAGGTGCTGCTGCTATTGTTATTACGTGTATATAATCTGAAGCCGGACTTATTAAATGCGCCCACGGGAATACCAGCATAATTGTATGCTGTCTTAACCGTAACATTGTTTTCTGCAATAGCAAATACACCAAAATAAGTCGTTCCTTCACCAATACAGGAAGTACCGTTGATATGATTGGCCGTATCGGTAATATTATACACATGCAACCCTTGTGGCGTACCATCTGCAATGGTTGCTGTTATTGCATCTGCTTTGGTAATATGTTGTAAGGTAGCCGTGGAAGCTGCGCCGTTATAACTATACGCACTGATATCGCCTACCGGTGCACCGGATACCTGCCATGTGGCATTATACATATTGGCAGATACATTTTTGTGCTCATCAAATAGGGCATTTCCCGCTCCTTCATCCAGGTTGAAGTAGGCCACCAGGTCGTTGTACGCAGTATGACCGGCAGTTATTTTTTTACACATATAAGCGCGTATATCCTGTTCGCTTAATGCAGTCTGCCAGATTTTAACTTCATCCAACTCCCCGTTAAATGCATTGGTATTATTGAGTTGTCCTGCTAGCTGCAACCTGTTTCCATTTTGCCACAAATCAGTAACAGGCACTGTTCCTTCCTGAATACCGTTAATATACAGATAAGCATTGCCGTTATTGGTACAGGATATGGCTACATGATACCATTTACCCGGTTGTATAATAGTAGTACCGGTGATGTTAACATTGGCAGATGTTTTTATATTATGTACAAACCTGCCATTGTTATCCGTACGTACCTGGTGAGAAATATTATTAGGATTGTTGCGGTCTGTCAAACCGATCACCTGGCTGTTAATGGTGGCGGCCTGGTTAGTAAACTTTACCCAGGTTTCAATGGTATAACTATTATTCAAGGCTTTATCATCCAGGTGCGCATACTGGTTACTACCGGCGAACAAAAGGTTGTTGCCGCTTCCAGGTTTCGGTTTCTTCACCACAAAATTATTGGTGGCATAATGGCTCCACACACCCTGTTCATTTTTCACCCTTATAACAATGGTGTTATTCCCGTCATTCAATTCAGCCGGTAACGTCAATGCCATATTACTTTCCAGGTTACCTGTTGGCGGATTAATACTGATGCCTGTACCATTGCCAAAACCAGGATCTTTATTGACAAAATATTCTGCTGCAATAATTTTATCATTGCCATTTACCGCCCCTGCTACAAACAGCGGCGTTCCTTCCGTATGGCTCCATAAACCTGAATTACTTTTTGTTCTTATATAGAACCGGTGATAGCCTTTACTGATCTCCGGAACATTTAAAAGCTCTGTTATTGATATAATTTTACCAGGGTTATTAATATCAACAATAAATCCTTTTCCTACACCCGGATCTGCATCAAAAAAATATTCCAGTTGCGTTATTTTCTGGTTAACAGCACTATTGTTGGTTACCATAAAAACCTCACTCGAAAAATGACTCCAGACGCCTTCATTACTCAGCACTCTCATATTGAGTTTATGAATACCTGAACTCAGGTTTTGTGGTATGGGAATTGGTAAACTTTCAGTAATATTAACACCATTTGGTAATGTTACCGAAGCAGCATTACCCGGTCCCGGGTCTGTATCAAAAAAATACTCTGCTTTTATAATATTGGGTGTCGCATTAAATTTCCTGGCAACATAAAACAATCTTGTTTCATAGTGTCCCCAACGGTTATTATTATCTTTTGCTCTGAAATTGATGAGATGAAATCCAGCTGGCAAATTACCTACCGGCAACTGCAATTGAGCCGTAGCACCATTCCCATTGCTGGTAAATGAGGAGATGATCGTTCCGTTTCCATTACCCGGATCCCTGTCTATAAAATACTCCAGGGATTGTATCTGCCCACTTCCAATAAGGCCGGTACAACTCAGTAATGTTATTAAAAATAATTTTCTCAGAATATGCGGAAACGGTTTCATAATGGTAGATTTAAAACTTCTGGTATAAACACGGCAAAGCATTTACCAGCAAGATTAATAGTAGTACAACTGTACAAGGGAGTGACACAACGATGCTTAATAGAAGTACACCCGATGGCTCAATAAAAAAGACAACCGGATGCAGAAATGGTTAATTTACCTTTTCTGCTTTTAGCTCTATTTCTAAAGTACCGCCCGGCGCCACAGACATGTTCTTGAGGGTTAATTGTGTAATGCGTGGCAAAGCAGGTACGCCATTAATTCTCAACTCCGGGGGAATAGGATTGGTGCCTCCGTAAATACCAATATCCTTACCATCTGTACCGGCATTTTTACCGGCACTTTCCGGCGTTAACTTATAGTCTACTGCTGTAGAAAAATCCGCACGTGCCATTGTTGAATATTTACCGCCAACAGCTACCATTTGAGCCGGTGTGTTAAATAAATTACCGGCACCTGTATTGGAATTCTCCAGGGAACCGAGCGTCTCAAATATGTTATTATTAAAAGTGCAATTACTTACAAATATGCCGTATTGCTCGAAGAATATATTGTTTGTAAAAATAGAAGTGCCATTTATACCGTCAATGCGGCCATAGTAATAAATGTTGTAGTTGCCGCTCTTTTTAAAAATATTATTTTCAAACCTGGAGCTGGATAAATAGGCACCATTGAAATTGCCCTGCAAAACACTGTTGGAAAAATAAGCGTTTGCTTTTACCACAGGGTTAAAGTAGGTACTTTCATTAGGCTGATCACCTAATACGGATTGTTTAAAAAATAATGTATTGCAACGTAAAAAATTGCTGGTACTGCCATCTGGCCTTACACCGCATCTTTCAATGGTCAGAATATTCACCGTATTGTTATTATCGTTGCCACACTTAGGTTCCAGCATTAAAATACCTACCAGTGTTATGTTTTTTATGCCATTATAATTCTGAAAACTAATCGTACCGATTATGGATTTCGCATTGGTACCATTTTGCAGGTTATTACCAAACCCTGCGCCGATAATCACTAAATCTTTATTGGAAACGGTTGCGTCGCCATAACTGATATTGGTACCGTGTAAATACAATGTGTCGCCATCAGAAGCGGCATCAATTCCTGCCTGCAATGTAGCTACCGTATGTGGCGGATTAATGGGTGCATTAGGGGAATTACTGACATTTATTACGGTACTGTTGGCAATGTTTATACTAAGCGCAAAAGCTATGAGCAACGTTAGACTTTTCATAAAATTAATTTTGGAAGTAAACAAAATATTCGCTTACAAAGCTATTTGAATCCAAGCCCGGCACATATACGCAATATTGCGTATTTTAAATACAAAAGCGGTTGATATTTACACCAACCGCCTTAGCTTATTGCACGTCATCAAACCTTAATTTCCGGTAGTAATAATCCTTGTCCTCATCGGTTATTGCCCGTATTACTTTACAGGGATTCCCAACCGCTACACTATTGGCCGGCATATCTTTGGTCACTACGCTTCCTGAGCCTATTACCACATTATCGCCAATAGTAATGCCTGCATTAATAACGGTATTGCCGCCCACCCATACATTATTGCCAATATTTACCGGGTACGCATATTCCCAACCCTCATTGCGTTTTTCAGGATGTATCGGATGCCCGGCCGTGTAAATACTTACATTGGGACCAAACATCACATTATCACCAATATTTACCGGGGCACAATCCAGTATCACACAATGATAATTAGCAAAAAAATTATCGCCGATATTAATATTATAACCATAGTCACAATGAAACGGTGGTTCCAGGAAAAACCTGTTTGTCGTATTGCCAAACAAACGCTTAAACAACACTTTTCTCTCTTTTAGCTTTAAAGGATGTAACTGGTTGATCTCATAAACCAGCACTTTCGCATCCTGTCTTTCTTTTATCAATTCTTTCTCGAAAGCCATATATGGCAAGCCTTTCAGCATTTTTTCCTTTTCTGTCATCGTAATATTTTTATTTTGGGGCTCTCAGCTTTATAAATATACCAATCGGTATACCGGCGTGCTTTGGGGTTCGCTGCGCTCCGTGCTCCTTTGTCGCACCAGGCCCACGCATGCCGCAGCCCTTCATCATTTGTAATACTATGCGGCACACAAACGGTTGCTATTATCTGCAGCTATTATCCCATGCGGTCATCAGTATCATTTAAAAGAGCAAGCTCAAAACTAAATCATAGCGTACAAAAAAAGAAAACCGGGATGATAATTCTTTGTTATCGCTGAACCTTCCTTTTCTGCAAGACTCCTGCTTGAATCTCCGGGTGCAATTGAATGATTCAGGCAATTCCTTACATTTGCCTTTACCACTGTTTATGCTTGTGGTACACAATTTATTTAGTTATGAAGATTTTATTACTTTCATTATCGTTTTTAATGACAACAATTATTTCTGCTCAAAAACAGGTAATGACACCTGAAAAGCTATGGCAATTGGGCAAGACCTCATTTCTTGCAAGCAGCCCGGATGGCAAACAATTATTGTATAAGGTAACACATACCGATCTGAGTAATGAAAAGAAAACAAGTATTTTTTACTTACAGAACTTAGCAACACAGGAAAAAAACGAGACTAAAATTCTTGAAGAGAAAACATTCATTCAATGGGATAAAAATGGTATTTATGCGCAGGACGACAATGGTACCATTTTTAAAAGTACAGATGCAGGAAATACCTGGACAATATTTGCCAAAGATTTAAAAGACGCGTCCAATATCCGTATAGCACCTGATGGCAAGACCATTGCTTTTTCTAAAGACGTCCAGGTGACCAAAGTGTTCGGTAAGGATATCTACCCGCAGGCTGCCAACAGCACTGCACAAATATATACCGACTTAAATTACAGGCATTGGGATACCTGGTTCGACGGGAAAGTATCTCATGTATTTGTAGCAGAAGCCAGCAACATTGCAAATGCTAAAGATCTGACACCAAACGAGCCTTATGATACACCGCAAAAACCGTTCGGTGGTACGGAAGATTTTATATTTACGCCGGATAGTAAAGCGATTCTGTATGTGAGCAAAAAGAAGTTTGGAAAAGCATATGCTGAAAGTACAAATACTGATATTTACTTATACACGATCGCTACCGGTACTACGGAAAACCTGACGGAAGGCATGATGGGTTATGATGTGAATCCTGCTTTTAGCCCGAACGGGCAATATGTGGCTTTCCAGAGTATGAAACGTGATGGCTACGAAGCGGATAAAAATGACCTGGTTATTTTAGACTGGAAAACGAAAGGTAAAACGAACCTGACTGCTCATTGGGATGAAACTGTTGATGGCGGCTTTGCATGGTCGCAAACGGGTGATGCTATCTATTTTAATGCGACTATAAAAGGTGCCAAACAGTTGTTTAAAATTGCTACTGCTAAAATACAAACTAACCTCCCGGTACAGCAGGTAACGAACGGTGTTTATGACATTTCCGGGATTCCTTCTGTCTTAAAGGATGACCTGATTGTTACGAGGACTGATATGAACCATGCAGAGGAGATTTTTTCATTGAACCTGAAAAGCGGGCAAATGAAAGAACTTTCTAAAACCAATACTGAAGCCTATAATCAGCTTGCATTAAGTGATGTTAAGTTGCGCATGGTAAAAACAACGGATAATAAAGAAATGGGCGTTTGGGTGGTCTACCCGCCGGACTTCGACGCGGCTAAAAAATATCCTACTTTATTATATTGCCAGGGCGGGCCACAATCTGCCGTATCACAATTTTACAGCCAGCGTTGGAATTTTCAGCTAATGGCAGCACAAGGCTATATTGTTGTTGCGCCTAACCGCAGAGGTTTACCGGGTTGGGGTACCAAATGGAATGAAGATATCAGCGGTGACTGGGGTGGTCAGGCAATGAAAGATTACTTAGCGGCCATAGATGATGTATCTAGAGAAAGCTATGTTGATAAAAACCGTTTGGGGGCAGTAGGCGCCAGTTACGGCGGTTACAGTGTATTTATGCTGGCTGGTATTCATGAAGGGCGTTTTAAGACATTTATTTCTCATTGCGGTCTGTTCGATATGAAAAGCTGGTATGGTACTACGGAAGAGATCTTCTTTGCTAATTTCGATCTAAAGGGTGCTTACTGGGATAAACCTACGCCTAAAGCATATACAACGTTTAATCCATCTGATTATGTGAATAAATGGAGTGCCCCGATCATGATCATCCAGGGTGGTTTAGATTTCAGGGTACCGACGGAACAAGGACTGCAGGCATTTAAAGCAGCTCAGCTAAAGGGTTTAAAAAGCAAGTTGCTTTATTTCCCTAACGAAAACCATTGGGTAAGCAAAGCGCATAATGCCCTGGTATGGCAGCATGAGTTCTTTAACTGGTTAAAAGAAACATTGTAATAAAATTTCAAAATCCCTGCTTACTTTTCTTAAGCAGGGATTTTCTTTTATAACAGGAGTCATTTTAAAGGGAAAGTATCAGCAAGTAACTTGCAAGACGCTCATTTCGACAAGGTTCATCTGAAGCTGCTCATTAACAGGACAACCGGGGAGAAATCTCGCTATTCCCTGAGAATATATGAACACTTAAATGCTAATGATATTTTAGTATTTTAAGTTTTTTAGCTTCGGTACTTTGAACCAGGTAAACAGGACGATCAACATGGTCATAGAACCGCCAAAAATAACTGAAGGAACGGTTCCGAATGCCCTTGCCGCTACCCCACTCTCAAACTCTCCTAACTCGTTGCTGCTATTAATGAACATACTGCTTACGGAACTTACGCGGCCACGCATTTCATCTGGTACATATAGCTGTAAAATCGTTTGTCGTACCACCACACTGATGGCATCGAAAATGCCGCTTAAAAATAAAACTGCGAACGATAACCAGTAGTTTTTACTGATGGCAAATATGATGATACAGATACCAAACATGAATACGCTTTTAAGCATGGTACTTCCCTGGTTGGTCTTAAGCGGAAAGCGGCTTAAAGTGGCTAATGAAATAATGGCTCCGATACTTTGCGCTGCGCGCAGCCATCCCATTTCGGCTGCATTAATATGTAAAATATCCTTGGCAAATACGGGTAACATGGCTACCGCACCACCAAAAAATACTGCGAACATATCCAGGCTCATCGCCCCCAGGAGTTCCTTTGTTTTAAAAACGAACCTTAATCCCTCGCGGACACTTTCCAGAACATTTTTATTGGCATTGGTATTGGAGGGTTGTAAGCGGGGAATCTGGTAAATGCAAACAATGACTCCCGTTATAAAAGCGGTGGTGACAAAAAAGGTAAATTCTATACCATGCCAGGCGATTAACATACCAGCGATTACCGGGCCGGTAACCGCTGCTACCTGGTTGGCAGTGGAACTGTAAGTAATTGCTTTTGGCAGAATCACACGAGGCACCAGTTGAGCAATCATGCTATTCATACTTGGGCCTACAAAAGAGCGAAATATGCCGGTACAAAAATAAACCAGGTAAATACAGATCTGTATCACAATGACACTTAAATGCCCCTTGATATACTGCGAACTGAAAACTCCTAACAGGATATTTGTAAGCAGGTACATGCAAAGTACCTTGAGCATTAAGGTCCGCTTATCGCTTTTATCTACAATATGTCCGGCAAATAATGACATCGCGATGGTTGGAATAATTTCGCTTAATCCTAATAAACCGATGCTTAATTTATCATGTGTTAATTCATAAATATACCATGCCATGGAAAATACGCCCATTTGCATGGCTACTACAAATAACGCACGAGCGATGATTAAAAGCTTGTATTCTTTAATTTGAAATGGTTTGGGTATCTCCGGTTCTGCTAAAGACGACATTTTCTGGAATTAAGTTGAGATAAATGAGAGCAAAGGTAGATAAGTGTCCATATGTATAAAGTGTAAGAAATGTAAAAATTACGAAGACCAATATTTCAGGAAAAATATAGCATCATATAAAAACTAAAAAAATATAAAAATATTTTAGAGAAAAATTTTGAAGTAATAAAATTAGTTCTATATTTGCACTCCAATCGAAAACAAACGATTACAAAACAAAAAAGGATCGGTAGTTCAGTTGGTTAGAATGCCGCCCTGTCACGGCGGAGGTCGCGGGTTCGAGTCCCGTCCGGTCCGCAAAAACGAGAGAGTCTCTCACTAAAACCCGCTCTGGTAGCGGGTTTTACTTTTTTGCAAACGTTTAGTCGAATTTTTAGTCGAAGTCCCCGTATTTTCTATTCAAATAACTTACTATACTTTACTTAAGGTAACTTAGCCTTATAAAATTACATCTATTTTATCTTAATTTTATTTAAGCTAATATTTTTATCATTTTTTAATGATTTTAAAGAAAGCTGAAACAAGATTGATCAATTAATAAATGGTGGAATAATTTACCTATTCTTACAATTTTTTATACAATTTTCGCAGCCAACCATAGCCAAGTTCGACCTTAAAGTTTAGTTACTCCTACTCCTGTTTAACTATTCTCCATCTTGCCCCCATAAAATATTTGGCCATGAAAGAATCTGTGAACAAGGCAGCGCCAGTAACTCCAATGCTTTTCCCTTTTGAACCGGAGCAATTCTGGTCAACTATCCGACAAATTATCCGGGAAGAAATAACAAGTATCAATAAAAATTTGCCAGCAAACCCTAGCTATGAAACACCAGGTTTGACCTACAAACCACTTTATAAGATCGCAGAAGTTTGTCAACTCTTTCAGGTAAGTAAACCCACTATTTACGATTGGATTCAACACGGTAAGTTAAAACCCTATAAAATCAGGTCAAGAGTATATTTTCTCTGGAAGGATATTAATCACTTATTGAACCCTGTTAACAAGGAAAGCATTACCTAATTAAAAACTATGATTTTATAAATTTATTTTCCCAATATATTTTTGGGAATTTTAATGACTAAAAAATTAATGAAATTGTCTTTTCTTTGGACTGAGGGGGATTACAGTCGAACACTTAATACCATTTTTAGATAGAATCGAGACTAAATAGGAATTTCAATTACATTGTTTTTTAAATATGCCTATTGATCAAATCTTCGGCCCAGTGGGTGTTAACTCTAACTTCTTTACTGTCAGGTGGTAACAAAAGATTTTTAGGTAAATATGAATCTTTTTCTCTTTCAAAAAATAATAATGTTTCTGCCCAATCTGAACCGTCTAGTTTTGGCCGTAGTTGGAAAGAATTTAAAAAAACAGCCTTGATATTTTTAAACCCGAAATTAAAACGATCAATAACCTGATTGATTTTTTCTTGCCGCCTTAACTCAACAAGGGGGCCGGTCACGGTTTCGTAGCCAATGTGGATTATACTGTCTCCCTCATCAGGAATCTGCTTCAATGCCTTGCTTAACATTTTATTGATCTCCTTTGCTTTTCTGTCAATTGATTTAGGTGCAACGCAATCCCATTTAGCGATATAAGCTTCATAGACGCTACCATAAAATTGATTTAGGACAAAAAGTTTGTCATCAGGATTGATGATTTCAATTTTTCTAGGTTTGATTAGCTGGGTATAATTGCCGTATAGCTCATAGGTGCCGTTAAGCAATTCGATCATAAGTGGGGAGGTCGGCCGAGTTGGACTTGCTTCCAGAATAGAATTTATGTGTGCAAGATCCAGTGGAATTGCTTTAAAATCAAGATATGGATGTGTTAGTATTTGTCCACTCCTGATCATTCCTGATCTGCAGTAATGAGTAAACGTACCACCCAATATTACTTCATCTGTTTCTTCCAAGGGAACTTTAAACGTAACTTCGGCAGAAGCCGATATTCCCTCAATGCGCATTGCGTTGAATAAATGCTTTACCCGTTTCTGCCACTCCAGCCTTTCCTTCTCTGCGTATTCGGTTACTTTTGCAAATCTTTTACATTCTACCCAAAATTTTTCGCAGCCTTTTGAAATTTCAAGATCAGGTGTCTTCCTAGAAGGATGGTCTTCAAGAAATTCGACCGTCCAATGATCGCGGGCGTAGTGCGCTGCTACAACCAATTCGTATAAAGTCGAGTCTGGCTTGTTCTGGCCTTCATTGAATAAAACTTCCAAACGTCTATTGATACCTTTCATTTGCTTTAATAAGTCGATATCCCTGCCGATGGCAGCAAAAAAAGGATATATCCTGGAGGACTGAGAAGGATCATCACAGCCGGTCCTTTCGAATACAGATTCCACCAAATACATATACCATGATATCCAGTCTGAGTACACTGCGATCGGTGCAAACTTCTTTTCAAATTCAAAATCCTGAATGTCCTCTTCGGTATATTTTATATTGTCAATCGAATGAAAATATTCGACAACACTCTTCCTTCTTCGGTGCCACTCATCCCTACCCATTAATTCTATAAACCAATCAAGTGTTTTTTTCATGTCCGCAATCCATGGTTCTACATATGCATTCATAATTTGTAAACTATTTTATCTTTTTTAATATCCAAGAAGCAGGAATGCCAGCGCCAAAGTACAATGTCTCGTCCCTGATCTGCAATTTCGCTAATCAAACTGATATGATTGTAGCCATGTAGCTCGTGTCTATCGATCTTCAACTTGTAAATACTATACAACAATTCTTCAAACCTTCGTGGCAATCAAATATATTCATTTAGAAAGAGACAGCGTAGAAAGTCAATTTATTTCTTTTTCCTTTTATAACCAATCATGGCTTGAGAATTCGCTTGTTTATAAACTAAGTCTGAAACTTAACTCCATGCTTAATGAAAGAACGTCCTAAAATGGTAGATATTCTTTGTAAATATTTATTATTTTCCGTAGCGTCTTCCCTCCATTCAATGACCCAATTCAATTGATGCAATAAAAACTTTTGGAGCTGTTCTAGCTCGCTGATAGCTAGGAGAAACAGAATATGACTGGAGATAATCTGGGAGATACTCTTTAATATTATTTGGCTGATAACATTCTTAGAATGTAAGAATCTAGTTTAACAAAGATATGTTTGGGGCATTATCTAATACTTTAACGATCACATACTTTTTATTTTCTAAGTATTAGTATATTTAATCAATAATCTTGTACAAGAAAATTAATGAAATACAATTATTTTAAATATTAATATTAAAACTTTAAAATGCAAATTGCCAAAGTACAAATAGAAAATTTTCGTGGCATATTAACAGGGGAATTGTTACTGTCCGAACATAATGTTTTAGTTGGTGATAACAATACTGGTAAATCTACAATACTAGAAGCGATTGATTTAGTACTTGGGCCAGAAAGATTATCTCGACAAAGTATAATAGATGAACACGATTTTTATGGAGGTGATTATTTAGACATGGATAAAAATCCAATTGAAATCAAAATTGAAATAGTTATTATAAACCTAAATGAAGAGCAACATAGACATTTTCTAGAACATTTAGAATGGTGGGATACGAATACAAAACAGTGTTTGGATAGCCCTCCTGCAGAAAGTACTGATAAGCCATCTGTGGTTCCTGCTCTTCGGGTTGGTTTTAAAGGTTCATATGATAAGGATGATGATGATTTTAAGACAAAAACTTATTTTTTGTCTCCAATTTCAATAGAAAATGGTGAGTTAGTAAACTTTCGATCATCAGATAAACGTGTATGTGGATTTCTGTTTTTACGAACTTTGCGTACAGGCTCCAGAGCATTGAGCCTAGAACGTGGATCACTTTTAGATATCATTTTAAAATTGAAGGATACAAGGCTACAAATATGGGAAGACGTATTATCAAATCTCAGAAAAGTTCCAGTAGCTGAGAAACCTGAATTGGGAGTGACCGATATTTTATCAGCAGTTCAAAAATCATTACACTCCTTTGTCAACTCCAATTGGAGTGATAATCCTCACCTAAAAGTATCTGACTTAACCAGAGAGAGCCTACGAAGAATTCTTACAGTATTTATGGATACCGGCGCAATAAGTAAGAACGGTTCGCGTCATACAGCTCCTTTTCAGCATCAAGGTACTGGCACTATAAATATTCTAGTATTATCATTGCTTTCAATAATTGCAGAGTTAAAGCAGAATGTAATATTTGCTATGGAAGAACCTGAAATCGCTATTCCACCACACACTCAGAAGTCTATTATTGAAAGCATCCGAAACAAATCAGCGCAAGCATTATTTACATCACATTCTCCATATGTTTTAGAGGAGTTTGAACCATCGCAAATTTTGGTATTACATAGAAAAGCGGGTAAGATATTAGGCTGTTCGGCAACATATCCACCTACAGTCAAACCCAAAGCGTATCGTTCTGAATTTAGAAAGCGCTTTTGTGAAGCTTTATTGGCAAACCATGTTCTTATTACAGAAGGGAGAACTGAATATGATGCTTTTCCCGCTGTGGCCCGACGCTTGCATGAATTATATCCTGAGGAATTTAGCACACTTGATGCTTTAGGAATTGCAATAATAGATGCGGAAAGCGACACCAAAATTGCTGCATTAGGTTCTCATTTTATATCATTAAATAAAAATGTACTTGCTGTTTATGACTTACAAGAACCCGAGCAAATGACTTTAATTAAATCGACAATTCCCAATTGTTTTGAAGCTCCTGAAAAAGGATTCGAAAAAGTGATTGTAAACGGTATCGCCGATGCAGCTTTAAGAAGGTTTGGATTATCGTTAGTTTCGGATGGCCTGTGGCCTACGCATTTATCTAATCAATCACCGTATATAACAATGCCAGAACAAGCTCTGCGTGAAACTATTTTGAAATATTTGACATGGTCAAAAGGAGCAGGATCAGCTGCTGATTTATTGGGACAGTGTTCTAAAGATGAAATGCCAAAATTTATTGTAGAAACAATATCTAAAATTCATATCTTAATTTCCCCACCTAAAACTGTCGAAAATCCAACTGTTTAGATCAAGGTCAAATTTTGTAACTATGTTCGAATTAACTGAAAATAGAAAAAAGTTGTTAGAGTCTATTGAGCATTTACTCGTTTTGGGAGGTCCCGGTTCAGGAAAAACAACGATTGCGTTGCTAAAAGCACAAAAAGAGATTTTAAACAGTTTTTTAAAACCAAAACAAAGAATATTATTTTTAAGTTTCGCAAGATCAACAATAGCTCGGGTGATTCAACAGGCAAAGCAAATAATTACAAATGAACAGTTAAAAGAAATACGGATAGAAACATATCATGGTTTTACTTGGAGCTTGTTAAAAAGTCATGGATATCTTATAAGTTTTAATCGAAATATATCTCTATTGCCACCTCCTGAAGCTACTTCAATATTAGCTGAAATTGAAAACTTATCAGAAAGAGCATTTGAAAAGAATAGACTTTTTGATTTTGATGGGATACTACATTTTGATCTATTCGCTGAAAAAGCAGCTCTATTGCTTTCTAAAAGCCAAAAATTAGCAAGCATCATATCAGATACTTATCCAATCATTATTTTGGATGAGTTTCAGGATACAAATAATAAAGAATGGGAGTTTATACAAGAGTTGGGTAAACGAAGCCGATTAATAGCTCTGGCAGATGCTGAACAACGTATATATGAGTTCCGAGGAGCTGATCCAGCTCGTATTGGTCAATTTATTACAAAATATAATCCTGAGCAGTTCGATTTTGGAACGGAAAATAATAGGAGTTTAGGAACTGATATTACAACGTTTGGTAATGATTTACTTGTAGGAAGTCACAAAACAAAAAAATATAAGCATGTAAAACTGTTACAGTATATGGTAATGAAAGGAACTGCTCTACATCTAGAATTAAAAAGCCAAGTATTTATCGGAATGAATTATTTAAGGAAAAGTAATGTTTCAGACTGGTCACTTGCAATTTTAGTTCCCACAAAACAGCTAATGCTAGATGTGTCAAATTATTTAGCAACCGAACAAGTATTCAAATCATTTAAAAAGCTACCTATTTTGACTCATGAAGTGGCATTAGATACTGCTGGTCCATCATTAGCTGCAATTATAATTGCTGGATTACTAGAAAGTGTAAATGCTCCTCTAAATGCATTTAATTATTTATTAAACAATCTATCGGCACATATGCGAGGGCGTAACGGAGGTGATAAAACTCCAAGTAAGGCCAATCTAGCAGCCTCAAAGATTCTTGATTCATATGTAAATACTCCTATAGAAAAAGGTAAACAACCAAAGCTAATATTAGAATGTCGAAAGGTTATTAATCTTTGTTCTGTTTTAAATTTTACTGGAGATCCTGGCAAAGATTGGTTAATGATTAGGGATATACTATTAGCATCCAACTCTAAAGAAATTCAAACTGTAGGTGAGGATGCTAAATATTTACGTCTATTAAATAAAGGGGCTATTTTAAGAGGACAATTAGGTGAGCTCTGGCGTACAAATGCAACTTATCTTGGAGCCGTAAATAGTGTTAGAAATGCTCTTTTGCAAGAACACTTTAATGCTTCAACAAGAGATTATAAAGGTATCCAATTAATGACTATTCATAAATCAAAAGGCAAAGAATTCGATTATGTTATCATTTATGAAGGTGCTTACAACAACAGGTACGTCTGGACAGGTGGTACAGAAAACGAACTTGCTCAATCGACATTAGCTATGCGAGTTGCTGTAACAAGAGCAAAGAAAAGTGTTGTTATCCTAACTCCTAAAAACAACCCAAGCCCTTTACTATTTTAATCCGACCAACTAAAAACTTGGAGATACACTATTTTCTATAACATTTCCCAAATCCCTCTTCACCAGGCTTCATAGCCTGGTTTTTTTATTTCCAGTCAAGTATTATTAAAAAAATGTTTTCCATAATCAACCGGAAAAAAAGGCAGCTAATTTATTGCGGGCAAAGCTTGATAGGAAACCAAAAGACTACGGCATAATGGTTTTGCTCGTTCCTCACAAACCCCCCTGCGGGACTTATTCCGTTTCCTTTTGGTTTCCTGCTTTACCCGCACTGTTTATCTGCTTTCTTTTTTCCGGTTTTTCTTTTGGAAAAATGATTTGCGAAGCGAAGCGGAGCAATCCACAACTGGAAACAAGAGAAGCAAACGTAACAAAATTTCAAACTTTTAAAACAGGAACGATTATGAACATTACAGGAAGACTGACAAAAGATGCCGAAGTACGCACAACATCAAACGGTAAACAAGTAGTAAACTTTTCAGTAGCAGTAAACGACAGCTACAAAAACAAGCAAGGCGACCGTGTAGAGCAAACGGCCTACTTCGATTGCTCATATTGGCGAACACCCAACGTTGTTAAGATGCTTACCAAAGGACTTTTGGTAGAACTCACAGGCAGAGTAAGTGCAAGAGCCTGGGTAAGTAAAAACGGTGAGCCAATGGCAGGTTTAAATTTTCATACCTCCGATATTAAACCACTTGCAGGAGGCAAAAGAGCTGAAATGTCACAACCATCTACACAATCAAAAAGCGATGTAACAACAGATGACCTCCCTTTCTAACAGTATACAATCAATCATTTTTCAAATCAAAAAAAATTAAACATCATGGCACATAATCTTAATTTCAACAGAACAACAGGACGCTATTCTTTCTTTACAGTAAAAGAAAAAGCATGGCACGGCTTAGGGCAAGTGGTGGAGCAATACCCTACAAGTGAGCAAGCAATAAAACACGCAGAGCTAGATTACGAAGTTGTAAAATCCCCACTATATACTAAAGGTTCAGGCATTATCGAAACTAGCAATGGAATAGAGATAGGAAGCACTGAATTGGCAGTTCCCAACTATTTTGCTAACATACGCACCGACAACAATACTGTTTTGGGTGTAGTTGGCAAAGATTACCATATCGTACAAAACCATGAAGCCTTTAGTTTTTTTGATGCCATTGTAGGCGGTGGCGAAGGCATCCTGTACGAGACTGCAGGAGCGTTAGGAAATGGTGAGCGTATTTTTATTACAGCAAAATTACCTGACTATATCCGTGTAGGTAATGGCGATGATGTTACAGAAAAATACATCTTCCTGACCACCTCTCATGACGGTAGCGGAAGCATTACTGCATCATTCACCCCTATCCGTATCGTATGCCAAAACACGCTTAACGCTTCGCTTCGTAACATGAGTAATGTAGTACGCATTAAACATACGGCGGGAGCAAAACAGCGTTTGGAAGACGCCCATAAAGTAATGGGATTGGCAAACACACTTAGTAATCAGTTAGAATGTATTTTCAATCAATGGGCAAAAGTAAATGTAACAGACCGAGAAGTTAAAAAGCTTATACAACTGGCACTCTGTCCGAATAAAGAAACACTTGACCTTATTAAAAAAGGTGCGGAAGATGAAATTTCAACTGTTTTCAAAAATACCGTTGAAGATGCTTTTGCCTATGCTATGATAAGCGATACGCAGCAAATGAACACTACCAAAGGTACTTTGTTCGGAGCGTATAATGCTGTTACAGGCTACTATCAGAATGTAAGGAATTACAAAGACGATGAAGCCAAATTACAGAGCATTGTATTAGGTGGTACGGCTCAACTGAAATCACAAAAAGCATTTGAGTTATGTACGGCATTTGCTTTGGACGGAGCTGAAATCTTAAACCTCAATTAAAAAACACAGGCTACCGCCTTAATCGGTGGTAGCCTGTTAATAAAGATATGCAAGTAACAGATTTGAACGGTTGCCCAATAGAAGTAACCGACCTTGAAAAAGCTATTAAGCTAACTAGACAATACAAAGAGTACCGCCACAAAGACAAAAGTTACATTGAATTTGATAAAAGACAGAAGGCATATTGGACAGATATGTATGAGAAATTAACGGCACTCAAAAAACATTTAAATGACACTTCAAAAATATAAACCGATGAATACAAATTTTTTCAATCAGATAAAGCAATTAGACTTTACAGGAGTATTACAACTAAGTATTTCAAAGGGTGTTGAAAACAACCTAGTAGTATCAGTAATGCTAAACAATGAACAATGCGGAGATACTGCCAAGCAATTAATACCTCCATTAAATCTTAGAGGAACGACCGATGAACTCGACAATGGCTTTTTTGAGCATATAGCAGCACCGATAGCAAGCGTTTCGGGATTAATGGTGAATATGGAAAGCTTTATGAAACAAATGGAAGAAGCCAAAAAGCAATCAGCTATGGAAAAGGAAAAATCTGACAGAGAGAAAAAGACCAAAGAAGAAAAGGATAAGAAATATAAAGAAGCCATGCAAAAAGTGGATGAATTAGACAAAGATGGCAAGCATCGGGAAGCATGGATAAAAGTACCAGAGCCTACAGACTATCCTGAATATTCGGAAGCAATACGTAAACGCAAAAATGAATTGTCCGAAAAGTTCTCAGCACCAAGTCTTTTCGGTACAGAATAAATCAATTGTTTAACGTCAAAATCAGAAATCATGTTATTAGCAACACAATTAGATAGAGTCTTTATATTGAACGACAAGGGGCAGGAAATTACACTGAGTGACCCCGAACCAAAATGGAGCGTTCAGGTAGTACTGAACTTTTATAGCAATACTTATCCCATACTGACAACCGCAAAAATATCTGCACCTATTATTAAAGATGATAAAGTAGAATATCGTTTTGAAAGTGTAATGGGAACAAAAGGTTAATCTAAAAAATAAAGCAATGAATTATGCAGGAACATATCATATCGGGAATGATACATATCCCCAAGGAACCGAAGCAAAGACAGTTGCACCGTCAGTTATGCGAGTTTGCAAATTGGATGAAACGAACGAAAGACGCAAACGAGGTCAAAAAAGACAAACCTCAGTCAGTTCCGATTGCCATGCTTCCAATGGTTTTCTAAGAACAACGTTTCTTCCAAAACTAAAGGAAACAGAAACCATACAGGCTTGTAAGGGAATTGCAAAAATGGAAAGGGATTTTTACCAGTCCCTTTCCCTACTTGCGAAAAACTACAACATTGTACCAATGGAAACGAAACCTTTCCCTTATCCATACAATATAGCTTTGGCATTATGTAATACTGAAGAACAACTAAAAAAATCAGTAAAGGATTGGGACGAAATAAAACTGATACAGGATAGTAAGAAAACCTTTCTCACAAGCGAAGAACGGTATAATACTGGTTCAACATTGTATTACATTCCCATAATTCCATTGTATCGAATGCTTAAAAATCCAAAGAGGAAATATACTGCACAGCTTCTATTATCTGTATGTTCCTATTTGTGTCATATAGCGAATGTGCCATATTACAAACAGGAAAACAGTTTTCTTTATTGGCAATATGAAATATTGAAAGAATGGGTATTGAGTGATGACGAAACCGAAGAAACAATCCAGTGTTTAAAGGAAATAGAGCAAGCCGAATGGATTGGGGAACAGATGGAACAAAAGATATACAATCATGCCAATTTAGCCGTATTTAAAAAGCGTTTAGAAAGCTTTATATGTAAGGATAAATTAGATAAGGATAGCTTGAAAGTAGCACAGGAAGCCTTTTACATTTATACCCAATATGAAAATCAAAACGTGTTCCGTAATGCAAGACCAAACGGTGAAGCAGAAGATGACGATTTAGAACATATAGTAACAATGGACAGGTATATTTCCTTTTGCGCTGATGGAAAAGGTTGGCTAAGTGACAACCTAGTGGAAACAGTAAACACAGAGTTGCAGGAATACACACAGTTGGAAGAGCCTATAATCATTAAACGTTTCAACGGTGAGGATATAACAGGTAATAGTCTCGATTTTGAAAACCGTCTTTTCAACCTTATGGAAGAATTAATAAGCATCCTGAATAATTTTTAAATCAAAAGCTATGAAAGATATAACAGAAAACTTTGGACAACTTTATTATCCTAAATCTGCTTTGGTATTTTATCAATGTAAAGGGGTAAACGCAGATAACTATGTTGAATATTTTGACATGGATAAAAACGGAAGGCCAATTAACGCACACCCCTTGACCCTGAGAGAAGCTAATCAATTAGCGAAAGTTTTAAAAATGGCAAAGGAAGATAAAGAACCATTTTTAAAACCTGATGGAATAATGGGTAACCATATACTCCACTTAGATGCAGTGAAAGGCAAGGTAATATGGTTTACTAAAGCAACTCAACGGGAACTTTATTTTACGGACAATTTGGGCATACCAAAAGGATTTGCTAACGTCCCCTCTATGTTATGGATAGCTGAAAGAAATAGATTATCAGTATTTGCAATCGGTAGTAATCGTAGACCAACCGAAAAAACAAAGCTTTACAATGCCCCATTTTTTAATGTATATGAAGATGGTAGTGTTTGTATGGGAACGGTTGATATTAGGATAAAACGAACGGCATCCTTAGATGAATTTACCAACACTTGGGAGAGCTATTTTTTTAATAGCTATTTCAGCCATTTGATGGAGAACTACAACCCTGTAAAAGGAAATTGTGTAACTCTTTGGGAAAGCCTTGTTAATTCAAATGAAGCTTTCCCGATGGAAATATTAAAGAAGAGTAAGGAAAATTTAAAAACATTAATAGCATGAATACCGAAAAAATAAAAGTCCATTTTACAGATAACTATCTGATAAATCCAACCAACCCTATAGCAGTAAATATGATTGGTGCAGGTGGTACAGGCTCAAAAGTATTGACAGGCTTAATGGAAATGAACCATAGTCTAATAGCACTAGGGCATGCTGGATTGCAAATAAGGTTATGGGATGATGATATAATAACAGAAGCAAATTTAGGAAGACAACGTTTTGCAGATTCTGAAACAGGGTTGTATAAATCAGTAGCACTGATAAACCGTGCCAACCGTTGGTCTGGTACAAATTGGAAATCGGAAACCGTAAAATTTGAAAGGGATAGTCTGGGAAGATTACCCGAACATGGAGGAGCAAGTATTTTTATTAGTTGTGTAGATAATGTAAAGGCAAGATTTGAGATTGCGGATATATTGACAGGACTGAATAATAATTATACTTATTCCAATTGTCCACGTTATTGGATTGATTTTGGTAATAGCCAACATACAGGACAGGTAATATTATCGAGTATTGGAAAGATAAAGCAACCTAACTCTGAAAAATATGAACCTGTAGATAATTTGCCATTTATTACAGAAGAATTTACAGATTTATTAAAGCAGTCTGAAACAAATGATGATGCACCCAGTTGCTCTCTTGCCGAAGCCCTTGACAAACAAGATTTATATATTAATGGTGTATTGGCACAAATGGGATGCTCACTTTTGTGGGAATTATTTAGAAATGGATTAATTGAAACCAGAGGTTTATTTCTTAATCTTAAAAACTTCAGGTCACAACCTATTCCTGTCGCCTGAACCGAAAGGTCGGGCGGCAAAAAGACACTCCCTCCCGATGGTCGGAACAGTCTTTTTGCATTTATTGGCACAACCACTTTGATTAAAATGTAATGCTTCGCCATTTTATCAAACAGGTTGTAAGCAAATTGTCGGGGCTAAATCAGTTAGCCCTTTTTGTATTTGAAGTACTTCTTTTCTTACCATATAAGCGACCAAAGAAAAGAAGCAAAAGAACGTCGCATTTTTGTTGCTGGTTTTGATTTTATGTGTAAAAAGTTTTTTTTCTAAATTTGTTATCGATGAACGATACAAATTAGCGGTCATTGTATTAGAAAATTGGAGCATTAAAAAATGGAAATAGAAAAATTAGATAATCCAACTTGGTATTCTTTGGTTGAAGTACACAAAGATTTTGCCATTGATTATAATAATAGCACAAAGTTTTATCAACCACAATATTGTCCTTTTGGAGGTTTTATAAACCAAGGTACAATTGAAGTCGGAATTGACAAGTATTCTTCGATGATCAACAATTTCTATGTCGTTGGTGATAAACCAAATTTCAGTAACAAGGTACAACTAAACAAGGAATTAGTATGTGATCAAATGTTACTCGACAAATTTATAGACATAGAAATATATGAGCAGGTAATTGAACTTAAAACGACAAAGCAAAAGGCTGATTTATTTGAGCTTGTTAATTTAGTTCAGCCTGGCTATTTTATGAGTAATACCTCAGAACTGGGTAGCTACTATGGAATCTACAAAAACGACACACTAATCGCAGTTACAGGAGAACGTATGAAAATGAAAGAATATACAGAAGTAAGTGCAGTAGTGACACATCCTGAACACACCGGAAAAGGTTACGCAAAACAATTGACAGCCTATGCAAGTAATAAAATATTCAACGAAAACAAAATGCCATATTTGCACGTTGCAGAGACAAATATTGGAGCAATAAAGTTATATGAGAAGCTCGGTTTTTCGACAAGACGTAAAATTAGCTTTTGGCACTTCATAACTAATAATAAATAAGCAACGAACCGCTAACATCGCATTATTAAAATAGTTTTTTATATTTTTGTGTCTTATGCAAAGACAACTATTCACATATTATAGTTTGACGATTGGAATGATTGCCTGATTCCGGGTGTCTTGTTTCTAAAATCATCGGTTTGGTAGTTTCGTATTACCAAAGGTGATTGGTATGGAGCAAACCATTCGGATGATAGAAAATTAAGCAATTTTATTTCATCATTTTAATTATAAAAGTAGTGAATAACTTATCATTATATGGTTGGAACGATAGTCTGTTTCAACTCAAACAAACTTCACAATATAAACATCTTTTGCATGGCCGTGTTGCTGCAGTAAACAAAACCAATTATGAAGTCATTGCCGAGAGCGATAGATTGTTGTGCGAACTAGCAGGTAATTTGCTTTATGGAAAGTCTTCATTTGAGCTTCCGTGTACAGGAGATTGGATTATATATCAACCATTTGACGATAACAAAGGAATAATCGTTGATATTTTACCGCGTAAACATACATTATACCGAAGAAAGAGCGGTACACTATCTGAAAGGCAGACTATTGCCTCCCATGTTGACATTGCATTTATCGTACAAAGCCTTGATGCCAATTTCAGCGTTCGCCGAACGGAACGTTTTATGGTTCAGATAATGGAAGAAAATATTCAACCGATATTGATCCTCACTAAATCTGATTTGGAATTTAACCAGCATCAAATAGATGAATCGCTGAAACATATTGGCCGTCAAATACCGATATTTTTTACAAGCATTCTCTCTCCTGAAACAATACTTCCTGTGCGAAAAGTTATCAGACAGGGGCAATCGGTTGTTTTTGTGGGATCTTCGGGTGTTGGAAAAAGTTCTTTGATTAACGCTCTATGTCAACGGAAAGTATTCTCCACCTCTGACATAAGCAAATCCTCAGGTAAAGGGCGACATACCTCAACCCGAAGAGAAATGGTGCTGATGGATCAGAGTGGGATTTTAATAGATACCCCGGGCGTTAGAGAATTTGGTTTAGCTTCAGACAACGGAGAGGTATTAGCAGATATATTCGATGTTGCTGATTTTGACCAATCCTGTCGTTTTGAGAATTGTAAGCATATAGAAGAACCTGGTTGTGCAGTTAAAGAAGCTGTAAACAACGGTCTTTTAGAAGCGGAAGTGTACAATAGTTACCTAAAATTGCGAAAAGAATCCTGGTATTTTTCTACTTCTGAACATGAAAAACGCAAAAGGGATAAATCCTTTGCTAAAATTTCAGAAGAGGCCAAGAGGATAAAAAGACGTTAATCATTATTCATTACAGGTGTTCCACTTAATAATGGAATACCTGTATTAAACATTCTTTTTTAGAAACGCTATCGCTAAATGTACAATTTAGCAACCGCCTAAACCGTCCGTATTTTTTACAAATATGGTCTTGCCATTTCATCAGCGGCAGCAAGATTTGCAGCACGTTTGTTGAAATCTGCTTGTTGCAATGCAGATTTCAATGTTTCTCTATTCAAATCCTGGCAATAGGCTGGTTCGCCCGGCTGTTGTCTCCACGATTCAGAAAGTAAACCCCCATCTATGGCATCGAAGCCGATTTTATCAATAAGTTGCATTACGACCTGTTTGTGTTCAGCATTATCACCGGCAACTGATAAAGCAATCCGGTTTGGGCTTTCGGCAGGAACTGCTTTCGATACTAAACTTGGAGCAACAATATTATTAAAAGCTTTAATGATTGGATGTCCGATTGTTTTTGCTACCCATTCACTATCTGTTGATCCATTTGCAATTTCTGCAATCTGTCCGTCTCTGGATGGATAATAATTACCGGCATCCACAACTATTGCTTTGGATGCAGATAATACCTCAATGGGAAGTCTTATCATTGCCTTTTGCGGAATGGCAAGGATAACAATGTCTTTTGCGCTTGCAGCCTTTTCTACTGTTGTTGCTTTTGCACCTGTTTTTGCTGCGATTTCTCCCAATGTCTCTGGTCCACGAGAGTTGGAGATAGATACCTGATGCCCCAATACTGTTAAATATCCGGCAAGTGCATTTCCAATATTACCGGAACCAATTATTCCTATTTCCATTTTATGTAAATTTTATTGATGATTATTTTTTCGATTTAAACTCTGGGATCTATTCCGTATTGCTCTGGTGCTCCAACATGTTCACGTAAAGTATTCCCTTCATACTCTTTGTGGAAAAGCCCTCTTTCTTGTAAGACAGGAACAACCTCGTTCACAAACGCATCAATTCCATCCGCATTTACATCTGGTGAAACCCAAAAACCATCTGCAGCACCTGCTTCAAACCAAGACTGCATATGGTCGGCTGCTTCTACGCCAGGACCGACAATGACAGGATGATAATCGATGACACCGTGCGCCAAAATATCGCGAAGGCTCCAACCTTCTTTTGCAATTTTTAAAGCGTTTGCAGAACGAGGATCGTAGCGGGACAGACGAGCATTTTCCAGCAATGATTTTGAAATCGGTTTGTCCAAATCAGAAGGATCTAACGGAATACCCAACATTTGTTGCAGATAGCCAATTCTTTGAGGAAATTGATGTTCTGTTAACTGAATGCGACGGTCGAGAGCCGCACGTCTGTCTTTCGCAATCGTAGTCATCAAACCAGGTATATATTTGATTTCATCAGGCTTACGACCGAAACTTTTTGCTGATTCTCTGAAGGCATTGCGTTGAGCACGGGCATCTTCAATCGTAAATGCTGCACCAATAACCACATTGGCAAAACGTCCTGCTAATTCGTGTGCATTCGGACTTCCTCCAGCATGAAAAATGACGGGTTGACCTTGTTCCGATGGCGGAATGTAAAGTGGTCCTCTGGAACCCACGAATTTTCCTTGTAAATTAATGGGTACAATCTCTTCTTTTTTGCAAACTGTCCAGTTTCCTGATTATGAATCCACGCATTTTTTCCCCAACTTCCCCAAAGTGACTGAACGAGCTGAACGACTTCGTGAGCACGCCCATAACGGTCTTCGCTTGAAGGAATTTTCTTGCCGTAATTGGCCGCAACATCTTCGCCGCTAGATGTAATCGCATTCCAACCAACACGACCGTGGCTCATAATATCCAATGCTTTAAACTGTCTCGCCAAATTAAAAGGTTCATTAAAAGTAGTAGATCCCGTTGCGACCAAACCAATATGCCCGGTTTCTCTAGCAACAGCGGCTAAAGTCATCATTACATCAAGATTAAATCCTGGAGATTCCGTTTCAATATCCGACATAATCGCACCAGGACCATCAGGCAAAAACACAAATTGAAATTTTCCACGTTCTGCAGCTTGGGCTTGTTTTACACGTGCATCAAAACTCGTATAATTTTCAGGTTCAACTCCCGGAAAACGCCAAGCTCCAGGTTGAGAACCATAGCCGTTTCCGAGGTGGAGACCGATGATCATTTTTTTAATTTCCAATGAATTGGTTTGCAAAATTAAATTTAATTTACTTTCCTTTGTATAGCAGTTTCCAAAAGGAAAGTGCTTTTTTGTAAAAAATGAATTTAATATGGCCACAAAAAAAACTTATTTATCTTGCTTAGACAGTGTAAAACCGGTGCGTGATACGTTGGACGTGATTAATGGAAAATGGAAATTACCCATTATCATATCTGTGGGTGTGGGCAATGAAAGATTTACAGATATTGAGGAAAGTATTCCTGGTATCACCCCCAAAGCGATGGCAAAAGAATTAAAAGAATTGGAACAGCAAAAATTAATTGAACGAATTGTTACGAATGATTATCCGGTAAAAATTACTTATAAATGGACTCCTTATGCAAATACTTTAACGCCGATAATTGATGCGCTAAAAGAATGGGGAATAAAACATCGGGAAGAAATATTTAAGAAGTAGCTAATATATATTTAAATACCTTATTTTGAGGTGCAGGAAACATTTCCCCAAAATATTGCTTCACTTAAAATCATGGAAGCAATTTAAATTCTGAAAACGGAAGACAAAAGTGACAATACGATATCTTAAACTTATAACCGACAGGTTATTCTTTGTTAAAAGAATAACCTGCTACGAACAAAGATTTTGCGCGATGAATAATGGCATAGAACTACCCTTCAATGCTCATCACCAATTTTTTTCCAAATGTTTTATTTTCTTCCATAAGCAGATGGGCTTTCTTTACTGTTTCTACATTCAAACTACCTATAAGCCTTATGCTTGTAGGGGTAATTTCTCCTATTTCAATTCTATTGAATAGCTCTTTTAATGCTTTACCGTAGTAACTCAACTTGTCTTCGCCTTTAATGAATGATTGGGCATAGTTTGCAATGTTTATAATTTGTGTAGCTTTATCAAACAACAGTTCTTTGGCTGTTTCGGTAGCTAAAAATGTAACATCCACATAGGTCCCGTAAACAGATACTAATTTTGCACAATCGTCCGACATTTTACCTCCTACCAAATCAAAAACATAATCGAAATCGCTCTCTTCCAAAACAGAACAAACGTCATATTCATTATAATTAATGATGTTTTCATTGTTTAAACCTAATGCTATCAAGTGGTTAATACTTTCTGAATTTCCCGCAGTAGTATAAATTTGAGAATTTCCGTTAGCCAAAAGTAATTTAATCAGGATAGTGCCAACGCCACCCGCACCGCCAGCTATAAATATTTTTTTGTTTTCGGGAATTTTCACTCTTTTAAAACATTGTAGGGCAGTCATTCCTACCATTGGTATGGCAGTTGCTTCTTCAAAGGATAATCCCTTTGGATTTATGGCTAAAAGATCTTGAGGAACAGATATTAATTCTGCATAAGTACCGTTTGACGCCAAGCTCCCTACGTAAGCTGTTACTTTATCTTCAATGTTAAAACCACTAACCTTATCTCCCGTTTTTATAATTTCTCCCGATAATTCTCTGCCCAAAATATTTGATTTTAGTAGCTTGCTTTCTGCCGCACCTCTGCGCATTTGGTAATCTATCGGATTAAAAGCTGTTGCCTTGATTCTAATCAACACTTCTTTATCTTTCACAAAAGGATGGTCAACCTCTTTTTCTTCAAAATTTTCAACGCCTCCAAACTCATTTAATACAATTGCTTTCATTATTCGTTATTTTTTCTTTTATGCTGGTAAAAATACAAAAACAGTAAGGAATTGACTCCAGAACGAATCAGCAACCCTTTCTTCAATCCTGCAATTGCCGACCATAAATTTGACCATCCCTTGTCATATTTGAAATTGCAATGTATATTGCAAATTTCAGCCTTGTAAAACATTACTTCAAATGAAACGACACTCATCTCGACGTTCATTCCTTCGCTCAACAACTATGGCAGTAGTTGCTGGTAGCGTACCGCTTGGATTAGTTAAAGCGAACGATGCACTGTACACTTATTTACCAGAACAAATAAATGGCATGACCATTTTATTTCAAGGAGACTCAATCACTGACGGGAAACGCGGGAGAAATAACGATCCGAATCATATAATGGGTCATGGATATGCCTTTTCAATTGCAAGTCGTTGGGGCGCAGATTTCCCGTCTAATGATTTGGTGTTTTATAACAGAGGCATTAGCGGAAACACGATTATCCAACTACAAAGCCGCTGTCAAACAGATTGCCTTGATTTACATCCTGACTTATTAAGTATTCTAATTGGCATCAATGACGCAGCCAAGTTTGTCGAGACCCCTGTTAGATCATTTGAATTAGATGTTACACAAATGTTATATACTGAGATTGTAACATACTTTTCTTTAATCGATGCCCAATTACGTATTAAACGCCTTGTCAATCCATTAATCTTTTAACAAGGACGACAATCCAGGGCAACCAATTTTTCTCTAACAAAATTGTCAGTATATCCCTAAACTTTCAGGCAGATTCATTCTTATAATTTGTTTGGAAATAATTTACTCTCAAAACCTGCTAACTTAATCATAGAGGGAGATGATCATAAATTTGAAAAGACCTTTAGTTTTATGGCAGACATAGCAGCAATAAATATTTTTGAACGTGAATTTGGAGCAGAAAGTATATTGCTAAATAAATCAAATGAAACAATTTGCGTATTTTACGTTTGTGACATTTCGGAAACGGATTGGCTAAAACACAAGTTCTTATTTCTATAATATTGATTATATAATATTAATGTTTATGAAATTTTCTTTATATTAAAGTATTTGTCTACTGTCAATCTTGCCATCAGGTAGCTTACAGTTGATTCCGCACCCTGATTAAGATTGACATAATTATCCTCTAACCCATCATAACAACCACCTGTACATGGATTGTAAATAATTTGTTTTAAATGGTTTTTCCCTAGGAACCAATCAAAAGCTATTTTCATCTTAATTAAGTATTGATCATCTTTAAATACTTCATAAAATTTTCGTAATGCCAGAACCGTATATGCAACATCAATAGGTTGCTCCCCTCCAATTGGTATCGGAAACAAATCAACCTTCCTATACAGCCATTGTTTATTAGATATGACATTGATTCCATTTTTTCCAAAAGTCTTTCCTAAAAGAAACTTAAATGTCTTTCTTGCAACTTCCTTATAAACCTGGTCTCCAGTAACTGACCACGCACATAGCATTGCTTCTGGTAATGTGCTATTTGCATAAGTAAGATAACTTTCAAACCAATGCCAATTATCATCTGATTCATGCCTGTACATCTGGACTAACCTGTCCGCTAATTCTACTACTAAAGATCTGTCTGACTCCGACTTTTTCACTGTGTATTGATAATACAAGCCTTTTATAGTAAATGCCATAGCCCTCGAAGAATACATATTTTTTACATTCTGACTGGCATTTGCCATTATAGATAATGCTTCGTTTACTAAGTAATCAGGCAACCTCTTATTTAATGAAATCAAATATCCCAAAGCCCAGATGGCCCTTCCATTAGAGTCTTCGAGGTTGGTCGAATAGTTTTGTTCGGTGAAAGAACCTTCTTTGTCAACATAATTAAGAAAGAAACCATTATTTTGAATACAATACCTGATAAAATTCAAATAACGCTCTATATACACTATAGAAGTCTGGTCCTTTGTACAATCAAGATACTGGCACATCGCTATCATAGCCCGTGCATTATCATCTAATGTATAACCGGATTCTATATCTGGTTGATCCATTTTAGAAAATTGTAACATTGCAAAGTCTGTTGTCATTTCCTTAAAATGCTTAAGGTTTATAGGAGGAATGTTATACTGCAATGAAATTTGAATTTCACTCATTGTTTCAAACAAAACGGCATGAGCAACAGCTGCATTTTCCCATGCTGTAGATGCCATTTTATGTAATCCATTTGAACTGATATTCCTCCTCAGTTCTTCATCCTCCAGCAAATTCAAAACAGACTGTGCCAATTGAGAATCATCGTCAAAATCAATGATAATACCGGCCTCATTACTTAGTACTTCACGCGCATGAGGAATAGGGGTAGATATAACAGGACAACCGCTGCTAATAGCATAAGAAAATGTTCCACTAACAGCCTGAAGCGGATCTTTCGAGGTGAATAAATAAACATCAGTAAGCTGTAAGTATTCCAACAGTTCATGAAGCGGTAAAAACTTATTTACAAAATGCACGTGATTCTGAATTTTCAATTCAGTAATTTTTGCCAAAAGCATTTCCCTATATATTTCACCATCTTGCTTTACCACGGAAGGATGCGTTTTTCCAATAATCAGGAACAGTACATCAGGGTTTTCTTTAATAATAGCTGGTAGCGCATTCAACGTCGTTTCAATACTTTTACCAGAACTTAACAATCCAAAAGTAGATAGTATTTTTTTTCTACCTGTCAATTTATATTTTTCTTTTAAAGTTGTTTTATCCGCCCGTAGTACCAGATGTGTCCCATGCGGTATAACCTTAATTTTATCTATTGGTATATCATAATCCTCCGTCAATATTTTTGAAGAATTATTAGTCATTACTATCACACCTTTTGATAGATTTGAGATAACCTGAATATCTGTTTTTAGTATACTATTGGGATTTGGCAAAACTGTATGAAATACTGTGATGACCGGCTTTTCTAATACCTCTAAAAATTGATGAAACCCTTTTTTACTTTTCTCGAAAAAACCAAATTCATGCTGAATCACAACAAGACTGATATCTGGATCTTGGTTTATTGTTTCTGCCATATTTGCAAATGCACCTGGCTCATCAACATTAAGCGTATATTTAATTTCTTCAAAATAATCGTGAATTTCGTTTTCTGACTCCAATGCACATATTTTTATAGTAAATGATTGGTTAAATTTATTGTTGAGTACTTCTATTAAATCCTGGGAATAAGTAGCAATGCCACATTCACGTGGGGGGTAAGATGTAATAAATGTTATTTCCGGTAGTTTTACTTCATTGCCATCTATTGCGGTCCCATTATCTATAACTTTTTCAGGCAACTGTTCCGTAAATTCATCAAGTTCATTTAATATCTGATTATTTTTCATTCTTATAGTTTAACAACTCATTAATTAATTCTGCCAAATTTATAGAAGCGCATGCAATCCGTTCGTCTGCGGCTCCATAGTAGATGAACAACCGCTCTTCCACTACAATGGCCCCAGTGGGGAAACATACGTTATTAACTTCACCTTTAAGTTCCCAATCATGTTCCGGTTTAAATAAAGGATATGGCAATCGCGCAATTTCTTTCTCCGGGTTTTGAAGGTCCAATAATGCTGCACAGGATGAATAAATATATCCTTTTACAGTGTCATGTACACCATGATATATCAACAACCAGCCAAATGCTGTTTCAATGGGGGGACAACCTCCTCCTATATAACTGACCTCATGCTTATATCTTGGCGTAAGCACAATGTATTTTGCAAAATTGGTGAAGTAATCCCGCCAAAATTCGATAGTTAACTCTTTAAAATCATTGAACACAACAATTTGGATATCAGGCTTAATCCGATGTAGAACATAAAATTTGCCTCTTATTTTTCTGGGAAAAAACATTAAGTTTTTATCCCATACAAACACTTTTGCTCCTTTCTTTTTATGAATATGAATACTTCTATTATACCGATGATATTTTTCATCAATCTTAGCGTTGATAGTCGTAAGATATTTAAATTCTGTATAAGTAATCAACGGTACAATAATACCTTGCTTTTCAAAGTTGATAAGATCTTTTGATACAGCTACTGCCCCTAAAGCATTAATACCGTCGTAAGCCGTATAAGTAAGATAATAGACCCCTTCTATTTCTGTAATTCTAGGATCTTCCACTCCATGAAGTTCGTAATCGAACTGAGGAAATAATACAGGACTTTCATTCCTATAATTAATTGTCAATGGCTTGCTGAGTAAGCAGTATCCGATACTGGAAAAATTACCTTTCGCCACAGCCCTATAAAAAAGATGTATTCTATTTCCAGTTTTAATAACAGCTGGATTAAGGACTCCCTCACATTCAAAGTTCAAATTCGTTTTCGTTAAAATTATCCCCTCTTTTAATACTTGTATCATAGTAATTATTATAGATTATTCTTATTACTACTTTCCCTTAATAATCTTTTTAGTTCTAAATCCAATTCATCAATATTTTTAGTAAATTCAGACTTGAACCACAACCAATTTTCCAAACTGTTGACACTATACTCATTTATCCGACTTTTTAATTCATCATTTTTTTGATCACACAGGTCAATTCTTTGCTTGTATTTCAGCAAATGACCGGCTGAGTCCTTGATTAATTCCATATTAATAATCGAAATATTTTTATCGTTCAAGCTTAGGGTCTCATGTGTCTCTGCCTTAAATTTCTCAACATCTGCCATAAACTCATCGTTATTCATATTCGCAGATTTACCGGTGTGCTCTAAATCTGAATGGCTAACCTTCTTACCGGTATAATTACAGCTTGATAAAAGCGCTAAACTGCACATTATTAAAAAAGTAAAAATATTTTTGGAATTTCTTCGTTTGTTTGTTAATAAGCGTCTTTTAAAAGTGCTTTTATCATCTGATTCATCTTCATATTTAAAATCCAGCTGACCTCTTACGTCTTTTATCACTTTTCGGTTTGGGGTGAAACCCTTTTTATTCTCTTTATTTTTCATAAAACACATTTTCATTGCAACAACAATGTTACATTAGTAAAGTTGATAATAATTATGCTATCAATCATTACACCTGTTTGAATGAATGTTACATGATTCACACGTCAGTCATTTAAGATCTAAAGAAGGCGTATACATACTTTAGGTGAGAATGGTTTAATACAAAAAAGAGCAGATTTATTGAATTCCACTCTTTTATGTTTCCATACATGAACCAGGACAGTTTTTTGCTATAGGGTATAATTTAATTTTTATTTGATTAAGTTAAGTTGTTTCTCTCTGAGTTTTATTGATGATATTAATCACTTCATTTCTACCTTTATTTATCCTTGTAGCTACTTTCGTAAGCAGCTGCTCTTCTTTACCTATTTCCAGCTTAAGATCATCATCTGTTAGTTGCGAAAATTTTTCCTGAAGTCTTTTAGATTGTAGTGTCCAGTTGCCTGTAATTTTAAATGCATCGCTAACTTTGTTTTGACTTGTTGACATTATAATTCGGATTAATTGTAACTAAATTATTACCTGTCAAAGTTGAATACTTTGTATCAAAAGATCATTACACTCTACATGAAATTCCTTGCAAATATCACAGATTCTCTAAATTATCTTTCCTTTTTTGTTTCAAATGTTTATAGAAAGATGGTGAGAGTCCCGTCACTTTTTTAAACTGATTAGATAAATGTGCAACACTACTATAATGTAACTTATACGATATCTCAGTAAGATTAAGTTCATTGTACAACAATAGTTCTTTTACGCGTTCAATTTTATGAACAATAATGAACTGTTGTATGGTAATTCCTTTTACTTCAGAAAAAGTATTGGCAAGATAAGTGTAATCATATCCTAACTTCCCACTGATATAATCAGAATAGTTTTCAGTAGGTAATTCATCAGAATAGTGGATCATTTCAATAATCACATTCTTGATCTTTTCGATCAATATACTTTTTTTATCATCCAGTAACTCCAAGCCTGATTTCAGCAAATTTGCTTTCAATTGCATGCGCTGCTCAGTTGTAATGTTCTCCAGAATTTCAATCATTCCCAGATCTACATTTACATAGTGCAAACCCAGTTTTTCCAATTCTGATTTTACCATCATTTTACAGCGCAAACTGACCATATATTTGATGTATAGTTTCATTTTTCACATTGAATAAACTCATACATGCCTAACATGTCCCATGTAACTTCAGAGCATGCTATTAACACAATAACATGGTCACATTTTATTCAATAAATATAGCTCAATTTATAGGATTAAATGCGAAAGGTTAATTTCAACATAAATTATTCATAGGATTAAAAAAATTATCCTATGTATCACACACAGACAGTGTATTTTATTCACTTTTTTGTTCTGAAATATCTCATAGCTATAATTCTTATGAATATGGTGATCCAAATAATCCATCCTATAAAGTGCATTCCAAAAAACTGATAATTATTATAAACCATGATTTTACTACTTAAAATATGAACGCAAAGACCTAGTTACAGGCACAGTTATTATGCAACATTATATCAACGACACTTTATGCAAATTCGATTTCTCATTGGATCTTTCAAAAAAGTTCTTTTATAAGTTATCTTACTAAATATTTTTGCAAAATATTACCTATGTAGTTCAAACTTTCAGTCGTAATATTATTTACTACCTTTTCCTATGTTTCTTTTTTGAATATAAAATTCAGACATTCATTAAAAAACGCATTTTGAGTTTTATTAAAGTTCGTACCCACTTTTTATTACCGTGGTTATCATTTTGAACTGCTCATTCGCGGTAAAACTATGTTTAGCATGTGCAGGAATGATAATACCTTCCCCTAATTCCAAGAGGATATTTTTTTCATTAATTTTCACTTGAGCTGCACCATCAATAATTTGTACATAAGTATCAAATGGACTTGTTTTTTCCCCTAGTTCTTCACCAATCGCCATAGATGTTGCTGTAATATTTCCTGTTGTTTTCTTTATGATTGTTCTACTAACCACTGCATTAGGGATATACTCAGTAATCTCAATGATGATATGTGATTTACTTTTATCCATTTCTTCGTAGATTTTCATTTTATTGATTCCTTTATAAAAATACTATGTAAAGAGTATAGTATAAAATATTTGCAACTGTTCAGCAATCTTTAAAAATATTCTTTTTACAAATCTTTTTAAAGCATTTAATCAGTAGCTTGATCAATTACACCTTTTATATCGCTTTCTAATTTTATTTTCTTCACTCACATCTAATAAACTTGCGAAGTTTATATTTGCTTTATAAAGGTCTTGCTTAATTTCGGAAATCTATTGTATAATTAATTATCATTCTTGTATAATTATCATTTAATAGTCATAAACTTACATTTTTCTATACCTCCATAAAAAGTTTATATAATTAAAATCAACTTATGCGTTCATAATATTCGATTCTTAGTTTAGGTATTATTAACTTTTGGATTCTTTGCCGGAATGAATACAATGCTTAATCGATCAATAATTCTTATTGAAAAAAACAGTTCCCACGACCTGAAATATAGGCATGCTTTACACTCGTTAGAAATAACTCAGATAGTCCAACACTTTAAATTACATACTTTTACAATACCTTTTATAAGAGGGTGTCTCAAAAGTCCGAGACCCCCTCTTTTTATTCGGTAAGGTGATGGAGTGTGAAATCAAATACGCGATTCTCAGAGCCTTCAAAAACCTTTTGAGACATCCTCGTTTGGTCTGAAAAATATCGATTAATCAATATTATTAAACTGAAAACTCATCTGCTTTTCATTACCAAAACTATCAGAAACCCAGATATCAAAAGATTGAGAAACCGTTGAGGCAGATGTGTAGTATAACCTGAATTCTTTCTCTGCAAGGAGATACAGATCATTAGGTTCATAAGGCGCTTCATGCCAGTATCGTAAGGTTCCTGTACCATCAAACTGGAAGTACCGGATAAAATATTCTGTTCCCTGGTAGTTACCCGATGACTTTATCGTCATTCTTATTTCAACGGTCTTCCCTTTGGCTACGCCTTTAGGTACCGGCATTACATTTAACTCAAACGGAAAATCCATTTGAATATCCAGTTTATCCTTATTGCAGGAACTGTTTAGCATCACCATACATAAAAGGAGAATTAGCCCCCCTACTATTCTGTTTTTAAATTGTATTGCTCTCATGTTACCTTATGATTTTAAATATGTTAGAAATTATACCTTAAACCCAAACCGGCACCAGGCCGGAATGAATCCCTTGATGTACCCCAAAGTATTTTGACCTTACCTTGAAATACTATGGTAAACTTGTCTCCCAGATAGGTTTCTAATGATAATCGTCCGCCTGCTCCATATATGAAACCCTCCTTATTTTGGATAACTGCACCATCCGGGAGTGTTTCCCTTCCACGATTGATGGTTTCATAGCCGGCGATGCATAATACTGCCGCATTCAAATTGATACTTTTCCGGGGATTTGCAATCATTCTAAGACTATAGCCACCTTCTGCCGTATAGGTTTCAAGTGGAATCTGAAGTATTTTATGATCTGCTGATTGATGGGTGTATTCAGTACCGAGTATCCAGTAACCTTTGCTCTTGCCATTTATGGTGAGAGATAAATTGATGAAATAATGTTGGTCAATTTCACTAGCAGCCAATATGCCGGTACTGATTTCTAATCCCTTTTGCCCAGGAAGCATCCGTTGGGCCTGGGTATAAATACAAGCCAGCACCATTACGATAATTAATATGATTCTATTCATGGATGATAATTGAATTAATTAATTTTTACTAGCATGTTTTTAAGAACCTTTGCATTTACAAGGTCTGCGTTCTCGACCTGGAGAACCTGTTGCCGGCCACCGTTTTTTTCAAATATTTCAATGAGCAAAACTTTATCATCCGTAATACTAAAAAGGTCAAGCAGAAATATATTTTGCTCTTTATTGTTGCCCGGTATTTCCAATAACGGCTTGTAAGTTCGTAATGGTGGCAATGCTCTTTCCTGAATGACTGTTCTTTTTGCCAGTTTTTTATCTACGATTTTAAAATTGACAAAATCTATCTTAAAAGGTACATTGCTTTTGTTACGCAGTTCTGTATGAAAATAATATTTGCCGTTATGGACATAAAGCCCTTTTAATAAAAATTGTATCCCATAACTTTTTGCTCCAATGTGGCGGATTGTACGGTGATCCCGCTTGTAAAGCGTCCGCATGATTAATCCAGCTACCGACGGAGAATGATTGCCCAGGTCTTTAAACAATACATCGTTATTATGTTTATCAGAAGTCTTTTGCATCTTTAGCAAATCGTAATTAAGACTTTCCGGGTATTGACTATAATATACATTGAAATTATAAAACCTGCCATCCTCTGTTATAACCGAAAAATTAGTCTCTTCCGGAAAATCCTTCACAGCGGCTTTTATGCGTAAAACATTTTCCGCATCATCTGCTTTCCCTGCAATAAGAAACTCACTTCCCAGGTCCACATACCGGATAGCAGCAGGAAAAATAATATGTGAAGTTTTATTGTAGGTAACTGTCATCTCGTAAGGATCTACTTTTCCGATAGTCAGTTTAGAAGTATTGATATCTCCTTTTTGGGCTATGGTCCAGCTATAGCTACTAAGTATGCAGACTAAGACCATTAAACTTTTAATGATTGTTTTCATATTGTCTTTCTTTGAATGGTTAGAATTATTTTTTTGAAACAAGGAATACCTGGTGGCCGGCTTTTAGCGTCACTTTTGGGGTACGGACTTTTTTAGAAAAATAACCGGTAACGCCTTGAACTAATCCCTGGCTTAAGTCACCTGCCATTTGTTGTCCGGCTGAACGGGCCATCATTATACTGGTACCTGCAGACTGGCCCATATTGGAAGCTATTTCATTCATAGCGTTCGTTTCAGGCGAATATGGAACATGTAATCCGATTTGTCCATCAAGGTCATGGATGCTAATGTCCACCGGGATAATGTTGCCTTCCAGCTCTATGGAATTTATTTTTAAAGCCAGGCGGCTATTATTGAATTTGGCATTAGCAGCCAGGATAGTGCCGGCAGGAATGATATAATGTTGTGTTTTTGCCGCTTCAAGTAATCTTAATTTTACGACAGACTCTCCGCTTATTACCTGTGTAGCTTGTACACAGGCACGAATACTATTTTTGGGTTGGGACACCTGCTCCGAAGTTCCCGCCGTATAAAATCCCCAGTTTCGGTCTCCATTGACATTTTCTAAAAATTCATTATTGGACAGCTCTCTGTACAAAGCCGAAACAGCCGTTTTCCGTGCGGGTGTAAATGCAACAAACGTTTCCTTTTGTGATGGAGCTTTATCGCTTTTTAAAGTATCAACAACCTGGCCATCAGTTTTGGGATTGGTACTCGAGGGCAAATACTTTGAAGCCATTTCATAAGACTTTTCCATAAGCGTAAGTTGATCATTGATCGTAAAAGGCTGAGGAACTGCATCGCGATCACTTAATTGCTGTTTTAAATCATCAATCTGATTACGCAGTTCCTGATTTTCACTATTGTCATTACCGTAAAATGAATGGAGAGCGCTTTGTGCGTTACGGTAGCTGTTTAATGCGGAATTACCATTATTATTACGGGCGTTAAAAGGTGTTGAGTACATACCGCCTGACCCGTCGCTTTCAGATAAAGCATCAGACTCCTCTGGTTCTTCGGTATCATTATTCCAGTAATCTGACAAAGACATCAGCCCATTTTTTCTTTCCTGTTGCCTTTCCTCCAGTAAAGCCTCTTCATAAGCTTTTTGTTTATTGGATTGCATGCCTGCATCGGAAGCCTGCGGTACATCGATATTCAGACCAATATCCTGTATTTTATCCTTTTTGCCGGATGGTTTAAAGATGAGGTACATACACCCTGCAAAAACAATGGCCATTAGTCCGAAAATAATTGGCTTCTTTAATTTCTCCATCTTATTCGGATTAGTACCCTGAAACATACTGTCGGATTTTTTTTCTTTTGAATCCTCCACCTTTATGTTCATTTTATGACTGTTATTATCCTTCATAATCTCTTATTTAAATTGATTTAAATTACTGCTGTCCATAATGGTACCGGCAGGATTAGGTTGTTTAAATATTGGATTTTCAATATGCTCAATTCTGATTTCGCGGCCCTGCCTTCCGGAACTGATAAATACATTTAGAATAACCATCACGCTTAATATAAAATAGCCTGTGAAGAACCAAAGTGTATAGCGATGCTGGGTTTTCATCGGGAGATTTCTCCATCGTTCATCAAGTCTGTCAAACCATAACTGAATAGATTTTCTTAAAGTTTTCATAGTTATTTTTTTATCGGTCAACCACTTCTATATCCTTATTTTCCAGTACACTGAATTTTTCAATATTGAAGCCTTGGGGGTTATTGTCAGAACGGACGGAATTAATCAGCAGACATGAGGTAACCAGGCTGCGTTTGGTTACATTGCTTGAACGAATGATGTATTGCCTGGCATAGGTTTTTATTGCATAAGGGTAGTTGTCGAAATTACAGACCACACTGTCCACCTCTATCCGCTGCTGAACATTCCCTGAAATAATACGGTTATAATAACCTTTTTCCGAAAGGTCCTTGTAATAGTCAAATGCTGACTTGTCAGCCATGTCAAATGCACGCTTCATATTGTTTTCTATCGCGTTTTTATCAGGCGCCAGGGTAAAAAATAATTCGTGAAACCTGCGCACATGTTCTCTTGCTTCTACAGGCCGGTTGATGTTAGCATCCTGTGAAAGTGCCACCATTAAGGATTTACCGTTATCCAGTACATAGACTTTCTGCCTTTGTTGCTCCGCAAAGCTGTAGGATTTCCATACGGAAAATCCTACAACACATATGCAGAGAAATGAAAAGACAATGGCATACAACCTGATTTGTTTGAAACTGTTTTCTATGTTTCGTAGTGTTTTGAATTCCATTTTTCTGTTGCTTAAAATTGTTATTTCATTAATTGACCACTGATATTTCCAGCTACAGATCCGGTACCGGCACCGGCTATATTTCCTGTTTTCATAGCGGCCTGGTTTACATTTCTACTGAAGTTACCCGCACCACCTGCCTGAATAATCCAACCGGTTACTGTCGGAATAGTGAAATACCCGATAATACCGATAATCATGAAGATGATGTAAACAGTATTGGAAGAATCCGGTATATAACTCGGATCTGATAACTGCTCTATATCTCTTTCCAATATCAGAGATTGAATCCTTGCCAACATTGAGCTAAACAGGTCGGAAACGGGTAGCCAGAGATAAACACTAATATACCGCGTGAGCCATTGTGTGAGTGTAGACTGAAAACCGTCCCAGACCGATAAGGAAAAGGCGATGGGCCCTAGTATGGATAAAACAATCAGAAAAAATGTCCTGATGGTATCTATTACCAACGCCGCAGCCTGAAACAATAATTCCAGTAAATTCCTGAACCAGTCCTTAATCGCCTTTTCTATCTTGTAAGCCTGTCTGTCCATATACATACCGGCCATTGTAGCAAGATCAGAAGGCATCCATCCGAGCTCATCCAGCTTCTTATCGAACTCTTCATCCGAAACGATATAGGCGGTTTCCGGATTCCTTACCATCGCCTCATATTCCAGCTTATCCTTTTGTTGTTGCAACTTATTCAGGTCAAGCACCTGGTCTTCCAGTATGGCATGCGTACCGGAAACAATCGGACTCAGCACTGTATTCATTGTTCCCAATACTATTGTGGGGAAAAACATAATACAGAGTCCTAATGCAAATGGTCTTAGCATGGGGAATACATCAATTGGTTCCGCCCGGCTTAAAGCCTGCCAGACCTTTAATGCTACATAAAACAAAGCACCTAATCCAGCAAGACCTTTGGCCACTCCAGCCATATCTCCGGCAAGCGGCATCATATCATCATATAACGCACGAAGTACCTCGTGCAGATTATTCCATTCCATATCTACCAGTATTTTTGGTTTGATGTACCATATAAATCCAGCACCCTTTTAGCATCATTCTTCTTTTTGGCCCTTAAATAACTTACCGAAATGTTTTTATTGGTGTAGTATCGTACAAGGCTGTGATAGTCCTTTACCTCTTTGTATACCCGTTCAATCACATCCATACGCTCTTTATCGTTCAGGGATAAACTTGAAGATGAAATAATTTGTTTAAGCTCTTTCAGAAGTTCCGTGCTTTCATTTAGCAGGGCAGAATAACCATTCCCGATAGCTACCAACTCCCTGGGCGTGAAATTGGGATCATTCATCATCCGGTTGAAATTGTTGACGTACATCTCCGAAACTTCGCCAACCAGCAGTACGGTCTGTTGTACTTTTCGCGCATCTTTTATCAGATTGCCAACCGCTTTGAGTTTGTCATAATACTCCTTTCCTTGCTCATACACTTTTTTAACCTCATTAAAGTTTTTTACCACGTTTGATACGGTGGATGAGGTCTGAATAATCTCATTGGCACTATTGATAATGCCTGAAGCCAGATTCGCAGGATCTGTTACTACGAACTGGGCTTTCGCTGAATGTATCAAGGCACCAACAAGTGCCGTTAACACGATTAACATGAACTTTTTCATTTTGATAATTTTTATGGTGATTAATAATTGTGTCATTTCTCCCTACGTTGCTGAGCAATCCTTTTGATTGCCTGCTCTACATTCCCATCCAGTTCTGCCGCCAATTGCATCACTTCCATCTTTTCAGTTTCCTCAGTAGTGTATGCCAGGTATTCCTCCAACGATACTTCTGTCGCATAAACAGCAGAAAGCGTTCCACCTAATCCAATCCATACTTCTTTGTATAGCCTTGAAGGATCATTGTTCATATTGATGGATAGCACCTGGGATTTTTCTTTTTCGGTAAGTCCTAGCATGGCCTGGATATCATCAAACCTGTTCATGTATTTCCGCTGATCTAACAGGATCTTACAGTCACTGTTATTGATGATACTTTCTTTTACAATTGGTGATTGAATGATATCATCTACTTCCTGGGTAACAACAATGGCTTCTCCGAAAAATTTACGAACAGTCTTGAAGAGGTATTTAATGTATTCAGCCATTCCTTCTTTGGCAATGGCCTTCCAGGCTTCTTAAATCAATATCAACTTACGGACACCTTTAAGCCGTCGCATTTTATTGATAAAAACTTCCATGATGATGATGGTTACAATGGGGAAGAGGATCTTATGATCTTTAATAGCGTCAATTTCAAATACAATGAAACGCTTGCTTAATAAATCCAGTTGTTTATCTGAATTTAAAAGGTAATCGTACTCACCACCTTTATAGTAAGGTTCCAGTACATTCAGGAAATTAGAAATGTCAAAATCTTTTTCCCGCACGTGTTTGGCTTCCAATACCTTTTGATAATCGCTTTTTACATATTCATAAAATCCATTAAAAGAAGGAAATTCATCCTGTTGCTTTATCCGGTCAATGTACCCGCTTACAGCATTGGATAATGCCACTTCTTCTGATCGTTTTGGCGATTCATCGTCCCTCTTCCAAAGTGTCAGGATTAACGTTTTAATGCTTTCCCTTTTTTCAATATCGAACACACCATCATCAGTATAAAAGGGATTAAATGCAATTGGGTTATCTTCCGTATAGGTGAAATAAACACCATCATCGCCTCTGGTCTTTCCATTGATGAGTTCACACAAGCCCTGGTAAGAATTACCCGTATCTACCAATAACACATGTGCCCCTTGTTCATAGTATTGCCTCACCATGTGGTTCGTAAAAAAAGACTTCCCGCTTCCTGAAGGCCCCAGGATAAACTTGTTCCTGTTGGTTATTATACCACGCTTCATAGGTAAATCAGAGATATCCAGATGGATCGGCTTACCAGTCAAACGGTCGGCCATTTTAATGCCGAAAGGAGAGAGGGAACTTTGGTAATTGGTTTCTTCTGTGAAAAAACAAAGTGCCGGCTCAATAAATGTGTAAAAGCTTTCTTCACTTGGAAAGTCTCCTGCATTCCCCGGCATACCTGCCCAATATAAAGTGGCAACATCTGTTGTATTATGACGGGGCTTACACTCCATGAGTGCTAATGCACTGCCGGTATCGTTTTTCAACTGCTTTAGCTCGGCAGGATCATCAGACCAAGCCATGATGTTAAAGTGTGCACGAATAGAGGAGAGGCCATAGGAATGTGCTTCATTTAGGTATCGTTCAATCCATTCCTTATTGATCTGGTTGGCACGACTATACCTGGCCAAAGAATGCATGTTCCTGGCAGATTTCTCAAACTTCCGTAGGTTATCTTCACTGTTGTCAAGGAACAAATATTGGTTGTAAATATGGTTGACGCTTAATAATAGTCCAACCGGAGCCGCAAATGATAACAGGCAATCGCTTCTATCCGTAGACAACTTTTCATATCTGGTATTTGCAGATACGGTTCCTGGCAAATCATCAGTATCGGATAACGTATGCAGACATAGCCTTTTATTCCCGATACGAACATCTTCGGTCCCCAGAGCCATGTCCTGCATTGTTGAATCATCCCTCGAAAGCGTAAAATACTGTTCCAGTAGCCCCTGCTTTTCTTCTGTACCCACAATTTCATCTTCCGTCAAACGCTCCAGTTTAATAAAACCACTATCATTAAGAATTCGCTCAAACTGTGCAACCGCTTCCATAAAACGATGAATGGTTTCCTTATCCCTTATTTCCTTGGGAATTAAAACACCTTTACAAAGCGAGGAAAAATTGCTTTGCATACGCATCCTTTCCTTCGTAGTCTTTGTAAGGAATAAATAACAGTAATGGTTTAAAAAAGGACGTTCGTTAAAATGCTGCTGGTAGGATTTCGCCAGGAAGCTTAACCCGTCCTCTGAAATATCAGGGGTATAATTCTCCTTAATAAACCAATCCTGCTTATGGACTATGGTATAATCCGGTAGTGTTTTTATTCCTTTATGCCAGGCTGAATGAATGGCGTCGTATTCGGCTGATGCGACTGTAAATAACTCTGGTAAGTGTACCTTGAAACAAACTGTTATGTCTGCGTCTTTGGATATGATGCAGTTGTTTTCAACCGCCAGTAAGGGAAATTTACTTTCCAGAGTGGTTGCTTTATGAATGTTCCTCATACTCGGTTGGATTTTGAAAAGTGCTTAAAATACCTGCGAATTGGTTTACGACAAATGATAAATCGGGGATGCCTTTTATTGGCACCGGCTTTCATCAGGCCATGTTCACCGTGTTTTTTATTCATGGCGAATGTTTGCCACACGATTAATGAACTGCCCCCGGCACCAATAAAAAGACAGATAAATGAATTGACACCTGCTATGTACATGATCATTACCAATAGCAGGATACCTAAGAGACCGCCTGCAAAAATGAACAGGAACTGAGCCTTTAGTCCCTTAAACTCGACAGTCCTCCCTACTCCCTTATTGATGTTGTAATTACTCATAAGGCTATGAATTAAAGGAAGAATGAACGAAGAATTGTGGCGGCTACGATCAGGAAGATACAGGCACCAAACCAGCTCGCTGCAGTTTTGCTGGTGTCAGGATCACCGCTGCTGAATTTGTTATAAACCTTTACACCTCCGATTAAGCCGACCACCGCTCCAATAGCATAAATAAGTTGAGTGGCAGGATCGAAATAAGACGTTACCATTTGTGTGGCTTCGCTTATACCGGCGGAGCCATTTCCTTGTCCTAATAAACTAGTAACTGCCAGCAAAGTCATGCAGGCGAGTAGTACTTTTTTTCTTTGTTTTTTCATCTTGAAAAGTGATTTTTTGTTTCTGATTTCCTGCTTATTGCAGGCTTTCAAACAAAATTGATCCATGTGACGAGGTGTGATAAACTTGTGTCTTTTAGAGGAATATGTTGGCAGTTTTTGTCTTATGATTTCAAAATGAGATATATTCACAATGTAAGCTGTAAAGACTTTGGGGCTCAACATTTTTTTATAGTGGCCTTGGATGTACTTTTTTCATTTTGCCAACGCACAAACCTATCAGGAAAAATGCAAATGGATTGGGCTATTCCTTGTATCTTTTGCTTCACTGTGTGCCACAAAAATGGTGTCGCTTCTATCCTTCAAGTAAAGCGAATGCAAGCAAACATATATTGGTTGAGACACAGCTAAGCTACACACATTTTGAAATGAAGTCTGGATTGGCGTTTTACCGGTACTATTGGAATAGATCAACACTAGAACAACTGAAATTTACACCCACTTTAGTACAAAAAATTATAGAAAATATGTTTAATTTTATAACACATATAAACGAATTAGCCGAAAATATTAAACCGAAATGAGTACAAAAACCCAATGGTTTATTCCTTGTTATTTTAATACAGATGATAGTAGTGATAATGAAATTTGTATTGACATTTCAAGTGATATAAAAACTGCTTTTTCCAAAAATTTGGTTGATAAAAAAGTTGACTTTAGCTATAATTATAATCTTCAATTCTTCAAACCAGACAGTTTTTTATCAGTAAAAATTTATATTCTTCCTAGATTTATAAGTGGTTATGTTAATGAAAATCGTCTTTCCGAATATATTGAAAATAACAGTAATAAAATTTATTCCTATTTCAATGTTGATTCTGGTTTCAAGAATTGGCATTATGGTTTAGGAACTGTAAGAATCGAAACAGTAATAAAAGCCAATCACTATTTACCAGGTAGAAATGAAATAAAAGAGTTCAGCTACAAAAGTGATTTTGTTAGTGATTATCATAAATTTGTTTCCTTAAATAAAGAGATACTTTCACTTTTTTTGGCAAGTCTCCACTTAACCTTCCCAACCAGGTCAATTATGGGGTGGAATGAAAATCCAATTAATGATGGTATTTTACATTTTAGTTCAAGACAAAGGCACTTCTTTGAAAGTCTTAAAACTAATCAATGTATGCACCACGTGCTGATTACAAAATCTAGATTAAATAAATTAAAACAAAATTTAAGTGGTATTGCAGAAGTTTGGGATTCAAATTTATGGTCATTAAAAAGATATTTAATCGCTGTAAAATCAAATCAAATTGACATGGACAATCTTTTAGATCTACTATATGCATTAGAAGGTTTATTTGATAAAAATACATCAGCAGATTTTATAAAAACCTTTTGTTCTTTAAAATTAGGTAATGACAAAACAGAGGCGCATAAAATAAAATCAACTTTAGATTATGCTTTTAAAATTAGAAATGAAATTGCACATGGTGCTCAACATTATAAAGGTCACGAGAAAATAAAAATTAATGGGAAAGAAGTACTTTCTCAAGAATTATATTGGGATTTAAAATTTATAGTTTCTCAAATATTAATATTATCAATCAATAAACTATTAAAAAATAAGGACATGAAAAATCTCAATTTTAAAATTGATGATTTATTTGATGTTGTATATAAAAAATAATGGCGAAATCTGAAATGAACAATAAGATAAAATTGTTTTTCTTAATACTCATATTGACACTGAACTTTTCTTGCGTTGAAAAGAAATCAACAGAAAATAAAACAAACAAGCCTGAATTGGTAGAGACATCAAAGAACGGCACTTTGAAATTTACTTCTGGAATTCGTGCTATCTTTCAAGACAGTAAAGGTAATTATTGGTTTGGAAGTCATAATGAGGGTGTAGGTGTTTACAATGGGATATCATTTAAATATTTTACAATTAATGAGGGCTTATCAGACAATCAAATCCGTTCAATTCAAGAAGACAAGAATGGAAAAATTTGGATTGGAACTGCAAAAGGAGCAAGTGTTTATGACAAAGGAACGTTTACTAATTATTTGACAAAAACCAACGAGCCAAAAGATGAATGGCATAAATCCAATGGGGATTTATGGTTTTATGCAGGTGAAGAAGATGGAATAAACCGTTTTGACGGAAAGAATATGAACTATCTAACTTTTCCAAAACCAAAAGATGAAAACCCGAATAATTCTTATGGTGTTACGGGTATCTCAAAAGATAAAGGCGGTAAAGTTTGGATTGCAACCTATGCCGCACTATTCAACTATGACGGTAAAATGGTTACTATTTTTGACCATAAAACTTTAAGCCTTAAAAATAATGAGCTATTACATATCAGAAGTGTATTAGCAGATTCAAAAGGAAGAATTTGGGTAGGTAATAATGGTATTGGTGTTTTGCTAATAAAAGGTGATTCAATAATTAATTTTTCTGAAAAGAATAATTTAATCCATCCAACAAGTACAAGAAGAGGAGATAAATCAAAACCAGGTACACTTGAACACATTTTTGCTATTAAAGAAGATTCAGAAGGTAATATTTGGTTTGGCGATAGAGATACAGGAGCTTGGAAATACGACGGTAAAACGTTGACAAACTACACAATTGACATAAAATTGAACTCTCAAATGATTTATAGTATTTATGAAGACCAAAACAAAAACTTGCTTTTTGGAATGGCAGAAGGTGGTGTTTATAAATTCAACGGGAAAGCATTTGATAAACAATTTTAAAATCACGGGTGTTAAATTGAACATTTAGTTTTCTAAAAAGATAGTACATAATTGAAATCAAGTATTTCTAACCCTAAACTTTGATAAAATGTAAAAGGTTCGGTGATTTTATGGACACCGTTGCTTAAAACTGCTCAGGATGAACAAAATGAGGTGTAAATTTACTGACTGATATTTTATATTTTCCGACTCTTCATTTTAATAGGCTGTTGAATCTCCACAACCTTTTCGGGCTTTTTAGAATTAGGCAATTGATTGTCTTCAATAAGCTTCGCCGCATTTAATCTTGAAGGTATATCATTCGGCGACTTAATCTTGAACTCTATATGTTGCTTTAGTGACCCTTCGTAACAGGCATACATTGAAATACCCATCTTATCAATTCTTAAACCTTTTTGGTCATCAGCGACTATTTTAAATGTTGCCCATGTGTATGGTTTATCAGGGGAAGATGCGGCTACTCTTGAGCCTGCATATATTGGAAATACCGGTTCAGTATTGTTGATACTTGCGTTTTGGAGATAAGCAGCAATACCTGTTTTGAGATCAGAACCGGATATGCCGTGTTTAACGTTAAAATACTCGTATCCTTTTTCTTTCATTTTTTGCGATATTTCTTCTGCAGCAATTAAGATCTCTTTCATAGTACCCGTTTTTGAAGACTTCTAGAAAATAAAGGGAAGTTGTCTTTTCAGACAAACCCCCCAATGTCGAAACCGTCCAAACTGTCATTCTTTTTCTGAGGTGCTGAATTTATTTGCTTATCCAGCAATTGAGCAATCTTTTGGGAGGCGCCCTCTATAGAGTTCTCCAATAGGCTGAAAAGCTCGGTTCCGTGAATTTTCTGAACTATATCCACTGCTTTATTTTCCAAGGCTGGCTCCGGCTCTTCCTGCTGAAGCAGCAACCCCACGGTGCTTAGTTCTTCGAAGGTAACCCCTGTAGCAAACCCGTTTTCGCCGCCTGGTCCCCTACTACGCCACCACTCTTCTTCCTCTTCCTCCCAGTCAATTGTGTCAGTAAATACATCCGCCAATTCTTCCTCCGGAATGACTTGCAAAAATTTGCCTGTACCGGTTTCTGATTCAAAATTAGCTTCTGCAGCACCTGGTGTTTCACTCTGGCTTTCTTCGGTCGCTATTGGCTGAATATGGCTTTTAATCAGTTTAGGTACCCCCATTATATCGGGTAAATGAGTCTGTTTTAACGATTTTTCATGATCTTGTTTTACGGACTTTTTCCGGCTTAATCGTTCCGGCAATAGCAATGCTATAATAACCAACAGACATATTAATATCACGATTTCCATAATGACATATTTAAAAGATGGGTTTGTATTTGTTATTAAAGTCTTCTGTGATTGCCTTTTCAAAGAGATCAAAATGATGTTCCAGGATATTGTCAAGGTATGCGTAGAGAGGAATTTTGTCTTCCCCAATCACACGCACAATCCTTGATAACCGTTCATGGTATTCCGGACGGATATAAATGCTTTTATCACCCCTTTTAATCATGGAATGTCCACTAAGAAATCGCTCTTCATAAGTTTCAGAAGTCGTCTTTTTGTTACGGAGTTTATCCTTCGAAACTGGTTTCTCCTTTACTTCCGGTTCACTTTTATCTTCCAGTCCGGATTCATTTGCCATTGGCTTCTTTGTTTCTCCGGCCATAATTGACATCAGGTATTGTTCGTCAATTTCTTTATCTGTTCCTTTTTTGCCTTCGTTTTCCATAGGTTACAATTTGATAGTTCTTAAAAACTCTTCCATAAATTCATCCAGTTTACAGTTCGCCATCAGTTTTAGATCGGCCGGCAACAAGGTGGATCTAAACACCGTTTTTGCTTGCATTTCATTCTCCTTCCTGAACCGCTTGCTGTCTGCAATAGATGTGTTCATGAGCGTTAATCCAAGCTCATGGATTACTTTGCCGTAATCGTCATATAATGGAGATTTCTCCCTGCCATCTACCTGGTTCCAGAATAGCTGTATTGATTGGATATCCGTTTGCTTTTCTTTCATTAAAACATTGGTCAGAACATCCGTAAAACTGAGGGTGCTTTCTACAACAACACGATCCGCTGTAATGGGAGAGAAGATGTGGTTTACACTGGCCAGTGTTTTGAGTATGCCTGCAGTATTTACGGTTCCCGGCAGATCTAAAAAAATGACATCCAGGGGCACAGCTAATTTGTCCAGGTACTGGTCAATTTCATCTAATACAATATCGGTTCTGCTTTGAATAACCGGATATGCTTTTTTATTGATTGTGGTAAACTGTTTATGTGCCATTCTCTTGAATACTTCATTTTGCATAACCGATTTTAAATCCCGTTCTCTCATTTGTACCAGGCTATGCTGGGGGAAGTCACAGTCAAACACGGCTACGTTATAACCTAAACGATAATGAAGAATACTGGCAGTAAGTGCTGTAAAAGTGCTTTTTCCTACACCTCCTTTTTGGGTTGAAAAAGCAATGATCAATGGTTTTCTTTTTGTTTCCATTTTGACGTTTTATATGATTAATAAATTGAAGACCTGCTGGCTGGATACCTGATTGCCCCGGAACCCTGAATACATGATTGCTTAAGTGCTTGCCGGAAGGCTCTTTTTCCTTCCATCCGAATGGCAATCCTGAATTCCTTCCGTATACTCAGCATTCTATCAGGGAATCGACCATTCATGACAGCTATTTGGCCAGGCAGCTATCCTGAATTCACGAACTCAAACAGCACGTCCGGCCATTGCCCCTACCTGCTCCCCTGATTTCAGACCAATCTGCGGTCCTGATGGCTTGCCAGCTTGCTGGCTAGCCATCAGGTGATACTGAATGAATCACTACGCTCAGGCTATCCATCGAATGCAAAAGAGATGTTTTTAACTGCGATTATAAAGGCCAACAGTATTATTGGCTGTAAATGGCAGGGTTTGGCAGAAAGCCGGATAATAATCTTTTTAATAATCCTTTCTTACTTTGTAAAACATGGTTTTATGAATAAAACAGTAACAGATATGGTAGTTATTTGCGCATATGCGAGGACAATATTCCCTGCTAACATTAATCCGTCCCGCAGGGCGGATTTTCCTTTCGAAAGAAAGGAGCAAGTTATGTTTTGAGGCACCGGAAACCGGTTTAGTGCCTCAAAACAACTTGCCCTTGCAGGGGGCTGAAAACACCCTCCGAAGTCGGGGTTTTATTTAACATTAAAAATGGATTGTGATGGACAATGGTATTAAGAAAAAACAAAATAAAGGTGGGCGAAAACCTAAATTGAATCCAAGTAAAAATCGTCATGTTTTTCGTCTTACGGACGAAGAAAATGCTCGTTTTCTAACCATTTTTGAAAACTCAGGAATGAAGAATAAAGCAAAATTTATTGTTTCAGTGTTGTTACAAAAGGAGATTAAAGTAATAAAAACGGATATGCCCACATTGGAATTCCACATACAGTTGACAAAATTCTTTACGGTGTTTAGAAATATCGGGGTTAACTATAATCAGATTGTAAAGATTATATACCGGAATTTTTCAGAAAAAAAAGCGGCGGCTTACCTTTTTAAACTTGAAAAACTGACGACTGAAATGGCAGCTTTATGTAAACAAATCATGCAACTGACATTGGAGTTTGAAGCAAAATATATTCTAAATAATGAGAAAAAATGATTGCTAAAATTAGTAAGGGTGAGAATTTGTTTGGCGCTATTTCCTATAACCAACAAAAAGTTGATAAGGAAAACGGGAAGGTATTGCTCACTAATAAAATAGCTGAAACATCAGATAACCAATATACCACGAATCATTTTATCAGGCATTTTCAACCGTATTTGGCGGCCAATATTAAAACAGAAAAGCCGGTAAGGCATATTTCATTAAACCCTGATCCGACGGATAAAGTTAGTGATGACAATTTTCGTAAAATGGCGGAACAATATATGAGGGAAATGGGATATGCTAACCAGCCATTTTTGGTATTCAAACATACAGATATTGAAAGGACTCACATACATATCGTTACTACCTGTGTGGAACTATCAGGCAAGAAAATACCTGACAGATTCGATCATAAACGGTCTATGGATATTTGCAGAAAACTTGAAAAAGAGTTCCGTTTAAAACCTGCTACGGAACAAAAATCTAATAAACAGGATTTGATATTTAAAGTGGTTGAGTTTAACAAAGGAAATATAAAAAGCCAGGTGGCTTCGGTGATCCGCTATCTACCCAAGCACTATCAATTTCAAACAATAGGCAGTTACAATGCCCTACTTTCTCTATTTAACATCACAGCCGAAAAAGTAACCGGCGAGTATGAGGGCAGGCAAAAAAATGGCTTAGTATATTTTGCATTAAATGGTCAGGGTGAAAAAGTCGGAAAACCCTTTAAATCATCCCTGTTTGGTAAAGAAGCCGGTCTACAACACCTGGAAGGTTTGTTTCAAATGCAAAAGGAGCTTTTCCCAAAATACCCTTCTAAAGGAGCATTGAAACAAACAATTGAAACAGCTTTAAATATCTCCGGCTCTATTAAAAGTTTTAAAGAACAATTGATTTCACAGGGCATTAATGTTGTAATCAGAAGAAACGAGGACAACAGGATTTATGGCGTTACTTTTATAGACCATCAATCAAAAACAGTTTGGAATGGCTCCCAACTGAGTAAGGATTTATCCGCAAATGCAATCAATAAGAGGTTTAACGATATTACCGTAACACAACAGGAATCGAACAATGAAAAAGCCGTTTATAGAAATAAAGAAATTGAAAGGGACCATCCCGAAAATAAACCTCATGAGTTATTTGAATTCTTAAACGGTGAATCAAAGCTTGATGATGGCTTTATGGAATCTTTTAGCTTTATTCCGCAGAACCAGGGTGAAGATTATGAGGAATTAGATTTTGCCCGAAGAATGAAAAAGAAGAACAGGCGTAAAAAAAGAGATTAATACAAATATCAATCTTCTGATAATTAATTATCATCCTGCTCTTCTATCTTTTTATTTAAACCTTCCCTCAATTTATCAATAAACTTGGTCCTGTTTATTTTACGCCTTTTAATTTCCAGGAATGTGTGGTAGTAGTCACCTAAATCTATATCCAATAACCTTTCACAATACCTGGCTAATAATTTAATATCAATATTACCATTATTGATAACATGCTGCGTATGCAAAGCATAAATTAATTCCGTTAATGCCACTTTACTACCTGTCCATTTAAGCCCTTTAACAGATTCTAATGCCAGTTGAGTTTTATTAAGACTTTCCAGCTTTGTTTCAATATAGACCTGTAGAAGGTCATTGGCCATAATCTTTGCCAATTTGTAATCATATGTAGTGGTAAAACGATGATCTGATTCAAAATAATAGGTATTGAGATTTAGTTTAAAATCATGATTTCCTCTGACAAAAAGTTTATCATCCAAATAAGTGCTATTAGTTCGATAATATTTGTAAAACTCCAGGTTATTATTAAAAAAACTCTTTAATTCTCTAAGTTTATTAATAAGGTATTTTTTGGTAGTTTTAGTACCATGAGGTTTTTGAGTCTCTATTTTATAAATAGTATTATAGTAAATGAGTTTAGAAAGAATGGTTGGCTTTAAATATTTAAAAAACCGAATTTCTTCACTTTCATTTTTAAACCCTCTGTTTAGAATAAATTCTTTTAAATCGGATACGCAATTAATGATGAGTTGTATAATTGTCTCAATCTTTTCAATTGAAATATCTACTTCAATTTCTATTTCTGATATTTCAGCTTCCAGTTTCTTGAGTCCTTCGTTATAAAATTTCTCCATTGAGTTAATTTTAATTTATTGATAATGCGAGACATACCTTTTTTAACCGGCATGTCATATTGCATATCAGTTGTAACAGTAAACTATAACTTGACTACATTGCAGAGTATAATTTTCTAAGGATTGCTATTAAAGAGAGCAGTTATCGTTTTCAAGAAAACAGATTAATAGCTGATAAAATCAACATTATTGTTGTTAAGCATTGGTATTATAAAAGTACTAAAATTCACATTTTATTTAAAATATATTTGACTAATTTGACATAAGTATGAAACTTTAAATTTTAAAATAATTATTAACCCTTATTCAATTTCGGAAACTTCAATCATTTTACTGAAAGAACACAATTACATCTGGTATTGAAAATTGCACCTATACAATTAAGTGCAAAAAAATATTTGATGCAATCTGTTTTAACAGAGAGAGATTTATGTGATTCACTCTTTTGAATTAGCAGCGCTACTAAAGAAATACAGGAAAATATAATTGCCGAAAAAATGGAGAAGATAAATGGCTCACCAAATATGGGTACATTAATTAGTATTAATCCAAATTGAATTCTGAACAGCCATAAAATGCCTTCATTGAATGAAGCTGTTTTTAGTAATTTTTGCATAGGCCTTTATAACCCCAACAATTACCCCAAACCGATTACCGATAAGATAACTGTTTAAGGGTATTTTGGTTAAATAAGACAGTCTACAAAATTACTATGGCAATAACATATAAACAATACGGAAACTACGTAAATTTACAGATAATCTTAGCGTAGTTTTACGTATTGATATAGAGTTTGTTTAATGTGACTGGGTAGCTATTTAAGTTTCCACAGGTAACTGCCAGCCATCTTACAGCATCTGAATATTGTTTAGCATGCACACATTCATGGGCTTCCACTTCTGATACTAAACCAGGATTCATAATATATAGTTCCCTGTTTTCTGTAGTCTTGCCCCAGCTTTTGCAAAGCCGATACTTTGTTAGAAACAAAGCATAGCTTTACTACTATTTTGGTTTACTTTATTATATCGAAGACTTCGGATAACCGTGTGCTATGAAACCTATTTATATTCCTTCATTTAAGTTTGCTGTGCCTCTTTTAAACAGGTAAATTATATTCAAAGTAGGTCTATCTTCTCATCTTATTATAAATCCAGCTTTCTTGCATTTCCGAAGGCATCAGGTCAATTAAAAATGTTTTTAGCTCGTTATCTATTTGGTAAATTTTCTTTTCAAAACTCACATTATAATTATTATCGATTATTAATGTGTCGTGCGATTTAGATTTATTGAATAGTATCATGATGCGTGGTGCCGAAAATTCATTTTCGCTTGCAATTAAATAAGAATTGTTTATCTTTTTTAATAAGTCATCACTTTTTTGACGTTGACAATAAAATAACTCATATAAACTATCTTTTTTTTCGCTCGTGGTATATGAAACTTTTGAATATGGGACTTTGATAGATTTTTTTTCAAAATTATATCTATAAATCCCCTGATCGGCCCATCCATAATTTACATTTCTTGGGGTAATGTAGAACTCTATTGTATTACTTGATATTTCTTTTGTGGGAGCACAACTTTTAAACGTCAATAGTATTGAGCTAGCAATTATTAGAAAATAAAAATTACTCTTCATTTGAAGTCGTTGATTTAGTTTTAAAAAAATACTGAACCTTATGTGATGTTCTTTTCTTTTTTTCACCATCTCCGCCATCACCGTTCTTTAATTCTTTAGATTTTTCATTTGATTTATCTATTACTTTCTCTTCTTCTTTTGTAGTCAATTTAGGAAGCGGCGTTAGGGTTCTTTTTACGAATTCTAATAAATTTGAAGCGTAGTTCTCAGCATGCGATAGTTCATGAAAAAAGATCATTGCTGGAGAATGACGGTTACCTTCTCCATCTACTGCTCCCGCTAAAGTATTCCAAGATATTGTTCCTAGATCATCCTTGTTGACATAATCAGCAGATTCAACCCCCTCTGCATCGCCTTTATATTCAAATCTATCAACGCCATTAATTAAAAAACTGCCCGGTGTGAATATTGCTCCAGTACTCATATCCATTGCTTCCATAATATTAAGTATCCCTTCTGTCTTCTCCATTTTTGCAAAAATGGGATCATTTTTCAGATATTTTTTGGTTTCATTGTATGCTTTTAAGATGGATGAGTTTTCCATTCCTTTTTCTATAAGAGTGCCCTCTTTTGTAATTGTAGCAACTTTTTGAAACTTTTTATCATATAAAATAACATCTCTTCCGTCCGGATCGACAAAAACAATGGGATTATTAAGACAATAAGAGTATGGTGTTATTCCTAAATACTTATCTGCAAATGGATCTAAAACCATCCACCTTCCAATCTGATTATCATACATCCTTGCCCCATAGTCCAGCCACTCCAATCCTGTGCCATCGCTAAACTCTTCTCTTTGTTCTTCCTTACCATTGTATTTATACTTGTTTTCAGCAGCATTACTCAATGCATTACTACTGATCATTTTCATAGTCAGGCCAAAAGGATAATAGTGGGTTTCTTCCAATAAAGGGCTACGCACATGAGTTACCTGCAAGTTATCAAAAAAGACATCAATATTGGTAGCTTCATTGCTGGTATAAATATAAAGATATCCGTTTTTAGGAATTGTTAAAGCTGGTTTTGTATGTATAGTGGTTACCCCGCTGGCGCCAACCTGCTCAAAACTGCTGGCTTCTTCTATTATCTTAAACCGCTCATCAAAAACAATCCAGTTTATATAGGCTTTAGGCTTAGAACCGCTCGTGGTTTGGGTATTTAAAAAGCTGGTAATTGACCCGTTTAGCCCCGCAGCAGGAACAGTAAGTTGAGAGGTTGTTACTTTACCGCCACTGACAATGGGAATACCGGCCACCAAAGCATTAAATAAATCCGTTATTACATTATTAGGGTCATTACTGGCTTTTCCTATTGTACTATAGCCACTTGCCACCCTGATATTGTAGCTATCACCTGCCATTACTTTCAGAAGTATACTTGGCCCAACTTTGTTTACTCCAGTTGCATTTTTAGTCCTGGCAACCTTGGTATTAGTACTATAAAGCGGGTCGCTGAACCAGCCGGGTTTATTGTATTGAGAACTGCTTAGATTGTCATATAGCAGTTCTTCAGCTGTTATGGTAGCTGGTTCCAGCGTAGCAGCAATATAACTATCCGTTTTCTGTTCGTCCGTTAATACCGCCCTAACATTGCCTAAATGATCTTTTAAAAAATAATCAAAGGCAAAACTGGTATCGGTTTTTCCAAACCGGATACGCCCTTCCTCCATTCCAATGATTAAACTGGTATCACTGCCATCATAAACACTATATTCACTGAGATAGGTCAACTTTTCGGTATATACAAAACCACCCGGATAATAGCTGGTGGATATTGTGTCTCTCCCGGGTTCAAAAACTGTCTTTTTCAGCTTCGTACCGGTAGCATCATACTGGTAAATGATTTTCCCTTTTTCAGTACCGCTATTATAAGCAGCCCTTACGATAACAGTTTCCGGCAGGTTCATGTGATTATAAGTAATGCCATTTGCCGATAAAGTACCAATATTTTTATTATGGTCTTTTACCATATTGCCATTGTCGTCATAAGCATAGTCATCATTAGTACCGCTACCTCCATTGTAAAAATCGCCCAGTTTATTATCCGTAGTATTCCCATCGGTTACTTTTAATAATTTGTTGCTACCTGTTGCATAGGTATATGTCAAAATATCAATTTGGGTACTACTGCCTACCTTCAAACCCCATTGCTGCATTTTTTTAATATTGCCATTAGCGTCATACGCAGTATTCACGTCTTCACCATCACCCATTTTTACTGAATAGTTCACCCCGGTCCAGGGACTAAATACCCCACTGGAAAATTGAGTAAAATCAGCCTTTAATAAACGGTTTGCCGCATCATAACCATAGTCATATTTCCTTTTTTCGCCGTCACCTTTACTTTTCCAGGTTTGGCCGCTGATATTACCGTTAAATTGTGCAGCAGTATAACTTTGGTTACCAATAAGGTTATTATTAGTTTTATCATAACCAAGGTCAAAACCAAAATAATTATCCTGGTGTAGATCTCGTGCATAATTGCGGTTCATACCTAATAACCAGCCCCGGATATTGTAATCAAAACTCAAGCTATCCAAGCCATTACCACCGTCAAACTCCGGTGCCAGTATTTTCTTTTTCAATTGCCCAAGCGCATCATATTCATTCTGCGCAATGATTCTTTCATTCGAAAGATATTCTCTTTTAGGTTGGTTGACGTATTTGTGCGGCTGTTTAGAAATAGCCAAAACCCGCCACAGAGAATCATACGTATAACGGGTGCTTACCTGATCCCAGTCTTTTCCTTTATACAAACGGTTAATGCTTATTAACACGGCACCATTCCAGCTATACTGATTAGTGATTGTTTGTCTAAAAAGTTTCCGCCAGCTATTACTACCGTTTTCCTTATCAGCCCGATTGATCCGTTGCTGTATTACTCTTCCTTTTTCATCATAGATATTGGCAGTTACTATCCAGTTGTTCGTACCATCCATAATTTTCACCCTGGTGCCTGTAACCAATCCCCGTGTAGCGGTTAATGCAACATTGGACTGGGTATATGGCCAGGTATCGGCCACAGGGGTTAATAAATATTCATCAAGCAAAGGATCATAAGTATCCCCCTCATAAAAATACTCAAATAGCCAGCCGAAGTAATTATCGTAGTAGGTTACAGTTAGTTCTTCATAGCTTTCCCCGGAAAGAGCCGGATAGGCAACACTGCCAGCCGCTAAGCCCGCATGGGTAGATAAGGTATTTGTAGTCGTCCATAAACCGGTGCTTACAGGCCTGTTCAATTGATCATATAAAGTATAAAGCCATTTATTGTTTACCCGCATATTGGCATCCTGGGTCAGCACCAGGCGGTCTCTTGCATCGTAGACCATATATACTTCTCCCGCACCGGGTATTTTTTTTCTTACCATTTTGCTTCTGGCATCATACTCATACCGGAAGCATTGTTCATCTAATATATTACCAGAAAAATTCCATGAACCGGATGCGAGTGCGATTACTCCTTCTGGCTGAATAACTGCCCGAAGGCGATTAATCTCATCATAGATATAATAGGTACATAACCAACCGTTATGCCCCCTCCCTTTACCTGAATCCGCCACAGCCGTTAACTGTACTTTTTTTAAGATGGTCTTTTGCTCTTTATTTAAAAAAGTAATGATCTGCTTACCATGTTCATCAATAGTTATGTTTTTATATAACATCCCGGAATCATACATAGCCGAACTGCTATAAGTACCGAAAGCACCAGGAACGTCAGTAACCTCCCAGATGCGTACACTATCGGCTTTATTATTCAACCAATAACGGCTTTTTACTGACCGCCTGTCATGCTCGCTTGATTGTGTACTGGTACCCACCCAACTGTTGCCGGGTGCAAAGGATTCTGTTACACGTCCCAAAGGCGAATTTTCCAAAACCGTTTTTTCAAAATACCAGCTTTCATTCTGGCCGGCCAGTGCAGTCTGCATAAACACCTCCTGCTGTTTAAACGGATTTATCTTTACCCAACCATCGTTTAAGGAAGCATTACCGTGGGCATTATTGGCTGCAAAAGGCAGGTATTTCACCGTCTCCCTGCCATACTCGTCATATATATGCGGAGAAACCAAATCACTTGCCACTCCTCCTGTAATCAATGAGCCTTGTTTGATAACAGTTTGCAGCGGACGTCCCAAGCCATCTATATACTGAGTGGTTTGTTGCACCTGGGATAACGCTTTACCCGGCAAAACGGCTGTATCCTTTTCCGGGGCTTTGGCCGTCCAGCTCTGTACATAATTCACCGGTGCCTGGCCATAGTAGGCGGGTACTACAGGTGGCTGAGCCTGATTTTCGGTAAAAGGGAAAACTGTCGCCATCCAAACCAAGCCTATAACGAATATAAATTTGTAGTTCGCCATAAGATCATTTAATTAGTTATTGCTAATGAGGTTCGTTTTCTTTTGTTTATACAATGTGAACTTATAAACTGGTAATGCCTGTTGATACAAAGAGTCTCTTGTATTTTCAATACGTTGAATATGGTATTGCACTGAATCTGCCTGCGGGCCATATTGCTGCCTGGCTGCACTTTTTTTATCTTCCAAATCAGCGTTTACCATGCTAACCCTTGTTACTTCCAAAGAAGTCAGTCCCAGGCTATCCTTCATTTTTTGAAGAATCTTTTTTTGTACTGACTCTCTATACTGCGCAACAGCTTGATTGGCTAAGCCAGAACAAACCATTAACAGGATAATAAACCCAGATTACGCATTAGAAAAAGGGAAATGAAAATTTTGAGATTGATTCCATAGTGAAGAGAACCACTTTCGTCGTTTTTTTACGAGAGCTATTTTGAGTACAATTTGTTCATTGACTTTTTCAAAATAGGCTCCAATGGCAAACACCCTGAATCGCAATGTTGATAATCGTTTCTGTGTTTTTTCTTGCAAGATGAACTGTTTGAAAAGTGACATCAAATTGTAGGCTATCATCGCAAAGGTTAGTGCTGCTTCTGTGGCATAAAAACTTTTAAGATTAAAACTATCAAAACCAAAATCATATTTGAGTTCTTTAATATGATTTTCAGCATTAGCTCTACCTCTGTAAAGCCTCCATACCTCAATAGGACTTAACTTTAAGCTTGTTACATAAGCACTGTATCGATAATTTTTAAACGCCTCTTCTTCAGGAAACAGACTTAACCTTTTGCCGGTTACACCAGATTTTTCTTTCATTTTTTGTCTTACAATTACTAGTCTTCTAGCCTTGCTCCAACTCTGGCTTTGGTAATGTTGTTCGCAAATTTCAATGCCTTCATCTATCTTTATCCAGGATTTGTTATCTGCTATTAACCGTTGAATTGGATGAGTAAACTTTGCTGCAATGATATAATCGGTATTGCGGTGTTCTAAATAGTCTAATATGTCTGAGTGAAAAAATCCGCTATCCAATCGAATCAATCCTATGGTTTTATTTTGTAGTTTTTGTAGCGTATCTTCTAAAAATGAAAGAAAATTATT
>JAQGEF010000019.1 GCA_027854065.1 Polluticaenibacter yanchengensis | reverse complement strand
GCCACCTATACCATCACCTGGTCTACTGTGTTGCCGATTGTTTTGAATAATTTTTACGCTACAGCCATCACCTGTAATAAAGCACATTTAAACTGGCATGCCAGCAATGCGGTTAATTTCACTCATTTTGAAATTGAAAAAAGTGTAGATGGTATGTCTTATGTTAATCTGGCAACGATTCCTTACAATGAAATGGAAAGCAAATACAGTTTTTATGACAACCAGTTAAGCAATGGCAATACCTACTACCGGCTGAAACTGGTAGACAGAGATGGCACATTTAAGTACAGCAAAATTATTTTTATTACATCCAGCTGTAACAGTAAAAACATTACTGTTTTCCCTAACCCGCTTACTACTGATGTAGTAAATATAACCGGGTTGAATGGCAAAGTGCAGCTGGAATTGTGTGATATTTCAGGCAAAATAATAAGCAGGCAAACTTCATCTAATTACCAGGAAAGAATTGACATGGCTGGTTTAAGCAGCGGCATATATATCTTAAAAGTTATTGACAAAAATGGCAGGTTACTACAATCTGTCAGGATAAACAAGCTAAAATAAAATAAAAAAGAGGCTGTCTGCAAATTTTGTGAACAGCCTCTTTTTTATTTTAAAGAGCAAACAAACTATCGTTTTTATTGCCCGGACCTATACAAAGCCATACATTTCTTGCCATTTAAGAATAGCTAAATTATTTAGGATAAAATACGTATTCCTAAAATTTTAACACTAGGCTGGTTCATTGCAAGAGCATTTGTAGTATTTTTTCCCGTTTTCATTTTGAGGGTTTAGTTCTATTGACTTTTGGTACATTTTTATAGCTTCCGGATCCGATAGCTGCTGCTGTAATAAAGCGTTTATCTGGGCCAGGTAGTAGCATCCTTTTTAAATTAGAATAGTCTAGTCTTTATCTAATTATCTTACCATTATCATTTAGTTGCTTTTACGGTAAAGTTTATTTTGAATTACAAATTTTAAAACCAATATTACTCCTAATAATATTGATACACCAGTCAAAAAATAAAAAATTAAGGATTTTTTATTTACATTCTCATTACTCACTTTTTCTTCCCAAAAAATAATTCGTTTATTTAAGATATTATTTAATATTTCGTTTTCTAGATTTTCCCTGTTTGTGAAAGAGTAATTTTTTAAATTTATTTCAACGCTTTTGTGTTTAGCTGCTATATAAAAGCCATCTTTTACGTCTCCTGCTGCATGAGTGACAAGTACCTCAAAGAATAGGTTTTGTCCATTTGTTATGGCAGAAACATCTGGTTTAATAGTTTCGAAAAATTGTTCCTTAATAGCATTTGTATAGGATACTTTACCATAAACGGGTAAAATAATTTGATTATTTACAGTTATTATTTCTTTGGCTAACAGATGCAATGCAGTTTCTTGGCCTCCGTTACATTCTGTCTTTTCAAAATGCCGGAAATGCCATCTATTCTTTTCCCCTTTGGCGGCAACAAAGTTAAGCTCACAATCAGGACAAATACAATTACATGATATGCCACGACTAACATCATCTATAGATATAATTTTTCCTGTTAATCTGTCCTTTCCTAATTTATACTCAAACATATTTAAAATTAGCCTTGAAATAAGTTCATTCTAGTTAAGACTAAAATTATAAAACTTTGTTGAAATACTATGCTTTCCCTCGCCTTTGGGATTGTTTAATAGTTGTACTATTGTTGCAGTGAGTGACACAACGATGTAAAATAGTAGTACAATAGTATGACAAATATAGTTGCATTACCCTAAGTACAGTATTATATTTATACCACTTGAACAAAAATATGAGTGCATATGAACCTCAAGAAAGCAATACCAACTATAATCATTTTTGTGGCCTTATCCTTAAGTTTTAATAGCTGTCAAAGTGAGTTTCCAAAACGCATAAATGATAGGATAGATACAACCGATAGTACTTTTTACTGGATGAACGGGAATGATACTATAACTAACCTTCTAAATAAAAATACTATGGAGTTGGCACAATAATTCATCCTTATTTACAATCAAAAAGCCGATCTCCTATTTTGTATGTGACACTTTGATGCCCAATTGTTTGCTCATTAAAAAAGTTCGATAATATTTTAAAGTTTTATCTTTACAATATGAATTCTTTATCACATTTACCAGAACAAAAGCAAAAAGAGATATTACATATTGTAGGTATCATTAAGGAAGTAATTAATCCTGAAATGATCATTCTATATGGAAGCCATGCAAAAGGTAAACAAGTTGATAATATATATACTTCTAAAGGAGTAAATTATGAATACGTAAGTGATTATGACTTTTTAATTGTTACAAATGAAAACCCTGAAAGGGTTTATGCATATGAGGCAAAAATTGTTGATTTGTGTGACAATATCAAACCTTCATTAAATTTGGAGATACATGAAATAGATTATATAAACAAAGGTTTAGAGATTGGAGAATATTTTTTTGTTGAAATCTTAAAAGATGGAATTGAACTATATAACTCTAATAAATTAAAGTTTGCCTTACCTAAAAAATTAACCCTTAAAGAATTTAAAGAAATTTCAAAAAGGTATTATCAAAATTGGTTTCCTCAAGCTGAAGACTTTTTGGAAACCGCAATATTTTTAAAGGAGAAAGGTAGCTATAAATTAAGTGCATTCCAGTTACATCAAGCGGCTGAAAGTTTGTTTAATACAATACTTTTAGTGTTTACTCATTACAAGCCCAAAATTCATAATTTGCAAAAATTGCGAATTAGATCAAAGAACATATCTCCTGAGTTATATAATATATTTGATACTGAAAATGATGTGCAAGATAAAATATTGTTTGAAAAATTAAAAAGGGGTTATATCGATTCCCGTTATAGACTCGATTATCAGATTTCAGAAATTGAAGTTCTGAAACTTATAAGTAAAGTAAGCAAAATGATAATAATTGTTAAAGATAAATGCTCTGAAATATTAAATAATTAATCATAAAACTTTGGCTCTTTTTCCAATTTAAAATCGAATAGTTCTTTTGGTTCAATGTTATAAAACTTAACAAAAATTGCAATAGTTTCTAAAGTGATATTAAACTCACCTCTCTCCATTTTTGACAAATGACTATAATCAATACCAAGTTCACTATCTAATTCTCTTAATGATAATTTAGCTGTCTGACGAATTCTTTTCAAATTCTTTCCAACTCCTTTCTTTATATCTTCAGTTAAATCGCCTGCCATAATTAAATTTTGAAGCAAGGGAAGATTTTTTCTAAAAAAGTTAGTGGCATTATAATGCCACATAGAAATATTTTCCATATATTTGCTTCGGACTTAATTTATACATCATCGCCGTTAGCGTGAGAACTAATTGATGATGGATGTATTTTCAATAATTTCAACTGCTTGTAAGCGCAGGGATTCATTTTTATTAATTAATGCTTGGAGCACATTCTCACGCTTCGGTATAAAAATGAACCCTGCCTTATATAAAATCCTGTTTCATTATTTGGCCTCAAAACTTACGATGCCATATAATGTATTGCCGCTTGCATCGTACAAGGCTGTCGCTATAAACAATATAGCGCAGCCTCCAAGGGTTAATCCCTTATTTGTTTTCTTTAATGGATTAATGCATCTTATTTTTTCGGATTTATTCCGTCTATTAACCCGTTTGCTCAAGTTTTCCGTAGCTATTTTCAAGGCTGCCAGGTTTGCGATATTCCCTGTATATACGATATTTTATCTAGTTCATTTTATTATTCTTCATGCTAAGAAAATAAAATCACCGGTGTAGCCCGAACCACACCCCCTACTACATTTTGAAAAAAAATCTGCTGCCAGTTAGCCCAGGCTGTAGCCACTGCTTTATACTGTTGTAATGATTTATTCATTGTGGCAGCATTTTTCCCATTTATAAAAACTAACGCTTATGAGTAACTACTTACTAAAAACACTTTTAGTGGTTTCCCGTGCAGGTAAATCTAGAAAGTATCTCCACTTTGTCCTCTTATTTCTTATTATAACCCAGGTTTTTATTTCCACAAAGGTATTGGCACAGTCAGAACCGGTACAATCAATTTCCAACGGTTTGACAATTGGAAACAAAATACCAGATGAGCTCTGGAATCTTCCATTGCAGGTTATCAACCATCCACAAGGCAAAGAGACTATTACAATTGCAGAATACAAGGATAAACTGATCATTCTTGATTTTTGGGCGACCTGGTGTGGTACATGCATTGGAGCTTTGCCACGATTGCACCAATTAGAAAAAGAATTACATGATAATGTTGTAATTCTTCCAATAACCGATCAGGATCCTGAAAAGGTTGAAAGCTTTTTAAAAAGGAACCGGTTATTATCGCCATTAAACCTGATGACAGTTGTCCAGGATTCCATCTTTAAATCCCACTTTCCTTATACCATGTTACCTCACGAGGTTTGGATTAATAAGTCAGGAGAAGTACAGGCTATTACCCATTCATCTGATGTAACAAAAGAAAACATCACTATTGCATTAAAAGGCACTGAAAGTTCTATCGTTCAAAAATCGGATAACCTGACTTATGACAGAACACAACCGTTATTAATTAACAATAATGGTGCTGTACAAAATTACTTTTTGAACCGTAACATCATTACCCCATACATTGATGGCATACCTAGCCATAACACACTGCCTGAAGCTAATAATATGGATAGTACCATTCGGATATCTGCTACAAATGCTTCAATAAGGAGAATGTATTCGCTGGCATTCAGAGAGCTCCGGACCATGCCGGTTAACCGTACTATAATGGAGTTTCAGGATTCAATTTCAATACTAGAAAAAAGATTTCTAAAAGATATGTATTGCTATGAAATGATAGCACCAGTTTCCAACATGAAATTCATTCATAGAAAAGTACAAATTGATCTCAATTACTTCTTTGGAATAAATGGTCGTATGGAAAAAAGAAAAAGTAAATGCTATGTAATAAGGAAAGTTGGTAAACCAAATATCATTTCCAGTTTACCGGAAAATAGTCAGCAGTTTTTATCAGCATGGGTAAATAACATTAATAAGAATATTGAGCAGCGTCCATTTATTAATGACTTCTCTGATGAGAAAATAGCTATTCCCAAATTACCTCCTGTAATTGACGATATCGTTGCTATTAATTCCACACTTAAACCTTATGGCATTGCCATTAAGGAAGAAACCAGAACACTTGATTTTTTTGTCATTTCAGAACTATAAAACATAACCAAGCACATGAGAAAACTAAATTTCGTACTACTCTTTCTATTCTATTCGCTACATGTTTGTGCGCAGGATTCAGGTAGTTTAAAAGGTAAAATTATTAAATATGATAGCCAGATTCCTGTACAAGGCGCTTCTGTGAAACTATCCTACAAAAGCAAAGAAAAGTATTTTCATAGTGATAGTTCCGGCTATTTCGAAGTACTAAATATTTCGTACCCTGTTTCCATTAATGTATCACACATAGGTCTTAGGGATACAACTTTCACACTAAAAGAACCTCCAGGAAATACACTGGTTATACAATTGTATTTTGGTAATAGTGAGTTAAGTGAGGTTGTGGTATCTACCGGATTTCAGAAAATATCAAAGGAAAGAGCCAGCGGCTCTTTTGATTATATCGATAATGGTCTTTTTAACAGACAGATATCTACAGATGTTTTAAGCCGTTTGGATGGCATTGCCAGCTCTGTAATGTTCGACAACAGGGCATTATCCGGAACACCTCAAATTAGCATCAGAGGATTAAGTACCATTTTTTCAGATACTAAACCTTTAATCATTTTAAATAATTTTCCATACGAAGGCGATATAAATAATATAAACCCAAATGATGTTGAAAATATAACTGTACTTAAAGATGCATCTGCAGCATCAATATGGGGTGTACGGGCAGGAAATGGTGTAATAGTTATCACAACCAAGAAAGCAGCGAAAAACCAGCCTCCTGCCATATCATTTAACACTAACATGACTTTTATCCAAAGTCCTGATATGATGCAGCTACCAAACATGTCTTCAGCAGATTATATTGATGTAGAGAAAATGCTTTTTAATAATAATTTTTACGATGCTATAGAGCAATTAGGACACATACCGCTTACGCCGGCAGTTGAATTAATGTACAAACATAAAAGAGGCATAATTACAGAAAACCAATTGCAGGATGAACTTTCAAAACTAGCGACTTATGATATCAGAAACGATTTGAATAAATACGTATATAGAAATGGATTAAACCAACAATACAGCTTGAATGTTAGCGGCCAGAACGAAAATATGAACTACTACATTTCAGGTGGCTATGACAATAATGTAGGAACGATTAACAGAAACTTTAAACGCTACAATTTACGATCTGACAATACAATTAAACTTTCTAAAAAACTATCTTTAGGCGCTTCACTGTATTACACAAATACTCAAACAGATGGTGGTCGCCCAACTAATTTTAACTCATTATACCCTTATGCGCAATTTGCTGATGAAAATGGAAATGCATTAAGTATCGAACGTTACTTTCGTTCCGTATATACAAATGCAGCAGAAACAAAAGGTTTACTCAACTGGGAGTACAAACCACTAGAGGAAATAAATAATGTCAATGACCGGTTAAAGACCAACAGTATTTTAATTAATTCCGGCCTAAACTACAATATAAGTAAAGGCTTTAACGCATCTATAAAATACCAGTTTGAAAATACACAGACCAGTGGAAGGGTTTTAAGAGATATGAATACCTATTACACTAGGAACTTGATTAATACTTATACCCAGGTAGCACTAAATGGCTCAATTACCAGACCGATTCCATTAGGAGATATCTTGAATGAATCTCAACGAACTATAAACTCACAGTCATTAAGAGCACAACTGAATTACACGAAATCATGGAATAAACACCAGATTACTGGGCTTGCAGGCGCTGAAGCAAGGCAGGCAATAATCAAATCATCACAGTCAGTTCACTATGGATATAACCCTGATATTTTAACTTCTGCATTTATAAATTACGATACAGATTATGTATTGTATAGTCCAAATGGCGGACGTGCTAAAATCCCTTATCTTTATTCTCCTTCCGAGTTAAATGACAGGTTTGTGTCTCTATTCACCAATTGGGCATATACCTATTTAAATCGCTATAATCTTACTTTTAGCACCAGACAAGATGGATCAAATCTTTTCGGAGTAAAAAGCAACCAAAGATTTACACCACTTTGGTCGTTAGGCTCAAGCTGGTTAATTACAAATGAAAAATTCGTTAATATAACATGGCTGAATTTATTGAAATTAAGGGTCACTTTTGGTTATAGTGGTAACTTAAACAGCAATGTTTCAGCATTACCAACAATGCGATATTATAATGACGGAGGCAACTTAACCAATACACCTTATGCAATAATGGTTAACCCACCAAACGAAAGTTTAAGATGGGAGAAAAATGGCCAACTAAATATAGGACTTGACTTCAATCTGCTAAGAAATCGTCTTAAGGCTTCTTTAGAATTTTATGAGAAAAATAATACTGACCTTATTGGGTATATGCCAATAGATCAGACAACAGGTGCTATAAACCCGATATCAAGTCGGGGTTTTAGCTATTTGGGAAATTCTGCTTCTTTAAAAGGAAGAGGATTTGATGTACAGTTAAGTAGTATTAATATTCGAAAAACTATCGAATGGCGTACTGATTTGTTATATAGCCATATAAATACAAAAGTTACTGAATACCTGACGCCAACCAATGTTCTGAGTAATTATTTAACAGGAGGTGCTATGATATCCCCAATAATTGGCAAACCGGTTTACTCGATTTTTGCACTTAAATGGGCGGGATTAGACCCGAACACTGGTGATCCTATGGGTTATTTAAAAAATGAGGCAAGTAAGGATTATGCAGCTATACGAAATGAAACAAGAGCGGAAGATCTGATATATTATGGTTCTGCCACCCCTACTCATTTTGGCGCCATCAGAAATACCTTTACATGTAAAGGCTTAAGTATTTCATTCAATATCAGCTATAAGTTTGGGTTCTACTTTAAAAGAAACAGTGTTTTTTATGGCGCATTATATAATGGCACAGGCACACATTCAGATTATAACTTAAGATGGCAAAAACCTGGAGATGAATTATTTACCCAAGTACCATCAATGGTTTATCCGAATAATGCTAACAGGGATGGTTATTTTTATCCAAATGCAGAAATTTTAATCTCAAAAGGAGATAATATCCGTTTACAAGATATAAACCTTAGCTATCAACTAAATTCATTATCACAAAAATTACATATAAAAAAGTTGGAATTGATGATGTATGCCACCAACCTGGGCATCATCTGGAAAGCTGACAAACATAATGTTGATCCTGAATTTGGAAATCTGTCTCCATTAAGAACAATCTCATTTGGTATAAGAGCCAGCCTTTAAAAATTAAATTATGAAATACTATATCAAAATTCTTTTACTTATAACAAGTACGATTTCAGGGTGTCAAAAATATTTAGATGTAAAATCTGATAAGTCATTGGTCGTCCCCACCACTGCTGCTGATTTAAGAGCATTACTAAATAATACTGAAAGAATGAATAGTTGGTATCCATCTGTACAGGAAGGTGCTACTGACAATATTTTTGTTCAACCAACTAATTGGCAAAACCTTTCATCGCTAACAGCCAAAAATATCTACATATGGAACGATGATGCATTTAATGATAGTGAAACAAATGAATGGTCAATGATGTACGCCATAGTATATAACTCTAATGTAATTTTAGAACAACTCGAAAAAATTGATCCTATACCTGACGAAAGAAACCAGATTAGAGGTGAAGCTTTATTTTTTCGATCCTTTGCGTTCTACAATATTTCGCAGCTTTGGTCAAAACCATATAATAAAAGCACTGCAAAATCTGATTTAGGAATTCCCTTACGTCTTACATCAGATATTAATGAAAAAATATTTCGATCATCTTTAGAAGAAACTTATCAAAAAATAACAGATGATTTAAAAATGGCGGCTACTTTATTAGCTGAAAAAAGCACATATAAAACAACGCCTACTTCAACAGCTGCCTACGGTTTACTAGCTCGTGTTTACCTTTCAATGGAAGATTATGAAAGTGCATTAAAATATGCTGATTCTTATTTACATAACACAAAAGAATTATTGGATTATAAAACATTAACTATGGGTTCAGCTACATCATTCCCTATACCCAGGTTTAACATAGAGGTTGTTTTTCATGCCACTAATTTCGGAAGGCCAATAATGAATGTAACAAACGGGAGAATTAATAACGACCTTTATAATACATATGGTACAAATGATCTGCGTAAAACGGCCTTTTTTAGAGATAGAGTTGGTACATATTCTTTCAGAGGAAGTTATGACGGATCAGCTTCTTGGTTTTCCGGTATTTCTACAAATGAAATTTATCTTATAAAAGCTGAATCAGAAATAAGAATTGGAAGTCCGCAAATAGCAGTGGAAACAATAAATCAACTAATAAAAATGAGATGGGATACCTCATTTGTCCCTTTTGTTTCAACCAATAATGAAGTTATACTAGAATATATTTTAACTGAAAGAAGAAAGGAATTAATCTGGCGGGGATTGCGCTGGTCAGACCTTAGAAGGTTAAATAAGGACAATCGCTTTACTAAAACAATAACAAGAGAAATAAATGGAGAAGTATATACATTAGAGCCTAATAGTCTCAAATATGTATTACCCATTCCACTTAGTGTTATACTAAACACTGGTATGCCTCAAAATGATCGGTAAACACAAAGTGAACGTTAAAAGATTATTCGTTTAACGTTCACTTAATTTTTAATAAACAATGTTATTGTTCTTCCCTTAAACGGTCATCAATAACAGTTAACAGGTTGGGATGCTGACCACCTGTTTGAGGTTGAGCCAAAACTGCACAAATTTCATCTTCACCGGAAGGGCAAGAAGGAGGCATATCCCCAGTTCCATTTACCAGTATATAATTGGCCGGGTTACTTGGATTGCCATCTTCAGTTTCATTTGTATACTCAAACCATTTTTCACCCTCCAATTTTGGGCTGCTGCTCACAGCTTTAAATGACATTGTTACAACAGCAATCGCTAATGCAGCAACCATTACTAAGTTTAACTTTAATCTTTTCATTTTCTTTAAAATTTAAATATTAAACAATACTATTTATACGTCTTTTGGCCGACCCGCCCTCTATAGGTTCGCGTCCCGCGTTCCTATGTCGAAGTTTATACCATAAATAAAGTCCTAACCCACTAATTAACAGAAAGGTCAGGTTGAAAAAAAAGTGTTGCTTCCAGGTCATTCCGCTAATTACTGATCCGCAACCGCAAGGCAGTTTTTCCCAATAGCCAAGTAACCCAATACCTATATAACCTGAAAATACTGCCATTAATAAAGAGGAGATAAGCAACCCTATTTTTCTAAATTTTTCAATCACCAGACAGATTACTATTATCAATTCTACAATTGGTAAACTGTAAATAAGTATTAATCCTAACCAATCCGGAAATGGTTGCTGAAGTATACTGTATTTAAAACTTGCGAAATTAGATACCTTATCAATTGTTACCGGAATCCACAATACAAGCAGAATAAAAAGGATAATAAACAACAGGGATTCTTGCTTATTTAAGGCACTGAATGATAGTTTTGGTTTCATAGATAGTGTTGGTTATGTGCAAAGCAGTAAATAAGATTCCTAATTCTATTACAAAGCTGAGACTTCCTATGAAAGCGTGAAACAGAAATATGGTAAAAATTAACCATGAAAAATGATAAGATATTTCCGGATTTTCAAAAGTGTTACTTTCTATAATTGTATTACTTAACTATATTTATTGATAAACTTATTATAGGCATATCGAAATGAACTTTCATCTTTGTAACCAACTTCCATATACACATCTTTTATCTGCATTCCCAAATCAGTTATCATGTATCTGGCTTTTTCAAGTCTTAGGTTCGTGTAGTAATTGTGAATGGTGATATGAAACTCAGCCTTAAACTGATTTCTTAAGGTTCTTTCTGTAGCGTAAAAGATTTTCGTAAGTTTTATGTAGTCAAGATCAATATCGCAGTAATGCTCATCCAGGTACTTTTTTAATCTATAGGCCATCATACCTTCTCGTTCTTTAAGGGTTTTATTATAATATTCTAATGCCAATGAAATATATAATCTTAATAATCCGTCAAGCGCCCCTTTATTAGTCCTGGTAAACGTATAAATCTCTCTTAACCATCGGTGCACTTGCTTATCCATTCTACAAAGTGGCATTACTGCATAGTTTTGAGAGAGATTAATAAATTCATCTAAGAACTTTTTTAGTACCTCAAATTCAGAACTTATACTATAAATCCATTCAGTATCTATTGAAACAATCAGGGCAATATGATCTCCTTTTTCAACATTGGCATTAAATATTCCAGGCCGGCTATATGATATATAGAAATTATTGGCTTTAATGTTAGAAATGAAAATCCCGTTTTGGTCTGTAAATTTAATTTCACCTTCCAGCATGAAATAAAAAAACACCTGGCTCTCCAAAACCTCGAAGTTTAAGATAAATGGTGCCGAGGCTTTTTGTTCAACTAAGTCTATCAAAAATGGCCTTAGGTTTAGTTGTTGGGTCAGAATTTTCACATAGGAAAGCTCATAGAGTGTTGCCTCCTTTGCAGCAGATAAGGGATATCTACACCAGGTAGGCAGCTGATTTAATACATTTTTAAAAGACTTAATTTCTCGTTCAAATAATAAATTATAAGCTTTTTTCATAAGCAATTGGAATTGCGAATGAAATTGTTCACTACGAATTTTATTAAAGATTAGGTGGAAACAGCAAGTAAAAACTATGCCGTTAAAAATGTGCAGTGAATCTCTTTCATCAATTGGTTAATGGGCCCTAATACTCAGGTTAATGATTGGGCGTTACAAATATGACAAAAGCAAAAAAAATAAAAAACACAGGTGCACCCAAGTTGGGTAAAAATATAATTGTTTCTATTTAATCAATCTATATTTTGGAATTATAAAAATGTTTGGCATATCTAAGTTTTGTACACCCTTAGAAAAGTTCGATAAAATATTTACATAAATACCACTATTTCTCCAATACTTAGAAATGGGATTTGTTTTTTCGTTGCATACCATATTCTCTTAGTAAGTTGCAAAAGCAAAAAAACTAATAATTATAAGCCAATATTACCCGTTGGATTAAGGCCTGATCATTTGGATTATTGTTTATTTAAGAATTTTGATGTATTTCACATAAATTAGGGTAATCAAGAATTTAAATTAACTGTATGCCAAAATTTGAAAATAGACAAGTTGCAATCGAAAAAACACTAATTATTGAGTCTTTAACTTCTAAACTTATCAAACATATGATGGGTTTAGATTTACATGGCAATACAAAAACGCTAGATAATAAATCTTCGTCGATTAGTTTGCGAGCAAAGATTGATTTGCTGATGGATTGTGGTAAACTTGACAAACTGACCTATATCAATTTGTCGCATATAATGAGTATTAGAAATCAATTCGCACATAATTTTGAGTGCGATAATTTTGAAGATTTACCAAAATTTATTGATGGTATTGATAAGCCTTTGCTAAAGTATTGCCCCGAAAAGACAAGTTCTACCGAAGAAAATTTGAAAAATGGATTTTTGAATATGATAGACCAGGCATTTCAATTCCTTAGAAATGAATTTAGAGGAGTTACAAAAGAATTTCAAATTGACGCTTCAAACGTAAAAATCTATATCAAAGAGTCTGAACAAAAATTATTGGATCAGTATGGAATTCATGGGCCCAGAAACAGAGCTCTGGTTCTAAATAAAATAAGACAACTTCTCAACGATGAAAACGGAAATGAAGGAGCGAATTCAAAAATACATAATGAGATTTTAAAATTTAAAAAGGAAAATCCTAATCCCCAGTAGCCTACAGCTATTATAAATTTGATAAAAGGTAGCATCGCTACATTTTTCATTTCATACAACTCAGCGAAATATTGCCACATAAAGCCACTGACCGCCATTTTGTTATAGAGACGCCCCATAGCCTTTAAATTAACACCTAACCATTTAATATATCAAAATGCAGGGTGAAGACGATTTAAGGGGGCTCGCTAAGATAATGGCTTTTATGCGGGCCGTCAGTATTCTATTGGTATTGATGCACCTTTATTGGTTCTGCTACGGTTTCTTTTTGGATCGTGGCTTGACGTTAGAAGTAATCAACAAAATACTAGGTAATTTCAACCGGGCGGCAGGTTTGTTTTCACATCCCCTATATACCAAAGCATTCGCTTTGGTTTTGTTGGCTTTAAGTTGCTTAGGTACGATAGGTGTAAAGAATGAGAAGATAACCTGGTCTAAAATATACATGGCTTTGGGAGTGGGCTTTGTGCTATTCTTTCTGAACACACCATTGCTGAAGCTATCCCTGGCACCAGGTACTTTTTTTTATATTTTGACTATCTCTTTTGGTTATATTGCCTTACTAATGGCGGGCGTATGGATGAGCCGATTGCTGCGCACTAACCTGATGGACGATGTTTTCAACAACGAAAACGAGAGCTTCCAACAGGAAACTAAGCTAATGGAAAATGAATATTCCGTAAACCTGCCCACTAAATTTTACTACAAAGGCAAATGGAACCACGGATGGATAAACATTGTAAATCCATTCAGGGCAACTATTGTGTTGGGAACACCTGGTTCAGGTAAATCATATGCCATTGTAAACAGTTTCATCAAACAACAAATTGAGAAAGGCTTTAGCATGTATATCTACGATTTTAAATTTGATGACCTTTCCACAATTGCCTACAATCATTTATTAAAGCATAAAGATAAGTACAAAGTTCAGCCCAAATTTTACTTGATAAATTTCGACGACCCTCGTAAAAGCCATCGTTGTAATCCCTTGAATCCAGACTTCATGACAGATATTTCTGATGCTTACGAAGCGGCATATACAATAATGCTCAACCTAAACAGGTCGTGGATACAAAAACAAGGTGATTTTTTTGTGGAAAGCCCAATTATCTTATTGGCAGCCATAATTTGGTATCTTAAAATTTACGAAGATGGTAAATATTGCACTTTTCCCCACGCCATAGAATTACTGAATAAAAAGTATTCGGACGTATTCACGATTTTAACCTCATACCCTGATTTGGAAAACTACCTTTCTCCATTTATGGATGCCTGGCAAGGTGGCGCTCAGGATCAGCTACAAGGGCAGATAGCATCAGCAAAAATCCCTTTATCAAGGATGATAAGTCCTCAATTGTATTGGGTAATGACTGGCGATGATTTCTCTCTTGACATCAATAATCCCGGGGAACCTAAAATATTATGTGTGGGGAATAACCCTGATAGACAAAATATTTACTCTGCAGCATTGGGTTTGTATAATTCGAGGATTGTAAAGCTTATTAACAAAAAAGGACAACTAAAGAGTTCAGTTATCATAGATGAACTTCCAACCATCTACTTTAGAGGACTGGATAACCTGATTGCGACTGCCAGATCCAATAAAGTGGCAGTATGTCTAGGTTTCCAGGATTTTTCCCAATTAATAAGGGATTATGGCGATAAAGAGGCCAAAGTCATTCAAAATACAGTAGGAAATGTATTCAGCGGCCAGGTAGTTGGGGAAACGGCTAAAAACCTTTCTGAACGATTTGGTAAAGTACTTCAGAAACGACAAAGCATGACTATTAACCGAAATGATAAATCCACTTCAATTTCGACCCAGTTGGACAGCCTGATTCCGGCATCAAAAATCTCAACATTAACCCAAGGTATGTTTGTTGGCTCGGTATCAGATAATTTTGATGAAAGAATAGAGCAAAAGATTTTCCACGCAGAAATTGTAGTGGATGACGAAAAGGTAGCAGCAGAAACCAAAGCCTATCAGAAGATACCGCAAATCCTTTCTTTCATTGATGAACACGGTGAGGATAAAATGAAACATCAGATTGAAAGCAATTATCGTCAAATAAAAACTGATATTCTGATTATTGTTCAAGACGAAATGGAACGTATTAAAAATGATCCGGATTTACAGCATTTGTTGCAAAAGGGATAATTGATGCAGGTCTTTGAATACTTTTTGAAAGAATAAACTATAAAAACAAAAAATCTAATGAACATGATTTCTACTTTAAGCTACTATTGGTAAAAAATCATAATGAATTATCCTTTTTATAGTCATTTTTAATTTTATCACGATGTTGCGTGCCCCATTGTGATAATGCACTTACAACCCCTTGAAGTGTTTCGCTATAAGGTAACAATTGATATTCGATTGTCACAGGGTAACCAACAGATACCTTTTTAATAATAAATCCATTCAACTCCAATTCTTTTAACTCGCTTGATAAAACCCTTGCGGAAATTCCGTTTACCATTCGCTGAAGCTCGGTAAATCTGTTATTACCCCTGGCCATAGCAATTATTATCATCAATTTCCATTTACCACCTATTGCATAAAGAGCATCACTAACCGAGGCTAACAACTTGTGACAATCCTCCGAAAATTCTCCCTTTGTGTTTATTACTTCTTTTTTTTTCATATTGTGCTTCTATAAAATTACTCGCTAACCTTTAGGTAACTACTAATAAATTGTAAGCAAGTATACTTTAGTTTTGTCAAATAATATCAAATTTTAAAAAAAAGAGCATGAATTTAGAAATTTTAAGAACAAAAGAAGAGCTAAGGAGCTTGATTGATGCCTACGCAATTTTGGGTGACGAAAAAAGGATTTCCGAACAGATGAATTTATTTACTCCAGATGCAAATTATACCGTTTATATGAATGGTATAGAAGTAGCCAACACAACCGGAACGGATAAGTTGAAAGAAGAATTCAGCGGACATGCGTCACAAGTAAAAACCTATTTTACCTTAAACGGACAGCACTCGATAAAAATTGATAAGGATACGGCTGCCGGAGTATCATTTTCGCAAATAAAAATGGTTAGAGAAAATGATGGAAAAGATATCCTCACTGATTACAGTGTGAAATATGAAGATGAGTATGTTCACCAAAATGACAAATGGTTAATCAAAAAACGTATAGGTTACTTTTTCATCATTGAAGCAAGAGCTCTAAATAACCCATTTTAAATGAAAGCAAAAAAGTATATCACAATTTCCCTTACGGTATTGGTTGCTATAATGGTAATCACAAGTGGGTTTATGAAAGCCATTCACCTGCCTTGGTCGGTTGATGGTCTGGTTAAATTTAACTTGCCTGATTCAGCAACTGTTCTTGGTTTAATGGAAATGGCCTTTGCGATTCTGTTTGTTTTTCCCAAAACAATGCGCATCGGCTTTATCCTGATCAGTTGTTATTTTGCTGGTGCAATGGCTACTGAACTATCACATGATGGTTCAATGCTTAATCCAGGCATCCCATTAGTTTTAATTTGGATTACAGCTTTTTTACGTGACAAAGCGCTGTTTTTAGGAGGGCCAAAATCTTAAAAAATGCTGTTTGAAAAATTACAGTTTAAAATATGGGGACTTTCTGTTTCGGCGCTTTATATCCCTTTCGGTAAATAAATGACTTTTTTAGGTACAATAGTCTCCAAATCTGGAACATCTTTGTTTTTTACCACCTGCTGTCCAGGTTCTTCATTCGTTTCAATTGTGAGAGATAATTGTATCTTTCGTTCAATGGCAGCTAGTTCGGTTTTAAGTTCGCTCAATCTAGTTTCCTTAGACCAGGTACCATTTATTACTTCCTGAAGAACCGGCAGGTCTTTTTGTATTTCTGAAATTTTCTTTTGCTCCTGCGCAATATAGCCGGGCAATTTCTCCAGCGCATTAAGGAAGTTTGTAGCAGCCAGCTTTTCATCTTTAGCAATTAGACCGTTGTTGTAGGTATATTTGATATTGCCCTCGCCCTGTATCAAAAAGCGGTTTACCCGTATATCAACGCCCTCTTTTTCAGACATTTCGGTTTTGACCAACAGCGTAAAACCGTACAGGCTTCCTATTTCTTCGTACTGCCCTCCGGTGCGGGCTTTGCTGGAAAGCTGGTTGAGCTTTGTTCCGATTTGTTTAATATCCGCATTAAGCGGTAAACCGTCTAACTGTACAGGATTCGCAATAGTACCGTCTGAATGCATTTGTATGCGCTGCTGTAAATTGTCCCAATCAAGGCTCATCCGGTTCAACCGTGATTGCGTACTATTTAGCAATTCAGTAACCTCCTGCAGTTTGTATTTGGCACTGAACTTGGAACGGTTGAACGCCTGTTTTTCACTTTCCAGTCCACCAATCTGTTTTTCTAATTTGGCTTTGTTCAACAGGTCTGTGTTTCCTGACAGGATAGCAACGTATTCTGAAAAGTTCATTCCCGATTTTTCATCCATACTGCCCTCGTCAATGGTACGCTTACCGAGGTTGTTGGTTTTTAATTGGTCAATAAAAAGCTGCTTATTGTACAACAGATTGAACTTATAACTATCCAATGATTTTTCAACCGCATAGATGATTACATCCACTTTATTTATCTGCAAAGAACTTGGCAATCTCGTTACCTTTTCTTACCGCCCTTCCATCACGTTGGGCAAGGTCGCTTGGTCGCCACGGCGTATCCAGATGATGAACGGCAACGGCTCTTTTCTGTGCATTTACACCCGTACCCAACATACTTGTAGAACCGAACAGCACACGGATTTTACCCTCGTTCATTCCTTTGATAAGCTCCTTGCGTTGCTTATCATTCTTTGCTTCCTGTATAAAACGGATTTCGTTTGCGGGTATGCCGTGGTCTTCCAGGAGCTTGCGTTTGATTTCGGAATACACGTTCCATTCTCCCGGCTTGTAGGTCCCCAGATCAGAGAAAACGAACTGCGTTCCTTTTTGTGCATTGTACTGGTTGTAATACCTGGCAATGTTTGCCGCACAATGCGAAGCTTTGTTGTCGGGATGGTCTGCATAGATACTGCTTACCATACGCATATCGATCGACATCTTACGGGCATAGTCCGTAGCAATAAGCATCTTTGCTTTTTCTTCGCTGGCACTTAATGGCGGTCTGCCAAGCAGTTCCGCATTTCCTGTTTTGGCAAATTCCATCAGCTTTTTAATGAAAAGCTCCTGAAATGGCGTTGGTGGAATATTATACAGAATTTCGTTTTTATTCGGGCGGTCAATGCCTATATCTTTTGCCGTTCTGTAATCTGTAATTTCGGAGTAAAATTGTGCGAGTTCCGGTACTTTGATAAAGTAACGGAAACGTTCTTTCGCCACGATATTGTTAGCCACCGAAAACTCGTAATCGGTGGTTTTCCTTGCGTAGATGGCTGCCCAGCCATCAAAGGAATGAATGCCCTGTTTTTCCATTGCCCGTGGTCGCAGATATTTGAACAGCAGGTATAGCTCCGTTAAGGAGTTGCTGATGGTTGTACCCGAAAGAAATGTTGCACCCATATCCGCATTGATGCGCTCCTGAATAGTACGAATTGCAAAAAGCAGGTTCATTGCCTTTAAGCTGCCATCCACATTGCCCAACCCGGCAACCCTTGTATGGCGCGTATTAAACATCAGGTTTTTAAATTGGTGGCTTTCGTCCACAAACAGATGGTCAATGCCCATCATCTTAAAGTCCACCACATCATCTTTGCGGTTCTCAATATCGTGTTCAAGGGTTTTGAGCTTTACCTCAAGGTTTTCCTTACGCTTGATAACACCGGCGAGCATTCCCCTGGTTACTTCCTTGCCTTGCAATTTCAGGGCATCGAGGTTACGTTCCACGCTGTCCAGTTCTATTTCGAGGATTTCTTTTTGTATTTCGGGCGATTGCGGTATCATCCCGAATTGATCATGCGTGAGGATTACGCAATCCCAGTCATTGTTTTTAATATCGCCGAAAATGCGAAGGCGTCTTTGCGGTGTAAAATCTTCCTTGCCCGGAAACAGGATTTTAGCGTGTGGATAGGCAGTGCGATAGGCTTCGGCAATTTCGTGAACATTGCTCTTCAGCCCGATAATCATTGGCTTGTGTGCCAGCCCCAAACGCTTCATTTCCTGTGCTGCTGTACACATTACCAGCGTTTTTCCTGCACCAACTTCGTGGTCGCAGATAGCACCGTTGTTCAGTTTTATCATCCAAACGGTGTCCTTTTGGCTGGAATACAGATCTTCGATACCTAATGCCTTACGGTCTAATCCCGGAAAGTTCTGATGGGTTCCGTCATAATTAGGGCGGACAAAGCAGTTAAAAGTGTCGTTATACTGGTCGGTAAGCCTAGTTTTAAATTCGTCGTTTTGGGCTTGTAGCCACTCTGTAAAAGCGGTACGGATTTCGTCAATCTTGGTGTTCGCCATTTGTATGGCTTCCATATCCCGCACTTTCACTTCCTGGTCGCCAACCATTACTTTTTTAGTAATATCGGGCGTAGTGTTAACGAGTGCGTGTTTAAGCAGGGCAATACCGTCAAACGTCCGGCTATCGGCTTTGACGGCATACTTTTCCCAAATGTGCATATTGCCCTGATGACATTTTACGGAAAAGTCGTCGGAGCTTTCGGAATAATGAATAAGTACATCTGCATCGAAGAGGTGCGAAGCAAAGCGGGCATAAATGCCAGTGGGTATCCAGCGTTCGCCGAGGTTAAAATCCAGTTCCTCAAATTCGATACGTCTTGGTCGGACTTCTTCCAAAACACTAAGGCTTGTTTTGGATTCTATATCATCGGGGTTGTTTTCAATATAGGTGCGTACCACCTGTGCCTTTTCTACTACGTTCCCTGCAATCCAGCGTTCGGATATTTCATATTCCCGTTGTAGAGGATTGTAGAAAATACGACCGTGTAAAGCTGCTTTCAAAGCATCATCGGTCATACCGCTGATCTCGGACATATAGCCCAAATCCACGCTGCCGTATTTGTTCAAAGAAGCCGCTAATGCTTCTTCGGGATTATCGGTTGCTATGGCTACGGTAGAAAAACTAACAGGATGGTTGAAGATATCGGCTTTGCGTACCATGCCGCCAATCACACGCTCCAAATAAGGGATTTCCTTACCTGCGCTGTCTGTTTTAATGAGCTTGATATTATCGGCACTATTGAGGTTCCCGTACCTTTTTACAAAGGCATCATATTGGCGGTTAAGGGTTTCCCTTTCTTCTTTATATTCGGTCTGGTGCTGTGCCTCTTTGGTGTAAAGCTGATGGTAAATATCCCTTACTTCAATATACGCCTCGGCTCTTGCTTTCTGTAAGGGCGGTAATCGCAAGGGATGGAAAACAGCTTTACCATCTGCCGTATCTACATCTTGCAGATGCCCGACCCAACCCTTATCCACCACAAGGCAATCGTTACGATGGAAAGATTGAAGTTCGCCGCTATACTGAGCAAACTCGGGAATGGTATCGGGAATGGCTGGCTTGTCAACCTGGACATTCCCGTTGATACCTGAAAACAGGTCGCTGGTAGCTTCCTGTTTTTTACCGTTGGATGAAGTATTGCCATTGGTTGCCTTACCCGTAACAGGTGGTGTATAGGGCTGCTGCATCGCATTACTGAAAAGGTCAGGCTGGCGACCTATTGCGGCCCTTCTTTTGGTAGTGCCTTTTTTAGCTTGTGTCTTTTGGGGCGGAGCAAGTACCGCTACTGCGGGCTCATTCATATTCTCAAACAGGTCAAAAATGCTTAGTTGCTTTAATTCCTGCGGGCTTTCCTGATGGATTATGGGCGTGGGTACAGGTTGCGGTTTTTGCTGAATGATTACAGGCTCAATAACAGAAGGTGTAACCTTTGGTTCAACTGGAATTTGGATAACTGGCACATCGTCTCGTTCGCCTTTGTATAAACCCAAATTCAGGTGCTTGCCAAAATCTTCTGAAAGCATTTGTTTGAGGTCTTTGGAAATCCCCTCAACGCGGCCTTTATGTGTATAGATTAGGGCAGACTGTCCATAAGGGTCGGTATCTAATTTACGTTCGGTATGCACAATCCTTGTACTGTCCTGCAAGAGTGCATTACCTGGTGTGTTGTGCTCTGTTTGCCTGCTTTGGCAAAACAGGTTTTCCCTCTCACTCAGACCTTGTTTTGCGGTATTTTTTTGCAGGATAATCAAATCACTGCCAACTTCTGTACCTGCGTACTCCGTAAACAGGTTATTGGGCAGGCGAACAACTGAAACCAAATCATTACCCTGCATCAAAGCCCTGCGTATGGGTTCGTTCTTCGGGCTGTTCAAAATGCCCTGTGAAGTGATGTAAGCCAGCAAACCGCCCTCTCGCAGCATATCAGTACCTTTCAGAAAGAAGTAGTTGTGTATGCTTCGGGCAGCTTGCTCCTTTGCAGGGATCTTGCTACGGGAATAGGATAGGTCAAATACTGAAGTATCGCCAAATGGAATGTTACTGGTAACTACATCATAGCTGTTTTGTTCCCTTTCCGGAATTTCCTCGAAACCACTTACACGGATAGTACTTTCAGGATAAAGCTGTTTTAAGATTTTACCAGTGAGCAAATCTTTTTCATATGCCGTGACACTGGCCTTATGGTTCTCTGAAAACGACTGTATGAATGAGCCAATACCTGCGGACGGTTCGAGGAACTTGTCAATATGCAGTCCGCTTTCACGCAAAGCTGCTGAAATGGCATCTATGACCTGCGGTGGTGTATAAAATGCCGTAAGGACAGAGCTTCGCATACTGTCCACATAATTTTTGTACTGCTTATCGTCTGCGGAATTTTCTTTGAGTAGCTGGTGCAGCTCCTGCGTGAGTGGGAAAAGGTCGTGTTCCGTCTTTCTCCAATGGTTGATGTCTATTGCATTCTCTACGGGGTTAAGAACGAATTTAAGACCGCCAAATCCGCTGTATCGCATCATTAGCAGTCTTTCGCCTACGGTGGCTTGCCGTTTCTCCTTTTCCAGTTTAAAAGCAATTCGCAAGGCATCAATATTCAGTTGGAGATGTTGGCGTTTACTGAAGCCCATTTTCCTCAATCCATATTGCGATGGTTCCAGTCAGTTCGGTGTAGAGCAGGTCAAACTCCGTGTCAGAAGTGAAATCATCGGTTAGTTCATATCTTGCGAAAACAGACTCACAGACAGGGAACATTTTAAGGGCGAACGGTCGTAGTTCCTCATCTGCCATTATACTGTCAAATTCATTGCATACCACCTGGAAAACCGTATCGAATTTTGAAAAATGTAAATTTTCGAAAAGAATGTAATTAGCATAATGCTCACATTGTTCAATACTATTTCCGGCTGTAAAAGCACCTTCATAAGCATTTGATGCCCAGGAAGACCTTTCGTCTATAAATTTTTGATCGTGTGCTAGTTCCGGAAAACTGTTGTTGAGTAATTCTTGCAGTCTTAATTTGAAATACGATAAGTCTTTTTGCTGTGTATCCATATTGAATTTTATTTAGAAATTTTTACCTGAACCATAAATTTAAAGCAGGTCGCAAAAGCATTTATGGAACTGGAATAGTTTCGCTTTGGGTGGCTGGATTTGGCGTAAGGATATTAATAACAAGGGATTTATTTTGTATTTTTGTGAATCACAATACATTTATTAAAATTTAATGTCTTTAATATTTCAGCAACACATAGAAAAGTTCGTTCAAATTTCTGATGATGAATTTGAAGAAATAAAAAAATTCTTTGACATCAAAGAAGTGGCTAAAAAAGAGAATCTATTAGAGGAAGGGCAGATTTGCAGACATCATTATTTTGTATTGACTGGCCTGCTAAGAAAATTTTACATCAATGAGAAAGGAATAGAACAAACCACCGAATTTGCCATTGAAACTTGGTGGCTCACTGACAACTTTGCCTATGAACGCAACGTTCATACAGAATTTTATATTCAAGCTGTAGAAAAATCTATAGTACTTTATATTACTAAAGAGAATCAAGAAAAGCTACTAGATAAATTTCCAGTAATGGAGCGCTATTTCCGTTTTATTTACCAGCGTGCCTTTGCAGCAGCCCAAAAGCGTATTAAATTTCTTTTTTCATTTTCGAAAGAGGAATTTTACTTCCAAGCTGTAAGAAATCATCCTGAATTTGTACAACGTGTTCCTCAATATTTAATCGCTTCCTATCTGGGTTTCACTCCCGAATATTTGAGTGAAATACGCAAAAGGCTTCTTTCTTAAACCAGTTTAAGTTATTTTATTTTCCAATTTTCCAATTTTGCATTGAACAATTTTTAAAAATTATACAATGCAAAAACGATTTAACATTAAGGAAGTTGCTCCAAATGCACTAAAGGCGATGGTTGGATTAGAAATCTATACTTCTCAGTCACCGATATCCAAGACAACCAAAGAACTCATAAAAATACGTGCTTCACAAATCAACGGCTGTGCTTATTGTATCAATATTCATACTCAAGATGCCATTAAAAATGGCGAAACCAATCAGCGTATTTTTCTATTGAATGCTTGGCGAGAAACTGAGGATATTTTTACGGAAGAAGAAAAAGTAGTGCTGGCGATAACGGAAGAGATAACGCTAATCCATCAAAATGGATTGTCAGATGATACTTATTCAACCGCATTACAGTTTTTTAGCGAAACTCAAATTGCAGATATTATAACTGCCATAATTACCATAAACCTTTGGAATAGAGTTATTTTAAGCTCACACCTAGTGATAGGACAGAGTCTTGCATAGTAGTATTGTTAAAAATTAGAACTTAATAATTTGCAAATTCTTATCATGTAGTTTACCTCATTTGGTCAAATTAAACATCACTTCATTTTTAAATGAAAAAATAGAGATTATGATGAATTTACTCCTCCAAAATTCGGAGGAGTAAATTATAAGATATTCAAGATTTGGAGCATTTTGGCAAGCTCTATATCCATTCTTGAAAACGCAAACCACTTTTTGCCCAGATCTTTGAGTGATGCCCCAATATGGTACAGCTCTTTACCATCAATGATGAGAAAGCGGTCGTGTGCCTGGGCGAATGTGTGTATATCAATGGATGAGTACTGGCTATTGTAGCGTTGCAGATCAAGTTGTAATTGGTTACTGATATTTTTGGTATAAATCGTGGCAGTCACCGACTGCCGACGTTTCCCAAGCAATGTGAGTACAGTATCGTCAACAAAATTATCAATCAGTATAATTGAACGCCTAGCATTTCTGATGATGTCAGCAACAAACGTATAGGCATCAAAAACCTGTCCATCATAAAAAATCCCTTTTTCGCTTTGCAATTTGTCGCTTTCTAAAGCCTTAAATAGCTCTTCAAATTTTTGATCGGCTTCCATTTGCTTAAGTTCAATATTATCCAAACGTTGAAATAATGCGGCATTGCTGATAAGCATTTTCCGCATTTCTACAAAGGCTTCCATTATTTCAACACTGACTTTAATCGCAATATCTGAACGAAGTATAGCAGACGTCATTGCAACTCCTTGTTCGGTAAAAACATAAGGAAAATATCGTCTTCCGCCGTAATTTAAACTTGAGGTTCCAAATTGGAACCTCAAGTTTCGGGTTTCCTCTTCAGTCAGCTGAAAGCAAAAAGATGCAGGAAACCTTTCAATATTTCTTTTTACGGCTTTGTTGAGGTTCTTTGTTTCCACCTGGTATAAGGAAGCGAGGTCGCTGTCCAGCATCACTTGTTTACCGCGCATGTTAAAAATAAGGCTTCTAATTTCCAATTGGCTAATGGTAGGTTTATTTTCCATTACTTTTTGTACCTTTTATTTTTTCAAATTCAAAAGAGGTTTTGTAATCCTCATTCAACACGATATAAGCATTGAACTTATTTCCGGCTTTGCTTTGCATTCCTTTGATGAGTGAAGTTTTACCTTTGTTGACAAGACTTTCAATATCGGTTATACCTATTTGTACACCACACACATTGCGGAACTGCACCCAATTACAAGCCTCATCAAGACATTTGACAATCTTATCACGGAAATTCAAAAGTTGGGTTTTACATTTCGGGCAAACTAATTTAGGAAGTTCGTTTTTGACTATTGAAGTTTGTAATAATTCATTAACTATGGATGTAGCATATTCTTCCATTTCCTTTTGGAATGCCCCTGTATCGACTTCGTTGTTTTCGATTTTCTGTAATGCCAACTCCCATTCGGCGGTCATTGCCACATCTGCAATTTTCTGGTCTTTAACCAATTCATATACCTGCAAACCTTTTTCAGTGGGGATTAAGGATTTCTTTTCACGTTGGATATAGTTACGTGTAAAGAGGGTTTCTATTATTGCGGCTCTTGTAGCCGGAGTACCTATACCGATATTTAGCAGGACTTTCCTTTCGTATTCGTTCTCAATTTCCTTTCCGGCACTTTCCATAGCCGACAAAAGTCCTGCTTCGGTATATAATACAGGTGGTTTCGTTTTCTTTTCCAAAACGGCTACTTCCTTGATTTTAAGTTCATCGCCTTTTTTCAGTTCAGGTAAATCCTGTAAGGATTTGGTATCATCATCGGAGAAACTGCCTTTGATAGAACGCCAGCCCGCTTCTATAACCTTACAACCCTTTGCGGTAAAATCGTAATGCAACGCCTGTAAACCTACATCGGTTATCTCTTTGATGCAAGCTTGGGAAAGGGCTTCGAGTAATCGAAAGGCAATCATATCATAAACAGAGTTTTCCTTTGCGTTCAAGGCTGACGGGATTTTATCAGTAATTAATAATCCGTGATGGTCGGTAACTCGCAAATCGTTTACAATACGTCTATTGAACCGTCCCCATTTAAGTTTAGCTACGGCTTGCTTGCAGGTTTCCCTGTCCTGCAATGCCCTTACTAGGTTGGGGATTTCTGTCCACATATCTTCGGGAATATATTTGCTTCCGGTGCGTGGGTAAGTGATAAACTTCTTTTCATACAAACTTTGGGCAATGTTGAGGGTTTCCTCGGCAGAAAGGTTCAATTTTTTATTGGCTTCTTTTTGCAATCCGGTAATGTCGAACAATAAAGGCGGTTGCTCTGTCAGGTTTTTGGCTTCAGCGGATGTGACCACAGCGGTACTGCCATTTCTTTTGATTGACCTTAATGTATCTTCTGCCTGTTTTTTATCTTCCCATTTGTTTTTGGAAAGGCTTTTGAAGTCGGTGAACTCCTTGGTATGTGATAAGTCAATCTGCCAATATTTCTTTATAGAGAAATTTTTGTTTTCCAGGTAGCGTTTGCATATCAAAGCCAATGTAGGCGTTTGCACTCTTCCTAGTGAATAGATGCCATTTCCTGCGGCTATGCTCAACGCCTGTGTAGCATTGATACCTACCAGCCAATCAGCACGGCTCCTGGCTTGTGCCGCCTGGTACAATCCGTCAAATTCTTTTCCGTCTTTTAGATTGTCAAAGCCTTGTTTAATCGCTATTTCAGTTAGTGAGCTTATCCAAAGCCGTTCAAATGGCTTGTTGCATTTCAGATAATCATAGATGTAGCGAAATATCAATTCGCCCTCACGTCCGGCATCGGTCGCTACGATAATGCTGTTGCTACGGTTGAAAAGCTGCTCGATAACTTTCAGTTGCTTCAATGCTCCCGTATCTGCGGTATAGCCTTTGTCTTTTTTTACTTTGCGGACGGTCAATATAAACGGGTTGGGCAGTATGGGTAATGATGCTTTATCAAACCCCGAAACTCCATAATCTTCGGGCATTCCTAATCCTATTAAATGACCGAATGCCCATGTAACAAAATAGCCGTTACCTGACAGGTAGCCGTCCTTTTTATCGGATGCGCCCACAAGACCGGCTATTTCCCTTGCTACGCTTGGTTTTTCTGCAATGATTGTTTTCATATTCATTAGATTTTTCTACCTCTGGATTTTGAAGGTGTTTTAAGTTTTTCCTGTTTTTCCTGCTGTTGTTTGTTTTTGGGCGTTTGCTGCCCGGTTTGCAAGGGCTCGTTAATATTTTTAGTCGCTTCATTAGTCTTACCCTCTGAATTTACCGCCGTCTGCGTTTTGTGAACTTCAGTGGGCTTTGCCTGCTCTTTGATTTTATTGGGGTTTTGGAATGAGAAGTCAGTTTTATTGGTATCCTTGTTAAAAGTGATATAACCATTGTATTCTTTCCCTTTCTTGTCCACTAATCCGCTAATGTAAACTGTCTGTCCATCTTTGAATTTTTGGTATTGCTCATTATCCAGTTCTTTGTCTCTGAAAATTTTCGGAACATCCTGTGTTTGACCCTGGTGATTCCTTTGCAATTGTTTGTTGGAATTACTCCTATCAAAGAGAAACTCTACAAAGCGTTTGTCAGCGTTGAATTGCACCGTTGCATTAAATTCATTTCCTTTTTTTGAAACCATCCCTTCTATTTTAAGCGGTTTTCCATCTAATAAGGTTTGCTTTTGTACTTCGTTTAGTTTTACGCCTTTTATCTCATCAGGTATTTTAATAAATTCAGTTCGGAGTGCTATTAATTCGTTGGTAAGCCTATCAACACTTATAATAGAAGGTATTTGATCGCCTGTTTTCGGATTCGTTAAGTTGACAACACGGCCCATATTTCCTGTTTGAAGCAAATTATTTTTATCTTCTTCAGAAAATTTGTGGCCGAAGAATTCGAAGTTTAGATTTGGTTCCTTTCTTATACCATGAATGGCTACTACAACCTGTCCATCATTGTTGGATTGAAGTGATAGTCTTGCATCCATTCGTGTAATTGCGGTACCGAGATTAAGACTTATTGGCACAAGCTCATTGGTTTTATAGCCTTTCAATAGTGGATCCAAAAGATTCAGCTTTTCAAGTTTCTCTTTACTTAACCCAAGATTATTCATGGTTTCCCAATCGATTTGTTCAGCTTTAAATCGGTATTCATTTACCTCAGGTGTATTTGTTGTTTCCATATTATTTTGATTTACTTTGTTTTGCTCTTTTGGAGTATCTGTTTTCACTTCGTATTCTTTCATAACCTTATCACCTTCAGGTGAAGGGCTGTCTAGTTGTTTTTGGATCGCATTAGCTGTATCAACAGCTAAATGTGAAGGCACTTTAAAAAAAGAAAAATTGGTAGGGTTCTTTAATTTCCAGAAAAAATTAGAGAAGAAGTTAGAAAAGAAATCTCCATTCTTATCAACCCGCATAAACTGGTCCTGGTTCTTTTTTGAAGGGTCTATCGTTTCCATTTTACCATTTTCATCAATCCCTTTTACTGCGTGGATTTTCTTTTTTTCTTTATCCAATACTAATAAAATGTCTGAAAGCTGTTCTAATACTTTAGAAGTATTTAACCTATTATCATTCATGGTAATTGTTTAAAAGTTAAAAAACGAAACTATTCATACTTAACTTTTAATATTGAAAGGTGTCCTTGGTTGGCTTTGAATACCATTAAGTGTCCTTTACCTTTGACGATGCGGATTTAAAGCTTTCCCTAATAAATTGGTGTACGTCTGATAACTTATAATATAATTTTCCGCTAATTGTGTAATAAGGGAGTTTTCCGGATGACCGATACCTTTGAAGAGATCGAATACTAATCTTTAACATTTGTAGGACATCCTGGTTATCTAGTAATTCTTCTCCGTCTATATTATTACGATTATTACTAGCCAAAGTGATATTTTCACTTAATATGTCAAACCTTGTCATAATCCTTTCCATCCAGGATAAAAACTCAATTCTATCAATATTCATGATTAGGAAAATTTATATAACAAAATTGATAATACTTGGAAGCTAAATCAGCCAAGTTTTACCCATTGAAACAGAATCTTTTTTAGATTTTGATAAATCATAACTCACTATTAATCAAATGAAAAGTTCCATTCATTGTCATTCTGACTAATTGGTACACATGGGTAAAATGTTTTTTACGTAAAAAAATCCTCTTATTTGAGGATTCTTTTGAATTAAAAGGAAAACAGTATTGGCCTTTTTTAGTACAATGAAAATGATTTTAAACAACTATAAATTTTTGTCCATGTAATCTTCCAGTGAAAGTTTAAGTTGGTCTATAAACGCAGTACGACTTCCAGATCTGACTTTCATGCGATGAAAAGCATGATGTAAATCCCCCAATGGTGTTCTAAATAATACCTGGAAGATTGTTCCCAATTTCCGAATTCCTATTTTGCCATTAGAAATCATCCCGGAAGCATGAAAGGCATAGATTAATTCAATTAGGGCATTCTTTGAGCCAGTCCATGCAATATCTTTTGCATCTTCAATATGCTTCAAAATAGTTTCAGGATTCTCTTCGGGACTTATTTTACTTAGAAGATAGCTATAAAACAATTCATTAGAAATAATGTGAGCTACTTTGTGATCATAATATGTTGAGAACGATAAATCAATTTCAAATACATCACTATTAAGACCGTCTTTTAAATTTATTTTTCCTAGTTTAAAATACAACTCATCTCTGTCTGTTCTACCTGAACGATAATATTTATAAAAATCAGTATTGCAAATACTTTGTCTAAATTCATTTTTTAGTTCTTTTAGCCTTCTTGCGAAATACTGGATGAACATTTTCCCATTTCTGACTGGACACCCAGTTTCTACTTGAAAAACCTTATTGTAATAAATAAGTTTACCTAAAATCTGTGGTTTAATGTTCCTAAAGAATTTCATTTCGTAATGCTCATTCTCGAATCCGTCTTTTAAAACATCTCTTTTTAGTTTGGCTAAAGCATCTTGAAGAAAAATTGTCATTTGGTATGCCTCCTCCATAATTGGTAAAACCTTCGCAGCTAGTTTCTCTTCTTGGCGTTCAATTTCTAAAATAATTCCGTTGTAAACATTTCTCATAAGTATTAAGTTTTTTACAGGTAAGTATTGAATTGGAATTCAAGAGATTTTACAAAAATTGCAAATACTACTTATAAATATGCCACAGATTCACCCAAGCTGGGAAAGATTTTTAATTATCTAATTATTCAGTTTGGAATACGTCAAGCGCTTTATTTATTTCCCCTCTTTTTTGCCAAATCTCCTTAATTCTTAAACCAGCTTGTTCAGGAGTAATTTTAATATACTTGTAGAAATCTTTTAGGCTTTTATGGCCACTTATTTTCATGATTAATTCTACAGGTGTACCGGCCAAAAATTCATTAGTACAAAACGATCTTCTACAAGTGTGAGAAGTGATCCATGCATATTTTGGTTTTGTTACGACAATTTCTTTATTTCCCTTTATATAGGAATGTTTAATTGTTTGTGTTAAGCCAGCAAGTTTTCCAATCTCCTTGATATAAAGATTAAACTCTGCATTTGAGGTTTCGGGAATATTTCTATTGAATATATGTTCAAAAATATAATTTGCTTCATCTCTTAATGGGATAACAACCCTATGTTTAGATTTACCTTGTTTTTTAAATAACATTCCATCTCTTACATCCTCGGACTTTAATTTTGAAAAATCAGAATATCTTAGACCAGTTAGGCAACCAAATACGAAAATATCCCTATTTTTTTTTAAACCAGGTGTTTGAGTTAAATCTAACAATAATATTTTATTGATTTCTTCTGGAGTAAGATATATAGCATCAGCTTCTTCTTCGGCAATTTTAAACCCAGTTAAATCTAATTCAGATATAATTCTTTTTGCTCGTCTGTTTTTAAGGAAAATAATAAGCTGTTTAACGTTTTTACCAACGCTATTAAGTTTAAGACCTTTTATAGGTTTTTTTCTGCGAAAATGGATATGTTCAAACTTTAAATAGTGTACGTACTCTTCATAAAAATTCAAGTCTATTTGGTCAAAACCAATATTCTTCTTTCTGTATTCTTGAAATTTTAAGAGAATAGATTTTAGATTTTTGAATACATCCATTGTTCCATCTGTAACTGTTCCAATTTTTGACTTTAAATATTCATCAAATTGGTAAAAGAAATCAAGATTGACTTCCTTTTCTGGTAATTTCAGTTTTTCAACTTCAAGCTTAGTAGTGTCATAATTTGGAGAAAATGTGTTTTTTACAAACTGTACAGTATCTGAATGTTTATTCGAAATAGCAAATTTTATAATATCTTCTGCTATTCTATACATTCGATGTACTTCTAGATTGATTTTTTCAAAATCGCCATAGCTACTTGGAAGGTCATCAGTTACTCTTTTTAATTTTTTATTCCAGTATCGAGGTGGAATTCCAATTTCTGTATTTAGTAGCGTTTTATCATCCTCACTTTTGCAATACTGAAGGAAGATTATGGAAGTTCCGTCTTTTCTTGCCTTACTTGCCGGGCAAATCGGTTTGATTGGTAACAACATAATTAGTCGAATTTTTAGTCGAATTAAATGTTGTTACCTTAAGTAAAGGTAGGTCGAATATTTTTTTTACAGGTGTTATATAACTTTGAAAATCACTTACTTGTAGTATAGTCAAGTAAAGTTAGATAAAGATTAAATTCGATTATGTAAAACCGTCCGGTCCGCAAAAGAGAGAGAGTCTCTCACTAAAACCCGCTCTGGTAGCGGGTTTTACTTTTTTTACAACTTTTTGATTTGATCCCAAATAACGGATAAAATTAAAAAGCATTCAATTAATTTCTTAGAGGACGTCCAATTTACAATTCATAGCAGTAATTTCAATCTTCACTGTCTGATGTTGGATTTTATGTTTTTCTATTAATTTCACAATAGCAGAAAGAATATCACCTTACTTTTTTATCTGTTGTATTAGCAAATGCATGAAACGAACCAATGTTGTAACTAACACCTATGCTCGAAACCTTAAAATCGTGAATATTTTGAATGCCATTACTATAATATAATGCAGTTCGGATGAAAGTGTTTGGATGCGTGCACATTCAGTAATCTATTGTAATAATATTTTTATTGTTCTGATAAAATTTAGGATCACATTATATCAGATAAAATTAGCTCAAACCCAATATTCTTATTCATTGGGGAAAAATTTATAAAATTATTATCTAGACCGATTTCAAATTGTCACCGTCTCTATAGTTAAGTCTTCGGAAAACAAAACCGGAAAGCATCGTAAGAAGACCGACAATAAGAAATGTATATCGGAAAGCATTGTGAATCTCGTTATGAATAAGCTTAGTATCGCCTTCAAAAATTTTCAGAATAACTAATCCAAATGCAATCCCAAATCCTATTGCAAACTGCTGATTTACCGAAACTAAAGAATTACCACTGCTCGTTTGATAAGTTCGAAGGTCTGCAATGGTAATCGTGTTCATTGATGTAAATTGTATAGAGTTGAAAAATCCAAGTAACAACAGAATCGGCACATACCAATAAATGGAATTGTGAATACTAGGTATTGCCAGGCAACAAATCAGAAAACCAATGATAAAAGTATTGACCATCAATGTTGAGCGATAACCAAATTTATCTAAGATCTTAATAACGACTGATTTGCCAAAAATTGATGTCAGTGCCATTGGTGCAACAATCCAACCTGAAATAAATGCTGACTGATTGTAAGCAATCTGAATAATAAGCGGAATTAAGAGGGGAATGGAGCTGATTCCTAACCTCGTCGCCAAATTCCCTAAAATTCCAACCCGAAATGTACGAACCTGAAAAAGATTCAGTGGAAAAATAGGATTATTATCCTTCCTGGCATGTTTGTAATAGAAAAATAACATCAAAAATCCCAACAAAAAAACCAATAAAACCGGGGTAACATTCCCGACATTTCCGAATAATTCTAACGAAATGGAAAGTAACAAAGACGCTATTGCAAAGATGAGAAAGCCTTTTAAATCAAAATCGATGACCGGAGATTTGTAATTAGGCATATATTTTAAACCTAAAACAATTCCTAAAACACCAATCGGAATATTAATCAAAAAAATCCAGTGCCAAGATAAATAATCTACAAGATACCCACCCACCAAAGGCCCTAAAACAGGGCCAATCAAAGCAGGAATAATGGCATAATTGATTGCTTTGAGAAGTTCTTTTTTATCGAACGTTTTGATAAGTGCTAATTTTCCAACTGGCGTCATCAAACTTCCGCCAACACCTTGAAGCACTCTGGAAATAACCAAGTGTGTAAGATTTTGTGACAATGCACAAAATAAAGAACCAATAGAAAATAAAAACAACGACGTAATAAAAACATTTTTAGTCCCGAATTTATCCGCAAAAAAACCGCTAACTGGCATAAACAAGGCCAATGTCAAAACGTAACTTATGATAGCATTCTGCATATTAAGCGGCGATTCATTAAAATCCCTCGCAATAGCCGGTAAAGATGTATTTAGAATCGTGGAATCCAGCATCTGCATGAAAATCGCAGTTGCCAATATCAATGGAAGAAATCTTTTAACGGAATCTGTAGTAATATTTTTATTCATAATCATCAAATAAAAAGCAGCAATTTGGCTAACTAAATTTCTACCAAAATTTCGTATCGACCTCAATAATGAGAGTTCAGTATATTAACAAAAATCTTAACCACTTTGCAATTTATCTTTCTATTGCTTTCTGAATGGTTGAACTGATTTCGATTTCCTTTCATATATAAAGTTGGGAATATTCCATTCTTCAGAGTTAAAACCTTTAGTTCACCTATCCATTGTACTTATGCTTCAGGCAAAAATACGTATGAACAAATGAGTGACATAAAGATGCCTATATGTTTCATAAAAACCACCGGCATTAGGTTGTTGGCTTGTTTATGGTAATGAATAAAAAAGTTGATATATTTCCTGTACATTTGAGAAATCTTCTATAATTAAATCTGCAAAATTAGCGGCTTCGTTTCTGCCCTTATTTGTGAATGCCGCCACTTTCATGCCGGCATCACGAGCTGCCGTCATTCCGGAGTAAGAATCTTCGATAGCAATGCATTTATGCGGGGAGAGATTAAGTTGTTTGGCTGTGTGTAGGTATATTTCCGGATGTGGCTTACCTTGTTTGACAAAATCGACAGAAGTAACTACATCGAAGTATTTATCAATTCCCATTTTTCGAAGAACGACCCGAACTATGCTGTGTGGCGAGTTTGTAGCTAACCCCAGTAAAAGATGTTCTGATTTCAAATAGTGTAGAAACTTATCCACGTTTGGTATATCACAGTTATTTTCTTCAACCAGACTTTTGACCCGCTCTATAACCTTGTTGCAAACTTCAATATTCGATATATCGTCCCACGGATTTATCTTGTGCCAAAAGGCAGCTACTTCGGTAGTGGTCATTGCCGATGTTAACAGTGCGTTTTCTGCCGTTACTGTCACACCTAAAGCGCTAAAGATTTCGAGTTCCGCTTGTTTCCAGAAGGCTTCCGAATCCACGATCACACCATCCATATCAAAAATTACCGCCTCAACGTTTCTCATACTTTGATTTTAGATATCGCTATTTTTGAGTAATTTAAACATCAACAGGAGCAAACTTACGAATATTAACGATCATGAATAAAGCCAAAAACATTATTACTATACAGCATCCTGAATCTGTACATCATACCAATGGTATGATCGGTTCATGGACAGACTGGCCACTTACTGAAAAGGGACGGAAGCAAGCAGCCAATATCGCTTACCATCTTAAAAGGGAAATAGAAGAAAAATCATATTCATTGTATTCCTCGCCACTACAGCGAGCAAAAGAAACTGCCAATATTGTAGGTGCGGAATTATTGATTGCTCCCCGGTTTTCAGATGCCTTAAAAGAGCGAGGGCTGGGAAAAGCTATCGGCAAATCAGTTGCCTGGTTAAAGGAGAACATTGAACAGGAAGAAGTGACGGTTTTTGATAAATGTTTTGGTGATGCAGAATCCAGAAGTGATGTATGGCATCGTTTATATCCTTTTTACATTGATCTTTTAGCCAATGATGATCAAAATATCATTCTGGTGTCACATGGCGATACCTTAAGTGTTTTTAATGTGATGTGGCTCGGGCTGAACCTTAATAGCCTTGATTCTATTGATCTTTACGGTCTCAGTGGCGGAGTTTCAATTTTGTTGCAAAATAGCATAGGTAAACGTATTATTAGAAAACTTGGAGACACTTCGTATATGATAAAGTCTTAACTAAAATCTGGATTCAGATTGTTTATAATTTGTAAAGATTTTCAATTTGCTTTTCAATCATTCGTTTTTCGCTCACTAACTTTATTTGCTACAGCACCTGCCAGTAATGTTGTAATGCTTGGGGAATACTGCTCGCTGCGTATAAATAGCCTAATTACATATGGTAATGGCGCACTAATAACTCCAATGCTATTTCCCACTGAACCGAAGCTGACCTGGACAACTATACAGCAAATTATCCGGGAAGAAATAACAAATAATAAGAAAAGAGAACATGTAATTCCTGTCTATCATCCGCCAGGCATGACCTGCAAACCACTATAGAAAATTGCGGAGGTTTGTACAATTTTCCAGGTAAGTAAAACCACTATCTATGACTGGATTAAAAAATATCAGTTAAAACCATACAAAATCAGGTCAAGAATATATTTTCAGTGGCAGGATATTAATCACTTATTACACCCTGTTAAAAAGAAAGCATTATCCATTTAATAATTTAAAACAATTGTTTTTTAGAAGACTAATATAAAGTATTAATTATTTAAAGATATTTAAGTACGGGCGACAATTGTATAATTGTTATCAAATATTTTTTCCGAAACCTACTATGCTATTGCACTATATGGATATAATTCAATTGGGGCATTGTTTCAGCCAGTCCATGCAATATTTTTTCCATCTTAAATATGCTTTAAGAATGTTTTCCGGATTATCTTCTGGGCTTATTGTACTTAGAATATAGGTATAAAATAATTCATTAGAAATAATATGAGCGACTTTGTGGCCATAATATGTTGAGAGCGATAAAGCAAATTCAAGTACATCACTATTAATACCATCTTTTAAATTTATCTTTCCTAGTTAAAGTACAACTCATCTCTGTCAGTCCCAAACGACAATATTTGTAAAAATCTGTATTGCAAATACTTTGTCTAAATTCATTTCTAAGCTCTTTAAGCCTCCTTGCGAAATGCCGGATGAACATTTTCCCATTTCTAACCGGACACCCAGTTTCTACTTGAAATACTTTATTGTAATAAATAATTTTACCCAATATGTGAGGTTTAATGGTCCTACAGAATTTCATTTCATAATGCTCATTCTTGAACCCGTCCTTTAAAACATCTCTTTTTAGTTTGGTTAAAGATTTTTACTTAAATCCATAAAATTTTCTTTTTATTTACTCTCCGCCGCATCCCGTATCTGCACCGGATAGCGATCGCCAATAACTTTAATGTTTGCCAATGCTGTATTGATCTTGCTTAGATCGTCAACACTCAATGAGACATTTGTTGCCCCAATATTTTCCTGCAAGCGATGTAGTTTTGATGTACCAGGAATGGGAACAATAAACGCTTTTTGAGCTAGCAACCAACCCAATGCAATTTGTGCCGGTGTGGCATTTTTGTCTGAAGCCAGGGAAACTACTAAATCTACCAAAATTTGATTTGCCTTTCGATTCTCTTTACTGAAACGCGGCAACATATTTCTGGTATCATTTTTAGCCAATTCCACATCTGCGTTGATTGTTCCGGTTAAAAATCCTTTTCCTAAAGGACTAAACGGTACAAACCCAATTCCTAATTCTTCTAAAGTTGGTATAATTTCATTTTCTGGTTCACGATAAAACATGGAATATTCGCTTTGTAAAGCAGTTACAGGCAAAACTAAATGTGCTTTGCGGATTGTTTCGGCATTGGCTTCAGACAATCCAAAATATTTGACTTTTCCCTCCTGGATTAAATCCTTTACCGCACCTGCAACATCTTCAATGGGTACATTCGGGTCGGGTCTGTGCTGGTAAAACAATTCAATAACATCGGTTCTTAATCTTTTCAAAGAGGCCTCTGCTACGGCTTTGATGTTTTCGGGACGACTGTCCAGACCTTGTCTTACATCACCGTTTTTCAGTCCAAATTTTGTGGCGATAATTACTTCTTTCCTTAATGGTTCCAACGCTTCTCCAACCAACAATTCATTTTCACCATAACCTTGCGCCGTGTCGAAAAAATTAATGCCGTGTTCAACTGCTGAACGAATTAACCTTATACTTTCTTCTTTTGTTGGTGCATTTGGAAAACTTAATCCCATTGCCCCAAAACCTAATGCAGATACTTCTAATCCAGTATTTCCCAATTTTCTTGTTTCCATTCTGTATGATTTTAAATTTGATACCACAAAAGTGAATCAATAAAAAACAAAACCATTTGCCAAATGGCAAAAAGCAATTTTAGAGAATATTTTTCCTGATTCTGCTCAAAGAAGATTGCGTCATTCCCAAGTACGAAGCGATAAATGACAATGGTACACGATTCACCAAAGTGGGAAATTTTTGGATAAAATCAAGGTAGCGTTCTGTTCCATCTTGCGAAATCAACTCGCTTCTTCTTGAAATTTTTTCGCTATGATGTCTTGTAACGATTTTTTGAATAATGCTGTCCCAACCAATAACTGTGTCTAAAATTTCTTTCCAATCCTGTTTTGAAAAAATTATCATTTTGCAATCGGTAATCGCCGATAAATATTCGGAAGGTTTATAAATTTCGTCAACCATATTCCCCGATAAAATCAAGTGGTTTTCGTCGATAAAATAACGTGTAATTTCTTCGCCTTTGTTGTTGTAATAAAACACACGGATTACACCATCGGTAAGAAAACCAATGTACCTGACTATTTTTCCAGCTTCCCAATAATATTCATCTTTTCGAAATTCTACTACGGATGCTTTCCTTACAATCAGGTCAATTTGTTGTTTATTTAAATTGCCGAACTGCAAAACAAATTCAATAAATTTTTCCATTTTGAAAAGTTAGAAATTTTAATTCATTTGGCATTTGTCATTTGGCAAAAAAATTACTCAATTGAAACTCTCTAAAGCGTCCGCTCCGCCACTTCTGTAGGGCTATATCCAAAATGTCTTTTAAATGCAAAGGAAAAATGTGACAGATTTTCAAAGCCTATCTCGTAATAAATATCAATAGGTTTTTTGTTTTTTTCGGTAAGTTGGTAATGTGCCAGCTCCAATCTTTTTTTGGTAAGCCATCGTTGTGGTGTAGAACCGAACGCTTTGAAAAAATCCCTCTTAAATGTGGTTAAACTTCGACCTGTTAAATACCCGAATTTTTCCAGAGGCATATTGAAGATAAAGTTTTTTTCCATAAAACTTGCCAAATCAATTTTGCCCGGTTCTTCAAAATCATTAAGGATATTATCGATATTTTCATCTATAGTTCTGAGAATACTTATGGCTTCATTAATTTTCAGCAAAGCAATGTTTTCGGGGAAATTTTGCTGCATTTCGAAATACGGAATCAAGGAAGCCAGGCAACTTTCCAGCAACGGATGTTTCTTAAAACCAATAATTTTTTCTGTATTGATTTTTGACTTGGCATGAGTGTTATTATAAAACTCCATGAGTCTTTTTGCAGATAAGTGCATTGCAACAGCTTTATGTGGCAATCCGTCTTTTGGATAATTGATGAGGGTTGCCAATTGGTTTTTGGGAATTAAAAAAGTGCTTCCTGCACCAAAAATAAAACGTTCATCTGCCTGAATAATTTTTGTTTCACCCGAAATCAACCAAACCAGCAAATGGTTTTCAAATGCTGCTTCGGTTTTGAATAATTTCCCCTCGTAACAAGAAAGCTTAATTTCGGGATTGATGTAATTTACGTGGTAATCCATAGTTTTTTTTGCTACACAAATGTACAAATATCAATTGAGGTCGAATTTTACTCCTGTCATTTCTTCACTCAGTTTCCACAATCGTTTGGCGTTGGTTTCATCTAAAGAATAGCCTTTCACACCGCCAATAGTAGAAACATCAGCATTCAAATTTGCCACATCGGTATTTTCGCAATAAACGCCACCCAAATTTTCAAGCAAAGCACTTGTAGCACACCAAACCGTTGTGGAAGCACCTTGTGAAATGGTTTTCAAAGAGGCTTTCACTTCGGGCAATAATTCTCCTTCTGCATCTACGTAACCTAATTTTCGAAATAAATCCAGTGGTGCTTCTCTAGACAATTGAGTTTCGCCCACAGAACCGGGACATAAGGCATAACTTCTCACATTAAAAGCTTTGGCCCGAATGTCTAATTCCAAAGAAAACAGATTGACAGCTGTTTTCGATTGTCCATATCCAATCAACGTCTCATAATCACGATGCAGGAAATTAGGATCTTCAAAATTAAAATCTGAAAACTGATGTCCGCCGGAAGATACGTTTACAACTCTTGCTCCGTTAGCCTTTTTCAAAGCAGGGAATAATTTTGCCGTTAGCTGAAAATGGGCCAAATAATTTACCGCCAATTGCGATTCAAAACCGCGACTGTCCCGACGAAGCGGTACCCACATTATGCCAGCGTTATTAACCAATAAATGAAGTGGTCGGTCTGATAACAAGAATTTTTCTGCGAAAGAATTAATCGAATCCGGGATTGCCAAATCTAATTCTTCTAATTCAACATTGGGAATTCCTGCGAGATTTTTATGTGCTTTATCGATGTCTCTTGCCGGAACGATGACTCTTGCGCCGGCATTGGTAAATGTTTTTACGGTTTCTAAACCTATTCCGCTATTTCCGCCGGTTACGATGGCAATTTTTCCTTCAAGATTAATTCCTTTGATGACTTCTTCTGCTGTAGATTTAGCATTAAACCCTGAATTGGATGATTTTTGCAATGTACCCTGATAATTATTTTGTGCCATTTTTTAAAAAGTTTTAATTGTTTTTGATGAAACAAAAGTAAATAGGAAACTGCGATCCAACTTTGTTTAAACGTCCGAATCTACTTTGTTTAAAAGGCCAAAAAAACGAGAAGCTATCTTTTCAATAACTTTGATAATTTAGTATTAGTAAAGGAAAAGGATATACCTTACTGGATTGCTATAACATTCCTCTGGTTATGTTTTCAGAAAGTAAAGCCAATGCTTAAGTAAAGGTTGGTCAAAGAATTTTATACAGGTGTGATATAACTTTTAAAATCGTTTACTTGTAATAAATTTAGATAAAGATTAAAATCGATTATATAGAACCATCCAGTTCACAAAAGCTCAGAAAAATCTGAGCTTTTTGCTTTTTATTCACTCATCAATGTTATCGGACCGATAATCTCAGGTTGAATTTGTAAAAATTTCAGGCAATCAAGATTATAATAATAAAGGGCAACCTTCCGGCTGCCCTTTATTATGTAGTCTGTGGTAAGTTTAATACCCGTAATCCTGAGAAATACGCGCATTGCTCAAAGCTTCCGTCGCGATAGGAAATAGCTCACTTTTATTTGGGGTAAACCCAATAGCGTATCTGGCTAAAGTAACTGTCTTAATCGGACTTTCCGCACCTGATGTGGAGGTTCCTGCCCAGTTTACTCTTGTTGCTCCTGCCACGGAACCACTTCCGGTAGGACCGTTACCATTATAGTAAGAAGTAGCCCACATTGTATAATCATCAGCTGTAGATGTTGTTTTGTAATACATGAACAGCGGTACATTTTGATATGGTGCTTCCCTATTGGCAAGTTTCAAAAGATTTGCTTTTGTTTCGCTCACTTTTGTTGCCAATAAATTCCAACGAATCAGATCGTATTTACGAAGTCCTTCTCCCATAAACTCTAATAAGCGCTCATTGGCTATTGCGTTAAAGAAATCGGCTTTAGCTGTAGGTGTTGTGCCTATTTTGGATTCATTACCTGCAAACCCTCTTTTTCTCACAGTTTCAAATGCTGCAACGGCTTCTGCAGTGGCACCGTTATTAATTTCATTCACGGCTTCGGCATACATCAATAATACGTCTGAGTAACGGATTAATGGCCAGTTAACACCAAAATACTGGCTATTGGATGTTGGCGATACCGCAGGTGTAATCCAGTCTCTTCTGAACTTACCATCTCTGAGTTCTTCCAGTTTTTTACCGATTTTTGTAACACCGTCTGCTGCTACATCGTAAGGTGCCACAGCCACATCTCTTCTGGTATCTAAACTATCAAATTTATAGAACGCTGTAGGCAGGATTAAAATAAAGTTGTTTCCTAAATTATTAACCCTCGGTCCACAGGCATAACCTAGCTTACTACCGGCTTGTTGTATGCCGTCCCTGTTACCCAGGTCAGACATCCCTACCTGCAGAATCAATTCTCCATAAGGATCTACCGGTGTATTAACACCGCAGACATATTTTTGAAATAATTCCTTTTGAGTTGGTGCTAATGCATGCTTTCCGCTTTTTATTATTGCATCACACTCGGTTCTGGCTATTTCATAGTACTTCAGGTGATCTGCTCCTCTGACCATTTGTACCGGGCTGCGACGCAAAGAATAACCGCCGCGGAACAAAGCAATTCTTGCCCTTAAAGCTTTTGCGGCCCCCTTGGTGATTCTTTCATCAGCTGCCACTTCTGTGCGCCAAGGCAGGTGCTCATCGGCAATGGCCAGATCATCCAGTAAACGATCATAGATAACATCCCTGTCCACTTTAGGCAAAAAGTTTTCCGTTAACTTGCTGGCCGGAATATAAGTTGCCGGCACATCTCCCCATAGTTTTATGATTTCCTGATAAAATATTGCTCTTAAAGTAAGGGCTTCACCATACATTCTCCTGGCAGCGGCTTTTTCCGCTTCATTTGAACTATTATATGCTGCCATGGACGGAATATTATCAATACAGATGTTAGCACATTCAATACCATAATACAACTGATTGAAGGGGCGTAAAAGCTCTGTATTGGCTGCGTTTACTTCATACCTGGAAATACTTCTTCTACCGCCATCACTATTTTCTGACGGGTTCATTGTTTCATCTGAACCCATCGGATAATAGATATTTAAACGGATGCCGAAAGCATTATCTCCTGCCAGCTGGGAATAACTGCTTAATAATACTTTGTATGCAGATTCCACATTACTGAACGCCTCCGCTGTTGTTAATGATGACACCGGTTGCTCATCCAGGTATTTATTACAACTGCTTATAGCCAACGCACCAACTATTAAAAAAGCGGCGCCGGCTTTCTTTATATTTTTATTAAAAAAGTTCATGACCTAAAGTTTTAAAAAATTAGAAATTAGCATTTACACCCAAAATAAAACCTCTGCTTCTCGGATAGCCTGAATAATCAACATTCGGTGTTAACCCTGAAGCACGACGTGTATTTACCTCCGGATCATAACCGGAATAATTTGTAAATACAGCCAGGTTATTTACTGTACCATACACTCTTAAACTCTTAATTTTTAATTTACTTAAGTTTCTGGAAGGAATTGTATAACCTAATGATATATTATTGATTCTTAAGAAAGACGCATCTTCAATAGCCCATGAGTGTAAAATGAAGGCATTGTTACCGGCTGAGAACGGGAATGGCTTCCACATGGTCGCATTCTGATTCAATGTTTCCAGCTCATTTAAGTCTGTCACATATTTACCGGTTGTTTTGTCAATAACAGTAAAACGGTTATCATTTGCTACTGCATAAGCGCTTGCCCACGGTGTGTACATGTTGGTGAACTCAATTTTATTCGCATTCATAACATCTCCGCCAACACTCCAGTTTACAAATACATTCAGATCAAAATTACCTAAAGTAAATTGCTGACTTAATCCTCCTGTAAACTTAGGTAGAGAGTTGCCTATTACCTGCCTGTCGTTATTATCAATTTTACCATCGCCATTTAAATCTTTTAATTTTAATGTTCCCGGCTCTGCAGTGTACAATGTAGAACTTACTGCATCTGGTTTCAATGTGTACACGACTCTTCCGCTGCTGTTGGTAGATTGGGTAAATTCAGATGGTTTATAATAACCGTCTGTAACAAAACCATACATGGAACCGATAGCGTACCCGGCTTTTACATAATAATCTTCTAAACCGGAAGCGCTCCAGCCAGATCTTGCCAGTAATACATCATCCGGTCCGTCTGCTAACTGTAATACTTTGTTTTTATTCCAGGAATTATTGAAATTAATCGTCCAGCTAAAGTTTTTCTTCTGGATGGCGGTGGCACCAATCTGGATCTCAAATCCTCTGTTTTCAGTTGATCCGATGTTCTTCATCTGGGTAGTGTACCCTGTTACAGATGTGATCGGCGCAAACATTAACAGGTCCTTACCTACATTTTGATAATAGTCTAAAGAGATATCAATTCTTTTTGCGATTGATAAATCGATACCGACGTTTTTAGATACATTGGTTTCCCATTTCAGGTTATAATTAGCTAAAGATTCAGAATTCAACCCATCTACCAATACATTGTTGATGCTGTAGTAAGATTTTGCAGGTGCCAGGGTTGACATGAATAAGTAGTCATCAATCCTGTTATTTCCGGCTTCACCATAAGAGGCTCTTACTTTCAAATCTGAAAGCCAGTTAACATTCTGCAGGAACTTTTCCTGTTTTGCCTGCCAGGCCAGTGACAGGGATTTGAAAACACCCCAACGGTTCTCTTTTGCAAATTTCGATGAACCGTCTGCACGCATGATACCGGATACGAGGTAGCGGTTTTTAAATGTATAATCTACTTTACCAAAAAATGAAACCTGTTTGCTGTTGGCAAAGCTTGGTACCGCGTTTAACTGAGTACCCTGGTTAGGATCGCCCTTAGCAGCATCAAAGCCATAAGCGTAAGGAAGGTTCAGATACCTGTAACGCTCTCCTCTTAATTTAATATTGTAAACTTCCTGACCTACTAAAGCTACCCATTTATGATGTGTCTTAAACTTGTTTACTTTCCACGTCAATACATTTGAGTTTGTAAATACTGTTTTACTGGTAGAATCTATATCAACCAACGGTTTCCTGGAACCGTTAATTCTTGAGTCTGACGTAATGGAATCCTTGTAAAACCAATCACGGTCTCTTTGGTAATCTACCCCTACCGTACTTTTAAAAGATATCGTTTTAGTCAGGTTGATCTGGCCGTATATGCTGGCATTAGAGATGAGCCTTTGTCTTTGCCTGATTTCTGAATTCAATAATGCGATAGGATTTATGAGGTTTAAGCCATTACCATTTGTTTCATCAAACAAATCAGGATCTACTTCATCTACTTTTTCTCCACCGGTCAGAAATGGTTTGTACTTAATAATCTGGCGCATCCTGTTATAAGCAGCACCATTTTCATTGGAAGTACCGGCGCCATCGATCGTTTGACTGGCCAGCCTGCCGCTAAATCCGAATTTCAGATTTTTGGTAGCTTTATACTCCATTTTCAGGTTACCGAGATGTCTTTTAAAATTCGACAGCAATGCGATACCTTGTTCATTATTATATGTATAGCTTGCATTATAAGTCAGCTTTTTACTTCCGCCACTTGCACTTAAGCTATGAGTATTGGTAATGGCATTTCTACCTAAAACCTCATCCTGCCAATCTACGAAAGGAACATCTTTGTATACTTCCAATGTATCCCAATATGTACCAAATCGTTTGGCAAAGCTGGAAGAGTCAGTATCGCTTTTACGCGTACGCTCGTATTGAAATAAAACGTATTCATAAGGATCTAAAACATCGAGTGTTTTAGTAATATTTTTCACACCTACAAAACCGGTATAACGCAATTGTACCTTGCCTTTTTTACCGCTTTTAGTGGTAATAATAATTACACCATTAGCGCCACGGGCACCATAAATGGCAGCGGCAGCGGCATCTTTGAGTACATCAATAGATGCGATATCCTGTAATACCAGGCCGTCCAGGCCGCTTTCAACCTGAACACCATCAATAATATATAACGGGGAGTTGTCCTGGGTAATAGATTTAGGACCACGTACATTTATTTTAACCGGCGCTCCGGGTTCTCCCTCTGCAGAAGTGGTTGTAATACCTGCCAGACGTCCTCCGATAGCTTCTGCTACCGAGTTCACAGGCACGTCTTTCAAATCCTTTTCTCCTACGGATGAACGTGGTGCAGGTACGTCTTTGATCTTCACCTCCTGGTAACCTACTATTACAACACCGTCATCAGGATTGGCCGAACGGGATACCAACGTAACATCCAAAACACCTGTTCCGGAATGTGTAATGCTCTTTTCTGAATAGTTTACATGACTGATCACCAAATTAACAGGTACTTTTTCAACCTTTAATGTAAACTCTCCTTTTTCGTTAGTTTTAGTCCCTGCTTTCCCGTTTTTAACAGACACGGAAGCATCTTCCAAAGGCTTATTATCATCGCCCAAAACCTTACCCTTAATTGTTATTTGAGCTATAGTAATCAATGCCCAAAAACACATGGCCAGAGACAAGCACACTCGTTTTTTCATATACCAATTTTTTAAAACACAGGATGCATCGCAATCATCCCTCACAGTTAATCCACGCAATTTAGTTTTTTGCCCATACTATCCTGTACTATCTCTTATGTTTTTTAGTGCAAACGTTATCATTTTGTTGCATCCTTAATACGGTAACGTTTGCGTATAATACTCAACGAATCAATTCTCAATTACTTAAGAAAAATCATAACATCCTATGCAACAATTGCTGCAATTAAAATGCAAATTAAATGTAACAAAAAGAGTATATATCATAAAGACAACCAATCAGGGTTAACCTGCTACATCACAAATTCATTTGTTTAATTGTTTTAAAATGCGCGATAAGACTCATATAAATTGCTGAATAATGAAAATGCTGTACAAGGGAGTGACACAACGATGTTTAATAGCAGTACTTAGCCCGGACAATAAAAAAAGTAACAACACCAAAACCGGCATTGTTACTTTTTTTGATATCGTCACCTGAAGGTTGGTGTTTTTTACAAGCTCCTGCTCCTGATATCATCATTGCCAAAGTCCCTGCTTCTGACTTTTATATTATTATTTCCGAATTTGTAGCTAAGAGAAACTCTGACACCTCTTGTATCACTGTAACTTTTAATATCATTTTTTATACCATTGGAGTAATAGCTGATCAATGGTCTTTGAGCTTTGAGCAAATCCTCTCCCGTAATTGTCAGGCTGAGGTTTTTATTGCTGAGTAAAAACTTCACGGACACGTCTAAAATATGCAGCGTTGAAATATTAAAAATCTGGTACCTGCCCGGTAATTGTAAACCATAGTTAACACCGGCAAAAACAGTCTTCTTTCCGTTTAGGGTAAAATCATTGTTGGTATAAATATACCCGTTATAGCCATGGACAGAGGCTATCAGCCCGGTTTTGGATTTTACATGCTGATAGTTCATATTAAACCCTGTGAAACTGTTCCACCAGGCCCATTTATTGAAATTATAATAAGTAGATATTCCTACCTGGTAAGTATTGGCATAGTTGAGAGGTGTTGTCCTGGTGATATTGGTATTGGGATCAGTAACAGATAACATCTGGCCAAAATCCGATACCTGTGAATAGTATAGATTGCTCACCCATTTTTGATCTTTTATAAATGAGAACTCTATATTATCGATATATGAAGGTTTCAGGTATGGATTGCCATCGGAGTACGAGTAGGGGTTATTTCTGATAACAAAGGGGTTCAAATAATCAAAGTCCGGCCTTCTTATTCTACGACTGTAATTGAGGGAGAAACTATGGTGATCATTCGGCACGTAGGTGACATAGGCAGTTGGAAACAACTTGATGTAATCATTTTTATGGGTCTCATCCAGGTTCCCGGAAAAGCCTGTTGTTTGGGTGGCTTCCATTCTTAAGCCTAACTGGGATTCCCATTTTTCATTCAGTTTTTTAGCCATAGAAAAATAAATGGCTTGATTGTATTCTTTATAGTTAAAGACATTTGATTGCTCTGTATTTAAAATCGGCACACCGTTTTTTCTATCGTAAACCACGAGGTCATTATTAGTATTGGTGTAAGATGTTTTAGCCCCGGCGCTGATATTGGCCCATTTATTAGGCAATGCAATATCTATCTTACCGGAATAGTTTTTAATGCTGTTGAGGTTGCTGTTGTCCGATGAGAAATAAGTGCCGGTAATAATATGCCTGTTCTTATCTAACTCATTACCGGAAAAAGAGCGGTTGTCATCTTTCCTGTAATTAAAATAATCAAAATCAACGGTGATGTTTTTGCCTGTAGAATCAATATTGAAAGAATGGTACCAGTTGACAGCATGCATCTCTGGTTTATTGCGATTAACAGCGGCCGATGCTATATAAGCATTTGCGATATCAGTTATATTATTCAGCCTGGTTGTAAAAGGGTTATTTGCCGAATTCTTATTTGTAAAACTACCAGAGTACTTAACACCGCTGGTCCATTTTTTATTCAGTTTATAATCTGCACCTAAATTCACACTTGTAAGATCAGTTACAGATTTATTACGCTCTGCTTGTTGCCACAACTCTTTAGCATAAAAAATACGGCTATCAGAAGATGTCAGTAGCTTTTCTTTCCCCTTGCTTACAGAAGCCTGGAAAGAGAGTTTGTTGTAATTATAATTAAACAAACCCTGTACATTGCCGCTTGCATAGGTACGCTGTGTGTATGATGTGCCTATATTAGCATTCCATGAATTTGCTTTTGCCGATTTCAGGATGATATTAATAATACCACTATTCCCTTCCGCTTCATATTTTGCCGGAGGTGTAGTAATTACTTCTATACTCTTAATATTATCTGCAGGAATAGATTTCAGAAAGTTAGCCAGGTCTTCCTGGGGCATTCTTTGTATCCGCTCGTCTATCATTATCAATACCTGTCCTTTTCCTGCTATAGATATACTTTCATTCTGAACACGTACTGTAGGTGTCGCTTTCAATGCATCCAGTGCATTACCGCCTGTTGCTGCTGTTGATTTTTCTACATGAAATACCAACCGGTCCACTTTTTGTTCTACCAGTTTTCTTCGCGCCATAACCGTTACGTTATCAAACCCGGTTACATCATCTATTATTAATGCTTCCAGTAAAGTATCGGCAGTTACTGTTATTTCCAGGTTTTTCAATTCTGTTCCAAACTGCTCTAATACTAGCCTGTAGCTTCCTTTTTCCACTTTAAAGGCAAACGTTCCAAGACTATCGGTTACATTTTGGGTGATTAATACTGAATCTTGTTTCAGTAAACGCAGATATACAAACGCTGTCGGTTCATTGTTTTGCTTTTTCACCATGCCTTTTAAAGTGTATTGTTGACTGAAAGCATAGGCTTGACAAAGGATTAGTATGAGAAAAACGGTAAACTGTTTCATGTTCGGATGCATTTAATTTTACACAAAACTCTATTCTTGGAATCACGCGGAATAGTTTTATCGACAAACCCCGCCGGATTATCGACAAACCCGGTTTACAACCTTTTTCTAATGAGTAACTTTGTAAAAAATTATATTGAAATGCAGCAGGTAACATTGTCCGGGAAAACTGAATGGCTCATACATATTATATTCTGGGTGCTTGCGGCATATCTCACCTTTATTGGTAACCCGTTCCAGGCTAGCTTTTCTGTACCGGATCTTTTTATTATTACTTACCTGGTTACATTTATTATCACGTTCTACTTTCATTACCTGATGGTGATGAACAGGGTTTTTAAAGTATTCAGCTGGCAAAAACTGGTGGCGGGCATTTTTATAACGTTCCTTTTTTTTACAGCATGCCGCTGGTTGGCAGAGCAGTATTTCACTGATATTTTGTTCGGCAGAACGAACTATACCAATCCGAATTTGCTTAATTACCTGGTCGATAATTTAAGCTATAGCAGTAAGCCGATTATCTACAGCTCATTCCTTTGGTTTGTTATTTATTTTATCCGGCTTATGGAATATAATCATCAGATTCTGGAAGAAAATAAAAACACGGAGATCAGGTTTCTGAAAGCACAGATCAATCCACATTTTGTGTTCAATACGCTTAATAATATTTATTCAATGGTGTATTTCCAGTCGGATAAATCACTGCCGGCCATCGAAAAACTGAGCCATATTATGCGGTTTACCACTTACGATGCGCAAAAAGAAAAGATTCTCTTATCGGATGAGGTCAATTATATAAAAGCATACATAGAGTTAGAGCAATTCCGGCACGAGGACGATGCATTTGTTGTATTTGACCAACAAATATTAAACGAGAAGATAGAAATACCGCCTTATATTTTATCCCCATTAGTGGAGAATGCGATGAAGCATGGCATTGCTTCCAATACCAACCCAATTTTAATCACCTTACACTCAGACCATGAAATGCTCTCGTTTAAAGTAGAGAACGGTATTGGTACCCAAAAGAAAGATAAACTCGGTGGTATAGGATTGGATAACTTACAAAAACGACTTGACATACACTATCCCAAAAGTCACACACTAACGATTAGCAAAAACGATAATCGCTTTACGGCAGCACTACAAATTGATTTGAAATGAAAAAGAAGATAAATTGTATTATCCTGGACGATGAACCTTTTGCTGTAAAATTAATTGCCGATTATGCATCTAAAATACCACAGCTAAAAGTATTGTATGCAGGTTCGGATGTTTTTAAATCCATTGAAGTTTTAAATACCGAAACAGTTGATTTGGTTTTTATCGATATCCAGATGCCCCAATTAACCGGCATTGAATTAATGGATATGTTTAATCAGAAACATCACTTTATTATTACGTCTGCCTATTCCGAGTATGCCTTAGATGTTTTCCGGTTTCAGGTAATCGACTATTTACTAAAGCCAATTACATTCAACCGGTTTTATCAAGGTGTAGAAAAATTTATCCGTTGGCAGGACGCATTTCAATCCCGGGAAACAGACAATTTTCTGTTTGTAAAAGCGGATCGCAAACATTACAAAATTGCGATTGATGATATTCTATACATTGAAAGTCTGAAAGACTACATCTGCATTCATACGCCATCAGAAAAAATAATGGTGCTGGAAAACATGAAAGATATACTGGACAAATTACCTCAAAACAGTTTTATTCGCATCCACCGTTCTTACATTATTCCTAAAAGTAAAATAAAAATCATTGAAGGGAATATGATCCGGATGTTAAATGGGGAAACTCTTCCAATAGGCGAAACTTACAGAAAACTGGTGAGTGAATGGCTGGGCTAAAACACTACTACTTATTCCAAAAATCACTATTTACATGTTGAAATAAGGTGTAAGATACTTTATACTGTTTTAAGACATATGGATAACTTATTAAATTCACTAATGAATTGGTAAATTAACGTATAAAGTTGCATAAAAGAACTTTCAATTAAAAATGGCCGTAACTTTATATATAACGAAAATAATACGATTGTAAAATTAAACTGTGTGAAATGAGTACCATTTTATTTGAGGTAAGAGAGCAGGTAGGCTATATTACTTTTAACCGTCCCGAAAAACACAATGCATTTAACAGAACAATGTCTATAGCATTACAAAATGCGTTAGATAGCTTTGCTGCCAACCCCGAGGTAAGGGTTATTTATATTGCGGGAAATGAAAAATCTTTTAGCTCGGGTCAGGATTTATCCGAAGTACTGGATCCGGAAGGCCCAAGTATGGACAGGATACTTGCGGAACATTATGTGCCTATTATTGAGCGTATAAAAAGCATGAATAAGCCTGTAGTAGCGGGCATACAAGGGGCAGCGGTAGGAGCAGGTATAAACCTGGCACTGGCTTGTGATATTGTGATTGTTAGTGACAGCGCTACTATAAGCCAGGCATTTATTAAGATCGGTCTGATACCGGATTGCGGAGGTACCCACACTTTACCGCGGGCTATTGGCTGGCAGCGTGCAGCCGGTCTGATGATGCTGGGAGAAACAATAACAGGAAAAGAAGCTGCCAATATCGGTATGGTTTATAAATCGTTCGATGCGGCACATTTTAACGAGGAAGCTGACAGAATAGTGAAAAAGTTAGCAAACTCCCCTACCCAGGCTATTGCCTACATTAAACAGGCATTACAGGCCAGCCAGGGCAACAGTAGCTTATACTCTCAACTGAACCTGGAAGACCATTTACAAAAGAAAGCCGGCTCCACCAAGGACTTTAAAGAGGGCATCAACGCTTTTTTAGAAAAACGCGCACCGATGTTTAAAGGTGAATAAAATAAAAGAGGTATTGATTTTTTAATATCAACACCTCTTTTTATACACTACAATTATATAACAAATAAATAAGGGTTGAGATAAAATATCTTCAACCCTTATTTAATAATATGTTTATTACGCTAATTTTTCAACTTGCATATAGTTCAGTTCCACTGGTGTAGAACGACCAAATATTTTTACGATTACTTTCAGTTTTTTCTTTTCATCGTTTACTTCTTCAATAACACCGTTGAAATCGTTGAAAGCACCATCAATAATCTTAATGGTTTCGCCAATAATGAATGGTTCGCTCAATGTCATACCATCTTGCTCGCCCATTTCATCCATTTTACCTAACATCTTATTCACTTCCGATTTACGAAGAGAGATAATGCGTCCTTTCGAGCCTTTACCGTCTGTAAGGAAGTGCATGATATTGGAAATATTGCTGATATGCTGCACCATATCATCGTGCAACTTACCATCCACCACTTCCATAAATACATACCCGGGATAGAAGTTTTTTTCGCGCATTACTTTTTTACCGTTCTGAACCTTGTAAACCTTGTCCATAGGTAAGAAAACCTGCTTAATATCATCTGCCCATCCCTGGCGTACAACGTCCTTATCCAAATACTCTTTTACAGAACGTTCTTTACCACTCACCACACGCAATACATACCATTTGGTATCCTGCAGAGGTGCTGATGGTTGTTCTTCTGTAGAAGTGATATTGTTATTTAAATTATCCATTAATTACTTGAAAAGAGAGTAAATAAATTTTAGAGCAACCTGGGAACCGAAGTCCATTATAGAGATGATGATTGTGATGATGATAGTAGCAATCAAAACAATAACCGTACTTTGCTGCAATTCGTTCCAGGTAGGCCAGGTAACTCTTTCAATCAATTCCTTCCAACTTTCGCGAAAATAATTGGCAACTTTACTCATAAAATTATTATATTCTAAAATTGATAAAGTGATGCCAACTATACATTGCGCATATATGGCATCACATTATTAAATGTTGTTATGAAGCACGGGAACAAGGATTCGAACCCTGATCAAAGGTTTTGGAGACCTCTATTCTACCGTTGAACTATTCCCGTAGAATAATAACTGAGGAAGTTAATCCTCAGTTATTGATATTTATCAAAGATATCAAAATTATTTGATAATCTCAGTAACCTGACCAGCACCTACGGTACGACCACCTTCGCGGATAGCGAATTTCAGACCTTTTTCCATAGCGATTGGTTGAATTAATGTAACGTGTAAGTTAACATTATCACCAGGCATAACCATTTCAGTACCTTCTGGAAGCATACACTCACCAGTTACGTCAGTTGTACGGAAATAGAACTGAGGACGATATTTGTTGAAGAAAGGCGTGTGACGACCACCTTCTTCTTTAGATAATACGTAAACTTCACCTTTGAACTCAGTATGAGGAGTGATAGAACCTGGTTTTACGATTACCATACCACGACGGATTTGAGATTTCTCAATACCACGTAATAATAAACCTGCATTATCACCAGCTTCACCTTCATCAAGAAGTTTTTTGAACATCTCAACACCAGTTACTGTAGAGTTCATAGAAGATGCTTGTAAACCAACGATTTCTACTGGCTCACCAACTTTGATACGACCACGCTCGATACGACCTGTAGCTACAGTACCACGACCAGTGATAGAGAATACGTCTTCTACAGACATTAAGAATGGTAAATCAACCAAACGTGGAGGAAGTGGAATATAAGTATCTACTGCTTCCATTAATTCGTCGATTTTAGCAACCCATTCAGCTTCGCCGGCTAAAGCGCCAGAAGCAGAACCTTTGATGATTGGAGTGTTGTCACCATCGAAACCGTAAGTAGTTAATAAATCACGGATTTCCATTTCAACTAAATCCAACAATTCAGGATCGTCTACTAAATCTACTTTGTTCATGAAAACCACAATCTTAGGAACACCTACTTGTTTAGCAAGTAAGATATGCTCTCTAGTTTGAGGCATTGGACCATCTGTAGAAGCTACCACAAGGATTGCACCATCCATTTGAGCAGCACCAGTGATCATATTTTTTACATAGTCAGCGTGACCTGGACAGTCAACGTGTGCATAGTGACGATTATCAGTTTGATATTCAACGTGAGCAGTGTTGATAGTGATACCACGCTCTTTTTCTTCAGGAGCACCATCGATATCATCATATTTTCTTGCTTGCGCTAAACCTTTGTTAGCCAGGATTGTAGTAATCGCAGCAGTCAAAGTTGTTTTACCATGGTCAACGTGACCAATGGTACCTACGTTTACGTGAGGTTTCTCCCTCTTAAAGGTCTCTTTTGCCATTGTATTTGTTTTTTGTTGTAGTGTAATTGACCAAATTTTTCAAATTGCTCATTTCAAATACAACAAATGTGGACGTTGTCATTTGAAACTTCAATTCAAACTTTGAAACCTGAAATACTTAAATTGTTTGAATCATTTAAAATATTTCAAAGTTTCTAACGAGCCGTTGAAGAGAATTGAACTCTCGACCTCTTCCTTACCAAGGAAGTGCTCTACCCCTGAGCTACAACGGCTTTTAAACTGTTTTAAATTCAAGGAATAGTTAAAAGAACATTAGTTAATCCAATTCAATTTTCAACTAAACTTGTTATGAGCGGAAGACGAGGGTCGAACCCGCAACCTATAGCTTGGAAGGCTATCGCTCTACCAATTGAGCTACTTCCGCTTGTTATATAAACAATGACAATTGAAATGGTTAAATGACAATCGCATTATTTAATTTGATAAACCTTAACATCAATAGCTGACCAAAAATGTCAGCTACTTCTAAAAGTTTGTGTGGGCAGTGAAGGATTCGAACCTCCGTACACGTGAGTGAACAGATTTACAGTCTGTCGCCTTTAACCACTCGGCCAACTACCCTAAGTTCTTAAAAAAATTGGAGCCGAAGAAGGGAGTCGAACCCCCGACCTACTGATTACAAATCAGTTGCTCTACCAACTGAGCTACTTCGGCTTATTAATTTCAAACCTTTAAAATCCTTAAAACTTTCTCTAAATCATTGATTTAAAACTCGTTTCGTTTGATTTTGGATTGCAAAGGTAATATCTTTTTTGAAACCACCAAATTTTTTTTCAAAAAAACTTTTCAGTTTTATCTTTTAATCTTTTAAAGAACTTTTTTACATTATTGCTGTTTTTAGAACAGCCTCTCTGTAAAAGCGGTTGCAAAAATGCACATTTTCTTGATACAAACAACTTTTTACAGCCTTTTTTTTTATATTTTTTTTCCGGGTATATCAGGTAGATCCTGAATAGTGATACAATATAATGATTATCAATAAAATATACATTTAAATAAATTACTAAAACAAACCGGAATTAGTTGTTTAGAAAGGATATAAGACAATGATAATCATTAATATAATCATTAAATAAATTGTTACGAAATTCCTGCCGTACAAATAATGCATTTTATAGCTACCAGGTTTCTGCTTTCATAGCCGGTTAACATGGTGCAGACTATGTCTGATCTCAAGATAGAAGGGCGTTGTACCGGCTGACTAATGGCGTCATTGTAATCCGGGGAGTTATTTACTCTGCTGTACAACTATATAGTGCATTACAGTGTATTTTTTTTTACAATAAACAGATAGGAATCTGTGCATGGCCGATTAGAAGGATGCAGATGACGGGCTCCCGGATACTTTGGGCGGTGAGGAACGAACCGGCCACGTGCCTGTCAATCAACCAGTATAAAACTGCCATTGGGACTTTTCCCTGAATAGCGCACGTGGCGATACCCCAAAGCAGCCGGCACTGATGCTGAATAACCTTCCATTCCCAACAGCCCCAAATAATCAATATTAAAAAAATTACCGGATAAGTATGACTGTGCCTTTTTTATGTACAGTTTTCCCCTCACCATTGACATACCGGCAATGCCATACAAAAGTGCCTGACTGGTTTCTTTGCCCGTTGGTGTTGCCATCCCATACTGCGTATTTATTATTGGTAGCAAACACACGGTTGCCATAGCGGTCAAAAATATTGAGCTGGTACTGACTGAGGATCTCGCATACATTCAAAGGCTTAAACACATCATTGCTGCCATCGTTATTAGGCGTGAAAGCATTGGGAAATTGTATATCGCAATTGGCTATTGTACAATTAGGGGCATATGTAATAATTGTTACCACAGTGCTATCACAATGATTGACCGTATGCAGTATATCTGTATAAACACCGGGGAACTCGTACACACTGCTTCCGACGATTACTTTGTCCCCGGCACAAATAGCCACTTTATTCTCTGACATTGCTTTTTCCAGAATGGCCAAATAGAAATCCTCTACCTCCCCGGCGATTGTTCTTCCATAAGGTTTTTGTACCGCCAGGGAATCAGTTGATAATCTCAGTCGAATAAATTTATGTGCAGAAGTAATATCATTAAATGTGAACTTTAACTGGTACACCTGCGCAGGCGTACCGGGCAACACGGTGACGGTATTGGTACTCCGGTCTTCAGGCGCGGTAAAATCCCCTTTGGCTCTCCAATCTGCAAATGCTTTTAAATAGGCGGTATCAGCTGTTGTATTGGTCGCCGTTACATAAAGACTGTATTTACCGTTAATCTCCTTTACAAACGCGCAGGTATTGCTACCTACACCGTCCTCTTCTACGCCATCGCCATCTGCAAAATCGCTGACTTTTTTTTGCGGCTCGGTGCCCGGAGGCAGGTTACCTATATGCAACCCTTCCCTGGTAGTAGAAGCGGCTACAATAGCTGTTTGTAATGCATTGTAATCATATGACAGAGGGGCATCGCCAAAATCATATGCCACATCAGTAATGTTCACCGTTAGCTGTTTTAGTACAATACAGCCGCCGGCACTTTTGGCGCTTAATGATAATTGAAGGAGACCGTCAGCAATATCTTTCGCGCCAGGTGTATAATGAAGCATTGTCGTTTTCTTATCCGGGCTCAGGTATTCAGATACTTTCCCGGTGCTCTGGCTCACCCACTCTACTTCTACAGTATTGGTGAGTTGTACGTTATCTATTATGAGTATATCGTTAAGACTGATAGCTGCCGGTACTTGTGGGAATACGATTTCCGGCAAAACATAATTACTGCTGTAAACATTGACGGTATCACCAGTTTGTTTTTTACCTGCCACTAATTCCGGTAAATTTTTCAAAGCAACAGTTACTTCATAATTCCCTTGTTGCTGGTAAACGTTCACCTGTAGTATTGTTTCACCAATTGGCAAGCTATATACAGGAAGATTAATGACCTGATCTTTTCCCAGGAAAGCATTATTCAAAAAAGGATAAGCCGGTGATAGTTTATTAGGTTGGCTAAAATAAAAGGATGTATTACCCGAGTTTAGTTCCCCTGCAAAACCATTATTGTGATTGGTCAATCCTATATCCATGAGTAAATCCGTCAGAACAATACCGGTATTGTTATTAATACGGATTTCCATTACAGATAGTTCATCAATATTGCAGTTACCTGGATGTTTAAACTTTATATCAACCGTTAACTTTTCTCCAACCGGACAATCTTTTTTACCCGGATTATAAACCACATCATCTGTTGCATGCCGGCTACCATCAAACCCATTGGCATCGGGTAATACATCGGGTACGCGTCCGCCTACGTTCCGGTATGCCGCATTGACGTTTACAGAAAAATCGTAAGTGTCAATGGTCCTGGATTGTGTGCGGTATAAATAATTGACACTTACACAAGTCCCGGCCTTTAAAAGGATCTCGGCATTATTTTCAATTTTAAAGATCAGGGCATCATTGCCGCCTGCAAAATCAGTTTGATGTACGTAGTCAGACCCAATGTCAAAAGAATTGGAAGAGCCTGCGAGATAAATATTTCCAAAAGCATCCAGGCAAAAAGCATTCTGGATCTCATTATTTGCGCCACCATAATAACCGGAATATTCCAGGCTGCCACTGGTATTTATTTTTGCAACGAAATAATCTGCACCACCGGCAAATTTGCGGTTCAGCAAAACGACATCAGGAAGATTACTGCTGTAGGTAGTACCGCTAAAAAACACATTCCCCGAAGCATCTGTTAAAACCCTTCTTACATTATCAGTTTCACTGCCGCCGTAATAACTGCCCCAAACCAATACCCCATCGCCATTAAGTTTTGCCATGAATGCGTCCGTCCCGCCCGATTTTACATTCTGAAAGCCGTTTACAGTGGCTATATTATTATTGCTGGATGTATTGCCGGACAAATAAACATTATCATTTTTATCTACCGCAACAGCAATACCGTTATCATTATTCTCTCCGCCAAAATAAGTACTCCAGAGCATACTGCCTTCATTGCTGAACTTTGCTATATAGGCATCATTGCCTGAATTTTTAATGGCCTGATGCCTGGCATTAAAAGCGACTGACCGCGTACTGGAAGTCAATCCGGTAAGGTATATGTTTTCTTTGGCGTCTAAAGCCAGGCCGAAACCACTCTCAATAGCTTCACCGCCAAAATAGGTACTCCACAACAATGCGCCGTCGCTATTAAACCGGCATAAAAAAGCGTCCGCATTACCGCCGCCAAAGCGATCCTGGTGTTTCGCATTGAATGCGATACCGGTGTTGCTGGACGTATTACCTGCTATATACACAAAGCCCTTATCATCCACTTTTACTGAACGCCCGTAATCCGCCTGTTCGCCACCAAAATAAGAACTCCATACCATCTGGCCATCCACGCTCATTTTAAAAACAAACGCATCCACACTTCCGCTATTTTTGGTTTGATGAGCACCTGCAGTAGATAACCCGGTACTTAAAGATGTTTCTCCTGTTACATACAAGAATCCATTATTATCTAATGCGATGTCATAAGCAATATCATTGCCTGTTCCTCCAAAATAACTGCTCCATATTAATTTCAGTTTCTTATCGAATTTGGCCACAAAAACATCGCTGCCGCCACCAGGCTTTGCCTGGAATGCATAAGGAGTAGCAATATTTGTTGTACTGTTCGTTTGCCCGGTTACATAGATGAACCCTTTTGCATCTACGGCCATACCATAAGCCACATCATTTAATACACCTCCAAAATAAGTGGCAAGGAAATTGCTTTTTGTACTATCCAAACGGGATGCCATTGCTACCAGTTCCAGTGGTTCATCGGCAATTGGCGTAAGGTCTTCTAATAGCACATCCACATTGCCATCATTACATATTTTGACATTATAAATAATGGAATCCGTACAAGGCAGGCTATTCCCCGTAACATCTACAATCACGGTGGATTTTGGCACACATCCTTCCCCATCCACCCTTTCTATTGCCTCGCTAATATTATTATGAATATTTAACTCCAACGGGTCCACCATATTGCTTTTATAAGCAACGGCGTAAAAGGGTTGCACCAAAGGATATTTAATGCCATCCACATTTATAATAACAGAGGCGGTTTTCCACTTTGCTAACTCAGGAACAGGAATTTTCACCGTTATCTTTTCCCCTGTTTCTATCCTGATACGGTCTGTGTACTGAACATCGACCAGCCGGGCACCAAATTCATAAATGCTTTTATTGAACACAGAAATAGCAACAGGTGCGTCCCATGCCAGGATCCCAACATTTACAATATCCATTTCCAGGTAATAATTTCCGGGGCCGGGCAGGCAGTTATAAGCATCAAACCTGTTGAGCGTTACTTTTAAATTAACCGCGGGCATATTGCCTTTACACGCAGCATCAACCATACTTTTGGTATAATCCGCTACTTTAGAGGAAAGGAGTAAATAATCTCTTGCGTAAAAAAAACCGCCGGTAGAAGCTACCTGTTCCAAGAATGTATTACTGATAGCTTCGTCTACCGCCAGTACAACAATGTAAATACCTGTACTTTTGATTTCTTCCGCCAGTGCCAGCACCGCATCCTCATCCGAAGTATTACCGGCATCTGTAATGAGCAATAAAACCTTCTGCCGGTTGGCCAGTGTATCTTTATTGAGAAAATTAAAACTTTGCTGAAGGGCGAGATGAATGGAAGTACCACCGGTAAGTACTCTTGGTGCTTTGCTATAGTGATACACATCGCTAAAATGAGTGGTAAACCCCTGACCGGCACCAGGAAAATCACAGAGAAGGTAACGGGACCCTGCCTCCCAGTCTGCAATCGCAATCCTGTTTTCGCCGGCTGCAACGCCTAACGGCATTTCTGCGGCAAATTCGGCAATAAAACTTCTGCTTAATGCATTTTCATGACTATCCACCGAACCGCTCTGATCATTAGCTATGATAATATCCAAACCACCACATTGGGCCGGCAATTTCAAACTGCCGGCCAAGGTGATTATTACACATAGAATAATGCCTCTTAATGTCATCCTATTCTTTTACGAATTTTTGACTATAATGCTGTCCTTTAGATGTGACGTTAATGAAATAAGAGCCGGAAAGTAATTGCGATATATCAATTCTTGGTTGAGTCCCCGCTACTGTTAATGAATGGACGCGCTTGCCATCAATACTATAAATATTAACTACCGCAGATTTTTCATCCGCAGGTAATTCTACTACCAGGTATTGATTAGCAGGATTCGGATATATTTTTATGGTATTACTTTTATTAAGCACTTTTACAATATTGCTGTAAGCATATTTTCCATCACAATCCACTTGCTTTATCCTGTAGTAAGATACCGCGGTATTCAACCCATTATCAGTAAAAGAATAGCTCAGCTCAATGCTACTATTTCCGGCACCTTTCACAGATCCGATTGTTTTGAAGCTGGCCCCTTCATTGGATTTTTCAATAACAAATTCGCAGTTATTAATTTCTGATGCAGTGGCCCAGGTAAGCTTTGTTGCGTTCGCCAATACTTCGTAATTTAATTGCTTAAACTGTACCGGTAAGCTATTTTGTTTTTCTACCACCACATCATCTATGTAGTAATAAGCGCGAGGACTTGTAGCAGTACCTGTTCCATTTACCGTAGGTTGATAGTTAGGATTTGCTTTGGCTTTCAATCCATTTCCCGGATCTGGAAATTTGTAAAAATCAGCAAGTACAATTGGCTTGAAATAACCTAATGTCAGATATTCCTCACCACCCGAAGCCACAAACTCGCCTTTTATTTCTGTCCAGACAGTATCGGTTAAAAAACGGCCTTTTTCATTCACTACCTGCGGTGTATAGTTAAAGACCGGCCCGCTAAAACCACTTACACAGCTATCCAGGGATGTTGAGAAATAAGCACCTATCTGGTCTGCTGCCCACACCATATTATCTGCACAAGCCACCCAGAAAGACACTTTATACACTTCCCCGGCCTCCAATGGCTGCTTTAATTTAGTACCCATATATTCGAACCAGCCACTGTAAAAACCCAGGCCCATAAAGCCATTGCCGGAACGCGCGTACTGGTAGCCGAAAATGACATCCGGCGCCAATGTCCTGTTTCCACCGGTAGCTACGCCACAATTAGAAAACACATCAGGACTCGCACAGTTACCAGAATACCAGTATGGCATATTGGTAGATACCTGCAGCGCAAAGCCGGTGTAGGTGGTCGGACATTTAAATGCCTCAAAGTCTCCGTTGGGAACCAGGTTCTGGGCAACAGAAGCATTCGCCCAACCAAAAAGTGCCAGTAAAAGCACAGAAATTTTAGTAGAAATACGTATCATAATCATTGTTTAAATTAATTCTTAAGCATTGATATAACACGCTTCAAACAGACAATTAATCTAAATAATGAAAATGCAAAAAAACAAAACAAACAATCAAACCTGCTGCAATAATTATTTTGACATCATTATACTGCTTTTGTCCACGAAAGCGCATAAAACAAAAGTTGGCAGGTATTCTGACTTAAAGCACATTTTATCAAGCCTTCCCATATTCTACAATAAATACAGTGACTAAAAAATCTGATAAACTGTTCTCTTACGAGTGCTTTTTACAGCTGCGGGACAGTTTTGGATTTACACCAAATTCCCATTTAATCCGTTAATGTTTGCAATCATTCCCGGAACCAATTTTCGCAGCAAATATAGTATTTAAACCCAATTTCTATTTAAAAGAAACTTTCACCCGGATGCGGCATTTGTTTTTTGTTTCGGGGCTATCGCCTTTTGTATTGCACTTCAGCTTCAGTCCGGGCGCGTCCGGGCTCGCTTACGCTCGGTACTCCTTCGTCGTACCAGGCCCTCCAGCCCCCGCAGCCCCTCAACATTTGAATCAATATTCAGCAATAAAATTCACTTATGTAAACTATGGCATTTTCTACCGGATAATCATATCAACCGGTATTTTAAAATCAGCATACTTACACACAATTACAGAAGCACCCCTATTCACAACCTGCTCCCTGTTTAAAATGCAATGACCGTTTTTTACAGGCGTTATCCATATTTGCTCCCCGCTATTTATGGGGCTTGGAGGCATTAGTTTATTTAACCAGTTACTACTGATATCCCAGTTGCCGTTTCCTGTAAAAAAATAAACTTTTTGCGCAGTATAAAATTCATCAGCACCACAATCTACTGTATCATTATATCGTAGCTGGTTATCGATAACGGTAATGGTTTGCGTGGCATTATTGTGTAACGGGTTGCCCTTATTGATAGCAGCAGAACCTGGTTTCAAATGAAAATCGGGGTTGGCCAGAACAGTGCTTATAAACATTGGATTTGCGACCATACTATTTTGATTCGTCTTTGTAGCTGCAAACAATGTACTTAAAGAACCATAATAAACATTGTTCCATTCAGCAGAAATAGTTGCAGGGTTATTATCACTGTAAAACAAGTTGTAGTTAAAACTCAGACCCGGCTGCCCCAGTTCTGCATAGCATAAAGTTCTGGCGTCCGAAGTATAAAAGATATTGTTCTGCACAGAGCAGTTCTCACTATAAGACAAGTACAATTCTCCCATAAAGCTTTTCTTGTAATCATTCTTAAAGCAGGTATTATTTACAACAGAACTTGCTATTACCTTTACCGATTCAGACGGGTAATTCCACCCGCCTAAAGCAATGCCCGACTATTCATTATTATAGATAAGAATGGCTAAAGACCTGCCGGAGATGTGGGCAGCTGGTAACATGCAGGCAAGAAACAGAAACACATTACAATGCTGTTGAAATTGGTATGCAGTGCAGCTATCAGGTAAACAGCCTGACTTAAAAGAGCGCTGAAATTGATCTATAAAAATGCCTGCCTTAATTGCAGGCATTTTTTATAGAATATTTTATTTAATGATCGTGTCCATCATCTGTACTCTGCAAAGCAGCCTGTACAAAAAAGGCATTTTTAATCACGATGTTTTTAGGTGCGTTATTACTGCCGATTATGGTGATCTGGGTAAATCCCGCATGGCTGCGTCCTTTGGAAATTGGAACAGGATGAAATTTAAAATTAGTAGAATCTGTTTGTTTAACAGCGAAAATATAATCCTGGCCACCCCAGTTTACAATGGCTTCATTAGGCACTGCCGGTACCACTTTAGAAGAGTCAAGTATTACCTGAACAATGGTATTCATACCATCTATTAACCCGGTTTTATTGCCAACCACATCAGCATGTACCGCTACGGTTTTACTTTCATGTTCAAATGCCCCTCCCACTGTGGCTATAACCCCGTTGTAGGTATTTTGAGGATTGTTTGTCAACTGAAAAGTAACAGCCTGGTTTACTTTTAACAGCGGCAGGTCTTTTTCAAAAATATGCAGATCCACGTGAAGTTCACTATTGTCAACAATTTCAGCTATTGGGGAAATACCGTCTATAGTTGACCCGATCTGCGCTTTCACATGATTGATCACTCCGCTGATAGGGGCTACTACCGGGAATGTTGAAGAATACTTATAAGATGCGCCAACAACTTTTAACTGTTGTTCTAATCCTGATTTTTGTGAACGCAAAGTCGCCAGTTCAGTTTGTGCCTGCTGCATTCTTTTTAATGGTGCCGCATTCCCTTCTACCAGTTCCTGCTGCCTTTTATACTCTATCTCGGCTAAAGCAATCTGTGCATTTACCTGTTGCAGTAACTGCTGCTTTTGCAGGAGTTCGGGATTACTGATAATAGCCAGTGTCTGTCCTTTTTTTACCTGCATACCATCGTGTACATAGATGTCTTTTACTACACCGCTATACAATGGCGTCACAAACGCTTTATAAGCATTGGGTACTTTTAATACACCGGTAACTTCCAGGGTACTGGCAATTGCTTTCGGCACTATTTCACCAAGCTCTATTTCTACAGCACCCATTTGCGCTTTGGTTAACTGAACAGATTCTCCCGTTTTCCCTTCGGCTGCTGCATTGGCAGTCTTAGTATCTGCTGCATCGTGACTGTGGTCATCGTTATTATTAGAGGCACAACCTGCCAACAGCAAAATGAATATATAAAAAAAGTATTTGAACATAATTAATCGTTTTGTAAATATTGATATAAAACCACTGCGTGATTATAGTTATTTAAAGTTTCTAAATAATTCAGTTTAGTATTCACTGCCTGGCTCATGAACTGGGTCAGCTCCGCATAACTGATCTCTCCGCTTTTATAACTGAGGGTAGCAGCTTTTATTATTTCTTCAGATTGCTTCAAACCAACTTCTTCGTAAAAGCTTAACTGTTGCTGGTGTTTCTGAATAATCTGAAGCTGCTGGTACACCTGCGTTGAAAACTGTTGCTTTAACACATCGGCCTGGGCAACGGACGCCTGGTAATTAAACTCTGCCGCTTTTATTTTTTGCTGGTTTGCGCCCCTGTTGAAAATCGGGATATTCGCCGATACTGAAAAACCGGTGAACGGGTCTTTAGCACCCCATAAACGCTGGCTAAAAAAACGACCTGAGAAGTCCGGCTTTTGTTCCTGCTTTATCATATCAATTTCACTGAGTTTGGATTTTGCATCCTGCAATTGAAAATTAACTTCAGGATGCACAGATGAATCTTTCAGCCGGATATTGAGTGCCATTTTCTGCAGATCACTATTAAGGGGCAATATGGCTTCACCGGCATTCAGCAACATCATTAGCTGAAGTTGCTCTGCTTCCAGTCCTTTTTGTAACTGGCTGGCCAATACCTGGGTCTCTTTCATTTGGACATTGGCTGCTATTCTTTCCAACCCGGCTGCCTCTCCTGTTTTTACTCTTAAATCCGCGGCTTTGTACAGCGAAGAATAGATGGAATCCAGTTGCCGGTAAAGTTTTATTTTATCCTGCAAGAACCAAAGCTGGTAATAGCTGGTATGAACATCTCTTTTTATCCTGGCTTTAAGCACATCAATATTCATTTGCTGAAGCGTTGCCAACTCAGTAAGATAGTTTTTCCTGGCAGCATACAGGCCTGGCCATTCTACGGATTGTGAAATACCAATCTTCATAATACCTTTATTATCCGATGGTCTTAAGTCTTCATTTTCCACGAATACACCTGTTTTATTAACGATACTTACGGATTTAGTCAATGCTTGTGCGTGCGCTATGGATTTACCGGCGACTGTAAAATTCAAATTTGCTTTGAAGGCGGTATCCACGGCTGCATCCGGTGCTATTCGTATCTGGGCGCCGGCAGTATTGCTTATACCCAGCATTGCCAGTAAAATAACCGGTAAAGTCATTTTTGGCGCCAGCTTTTTACGCTTGCTAAAAATGATGTATAAACAAGGCAGCGATACAAGTGTTAAAAAAGTAGCTGTTATAATACCACCGATTACTACGGTTGCAAGGGGCTTTTGTACTTCAGCACCAGCACCGGTGCTTATTGCCATTGGCAGAAAGCCTAAAGAAGCAACTGTTGCTGTCATTAGTACAGGCCGCAAACGCATTTCTGTTCCTTTATAAACCCGCTCAAATACGTCTTTAATACCATCTTTTTCCAATTGATTAAATGTACTGATGAGCACAATACCATTCAGTACTGCTACCCCGAATAATGCGATGAAACCAACACCGGCACTAATACTAAACGGCATGTCTCTTAAATATAATGCGACCACTCCACCAATGGCACTCATCGGGATAGCGGTATATATCAGCAATGCCTGTTTTACAGAATGGAAGGTTAAATACAATAACATAAAAATCAGGAATAGCGCTATAGGCACAGCAATGGATAACCTGGCAGAAGCTTCTTTTAAATTCTCAAAACTGCCGCCATATTCATAAGTGTAGCCGGCCGGTAACAGATCTGCTCTGTCCAGTTTATCCTCGATCTCTGTTACTACAGATTGCACGTCTCTCCCGCTTACATTAAACCCGACCACGATTCTTCTTTTACCACCTTCGCGGCTGATTTGTGCAGCACTTTCTTTGATGGAGATATTGGCAATTTGCGACAATGGAACCTGGTTACCATTGGGAGTGGCTATTAAAAGGTTGCCGACATTATCTAAGCTGCTTCTGTGCGCACTATCCAGGCGTACTACCAGGTCAAAGTTACGCTCATTTTCATACACGGAACCTGTAACTGCACCTGTAAAGGCGGTATTAACTGACCTGTTGACATCGTCTATGGATAAATTATACCCTGCCAGGCGTACCCTGTTGTATTCTATCGATATTTGCGGCAGCCCGGCGGTACGCTCTACCTGCGGTGCGGTAGCTCCTTTTACAGTGGCAATAACACCTGACACTTTTTGAGCCAACATTGCCAGGGTATCTATATTCTCTCCAAATACTTTTACGGCCACATCCTGCCTTACACCTGTCATTAACTCATTAAAACGCATCTGGATAGGCTGTGTGGACTCAAAAAATACGCCGGGAATAATTTTCAGATCATCCATCATCTCAGTTGCTAATTCTTTATAGCTGATATCTCTTTTCCACTCACTTTTAGGCTTTAAAGCAATGATCATATCGGTTGCTTCCGGCGGCATGGGATCTGTAGGAATTTCTCCTGTACCTGTTTTGCCTACTACCATTTCCACTTCGTCAAAGGATTTGATAATGCGTTCTGCCTGCATGCTGGTTCTGATGCTTTGATTGAGGGAACTTCCCTGCGGCAGGATACAATGAAATGCGAAATCACCTTCCTGTAACTGTGGTATAAACTCTCCTCCCATCCTGGAGAACATGATGACTGATATTATAAAAGCTGAAACGGTGACTGCTACGATTGTTTTTCTTATTGTAATTGCTTTATGGATGATCTGCGAATACCAGCGCTGCAGCCGGGCTATTAACTTATCTGCAAAACTTTCTTTGGTTTCCGTTTTTTTAGATAAAGCTAAAGCGCACATCATGGGGATATAAGTGAGTGATAATATTAAAGCGCCTAATATGGCAAATACTACCGTTTGCGCCATCGGTTTAAACATTTTTCCTTCGATGCCCACCAATGATAAAATGGGAACATACACAATCATAATGATGACTTCGCCTAATGCTGCACTGCTTCTTATTTTAGCGGCAGATTCATATACTTCCATATCCATCTCATACTGTGTAAGCCTGGCAGTTTTTTTCCTGATACCTAAATGATGGACAGTTGCCTCTACTACAATAAGTGAACCATCTACTATGAGCCCGAAATCAATAGCTCCGAGACTCATAAGATTGGCACTGACACCAAATAAATACATCATGCCAAATGCAAACAATAATGATAACGGAATAGCGGAAGCTACTATCAGGCCTGCCCTGATGTTCCCGAGGAATATTATTAATACAAAAATGACTATTAAAGCACCTTCTATCAGGTTATTTTTAACCGTATTTATAGCTCTTTCTACTAAGGATGTCCTTTCCAAAAAGGGTTCTATAGTAATGCCTTCCGGCAGACTCTTATTTATTTGCTCGATCTTACTTTTTACAAGTTCAGTAACTTCATTACTATTAGCACCTTTCAACATTAGTACGATACCACCTACGGCTTCACTTTTCCCGTCAATGGTGAGTGCGCCGTACCTGATAGCACTGCCATACTGTACTTCTGCGACATCTCCTATGAAGATGGGCACACCGTCCATATTTTGTTTTACTACTACGGACCGGATATCTTCCAGGCTGGTAATGACGCCAATGCTGCGTATAAAATAGGCTTGCTTATTTTTTTCTATATATGCCCCACCTATATTCTGGTTATTTTTCTCCAGGGCATCAAAAACATCTGTAATGCTCACACCCATGGAACGTAAGCGCTCAGGTGATACAGCTACTTCATATTGTTTTTTGTAACCACCTAAACTACTGACTTCCGCCACTCCGCGAATACCATAAAGCTGGCGGGCAACGATCCAATCCTGGATGGTTCTTAACTCCGTAGCGGAGTATTTATCCGCCTGGGCTTCTTTTACTTTTAATACATACTGGTATATTTCGCCTAACCCAGTGGAAACTGGTGTCAGTTCCGGTTTTCCGTAATGCTTTGGAATTCTTTCGGATACTTCATTCAGCTTTTCGTTTATAAGCTGACGGGCGAAATAGATATCTATATCTTCATCGAAAACCACGGTAATAACGCATAGTCCAAAACGGGAAATAGAGCGCGTTTCGGTAATATGGGGTACAGTAGCGATGCTTTGTTCTATGGGATAAGTAATATACTGTTCAACTTCCTGTGCTGCCAGGTTTGGCGAATAAGAAAAGATCTGGACCTGGTTTTGTGTAATATCGGGTACAGCATCAACCGGCAATTTAGAGGCACTCCAAACGCCCCAAACGATCAGCATAAGCGTTAAAAAACCTATGATGAGTTTGTTCCTGATGCTGAATAATATAATTTTATTCAACATAATTTTTCAATCAATTAATTAAATACACCCATAACCTGATGCCGTTGCATCAGGTTATGTCATTATTAAACTATCTGTAAACTGAAAAATTATATTTTAGGTGGTTGCCAGAATGTAGCTGCACGATACTGCAGTGGCTGAGAGTTATCTATTTCTACTTTTTCTATATAGCTTACCGGTAAATTGATATTGTAGCAGATAAAATGTGTATTTACTACAATGGTAGCACAACAGGTACAGCCGGCGCATAAAGGAGAACACATTTCTATATGATTGTGTTTATCATGCATATCTGTACAGGCCGAAATAGTGGGAATATTTGTTTGAATATTTTTAGTGAAAGCAGGTACATCGTCACATGGTACCATGGACAGTACGATCATATACCAACTCATTATGAAGGCAAAAAATTTCACTATGGCAAAAATAGTAAAAAGTGCGATAGGGATGCAATAAAACATGTAAGAAGTTGAATATTGTTACAATTGCAGAAGGGCTGCCGGATGCTTTGGGCGGTGAGGCACGAACCGGCCACGTGCGGATGATGAAAAGGTAAAATATTCCCTGAAAGTATAAAACACGGAAAAGTTCACGTGGCGGTACCCCAAAAGCAGCCGGAACAAATGTTCACAAGTATTACTGAAAGCCGAAAGCCCCGGATTACAATAAAAAAAGTCGCCCGTTTGAGCGACTTTTTTATAATATTAAAACATCATGGCTTAACCCACGCTGCCTTCTAAACTAATAGCCAGTAGTTTTTGTGCTTCTACCGCAAATTCCATTGGTAACTGGTTCATTACCTCTTTGGCAAAACCATTAATGATTAATGCCACAGCTGCTTCGGTATCAATACCGCGCTGGTTGCAGTAAAACAACTGGTCTTCTCCAATTTTGCTGGTAGTGGCTTCGTGCTCTACTACTGCAGTTTTGTTTTTCACCTCGATGTATGGAAATGTATGCGCACCGCATTTATCGCCAATCAAAAGGCTATCGCACTGAGAGAAGTTACGGGCATTCTTCGTGTTTTTGTTAACACTTACTAAACCACGGTAACTGTTCTGACTAAATCCTGCACTGATACCTTTACTTACGATCCGGCTTTTGGTATTGTTACCAAGGTGTATCATTTTGGTACCGGTATCGGCCTGCTGGTAGTTATTGGTAACAGCTACAGAATAAAATTCACCTATAGAGTTATCGCCTTTTAATATCACACTCGGATATTTCCAGGTAACTGCACTACCGGTCTCAACCTGTGTCCAGGATATTTTGGAATTATTGCCTTTACAAATACCGCGTTTGGTTACGAAGTTGTAAATACCGCCTTTACCTTCTTTATCCCCGGGATACCAGTTTTGAACGGTGCTGTATTTTACTTCGGCATTTTCCATGGCTACGATTTCCACTACTGCTGCGTGCAGTTGGTTTTCATCGCGCATAGGTGCGGTACATCCTTCCAGGTAACTGACATACGCACCTTCGTCCGCTACAATAAGCGTCCGCTCGAACTGGCCGGTATTGCTGGCATTGATACGGAAGTAGGTACTTAATTCCATCGGGCATTTTACGCCTTTAGGAATATAGCAGAAAGAGCCATCGGTGAAAACCGCACTGTTTAAAGCGCTGAAAAAATTATCTGTAACAGGTACCACTGAACTGAGGTACTGGCGTACCAATTCAGGATGTTCCTGTATGGCTTCGCTTATGGAACAAAAAATAATGCCTTGCTCTGCTAATTCTTTTTTGAATGTTGTGGCAATAGAAACACTGTCAATAACAGCATCAACTGCCACCCCGCTTAAACGTTTTTGTTCGTCTAATGAAATACCCAGTTTTTCGAAAGTGGCACGTAACTCAGGGTCAACTTCATCCAGGCTGTTCAGTTCTTTCTTCTGCTTAGGGGCGGAATAATAAATAATGCCCTGGTAGTCCGGTTTCGGATATTTAATGTTGGCCCAGTTTGGTTCTTCCATTTTCAGCCAGTGTGCATATGCCTTTAAGCGCCACTCCAGCATCCATTCAGGCTCGTTCTTTTTGGCGGATATAAAACGGATAATATCTTCATTTAAACCTACCGGTGCCTCATCGGCTTCAATATCTGTTACAAAACCATATTTATATTCGGTGGATATGGTCCTGATTATTTCTTCATTTTCTATTTCTACTGTATTGTCCATTGGAAATTAATGCTCTTATTGGATTTACAAAGATACAACGCCATTCTACAAAAAAGTATAAATAAAATTGATTGCTGGCTAAATATTGTCAATGATTCATAAAAAAAGCAAATAAACTATTGATTTACAATAAATTAAATGAAAATTTTTAAGCGTTAAGGCTAATGTAATTTTTTAATTGCCAGGCCTCCTGTGCAGCAGTTCTTTAATGAAAGTAATTAAAAAAGAAAAGCTCATAATTTTTAAAAAATCATGAGCTCAATTTGGTGTCACCTTACAAGTAAACGGTATAATCTTATTAATATGACAGGGAAATCGTTATAAACCCTTATATTTTACTAACTGCCGGATGATTTGTAAAGTGACAAATAATTCATTTGTTAGCTGAATACAAATATATGTTCAATTTAAAGAAATGTAATCATAAAGTTGAGTTTTTGCATTTCTTTAAATGGCAATTTGCTTCTCTGTCATCAACTTTCTAAGATTGATTAGGCCATAGCGCATTCTGCCCAAAGCAGTGTTAATGCTACAATTGGTCAGTTCTGCTATTTCTTTAAAACTCAGATCTGCAAAATGTCTTAAAATGATGACTTCTTTTTGCTCATCCGGTAGTTGCGATAATAATGAAGTAATACGGTCATGGCTTTGACTCCGTATAATTTTTTCTTCCATATTGTCGTTGCTTACCTGTATCCAGTCAAAAACATTTAAACCGTCACCAGTATGTATCACAGGTTTGCGTTTGATTTTTCTAAAATGGTCGACGCACATATTATGCGCTATACGCATGGCCCAACTGACAAATTTCCCTTCGTCGTTGTATTTTTTAGAATGGATCGTATCAATGATTTTATAGAAAACATCCTGAAATATGTCTTCTGCCAGGTATTTATCTTTTACCAAATAAAATATAGATGAGTATATTTTGTCTTTGTACCTAAGCGTTAGTTCTTCGAACGCATTCACGTTGCCTTCAGAAAACAATTTAATAAGCTCGCTGTCGGAGGTTTGTTTATAGATATACATTATTTCTGCTATTAAAATTTAGTAAAAACAAATTTTTTAAAAAAGTAGAAATAATGCTATAGGCGGTATTTTATTAAATTGTGGTTAAAATTTCAACAATAAAAATGCAAAAAATGTTATACAAAATGCAATTACGGTTGTTAAATAAATGTAAATATAAGAAAAAATAGATAAATCCCTCGTTTATACTTCAATTTTTGAAGTTTTATTAAGAATAATACCATCCCAGGAAAAGGATAAACCCAACCAGTAACCAGAATATAATGTTCTGTACCAGTTTTTTCTTATCGCTCATAAATGAGTAAGAAGCGAATGCACTGGCAGGAAAACATATAAAATAAATGCCCTCGCTAATGCTTTGTGAAGGTAACAGAACAGTTGGCAGTAACAGGATACCGAATATAGTAAGTACATACCAGTTTTTCCGGGATTGAATGAGCATTCTCCTGGTGAATCCCAGCCATGAACCGATACCGATAATGCACCACAAAACAGCAATGCTTAAGGAAGCTACCCATACCCTGGACGGGTAAGCTATTTTTGAAAACTGAAAATGTAACAAATGACGTTCCGGCTGCCAGTTACCGGTAAAGAACTCGTAGGTAAGTAAAAAGTAAGCTGGCGTTAAAATACTGAATATTAACAGGAACCACTCATTCAACCTGAACGGCCGCATGATAGATAAGCCAATAATACAGCATGGCAGTAACCATATAAGCGGATGATACAATAAATATAAACTGCCCATCAGCAGGCCAATATTTATAATGGTGCCGTTTGGTTTAGATAAGTTGTAAAGCTTTAGTATCTGTGCATATAAGATTATTATTAAAGGCAGTGTGAGTAATGCGCTAGACATTAAATTAGTAGCCGGAAATAATGAAGTAAGCAATATAAAGCTTAACCCGCCAAGCATATTGTTCTTCAGGCTCAGTTTACCACTCGTAAATACCCAATTGGCAAGTATGGCAGATATGAATATAGCAATGAACGAGGATACCTGTACCATCCCGGTATTACCGTGAAAGAAATTATTTTTCAATAACCACTGAGGTAAAATGCCATCCGTATTGCTTTTAAAAAAAGTAAACTTTTCACCATTGCCTAAAAATTTCAATTTCAAAACAATTGCTAAAATCAACAATACAGGAATGTGTAAAATATTTCTTTCTTTGAAAACGGATACCACTAGATATATAAAAATTTGTTGTCAAAATTACTAATGCCACACCAATATTTGCCTGCTTTTAGTATTTATTTGTTCATGCCCGGCAAATTGTCATAAAAAGGTAAAATTAATATTCTCATTATTTGTCTAATTCATGCGCAAGTCTTAGGTTTGCACTTGCATAAAAATTTATAAAATATTATGGGTCACGATAATCATAATCATGCGGCAGAAGGCTTTGGTACAAACACAAATGGTGTCGGTATCATTTTAGTAGCTGTAAGCTTATTAATCATTATTTTATTTAGCTTCGACTTAACCAAAAGCGCTTCTCACGAGCAAAATTTTTACAAATATCCTGCTACCAGCCACGCTCATGGTGCCAGCCATGATGCCGGTCACGGTACAGAAGAACATGGTAAAGAAGCCGCACACGGCCAGGAATCTGCCCACTAATTATATATAAGATATTTTAAAAAGCTGTTTGTATACAATACAAGCAGCTTTTTCTTTTGGGGCTGTCATCATTACACCAATAACCGAAGGAATTCTAACCAGGCCTGTTTATAGACGACGTTTCAACCCGGTGTATTTTGCTGAGCACTATCTCTTTATTCATTTCTACTTACTTATAATTACCTTTGCAATATGGAAAAAGTACATTGGAGAGTTGACGGAATGACTTGTGCCAATTGTGCGTTAAGTGTACACAAGACTCTGGAAAAAAGCGGTTTAAATAATGTTTCTGTTAATCCTATCAATGGCGATGTTTTATTCGAAGACAGACCGGCACAATCGGATTATAAAGATATTATCAAAAAGATAGAAGGCTTAGGGTATAAAGTACATACAAATGCCGACGAGACACGACATGGCCATCACGGGCATTCACACCAATCAGATACCGGTAAAGGATTAATGTTGCGTTTCTGGATAACGCTGCCATTTACATTAATTTTAATGCTCCACATGATACCCGGCCTTCACTGGCATTGGTTAATGAATCCCTGGGTACAGTTAGGCCTCACTTTACCGGTTTTTCTCATTGGCATGGAGTATTTTGGCAAAAGTGCCGTTAACAGCTTACGCAGTGGCGTTGCCAATATGAACGTATTAATTACGCTGGGTGCAGTAGCTGCATTCGGATATAGCGTGTATGGCTTAACAACTACCAACCCCCTGGATTATATGTTTTTCGAAACAGCGGCATCCATCATTACAATTGTATTTTTTGGTAATTACCTGGAAGACCTCACTGTAAGAAAAACACAAAAAGAGGTAGAACAACTCGGCAGGCAACAGGTAGTAATGGCCAATATGATTGCTTATGACGGCGACCATAATGAAAATATTTTTCCGGTAGAGAATATTCATTTAAAAGTTGGCGACCTAATATTAATAAAATCCGGGGAGCAGGTACCAATGGATTGTAAAATACTCTGGGGGGATGCCGAAGTAAATGAAGCCATTATTACAGGTGAAAGTATTCCCCTTTCAAAATCAAAAAACGATGACTTGATTGGTGGCAGTATTATAGCCAACGGAACGGTAAAAGCTTATGTAACGGCTACAGGGAAAGATACAGTATTAAACAGTATGCTGCAGTTGGTAGCAAAAGCGCAAACAGAAAAACCGCCTGTACAAAAATTAGCGGATAAAATAAGTGCGGTATTTGTACCCGCCGTTATCGTGATTGCCATACTCACATTTGCCGGTAACCTTTGGCTTAGTGACATTGGTTTTAAAAACAGTTTAATCAGGGCTATTGCAGTTTTAGTAGTTGCCTGCCCCTGTGCCTTAGGCCTGGCAACACCTGCAGCCATAGCTGTAGGCTTGGGTCGTGCGGCTAAAAATGGTATCCTCTACACAGATATCAGCCGAATGGAGCAATTCCAGCACATACAGCAAATCGTCTTCGACAAAACCGGCACATTAACAACCGGCAAATTCTCCATCAGCAATTTCAGTACCTCTATTGATGCATCCGAATTCAAAAAAATTGTGTATTCATTAGAAAAAATGTCAACACATCCCATTGCAAAAAGTGTGGCAGAAGCCTGGTATGTAAAAACGCCTGTCCGCTGGTTATCTGTTAAAGAAGAAAAAGGGCTGGGTGTTATTGGAAAAGATACTCAAAATAATGAATACGCTATCGGTTCACATAAACTGCTCACCGGTAATCAGGATAAGTCGCATCAATTGTACGTTTTAAAAAATGGCGACCTAATTGGCTGGATAGATATTACAGATGATATCCGGCCCGAAGCCAAATCAGTCATAGACTTTTGTAAAGTAAAAGGAATCACACCCGTTATGTTAAGCGGCGATACGATTGATAAATGTAAGGTAGTGGCAGAGCAGCTCGGAATAAAAGAAGTTTTCGCCGGGCAAACACCACAACAAAAATTAGAAAAGATCACCGCTTTAAATGCAGATAAACCCACCGCAATGGTTGGAGATGGGATAAACGATGCGCCGGCTTTAGCAAAAGCATCTATCAGCATTTCATTAGCAGAAGCATCAAAAATCGCCATTCAGAATGCATCCGTCATCTTAACAAGAAATGGATTGAGCAGTTTACCCGAAGCGATTATGTTGGGAAAAGAAACAAACTTCACTATTAAAACAAACTTCTTCTGGGCATTTTTATATAATGGCTTTGCCATACCCGTAGCCGCCCTCGGTTATCTGCATCCCACTATGGGCGCTTTAATTATGGGCGGCAGTGATGTTGTATTGGCAATAAACAGTCTTTGGTTAAGAGTAAAAAAGTTGAAAATATAACAGGCTGGTCACCCGTTACACTTTGTAGAGGTTACTCTTAAGGAATATCAAATTCCAGGCATTCAACATTTCTATTTAATCCTACATAAATGCTCAGAATATAAAAAAACAATCCGGGATCGGGTTGTTTTTTTATTTGGGGCTGTCAGCAGTAATCCTTCTTCTCAGCATTGGTTCCTGCTGCTTTGGGGTTCGCTGCGCTCCGTACTCCTGCCGTCGTACCAGGCTCGTGCCTCACCTGCCCACACATCAGGCAGCCCTTATACAGTAGTAATCCTTATCATCCCCCCTTGCTATATTATTGATTGAACAGTTTTTTCAGGGTTCATCAGCGATCATCTGCGCAGAACATCTGCGACAATCTGCGGGATTTGCCCCATAATTATTGTCTTGTTCGTTGCCATCTATGGTTTAGGATAAATTAATGCCGCAGAGCAGCAAACATCTTCATGTATCAACACCCTTGCTATATAAACTGCATCGTTTTCCGCAGATATCGCAGAGAAAAAATACATCAGCTGATGATCGCTGATCTTTCAGGGTTCATCTGCGAACATCTGCGCAGAACATCCGCGTCAATCTGCGGGATTATCTCATATTTCAGTTCACCTACGGACACAAAAAAGCCCCAACTTCGCAGCTGAGGCTCTCTCAATAATTACGGCAACTACCTACTCTCCCACATTGCTTTGCAGTACCATCGGCCATAAGGGGCTTAACTTCTCTGTTCGGAATGGTTAGAGGTGGACACCCTTGGAATAATCACCATAAATTCTTTAAGATAACTTTCATCAGCAACAGAGCTAACTACTCATTCTCTCATAATAAGATCATATCGAAAATATATAGAACTTGTTTTTCATTTTTCACTACTCACAAGTACCTAAACTAATAAATAATATTAAAGCTTACGGGCTATTAGTACTACTCGACTTTGCTGTTACCAGCTTTACATCTATAGCCTAT
>JAQGEF010000018.1 GCA_027854065.1 Polluticaenibacter yanchengensis | reverse complement strand
TTGCTGGGATATGTGCTTATACTTTTTTAGAGCGATTACCTACTATTTTTAAATAACAGGACCCAAAACTCACGTTAAGTAAGCAATAACTTACCACAAATAATATAGGCTGTTGGTTGCATTAAATGCTGATCCCCAATAAATAAGCCGGAAGATTTTCTTCCGGCTTATTTATTTTCTAAAATATTAACAGTTACCTGCCTTTTCCGTACCCGAAAAAGTCATTCAGGTTGGCATATAACATCAGCGCCAATAATATAATCATACCTGCAATTTGCGCATATTCCAGTATCTTTTGGTTAGGTTTTCTGCCGGTAATCATTTCAATTAATGTAAATACCACATGACCACCATCCAGGGCAGGAATCGGTAATAAATTCATTACCGCTAAAAGAATACTCAACATCGCAGTCATCGTCCAGAAGTCTTCCCAGTCCCATTCGTATGGATTAAAAATAGATGCCATGCTTTTAAAGCCACCAACAGCTTTATAGCCACCCGTTTTAGGAGAAAATATCTTCTTCAGTTGAGCTACCTGGTTGCTCAGTTTCTCTTTAGCCAGTCCGGCAGCAGCCGGTATTGAAGCAAAAAAGCCGTATTTTGTTGTATCTAATTTGGCATACCCCAAACTATCGCATTGGTGCGCAGTAACCGCTCCCAATACACCAAGCTGGCCTTCATCCGACACCAGCACGGATTGACTGTACTGTTGTCCATTTCTCAAATAACTAACCAATACCGAATCATTCTTTTTAGGTTGTACAAATGTTTTTATTTCATCAAAAAAACGGATCGGTGTAGAATCAATGGCCACAATCCTATCGCCAACCTTCATTCCAGCAGTTTTGGCACCAGAAGAATCACTTACAAATAATATTAAAGGTTCCACACGTACAGTTGCCAAAGGAATTCTGTTTCTTTTTTTCTCAACCAATTGTCCTATAAAGTTCTCCGGTAATGCAATGGTTTCTTCTTTACCGTCCCGCTCAACTACCGCATGATCCCCTAAAATCAGCTTTAAAGGTAATTTGTTGAAATCTTCAATTGGTTGATCATTTACAGATTTTATTTTGTCACCATTCTTAAAACCAATATCATACATCAAGCTATCCTGCACAGCTATCCCGTATTTCAGGCTGTTATTCGGAACAGATTTGATGCCCCAAACCATACAGATGGCCATATAAATAACGAAAGCCGTAATTATATTCATAATAACACCACCAAGCATTATTATTAAACGTTGCCAGGCCGGTTTACTCCTGAATTCCCAGCTTTCAGCCGGTTTGTTCAACTGCTCCTTATCCATGCTTTCATCCACCATGCCGGATATTTTTACATAGCCGCCCAGGGGCAACCAGCCAATACCATACTCTGTTTCACCTACTTTTTTCTTAAACAAAGAAAAATACGGATCAAAGAATAAGTAAAACTTCTCAACTCTGCAACCAAACCATTTAGCTGTAATAAAGTGACCAAACTCATGTACCACCACCAAAATTGATAATGATAACATTAACTGAGCTATCAACAAACCCCATTGTGAGGCAACAAATAAAAGCATACTATAAATCTCTCTGGTTTATTTATATATTTTAAACAGTCGCAAATATATTTCTTATTGGTAATCTTTTTAGAAAAAGATATCATATTAAATGTTATCAATTGTAAAATATTCAATGATCAATCTATTTTGGGGCTTTCTTCGTTAGAATTTTAATTGAGCTTCAGTTCCTGCTACCGCAGGCATGGTATTTTGTACGCCGGTCTCTTTTGTTGCAGAAGACGCTGCAAAAAGAAAGAAGGTCATTTATTCACGGCGCACAAAATACTGGCTCGTACCTCGCCACCCGCTGTATCAGGCAGCCCGTCAGCCGTTATAATACTATTTGACATTTTAAAGAACTACCTTTGTGCCCATTTAAAACAATTATATGTCATTCGACAAATTAGGATTATCACAAAATATAATACAAACTGTAAAACAATCAGGCTTCAAAAAGCCATTTCCCATACAAGAACAAGCAATTCCAGCTATTTTATCCGGCAAAGATGTCATAGGTATTGCAAAAACAGGTTCCGGTAAAACCTTCTGTTTTGTTGCACCAGTATTAAATAAGCTTCAAAATCAAAAAAATGTAACACGCAACAGAAATATATCTGTGTTGGTTCTTGTACCAACCAGGGAACTAGCCATACAGATTGATGAAGTATTCAGGGATTTTACTGTTAATCTAAAACGCGAAGTCAGAACCATGGCAGTTTACGGAGGTGTATCCATCAATCCGCAAATGAAAGGTTTATTTGGAGTAGAAGTTTTAATAGCCACTCCCGGCAGATTACTGGACCTGTTGGAGCAGAATGCATTAAGCATTTCTCAGGTGGAACACCTCATTGTAGATGAAGCCGATAAAATGTTTCAGCTAGGGTTCGAGGAAGAGATGAATAAGCTAATTGCTTTACTGCCGAAGCGTAAGCAGGTATCATTATTTTCTGCCACCTTAAATGATAAGGTCGATGATATGAAAAGACGCTTGTCCATCGATCCTGTCATTATTGAAATAAAATCAGAAGAAGCCAATATAGAACAGATAGAACAGATCGCATATCATGTAAAGGCAGAAGCCAAAGGTCCTTTCTTACGGTATTTAATTAAAACGAACCAATGGCAGCAGGTATTAGTCTTTGTTTCATCTCAGAGGACTGCAGATAACCTGGTAGAAAAATTAAATAAAAATAAGATCAAAGCCATTGCCATTCATGGCAAAAAATCTCAGGGTATCCGCCAGGAGAATCTGGACGATTTTAAACAACGCGAAGCCAGGGTATTAGTCGCAACAGATTTAATTGGCCGTGGAATCCACATCGATTCATTACCTGTAGTAGTCAATTTTGAACTGCCACGCTCGCCCCTGGATTATGTTCATCGTATCGGCAGAACAGGGCGCGTGCATGAAACCGGGCATGCAGTCACTCTTTTAACAGATGAAGATATGCATCACTTCGGCGTCATTCAGAAGAAAATGAAGAAAACAGTGGAGATAAAATCAACGGATGATGTTAATTTACATGGATTTTAATATATTGTGTTGAAATATAGTGGCTTATGAAATAAAGTGTTTTATAAGCCACTTTTGCAGGTATCCACTGCATTTTCAATTTGTAATTTTTGCTTTTGTCGTCCTTTATTTTACGGAAAATACCCTATCCAGCAGCAATTATACTGTTCTTTTATCCATTTTTCTTATAAAAGACTTCCTAAACTACTTATTTTAATTGCCACTTCTACGTAACTTTTAACGTAAAACTACGTAAAATTCAATTGGCTATTTTTTATAAGATGTAATGTTATTAAATTTGAGTTAAGAAAATTTATAATAATTAAATCTGATAATATGAGAGGGCTGAAAATTACCAGTTGCATTACTTCAAAGGATAGTGATAGCATAGATAAGTACTTATACGAAATCAATAAATACCCTCTTTTATCAGATTCAGAAGAAGTCAGGTTATCCCAATTAATTAAAGAAGGGTGTAAAAAATCTCTCAATAAACTTGTCGAGTCGAATCTGCGTTTTGTGATAAGTGTGGCCAAAAAATTTCAGCACCAGGGTTTATTATTAAGTGATTTAATTAATGAAGGGAACCTAGGATTGATAAAAGCTGCTGAAAAATTCGACGCAACAAAAGGGTTTAAGTTTATTTCATATGCAGTCTGGTGGATCCGGCAAAGTATTATGTATGCCATAATGAATAACAGCAGGATGATAAGATTACCCGCTTCAAAGGCGATTTTAAATAATAAAATCAATAAAGCTGTTTTAAATTTTGAACAGGAGAATGAAAGAGAACCCACCATGCAGGAACTTGCAGAATTGACTTCATCTGACGCACAGGCAGTTTTAGAAATTTGTAATGCCAACTTACGATGTATCAGTGTAGAGTCCGGTTCTAATAATGAAAATGAAACTAAAATTTCCGATATATTACCATGCAGTGAAATTTACTTTGCAGATCATAAAATTGAAATGCAGGACTCATTAAAAAGCGATTTATTAAGAACAATGGATTCGCTCTCGGACAGGCAAAGAACCGTATTGTTTTTTTATTATGGTATAGGTCTTGCCAAATCATTAAGTTTAGAGGAAATAGGAGCCTGTTTGTCATTGTCAAGAGAAAGAGTGCGCCAAATTAAAGAGGCAGCGTTAAAAAAGCTTCAGACATCAAGCAGGTTGAAATTATTAAAAATATATGTTTGTTAAGTTGCCTGGTCAAAATAGGAATGAAACATAAAGTGGGTAGCCCATAATGCAAAGATGGCATAAAATGAAAAAGAACTACCACTGTAGTTCTTTTTCGGCTTCGTGCCCAGAACAGGAATCGAACCTGCACTCCCTTTCGAAAACCAGATTTTGAGTCTAGCGCGTCTACCAATTCCGCCATCTGGGCTCGTTATCGTTGGGGTTGCAAATGTAGGAATTATTTTGAAACGACAAAATAATTTTCATCTTTTTCTAAAAAAAGAAAGCCGCCATTTTTCGGCAGCCTTCAAAGTTTGAGTTTAAGGAAGAATTAAGGAACTATCTATTTAAGGGGTCTTATTAATAATGATTCTTGTTGGAGTTGGACCAACGATGCCATTCGCATCAAATGCCTTTTTAACTGCTTCCTGTACACCGAAATATACATTCCAGTATTCAGATTGAGTACAATAAGGCCTTATTGCTAATGTTGTCATGAAGTCTGCTACTTTTAAAACTGCAACTTCCGGAGCAGGCGTATCTAACACACCAGGGAATTGTTTCATTGCCGCTAAAGCAACTTCGCGTGCTTTATCTACATCCTGGTCAAGAGAAATCGCAATCGCTAAATCAACTCTCAGATATCCGGCAGTAGTATAGTTAATGATAATATTTGTTGAAAGAGGTCCGTTAGGAACTATAACAGTTTTATTATCAGGTGTTAATATTACTGTATTAAAGATGCCCATTTCAGTTACCGTTCCGGTAACGTTTTGAGCTTCTACCAGGTCACCAATTTTAAAAGGCTTAAATACCAGTAGCATAACCCCACCGGCAAAATTTCCAAGTGAACCGTTCAATGCAGCACCTATCGCAATACCTGCACCGGCTATAAGAGCGGCAAAGGAAGTGGTATTTATTCCTAACATACTTGCTACAGTTATTATAAGCAGTATGTTCATCAATACTTTAAAAAATGACAATAAAAAAGTCATCAGAGACGTATCATACTTCTTAACTGTCATGAATTTTTGGATCAGCTTACCCATCAGTTTAATAAGCCATAAACCAATCAGTAAAACAACAATAGCACTTATTGCTTTAGGGGCAAATGCCAAAGCACTATCCTTAAATGTGGTAGCAAAATTGGAAACCTTATCCACATTAATATCTATTTGTAAAAGCATGTTTTTCATTTTTTAAAAGATGGAATATTGTGAAAAAGAGTTGCATGCCGCTTAAAATTTTTTTAGATTTTTTTTTAACGTGCTGAATGCTTGTATCCGGTATTCTTCAAAGCACTAAAAACTTTCATTTAAAAGACTTGGAAAGGTGTTAACTTTACACCCTCTTAGCGAAATATAAGTATATGCATACATTAGATGAATTAGGCCAGTTATTTTCTCAAAAATTTTCTGTTAATCATTTTCCGGATCAGCCGCAAGGACTGTATGAACCAAATAACTATTTTTTAAGTATTGGCGGCAAAAGAATCAGGCCTTTACTCGTATTAATGGCCAACGAGTTGTTCGGTGATATTCATGAGGACTCCTGGAAAGTAGCCTTTGCCCTGGAATTGATGCATAATTTCACCTTAATTCACGATGATATAATGGATGATGCCCCGGTCCGCCGAGGTAAAGCCACTGTACACGAATTATATGGTGCAAGTACTGCTATCCTGGCAGGAGATGTAATGCTCATAAGAGCGTACCAATATTTAAATCAAATAGATATCAGTTATCTAAGAGTTATAAACGAAATATTCAACCAGACTTCAACAGAAATTTGCGAAGGCCAGCAATATGACATGGCTTTTGAAGAAAGAACAGATGTAAAGCTGGATGAATATTTAAAAATGATTTCTCTGAAAACCTCTGTTTTGTTAGCGGCCAGTTTAAAAATGGGTAGCATTATAGGAGGCGCTTCTGTAAGAAACCAGGACCACCTTTACCAATTCGGCTTAAATCTCGGGATAGCTTTCCAGATCCAGGATGATTACTTGGATTGCTTTGGAGACCCCGAGAAGTTTGGGAAAATGATAGGTGGGGATATTAAGAAAAATAAGAAGACATTTTTAGCCATTCACCTGCAAAATGTAGCAAATGAGACCGAAAAACACGAGTTGCAACAATTAAAATCGGCAACCGAAGAAAAAAAAGTTGAACGGACATTGGCAATTATGAAAAATAATGGTGTAGACCAGTGGGCCTGGGATTTGAAGCAGGAGTATTTTAATAAAGCAATGTATCATTTAGAAGAGATCGCTGTCATTTCTGCAAGAAAGAAAGAATTGAAATATTTAGCAGAATTTTTAATATCGCGGGAACATTAAAATTTTCAATAAAACTATCTTTAAGCGTAATACATTTGTTTTACGCTTTTTTTATCAAACATATAATTTTGCAAAGTGATTTCTCAGGATACGATACAACAGATAATTAACCGGATTGATATTATAGAGGTAGTAGGGGATTATGTGCACTTAAAAAAAAGAGGGACTAATTATTTAGGTAACTGCCCCTTTCACAATGAAAAATCCCCTTCATTTACCGTTTCGCCATCAAAAGAAATCTATAAATGCTTTGGCTGCGGTAAAAGTGGAAATGCCATCAGCTTCATGATGGATTTGGAGAAACTGTCATATGTAGAAGCACTTAAAAAATTAGCTCAGAAATACAATGTCGAAGTAGAAGAAACTTATGTTTCTGAAGCTTACAAAGAGCAACAGCGCCTCAGTGACAGCCTCTATATATTGAATCAGTTTGCAGCAGGCTATTTTAAAGAACAGCTTTTAGATACAGAAGTAGGCAGGGCGGTTGGTTTAAGTTATCTGAAGCAGCGCAGTTTTACACAAGCAACTATTGACAAATTCCTGTTAGGTTACAATCCTGCAGAACGGGCAGGTTTTGCCGAACATGCTACCAAAAGTCAATACAATCCCGAATTGCTGGTAAAAAGTGGCCTGGTAGTAAACAGAGACGGTAATTTATACGACAACTATCGCGACAGGATCATATTCCCCATTCAGAATGCTCAGGGCAAAATAATTGGTTTCGGTGCCCGTTTAATTAAAAAAAACGATAAAGCACCTAAATATATCAATACACCGGAAAATGAAATCTATGTAAAAAGTAAGGTTTTATATGGTATTTACCAGGCAAAGCAGGCCATTGATAAAGCCGATGAATGCTTGCTGGTAGAGGGTTATACCGATGTGATAAGTTTAAGCCAGGCCGGTGTTGAAAATGTGGTTGCCAGCGGTGGAACATCCTTAACACAAGATCAGCTACGCATTATTAAAAAATATACAGATAACCTCACCATTATTTATGATGGGGATGGTGCCGGAATTAAAGCCGCATTACGTGGCTTGAATATGGCCCTGGAAGAAGGATTGAAAGTAAGGTTAGTGCTGATTCCCGATGGAGAAGACCCGGATAGCTATGTCAACAAAGTTGGAAAAGATGCTTTCAATGAATTTGTTGCCAATAACAAAAAAGATTTTATCATTTTCCAGGCAGAGATCGCTTTAAAAGATGCCAATGATGATCCGGCAAAACGTAATGATGCTGTAAATACCATCGCAGAAAGTTTAAGTCGCATTAACAGGACAGAGGATTTTACACTCCAGCAGGATTATATACGCAGGACCTCCGCATTGCTGAATATTGATGAAACCGGGTTAACAAACCTGGTTAATAAATATATCAAAGACAGTCTGGAAAAAGAAAACCGGAAACATGCCCCCATCCCGGAAGTTCAGAATGTAGATTTTAATTCAGAGGAAAATACCAATGAAATAGAAGAAAGCTTAAATCTTGTAATAGGATCTGAATTACAGGAGCGTGCCGTAATCAGGGCATTATTACAGCATGGTTTAAAATTCAAGCTGCATTATAATATTGAAAATCCCGAAGAGCCCATCAAAGACGGGGTTTTAGCAAATTATATTTTTCAGGCACTAATAGGTTATAGCTTTGATAATGTCAGCCTGAATAAAGTGTACGAAACCTATAAAGAATGGTTTGAAGCAGGATTAGAACCTACTGAGAAATCATTCCTGTACTATGATGATAACGATATGAGTAATCTGGTTATCTCAATTGTTGATTTTCCGTATAGTTTAAGCGACCATTGGCGTAAAATGGAAGAAGGGCGAAAGCAAAAATATTTCGATGAAGTCCCTACAGAAGATGTCATTAATAGTGTCGATTGGTTCAGGCTTAGAAAAATAAAATTGATGCTCGAAAGCAATCAAAAAGATTTACTGGCTTCAAATACCATTGAGGCCCAGGTAGAATGCATGCAATTACATATGCAGTTAAAAAAATATGAGCAGGAAATTACCAAAAGCCTTGGGACGGTTATTTTTAAATAAACAACTTCACATCTCAGCTTAAAGTCAGAGTCGTATTTTTGTATTTAGCCATAAAAATGCCCCCAAATTATTTATAACTTTTGGGGGCAATGTATTTTAAGAGTCCTCTCTATTCTATAATGCTTTTACTTCTGAAATAGCTTCCAACGGAATATGTCCGAATATATGAGGAAAGTGTTCACCAACAGATGAAGCCAGCTCATAAATAAACGGCACTTTCAGTTTATCCGGCTGAATCGTTAATAACCACAAACCGGTTTGTCCCTTATAATACCTTTGTAAAACACCTTCAAGCTGATGCGGCCGGCTGGTATGTATAAAACCCTCCGCGTCTAAAGAAGGGTGAGAATAATAACCTTGCGTTTGTGCCTGTTGCCATTGTTCATTAGTAGCCACATGATAAACAGGTTCATTGATCACCCTGTCAATACGATTTTCCAATAACATGAAATCAGTCAAAACAATGGCTGCCATCGCCTCAATAATAGGATTCGCACGCAGTGCCACACATAAGTCATGACGGCCCTTTACACTGAAGGTCTCCATTTGCTCAGTTTCCCAATTAAGCGTAACCTGGTCTTTAGGCGTGCTGGAAGTCGGTTTGATAGCCAGTTTAAACACCAGGTCATTGCCATTGCTGATACCGCCAACAATGCCACCAGCATGATTAGTAGTTGTTTGCCCCTTCATATTCTCAATCACATCATTATGTTCGGTACCAAACATGCGTGCAGCAGCAAAACCAGCTCCAAATTCAATACCCTTAACAGCAGGAATCGCGAAACAGGCATGTGCCATCACACTTTCAATGCTGTCCCAGAATGGTTCTCCCAATCCGACAGGTATATTTTTTATCGTACATTGAGCAATACCACCAACACTGTCTTTAGCTTCAATCGCTTTCTGTAAGCCATCTTCAACGTTAGGCAGGCCTGCCACTTCTATTAAGTGAGATTCAACCGTTATACTATCAGCCAATCCCGTATTGGCATGTTTCAATAGTTTTTTCGCAATCACACCCGCGGCCACAATACCTACTGTCAACCTTGCACTAAAATGACCACCACCACGATAATCTTCATAGCCGCCATATTTGGTATGCGCTACAAAATCTGCATGGCCCGGACGTGGAAAAGCACGTTGTTTAGCATAATCACCACTGCGGGTATTCTTATTTTCAAAGAAAATAGCAATAGGAGCACCTGTTGTCAGGCCATTAAAAACACCGCTTTTAAAAATAGGGATGTCATCTTCCTTCCTTGGGGTAGCGCCCTTTTGGTTACCGCCCTGGCGACGTAACATATCAGGCATAAAATCCTCAATAGGTACAGGTAATCCGGCAGGACAACCATCTATAACAACACCAGGGCCCTCGCCATGGCTCTCTCCGAATATGCTTACTTTAAATTGTCTGCCAAATGTGTTCATATTTTTTATTGGCTAAGGCCATTGTAATTTTAAATTGTGATAAAGATCCTTGTTTAATATGTCTTGACCTTTTAATTGATTTTATTCAATAAGGATTTTTCCACTAAAGATGTCATTTGAGATATAGCAACTTTATTGAGTTGAATTAATCTGTCACTTTGAGGTAACCCTTGATTAATAAACAAGGCGTTGATGCTTTCCAGGTTACTTAATACAACTAATTGTTCCAATGTGGCGTAATCTCTTATATTTCCTTTTTGGGCAGGATTGCATTCCCGCCATGCTCTTGCTGTTATACCGAAAAGAGCAACATTTAAAAGGTCTGCTTCATTAGCATAAACAATATTGATTTGTTGTTTTGTGATTTGAGCGGGGATTAAGTTTAGTTTTATAGCATCAGTATGAATTTTATAATTTACTTTAGAAAGCGTTCTCTGTAAATTCCATTCAAGTTTTAAACGATTATTTTCTTCATCTTTTAAACGCTGAAATTCTTTGATAAGATAAATTTTGAATTGAGGACTAATCCACATGCCAAACTCAAATGCTATATCTGGGTGAGCATAGGTGCCGCCATACCTGCCAGACGACGCTTTTAGTCCAAAAGCATTTGTTTTTTCTGTCCATTCCTTCACACTTAATTTATAGCTATTCAAACCTGCTTGATTTTTAATTACGGCGAATTCGCCATAATTAAAATCAGGATTGTAAATACTTTCCCAAATGCCCAAATACTCAATAGTATTCCTGTTTCGAAGCCAATCAGAGATGAAAAAGTCTCCATCCTTTGCCTTCAGCATATCGGTTAAGGAAATATATTCTTGACCTTTATCCATAATGATAGAGATCGTCTTTCCCTCAACTTCTATTTTTTTGCTTTTTGACATATTTAAATTGGAGTTTCCTACAAATTTATATTATTCAAATTTGCTTTGCAATATAGATTCCGGCATTTTAAATTCTTCTTTTCCTTTATGCTTCCTCCACTTTCGCTCCCAAAGCCGCTATATGTTTATAAAATTCAGGATAAGATTTATTAATCGCATCTGCATTGCGGATAGAAATTTCAAAATCCGCTGTTAATGCGCCAACCGCCGCTGCCATTGCAATACGATGATCATGATGACTGTTCATCGTATGATTCTTAACAGATATTTTACCAGTACCATGTACCAGCATCACATCATCATTTAACTCTATGCTGATGCCGAATTTCGCAAATTCTTCCTGTAAGGTAATGCCCCGGTCACTCTCCTTATATTTCAGTCTTTTAAGACCAAGAATACGGGTTGTCCCTTTACAGTTGGCTGCCAATGCTACCAATGGCGGAAATAAATCCGGGCAATCAGTCGCGTCAAAATTAAATGCCAGCAACCTGTCTTTTTCCACAGTTACAGATGAGGGCGACACTTTCACTTTCGCTCCGGCATCCACAATCGCATCAATTATTTTTTTATCAGCCTGCCGGCTGTTCGCATAAATACCATCTAATTGTACCGAACCCGCTACCGCACCGGCTACTAAAATAAATGCCGCGCCGCTCCAGTCACCTTCTACACTATATTCAACCGTTTGGGTCGCATCTGTAGCAGTGGCAGGAAAATAAAAACTTTCGTAATTATTATTGACAGGTTCTTTTAAACCAAATTCCTTTAGCAGTTGTAATGTCAGATCAATATAAGGTTTGCTCTTAAGATCAATAACGGTGATCGTCACATCACTGGCATCTGCAGCAGAATAGGCCATTAATAAACCAGTTAAAAACTGAGAACTCAGGCTACCGTCAATTGTAATGTTTTGCGGTATTAACGGGCCACTTACAGACAATGGCAGTTTTCCTTCATTCGACTGTACAGTCACTTTCAGTTGCGGCAAAATCCCGTCAAAAAAATCCATAGGCCGCACCAGCAAACTCCCTTCACCCGTAATGTTTACCTGCTGCTCACTTAAAGACGCAATAGGCGTGAACATACGAATACTCAGCCCACTTTCACCACAGTGAATCGTATTGTCAATGCCGTTAGGAATAATTTTATTGCCCGCACCCTCCACACTAATACTTCCGTCAGCCAGTTGAGTAATTTTAGCTCCTAATTTCTCAATAATATCCAAAGCCGCTTTATCGTCATTGCTAATGCCGGGATTACTGATAATGCTCTTGCCAGGTTTCACAAGCGCTGCCGCACAGGCACGTTGCATTGCACTCTTACTGGCATTGGCATGTATTCTTCCGCTAATAGCTGATGGTTGTACCGAAACGTTCATGATTGTATATAAAAGGAGTTTCCTTTAATTGTTTAGTAGTGTTTGTAATTCTTTTAAGTCTATTTTCTGCACTTTAGCACTGCCTATTTTTTCCAGTACAATATAATTCATACTGTTTTCCTGGCGTTTTTTATCCATTTTCAAAATATCGAAAGCCTGGGCCATATCAATATTGGCATGTGTTGGTAACCCGTACTTTTCCAGCACTTCTATAATTTGATTGACCGCGCTAGCCTTCAAGCCACTTAAATTTTGTGACAGATGCGCCGCGTAAACCATACCAATGCTGATAGCAAAACCATGAGGCAATTGCAATTCATTTTCTATAGCATGTCCCAATGTATGACCATAGTTCAACAATTTTCTGTCCGCTTTTTCAAACTCGTCTGTCTGCACAACTTTCGCCTTAATTTTCACATTGCGCTCTATCAGTTTTTGCAATTCAGCTTTTTTCCTTTGGTAAAAAGCAAGGTCGTTTTGCTGCAGTTGCTTAAACATAGCCGCATCTTTAATACAGGCATGTTTAATAATTTCCGCAAAACCATTAATCCACTCCTGTTCAGGTAATGTTTTTAATAAGGATACATCGTACAGTAGAAATTGAGGTTGACGAATAATGCCCGCCATGTTTTTATACACGCCCACATCCACACCGTTTTTGCCGCCAATGCTAGCGTCCACCATTGCCAAAATACTGGTAGGTACAAAGCCAAATGCAATGCCGCGCATATATATAGCCGCCACAAAACCCGCCAGATCAGTAATCACGCCACCGCCAACACCTACCAGAGTCCACTGTCGGTCAGCTTCCAGCCCAATCAGTTTTTCAATAACAGAGCTAACGGTATCCATATGTTTATGCGCTTCACCGGCAGGTACAACAATCGTTTTCCAGCCTTTAAATTTAGCAGGATGCGCTTCAAAAATATTGGTATCTGTCAGTAATACAGTTCTTTGCTTGTCAACAATTTCTTTTAATTGAGAGAAACTTGTTTCAAAGTAAAAATCAGTAGAGGCCTGACTGTATTTTACGGTTGTTTTTTTCATTTTTATATGGGGCTTTCAACTGAATATTACTATTAAACATTTTTACCGGCTGCTTAGGGCTCCGCTACGCTCGGTACTGCGCCCAAAGGGCTTGTACTGGCTCGTACCTCGCCACCCACGCATCCGGCAGCCCTTCGGCATTATATCATTTTTCAGCTGAAGCCTTGCGAAAATAATGGTTTTAACGCATGGAAAAGGGTTAAAATTGGCAGGAGTTTTACAATATGTAATTATTTTAGTTTATTGTAAACTGAATAGGATTGATGTCAAGTGTATCGTTATTGACTGTTCTTAATTTAATATTCCAGTAAGGCAATATTTTAGATCGAAAATTATAAGACTTTACCCATGAACAAACTATTTATGGGCTTTCTTCCTATCTCAATTATTTTTTGACACTAAATACATATATATACTTTAAATATTTCATCCAAAGAGTATCTTTCAAATACATATTATTAATATTAGAGTAGGCTTCAAAAACATAATAATTCTTACCGGTTTTTAATATGCGACTATTAATCGTTTTATTAGTGCTGGCAACTAAAAAAGAATCTGATAAATTAACAGTGGTTCTAATTATTGTTAAATCATATTCACAATCGTTTTTCTATTCAACGTGTAAAGTTGTGGTATCCTGAGATTTTAAATCAATTTCTAATTGAATGGAATCCTTTCTTAGAATAAGATAATCATTGAAATCAGAGCTTCAGTTAAGGAAAAAGTGCCATTTTTTAGTGTCTTACATCCTTTTCATCTGCTGTAAACCTGCAGGCAGTTAATAGGGCTATAACTGCTACCAGTATTAAGATTTGTAAAATAAATTTTCGCATAAAATTGAAATAATGGAATCGTTTCTCCGTTTCAATCTGGTAAAAGAAAATGTTTTAGATATGTGGCGAAATATCAATTTATATAATGTCGTTATGATCCTCTCATTGGTCGCTTGTAAAAATAAATCACCAAAGACAACCAGTGCGCCGCTTACAGAGAATGTCGCAACTGTAATGCAACAGGAAATTATTCCAGGACCAGGTAAAATTAGAACAGACGATTATGTTTATTTAAGTGATTCCGTCTTTCACGGGTATAAGGAATTATTGAAGTATCAAATTGAAAAGTATAAAAATGATACCTGTACGCCAAATATTATTGAAAAAGAATCGTTGAATGACTTTGAAGGGTTTAAAAGTGTAGGAGATATTAATAAAGACGGGAAATCTGATTCCGTATTTGTATTGGATGGTTTGGATTGGTGTGCAGAAAGTCAATCTTATTATTTCACGGATACATCTTTACCTCGTATTACCAACAGTTCTAATTGCTGCCATCCCTTTAAAGTATTTAAGGCCCCGGATATAGATGAGGATGGTATTTGCGAAATAGGTGTTTATTATTCCAGTTGTGTCAGCAGGTATAAATCGGTAATACTATATAGCTTAAAAGGAAACGAATGGATTGAGATCGGTATTTCCAGTTTTGATATTTTAACGCAGGACCCGGAAAAAGTAAAACTTGAAACTTTAGTTAAGAAGATATCCCGGAATAAATTTAAAATGAAGAACTTTATGGAGGGAGATAAATATTGGGAAACGATAGATCTGAATAAAGGTCCGGTACCTAATCAATGATTTTTGAGGTTGGAATTACCAGAAATGGCGAATGATTGTATTTTATTATGACAACAAAGCATTCTTGTATTTAAAAGATAAGCCAGGAATCCCAATTAAACTAACCGAATTCCTGGCCCTGGCTTTTAAAAAATGTAATTCGGTTGTTTGCTTGCTTTTAAAAGCGGAATACTGTCTTGTATGTTAAATTCGAAACCTTCAATCCATTGTTCATTTTTGAAATCAATATCAATACCGGCTAAGACATGCTTTTGGAAAAAATAAGCCACCCCTTTTTCAAGGTATTTTTCAACTGCCGTTAAAAATAGATCGTCCGTGAATTTTAGTTTCTTAACCGTGCATTCCTTTAATATATCCCGCATCAGGTCGTCCAGTGATTTTGTATAGTTACTTTTTAGTATGATCTGGTTATCCAGCCAGAATGCAAATAATGCGCCCCGCCGGTATGGTACTTTTTCTATATTCCTGCTCAGCCAGAAACTGTCTTTCAGTACATAATTACTGATGTTTTTATAAGGATTTTTGAAATGAGGTTTTATCACTTCCTGGTTGAAACTTTCAAGCCAGTCTTTAAATATAACATCTCCGCTGCGTAAGCGGTTTTTATAAGTATAGTAATCTGTAAAACCTTCGCTGAACCAATAGTTAAGTTCTTCGTATTTGTTTTGTATTTTCCCTCCCGTCCAGCTATGCATCATTTCATGATAAAGCATGTATTTATACGAATTAATATCATTGAAAGGGTTGTTGGTCGCCTGGATCATATAGCCATTGGCCAGTCCGGAACCTGTATTGCTGTGACCTCTGAATGAACTGTCAGTATTGGTAACAGTCGGTGCCATAAAGATAGTGTAGTACCTGGCTTTATAATCTTTCCAGAAATCGCGTTGGGCTTGTACGGAGGTCTGGAGGTTGTGGAGTAGCAGACTGTCAGTGAAACCATTCAGCCATTTACCCCTGATTGCAAAATATACCGGGTAGTTCTGCACTTTAAAATGATAAATCCTGTAATCACCACCGGCGAACAGTGAATGATATAATTCGTCCCATAAATGAATTTTCAAGTGTTGGGTAGATTGCTCAGTCCCGAATGAATTATGAATTTTGAAATCTTTAGGAAACCCGATCCAATGAATGGTGATGTTCAGCAGCGGGTTGTCGTATCCGCCGGCAAAGTGGAATGGTACTGCAAAAAAACTATGCCCTAGAACCTGGAAATATTCATTGCGTATCCTGGGGCGGTTAAAAATATCATAGCTATTGTCATTGTAATCCTGGACAATGCGGTAGGTAAGTTTTACTTTTTTGCTTTTAGGATGATAAAATACTAATTTGAACTTATCAGCCTTTTTATAGCAATGAAAACCACCATTATCCTCCTTATTAAGTACAATACTGTTGAGTAAATTCTGTTCACCCCAGGATCGGTTTACCAGGTAAAGTTCGGTAGAATCCTGTGGTTTATCATGGGTAAAGGTTAGTTCTACTTTCAGGCCTTCTTTTGCTAAAGGTGTATTATAGTAGATATTGTATTGTAGTTTATTATTTGCTAATAATATGAATGGCAAATAGAACGAAATAAAAAGTATGTATTTCATAATTGTGACGGTGAAATTGAAATAAAGATGAAGCCTTGCGCTTCATCTTTAACTGTGTGGGTGCGTATTTTTGTATAATTGTATGTATTCAGGATGGGTGAGGGATAGCAGCAAGTACCCCGCAAGGCGGCATTAATCATTATGCATTGCAAAGCTAAGATGCTTGCTTTGCCGCCGAGGAGTACTGCGTATAGCCCGGCCCTTTTGCTGAATCAATGCGTGTTGAATTCGCCTGAAGAACAATGGCATAAAAGCCGTTGCAAAAGGGACACCCCATAAAATTTTATATGATTACTCTTCAACCGGAGCAGCAGGAGGTGTTGGCGGAGCAGGTGGCGCAACCGGTGCTTTGCCTGGTTTCTTTGGTCTTTCTATAGGTGCTGGTGGTGCCGGTGGGGCGCCTATAATTTCTGAAATAGACTCGCTTAAATCTTTTATTTTAAGTTCCATCGATTTGATGGTCTTCTCTTTGTTCAGGTTAATAGCGATATTCCCGTTTTTCAGTTCAATGGTATAAGTTTTACCATCCCAGGAACTGTTTTTTTCAGTACTCTCTTTAGTAGCTCCCAACTCTTTTGTAATAAGCTCTTTTACTTCTTCAGTTTTCTGTTTGTCGAAACTGGCAGTGTAAATGAAACTTTTGTTGTCATCGTGTGCCGATACAGAGATTTTTTGATTTTTCGGTGCTTTACGGTCCTGTGCCTGCAACGAAGCGCAGAGCGTTACCAATAACATGAGTGTGATAATTTTTTTCATGACGGATATTTTTGTTTTATCTGAATACAAAATTGCAGAAGCTTTTTGAATGCATTGGTTAATCGTAGGTTAACGCAGGGTTAATGGCCATGAAATTTTACAATTGATATTATTTGAGAATTAATTTTGTTTTTGAATGAAGCAAAAAAATCAGATAAAGATACTGTTACTTTTTTGTGTGCTTGTATTGATCGGTTTGATCTCCATACAGGCGGCATTGATAAAAAGTGCTTTTCAACTACAGAAAAGAGACTATATAAGTGAAGTGAAAACGACAATTACCCCTGTAATAGAATCGGATTACCTGGAGGACCTTCAGGATTCTTTAAGCAATATTATCATCCGGTTAGAGGACAGGAAAATAAAAGGAACAATATCAGCTCCGGTATTTAAAAATGAATTAAAAGATAGTGTGGCCTGGATAAGAACTACGGCGAATGATTTCATCAGGCAACAAGCCGTGCACTACCCGGTATTGAATGATATTAAACTTTGTTTCGAATATACTGAAGTCGTCTACAGTTCAAATAATACGACGGATACCATCGTGCGTTTACAAGACTCCTCTATGGTTTATTTTGGTGAACGGCTGGCTACAAATGACAAATTCAATTTGATTAGTGGTAATTATTATTCAAGGAACAATAATACGGACGATACGACCGGCATCAATTACCTGTTTACAAGGAAGCATGCCATTAATGTGGATTTTGGTAACTGGGAAAGGGTGGTGGTATTAAGAATGTGGGGAATGTTAACGTCTGCATTTGTATTGATCCTTGCAGTAATTATCGTGTTCTTTTTTATGTATAGCATATTGATTAAACAGAAAAGGATTGCAACGATCAAAACAGACCTGGCAAATAATATTACACATGAATTAAAAACGCCGCTTACATCTGTGGCGCTGGCTATAAAGACACTCAGGAATGCTGCTTTTGGCAGCGATGAAGCCAGGAGAAATGAATTACTGGATGTATTGGACAGGCAGAATAAACGGATGCAAAATATAGTAGACAGGGTAGTGGAGAGTGCTATGACAAACGACGCTACTTTCAGTGATGTAGATGTTACCCGGCTTCTGCACAATATTGCCACAGATTTTAATAGTGGTTCTCATAATCTGGTGGTGAGCATCAATCCGGAAAAACTTATCCTGAAAACAGATGCCTACATGCTGGAACGGGTGATCCAGAACCTGCTGGATAATGCAAAGAAATATAGTGGCAACAGTAAAGAAATTTTGCTCAAATCATTTGTAGAACATAACCATTTTGTTATAGAAATTACAGATAATGGTATTGGCATTTCTGAGAAAGAGTTACCAAGGATCTTCGAAAAGTTTTACAGAGTATCTACAGGTAATACACATGATGTAAAAGGGCTTGGGCTGGGATTGTACCTGAGCAAAGAACTGATGAAAAGCCTGGGTGGCAATCTCACAGCGAAGAGTGTTACAGGCAGTGGAAGTACGTTTAAAATTATAATTCCGTTACAATGATAAAAGTGTTGATAGTAGAAGATGACCTGGATGTTGGCAGCTTATTGAAGCAGTACCTGGAACTGAATAAATATGTGGCGGAACGGGTATTTACAGGCAAAGAGGCCAGGGAGATATTAGCAAAGCAAACTTTTGATATCGCCATATTGGATGTCATGTTGCCGGAAGAAGATGGTTTCACACTTGCGGAAAAAATAAGGCATCAGTATCCGCAGTTACCCTTTCTGTTTCTCACAGCCAAGAAGCAAAAAGAAGATGTGCTCAAAGGCCTGAAATTGGGTGCAGACTATATTACAAAGCCTTTTGATGCGGATGAACTGATATTGAGAATCGATAATATTTTACATAAAAGCAAAGCAATGGAAACAGGTACGATCACGAATTATACCATTGGCCAGTTCCTTTTTGAACCACAGAACCTGTTGTTGAAACACGCGAAAGGTGACCGGCTGTTAACAGAAAAAGAAGCTCAGTTGCTGGAATACCTTTACCTGAATAAGACCCGGCTTATAAAGCGCCAGGAAGTACTGGATCATTTATGGGAAGAAACGGATTTTTTCAGTGGCAGAAGCCTGGATGTCTTTATCAGCCGTTTGCGTAAGCATTTGTCTGCCGATGCTCATGTACAGATAGAAAGTATTCGTGGTGTCGGATATCGTTTTGTTGGTTGATGGTTATTATTTATTGCACCATCATTTATACTACTATCGAACATCGTTGTGTCACTCCCTTGTACTGCATGGCCACTATTGAACCTTGACAACTGGTGGAATTTGTTGAAATAACGGATGAGGATTTCGGACAATGCTCCCGCTATCTAACCGGGATATCATTGACTTTCTCACCTTTTATATTTCTTGTAATGAACGCATTAGAATCGCTTTTGGAAGAGGTGTTTAATATTTTTAAGACAGATTAGGTCAGTTTAACGGGAAGAACCGAATGTTCATATCATTTCTCCCGGAAATTAAATTTTGGAAAAAAATAACAGTGCATGTATCACAATAATTTTATTTTTATAAAATGGTAACGATACAGTTAAAGGATTTAAAGTTCAAGGCATACCACGGATTATATGATTTTGAAAAAATCAATGGCAATGATTTTGTAGTGAATGTGAATGTTCATTTTACGCCAAAAGTAATGCCGATTATTGAATTGAGTCAGACCATTAATTATGCTGAAGTGTACGAAGTGGTAAGAATGAGAATGGCGTCCCCAACTGAATTACTTGAAAATGTAGTAATGGATATATGCCATTTGATCTTACAGGCTTTTCCGGTTGCGGAGTTTGTATTTGCTTCTATAGAAAAAACAAAACCACCGATAGAACAATATGATGGCAGTGTGGCCGTTAATTTCCAGTTAGGCCGTCAACAATAAATAAACAATTATGTCTGTACAAACAATTATAAAAATAACAGCCCTTTCAGTGGCGGGATTTTGTTATAATCAAGCAAAAGCACAAACAACCGATGAGTTATTATCGGAAGCCAAAAAGCTTGAACAAAAATATAAAGAAAAAGAAGCTTTAGAAGTATATAAGAAAGTGCTGGCTGTGGATGGTAATAATGTGCCGGCATTACTGAAAGTATCAGAAATTCATGCTGCGATGGGAATGCGTTTAACAGAACCGGAACATCAGGCGCCTTATTACAAAGCTGCAAAAGAAGCGGTGGATAAAGCTTTTCTAATAGATAAGCTCAACAGTGATGTTTTGGCAGAAATGAGCCTGGTGTATAGTTTAAATGCGGATATTGAAAAGAAGAAAGAAACCACCGTTGACCTGATAAAACAAAGTAAAGCATTTGCAGACCTGGCAGTAGCTCAAAATGATAAAAATCCTAAAGCATATTATGCGCTTGGTAAATGGTGTTATGATATGGAAAACAGGAATAAGCTGATAAAAGCGGCGGTAAAAGTTTTCTACGGTTCATTCGATAAGACAAATATCGATAGCACCACAGCTTATCTGGAAAAATCAATTACATTAGATAAATATTTTGCTCCCGGTTATTATTATCTGGGGAAAGCCTATAATTATAACCGCCAGTATGAAAAAGCGGTACAGGTATTGCAGCAACTGGCAAAACTGCCCACATTGACACAATACTACGTTGATGTAAAAAAACTGGGTGCCGATTTATACCAGCAGTTGCAATAGAACTGTTGAATTAGTTTATTTTAATTAAGATAATGTACTCAACACTCAGGGTATGATGTTGCTTTGTAGGAGCTCCGCATAAGCAGACCAGACTGATGCAAAGGAATAATGACAGCCTCTTAACGTAAAAAGCTTTATGTGCGCGTATCTGATATGACTGTTACCGGAAATTGAAAATGAATACTACAGTTATTATTACAGGTTATCTTCATTATTCCATTGAGCTCTTTGGCGCGGTTGGCTATATTTTTGAGGCCGTTGCCATGATAGTTTAATGCTGTATTGAAACCATTGCCATTATCTGCAATATCCATTATCCATTGCTTGTTTTTAGTGAAAATATTAACGTCACAGGTATTAGCATTACTGTGTTTTGCAATATTATTGAGAGCTTCTTTTATTATGAGTAATATGTTTTTGCGGGCATGGATGCTTTCCAGTAACTGTGCGGCATCAGAAGTGATGTGTAATTCAAATTCTATATTTTTTTCGTGAAGGAGTTCAGCGGCATAGTTTTTAATTTTAGTATCCAACGGGGTATTATCAAGATCATTGTTGCGCATGCTCCATACAATATCGCTCATATTTTCCATGATATCCCTGCTCCGGCTGTTGATTTTTCCCAACATTTCAAGTGCTTTTTCGGGGTTGGTATGAATGGTGTTTTCTGCAATGTTGGCATATATATGCAGGCTGCTTAAGGATGCGCCGATATCGTCGTGAAGATCGCGGCTTAGTTTCTGCCTTACATGGTTTACGGCATTTTTTTGTTTCTGGTAATACCTGTACACTAAAAACCCGATGATGAAAATGGCGATTACTGCCAGGGCAAACATGAACCTGGTGTTGGCGAGTTCTTTAAGTTGTCGTTCGTTGCTCAGGGCCATTTCGTTTACCTTTTTTTCATTGATGATCCCTGTTTCTATGATGGTGTGCAATTTGTTCCTGTAGTCGAGTTCACTTTCTTTTTCAAAAGCTAGTATCATTTCTGTTGCTGCCAGTAATTTATTTTTGTTGTTATCGGATTTGAATATTTTGTAAGCATCGTTCAGGAAAAGCAATGCGAAGAAGCGATTGATTGAAGATGAATTCCTGAGTAATGCAAAACCGGAGTCGAGCTGATGTTGCATCATGTGCTTGTTATGGAGTGCATGATGACTTTTGGCCAGTAACCCGTGTAAAACCAAGGCGACATCGGCATGTTCTGTATGGTTGATATTTGCAAGTGCTTGATTGTAGTTCTGCAATGCTGCATTGTATTTTTGCCTGGCAAAATAGACATCTCCAAGCCCTGAATATGCTACAGCAATGCCCCTGCTGTTATTGGCTGTTTTTGCTTTTATTATGGATTGTCTGTAATAATAAACAGCACTATCATAGTGTTGCTGTTTATAAAAAACCTCTGCGATATTGCTTAATACATGATGGGGCATGGTTATAAGGAGGGATGGCTGCCCTGACTTTGCCTGTTCGAGGTAAGAAAGACTTTTGTGTAATGACACTGTGGCTTTGTTAAGACTGTCCATATTGGCATAAAATAGCCCGAGGAAGTTGTACGAATCTGCAAGCAGGTATTTGTTGCCTAGTATTTCGGCTACATTTAAGGCGCTGTTGGTTTCGTTTAGTCCTAAAAGATGGAGGTTGTTGTAGTAGTAAATTTCTGCCTGCCGGATATGTAAAAAGTATTTGTTCTCTGAATATTTATTCAGGGGTACTACTTCTCTGATTCTATTGAGCCAGATTTGAGCTGAATCATATTTTCCGAAGTTCATGTAATCGTCTGTTCTTGCAAAGCATTGCTGAACGTAACGTGATTTATCCGCATGTTGGGCGGATACAATATGTGTGAGAAAGATTAAGAGAGCTACAAAGCTCCATTTTACTAAGTGCATATACTAAGAATCATTGCATAAATATACAACCTGTTTTTTAACAGGTGCCCGGTTTGTATTTAATGAATGTTTTTGTAATAAAAGGCGATGGCTTCTCCAAGTGATGCTACATGGAGTTTTTCATAAATTTTTTTTACATGGGAATTGACGGTATGAAAACTGAGTTCGAGTTTCCCTGCTATCATTTTATAGCTTAGCCCTTGTGACAACAGGCTTAATACCTGGACTTCGCGTTCAGTTAAGTGATGTTGGTGAACGGATGGCTGGAAATATTCGAGTACTTTTTTGGCTATGCCGGGGTTCATAGCGGCTCCGCCTTCATATACTTCTAATATGGCCTGGATAATTCTTTGGGGGGATTCCTTTTTTAATATATAACCGCTGGCCCCGTTCCTGATGCTTGTGAAAATTTTCTCGTTGTCGTCAAAAACGGTTTGCATGAGTACTTTGATATTGGGATATGCGGTTTTTAGTCTTTTTAATCCTTCAATACCGTTTACATTGGGCATGTTGATATCCATCAGCACCACGTCCGGCTGGTATATTTTCATATCGTTTTCTACCTGCGAACAGTCGGAAGCATCTGCTGTAAACAGGAGGTTCGCTGATAAGTCTATTAATGCTTTCAGGCTGTCTTTGCGTGGTTCGTTATCGTCGTAAACAAATACTCTAATGGCTGCCATAATACAAATATACTATGGCTTTTGATGTGTGGGCTATCCCTAGTTATAGTGATTGCTTACAGAAACTTGCCTGGTATAAAATAATAATCCCGGCTGCCAGCAGCCGGGATTATTATTTTACTTTATTTAGATGCTATTTGTTACTTGCAAACCTGCTTAACAAACGAAGGATTTCCAGATATAACCACACCAGGGTTACCATTAATCCAAAAGCGCCATACCATTCCATGTATTTAGGGGCTCCCATTTGCTCTCCTTTCTCTATGAAATCGAAATCTAAAATAAGATTTAAAGCAGCAATAGCTACAATGAATAAGCTGATGCCAATACCCAGCATGGAGCTATCATGCATAAACGCTACCGGTACATTGAATAAGCGTAATACCATTACAATTAAGTAAAAGATGGCGATACCTGCTGTAGCTGTTATGATAATTGATTTGAACTTTTCTGTTGCTTTTATAATGCGAAAATTATATAATAAGAACATGGCAATGGCTACGCTGGCCGTTAAACCTACTGCGTTAGTAATAATATTAGGCATGCTTGCAGCGAATACAAAATTATAGGTAGCAGAAATACCGCCAATAAACAGGCCTTCGAGTAATGCGTATAATGGGGCCAGGAACGGGCTCCATTCTTTTTTAAAGATGAGTACAAGTGCAATTACAAAGCCACCAATAGCACCTCCCCAGATAAATGCCTGTATGTTAGCGGTGTTATTATAGAAAGCATGCCATGTATAAAAAGCCGATGCTAACATTAATATAAGCATAAAGCCTAATTTCAACATGGTACCTCTTGCGGTCATTGCTGAACTTTTGTCGTAAGAATAAGAGAGTTCTTTGAAAGTTTTTTCCCCTAAAGCAGGGTTGCTAGATTTCATATCCAATAATGCCATCGGTATAATTATTTTGTTTTGCCAAATATATATCAAATAATTATTGTAAACAATAATGCTGTTTTATAGTTGTTTTAAAACTTGTGTTTTACAATTTTTTTAAATTATCTTTATATTATTGATTGTTTGCTTGCGATAATATAAAAATATTAAAAAAATAATAGTTTATTTAAATAGTTACAATTTGTTAATATAGAGTATGATGTAGAAATTTATTATAACCACAATTTTGCACCCGAAAATTAAAGTTCCTCATCAAGAATATATGAAGACCCGACTGAGAATGGCCTTTATGGCACTATTTGCTTACTGCTTTGTTTTTGTAAATCATGTGGCTGCACAGGATGATCTCCGCCAGAAAATAGAAACCATGCCTTATTATAGTTACAGAAAGGGAATGGGCATTACATCTGCTGATAGTATCTACCAGTTCAATATCAGGTTCCGTATTCAGAACCGGGCTACTTTTATAAAAAACAATGATGGTGAATCGGCAATTGACGGCCAGATCCGCCGTTTGAGATTGCGTTTTGACGGTTATGTGGGGAACCCGAAATTTACTTATTTATTCCAGCTCTCTTTTGCACCTGGTGATGTGGGGGAAGTAGAGGAGGGAAAAGACTTTAATGTGATACGTGATGCGGTTGTTTTTTACGAACCTAATAATAAGTGGACATTCGGATTCGGACAAACGAAACTGCCGGGTAACCGCCAGCGCTTTAATTCTTCGGGTGGTTTGCAGTTGACAGACAGGAGCATTAATAATGCGAAATTTAATATTGACCGGGACTTCGGTTTCCAGGTCTATCGTTTGAACCAGTTTAAAAATAAATTTTCATATAATGTAAAGGCTGCCGTTTCTATGGGAGAGGGCAGGAATTTTACTGAAAATAATGACGCGAACCTGGCGTATACCGCTAAGCTGGAGTTATACCCATTTGGCTCATTCTCTAAATCCGGCGAATACTTTGAAGGAGATATTTTGCGGGAAGAAAAACCTAAGTTAATGATTTCCGGTGCTTATCATTTTAATCATAAGGCTAAAAGCAGCATGGGCCAAACTGGATCTACATTGTATGTGCCTAAAGATATGCAATCTATATTTGGCGATCTTATTTATAAACACAGGGGTTTTTCATTTATGAGCGCTTACATGCAGCGTAAAAGTAATAACCCGATAGCTGTAAATCCAAATAATGCATCGGAATTTAATTTTGTGTACGTGGGCTCGGGTATGGATTATCAGAGTAGTTATATGTTTAAGAACCACTACGAAATTATTGGCCGTTATTCGTGGCAAAAAGTAGATAAAAAGATTTTTCAATATACCCCGAATACGAAACAACTGACGCTTGGTTTAACGAAGTATATCTGGGAGCACGCTTTTAAGTTACAGGCTGAAGCGACTTATAATATTGAGAATTATTACAACAACAGTAAAAAGAATAATTGGTATTTCAGGTTGCAAACTGAAATAGGAATTTAATGCATTTTAAAGTAAGTACTTTGGTAAAGCTGACTTGGTTTTACTAAATATAAAAGCCCGGCAATAATTTGGGTTTTGTAAATGTAAAAGACAGGCTGACCACAATGGTCAGCCTGTTTGAGTATTTATCTTTCCCAGAAGAAGGGTGGTTGAATACCTAATGACCTCAGGTAAACATATCCCTGGCCCCGATGATGAATTTCATTGTCTATAAAGTACAGGATATTATGAATGACCGGGAACTCGTATTGACCGAACAAATTGAAATTTTCCTGGAACCGTTCTTCTGAAATTTGATTATACAGTTCAGATATTTTTGGGGTATCAGCATCCCATTGAGCTAAAAGTTCAGCTTTGGTTTCCAGTTTTAAGTCGTGGTTGTAGCCTTCGGTGGTATTGCTGACGATGCCTTGTAACCCGGGTACAGCTATTGATAAAAGTTCTTTTACAAGATCGGAAAAAGGACGCATGCCTCCAATGGTGAAACTGAACAGTTCTTTTTCCGGAAATGCTTCTATTACCCTGCGGGTAAGGTTTCTGTGTCCAAGCCAATGTTCCAGTAGCGCTTCTTTGCTAACAATGTTTGCAGTACTCATGATTTTGTTTTTTTTGTTGTGAATACAAAACTATTTAGCGTTACTGACAGCCTTTTGTCAACAGTAAACGGTGCTTGAAAAAATTATAACCGCTGGTATTTATCGGAAATGAATTTGATGGTGGTTTTCATTAATTCCTGCAAAGCGGCGGTATCTATATCGGATAATTTTTTGACGTAAATACATGCTTTGCCCATGGTGAATTTGCCTAGCTTCTCTACCAATGGCATATGCATTTCGAGGCCTGTAAATACATATAATGAGAACGCTGCTTTGCGTGGCGAAAATCCTAAAATGGGGGCTGTGCCTTCATGCCCGCTGTCATACTTGTAATAATATTCTCCAAATCCTACAATTGTGGGGCCGAACATTTTAGCTTTTTCACCGGAAATATTTTCCATAAGTTCTATTAATACGAGGCTATCTGCTTTCTTTTTTTCATCGGGTAAGGCATCTATGAATGCTGCGACGTTCTCATCGGTAAATTCAGTTTTATTCTTTGGCATATTTCATTATTTTCTGAACTAAATATACTTAGAATTCAAATATACATTTCTTTTGTGGTCATGGATTTTAATCATTAACCTGAATATTTCTTCAAGCATCTTAGGTCAGTTGGAGCCTGGGCTTTGTTTGTTAATGCCTGAATTGTTGCCGGTTAAGCTTTTGCATAGAAAATGGGCATTTTGCAATAGTTTTGTATTTTGAAAATAATGATGGATTTACTTTATACACCGGAAGCGTACGCTGAATTGAACAGTAGTGAGCCGGATACTTTGGCGAAAGAGTTGCTGGCTTATACCATGGCTAATCACGCCTCTGCACACCTGGCGAGCAGCGCGCTGCAGGGGGCGCTTTTAAGTCAGCTGTCTCAAATGATTCAGCCAAGGCGGATACTGGAAATAGGCACTTTTACCGGTTTTAGTGCTTTGTGCCTGGCTGATGGATTGGCAGATGATGGTATTTTGTTTACATTGGAACTGCGGCAGGCGGATGCTGATACGGCGCAATCTTTTTTTGACAGAAGTGATAAAAGGAGGCAGATGAAAATATTGGTGGGTGACGCCAAGGATATCATTGCTGAAAATTTAAATAATGAATGCTGGGACCTGGTGTTTATAGATGCTGATAAGGTGGGCTACCTGGAATATTATGAATTGGTGCTGCCGAATGTGCGGAAGGGTGGATTTATTATTGCAGATAATGTATTGTTCCATGGTGAGGTGCTGAAAGATACGATTAAGGGTAAGAATCCGAAGGCTATTGCTGCTTTTAATGAACATGTGAAAAATGATAACCGGGTATTTAAGGTAATGGTCCCTTTGAGAGACGGGTTGACGATTATGAGGAAATTATAAGAAAGTCTGCCATTGGCGGACTTTCTTATAATTCGTTCAGGTTGGTTTTAAAACGTGTACCTGATAGTTAATCCTAAGTTTGCGTCGAATGTGTTGTAATAAGCCGGTGATACTAATGTAAAAGTAGGGCGAAGGTCCAGGCTTAACGCGATTGGTGCATTGTTGATCTTATAATCTAAACCTGCTGTTGGAAATATTCCTAATCCGAAACCGCTTCTGCCATCTTTGTTGGAGATGGCGGTATAGGTAACCGCGCCACCGCCATAGTACCATTTTAAACCATCAACATCGCCTAAATCGTTGTGGATCTGGTAAGCACCTGCTGCCGAAATGGAGAATGCATTGTTAAAACCAAATCCGCCGTTTAATTCTATGGCATGTCCATTATCTAAAAATGTTTTGTAGGAAACGGAAGCGTTGTTAAAATAAGCACTGCCGAATCTGATTCCTATTGATTTGTCATAATCACTTTGCGCCATGCCTGCACTCACAATGCCTAAACCAACCAGGCATATCATTAACTTTTTCTTCATTATATCTCTGTTTTGCTATTAAATTATTATTGATAAAACTTAAAACGGGGGCAAATGTTACATTTAATTTCTTAAAAGTTTTATAAAGTGGGAAAAGCTGGCTTGAATGGCGGTGATTATTAGCCGGTAATACTGTTGTTAATAATGAACTTCCGGCAATGAATCTTCCTGACAGAGGGAGAATGACGGGCTTTACGGAGTGGGTGAGGGATAGTAGCAAAGTACCCCACAGGCGGCATGGAGAAAATGGATAGCGAAGCTAGCAATATTGGTATTGCCGCCGAGGAGTACTGCGGATAGCCCGGCCCTTTGCCCGTGAAATGATACCAACCGGTATATTTTATATAAAATGCTTCTGAAGTTCCGGGCAATGGGACACCCCCATAAAAAAAGCGACTCTATAAAGAATCGCTTTTTTACTTTTTAAAACAAAACAGTCTAGAATATGAAATCTGTAGATAAGAAGTTTGACTCATGACCTTTGACGATCGAGTTCAGAATTTTCTTATTAGAATCATTCATTTTTGTAGCAACGATAGAGCGGATGGAGAATGCTCTGAGGGCATCTGCCACGGATAAAGTTCCTTCGGCACTGTCTTTACGGCCAGTGAACGGGAAATCATCCGGTCCGCGCTGGCACTGTGCATTGATGTTTACACGGCCTACCTGCGTTACTAAAATATCTATTAAGCCGGCTACTTCCTGAGAATTATTGCTGAACACACTTACCTGCTGGCCATGTGGCGATTCTACAATATAGTCGATGGCTTCTTCGATATCGTTATATGGGATTACGGGGATTACGGGACCAAATTGCTCTTCCCTGTATAGTTTCATGGCACTGTTTACGGGGTAAACAACGGCTGGGTAAACGAAGGACCCTGCTGTAGCGCCGCCATTATCGTTGATAACGCTGGCACCGTTTGCTTTGGCATCTTCTATACATTCCTGTAAGTAACCTGGTTTGCCGGGCTCTGCTACAGGCGTTAACTGTACGCCTTTTTCCCAAGGTAAGCCGAATTTCATTTTACTGATGGCGGCGCTTAATTCCTGGTTGAACTTATCTGCAATGCTCTGGTGTACGTATATGATTTTTATGGCTGTACAACGTTGGCCGTTGTAAGATAGAGAGCCTAAGATACATTCGTTGACGGCTAATTTAATGTCGGCATCCTGTGTAACGATGGCGGCATTTTTAGCATCAAGGCTTAATACGGCCCTTAAGCGGTTAATTTTAGGATGGCGTTTTTTGAGGTCGTTTGCTACTTTGCTGGAACCGATGAATGCGAGTACATTTACTTTTCCGCTTTCCATTAATGCCGGGGTTACGTCTGCTCCACGGCCATAAACGGTGTTTACAACGCCTTTAGGGAAACATTCCTGGAAGGCTTTTAATAACGGATAGTGTACTAATGTACCGTGTTTTGGGGGTTTGAACAAAATGGTATTACCCATTAAAATTGCGGGTATGAGGGTAGTATAAGTTTCATTTAACGGGTAGTTAAACGGTCCCATACACAATACAACGCCTAATGGTGTACGACGTACCTGGGCAACTACGCCTTCTTTAATTTCGAAGCGGCTGCTTTGCCTGTCTATATCCTTTAAGGCATCAATGGTATTATTAATGTATTCTACAGTTCTGTCAAATTCTTTGGCGCTGTCTGCATAAGATTTACCTATTTCCCACATAATGAGGTTAACAACTAATGTGCGTTGCTCACCCATTTTATACACGAATTTCTCCAGGCATTTTACACGCTCCTGTACACTCATGCTAGGCCATTCACCACGTCCGTTATCGTAAGCTGCAATGGCTGCTTCGAGTGCTTCATTGGCTTCCTTGCCTGTTCCGATGGGGTAAGAGCCTATTAACTTGCGTTTCAGGCCTTCGCTTGTAGGAATCATAATAGGAGAGTAAACTTCACTAACGGCACCGTCCCATTTGCGCATTTCGCCGTTTACTAAATATTCTCTTTGGTGTAATTCTTCAATTCTAAATTCCTCTGGAATTCTGCTTTCGCCTACAAACAGGCTGGCAAGCGTGTCATTAAAATTGTTAGATGTACTCATTTTTTTGTTTTACAATTGAAAAAGTAAAATTCAATTTCCCGCAGTCATTTTTATGCGTTCTGCAAACATGCAACTTTATTTTTACTAAACTAAAGATTACTATGAAATCGTTTGCGTTAACCTGAATCTTGCTTTAAATTTTTAGTGGGTGCAAATTATAGTTTTAACAATTACCTTATGTATTAGAAATGTCATTATTTTATGGTGGCTAACTTAATTGCCTTTATGAAGTTTTCTGGAGCCTGCCTTGCTTTTAACCGTGTATTGGTTACTTTCTAATCCTAAAAAGCCAGCGCATTCGTTTGCATTTGCTTTTTTTTACGTGCATAATTACAGGCAATAAGTATTTGTTGTGGTTGTTTTTCTTTTTGGGGCTGTGTGCTTTGGTTATTCTACTCTGCATTTGACCGGCGAGCTTTGGGGTTCGCTAAGGCTCCGTGCATTTTTTGCAGGTGTTATTGCGAGTGGATGTATTGCTAATGGTTGCCTGCAAAAAAATGCACCGGCTCGAAGACTCGCCGCCCACGCATGCCGGAGCCTTTGAGTATTTGTAATGCTATTGGGCATTTTTTGTAAAAGGTTGTATTATTGCGTACCTGGTTATATCTGAATTCATAAAGACAATTAAACGATGTTATCCTGGTTGACAGAAAAAATGATGTTTGCTTATATTTATTCGACAATAACCTTTTTATTGTTGAGTTTATGTTTTAAATCAATTAGAGAACGGTCAGCCAGCTTTCTTAACTTATCAAATCTTATTGTTTTAATTACTTTGGCAATTAACTTAATTCATATTGGGACTCAATCAATAGATTGTAAAATTGACCAAATAGAGCATTTAAGCAACAATAAAATTGATGTTTATGACTTTTACTACTCCAGAAATTGCTTTACAGTTTTTACCTGGAATTCCATTTTTGCTTTTTTAATTCAAACGCTATTCTTATACAAAAGATACAGACAAAAAATCAGGTTAACAATATTATCAATTTTTTCATTGCTCATAATTCTCAACCTGGAGTGTGTTGTTAATTTTATAACTAATTTGTACAGAGACTATTTGCCGTCAAGTTGGAGTGTTTATTACGACACGACAGGCAGACTTTTGACAATTGCTTTTTCGATTTTTTACTTTGTAATTTGCTGGACAATTCCTCATACAGTACGGTCAAAAAGCACAGAATGACTTCAACCCAAATCATATTAAACCTATTTTTAATATTTGTATAGTTTAAATAAATTATTTATATATTTACTTTGTTAAATTATATGAATGAAACTCAAAAACCTAAACCTTTTTAGCAAGTTATTGCTGGTAGTTTTATTATTCTCTTATGCGTGTAATAAACATAGCGAATACCAAGAAAACGATGTTCGGAGTGTGGAGATTTTAAAAAATGAAATAAAACACTTTTTACTTGCAGAGAGATTAAAATCATCACAGCAAGATTCAAATATTATCGATAGTATTTCAAATGTAATAGATTATAGTTCCATTAAATCAGAAATGGTAAATGGGAAAAGGATTTTAACTATAGGGTTTACCAACGAAAGCATATTAGAAGAAAATGCCTCTTTAAAAAAAGTGCTATTTTATTTAAAAGATAATAAAATAGAAAGTGCATTAATCGTTAAATTGACATCAAATAGCCATAAGCGCTTTTTGTCAGAAAATTTTCTTGAAATATCCTATTTAAAGAATAAATCATTTATTGGCGAAATTGAACTTTTTAGTCTAAAAAATAAATTTATTGCTGCTTATGGTGTAGAAAATTATAAGTTATTATATGTTAAATCATTAAGTTTCAAATCTTTAAAATCTAATAGAAATAATGTTCGCTCAATTGACCATGATTTAGTTTGTACTGAATGGTACTTAGTAACAACTTATTACTATTCAGACAATACACAGGAAGAAACACGGGTTTATCTTTATACTACATGTGAAAGTGGGGGCGGTGGTGAATACGGTGTTCCTGGAAGCTCAACAGAAATTATTATTAATAATCCATGTAAACAAGTTGACTCATTGAAAAATGATACATCTTTTATTGCCAAAATGAAAAATTTAAGGGATAGTACGATCTCTGCAAATGAAAAAGGATTCTTTATGAAAAGAAATTCGAATGGCACTTATTCTTACTCACCTTTTACTGGTATTAAGGGAAATTCCTTTATAGATATTGATATAGCAGCATTAACGTCACCTATTTCCGGTTATATACACAGTCATTTTACTGGTCTTTATTCAATCTTTTCGGGTTCTGATATTCGTACTATTTATGATCTTTATAATGCAAATAAAATTGATAATATCAATAACTTTTTTATTGGACTTGTTACAAGCAGTACTGCATACATATTGAAAGTAACAGATCCAGTAGCATTTCAACAATTTGGTAATAAATATTTTAGTAATGATGTATCTTTTCAATTGTTTGAATATATTTATTCAAATGCATATTATATATCGGAACATAATCCAGCATCACAAAATGAAGCAAATTTTATCAATCTGTTAAAAACAAGTAATTCGGGGTTGAAATTATTTTCCGGCACTAATACTTTTGATGCCTGGACGCTTAAAGGAATTGATGCAAGTAATAACCTGATTAACGCAACTTGCAATTAAAACTATAATTTATGAGAATACTTACATTAGTTATTGCCAATTTGATATTTTTTTGTAATCTTAGTTTTTGCCAAATAAGGGAGATTCCTTATAATGAAAAACTATCTAAACTTTTTTTAGGCGAGTGGCAATGGGTCAGTGGTAAAACAATCTTCAAAATTGCTTTAAAAGAAGGAATTATGAATATTGGTGATATGAAAAACGGTAAAATCATTGGCGGTGGACACAGTTATACCGAAAAAGGCAATCTTGTAGAAAGTAGTATTGAATTTATTACTGATACTGTTACAAATTCCACTACTATTATAGGATCTGTATCGGAAGACAGTATTTTTACTTTTACCATTAGAGATTTAACTGGTAATAGAAATTTTAGTGGATCTTTAAAGCTGTTGCCGGGAACAATACCTAAAGCTATTTGGGAAATAAAAGAATTAGAAACCATCAGAGTAATTGCTACTAGAAAATATCCAATACTTCAAACATTGCCATCTAATATTGTATTAACAAAAATATATTAAATCAGTATTAATATGTTTTCCCGCAATCATATTCTATGTCATAACAACCTGTTATATGCAAATAATATTTACCTATTTATGATAATGATTTAACTTAGTGATAGTATCAAATGATAGTATCATCGATGAAGCTACCTTACGATATCAGTTCAAAGATTTTAAAATTAATTACTTCAATTTCAGAAAAAATAGGAGAGGTAAATGCCAAATATTTAATCAAAACAAATCCCACTCTAAGAAAGCAAAATCAAATTAAAACGATTCACTCGTCATTAAGTATTGAAGGGAATGCCTTAACAGTAGAACAAATTACTGCGATTTTAGAAAATAAACGTGTTGTAGGCCCAGGAAAAGATATTATTGAAGTGCTGAATGCGTTAGATGTTTATAAAAATATAAGTAATCTTAAACCTTATAATGAAAAAGATTTTCTAACAGCCCATAAACTTCTTTTGCAAAAACTGATAGAAAAGCCCGGGAAATATAGAACGCAAGGAGTTGGCATCGTTAAAGGCTCAAAAGTTGAACACGTTGCGCCTCCTTTTCAAAATGTTCCTTTTTTAATGAAGGACCTATTCAAATATTTAAAAGATAAGTCAGAGTTAACTTTAATCAAAAGTTGTGTTTTTCATTACGAAATGGAGTTTATTCATCCTTTTATAGATGGAAACGGAAGAATGGGGAGATTGTGGCAAACATTAATTTTAATACAGGCATATCCGATTTTTCAATTTCTTCCTTTTGAAACACTTATTTCAAAGAACCAGGAAGAATATTATAAAGCATTATCAAATGCTGATAGAGAAGGAAAATCAACAAAATTTATTGAATATATGATGGATGTAATAGACAAATCTTTATCTGAGCTACTTGGAAATTCCGGTAAAAAGCTTACAGACAAAGATCGGATAAGTCTTTTTATAGAACATAATGAAATGGATTTTACACGAAAGGAGTATATGAATTATTTCAAGGATATTTCTTCCGCAACCGCAAGCAGAGACTTGAAAAAGGCAGTTTTAAATAATTTAATCTTGAAAAGCGGAGATAAGAAAACGACTATATATAAGAAAAAATAAAGGCAAGTGTCGGATTTATGGTGATTTTAGAGTATTCATAATTCAAGACAAGAAAGTTGGAGAATGAATACATCAGGCATTTGATGCATTTCTAAGTAAAGATGAAAATATTACTGCCAGAGATAAAATATAATAGTTCATATGCCAAGACTAACTGATAATTGATATTTTTGAAAAAATGTAGTGAAAGGCAATGCAGGAAATATTTGAAACATTCAAACCCGTGAATTCAATCGTTAAAGAGTATGTCGATTATTACTACCTTGACATTAAACCTGATAATATTGTAAACGAATTTCAGTGCTTTCCTCATTTTAATAATACAATCTCACTTTATAAATCTCATGTTCGGTTAAGTAGCGGAGAAATGGTTTTTGACGAATCTGCTAAATCATTTCAAATATTCACGCCAATAAGGGAGAAAATATTGAATGTTAAGCAATCAGGACCTGTTCACAGAATAGTAATCGTATTTCATACTTTAGGTATCCAGCAATTTTACAACCATCTGAGTTTTGCTGATTATATAATTGGTCATAAGTTTTTTAATGGGCAGGAACAGAATGCGCTTTTCTCAACTACAAAAATTGAAACGCTTACTGAATTATTAGACCGTTTTTTGGAAAAGAGATTTCAGAAGTTTGATCATGCTATTTTAGAACAAACGATTCAATATATATTTAAGCATTATGAGCATTTTTCTGTTACAAAACTGGCAGAAGCATTAGTTATTAGCAGGCAGCATTTAAACCGGGTTTTCCAGGCTCAATTAGGTGTATCAGTTAAAAAGTTCCATGAAATTGTTTTATTCAGGCATACCATCAACAAGAAGCTATTTCAAGATCCTGACGAAAGTTTTACAAGGCTTGCATATGAGTTTAATTTTAATGACCAATCTCATTTAAATAAAACGTATAAAATTCTAACCGAGAATTCTCCGAAATCCTTTTTTATGAAAGGAACAGTATTAGGTAATGAAGATACATTCTGGCATTTGCTGCCTTAACAGCTAATGTTCCATTTTTACAATTTATTGCAATCTGACACTTTTAGTTTTGTTTCATTAAGTAGTAAATTATGAGATACACTGCCGTATTGTTTCTGGTTCTGTTTGGTTTACAGGCAGAATCACAGGAGAGTTATTCCACATTAACCAGAAAAGCATTGGAAGCAATGTGGAAAGCAAAAGATGAAGCCGGTTACAAGAAATCTCTCGGGATGTATGAAATGGCATTCAGAATGTATCCTGACAGCATTGATGGAACCGGATTGTACAAAACCTCTGTTCTTGCCTCCATACTGAAAGATCATGATAAAGCGTTTCAATACCTGACGCCACTCGCCGGAATGAAAACAGATGAATCTGGTTATCCCGGCTGGCGTTACATTGTTGGAAAGTATTCTGAAACTGAATTCATTAATTTACTTTCGGACGCAAGATGGCATATATTAAAACAGCAGGCTTTAAAAGATAAAGCTGCGTTTTACAACGATCTGAAAAATAAGGAAAATGAGTTTTACAACATTAAACCTGATAGCCTGGAAGAAATTAAAGACCCTGAAATATTATATGAAAAAATGAGATGTTTTAACCCTTATCAAAAGAAACTTCAGCGGAATTATTCTGTTTCTTTTAAAATAAACGATTCGGCCAATACTTCTTTTTTCGTTCATTTACCTGTAAATTATGATCCCGTAAAGAAATATCCCCTGCTCTTTTTTCTGCATGGCGCGGTAAGAAATAATGCGTTGGCTGATTTCCAACTGGCTGCCTGGAATCTGGGTGGATGGAACAGGTATTATACTAAATATGCGGACCAGAACGAGGTGATCCTGGTATTTCCGAAAGCAAGCAGGCAATATAACTGGATGACACCTGATGACGGTTTTTTTATGATACCGGAAATGTTAGCCATGATCAAGAAAGGGATTAATATTGATGATAATAAAGTATTTATTTCCGGACATTCGAATGGTGCAACGGGATCATTTTCTTACCTGGTAAAACAACCAACACCGTTTGCGGGGTTTTATGGCTTCAATACTTATCCAAAAGTATTTACTGGCGGTACATTTATTAATAATATTACAAACCGGTCATTTATTAATTTTTCAACGGACCAGGACTATTATTACCCGCCAAATGCAAACGATGATTTCACAAAATTGCTAAACGGGCTCAATGCCGATTATAGTGAATATCGATACAATGGCTTCCCACACTGGTTTCCAAAATTTGATGAATCGGAACCGGCTTACCAGATCCTTTTTAATGACCTGAGAACCCGGGAAAGAGATCCATTTCCCAAAAAAATATCCTGGGAATTTGATGATGAGAGATATGGCAATATTGATTGGATTTCGGATATGAAGTTAGATACCTCCGGAAAAAGAGCTGACTGGCACAAAGAATTGAATTTTAAAATAACAAGCTGGTTGGAATATGATAAAAAAGACAGTTTAATAAAGATCGTTGTAGATAAAAACGCATTTGATTTTCCGCGGAAATCAGGAAAAATAATGGCTGAATACCAGGATAATATATTCCGGTTAAAAACGTCTGGTATTTCATCATTAAGAATCAATATTTCGCCCCGGATGGTTAACCTGGAAGAAAAAGTATGTATTTATATTAATGAGAAGTTGTATTTCAGTGATAAAATAGAATATGATCCAAGCTTTATGTTGCGGACCTTTAAAGAAAAGCAGGACCGCGAACAAATCTGGGTCAACTTTATCGAAGTTAAAATATAAAAAGCTGGTATTACTAAGATATAAGGACGCTTTAGGTGCTATGCAGTTGTTTTATTACTAATGGATTTTAGCCGGCCTGGCTGGTGTTATTAATTCTAATAAGGAATATTGCAGATTGATAAAGAATGATGAAATATTCTATAAATTGCATGCCTATGATGCAGTGGAACAGGTTATATAATAATACCAGGACAGGAAAAAAGAAATCCGTAAATAGTACAACGGGTTTGAATCGCAATTCATTCCAGAGAGATTACGATAGGATTATTTTCTCAAGTGCCTTCAGAAGATTGCAAAATAAAACGCAGGTTTTCCCACTGCCGGGTACTGTATTTGTTCACAACCGTCTTACTCATAGTTTAGAAGTAGCGTCAGTCGGGCGTTCCCTGGCCAGTTCAATCGGTCAAAGAATAGCTGGTAAATATGCTGAAGAGCCGGAAGGTTTCAGGGATTTCTACAAATATGAATTTTCATCGGTAATTGGGGCGGCATGCCTGGCACATGATATTGGTAATCCTCCATTTGGCCATAGCGGTGAAGATGCGATCCGCTATTTTTTTGAAAATCTGCCGGCTTATGAAAAAGGAATATTTGAAAGTAAACTGTCAACGAATCAGCAGTTGGACTTTCTGAAATTTGAGGGAAATGCGAACGCTATCAGGACCTTAACCCATGCTTTTGGAGAGAATGAGCCGGGGGGATACAAACTTACTTATGCGACACTGGCTTCAATCGTAAAATACCCAACCGATTCTACCAGCGGTTTTAATAAAAGCAGCCTGCATACAAAGAAATCAGGATTTTTTGATAGCGATATTAATGTATGGAAAGATATAGCCGATACGTTAGGCATTCCAAAACTCAATGAAGATAAGAATATTTATGCCCGCCATCCTTTTGTATATATTGTGGAAGCGGCTGATGATATCTGTTACAGGATCATAGACCTGGAAGATGCCCATCGACTGGGCATTATTTCACTTGAGGGTATTACCGAATTATATATGGATATGTTTGATGGACAACATCGGTATTTTAATATCAGTAATATAAAAGAGCAATATGAAAGAATTAATGACGATAACAATAAGATTCAATACCTGAGGGCAATGCTAATCGGATTACTGGTAGAAAATATCAGTAATGTTTTTATGAATAATGAAGAAGCGTTATTGCAAGGTAAATTAAATGATTCTTTACTTGATCTTTTACCTGCACATCAGTTAAAGGCCATTAAGCAGATCGATGACTGGTCGGTGAAGTATTTATACAATCATACCAGTATTGTTGAAATTGAAGTAGCAGGTTATAAGGTGATCGGGGAGTTGCTAAAAACGTTTACTGGTGTCATTTTTCACGAATCTAACCCGCTTAATAAAAAACTCCTGAAATTAATTCCTGCTCAATTCATTATTGATTATAACGAACAAAGCTTTTATGAAAATTTAATGAGTATCGTAGATTATATAACCAGTATGACAGATTTATATGCGGTGGACTTGTATAAAAAGATAAACGGGATGAACCTGATTACTAATGTATAATCTGCTTTATCATTGGTTTTATGTATAAATTGAGTTAAAATAGCCGCTTTTTAGTGGCTATTTTTTATAAAACCGTTGAAATCATTTAAAAATCCTAAATTTGGATGCTTCTGAAACTTTAAAACGTTGCACATTTTATAGTTATGATTAAAAAGCCACTCATTTATCAATATTTGAATATTGACTTTCATTCTGCCAATCCGAAATATATGCAATTGGCAAATTGTATTAAAAATGCAATTGCAGAAGGCGCTATTAAAAAGGATGAGATACTCCCGTCCATTAATGAGTTGAGTTTTGAATTTGAAATATCAAGGGATACAGCGGAGAAAGGCTACAAGTATTTAAAACAGTTAGGTATCCTGGGGTCAGTTCCTGGAAAAGGCTATTTCGTAAAAAATACGGAGGTCGATAAAACCATTAAAATTTGCTTACTGTTTAATAAGCTGAGTGCTCATAAAAAGATTGTCTATGATGCGTTTGTCAGAACTTTAGCGGAACAGGCCACTATCGATTTTTTTATATACAATAATGATTTTAACTACTTCAAAAAACTGGTAGCGAATAATACAAATGATTACGACTATTATGTAGTCATTCCTCACTTTTTGGATGGCGCAGAAAACGCTTACGAGGTACTGAATACCATTCCGAAAGAGAAACTTTTGTTATTGGATAAATTAGTACAGGGTGTAACAGGGGACTTTGCAGCGGTTTATGAAAATTTTGAAAAGGATATTTTTGAAACGCTTGAACAGGCCAAAGAACTTTTGTCGAAGTATGAAGCTATTAAAATTATCTTTCCTGAAGCTTCATATTATCCGAATGAGATATTGAAAGGATTCCTGAAGTTTGGCAAAGTGCACAAAATGAAAACGGATGTCATTAAAGATATTAATACATACACTGTTAAAAAGGGAGAGGTTTACATCAATCTAATGGAAGGTGATTTAGTGACACTAGTTGAAAATATTTTGAAACACAAACTGAAAGTTGGGAAAGATGTGGGGGTGATTTCATATAATGAAACACCATTGAAAAAAATCATCCTGAATGGTATTACTACAATCAGTACAAATTTTGAGGTAATGGGCGCAAAAGCTGCTGAAGCAATATTGAACAAGTCATTAGAACATTATGAAGTGCCTTTTAAATTGACAGTCCGACCTTCAATATAATAAATGTCAACTGCATCTTTAAACAATAATGGCTGTAACACTTAAGATATTAAGGATGACAGCCATTATTGTTTTGCGGATAGCCGTTTCAGTTATTCTTCTTTTACAAATACTGATTTTGCCCGGTCTGTTTTGTAAACTTTGGTATAAAACTCTGCCGCTTCATTGTATAACCCCACTTTATAAACATTATCGAACTTTTCAAAGGTTCTGATAGTCGTCAGTGTATTATTTACAAAAGATTGGCTATACCGGTAATTCCCAAACACTGTTTTATATGCAACATCAATTAATTTACTCTCTGGTTTATAACCTCCCGGTAACTGTATATTAATGGTGTCTGTTTCTACAAACCCGCTTCCAAAAAAGAAATCGTATTTTTTTGTGCTGTCTGTTTTAGGCGATATGTTGTTTTTGGTAATGATATTTGATACAATAAAAATTCTTTTACCGCTGACCTGGCAATATTTTTCTGTGGAGATATTTAATGTCTCAATAATTTCGGGGATAGTACTGTCAGGAATACTGTAATTGTGACTATTTATAGAATAGCTTGCCAGTTGGAATGTATTGGTCAATTCGTCTTTCAAATCATTTTCCGAAAAGTTTTTGTATAATGAAAGTTTCGGTTCCTGTTGCATGTTTTTATAACGGGTCGTAATATTAATGTCTAATCCTCCCTGTGGTAACACTGTAGCCTTTACAGTCCTTGTCTTTAAGTTCTTGTTGTAATTGTAAACAGGTGTTCTTACCAGTATACCACCATTTTCAGTAATTAATAATGCCGGCCTGTTTTGAGTGAATGAACCAAGAAAACCCGGCTCTATAATATTGCTGGTACATTCCAGCCAAACAGTATCTTTATTATTAGGAACACATAATATTACATGGTTGAATTGGCTGGAAACAAAATCCTCTTCGAATTCCCGGTCGCTTAAGTTTCTTCCGGCTTTAATAAGTGCATAGTGAGAAGGTATTTTTGCTTCTTTCAGTAATGCGCCCATGAAATTGGTTAAAGCTTTGCAATCGCCGAATTTTTTGTCTGCTACAAATTTAGCATCATGTGGTTGCCAACCACCAACGCCTAACTGTATGCTGATATACCGGGTGTTATTCTGAAGATAGCGGAACAATGTATTAATGGTTTCTTTTTGAGATTTCGATGAAGCCACTACACTTGAAACATATTGTTTTAAATGGTCCGGGAGGATGTCTTTACCGGTTAGTAGTTGCTGTTGAAACAAACCAAAGTCTTTCCATGAACTCATATTACCCTGGAATCCCTCCAGGTAGAAGGTTGATGGCGCAACGCTTATTGATGGTAGAATACTCTTCCATGGTGTCATGAACTCTTCACTTAAAAATGCGTTTACTGCCGGTAATTCCCATGAATAGGTAGTCGTATTTTTATGGTCTGTTATTGTTGGTTTTATAGAAAGATTTCTTTCTCTGTGTCTCAACTGGTAGCCAGGATTGGTGATTACCTGATAGCTTGTTTTTTCAGCAGACATATTTGCCCCATAAACCGGATAAGCACCGGGAATAAACATGCTGTATTTTGCGGTCATTTCATATTCAAACTCTACGGTGTAGGGATAGGTCTTATGAAAAAAGTTGATCCATTTCAGCCTGTCATCATCCGCAAGATTTGAATTGCTGGAATTGCTTTCATCATTGATATCACTTTTTTTTGAAGATTTAATCTTGATACCGAATGCATCGTACAAGTTAGCGTTCATGCTGTTAATGGATGAAAGCTTATTGTATGGTAACGATAAATAAGCATATTTGTCTGCATTCTTGTTTAAAATAGTGTACGCCACTTTTGTTTTTGTAACAACCTTGTCCAGTTTGGTTAAATCAATCTCTGTCTGTTCAACCCGTTTTACAACATTAGCATTTTTTAAAAGGTCCGGGTTTATTTTAAGAATATTATAATCTCCCTGGGCGCTCAGGAGTATATTATAAAGTATGGTTAGAGTAAACAATATTGCTTTTTTCATTATAGTTTTTTTATTACAAACTGTTCTTTAGATTTATTAATAATGTAATTGTAATAGGATTTTAAATGGGGATAATCCTCTGCCTCAAAAAAAGTCTGCTTTACATTATTAACACAGTTCAACTGAATTTCATTTTTCTTTTTAGCCACCAGGTAATTATAATGAACCAAAGATTCCATAAATGCGACTTTTTCCGATTTTGGTGCTTCAGATATTTCATATCCTTCTGGTAACGTGATGTTGGTATTAATCACGCTATTAATCGCGTATGGTAGTTCTACCGGGTAATACCTGGTATCTGATTTAAACGGGGACTCTGACTGCTCCTCTGTAAATAATGGGTTAAGATAATTCACATCCTCAGTTAAAGGAACTTTGATATAAATATTGGTTACTATTTTTTCACTTTTGTCATCAATGTTCAATATAGATACACTATCTACTGTATAATCATTATTGATTTTGGATTTTAATTCTTTGATATAATTATCTTTCCCGTTTTTTTGGATATTTTCCCTGATCCTGGACGATTCAAAATAAGGATAATTTGTTTGAATCGCAATGTCCAGTTTATCCTTTTCAAACGGTATTCCAATAATGCTTGTAATTTTCTTTTCTATTACATGTTGGGTTTCCAATTCCGCAACAGAAACCTCATTATTTAAAATTCTGACATTGCCGTTATAACATTTAAGGGGGAGGTTACCAAAAGATAAGTAAGGTTGGGTCGCATCTAAAAAATAAGATTCGTTATCAAAAAATATGGACGAAATAACATAATTATACCTATCCATCAGAGGAAAGTCTGTATGCACTCTTTCATTGCCCCTGGTACTAAGTATCGCCGGGCTGGTGTTGATGCCTGCTTTTTTTAATAATCCTGTTAGCAATAAATTAATTTCCGCTGCACTGCCGTTTTTGTTTTTTAATAGGTTTTTAATACCATCCTCCGCTATATAAATGCCATAGGTTTTGGTACAGGTAAAATTATCCCTGACGTATTCAAAGATTTTCTGAGCCTTTTCTTTATCGCTTCCGGTGTTTAAATTTTTGCTTTTCAGAATGTCTTCAAGATAGCCGGTTCTTGTGAATATGGGCGCACCAAAACTTTCACTTTCCAACAGGTTTTTCGATACTTTCGGCCAGTCTTCTTTTAAAGGCTTATATGCCATATTTGGAAATTGATAACCGTTTAACTGGAACGTCACTTTTGATATATGGTTATCAATAGAACTTGTAAAGATCTCCTCCTTTAAGCCTGGTAGATTTATCAGCTGCCATTTATTGACAGTGACGTTCCCACTAAGAGTGGCCCTGTCGGTAGAAATGCCAGAATTATCAATAATACTGAATGTTTCATTATAACTTGATTTCTCATCCAGGTGCAACTTTGACTTTACATTCATCGCTTTCACATAATGAAAAAAATCAGGGATCAGTACCTCGTATTCACTTAGTATGATGGGATATTTATGCTGGAACTCCCAGGGTTGAAAATTATTCAGGTAATCACTTTTGGTTTTATAGAAAATATCAACAATAGAGCCTGCTTTTACCCCCGGCATTGTAAATTTCTTTACAGATACGTTCTTATTGATCTTTTCTGTAAAGACAATATTATTCGTCAACTCCGTTTCACTTACTTTATTGTTCTCTAAATTAAAAGTTACGCCTTTTAATGCAAGCATCTTTTCATCTAATCCCTGTGACGTATAAAAAGGTATCTCGATAGTAGAAGCGTCAACCCCATTCGCATTATTTATTTTTATTCTTAAATGCCTTTCAAAGACAATAGAGAAAAAGCCTTTGGTATTACCCTCCATTTTAGAACTTCCTCGGTCAAAAATGTAAATAGCATCTGCACTTTTATAAATGCCGGTATCGGGTGTATTGAACTCACTGGCTAAAATAACTCCGAATTTTACTTTATCTTTTTTTTTGAGCAACACAATTGATAACCAAAAGAAAAGCAGTAAATGAAAGAATAAGGTGTTTTGGATGCATAGATATACGTTTTAGTTTAATGTTATCATCGTTGCTTATAAAAATGAATTTATAAGTCTATGATTTAGTGACGCAATATATACGTTTTAATTATAGAATATATTTTATGTACATGTTTTTTTATTTTAGATTTTTTCGGATCAGGCTTTAAAACAGGACGGCTTTATGAGCTGGTTATTATTTATATTGCTATTGTCAGTAAGAATATCCCGTAGAATAGAGGACGGTTGAATGCTGCTGCAGTTATCAATTATAAACCGGATTTCTTTTATGTACATATCTTTGTCCAAATTCATTGATTATTCAGATGCTTTTAAATGCCGTTTTAAATAAATCATTAATAAAGGACCTGGCAAAAAAACTTGGATTTGATTTTTGTGGCGTTGCAAAAGCTGAGTATCTGGATGCAGATGCAGCCAGGTTGGAAAAATGGTTAAGAAACGGCAGGCATGGAAATATGCAATACATGGAAAATCATTTCGATTTACGTGTCAATCCGTCACTGCTCGTACCAGGTGCAAAATCTGTTATTACATTATTGTTTAATTATTATCCTTCCCAGGTCCAGGCAGAAGATGCACCGAAAATCAGTAAGTATGCTTATGGTCAGGACTATCATGAAGTAATAAGAGCAAAGTTACATGAATTCCTTTTCGAGCTAAGGGCGCAGGTAGGAGAGGTGAACGGACGTGGTTTTGTTGACAGTGCCCCTGTTTTAGAGCGGTCATGGGCTTTACGATCAGGTCTCGGGTGGATCGGTAAAAATGGCAATGTTATTAACAAGCAGGCCGGTTCATTTTTTTTCATCGCTACACTCATCACCGATTTAAAATTAGAGCCGGATGAACCTTATGCAAAAGATTATTGCGGTTCCTGTACACGTTGCATTGATGCCTGTCCCACAGAAGCAATTTTACCCGGAAAAGAAATTGATGGCAGCAAGTGTATCTCATATCATACCATTGAACTGAAGGCGGCCATGATAGATCCAAACTATAAAGATAAATTTGACGGCTGGATGTTTGGCTGCGACACCTGCCAGGACGTCTGCCCCTGGAACAGGTTCAGTAAACCGCATAACCACAAAGAATTAGAACCTATTGCAGAGATACTGAATCTTAGTAAAGAAGATTGGTTTGAGCTATCCGAAGAAACCTTTAAAGTGGTATTCAAACACTCCTCGTTAAAAAGAAGTAAGTATAGTGGTATATTAAGAAATCTTCATTTTGTTTACGGTGATACCTTTGAAGAATAGTATTAGTTGATAAATAAAAAGCGCGTCCATCGGACACGCTTTTTATTTATAGGAGAAAGTTTACACATTAAGCCAATTTCTGAGACTTTTCACTGGTAAAGGCAAAATTGTAAGCTGTAAAGAATACCAAGCTGAATACAACAGTACCTATCAGGTCATTTTTATAAAAAGGTAAGCCGTCAATATAGGTTAAATACAAAGTATTCAGAGTTTTACCCGTATGCAAACCATAACCCTGTGCCCAAACCATAAAGTTAGACATCAGAAAGAAAAGGGTAGCGGTTAAACCGGCACCAATCAATATGGAAGCATACTTCCTTGAGTTTGTAAAAAAACCAATTGTAACTAAAGAAATAATTAAAGCGTAATTAGTGATTTGACCGCTATAGAAACCTGGGGAATAAACCGGGTTGTTCCAATGCATCAACTGCATAACCAGGTCACCTAAAAATAAAATTAACAATGGAATTAAAAAGGCGTATTTCTTTTCATTAATAACAGAGCCTGAAAATAATGATGCTGCTAAAACCGGGGCGCCCAAAAATGCCGAACGCGTTTCATATGGAATAACTTTATAAATTACCGATCCGGCAATTAAAATAACAAAAGCAAGAAGTAAACGTTTATCAATTTTCATAATAACAATAATTTGCGCTACAAAAATAATGTTTTTATTGAACAAATAGTTGTGTAAACTATTTATGCAATCTGTAGCCCGTTCGCGGTGCCCAAAGAGGTTGTCAGTAATGTGACATCACCATTCAAGCCAAGCACCCCCAGCACCAGGCATTCACTGATGAAATTGGCTATCTGCTTTGGTGGGAAATTAACCACTGCAATAATTTGCTTACCAATTAAATCTTGTGGTTGATAGAGGTTCGTAATCTGTGCTGAGGACTTTTTCAGGCCCAGATCAGCGCCAAAGTCAATTAATAATTGATATGCAGGCTTTCTGGCCTTCGCAAATGCTTCTGCTTTTACAATCGTTCCCACGCGCATATCTATTTTTTCAAAATCCTGCCAGCCAATAAGTTCTTTTATATTCATGTGTTTATATTATTTAACTTTAAAAGTATAAAAAAGTCAGGTACAAATATCGACTGCACAAAAACGGAGAGTGCTGAAATTCATTTTGGATAAAATATCAGGATCTCATTTTTGCAATTAAACCCGTAGTAGATATGCCTTCTATAATTTTATTAATGACCACTTTCCCGCCATTAGCAATCACTTCTTTAGCCCCGGCAATCTGTTCCACAGTATAATCCCCGCCTTTAACCAATACATCGGGCATTACCGTAGTAATAACATTAATAGGCGTATCTTCCTCAAAAATGATGACTGCATCTACCATCGTTAATGCTGCCATAACCAAAGCCCTGGCATCCTGGATGTTCAATGGCCGTTCAGGCCCTTTCAGCCTTTTAACCGATTCATCACTATTAATGGCTACTACAAGAATATCTGCCTCTTTAGCTGCCTCACTTAATGAGAAGATATGCCCTTCATGTAACAGATCGAAAACGCCGTTAGTGAATGCTACTTTATAACCACGCAGTTTCCATAATTGAAGCATCGGTTGAATACTCTTAAGCGTATGTATTTTTGCAGGTATATGCGCTACTTCTCTCATAATATTTGAGGTTGTAAATTTATTTTTTTATTTACTTTAGGTAAAACAAACAAACTAATCAGACCACTAATGATAAGGATAATGGTACTAAGGCCCCACATGATCCATCCAAAAGCCAGCCCTGAACTTTCTGAAATGCCATATAATAATAGCACCTGCATCACAAAAAGCTGGTATAACCCGATACCACCCGGTGTTACAGCAATCGCAATAGTGGAAATAGCGAAAACTGCAAAAGAAGAGCCTATACTTAAATGACTTAAAGAATCCAGGAATTGATAACCTATGTAAATTTGAATCCAGTACAGGAACCAAATACAAATAGTATAGATTAAAAAAAGCCCCCTTGTCTTTAAATTGATAATAGATAGCAGTCCTGCTTGTATGTTTTTCAGGATTTCATTAGCTTTTATAACGAATTTATTTGTTGGGAATTTTTTGAAAAAATACTTAAGCAGCAAAAATCCTGTTAAAGCTATAAAGCCTAATATTATTAATTTGGAAACACTGTTCCCGCTGTTTTTGAACAGTCCGTTATTGATGAAATGCAGGACAGTTTTAAATTCCACCAGTATTGCCAGGCCAAAAACAGCAGCAAAGCAAACCATATCGAAAATCCGCTCTACAACAATGGTTCCAACCAGTTTGTCTGCAGGGATCTTTTCATATTTATTAAGATAAGTGCATTTAAGAATTTCTCCTAACCTGGGAATGCCTAAATTGGCTAAATAGCCAATTAAAGTCACCAGGAAAAGATTCATTGTTTTTGGAGTGTATTTCATTTGGTGGAGCATTAATCCCCAACGTTTGGCTCTTAAAAAATGACTTAATAATGCCAGGAGGCTTATAGGAAGAATGAACCAAAGATTTGCTTCCTTTAGGGAAGAATAAAAAAGTGTTTTTTGCTCGTCTGTTAAATCCTTGCCAATCCACCAGATTATAAAAATACCAAATCCAAATATAAGTATATATTTAATGAGGCTTTTAGCTTTATTCATCCTATTGATAATTTGTAAAAAATCCCGGTAAAGATAGTCGTTAAACTAGTTATTAATATATACAGTAATAATTTATATGTAGTTTGTTATTATTAGCTCATATAAATAATTGCAGGTTTTAATATGTGTATAAGTTGTTAACCTGCAAGATTGCCTGTGCAAAAATAATATATGTGTAACTATTTTTTTACTCCTTGGTTTAAACTAACTTTGATGTCCGGTTTTAATTATGGTTTATCATAAATATTTAATAATCAGTATATTGTAGAATTGTTTGGTAATTTTAGATGGCTAAACTAATCGTTTTGCAATGTTAGTAATATAATAATGGAAGTAACAACGTTTGGCAAGGATAGAAAGCGGAAAATGAAGTCAGGTGGCGAGAACAGCATGGTGTTTACCAAAGTACCGCCACAGGCGCGCGATTTGGAAGAAGCTGTTCTTGGCGCCATCATGCTTGAAAAAGGAGCATTTGATACCGCCAGTGAAATTTTAAAGCCGGAATGTTTTTATGTGGATGCGCATCAGTATATTTTCAGAGCAATGCTGGCCTTGCAGCAGAAAAATATGCCTATCGACATATTAACGGTTGTAGAAGAGTTAAGAAGCAATGATTTGCTAAATGCAGTAGGTGGGCCTTATTATGTTACGAAGCTGACAAATACAGTTACCAGTAGTGCGCATATAGAAACACACTGTAAAATTTTAATTCAGAAATTCATTCAACGTGAGTTAATTCGTATCAGTTCCGAAATAACCAAAGAATCTTATGAAGATAGTGCCGATGCATTTGGACTATTAGATGATGCGGAAGGCAAATTGTTCGATTTAACCAATAGCTACGTAAAAGGTAACTACGAAGATATTGGTAATGTATTGGTACAGTCTGTTAACAGGATAGAAGAATTAAGAAATAAAAAAGAAGGGATATCAGGAGTGCCGAGTGGTTTTGTTGATCTGGATAAAATTACCAACGGATGGCAGCCAACGGACTTGGTAATTATCGCAGCCCGTCCCGCAGTAGGTAAAACGGCATTCGCCTTAAACCTGGCACGTAATGCAGCAATGAATCCCGTTAATCCTACACCAGTTGGCGTGTTTAGCCTCGAGATGGGAAATGCGCAGCTTGTACAACGTATCTTAAGTGCGCAAAGTGATGTACACATGGAAAAAATAAGCCGCGGTACATTAGAAGATCATGAGATGGAGCAATTGTATTCAAAAGGCGTAAAAGCATTAAGTGATGCACCAATTTACCTGGATGATACCGCTTCATTAAATATCTTCGAACTACGCGCAAAATGCCGCCGTATGGTAAGCCGTAATAATGTAGGCATGATTATCATTGACTACCTGCAATTGATGAGCGGAGGTGGGGAGCATAAAGGTAACCGTGAGCAGGAGATCTCAAGCATCAGCCGCGCACTAAAAGGCCTGGCAAAAGAATTAAAAATCCCCGTACTGGCATTAAGCCAGTTAAGCCGTGCCGTTGAAAGCCGCAAAGAAGGTAACAAAATTCCACAGTTGAGTGACTTAAGGGAATCCGGAGCCATCGAGCAGGATGCAGACATGGTAATATTCATTTATCGCCCGGATTACTATGATATGGACAATAATGAAAATGGAGAAAGTGTAAAAGGGGAGACCCATATTAAAATAGCCAAACACCGTAATGGTTCATTAGATACAGTTAAGTTGAGAGCCATGCTTCATGTACAAAAGTTTTATGATTGGGAGCAGGATAATGATAGCTTTGGACCAGGCTTGCCAAGTAACTTTACACCAATCGGTAATACCGGTGGACCAGGTGGAGGATTGCCACAGGGAAGCAATGATAGTGCCCTGTTTATTCAAAAAGGTAGTAAAATGAATGAGATGAATGACTTCGATGATGGTTTTGATGCGGAAAATCTCTTTTAAGATATTAAAGCCGGTAGCTCAGCAGTTGCTGGCTTTTTTATTGCATAGCCATGACCGGAATCTTGAATTCAGGACCTTTAAGACAATTATTGTTAGTCAATTTGCCGGATAGATGCTATATGTATAATCCTATACAGTACAATAAAAAAGCCTGTAACTAAAATTTAATTACAGGCTTTTCTTATTTAAACAGAGAATTAATGGTCTTTTCTCAAAAGATTCAAATCAGGTTGGGCATATTTATATACCTTAAAGTATAAAGTAGTTTTTGTCTGGTACACACCTTCCAGTTTAGATATCCTGTTTACAAAATCAACAAGGTGCTCATTATCCCGGCACATCACATCTACTTCCAAATCATAATCCCCACTTGTTCCTGCCAAAAAGCTTACTTCCGGCATTTTTACAATAGCATCCGCGATGCTTTCTTTAAATGTTGCCGGCCTTACATATATCGCAATATGTGCGTAGCACCTGAATCCTGCTTTATCAGGGTCCACACGGCCAATAATGCTGATCGTCCCTTCCTCCAGTAATTTATTAAATCTGGAGCGAACTGTACCAATCGATACGTTTAATTTATCTGCAATAACAGTAAATGACATACGGCCGTCATTTTGCAGGCAGGATAAGATGTCGAAGTCTAAACTGTCAAGTGAGTGATTTTTTTCCATAAGAAATGATGTTGTGCAAATTTCGGCTTCTTATTAATTAAAAAAAAGTTTATTTTTTTGTTTGTGTTGATAAATTTGTTATTTTTAGGCTTCTAAAATGCAAAATTTATAAATAACGACATTTGATGTATGAAATATCCTATAACATATAATTACATAAACGGACAAATAACTGAATCAGAATCAACCAGTTTTTTAGACGTCATTTCTCCGCTAGACGGCACATTACTATCCAAAGTTGTCATGAGCAAAACTAATGATTTGGATAATGCTGTGATAGCTGCGGGCAAAGCTTTTGAAAAATGGCGGAAAACCCCTATAAAAGAGCGGGTGCAGGTTTTCTTCAAATATAAACAGCTTTTAGAGCAAAATCTGAATGATTTAGCAGCCCTTTGCAGCGAAGAAAACGGTAAAACAATCGGTGAATCTATCGCGGAAATAGAAAAATGCATAGAGCTAACCGAGTTTGCAACATCATTACCACAATTAATTACCGGAGAAGTATTAGAAGTAAGCAGGGGAGTAGAGTGCCGTACAGAACATACGCCACTTGGAGTGGTTGCTTCTATCGTACCCTTCAATTTTCCCGCCATGGTGCCAAACTGGACCATTCCAAATGCAATCGCTTTAGGTAATTGCATGATCCTGAAACCATCTGAAAAAGTACCGCTAAGTGCCATCAGGATAGCAGAGCTGTTGAAAGAAGCCGGCTTGCCAGACGGTGTTTTTAATATTGTGAACGGTGACGCGGATATGGTAAATGCCATTTGCGACCACCCGGAAATCAAAGCAGTTTCCTTCGTAGGCAGTACCGCTATTGCCAAAGTGGTGTACAAGCGGGCCACATCCAACTTAAAACGTTGCCTGGCATTAGGTGGGGCCAAAAACCACCTGATAGTATTGCCCGATGCCCGTCCGGATATGACGGCAGCAAATATAGTAGCCAGTATGAGCGGTTGTGCCGGTCAGCGTTGTATGGCAGCCAGCGCCATGGTAGCAGTTGGTTCAGTGGACCATATTATCGATCAGATCATTACCGAAGCAAAAAAAATAAAACCGGGAGATAATCTCGGAGCCGTTATTAATAAAGCCAGCAAAGAGCGCATCGAACGTTATATAACAGAAGCCGAAGCTCAGGGTGCAAAGGTGCTGTTAGACGGCCGCGCACCAAAAGTAGCGGGCAAAGAAAACGGTACTTACGTCGGACCAACCGTCATTGATTTTGTAACACCGGATATGGCGATCGCAAGAGAAGAAGTTTTCGGACCGGTTATTGCCATTATCCGCACACCAAATGTGGAGGGAGCCTTGCAAATAGAAAATGCCAATCCTTATGGTAATGCCGCTGCCGTATTTACTCAGAGTGGTGGCGCCGCACGCCATATTATAGAAAATGCCAGTGCCGGTATGATCGGTGTCAACGTAGGCGTACCTGTACCGCGCGAGCCATTCAGTTTCGGTGGGTGGAATGACAGTAAGTTTGGTGTTGGCGATATTACCGGTAAAAGTTCCATTGAATTCTGGACACAATTAAAGAAAAGCACCACCAAATGGAACCCGGAGGCAGGCGTTAACTGGATGAGTTAATTTATTTTTAATTGGGGACTTTCAGCTATTTGACAGAATAAAACATTTGTTCGGCGTGCTTAGGGCTCCGCTACGCTCGGTGCTCCTGCGTCGCACTGGCGGCCAGGCCGCCACCCGCGCATGCCGCAGCCCGGGAACAGCAGAATATAATTGAGGTGAGATATTTGAGAGGGTGGCATTGATTAAATTCAGGAAGAACCCAGCCCAACCCCTCCAGGGCGGGGGACAGCATCTCGAATGTTCGGAAGTATTCTGGAAAATAAACATTGACAGGTAAGTAGTAAAAGGGAAGATATATAAATAAAAACTATCATTACTGAATGATCAACCTACTCATGCTTTTGCCCCTTCCTGGGATAGATTTGGGGTGGGCAAAAAAGAAAATTGATTTAAGGATGTTTAAAAAAATGGAATTTAAAACTACCATTACTCAACCGTTATTCTACTCATGCTCTTGTCCCCTCCTTGGGAGGGGTTGGGGTGGGTCTAGTAGCAAAACGAATACAAAGCCCAATAGCAGCAACACTGCTGCAGTGAGTGACACAACGATGCTGAATAGAATTACAAAAGACGATTAAAAAATAAATACTCAACTATAAAAGCAAAACTAAATTTTATGGTTAATCAAACTAAAACAGATGAACGTCAGCAAATTGTAGAGGATAATTTAAATTATACTTTATTTAGCTGGAGCAAGCAAAAGGGACAAAACCCGATAGCGGTAAAAGAAGCCAAGGGCGTTTATCTCTATGATTATAATGGCAAACGCTATCTCGATTTCAGTAGCGGCTTAATGAATATGAATATTGGTCATGGCGACCAGCGTGTAACTGAAGCAGTAGTTGAGCAAATGCAAAAAACTTCTTATGTTACACCAAGTTGTGTAACAAAAGTGCGTGGTGATTTGGGCAAAAAACTGGCGGAACTCTGTCCCGGTGATTTAAATAAGGCATTCTTTACGCTTTGTGGTGCCAGCAGTATAGAGAATGCTATAAAATTGGCACGTTTATATACCGGAAAGCATAAAATTCTTACCCGTTATCAGTCCTATCACGGTAGTACAAACGGAGCGATGACCGCTAGTGGTGACCCTCGCCGTTTGGCTGTAGATAGTCAGCAGGCGCCAAATTTCGTACATTTCGATCTGCCTTACGCTTATCGCTTTCCTTATGGTGAAGAAAACTTACTGAAAGAAGCAGTAGAAAGTCTCGAGCGGATCATTGAATATGAAAGTCCGAAAAATATAGCAGCGATCTTACTCGAAGGCCAATCCGGCACTTCAGGCTGCTTTATGTACCCGGACGGTTACCTGAAAGCAGTGCGGGCACTTTGTGACAAATACGGGATTTTACTGGTTTTCGATGAAGTCATGAGCGGGTTCGGACGTACCGGAAAATGGTTCGGTTTCCAGCATCACGATGTTGTACCGGATTTATTAGTAATGGCTAAAGGGTTGACCTGTGGTTATTTACCATTTGGCTGTTTAATGGTCTCCGATAAAATAGCAGCGAAATTTGATGATGAAGTATTACCTTTAGGATTGACTTATAGTGCACATCCCGTGAGCTGTGCCGCTGCTTTAGCAACGTTGAAAATTTACGAATCCGATAATCTGATTGAAAATGCTGCGGAAATGGGAAAATACTTGGACGCAGAAATTGAAAAGCTAAAAGCAAAACATCCAAGTATCGGCGACTGGCGAAACCAGGGATTGCTTGGCTGCCTGGAGTTGGTAAAAAACAAACAGACAAAGCAACCATTGGTACCATTTAATGCAAGTGGTGCGGATATGGATATCTCCAATAAAATAGCAGGTAAACTGAAAGAGTTAGGAATGTACACATTTGTGCGTTGGGGCTTTATATTTATCGCGCCACCATTAACTGTTACAAAAGCCGAAATTGATGAAGGTTTGGCTATGATAAGCGAAGCTTTAAAAATAGCAGATGCTGAAGTAGAAGTTTAACTTTAGTTGTCTGCTGTGAACCATTAACAATCAACCAAAATTAACCAAAACTGACTGCTGAATGGGAAATGGTCTTAGCAATACAATTCAAACCGATTTTAATAACCTGCTGGTAAGTGAACCGGATGCGCATTTGTATGGAGCAGATTTAGCCCCAACTACGGCTAAACAACGTACCTGGGGCACCTGGAACTACGCCGCATTATGGATAAGTATGTCTTTGTGCATACCTACCTACATGATGGCCAGCTCATTGATCCAGGGCGGTATGAGTTGGTGGCAGGCTATTATGACCATTTTGTTAGGAAATATTATTGTACTCATCCCAATGATCCTGAATGGTCATGCCGGTACAAAATATGGTATCCCGTTTCCGGTTTTTGCGCGGGCCAGTTTTGGTGTTTTTGGCGCTAATATTCCCGCCATTTTAAGGGCCATTGTCGCATGTGGCTGGTTTGGTATTCAATGCTGGATAGGCGGCGCAGCACTCTACCAGATATTGAGAGTATGGATGCCGGGATTGCAGGAGTTGTCTGTCGTTGGTATGTTCCCGCCATTATTACCGTTTTTATGTTTTCTCGCATTCTGGGCGTTCAACATGTACGTGGTGTACCTGGGTGTTGACAGCATTAAAAAGTTATTGATTTTTAAAGCCTATTTTTTACCAATGGCAGCCATTGCATTATTATGCTGGGCTATTTGGGCCGCAAACGGGTTAGGACCTATTTTAAGCAAACCTAGCAGCTTTTCAACCAATGCGGATTTCTGGAAATATTTTTTCCCGGCTTTAACAGGCATTGTCGGCTTTTGGGCAACATTATCTTTGAATATTCCAGATTTTACCCGCTATGCTACCAGTCAGAAAGCACAGGTAAAAGGACAAATGATCGGCTTGCCGCCATCAATGGCCATCTTCGCATTCATAGGTGTAGTGGTTACCTCTGCTACCTATATCGTTTTTGGAGAAACTATTTGGGACCCTGTGGTCCTGGCTGGGAAATTTACGAACAAAACAGTGGTAACGTTAGCGATGATAGCAGTTGTTATCAGTACATTAGCTACCAATATCGCGGCTAATATTGTTAGCCCGGCCAACGATTTCGCTAACCTTGCGCCACAAAAAATCAACTTTAAAATCGGCGGCTATATCACCGGTGTATTAGGTATATTGATTTTTCCGTGGAAACTGGTGGCCGATCCGAACGGTTATATTTTTACCTGGCTGGTGGGTTACAGTAGTTTACTGGGGCCGATCGGAGGCATTATGATAGCTGATTATTTTTTTGTAAGAAGGAAGTACCTGAATGTTGCAGATTTGTATAAAGCAAACGGGTTATATACCTATAAAAATGGCATTAACATTGGAGCAATCATTGCTTTAATTGCTGGAATCCTGCCAAACGTGCCCGGTTTTTTAGCAACCGTACACTGGGTAAGAGCAGATTTTTTTCCTGCATGGCTAACCGGTTTATACCATTACGCATGGTTTATAGGATTTGCAATAAGTGCAATTGTTTACTACATATTGTGTAACAAAATAAAAGTTTCAGACAAAGATTTTTAGCTGTTTTTGTAAATGGCGCATTCATGTCAATTTAGTTGTTGGATATTGATTGTGAATGGCTTTTATTAAAATAAAATGGAATGCAAACACTCATTAAAAATGGACATATAGTAACTGCTACAGACGATTATGTGGCAGATATTTTAATAAATGATGAAATAATTGTGGCTATCGGCAAAAACTTAAATGTCAGGGCCGATAAAGTAATTGATGCGGCCGGTAAACTGGTAATGCCTGGCGGAATTGACCCGCATGTACACCTGGACATGCCGTTTATGGGTACTTTCAGCAGCGATAGTTATGAAACCGGCACCCGTGCAGCATTGTTTGGCGGCACCACTTCGGTTATCGATTTCATCCTGCAAAAACAAGGTAACTCGCTTCAATCTGCATTTGATGAGTGGAACGGCAGGGCAAACGGTACCGCTTATGGCGATTACAGTTTCCACATGGCTGTTACAGATTTCAACGAATCTACCAGGTCTGAAATCAAAAATATGGTAGATGCCGGAGTCACTTCATTTAAGGCATTTATGGCATACAAAGGCGCTTTAATGCTGGATGACAAACAATTGGTAGGATTGCTGGAAGAGGTGAAAAAACAAGGTGGACTGGTAAATGTACATGCTACCAATGGCGAAATGATTGATTACCTGATCGCAAAACATAAATCTGAAGGCAAATTGGCACCATTGTACCATTATTTAAGCCAGCCGGAAGTAACGGAAGCAGAAGCAAGTGGCCGGTTCACTGACCTGGCCAATTATACCGGTTGTCCGGGATATATTGTACACCTTACCTGCGAAGGTGCATTAAATGCAGTGCGGGAACGGACACAGAAAAACCAGAAAGTATTTGTAGAAACCTGTATTCAATATTTATTACTGGATGCGTCATTATACGAACAGAATTTTGAAGGTGCCAAATGGGTGATGAGTCCGCCATTGCGTGAGAAAAAAGACCAGGAGACGTTATGGGCAGGCATCAATCAAAACCTGGTACAGGTAGTTGCCACAGACCATTGCCCGTTTTTCTGGGAGCAAAAATTAATGGGCAAAGAGGATTTCAGTAAAATCCCGAATGGTCACCCGGCTATTGAAAACCGCTACGAATTATTGTTCAGTGAAGGCGTTACTAAAGGACGCATTACACCCAATAAATTTGTAGAAGTAATCAGTACCAATGCTGCCAAAATATTTGGTATGTTTCCTAAAAAGGGGACCATTGCCGTAGGCAGTGATGCCGATATCGTCATATTCGATCCGAATGAAACACATACTATATCTGCTAAAACACATCATATGAATGTAGATTACAGCGGCTATGAAGGCTGGCAGGTAAATGGTAAAGTGAAAACTGTATTATTGCGGGGCCAGGTGGCTATTGACAATAATGAATGCCTGATTCCAAAAGGTTACGGGCAGTTCATTAAGCGGGGTAAGGTGAAGCAAATTATTTAAAAGGTAGCAGGTTGATGTTTTTTATTGGGCCATCGTTGGTATTACTATTAAACATCGTTGTGTCACTCCCTGCAACGGCATTGCTACTATTGAACATTGAAAACAAAAACTATAAAATATGGCACGAATTGTAAAATCTGCTTTAATTCAAATGAGCTTAGCCCTTACCGAAGGGGAAGGTTCAATTGCAGAAATTAAAGAAGCGATGTTTCAAAAGCATTTGCCAATGATTCATGCTGCCGGAGAACAAGGTGTTCAGATTTTATGTTTCCAGGAGATATTTAACACACCATACTTCTGTCCCGGACAAGATCCCAAATGGTATGAAAGCGCAGAAGCAGCAGATGGGGAAACGGTACAACGGTTAACAGAGTTGGCTAAAAAATATCAAATGGTAATTATTGTACCTATCTATGAAAAAGAACAGGCAGGCGTTTTATATAATACTGCAGTTGTGATAGATGCGGACGGAACAATACTAGGTAAGTATAGGAAGAACCATATACCACAAACAGGCGGATTCTGGGAAAAGTATTATTTTAAACCAGGCAATTTAGGCTACCCTGTTTTCCAGACAAGATATGCTAAAGTCGGTGTTTATATCTGTTACGACAGGCATTTTCCAGAAGGCGCAAGGGCATTGGGATTAAACGGGGCAGAAATCGTTTACAATCCATCAGCCACAACCGTTGGGCAATCGCAAAATCTCTGGAAAATAGAACAACCGGCACATGCGGTAGCGAATGGTTACTTCATGGGATGTATCAATAGGGTTGGTATAGAACAACCCTGGAACTTAGGCAAGTTTTACGGTACATCCTACTTTGTAAATCCATTAGGGCAAATAATAGCCGAAGCATCAGAAGATAAAGATGAATTATTGATAGCAGAAATGGATTTAGACTTAATCGATCAGATCAGAGCGAAATGGCAATTTTATAGAGACAGACGACCGGATTCATATAGAGATTTAGATAACTAAAATATTTTTGGTTAATTAATGAGCGTTAAGAATAAAATAGCAGTAATGAATAATGATTTAATTGAAAGTATTAAATCAATAGTTCTGTCTGCCCGTAATTCTGTAGCTCAAAGAGTAAATCAAGAATTGGTTTTTACTTATTGGAGAATAGGTAAAGAAATTTTAGATACGGAAAGAAAAAATGATATTGACAATCAAACATCAAGGAAAATAATTCTTAGTCTTTCAAAGCAACTCACTAATGAAATAGGTAAAGGATTTTCTCGTTCAAACCTATTTAATATGAGAAAGTTCTATATGGAATATCCTGATGTCCAGACAGTGTCTGGACATTTAACATGGTCTTTTTAAATTTTTAAAGATGCTTTAGTAGATAAGGATGAATTATTAATAGCGGAAATGGATTTGGATTTAAATAGTAGTGAAATGGCAATTTAAATAGATAAAGTAGAACAGACTTATATAGAGATTTAATTGATGGTATCAAGTTTGTTGCAAATCATTTAAATTCAAATCCTCCAATTGAATTTACTATATATAGCCCAATTTAGTATAAATGACTGATTCAATGAGCCTGAACAATTCATTGATAAAATATAATAGAACGATATACATTAATTAAACCGATACCATTCATAATGATATCAAATAACAGACTGACAGAATTGGAATACCAGGCAAATTTTGCCGATATTCATCCTCCTTTTGAAACAAGGGACGCAGCAGCAGTAGAAGCAAACAGATGTTTGTTCTGCTACGATGCCCCATGTATTAAAAGTTGCCCGACAAGTATTAATATTCCTAAATTTATAAAACAGATAACCACTGATAACATAAAGGGCAGTGCGCATACCATTTTTGTAAGCAACATTATGGGGGCAGGTTGCAGTAAAGTATGTCCTGTAGAAAAACTTTGCGAGGGCAGTTGCGTGTACAATTTAATGCATGAAGAGCCTATCAATATTGCTAAACTACAACGTTACTCTACAGAAGCAGCCATGGCCAATAACTGGCAGTTGTTTAGCCGTAAAGAAAGCAACGGTAAAAAAGTAGCCATTATAGGTGCCGGGCCGGCAGGCTTAAGTTGCGCCCATGTATTGAGCCGTGAAGGAACTGATGTTACTATTTATGAAAAAGAAGCATTAGGTGGAGGTTTAATGACTTATGGGATTGCTGCTTATAAAGTAACACCGGAATTCTGCAAAGCAGAAGTAGATTATATTACCTCTATTGGCGGCATTGACATTAAATACAATCAGGCTTTAGGCAAAGATGTATCACTCAAGCAGTTAACAGAGCAATATGATGCGGTTTATATAGCAATTGGTGTTGGAGAAGCACGACAATTAGATATTCCGGGCGAAGATTTGGCCGGAGTAGAAGATGCCATCAGTTATATCTATCATCTCCGTACTTCTGACTATAAAGAGATGCCTGTAGGCGATCGAGTAGCGGTTATTGGTTTAGGTATGACGGCAATAGACGCCGCTACACAAGCCAAACGTTTGGGGGCAAAAGATGTTACCATCGTTTACAGGCGCACGTACGATGAAAAACCATGTACAGATGTAGAGCTGGATATTGCTAAATTAGATGGTTGCCAGGTAGAATGGCTGGCGGCACCTAAAGAAATTATCGGCGAAAATGGTAAGGTAAAACAACTGGTTTGCAGCCGTATGAAATTAGGTGAACCGGACGCCAGTGGCAGAAAAAGCCCGGTGGATACTGGGGAAACCTTTACACTGGATGTGGATATGGTGATAAAAGCAGCCGGGCAAATGCCTTTTTCCGAACTGGTAAATACTGAAGGTCTGAAAAATAATTATGGCAAGATCAGTGTAGAAAATAAAACGGTTACCAATATTAATAAAGTATTTGCCGGTGGTGATTGTGTGAATGGTGGTAAAGAAGTGGTGGATGCGGTTCAGGCCGGTAAAGATGGCGCTGCGGAGATTTTGAAGTTTTTGGGTGTTTAAGGCATACTACAATAACGTAAGTACTAGAGTGAAGTCATTCCGACGATAGGAGGAATCTAATCAATTCTGAGCACAGCGAAGAATACTTACTACTTAAGTAAGGAGGGATTTCTCCTCGGAGTTTTTTGATTGATAGAACTTCAAATTCACCTCGTCGAAAAGACTACGCGTACAATTAGAGTCGGTATAAAACTCAATAGAATATCCAATGCCGAAAGGCTGCGGTATGCGGGGGCGGCGAGGAACGAAGCCGGTGCGACCAAGAAGCGTGTAACAATTCTGAAGGGACCAGCACGGAGCGCAGCGAACCCCTAAGCACGCCGGACTGAAGCAAAATAGAATAAAAATGACGACAGCCCCAAATGAGATAAAAATTCGAATGGCAGATTGGGGAGTGATTTATAACATTAATTAATTGACGGCTAAATAAATAGAACATGGCTGATTTATTTACAGATTTTTTGGGTATCAAATCGCCCAACCCGTTTTGGCTGGCAAGCGCGCCACCCACCGATAAAAAGATAAATGTGCTGCGGGCATTTGAAGCTGGCTGGGGTGGTGTGGTATGGAAAACACTGGGTAGCCAGGTGAAAAACGTTTCAAGCCGCTATTCTGCGGTAGATTACCATGGCAGCAGGGTAATGGGATTCAATAATATAGAACTCATCAGTGACCGCCCGCTGGATATAAATCTGAAAGAAATTGAAGAATGTGTAAAGCTGTTTCCTGACAGGGCGATGGTGGTAAGCCTGATGGCCGATAACAACCGCAAAGCCTGGCACGAACTGATTAAAAAGGTTGAAGACCGGGGCGCGCACGGCTTTGAACTGAACTTTGGTTGTCCCCATGGCATGACCGAACGTGGTTTAGGGGCGGCTGTTGGCCAGGACCCGGAAATCACCGGCATGATTGTTGAGTGGGTAATGGAAGCAGCAACCATTCCTGTCATTACAAAACTGACACCAAATGTACACAGTGTGGTACCTGCAGGCAGAGCGGCGGTAAAAGCAGGCACCAATGCTTTATCACTGATAAATACCATTCAAAGCGTAACAGGCATCGATTTAGATACCTTGGTGCCCAATCCTTATGTGGATGGCAAAAGCGTATTTGGTGGCTATTGCGGGCCGGCAGTTAAGCCAATCGCATTGAAAATGCTGACCACCATTGCTCAGGACCCGGTAACGAGTCGTGTGCCGATAAGCGGTATCGGAGGTGTTACAACCTGGAAAGATGCAGCCGAATTTATGTTATTAGGCAGTACCAGTGTACAGGTTTGTACGGCAGCTATGAAGCATGGCTTTAGAATTATCGAAGACCTTTGCGAGGGACTCAGCAACTGGATGGATGAAAAGGGTTACAGGAAGACCACTGATTTTATTGGTAAAAGTGTAGAGAAAATTACACATTGGGAAGACCTGGACATTAACTACCATCATGTGGCAAATATCAACCAGGATAAATGCATCCACTGTGGTTTATGTTATATAGCCTGTGAAGATACCAGTCATCAAAGCATTAATCTGCAGTACGGTAAGCCTTATAATACTTACACCATTAAGGAGGAAGAATGTGTTGGCTGTAACCTTTGTAAATTGATCTGTCCCGTAGATAATTGTATTACAATGGTGGAGCAGCGTGTGGCGCCTGAATATATTAACTGGAAAGAATGGCAAAAACAAGGTCTGCCTTTAAATGACCATTAGAGCATGTTTCTTTACCCCCGCAGCAATCAATTAAATTTTGGTTGCTGTTTTTTTTATGGGCTTTCAGCGCTGGTAATTTTACCCGGCAGTAGTCCGGCGTACTGCAGGGTGCCGTACTCGCCATATATTACTTTCAGGCATGGTTTCCCGAGGGCTCGTACCGGGCGCCATGCGCGCCCGCCTGCTGTCCACCGCAGCCTTTGAGCTTCATATCACTAACCGTCATTTAAGATTCTACAGAAGGAAATTCTTCCTCTTAAATTGTTATATGTAAATCAGTTATAGGTTTGGTATAGTTTTAGATAATGTTTGAGTATATTTTAAAACTTTGATTATGAAAAAGTACTTATTATCAGGGGCAGTATTAATTGCATTCTGTTTTTCAACGAATCATTTAAGTGCTCAAACAGGCGGGTTATACAAAAATACATTGAAAGTAGGAGTCTCCGGAGGTATTGCAGTACCGTCTAACAATGCCGGTGGAAGTTTAGGTTTGGATCTGGGTTATCAGTATTTGGCCACGAAAAATTTTGGTATTGGTGTGGCATCAGGATATCAGCATTATTTTGCAAAAGAAAATAAATTAGGCACCACCACTATCGATAATAACAGTGTAGGAGTTATCCCGGTTGCCGCATTATTTCGCTATTATCCCAAAGCAGCAGGTATATATGTTGGTGCAGATTTAGGTTATGGATTTTTAACGGGAGAGGAGCGGGTAGCAAAAGGCATTGCTGTAAACAGGCCGGATGGCGGCTTTTATTTAAGGCCGCAAGTAGGCTATCACAACAGGAACTGGAACTTTTTTGCACATTACTCAAAAGTCTTTACCGGTAGTGAATACAATATCCACGTAAGCAATAATACTCAAAAGTATAATATTGGGACTATTGGGGTAGGTGTTCAATATAATATAGGTCTGGGGTATAAATAGTTACTCAAATAATCTTTACAAAATGAGGCATAACACCGGTAATATCTGGGAATACGCCTCATTTTGTGTTAATGGTAGTTTGATGTTTTCCGAAATTTAAGACAGGTTCCTGCAAAGCATTCACTGACAAAATATAGCTATCAGGAGTGCGATCGGTTAGTTATTGTGTAAGCCTAATACTGATTAATTCATAAATAATTATATTTCAAATTTATGTATGCTGATCCACTCCTTTGAAAGGAGATCATAATAAAATAAAAGAAGCCCTGTAAATTTGTTACAGGACTTCTTATTATAGCCAGGCAGTATATAACGGCACCATTATGGTGTAAGAGTACCATTAACAATGAACTTTACCTGTACTTTTTTAACCTCATCTGATGGCAGAGTAGGGTCACCTACAAACAATACGGTATAAACTTTATTCTCTTCTAAATTAATATCCCTGGTGGTGGAAAAGGCAGAACTGTTGATGGCGGTGCTGACAGTACCGGCACTCACTTGTTTAAAACCTGATACAGCACCATAAGCAGCAGATTCATTAATAGTTGTTTCCGAACCATCAGCAATGTTTACAGTAGAAGTAACTGTAGAATCCGCAATCGCGTTTACATAACGAACCCATGCTTTACCCGGTGAAGCTGCCAATTTTGCTAAAGTGTCCGTTGTGATGGTATTTCTATAGCCACCCTTATACCCCAACAAAAACACGGAATAATAATTACTATCTAAAAAAGTTTTTTGAGCAATGGCCAATGTGGAGCCTGTACTGTAATTGAGACTTCTCACTTCTCTATCTCCTACATAAATAGGCAGGTAACTACCTGAATAACTGGTATAACCCAGTGTACTATTGCCCAGATAATTATTGGAAATGGTGAACGCAACATTCTCCTGGTCCGGCGCCAAATTAAAAGTCATTAAGCCTGCGACAGGCCCTCTGTTATTATTATCATCATTCTTGTTACAACTAACAATCAAAAGCATGGCTGCAATAATCGGGACCATTACAAAACGACCTGAAAACAATTTAAATACCTTCATCATAATCTCTTTTTTAATCAACTTAATTATAATCAAAAAACTATGCCATTTGTACTATACTTTAAGCCCACCTGGGATAACCGCCTGTTTAAGAGGGGCTACAGTTAATGTTAAAATTGTAAACCATTTTCAGGCCTTAACCAATCATTATTTTTTATAGAAAAGCAAAAGTGGGTGAAGCTTTTTTAGAGCACTCAAATATATTTAATAAAATATGCATGGGTTTCTTCTGATGACGGCGTAACTTATTGATGCAATAGCAGGATTGTAGTAATAGTGAGGGAAATTCTTACAGGTATTTTTTATCTGGAAATTAGCTTCAATTTTCCACCAGGAAATGATTTCAAAACCAGATGTTTATTAGAATAATTGAGCGTTTGTCTTAGCGTTTTCTATTTTTCTAACATAAATTTTCATCTTAGAAATGAATTTTAATCATTCCAATTGCCTTTATTGTATTCTAAGAATGAGTTTACATTGAATATTTGAATATACCTCATACAGGCATTTGCTGAAACAGATTATTGCTGCGAAGCTATATCTTTTCTAAATGATGTTTTGTCAGTTCATTTTCCATATCACCTGTGTTCAGGGTAGTGGATGGTTCAAAAAGCATTACAGAAACTTCTTTTTCTGCTACGGGTCTGTGCTCGGTTCCTTTTGGAACAATGAGAAATTCATTTTTATTGATCTCAATGGTTTTATCACGTAGCTCCATTTTGAGAACTCCTTCTACTACTAAAAACATTTCGTCTTCGTTGTCGTGTTTATGCCAGACAAATTCTCCCTGGAACTTGGCGAGTTTAACGTGCTGGCCATTGAGTTCACCCACAATTTTCGGGCTCCAGTATTCTGAAAATAATTGTAGTTTCTCGGCAATGATTACTTTTTCCATGTCGGGTTGTTTGTGTTTAAGCACTCTTAATTATATAAGTGAATTATTTTCAGCTCTATTTTATGATGGAATTGAGCATGTATCCTGGTGCAAATATATATTTTAAGGTTGATTTTAGTATGGCAACAGTTACGGACCGGCTTTGTCATTTATTTTTTTGAATGTTCTTTTCTTTAACTGTATTGCTGTATGATAAAAATGTATTCTAAAACCTGATCCTGGATTTTAAACGGCTTAAGGTTTCCTGGGAAATATTGAGATAGGAAGCAACCATTTTATTGGGTAGACGCTTTACAATAATGGGGTGCTCATTCAATAACTGGCGGTATTTCTCGGTGGCATCTTGTGTGAGAAAGGACATTAATCTCTTCGTATTGTTTACGTATGCTTTTTCAAGATAATGGCGATAAAATTTTTCCCATTGTGGTATTCTATCGAGTAAAAGATAAAAATCGTTATGTGTAATGTACAATAGTTCGGTGGGTTCAGCTGCTTGTATTAATTCTTCTGAAGGCTCGCCGGTGATGAAGCTCATAAGCGCTGTTGCAAAATGGTTTTCAAATGCAAAGTAACGTGTGGCGTCCTGTCCTTCTTCATTAATGAAGAATATCCTTAAACAACCTTTGCCAACGAAGAATGTTCGTTGGCTGGTTTGGCCGTGAGTGAGTAACAGCTCGTTTTTCTTTAATGTTAATGGTCTGAAGTATGAAAGAATGGTATTTAATTCATCTTCATTCACTTTGATTTTGTGACTGATGTAATTGGCAAGTTGTTCGTACATCCCTGAATGTTAGGTAGCTAAATTACTCTTTTATGGCTAATTTTTCAGCTAGTTTCCTTGCGTTTGGAATAATGAGGAATGCGGCCGCATAAGCTACTGGTAACATAACGCTCCATGCTTTCAGGAACTTGAAGAACCAATCTTCGCCAAAGCCATAATTACGCATCAGTCCTACAAAGGCCATAATTAATGTCATAGGAATTACGACAAACAAAGTATTGATGTACTTAAAGTGTTTCTTTTTCATTTTTGAAATGTTTTAAAATTAATGATGGTGCAAATTTGCAATGGTCATTTATTTTAAAGTTTGACATAAGTCAAAAAATGAAAACAGGGGTGATTAAAAGCCTGGTTTAAAAGAGAAACTTTACAGCAAAAAAAACAGCAAATCCCATGGCAAAAATGGGCATCAGATCAAAGATCTTTTTTATTACAAATGTCCTTAAAATTTTTTTCCAACAATGATCGAAGTACGTTGAAAGAGCGTCATCAATTTTTTTTATTTGATTTCTTTTTTCCAAAAAAGCATCAAACTCTTCTGAGTTGTTTTTTAAGGCCACCTTTAAGTTGTCCTGATTTTCCTGGTTTAGTAATTCTATTTTATTTACAAGTTCTTTGATCTTTAATTTCTCAATAGAATTCTCAAGTTTCCACTTTTGAATTTCAATAGTATAATCAAATAAATACTGAAAAGAAAAGAAGAATAAAACTGAGAATACCGCATAGAATAAAATTTTATTATTGGCAATATTTCCTAAGTCAATTTTAATACCCATAAAATCTCCTTCAGTTACTTTAAGGATGTTCGTAAAAATTAATATTAAAAAAACTGAAAATAACAATAGCGTACGTCCCAGCGTTTTGGTACTTTCCGGTAGAAAAGAGTTGTTCACTTTTATGGTATATAGTGAAATTTCTTTGAGTATTTGATTACCAAGTTCAATCATAAAATTTAGTTTAGTGGTTAGATAATTTCTTAGAATGCTGATATGCTTACATCTGATTAATAAATACTGATAGGTGATGGTGTTATTTTTAGCTTATTAGGTAAATGCCAATAACCAGATTATAATGAAATATTACAAAAATTAATATAAAAAAAATATTTATTTGAATAAACTTGTTTTAACCGTATAAATAGTATTGAAAATGTTGAGAGGCTGCGGTATGCGTGGGCGGCGAGTCTTCGAGCCGGTACATTTTTTTGCAGGGATATGGGGGAATAGTGAATCTAAAGTCGCCTGCAAAAAATGTACGGAGCTTTAGCGAACCCCTAAGCACGCCGGACTAAAGTTGAAAAATGAACGAATGATGACGGCCTCGGGAAGGATTGAAGCAGATTGATGGATTGATTGTTACTGACGGTTTTGGTATTGACAAAGTTGGAGTTTTTTTTAGCACTGATGTTCAATCGAAATACTAATGCTGAACCTTACACAACTGCTCAATCGAATCCATTCAGCCCCGCTTTTGGCAATACTTTGTTATGTGACCTTTTTATTTTGAACTTTATATTTCCTTGTCCAGGTTACAATAAGGGGTACCATTAATATTGTTGGTAAAAGCCAAGCTAAAATACTTGGTAAAAATGTATTGTTTACAACTAAAAAAGCTGTTGTGGAAGCTATATAGCTTCCTGCCATTCGCTGAATATGGGTAGTGAGAAAATAGTTTTTAATTGTTGATTTTCCTTTAAAGTTGAGTTTGTCTTGATAAGAGAATAGCAATCCTATGCTTCCAAACACTATAAAAACGCTTCCAAAATAATTACCTTTTATAATATTAAAAATGCCAAATCCTATAAAAGCAATAGCGAACAAGAACATTACTATAGTCAAAATCCAATCCGTTATCTGAACATTTGCCACTTTCTTTTTATTCAAATATCTTACACCTGTGAGTAACATATATATGGTAAATATGCTAATTAAAAACAAAAAATAATTTGTGTGCATAAGCGACATGGGTATTGCTAAAATTGAGTTGATAAGCATTGAATAAAAATATACTTTACCTATTTTCTTGTGAATTACATTGCCCTTTTTGGTCAACAATATATATGTGCCAAGTAACAAACTTAATGAACCACCTATAATATGAATGACTAAAAATATTTTAAATATTTCCATATTTTTATTTTTTATTTATTTGTTTTATTATTTCCTCCATATTACTATTGGTATCAATAAGAATATCGGGAATGATACCCGAATTTTGGTTTGACTTTTTATCAAAAATTAAACGATAGGCTGGAAATTTAATTTCTATTTTTGATGCGGGTAGTGTTATCCAAGGAAATGAGCCACCATTGTTGCCATTGTATCCACCACTAGCTCGATTGCCTATAAAAGTAGCGTTAGTAAATTGTTTTAACCAAGATGTTACTAATGTTGAAGAAGAAGCAGTAAAACCATCGGTTAAAACAAAGATTTTACCATTGAAATTATTTTCAGATTTTGGTTTGTACTGATATTCAAACTCTCTACCCAATTCTGTTTTACGGCTTTTAAAAATATTGCCTAAATTATACTTCAATTTTGATAAAAAAAGGTAACGTTTTCCTTTAGCATTCAAATATTTTTTTGTGGCTAGTTTCGGTTGAAGAATTGAATAGCTAAATGGAGCATCTGCTAAATACTTAGTTAGCTCAATAGCAGATTTTCTATTTCCCCCTGTGTTTTGTCGTAAGTCTAAAATAAGATTTTCATACTTTATTTCATTGAGTTTTGAAAAAACAGTTTTGAAAAAATGTTTATCACTTTTTTCAAAAGAAGATACTTTTAATACAGCAAAATTATCAAGTAGATAAAGGCTGTTTTTCTCATTTGCAATAATGTTACTTATTTTTTCATTTTCTAATTTTCTTTGGTAAATAAGAGTTGTGCCTTTTAAATCAAATATACCGTTAGCTGTTTGTACTTTGTATTGGTTTGTGTTGCCTAAAAAAACGGATATTAGTTTAGAAGATGCAAAATGAAAGTATTCCCGCGAGAAAGCATTAGTTATTCCATCGCTTGCTTTGTATTCTTTGTATGCGTCAATGATTTCAGAGACATTGCTCCCGTTAATTTTTTCAATTATTTGTCCAACTTTTGAACTATCAGTGCAAGAGGTTATTAAAAGTTTATCATTCTGGATTGATGCCGTTAATGGAATGAAATAAAGCTTTTGTTGGTTAAATGGTAAGGGATTTTTTTGAATAGAAGTGTGGATACAGCCAATATGATAAAGTCCTTTTTCAATCCAAAGCGTATATTCCCAAGTAGAAATACTATCTGTTTTTATTTTATTTACTTTGTCAATAACTGCTTGGATATTTACTTGTTTGTCAGGATTATAGTTTTGCGGGTGTCCGTTAATAACTGCTTCGTTCAAATAAGTTAAGTCATTAACGAGAGATTTTTTGGACAATTTTTGCCCAAATAAGGATTGATGGATCAGGATAAAAAAAATAAAAAATATTCTGGTCATTCTTTAGCTGTGTCGCAGAGTGGTTCACTAAAATGGCATATAAATTCCAAATATATGCATAACTATAAATTATGCATATTAATTATAAAATTAAATAGTATTACGAATGCCAGATGGGCTGCGGTATGCGTGGGCGGCGAGTCTTCGAGCCGGTACATTTTTTTGCAGGGATATGGGGGAATAGTGAATCTAAGGTCGCCTGCAAAAAATGTACGGAGCTTTAGCGAACCCCTAAGCACGCCGGACAACTGTTGCATAAAGATTTTCTGATGATAGCTCCAAAGTATTGATGTGGTTTTCTCGTTGGCTTTTTCTATTTCAAAGCAGTTTCAATTTCTTCCTCGAAATGACTTTTAAATGGTATATTTTTTAAGGATGAAACTTTGGCAAGAGGATTTCTCGTCAGAGCCTTCTATATCAAGGCAGCTTTAATTTTATCCTCGAAATGACTTTAAAATGGGATGTTTTTTAAAGGATAACACTTTGGTAAGGAATTTCTCGTCGGCGTTTTCTACTTTATAGTGATGTCAATTTCTTCCTCGAAAGACTTTGAATGCATGTTGGCTTTGACATTCAAACAAAAACGGCAACTTTTCAGCTGCCGTTTTTTATGTTACTATTTTATTGTGCTAATGATATCCTTATCTGGACGCCTGCCCGCGTATTGATGGTAGGCGCGGATGTACTGATGTACGGGAACGTCCGCATCTGGTCGAAGAAGAGTTTCAGGTTGATGCGGCTGTTTAAAATATAATCAATGGATGGATTTATCTTGATCACTTTTTGCCCGGCAGTACTGAATGAACTGTTCTGGTCGAGAATGGAGTTGCTGGTGGCATCATCCCGGATACTGAGATCAAGCCTGAATGTAATATCATTCTGGAGGTCTTTTTCTCCGTCTTTATTCAGGAATTTAGGCAACTTGAATGGTAGCCTTAATCCTTTCTTGCGCCAGCTTCCGCTGATGAAGAACTCTGTACTTTGCATTTCGCTTAACTGGTAATCGATTAAACTTAAACTTAACGTACGGCGTTTGCTGAATTCCACACGTCCGGAAAGTTGGTTGGTGGTGGTGATATCCACACCAATAAATGGCTCAAATGATTCCTGGATCGTTAAATTCGGAATCAGGAAGTACGGTACAAAGTTGCCGGTATCTGATGTCCTGAACGAAGGATAGCCAATGCGGAAAGGATCTTCGAACAGGAGGGCAGAGGTGAACGAATTCATACTCATGCGGCCCTGGTAGGCATGCGTTAATGAAATAGCACTGAATTTTTCCTGCAATGCCGGTATTTTACTTAATCCGTTGTAGGTTACTCTCCAGTTTGGCAATGCTTTGATGCCTTTGAACGGGCTTTGATTGATGTTGTTATTACTATTGCCGATCAATGCTACAGAATTCGGGTCTTTCTTGGTATAGGCAGCTATGAATGCCGGAATGAGAACATCCTGCGAATAACGGTTGTAACCGCTGGCAAAGCCGTCCTGGTCGATAACGCCACCCTGGTTCTGCCAGTATGGGTTTTTTGAAGCGATGCGCTGGCTGAGTTCTTTTCTATAGCTTTCGAACAGTTTAAATGTTGCACTGGTCTCATTGGGACTGAACTTGCTGAACATTGTCTGGAATGATATATAGGTAACATTGAACGAACCGCTGGCATAAGGACTTAGGTGCACATGCCCTGATGAACCGGTGGTATCTTTAAATAGCTCGGTATAGTTTTTAGAGAATGACTTATCCCAGTTGACATCGATGATTAAATCGCGGATTGGTTCCAATTGCATCTGGATGGTCAGTTTCTGGTCATACCCCTGCGCGAACATCTGGTTGAACAGGGAGTCGCTGGTAATCTTACCGGAACTGGCAAGTTTATCCAGGTAGGCGGTATTTGGTGTTTTGCCCAGTATATAGCCAAAACCCGGCCCGCCGCCTTTCCGGAAGTTATTGCCGAAGAACTGGGTGCTGTCTGTGTAGCCCGGAATACGGCTGTAATAGTTTTCGCCATAAGTGACTGATACCCGCTTAAGCATAGTGGCCATTTTACCTGCTACATATGGTAAGCCTGAAATTTCTATGTTACGGCTTTTACGTTCGTTGCGTCTGTCCAGCCGGTCTTTTTTCCTGGCTAAAGCACGTTCTTTCGGCGGTAACTTGTCGTAGGCTGCTTCTATACTGTCTTTTTTGATCTTGTCTATCTGCTTTTGTAATTTTTGCATTCTACGGGTAGCAGAATCCAGTTTTACTTTTTGCGGTTGGTTATCTAAAGCGGCTAGCCAACGGCTTTTATGATACAAACGGTTAAAGTCAAATTCGCCGTTTACCAGGCGGTCGCTGCCGTTTTCCATAATATTGCCCTGGTTCATTGCCTGCTGTAATAGGCTGCTGGCGCTCCAGGTATACCTTGCTGTATAGCTTGCTCTTACTGTGGTCCAGTGTAAAACCGGTATTTTTTGTAATGGCAGGTTATAGGTGAAGATGATGTTCTGGTTAAAATTAGTATTACGGCCTCCTTTGTAGAAATTATTCCACATGCTGTCGCGTTTGGCTTTTGTGTTTAGTTCTCCGCTTGGCTCATCTACCCTGGACTTGTTAGTGGCAGTATAATCGATATTCAGGTTCCTGGTCAATTCCCAACGGAAAGAATAGAAACGGTCAAAGTTGAAATACTTATCGTAAGTACTGTCCACTCTTTCTACTTTATTATCGAAACTGTTTACAATGCGGGGAACGTAACGGCCGAACTGGCGGTTGGCATCGAACCTGAACGCAATATTATTCGGGTAAGGATTCAGGTTGAAATCTTTAATGATCGTCCACCATTTGTTTTTAGACTTAATCGCGTCTTTGAAAGGTTCCCAATATTTTGGCTGAGTGGTATAGGTATAGCCTAATACAGCTCTGTGACGCTTAACCAGGTCTTCTGTTACGGTTGGAGTGGTCAGCGTTTGTTGTAAAAAGTTATAGGTAATATCAAAGTTACTTAAACTATAAATTTTAGGTTTGGCCCCGGCTTTTGGCGCTACACGCATATTGCTGATGTTGAGCGTTTTTGTGACGAACCTGTCCTGTGCAACCTGTTTTATGGAATCCGGGTTGTCAGAATTTCTTAATTTATCTTTTAGCTTAATGTCTTTGTCGTAAGGATCATATTCAGGTGATTTTACTGAAGTACTGATACTGGCATAAACGGGGATTGAAAGACCTGCTTGTTTTGGTAATAGTTTACCGGCATCGATGTTTAAGCTGGCATCAATCTGTGTTTTATCTTCCCTGGCCCTTTCATTGATCCTGGAGTCGATGGTACCGAATCCAATAGTACTGTGACTGGCAGATACACTTAACATACCCAGATCGGCCAACTGGATATCTACCCGGCCTGTTGCGGCATAACCCGGCCTTTCATCAAACTGGCTTAAGCGTAGTTCGTTGATCCACATTTCTACGTTTAAGGTATAATCCAGCTGGTTGTTTTCCACACCAATGAATATGCCTTTAACTTCACCCAGGTTCGGATTTCCATACACGCCGTAAATCCGGTTCCCGATTCTCTCCGAGTAATAGGTGGTAGGCGAAGAAGTTCCGCTTAAATTCCGGTTGTTTTTTACGTTTATCAGGTCATCGAGGTATAGGTTTAAGCTGTTGACTGCTTTCCATATACTGTCCGGAGAAATGTTATTACCTTCCGGTTGTGTGATGCTTAGCGGGATTTTAACTTCATAATAGTTGGATAAGAAATCCTGGCCGATGCGGACTACGGCATACAAGCTACTGTCATTCGGAATAAATACGTTGTCAAGTTGCTCGGCATGTATAAACATGTCAAGTTTCTTGTACATACGTATGTCATTATTGAAGGTTTTGAAAATACCTCTTGCCTGCTTATTATAAAGGTTTTTTACCTGTAAGCTTAAACCTTGTTCATTTTGAAGGATATTGACACCACTATTTGCTAAGGATTGTACGCGCTCGATGCCCGGCGGAATACGGTAAGGTATTGGGGTACGCCGGTCGTTTTCCTCAATATTTACTGCCAGTGTATTGATGGAGGTGAGAGTGGTGGTCGGATCAATTGTTTTATAAGTACCATCGTTGGTCAGTTCGTATGCGAACTGGCGCCAGTTGTTACGTACAAGATCCAAACGGGCAAAACGAAGGTTCACACTATCTTCCCAGTCTGTTAAATACATTCTCATAAAGCGGATGGATTTAAAATCGGGGATATTTCCTACTTTACGGGTGTAGTTATTAATGGGTACACGGAACTGGTACCAGGTTTCTGTACCTGTTTGGCCGTTTTCATAAGTAACATTTACCTGGCGTCTGTCTGTAATATAATTTGAACCGACAACCATGTTTGGCTGCACATCTATTTCGTATTCGAAGTATTCTTCTGATTCATTTAAAGTATTGTCCCTGTTCAGATCTTCATTATCCGGGTACATGGTGCTGGCTTCTACCGTTGTACTGCTGTTTGTAACGGGTGAGTTGCCCTGGGTAAGATTAAAGTTCTTATAACGTTCCAATATGCTGGTGTTGGCGGAGAACGTACTGCTGCGGTAGTTCACAAAGTTATCTGTACTTGGATCGGCCAATGCTAACTGGTAGGCTAAACTACCTGTACCTACAGTGGTTGCTAACCGGTCCAGGTAATCGGCTCTTCTTAAATTTCTTTCTTCGTCATCGTTCAAACCGTCTAAACCGACATCCTGGTAAGGTCTGTCTGTTGGGTCAGTGCTGAACGCCTGGGTAATCTGGATGGGGTTTAACGGTGTTTTACCCCAGGTACCTTCATCAATAGCGAGTGTCGGCTGGCTTGGTGTTGGCAGGCCGTTCTCATAAAAGCGCTTGCCGTCTTTTAAGATATCTTCTGATACGTTACCAAAATTGATGAATAATTTACCGCCGTTTACAGTAGCCGGTGTTGGTACGTTTGGACTGGTCTGGAACGGGTCCTGTAACCAGAATTCCATGAATTCGATATTTGCAGATTCAAAATCTGTCTGATCAATGGCACGCATCAAACCACCCCAGCGTGAGCGCGGGTTTCTTAATGTTCCGTCTGCGTTGATGTTCTGCCAGTCGTAGTTATAGGTACCTCTTTGTTTAGGATAGAATGATAAATCGAAGGTTACTAACGTATTTAGTCCTGGTTGCGCGGAACGTTGCGGGAATAATTCCTGGCTGCTGACGCGTCTTGTACGGTGGTCACTTAAAATGTTTCTGTCTGTAATGGGGTTGGCCGGGTTCCGGCTGTCCTGTAAAACCGGTTCAATCTGGTACCAGCTTAGTTTGGCTCTTTCATAGTTATAGGAAAGGTCGTTGATATTGGTGGCATTGGCAAAACCTGCTTCTGCGGGTGTAGAAGCGTGTGCCCAACTCACAAACGGGAAGCGCATATCTATGTTGGCACGACTTCCTTCAAAATCGTCCAGGTAAACTAATCCACTGATCTGTTTGGCAGTACCCGGTATTAATGCAGCAACTTCACCATAGGCCTGTATGCTGGATGGCGCATTGGTGGAGTAGAATGGTAACTTATCTAATAATTTAGTCAATCGCTTCCAATCGCTTTTATAATTGAAATCCATTCCCATCATGGAGTTGCGGATAGGATCTTCGCCATAGTTGGTTTTTGTAAAGAACGGCCTCTCACTTAGGCGCTCAAATGTGGCACCCAAGGTTAGTTTATCACTGTGGAGATAATCTAAACGTAAGCCCATAAAGCTCCTGTTCTGGATACCGAAGCCCATATTATTCTCCAGGTTCACACTTACCGGTACACCTGAGTTTTTAATGGCCTGGTTGATGACTGTGAGTTTACCCATACTGTAATCGATGGTGTAATCAATGCCTTCTTTTAATAACTGTCCACCGGCGGTGACAGTTACTGACCCCTGTGGAATATTAATGGCATTCAGGTAAATATCATCTCCCTGCGCCCCACTTGATTTTGCTTCACCCCGTAAATTGAAACGATTGTTTTGCGCATAGTTCATTTGGGCGATGGTCTTGGTGGTATCGTAAAGTGCCTGGAACAGGTATTTTTGCCTCAATGAGTCGCGTTCCAGGCCCGTTATTCCACCAAATGCAAGGGAGTCCAGGTCTGAACCAAAGGGTTCCAGTACTGGAAAGATGATCCTGCCGTATTGGGGCTGTATGGTAAAAGAGTCTATATAATCAAATAACCCATCGGGTTGGGGGTCATTGTTGTTATTCAGACGGTCTAATCTTAAAATTCTTAATAGCGGACGACCCGGGTCGGTGCCTTCGGGTAACATTCTTTTTTCACCACCGCTTGGTTCCTGGTAAGTAATGTTGATTTTTAAGCCTTCGCGCTGTACGCTATACATATCTAAAGCATACACATTTTTCATCATTAAATCCCAGATAGGCAGGTTTGGCCGCTGGCTGGTGGCTTTCAGCATTTTTACAAACAAAATGTTTTGAATACCTCTTGCGGTATCCAATGCGACATCCTGGGCAAATTCTCCCACCTGGTACACCCGGCCGTTATAAGTGTACTGATAAGCAACACCTAATACTTCATCGGGTTGTAATAACTGGTTTAATGAAATAAAACCGACTTGGCGGTTAAAGATATAATCAACGCCTTCTACTAATTTCCTGGCAAATGTTTTTTCAAAATCCTGAACGGCTCTTAAGCCTGTTCCGCTTAGCAATGACGAAACCATTGAGGGTTGGCGATAATTGCTGTTGCTGTTTATAATATTGTATAGTCCGTTGGCATTGTTTTGCGGGAATTGGCCGAAAGCACTGTTGTCGGGAATTGTAGGTACGCTGTTGCTATACGGCTGGCGCTCACCAAGATCGGCAAGTGCCACAATGTTGCGGCTGTTGGTGGTTTGGCCGGTCCTGTTGGTCACCCACACTTCCAGGCGCATAATGTTCACCTGGCTTTGTACAAAAGGCAGGCTGCTCATTACTTTATTATAGTTATTCCGGAAATAGTGACCTAATAAAAAGTGTTTGTTTTCATCATAGTCATCCATTTTTTTATCGAAAGTATTTACTGAAGCACCTCCCTGGTAATTTTGGGTCTGGCGTTGGCTGCGCTGGTTGGCAATGGCGCCGGTAACAAATAGTTTACCAAACTGTAATTGTGTTTTTAAACCAAATAGGGCCTGAACGCCTGGGATCAATGTGCTCTTGGTGGCAAAACTGATATTACCGGCCTCAATGCTTTTGATAATTTCATCATCCTTGCCTTTGTAGTCCAGCTTGATCTGGTTTTCAAAATCAAAATTGGCTAAGGTATTGTAGTTAATCGGTAGTTTTAACTTGTCGCCGATATTGGCATTCAGGTTAAACTGGGTATTCATGTCAAAATCCAGCGCGCCGTACTTTCTTGCGCGTTCCGGTAGGGTGGGGTTCTTTGTATTTTGTCCCTGGTAGCCAATGGTTAAATCTACATTACCGGTAGGATTGATGGATATTTTGCCTGTTCCGAAAATGCGGTTAAACAGTTCATCGCCGAGTTTAAAATTAGGTTTAACCAGCTTCCTGTTAAGGTTGAAATTGGTTTGCGCCCTTTTCATAAAGTTCTCACGTTCCATTTCTGCACCTCTCAGCTTCATGAACTCATCAAAAGTAAGCGCGGTAGGATTTCTATAGTATTTGTTGCCTATTTTTTCGGTTACATAATACATTCCGGTTTTAGGGTCGTAATCCACCGTTCTTTTCACATAGCCGGTATCTTTCAGGTCAAAGGGGTTGTTGTTATAATTATTAAACGGGTCACTTCTTCTATCCTTAATAGGGAATTTAAGTGAGTCCGTCTTCGAATTATTTGGTTGCTGAGCAAAAATAGTATTTGGTAATGCTGCCAGTAGCACACAAATCAAAACAACAATCCTACGGCATTGCATATATGCTAATCTCAAAACAGTTAATTTAAGTTCTTATTCTAAATAATCTTTATCAGTTTAAATGTACCTGAACGCCATTTTAATGATATCTTCTGTTTTTAGTGGTGTCACACTATCTCCACAAGCTTTTTTCACGGCGTTTTCAGCTACAGATTTGGTTATGCCCAATGCGATCATCGCTTCTACTGCTTCATTATGTGATGCTTTCACATTTTGCTGGGCATTGCCGCTTGCTCCTGTGGTACTAACGGCAATGTTCATTTTATCTTTTAATTCCAGGATCACTCTTTCTGCGGTTTTTTTACCAATTCCTTTCACTGATTCCAGTTGCTTCGCATTGCCGCTTACGATTGTTTCCTGTACTTCGTTTGCTTTCATGCTGCTTAACACCATCCTGGCGGTCATACTGCCAACTCCTGAAACGCTTATCAGTTTCAGAAAGACTTCCTTCTCTAATTCGGTTGAAAAACCAAACAGCATATGGGCATCTTCTGTAATTCTTAAATGTATATATAACATTCCACTTTCAAGACCGTTAATGGCACTGTAAGTGTTTAAGCTTATTTGTACTTCATATCCAACACCGTTTACATCTATTACAACTTTAGTAGGTGTTAAATTTATAAACTTTCCGGTTAACTGCACTATCATCTTAAAACGAAATTACGTATTCACAATCAATCGCACAAACAAACCTCAAGTTAATTAAACTGCATTTCTAATTTGTAATACAATTCATTTATAATGGGTTGGGTTGTGTTTAACTGCACTCACCTTTCCAAATTTTAATCACATCAAATGTCTTAGAAACGAAAAAAAAGTTTTTTTATTATATTTCAATTTACTTATCTTGCAAATTAAATAGTATTAATTTTTCTGAAACGCTTACTGACTATATTATTAATGGCATCGTTACCCTTTTTGAGTACAGCTCAGAGAGTGGTAAAACCTGTTGATAATAATGAAGTTGCTATCAAAGTGAAGTTTTATCCAAATCCTGTTGCCAGTAACTTAAACATAGAGTTAACTGATGCATTAAATAAAGGATATACTTTAAATGTATTCAGTTTTTTGGGTCGTGTGGTGCATACTCAAAGCATTTCCAACGAAAAGTTTTTGTTAAATGTGAGTAATTTCCCTGTAGGTATTTATTTATTGCAAGTAAAAGATAATGCAGGTAAAGTGTTATCTACAAGCCGCTTCCAGGTTTCCCGTTAATTATTTTCTTCTTTTTTATTTTATTTGGGCGGTTTCCGTAACAGTTGTTTTTATTCAAGGTGACTTTTGAAACAGCAATTTTTATTTGTTCACGTTACGGAACCGGGCTTTCTGCAGTACTCCGCGGCGGCAACGCCGGTTTCTTAGCTTCGCAATACTAAATACCAATGCCGCCTTGCGGGGTACTGCTGCCAATCCCTACCGCAGAGAACTACACTTGCTAAATAGATAATCTCTAAATTGAAATAGAATAAAATTCATGCCTTTAAAAAAGCAATCCACTCTTTTAGCAACTCTCTGATGTCTGAAAGAGGAAAAAAGTGAGACTGTTCATCAATAATAAAATTAGGAAAATCTATAACTAGGCTTATGTGTTCTAAAGTCATTGATTCATATGGCGTCCAATTTGGATTATAAGGATTATCTAAATATGAACTGACTTCTCGCAAAAGCAACTCTGCTAAAGAAATATCTAAATAAGTTAAGAATTGTAATAGGTTATTTTGATCTACAATTCCATTTTTTCTAATACAGTTATATCCAATCTTTGAATCTTGCTTCGAAGATATTTTTCTAATATTTTAGTATTCATAAATCATTATTTTCATCTGATTTGTATTCGAGAATTAGCTTGCTTTAAATATCTCATTTCAGTACCAATTGCCTAAAAAGGAGTAAGACCTTCTTTTACAAGTTCAACCCCGTCATTTACTAATTGCTGAATAGTTTTGTTCCATTTCTTAATCCATTTAGAACTATCCGGTTCATAAGGATCCATAACATGATAACTTGGGTTATCCCCTTCGTCTAAATAAATAAATAAGTAAATGCCAGAGGTAGAATCGAAAACGTAGAATGGCCTTGTGATAATATGGTTCTCCTCTTGTATAACTTCTCTTACAAACTGCTGCAGTTCTTCTTGTTTAACAAAGGGCCCCCAATCTATAACATAACAACTTTTACCTGCCAAATACAACAATTCTTTCAATACTATTGGAAAAGGGTTGCCGTTGTTGTACAATTGCTCCAAATAAGTAATTTTACTTTCGCTAATACCTTTGATTTCTCCGTTAAATTCCTTTTCATTCGGGTAAGGAATTGGATTGTTTTGTAATTGTTTTAAATATTCTATTTCCATAATTAAGCATTTAGTAAATACCTTCTTGAGCCTAAATGATTTACTTTATTCTTCTTTTCGGTTGATAATTTTGTCTATCGCATCCCAAGGATGAAATTGGTGATGACAGCGTTTGCAATTATTCAATTGCCGGTACTTTCTTTTGGGATATATATACTCTGTAAAAGACTTCCCTTGAATACTGTCGCCTAACTGTTCAAATACTTTTACAAATTTCAATAAACCTGTTTCCCAATAATAAGTTATAAACCCAGATTCATTATTATTGCGATAATGAATTCTAGCTAAATTGCTAGATCCATTCCCATGTCCATTATTTGTTTCAACAAATCCATAATATGCAAATTGATTATTGATGTAATATTCCTGAAATCCACCAAATGTTCCAGATGGACCCAATTGATTGGGTAAATCAAAACGATTAGGCAAATCAAAAGGAAGAATTGGCCTGCCATCATAAAAGTAACCTATTGAATACCGTCGGTCATCGTAAATAATTTTGCATAAACCGACAAAGGGCTTACCTGTATTACCATTTTCATAATATAAAACACGGTGTTTGTTTATTTTTACTTTTCGATTTCTTGATTTGAGATTGACGATAAATGCTTTGTAACGATAAATTTTTGCTTTTCTGCATTTCAGATTTATATCTTTAACATTAATTACCAATGTATCATTACAACTAAACCTCTCGAATTCGTTTATTTTGTACCCTTTTTTTAAGTAATAATTTATTTCACTATAATCAATAACTTTTACACCGGATACTTGTTGATTATATTTAGTATTGCCAGAATTTGTCGAAGTGTTTCTTTCTTTTTTACTGTTAGGCAAAGTATATTTTAATCTTAATGCATTTCGGGGATAATTAGAATCGCATACAATAGGTGTAACATCTTTAAGAGATATTAATGGAAGAGGTGGGTGTATATTTTTTCCTTTAGGATATATATGTATCTCCTTTTTTACGGTACTACAGGCTGTCAGTATTATTACAAATATTATTGGAAGTAATTTCATGGATAGTGATCGTTGAAAAGTTTTCTAAGTATTTTATTTCCATATGATTTCAAAAAAGAGATCATCTCTTTTTTGAAATTTTAATAATGTTTTTACCAGTTTTCCTAAGCTCATTAAGCCACTTTACATGCCATTTAGAATCATTTCTTATTGAATGCACAGAATCTCTAAAGGCAATCCATTCTTGGAATATGGCTTTTAAATCAGTAAGCGGTATTCTGGGAAGAGTTGACCAACCAGAATCCATTGCTAAGTATGCAAATCCGTCATTTAGGTCAAGCTTCATTTTATTATCAAATGGGGTATAAAAAATGTTGTCTTCATCATCTTCGAAACCTTTCCACGTTCCATTTAGTATTTCATCAATTTCTTCTACTATTGTATCAATTATACCTCCATCTTTGGAGT
>JAQGEF010000017.1 GCA_027854065.1 Polluticaenibacter yanchengensis | reverse complement strand
TAATGCTACGCATTAGAAAATTACAACTTTTTTGTCTCTTATTTTTAATCTTTAATTCCTAATGCGTAATTTGGGTTTAATGTGAGTTTGGGTATTTTATTTGTTTTCAGCAGGCATCGTATTTGCTCAATATAGAATGACTAACGCACTTTTTATATCCATTAAATACGTTTCCGGTAATGGCGCAGAATGATACAATCGTTGGCACTTTGCTTATTGGACTTGATTCCCTGAATGACGCTTCAGCTACGTTTTAATTCTAATAACATGCTTTATTTTCTTTACTTCGTTCAGATATTGGAGTGAGATTCTTCGTTGCACTCAGGAGATGACTATTCAATACTTAAGAGCTCTTTAATTCGCTGCCATTTGGACGAGGACAATCTGAAACTACTTTGATATTAAAGAGCCGAAGGAGAAATCCTCCTGCTCCTTTGTAGAACACTTTCTTCACTTTGTTCAGAAATTAAAAGGGGATTCTTCGCTGGGTTCAGAATGACCTCGAAGGGGCGCTGCTTCTCAAAAGCAGTTTTGAGAATTCAATGTAGATAGTTATCCCTGCTCCAAGGAGGGGATAGGAAGCTTACGATGACATCGTTTTATGACAGATAGAGAACAAAATGTTCAACGGCTGCCGGATATGAAGGGTGGCGAGGAACGAGCCAGTGCTTTGCACCGAGCGAAGCGAGCCCGGAAATAGCCGGAACAAATGCCAGATAATGTCCTTATGACGATAGCCCCAAAAGAAAAAAACACTTAAATTCCTCTAGGGAAAAATATTTTTTACAAAATATGTACTTTTTACACATTATGATATAAATTTGCTTAACGATTTGCTAATTTTTGCTATAACGATGACCGCCGATAATCAAATAATGACAGATAAAAGCCAGCATTTAAAAGACTCAGTGAGCCTGGTGAATAGCTATCATAAAGCTGCTATATCTGTTGACTGCGTGATTTTTGGTTTTGAAGATGAAAAATTGAAGATTCTTTTAATTCGTAGTGATTTAGAGCAGTTTAAAGGTAAGTGGAGTTTGCTGGGCGATGCCATTAAAGAAAACGAAGAGTTGGATAATGCAGCAAACAGGGTGCTTTTGGAGCGTACCGGGATGAATGATGTTTACCTGGAACAATTTGAAGCTTTCAGTAATCCAAACCGTCATCCGGGAGGTAGGGTCATTACCCTTGCTTACTGTTCTTTATTGAATATTCAACACCATGAATTAGAAATTACAGATAATGAATTGCACTGGCATTCAGTGAAATCTTTAAAGGATAAGGACCTGGCATTTGACCATAAGATGATTATAGAAAAATGCTTTAAATGGTTACAAAAACGTATCCAGGAACATCCTTTGGGTTTTAATTTATTGCCGGAGCGTTTCTCGCTAAGAACTTTACAAAGCTTGTATGAAGCGATCTTAAATATTGAACTGGACAGGCGTAACTTTAGAAAAAAGTTTTTTTCTATGGATTACCTGACGGATACCGGGGAGTACGAAACTGACGTAAAGCACCGTCCGGGTAAGTTGTACGCATTCAATTTTGAAAAGTACGAAAAGAATAAAAGAAAGTGGACCGGGATTGATTTTTAGTTCCTTAAATTTTTTTAACTATAAATGTGTAAAAAATACACATTTAGAATGGTTTATAAAGAGCTTGCTTATGAAATCTTTGTTGACATTATGTTTAACACTTATTGCCAATTTTGCCATTGGACAGTTATTGCAGTGGGCCCCTCAGTTTGCCAATGAAAACGGGAGTATTACCATTACTGCAAACGGAGCATCAGGCAATGCGGGATTGGCAGGGCATACGGGTGATGTGTACCTGCATATTGGCGCTATTACCAATAAAAGTACCGGTAGTGGTGATTGGAAATACGTTAAATCGACCTGGGGCAGTACAACAGCACCTAAAGCAATGGCGGCGGGCACTAATCTGTGGAGTTACACCATTCCTGATATCCGCAGTTTTTTTGGTATTACTGCCAGCGATGAGCATGTAACTCATATTGCTGTTTTATTCAGAGATGCAGCAGGCAACAAAGTGTTGAGAAATGCCAGTGGTGCTGATATGTATGTGCCGGTTTATGCGGCAAACTATCGCGGCCAGGTGTTTACTAAACCAAATTTAATTCCGGAATTTATTCTTAAAAATGAAGCTGTAAATCCTGCTGTTAATGATAATGTGACTATTAGTTTCAGTTCTAGTATTAGCGGCAGTATGGGTTTACTTCATAACACAAATTCGGTTTCCGGAAGCCAAACAGGTACAAGTTATAGCGCCACCGTAAAAATTACGGAAGCCGGTCTGCAGGAATTTATAGCATCTACTTATATCTCGACAAATAATATCCTTTTAGATACACTCAGGTTTTATGTATCCGCACCTACGCAAACTGCTGCTTTACCTGTGGGTGCTCAGGAGGGGGTTAATGTAAATACAAATTGTAATGAAGCGACTTTCGTTTTATTTGCACCGGGAAAAAACAAGGTAAATTTAATAGGTAACTTTACCGGTAACGACTGGTCTGCTAAAACCAATAACCAGATGTACCGTACACCAGATGGTAATTATTACTGGATAACGGTGAATAACCTGAATACGACCACGCAATATATGTATCAATACCTGGTAGATGATAATATCTACATTGCGGACCCATATAGCGAACTCGTTCTGGATCCGGATAATGACAGGTATATTTCTGCTGAAACATTTCCCAACATGCCGGCATACCCTGCACATGCCAATGTTTCAGGCAGTAAAAACGGTTTTATTTCCGTATTGAAATTATGTGAACCAAAGTATGATTGGCGCATAAAAAACTTTAAACGCCCGGCTAAGGAAGACCTGATTATTTATGAATTACTGGTACGCGATTTTCATGAAAAAGCCAATTACCAGGTATTGATAGACTCTATAGACTACTTTAAACGTTTAGGTGTAAATGCTATTGAACTGATGCCTGTAAATGAGTTCACAGGGAATGATAGCTGGGGGTACAATCCTAAGTTTTATTGTGCTTTGGATAAAGCTTACGGTACTAAAAATAAACTGAAAGAATTTATAGATTTATGTCACGAAAACGGCATTGCGGTAATATTGGATGTCGTATTTAACCAGATGGATGCATTTGGCACACCGCAAGGTAAAATGTACTGGAACAATGGCAAGCCGGCAGCTAACAGTCCGTGGTTCAATGTAGCTGCTACGCATAATTACAGCGTATTCGAAGATCTGAACCATACAAAAGATGCTACTAAATACCTGGTAAAACGCTCATTGGAATATTGGGTGAAGGAATACAATTTTGATGGCTACCGTTTTGACCTGGCCAAAGGTTTTACACAAAAATGTACCAATGGTGTAAACGAGACCTGTCCGGTTTCCAGCGGTTCTACTGAAGATTACGATGCACAGCGTGTTTCTATCCTAAAAGATTATTACGATTATATTATAGGAAAATATCCTGAAACCTATGTGATATTAGAGTTTCTTGGTTCTCAGAACTATAATAACCCGAATTCTGAAGAAGCGGTGTATGCTGATTATGGCTTCCTGCTATGGAATAATTTAAACCACACTTACAACCAGGCAACCATGGGGTTTGCAAGTAATTCTAACTTCAGCAAAATGGTTTATAATAGTGTAGAGCAATCTTTTAAAAAGAATGCCGGCATCGGTTATATGGAAAGCCATGACGAAGAGCGTTTGATGTACAAGAATCTGCAGTACGGGAATTCCAGTGGCAGTTATAATGTAAAAAATGAAACGACCGCTTTAAACCGCCAGGCGGCGGCGGCCACAGTATTTTTTACCATTCCGGGACCAAAAATGTTCTGGCAATTCGGGGAGCGCGGTTATAAATTAAGCCTGGTTTATAATGGTAGTAACGTTGCTAAAAAACCTCCGATGTGGAATGAGTTTGCACAGACCGCCAACAAAAATATTTACGATGTTTATGGTAAGCTCATTAACTTCCGCTTAGCCAATACAAGCTTTTTCAGTAAAGGGAAATTTCTTTACAACTTTAATGATAACGGAGGGTTGGTGAAAACCTTGTCGATACAGGATACCACGGAAAATGATTTGCAAATGGTAGTAGTGGCCAACTTCGATGTCACCAGCCAAACGCGTACTATCCAGTTTACAAAAGCCGGTACATGGTTCCAGTACGTGTCTAATGGAACCGGTAGTAATGCCAATGGTGCCACCGCCACTAATTTCACGGTTACCAACTTGTCACAAAGTATCACTTTAGCGCCAGGCGAGTACCATGTAATGTTATCCCATAACCCGAATACTTATATTTTTATGGGTTCCGGTTTATGGAGCGATGTTAAAAACTGGAGTATGGGTAAAGTGCCGCCGGATAATTTAAGCAGCAATGAAAAAATAATTATATCGCCAACCTATAACGGAAAATGTGTAGTAGATAAACCGGTGAACGTTTCAGAAGGCGCAAGAATTTATATCGCACCAAATCAAAAATTAGAAATAAAAAACAACTAAACTAAAAAAACAAAGTTCTTTAAAGTGGCAGGTTAAGATACTTGGGGCTGTCGGCATTATAAAATATACCAACCGGTATATCGGCGTGCTTATGGCTCACTACGTTCGGTACGGCGCTGCGCTTGTACTGCCGCTTTAGCGGCACCAACGCATGCCGCAGCCCATCAGCCGAAGGTAATTCTATCAACAATTTTAATTCCGTCATGTTCAAGAGGAACGCAATTATCAACTAATGCAGAGAACTAAAATTTATGTAAACGAACAAAAAAGCTGTTATGAAAATTAAAAACAAAATTCTACTGTACATGTTACCTATGTTACTATTGGCAGTAAATAGTTTGATAGCACAAACTGTTTCTTCAGTAACAGGTAAAGTGACAGATGCCAAAAACGGAAACCCGATAGAAGGTGTTTCTGTAACTGTGAAGGGAACAACTACAGGTACCTCTACTGATGTTTCGGGTAATTACAATATTAAAATCAGCAGCAATAATGCGGTGTTGGTTTTTTCTTTTGTAGGTTACAGCGACCAGGAAGTACCTGCGAACAAGCCTTCTATTGATATTAAACTATCTTCCTCCGAAGTCACAGGCTTAAACGATGTGGTGGTAATCGGTTATGGTACACAGCGCAAGAAGGATGTGACAGGATCCATTGCTAAAGTTACCGGAGAGCAAATTACGACCATTGCTGCGCCAAGCTTTGAAGCATCTTTGCAAGGTAAGGCACCGGGAGTACAAGTTACCCAGGGTAGTGGTTTAGCCGGTTCAGGTTCTGTTATCAGGATCCGTGGTATCGGTTCTATTTCAGCTGCCGGCGATCCGCTTTATGTTATTGACGGTATTCCAATTTACCAGGATAACTTCCAGCAAGGTAATAGCGGCGGTATGAATTTAAACCCGTTGGCTGCGATCAATCCCAATGACATAGAATCTATCGAAATACTGAAGGATGCCGGCGCCACCGGTATCTATGGTAGCCGTGGTGCCAATGGTGTGATCCTTGTAACCACAAAACGTGGTAAAGTAGGTAAGTTAAGTGTGAACTATAACAATAAATTAGGCGCTGTAACTTATGCCAACCGTCCAGATTTTTTATCTAACAGGGAGTACCTGGCTATCAGGCAGGAAGCATATACTAACGACGGGCATTCAGGCTATCCTGATTTAAATGGTGGTATCTCTTGGAGTAAAGCAATGAACACTAATACAAACTGGTGGGCCCTGTTAACCCGTGTGGGTATGATTAATGAGCATAGCCTTGGTGTTAACTTCGGTAATAAATTAGTTCGTAGTTATATTGGTGCTGTATATAGCGATAACGAGAGTTATTTACAAAATAACTCTTATACCCGTGCCGGCTTAAGAGCGAACCTGGATTTTAATTTTTCTCCTAAATTCAAAGTATTATTGAACGGGGCTTATAACCGTGGTATCAATAAACGTGTACCTGCAGCATGGGCTGGTGGTCTTGGTGATGCCATGAGTACGGCTTTGCCATATTATCCGGTTTATAATGATGACGGCACCTATTTTACCGGTGGTTCTAACCCGGTTCGTCGTCTGAATGAAACGAAATGGCGTAACTATGATGACAGGGTTTTAGCCGGCTTGACCTTAGAGTATAAGCCAATTAAAAACTTTACGATCAGAGCGCAGGGATCTTTGGATTACTTTAATACGATGGACTACCAGTACGAAAGTGCTGAATGGTTACAACGTACAGATGTGCCGGGCATTGCTAAGGCAAATCCATATTGGGGTACCAACTGGCAGGCAAATGTGACTGCACAATATGACTTTAATGTAACTGAAAATAGCCGTATGTCTGTAATGGTAGGTACAGAAGCCCAGGAAAGTGTGGTTAAAGGGTATAACAGCGATATCTACGCTTATACCGACAAACAGTTTTATGAGAATAAAAGTTTGTATAAAGACAGCTTAGCATGGTTTAAAACTCAGCCTCCAAATAAGTCTAATTTTAAAGAAATTGAAAAGGATAACTGGACTTTCAATTCCATCTTTGCTCGTATCAATTATAATATTGCAAGCAAATATATATTCCAGTTGCAAGCGCGTTATGACGGGTCTTCAAAATTCGGTCCGAACAATAAGCATGGTTTTTTCCCGAGTGCCTCTGCAGCATGGGTAATCAGTGAAGAGAAATTCCTGAAAAATTCAGACCTGATTAACCTGTTGAAGTTTAGAGCAAGTTATGGTATTGTGGGTAATGCCAATATTCCTTCCGGTGAATATTATTATAAGTACTACACCGGTTCTACAAATTACCAGGGTGAGCCGACTTTGTATCCGTCAAATATTGGCAATCCGGACCTGAAATGGGAGACTCTGAAAAACTTTGACCTCGCATTGGAGTTCGGTTTATTTAAAAACAGGATCACCGGTGAAGTAGCTTATTATAACAAAAATACCATTGACCAGTTATTGAACGCCGGTATTCAGCCAAATACAGGGTTTGGTACCATGTGGCGCAACCTGAACGGCGGTAAAATACTGAATGAGGGGGTAGAGCTGAGCCTGAATCTGAAAGTAATAGATAAAAAAGATTTCTCATGGACCGTTGGCGGTAATATTTCTAAAAACTACAATGAAGTAAAAAGCATTGGTGATTTAGATGCAGATGCATTGGGTGGTGGTACCAATGATACCCGTATCATCGTAGGTTACCCGGTAGGTACTAACTTTGTTTCCCGTTATTACGGCGTGGACCCTGTAGATGGCTTACCGATCTGGTACGATGCCCAGGGCAAATTGACCAAAACCTTCTCTTTGGATAACCGTGTACCGGTTGGTAAAGTAATCCCTGATTATGTGGGGGGCGTTAATACTGCCCTGCGTTATAAACAATTCGAATTATCGGCATTATTCACTTATGTGATTGGTGGTAATTTATATGATGGTAGTGCTAAGCGCCAGGCCGGTATTATTACCGACTGGAATATCCGCCGTGACTTACTGGACCGCTGGCAGAATCCGGGAGATGATGCTAAATTCCCGCGCACAACATTACAAACAGGCACTTACCCTGGTTTAAGCAGTGAGTGGCAATATAACAGCACGATGTTCTTGTACGATGCCAGCTTTATGCGCTTGCGTGAATTGACATTGCGCTACAATATTCCTTCCGGTTGCTTAAAAAGAGTTGGATTGCGCAATGCGAGTATTTTTGTTACTGGTATGAACCTGTTGACTTTTACAAAATACATAGGTGGTGATCCTGAAATTGCCCGTGATTTTGAAAACGCACAGGACAGGAATATGAGCCCGAACGTTACTTATTTAACACCGCCACAGCAAAAAAGTGTAATGGGTGGTATTAATATTACTTTTTAATCAATTGAAAATATTGCAATATGAAAAAATACTTAATTATAGCTACTGCCATATTCTCAATGTCATCAATGGTTGCTTGCAGCAAGTTTTTGGAAAGACCTGTTGAGGATGCACTTACTGAAGAGGATGCTATTTATGATGAAGCCACTTTAAAATCATTTTTAAATGGTACTTATGTAAATACGGCTACGGACTTATATAGTGGTAACCAAACCTGGATTGCTGATCTGATGGGTGATGAGATCAATGGTAACTTATATTCCGGAGATGACGGTGAGTTCTATAACAGGAAAACGTCTATTTTCGGAGCATATAAAAATGATCGCTATACAGCGATGAACCAGATTGTCTACCGTGCCAACAAAATTATTTCCCGCCTGGATCTTGCTACTTCCGATAAAGATAATGTGGAAGGGGAAGCGCAGTTTTTAAGAGCCCTGGCCCGTTTTGAGATTTTAAAGCTTTGGGCGCTGAACTGGGGTGCAACTGCAGATAATAATCACCTGGGGATTGTTCTTAGAAATGAGACCTCTATTAATGGCTTAAATCGTTCTACGATTAAGGAGTCATATGATGCGGTGATTGCGGATTTGGTGTCTGCTTTGGCTAAAGTAAAAGACACACCTGCAGCCGGTCATGCAGGAAAGGACCAGGTAAAAGCATTACTGGCTAAAGTGTATTTCCAGAAAAATGATTTTGCCAATGCTTTTAAATATGCTGATGAGGTAATAAAAACCGGTAAGTATATTTTGGATAAAGATGATACAACACCTACCGGTTTAAAATGGACTGCAAAGCGTTATTCGGAAGGTAAAAGCACTGAAATGATTTTTGGCTTTAAATATGTATTATCTGTTTTAGAAGTCGGTGGAGAGTTAAGAGGCAGATATCGTAGTGATGTCGGCTTTAGCCCTCAGGGACGCTTTAAAGCAAGTAGCGTTATGTATAATTTGGGAACACAAACAGGTGATACCCGTGCAGCATGGTATGCGCCTACACAAACTGATGGTGTGACCTATTACCCGATTACCAAGTATGACAAAGACCGTTTTGATCGTCCTGTGATTCATTTGACCGATTTGAAACTGATCCGTGCGGAATCTGCTGCCGAATTAGGTGGTGCTAATTTAGCAGTAGCCATTGCTGATGTCAATGATATTTTAACCAGGGCTTTTGCCGGTACATCCAGGAACATTGCAACAAGTGCTACTAAAAATGAAGTATTGACCCAGGTAAGGGCCCAACGTGAACTGGAAATGATTGGTGAAGGGGATAGATTACAACAAATCAAGCGTATCGGCGCCTTAACCGGCCAGACTGTTGACAGAAGAAATGCCCCGTCTAACTGTCCGGGAATGGCAATCCAGTTCCCACAAGGTGAAAAATCCGGTTATTCTTCATTTACAATGAATGAGGAGGGAGGTTGTAACTAATTAAATTGAATGTTATGAAATTAAAAATATTTTTCTCCATATTATCCATTGCTGCATTAGCTGTGAGCTGCAGACCAGATAAATATGAAACGATGTCAATTGCTGAAAAACCTGTTGATAATTTAACCGGTACATGGAAACTGACTAAAGTTATCCAGAAAGATGAGCAATCTGAAATAAAGAATAGTCCATATGTAAGTATGGATATTACCAACCTGTTACCATATAATACCATGACTTTAAGGCTGGATTCCAAAAATGGTGTGCCTACGAATTTTGTGGTAACCCCTGGAACAGCCCCTCAGGTTATAAAAAATAACACGGGTAAGTGGTTGATAAACGATGCCAAACAACCTACTAAAGCCAGGTTTATTAACGGGTTGGATACTACTTATATTGATATCAATTCATACCCTCGTTCATTCGACAATTCTTTCGAACTAAAAGTGTACAAGTATGAACAACCAAGTGGTAAACTGGCGCAGTCATATACCTATCAATTTACCAAACAATAAAATAGCAATATGAAAAAGATTATAATGTTTTTAAGTTGCATTTTATGTTATGCAACTATTATTAATGCTCAGAATGTAACATTTATTTCAGGAGCAAAGTTTACAGCTATTGATGATGTTACAATTGAAGTTGATGTAACCAATACTGGAATGGCTGGTGAACCAGCTGCCTATTTATGGATATGGTCTAATCCTGACTTAAGCAATTCAAATTATCCCGGAAAAGAATCTATTTATAATACAAGCTGGGGAAATTCTCCCGAAAATGCTAAATTGACAATGGTATCAGCCAATAAATTTAGATTTACTTTTAAAGCTGTGGATATATTTCTTCAAACACCTGGTCAGTTATTTTCTTTCGGGTTTTTATTGAAAACTAAAAATGGTAGCAAAAAAACTGATGATTTTAAGCCATTCGAGTTTGTGCCATTAGTTTTTAAAGAGTCTGTTTTCAGAGTTTTCCCGGAATCATCCGGTATTAATGATGTAATTACCATTAATTATAATAAATCATTCGCTATCCAGACAAATGCCTTGTCTGTCAATGAGCAACGTATGACTGTAACATCGGCTTCGGTTGAGTTATTGAGTAGTACCGGTGCAGTAATGGCTACATTAAGCAATTTACCTGTTAGAATGATTAAAGACGGCGTGTACGCTGCCACTTTTATCGTGAAGCAATTTCCAAATTTGCCTTCCAATTTAAGCAACGCAAAATACATCCGTTATAAGTTTCATGGTACTGCAGTAGATAATACAGGCGCTACAGTAAATGTTATTACACAATCTGCTCAGTATGAATTCTCCAACCTTAAATAACTCATCTAAATTTTAAAGTAATGAAAAAGATAACTTTTTTAATGGTAGCATTGGTTACGCTTTTTACAGCTTGTAGAAAAACGGATTTCGATGAGACTGTAAGAGGTGAAGGACTGAATGCCTTCCAATTACTGACAATAACCAATGGCGCACATATTATCCTAAACAGTGCGACACCAACCAATACTATCAAATTTACCTGGAATGCTTCGGCGCCGGGTTTGCATACAAAACCAACTTACAAGTGGGTGGCCGCATTAAAAACCGGAGATATTAAAGCGCCTCTACTGGAAGTGGCGTCAGATAATAGTGGTGCCACTAATGCTTTAACACTTACACAAAAGCAACTGGATGATTTGCTGTCTGCTAAGGGCATTGCTGCCGGTTTTACTTCAGAGTTGATTTGGAGTGTAAAAGCGTCTAATGGCTCTACAGATTTATTGAGCCGTGATGTTTATAATATTTCTATTACCCGTTTTAATGACGGAGCTACACCTTTCTTGTTACTAAATCCGTTATCCGGCGAGACGGCTGTTACAATAGATCCGGGTTCTGCTTCTCAAAGCGTTTTGTTTAACTGGACCAAGTCCGAGCCAACTAAAACAGCAACAGGCGTTAAGTATAAAGTATTATTTGCAGCCCGCAATTTCGACAGTGAGGGCGTACAAATCATGCCAGATTTTACAATGCCTTTGTTTACCATTGCTTCTAATAATAGCGGCAATGATAACCAGTTAAACTTTTCACATAAGGCACTGGCAGATTCTTTAAATAAATATGGTTATTCAGATGCATCTGCTACTGCTAACCTGTATTGGACTGTTGTGGCAACTTCTGGTGCGTATGCCCAGATTGCGACTTATCATAACATTCTTGCTGTTAACAGGATGAAAAGCTACACTTATCCTCAGGCATTGAATGTTCCGGGTGGGCACCAGGGTTGGAGTGTTGGTAATGCCCCTCAATTGGTAGCAATGTCACCGGTGGGTGGTCCTTACAGTTATTACCAGGGCTTCCTGTATTTTCCTGATGCCAGCACTGAATTTAAGTTTGTAAAAGGCAATGACTGGGGCGCAGGCGATTATGGCATGGCTGGTCCGGGCCAGTTATCTAACGGTGGCAATAATATAAAAGTAGATGGCAGTGGTGTTTATTTAATGCATGCCAATACTGCCGATTTAACCTGGGGCTATACAAAGATCAACTCATGGGGATTGATCGGCAGTGCCACACCTGATGGTTGGAATAGTGATCAGAATATGACATTTGATGCGGCAAACAAAACTTATGAAATTACTTTAAATCTTACCGCCGGTGAAATTAAATTCCGTGCCAATGACGATTGGGGTATTAACCTGGGTGATGATGGCAACAATGGTTCTGTAGAGCTAAATGGTGCGAATATAGCAGTGGCTGCTGCAGGAAATTATACCATTAAATTATCATTGTTTATTGGTGGTAACTGGAGTTACAGTATCAAGAAAAACTAGGCATTAGGCAGTTTACATAAGATAACAGCGATTTCAGAAATTGAAGTCGCTGTTTTTGTTTGCGTATAATCCACTATAAATATTAGGGTATAATTTTAATTATTGATATTAATTATTAGTACTTTATTATCTTAGCCGAAATTTTTCATTATGAAATCAATACGAATATTATTTTTATTGACTCCGTTTTTTGTTCTTACGGCTAAATCTCAAAATAATGTCGGCATCGGAACCACTAATCCCCAAGCCAATTTACATGTTACAGGTACGGTTTTATTTGATAAGTTACCACAAAAAGACTCGTTGGGAAATTTAATTGCCATTGATGCTATTGGTAATCTTTATAAAGCCAATTACAATGCCTTTAATTCCAATTTCTGGTCGTTGAATGGAAATACTGTTACTAGCAGCCATTTTATTGGAAGTACAAATGCTGCTGAATTAATATTAAAAACTAGCAATCAAGCAAGGGTCACTGTAAAGCCTGATGGGTTTGTCGGTTTTGGTATCTCAAATCCACAGTTTCCTGTACGCATTCATCATGGAGCGGCCTCTCCTCAACTTGCTATATCGGGAAGAGCTGCCAGTATTAATTTTTATGCTGATGAAGTAGTTACCCAGGAAAATTATAGGAGTGTAGCGCGTATTGGTTTTGCTACCGGTGACAATGATTTTGTTTATGGAAGTAAAAAGAATGATTTTATTATACAATCAATAGCCAATAATTCCAGTTTGATCTTTGGTACCAGTTACGATGGTATTAATGGAATAGAGAAAGCCAGGATTCTTAATAATGGAAATATGGGTATCGGTACTTCAAATCCACTGGCCAAATTACATGTAGCCGGTAATCTTAAAATTGATGGCCTGACTAATGGTGCGGGTAGTGTATTGGTAATAGATAATAACGGGTATGTTTTTAAAAGCTCCACCCAGGCATTGATTAATCAAATTCCTGCTTCAGAAAGCAATTCGATTGACTCAGAAAAAGTAAAACAACTTGAACTTGAAATAAAAGACCTTAAGGAGAAGTATAATGTATTATTGGAAAAACTAAATTCGATTGTAGGTAAGTAATTATTCATAATTGAAAATCACTTATTAGTTGGGTCAAAACTTTTGAATAACACCCGATAAGCATTTAGGACAATGATAGAATAATATAAAAGGAGCTGTACAATCTTTATTGTACAACTCCTTTTATATTTTGGGAGGCCTAAAAATTTATCTTTAGAACTGATAACCAGTGTGTAACTAACCAATAGGATAGTGCGATATCATATATACAGGTCCTATTTGATAGGACTCTGCAATTTTTGAATAAAATCTACCCACAATGGGCCAGTGCGTCCATATCTATTTGCCGGCGTTCGAACTGGTGGCCGTCATAAGTTTTTTCAATAGTATCTAAAACGCCATTAATTTCTTCCTCTGAACTTAGTGTAACGAGTTGCAGGCGGAAGTCGCGAATATTTGGTAATCCTTTGAGGTAATTGGTATAATGGCGGCGCATTTCATTGATGCCGGGTATCAAACCTTTCCACTCTATTGAAAAGTGCAGGTGTTTGCGGATAACTGCTACGCGCTGATGAATATCGGGAGGTGGTAAATGGGTGCCGGTAGCCATATAGTGCTTTACTTCATTGAAAATCCACGGATAACCAATGGCAGCGCGGCCAATCATGATACCGTCCACTCCGTAACGGTTTTTGTATTCTAATGCTTTTTCCGGACTGTCTATATCCCCGTTTCCGAAAATCGGGATTTTGATGCGCGGATTATTTTTCACTTTTGCTATTAATGACCAGTCAGCATGTCCTTTATACAGCTGACAGCGGGTGCGTCCGTGTATGGATAATGCCTGGATGCCGACATCCTGGAGGCGTTCTGCTACTTCTTCGATGTTCCTGGTGTTATCATCCCAGCCTAAACGGGTTTTTACCGTTACAGGTAATGATGTGCTGCGTACACAGGCTTCCGTTAAACGCACCATCAGGTCAATGTTTTTTAATACGCCTGCACCTGCGCCTTTGTTCACTACTTTTTTTACCGGGCAACCAAAGTTGATATCCAATAAATCGGGTTGAACGGCGTCTACAATTTTGGCGCTCATTGCCATTGCTTCTTCATCACCACCGAAAATTTGTATGCCGATTGGTTTTTCGTAGTCGAATACGTCCAGCTTCTGGCGGCTTTTGATAGCGTCGCGAATAAGTCCTTCGCTGCTAATGAACTCTGTGTACATAAGGTCGGCTCCGTTATCCTTGCATACGGCGCGGAACGGTGGGTCGCTGACATCTTCCATTGGTGCTAATAACAAAGGAAAGTCCGGAAGTGTAATATTGTTACCAATTTTTACCAAAACGCTAGAATTTAAGTCTGCAAAGTTACACTAAAAAACAATACCTCCGATTTTGGCGGAGGTATTGAGATTCGCTTAGTGTGGCGTTAACTGTTTCTGTAATTCTTTGGCTTTTTCAAAATCTAGAATAACGCCGTTTATACAATATCTTAAACCTGTTGGTGGCGGCCCGTCTTCAAATACATGGCCGAGATGTGCTTTACATCTGCCACATTGTACTTCGGTGCGGCTCATACCATGGGAATTATCAGGGGTATAAATGATGGCGGCTTTGCTAACCGGTTTATAAAAGCTTGGCCAGCCACATCCGCTTTCAAATTTGGTATCGCTTAAAAACAGGGGATTGCCACAGGCTTTACAGTAGTAAGTACCAATGTCTTTTGAGGTTTCAAACTGGCTTGTAAAGGGGCGCTCCGTCCCTTTTTGCCTTGCTATATAGTATTCTTCAGGCGACAATATTTTTTGCCATGAGCTGTCTGTGAGCTCCACCTTGCTGGTGTCCGTCCGGCTATAGACGGGATTTTTTTTGTCAGTGTTTTCTTCCTGATGCATAGTTGTTAGTTTTTTCATCTGTTGCTCTGAGGTGCCGGTATTAGCACATCCTGCCATAAGTGAGAGTAGCAAAATTGACCAAACCTTTACCATAATTTCCAGCTTGAACAGTGTATAAGTGAGTTAAAAAATAAATGAGACTTTAAAGTTCGGGAAAATTTTTTAAAATTAATTGTTATTTTCGCAGCAAATAAGGTTTTTAAGAGAATGCATAATGTAATTTTATTTGGCCCTCCGGGCAGCGGTAAAGGTACTCAAAGTGAAAAATTGATTGAAAAATTCGGTTGGGTGCACTTGAGTACTGGCGACCTGCTCAGGAAGGAAATGAAAGCTGAAACGAAACTAGGTTTAGAAGCTAAAAGTTTAATTGAAGCGGGTAAATTGGTTCCGGACGAAGTAGTTATTGGTATCATAAGATCTTGTATAGAACAAAACCCTGACGCTAAAGGTTTTTTGTTCGATGGTTTTCCAAGAACTGTTGCTCAGGCTGAAGCATTAGATGCATTGCTGGAAGAAAAACAAACGAAAATTTCTGAAGTTCTTTTTTTAACGGTAAATGACGATGAGTTAATTAACCGGTTAATTGGAAGGGCTAAAACAAGCGGCCGGTTAGATGATGCAGATCCTGCTATTCAGAAAAATCGCCAGGATGTGTACAAAAATGAAACATTACCTGTTGCTGAATACTACAGCCAGTTTGAAAAAGTAAAGAAAGTAGATGGAGAAGGTTCCATAGATGAGATTTTTAACAGACTGGTTTCCGAAATAAACCTTAACTAATTGCAATATTTATAATAAGGCTGCCTGAGAAAATTAATTCCGGACAGCCTTATTACATTTTAGTACTCCTGGTGTAAGATGAGACTGATATTGAAATGATTGATTGATTTTTCAATGAATACTCACTGCTGATGGTGCAGAATCATACAACTGCAGATTGGCGCTACTTTTCAGTATATACCTGTAATCATCTGGTACAACCTCTGCTTTGCCTACGGGATTTCCTGCTATTTTGGTAGTAAGAACCGGTTTTTGCTAAATAGAATGGTATATGCTGCAGGGCTGCGGGATATAAAGGGCGGTGAGGCACGAACCGGCCATGCGCCTGTACCCGGGCATGTATGAAATATACGGAACGGTATATGGTTAAAAGTGTGCGCATGGCGGCACCCCTTTGTAGCCCGGTATGCTGCCAGGAATAATTCCTAATGCTGACAGCCCCCAATAAAAAAAAGTACAAATCCCAAGGGAAATGTACTTTTAATATGAGTTTCTGATTGATTATTCTACAGTAACACTTTTGGCTAAGTTACGTGGCTTATCCACATCTATGCCGCGGTAAGTACCTATATAGTAGCTTAATACCTGCATTGGAACAACGCTTAACATGGCACCTACAATTTCATCTGCATCGGGTACGTACACCACATCATTACTCATGCCGGGTATAACGGTATCGCCTTCGGTAGCTACACAAATTACCTGGCCACGGCGTGCTTTAATTTCCTGAACGTTTGAAACGATCTTTTCGTAAAAGCGGTCTTTTGTTGCTACAAATACGACCGGTAATGTTTCATCTACCAACGCGATAGGGCCGTGCTTCATTTCAGCAGCAGGGTAGCCTTCGGCATGGATATAACTGATTTCTTTTAGTTTAAGTGCGCCTTCTAATGCTACTGGGAAGTTGTAACCGCGACCTAAGTACAGGAAATCGCTGGCATCTTTGTATTTTTCGGCTATTTTTTGAATAGCGGTTGTATCTTTTAATATTTCAGCTACTTTTCCAGGAATGGCATCAAGTTCCCTGATGAGCTCTACGTAACGTAATTCGGAAATAGTACCTTTTGCTTTTGCTACTTTTAAAGCCATCATGGTTAATACGGCTAATTGTCCGGTGAAGGCTTTTGTGCTTGCCACACCAATTTCCGGGCCGCTGTGCGTGTATGCGCCTGCATGACTGATGCGTGCGATGCTGCTACCTACTGCATTGACAACACCGAAGATAAACGCGCCTTGTTCTTTGGCATTTTCCAATGCGACTAAGGTATCGGCTGTTTCACCGCTTTGAGAGACTGCTATAATGACATCGCCCGTTAAAATTACAGGGTTGCGGTAACGGAATTCTGAGGCGTATTCTACTTCTACCGGAATGCGGCATAGTTCTTCGAACAGGTATTCTGCTACCAGACCGGCATGCCAGCTGGTACCACAAGCGACTACAATAATGCGGTTGGCATTTAGTAATTTATCGATGTTGTTATCTACACCGCCCATTTTTATAGTGCCTTCAGCAGCATTTAACCGGCCGCGCAGGCAGTCATATATGGTTTGCGGTTGCTCATGGATCTCTTTGATCATGAAATGGTCAAAGCCACCTTTTTCAATGGCTGCCAATTCCATATCGAGCTTGGTAATGAATGGTGTTTCCACTTCGTTACCAAGGTTTTTAAGTACTAATTCGTCTGCACGAACAATGGCTATCTGGTAATCATTGACATATACGACTTCTTTTGTGTACTCGATGATTGGAGTGGCATCTGAAGCTAAGAAATGCTCTCCTTTGCCAATGCCGATTACTAATGGTGACCCTTTACGGGCAGCTAAAATAGTGGTCGGGTCTTCCTGATCTATTAAGAGTATGCAATAAGCGCCTACGATGCGTTTGAGGGCAATGCGTAATGCTTCTTCTAAAGTGGAGTTGTTATTTATTTTAATGTCTTCAATAAAGTTCAACAATACTTCGGTATCGGTATCACTTTTAAATTCATATCCTTTATTGATGAGTTCTGCTTTTAGTGGTGCGTAGTTTTCTATAATACCATTGTGGATCATGGCAAACTGGCCACTGGCTGAAAGGTGGGGATGTGAGTTTCTGTCACTTGGTTCACCATGTGTGGCCCAACGTGTGTGGCCAATAGCTATTTGTCCATCCAGATCTTTGCCGATCACATATTCTTCTAAATTGCTTACTTTACCTTGTTTTTTGTAAATATTAAGTTTATTATTATTTATTAAAGCAACACCTGCACTGTCGTAACCTCTGTATTCTAAGCGCTTTAAGCCTTTTAAAACGACCGGATAAGCTTGTCTATGTCCAATGTATCCAACTATTCCACACATTATATATTATATTTTTTTTGCAAAATTATGACACTTAGTCTTAATCTTGCATAGTTACAGAAAAAAAATGAAAAATTAAACTTGAATGCTAAAATCGGCAAGTATAGGAATTTTATCTAAACTGATAAGCGCTTTTTGTGGCTTTTATGTTATGCTTTTATTAACCTGGTACTTAAGCATATCAGACAGAGGTACTTGCGCTTTTTATTTAGTAATCATTACTATTAATCTTGCAGTTTGCGAGGTAATTGCAGGTGCGTCTATTGGATTATTATTAAAAAACTACCTGGTTAGAAACATAAAGAAAGTCAGTTACAGTTGGTCAGCGGCTATTTCTTTAATGATTCCGGCTGCATTTTACCTTTTTAGCAGGGTAAATATAACGGAATTTTACTACCTGGCTATTATTTGCTTTCTGAACGCGGGCATAACCACTCACCAGAATATATTATTGGGCCAAAATAAACTCAATACCTATTATATTACGCAGACTGCTCAACCTGTACTGACGGTTCTTTTTACCTATTTGTTTTTTTCTGCAGCGGATAACGCTGCCGGGGAGCAATTTCTTAAGGCGTTGCTTTTTTCCTGGTGCCTTGTTTTTGCCGGCAGCGCATTTGTAGCGCGGCAAATTCATTTGGTTGAGGATAAACTAAAAACAAGGGCTTTAATTAAGGCTGGCATGAGCCTGGGATTTAGAAACCAGCTGGGGCATTTGGCCGGGATTCTGAATAACCGGCTGATCTATCTTTTAATACCTGCTACTGCTTTGGGTGTTTTTGCCAATGCGATCTCTATTGCGGAAGCGATGCTGATCGTTCCTACCATCCTGGGACAAATTATTTATTCCGGCTTGCTAAATAATAGGGCGCATATTAATGAAGCGTCTGTGGTGACTATCCAGTGGCTGAGTATTATTTCTTTGTTGGCGGGGACATTGGTCCTGGCTGTATTGCCGGACCGTTTTTATGTTTTTATTTTTAGAAAGGAATTGCCGTTATTTAAGGACTATGCGGTAACATTGGGCCTGGGATTGAGCTTTTATGCAGGTTTTTTAATATTCAGCTATTGGCAGTCCGGCTTTAGCAGGTTTATTCTGAATTTTTATGCTTTGTGTACCGGGCTTATTTTTAATATCCTGGTAAGTCTGTTTTTGCTGGCTTTTAACAGGTACGATGTGCTTACTGGCGTGCGGGTGCTGAGTATGAGTTTTTTGGTGGTTTATATTACTTCAATTTTACAGTTTTTACATACTGAGAACACGTCATTCCGGGTATTGTTAAGTCATTTAAGCCTGAAAAAAGCCATAAAAACATTACTGAAATAGTGATCTGTTAAAAAATATTTGATTTACTTACAGCATTTATTGATTTTTGCCGTTATGTTACCAATAGAGGACTTTTTTTCATTACTGCAGATCCCTTCAAAAATTGTTATAACTACTCATCAGAAACCGGATGGTGATGCTATGGGCTCTTCATTGGGTTTAATGAATTTTTTATTGAAGTTTCATCACCAGGTACAGGTAATATCACCTACTAACTGGGCTTCTTTTTTAAATTGGATGCCTGGTTGTAATACGGTGCTGGATTTTGAACAAAAGAAACTGATCTCTGAAAAAATAATTAAAGAGGCTGATTATATATTTTGCCTGGATTTTAATACACTGAGCCGTATTAAAAATATGGAGAGTCATGTTAATAATTCCCCGGCAAAAAAAATATTGATAGACCATCATGAGCAACCGCAAAGGGAGGTTTTTACTTACGGGGTAAGTATTCCTTCTAAAAGTTCTACCTGTGAAATGGTTTATGACTTTATTGTTGCATCGGGCAACGGGCACCTGATTGATGAAAAAATCGGCCAGTGTTTGTACGCTGGTGTCATGACGGATACTGGTTCGTTCAGGTTTCCGGCTACGTCTGCATCTGTCCACAGGATGATCGCGCATTTAAAAGACGCCGGCTTAAAGCACCAGTATGTGCATGAACAAATATATGATTCGGCTTTGGAAAACAGGTTGCGCTTTTTCGGTCATGTTATGCTTAATTGTATGGACGTTATGTACGAGTATAACACAGTGCTGATTACCGTTCCTAAAACGGATGTACAAAGGTTCCACTTACAAACCGGCGATACAGAAGGGCTGGTGAATATGCCAATGAGTATTAAGGGGATAAAAATGGTGGCTATCTGTATAGACCGGGAAGGAGAAAGAAAATGGTCGTTCAGAAGTAAAGGTAACATAGATGTTAATACATTTGCACGTCAGTATTTTAACGGGGGCGGGCATGCAAACGCTGCGGGAGGCAACTCTTTAGATAGTTTGGAAGCGACCACTACACATTTCAGGAATGTGTTACCTACATTAAAGGCTGTATTAAGTGATAAGGAATACCAATAAAAAACAATTATTAATTATAAAACAACAACATGAAATTTTCATTGAAAGCAATTTTAGGTGTTACTACATTAGCAGCCACATTATTTGCTTGTAAAAACAACAGCGATTATAAAAAAACAAAAGAAGGTTTAGCATACAAAATACACTCAAGCGGTAAAGGTGAATTTGTAAAACCTGGTCAATTTATAAAAGTGTATTTTTCAAATGCTATTAACGACAGTACGATTGCCGATAACTTTGGTAAAATGCCGGCTTATGGCCCTTACGATACCGCAGGTTTACCAACTACTTATAACTTCATCGATTTCTTAAACGAAATGCGTGTGGGCGATTCTGCTGAATTCTCTATTCCTGTAGATACTTTGATTAAGCACCAGCTGGTACCAGCCAACGAAGTTTTTAAACCAGGTGCTCTTATTAAGGGTAAAGTGAAATTAGCCGGTGTATTTGCTACCCAGGAAGAAGTAAATAAAGACCAGGAAGCTATTTTAAAAGAAATAAAAACTGCTGAAATTGCTGCTATCGAAAAGCATTTAAAAGAGAAAAATATTACCAACTTTACTAAAACGAATGAAGGGGTATTTGTAATTGTTGAGAAAGAAGGTACGGGTTCAAAAATTGATACCGGTGCGATTGTTACTTTAAACTATACCGGTACTTTACTTAAGAACGGTGAAAAATTCGATTCGAATGTGGACAGTGCTTTCAATCATGTTCAGCCATTTGAGTACGCTGCTTACCAGGGTAATGTGATTCCGGGTTGGGATGCCGGTGTTGGTACTTTAAAAGAGGGGTCTAAAGCTAAAATTTATGTGCCTTCTATGCTGGGTTACGGTCCTCAGGAAAGAGGCCCTCAAATGCCTGCTTACAGTAATTTGGTATTTGATGTGGAAGTTTTAAAGGTAACGCCGAAACCAGCTAACGCGGCGCTTCCGGTTGCGCCTCCGGCTCCAGTTAAATAATATTGCAGAGTACATATTTGTAAGAGAGATATTCCGGTATTTGGAATATCTCTTTTTATTTTGGGCGTGTCCCTTTGCCGCTATTGCGATGCCGGTATCTGCCTGTTAATTGATCGCTTTTTGCCGAAGCCGGGCAAAGGGCCGGGCTATCCGTAAGTACTCCGCGGCGGCAATTCATATCGTTTGTTTTTTTCATGCAGGTTCTGCCGCCTTGCGGGGTACTTTACTGCTATCCCTCACGCGCGCCGGTTTATTGCCGTTTTTATTTGTTATGAGAGTTTGTTTAGCCAGTACGTACGTATACTGATTATGCAATATTGAATCATTATCCGCTGATGGTGCTGAATAATATAGCTGCCGATTTTCTGGAATATGCCTGTGATTATTTTAGGTGTTTAAGTTTTGAGTGCTTTTATCCGGAAACCAATCACCTGCTTTATACAACCTGGTGCCGCATTTACAGCGCTCTGATTACACCTGTTATGATTTAAGGGAATAAAAGCTTTTGGCAGCTCTCCGGGATGGCAGCCAGCCGGATATAAAAGCGACTGTAATGATAATGGCTAATACAATAATGATATCGGATACGCGCATACTTACGGGGAAATAATCTATTAGAAAACTGTTGCCTCCTAGTTTAATTAAATGAAACTTTTGCTGGATGATGCAGACAAGGCTGCCCAAAACAAACCCGATGAGTCCGCCTAAACCCGCCAGTATAACGCCTAATTTTAAAAAAATAGTAGTAATGGCTGAATTGGTAAATCCTAAAGACTGCATGACGGCTATGTCCTGTTGTTTTTCCAGTACGGTCATGGTGAGGCTGCTTATAATATTGAATGCTGCAATGATTAATATGAGGCCTGCTACGGCAAAGATGATGAGCTTTTCTGTTTGCATGGCAGAAAACAGGTTTTGATTTTGTTCGTACCTTGTTAAGACATTGAAATCCTGGCCTATTTTGCTGCTGATCTCTTTTTTAAGGGCATTTAAATTGGTGTTTTTTGCAGCAAATACTTCTATATAGGAGCATTGATTAGAGTCGTAGCTTAACAGGTTGCTCAAAAAATCTTTATTGGTAAATGCGTATTTATTATCAAATTCCTGTTGTATGGAAAAACTCCCTATTGGAAAGGCGTTACCGGAGATCATCGCATCCATCGGGTTATTGGGGTTTTTAGAGAACCTGTTGGGAAGGTAAATGGCGAGGGGCGTAATGGTCTGCCCGACGTTTATCTGTAAACTATGTTCTATGCCTCCGCCGAGTATAATATTGGGTGTATTTAATGTGCCGACATTGAAAGAACCTTTATAAATATACTGGTTTATTTTGCTGCTGTGTTCGTAAGTAGGATTAACACCTTTGAGGCTTATAATGCTTTTGTCTTCTTCATCAATGATGATGGCTCTTTCTTCTACTATACTTTCAGAATTGACAATGGCTTTTATTTGTTTGAGCTGATTGGAAAGGATGATTGTGTTATTGATGGTTTTGCCTTTTGCGGGTTCAATTTTAATATCGGCATAAAAATCGTCATACATGGTTTTTACCATGTCTTCAAAACCATTGAATACGCTTAATACGATTACGAGGGCTGCTGTTACTATGGCTATGGCAGTCATGCTGATCCATGCTATAATGTTTATGGCATTTGTGCTTTTTTTTGATTTGAAATATCGCCAGGCTATAGTTGTTGTCACAATTCAAATACTGTTTTATAATGGTGTTTAACCTGAAAATCTGCTTTATACAATTGAATACTTCTTTTATACCGGATGTGTCCGGGCTATTCAACTGCCTTTAAAATTCAAACTGGGAATTTGGGTTAAAAGTAGAATAAATAGTTTTTACCTGGTTATTTTTTTTGAAAGGGGCGTGTATCTACCGATTATCACTATTTAGAAGCCTTTTGTGTATAAAAATGCGGGAGAACCGTTTAAGAGAGTATTTTTGTAAAACATTTTGTTACAAAAAACACTCACTAAGATATAATGAATCATAAGAAGTATTACTATTGGTATTGTCAGTTTGGTGGGTGGGGTATGTATGTATTAATTTATACTATCTTTTATTTGTCTCAAAGAACTGATTCCAATGATTTTCCGTATTATTTTAATATCATTTTTTGTGAAGCGGTGCTGGGGCTCCTGATTACTCATGTTATGAGATATTTCCTGAAGGCGTTTAACGTTTTAGGGTTTAATATTTCGAAGCAGGTAGTTGTTATGTTCTTTTCAACGATCTCCTTTGCTTTGTGCTATAATACGCTGGTTATTTTTATTGAGCAAAGTATGGGCTGGGAATCGCAGGTGTATGAGGGGCTTTCTTTTGTAGAGAAGTGGTTTAAAACGTTGACGGGCAGTATCCTGTTTTTTATCATCTGGGGTTTATTATACTTTGCCTATCATTATGTTTCTAACTGGCAAAAGCATAAAATGAATGAAATGCGCCTGGAAAATGTGGTAAAGGAACTGGAGCTGAAGACGATAAAGGCGCATATCAATCCACATTTTATTTTTAATGCTTTAAATGGTATCCGGGCTTTGATAGACCTGGACCCTGAGGCGGCTAGAAATGCAATCACTCAGCTGAGTCATTTAATGCGTAGTACGATGAATGCGGGCAAGCAGGAGCTGGTGCCTTTGGAACAGGAACTGGGCATTATTCAGAATTACCTGGCTCTAGAAAAGATCAGGTTTGATGAACGCTTAAGTGTTATTACTGAAATACAGGAAGAAACACTTAATAATAAAGTGCCGCCAATGATGCTTCAAACGCTTGTGGAAAATGCTATTAAGCATGGTATCAGTAAACTGGTAAAGGGTGGTGTTATTACGATCACTTCTAAAATTAGGGACAGGTATCATGAAGTGATTGTTAAGAACACGGGGACTTTTAGTGCTGTAAGGAACATTGATGAGGGTGAGGGTTTCGGATTGACTAGTACAAGAAGCCGATTGCAACTTCTCTTTGGTAAAGATGCGAAATTTGATATATTTGAAAATAAAGCTGATAACGAAGTTGTGGCTATGGTGCTGATGCCGGTGAGTCATGAAAGTGCTGCAGGTATTAATAATAAATCAACATTAGAAAAATAAATTTGAAAATTTTTATACTATGAGTATCAAAAGGGCCATTGTAATAGATGATGAAAGATTAGCGAGAATTGAGTTAAAAAAATTATTACAGGAGTTTTCTGATGTAGAAGTTGTAGATGAAGCTTCAAATGCTGACGAGGGAATCGAAAAAATTGAACAACATAACCCGGATATCGTTTTTTTGGATATTAATATGCCGGGTAAGACGGGCTTTGAACTGTTGCAGGAACTGGATGCGGCGCCACATATCATATTTACGACTGCTTACGATGAGTATGCTGTAAAGGCGTTTGAAGTAAACGCGCTGGACTATTTACTAAAGCCAATTGACCCTAAAAGGTTAGCGGACGCTATTCTTAAGTTAAACGATGTGATCTCTGCCTCCAATAATACTGCTGTGATCCATACAGACCATGAGGTAGTGAATGGCGCAAAACATTTACTGGGTGAGAAAGACCAGGTGTTTGTGAAAGACGGCGAGCGTTGCTGGTTTGTAAGTTTGGGTGAGATCCGTTTGTTTGAAAGTGTGGGTAATTATGCTAAAGTGTATTTTGGCAATAATAAGCCGCTTATTTTAAAAAGTCTGAATGCGCTGGAAGAGCGCCTGGATGAGAAAATATTTTTCAGGGCAAACCGTAAGCATATTGTTAACCTGCGGATGATAGAAAAGGTAGAATCTTATTTTAACGGCGGCCTGATGCTGGAGTTGAAGGGTGGGGATAAAGTGGAAGTGAGCAGGCGGCAGGCAGTAAGATTTAAAGAGATGACAAGCTTATAGTGGTGAAAGCAAGATTTTTATGATCTTGCTTTTTTCTTATTGTTATTTATTCTATTCGCCGTTAAAAATGTAATTTTGCAACCTATGACTATAGAGCAATTGAAAGATATGAGGGACCGTGTGGTGGTCTTGAGGAGGTTTCTTTGACGTGGAGAACCGCTCCGCAAAAATTGAAAATGATAAACAAATAAGTTTGTCTCCCGGGTTTTGGGATGATAATGTGCGTGCTACCAATATTCTGAAGGAGATACGCCAGAATGAATACTGGGTTGAAATGTATAAACAGGTGGATACTGCTGTTGAAGATTTTGCGATCCTGTTTGAATTCTGGAAGGCCGGTGAAGAGGAAGAGTCGAGCGTAAAGGAGGCATACCAATTGGCGATCAGTGCTATTGAGGATGCTGAATTTAAGAGTACGCTTAATGAACCGGAGGATGAAATGCCTGCGATCCTGCAAATTAACAGTGGGGCTGGTGGTACAGAGAGCCAGGACTGGGCTGAAATGCTTGCCCGCATGTATCGTATGTATGGTGAGAAGCATGGTTTTACTGTTACGATCCCGGAATGGACGGATGGCGACGGTGCGGGTATTAAAACGGCTACGTTGCAGTTTGATGGGCCGTTTGCCTATGGTTTTCTGAAAGCTGAATCGGGTGTGCACCGTTTGGTGCGTATCAGTCCTTTTGACAGTAATGCGCGCAGGCATACTTCGTTTGCGAGTGTGTATGTGTATCCTTTGATAGATGATACTATCGAGATTGACCTGAAGGACAGTGATGTTAAAATGGAAACGAGCCGCAGTGGTGGTGCCGGTGGTCAGAACGTGAATAAGGTGGAGACAAAGGTACAGCTGACGCATATTGAAACGGGCATTGTGGTGGTTTGCCAGACTGAGCGCTCTCAATTGGGTAACCGTGAAAAGGCGATGCAAATGTTGCGTTCCCGTTTATATGAAATGGAACTGCAAAAGCGTAATGCCTTAAAGGATGCTGCGAACAGTGCGAAGAAAAAGATTGAGTGGGGCAGCCAGATCCGTAGTTATGTTTTCCATCCTTATAAAATGATTAAGGACCATCGTACTGACTATGAAGTGGGTAATGTTCAACCGGTGATGGATGGTGAGCTGGACGGGTTTATTAAGGCTTACCTGATGATGGAGAAATCTTAGTTTTAATATAGCACATTTTATGATGGCTACCGGGTTCTTGTAATATATTTCAGAAGCCTGATAGCCATTTTTTATGGGATAGTATAGCTTGAGAGGCCTTTTGTGTTTTTTATATCCGAAATACGGGTTGCTTATATTTTAATCTTTTAATGAGTCTATAGGTGTACAATGATTGCTTTTTTCTAAATAGATTATGATATAAAGTATTTAATTATAATAGTTTATACTGATTTTTAATTATTATTGCAAAAAATAATAATAATATTTATGAGATGCTATGTTAAGTGGTTATTAATAGTGATTGCTGTTTTTAATAGTAATTATTTATTTTCTCAACAATCAAAATTGAATTTTAAAGAGGGGGAGGCGTCTAAGGTTTTTGACTATTCATATGGTTTATTAGGAGATTCTATTAACGGGTTTGTTACAATTGAAAATCATAAAAAGAGCTTCGATATACAAGGTTATGATGTAAAACAAATGAAACCTATTGGGGAGGTGAAAAAATATGAACTAACAACGGATGAGAAGAACTTTGTAAATGTGGGTGCGTATGCCATTAGCAATAAATATTATTTGTTGTATTATACTATTAAATCTCCGAATAGTACAACTACTTTATATGCCAGGGAGATAGATGTAAAAAACAAAGTATTAAATGAGGAACCAATTGAGCTTCTAAAAGAAGAAAATCCAAGTGGTGCTAAAGTAAAGGCACATATATATTTCTTTATACCTGTAAATGTATCATCCAAAAAACTGGGAAACTTGATATTTGACGTGCTCCAGGATGAAGAAAAAAACAGTTTGGTTATAACATACTCTAAAAATACCAATGAAGATGGAAAGGTTAGTAAAAATGTAAATCAAACAATTGCGGCGGTATCTTTCGATAAAAATTTGAGTAAATTATGGGGTAATAATGTAGAGATTCCATATACTACAAAGGACGCGGATATTATTGATAAATATGTTGATGCTAAAGGTAGTTTATATGTAGTAGTGGAAAAGAATGTCGGGAGAAAAGAAAAACACCTGAAATATGAACTTTTTAAATTCAATGATAAAAAGAGCTTTCAAACAGTATTGGATTTTACTAAGAAGAATGCTGAGTTTGAATTTATCTCTGATGAATTTTTCTTTTATGAGCATGAAGGACAAACTTATTTGCTTGGTAAATATTTCCTGACCAGTTATAACCATGCTGTTGGTTTTTTTATATTACAGATAGAAGAGAAGGGGAAAAAGCTAGGTAATGCTGTTAATCTTTATCCTTTTGATATGAACGTGATAAATAAGTATGAAAGTGCAAAAACTCAATCTAAGATAGCTAAAGGAAAATATACTAACCTGAATAATTTGAGATTGAAGAAAGTTGCTATGTCAAAAGATGGAAGTGTCCGCTTATTTGCAGAGGAATACAGTGTGGAAACTACTACGAGTTCATCAAGTACGGGCAGAATGACTTATGCTAAAAGTTATTACTATTATAACGACATATATGTGATGGATATCAAGGCTAATAAAATTAACTGGTTTGTGAAAATCCCAAGATCGATTGTTCTGGCGCTGGCTGATACTTATTGGAGTTCTTTTAATGCGATCCAGGCAAATGATGGGGTATATGTATTGTACACCGATAATGAGTCGAATTTAGACATTATTGAAAGTGAGAAGACGCCAAATGCCGGAAACAGAGGTGTGAAAAATATGTATATGACTTATACTTTTATTTCTAATGATGGCAAAGTGACCAAGAAGCAATTGAGTGATGACGGTGGCCGTTTGTATGGCATCAGGTACCTAAAAAAGGTAACAAATAATATGTATTTTACAACAAGGTTAAGCCCTGCTTTAAAATTAAACGGAGAGAATAGTATTAAGGGATTTGCTATACTTAGTATAGAATAATAGTATAGAATAATAAAAATGCCACATTCATATGTGGCATTTTTGTATAGTAAATTGTGGTGTTTACAACATTTTGGACACATCAATTGTGGATACTAAAAATTGCTTTATCGGGTCCATAACTCAAGTTGTTTAGATTGAATATTTTTCCGCTGAAGGTGCAGAATAATAGAGATTGGTGTTGATTTTTTTGAATATAGCTGTAATGATATGAATCAAAATTTGAAACGCTGGTTATACCTATAAAAAACGCGGTTAGAATTTCTAACCGCGTTTTTTATGTCTGTTATCCTGAGCTTTTATTTTGCTAATAATAGTGTTTGTCCTGCTTTTAAAATGGCATTTGAGGCCAATTTATTGAGTGAAAGTAAATGGGACAGCTGAATACCCATTTGTTGGCTGATGCTCCAGACATCGTCTCCCAGCTTTACTACATAAGAACGATAGATGCCTCGTTTTTGCTTTGGCTCTATAAATATGTAATCGCCAACTTTTACGGGGGATGTGGCTGTCATATCATTATAGCTGTAGATTTTGTCTTGTGTGGTATTGTAGTATTTTGCTATCTGATAGATGGTGACGCCTTTGGTTATTTTTACGGCTTTGCTGCCGTTTATAATGTTTAAAGTGGGAATGAAAACCTGGTTAGCGGCTTCTGTTTCGACTTGTTGTTTGGCAGCCGGTGTATTGGCTGCGTTATTGGTGGCTGTCGTTTTTATTGTGTTGGATACTGAGGCTATGCCTGCTACTTCTACTTTGCTATCGTCTTTTGGCATTGCAGGTGCCTCTAAATTGGCATAATGTAATGAGTCCGATGTGCTGTTATTGTTAAGCAAGGCAAGCATTGTATGTAAGTTCAGGTTATAGTCCTCAATCAACTTAATTAATATCTGTGGATAGCGGGGATTTGTTGCATAACCTGCTTTTCTTAATCCATTGCTCCAGCCTTTGTAATCTGCGGGATTTAATTGGAACAGGAAGGCGTAGCGCTGGTTGTTTTTTAAGAAGTCTGAATGATCGCGATAGGATTCGAATTCTGAATCGTAGGCGCGGAAGCATTCCTGTGCTTCGTCGTCGTCGTGGTACACTTTTGCCCCTGTCCAGGTGGCTTTGCATTTTATACCGAAATGATTATTGGAGCGTTTGGCTAAATCGCCATTGCCGAAACCTGATTCATGGATGCCTTGTGCGAGTGTAATGGCGGCTGGTACCCCGGTCCTTTTTTGTTCTTCAATGGCGATGCTTTTATACTTCTCTATATAATCTATAACTTTTAATGGCTGTTGTGCAAACAAACTGTTACAAAACAATGTAGCCAAGATAGAACAAAACAGAAATAAGGTGTTATTTTGTTTTTTCGTAGGTTGATACATGTATAATAACTTTTGGAACAGTACAAAAATATACCAAAACCGGTGAATTTTAGCAATATTAATTGTTAATAAGGATATTGGCGATGGCTTTGTTCTTTTCGTCGGGGTTTTCATTCTCTCCCCACCGGGCCATTAATTCGTTGGTTGTTTTTTCAATTTCCTTCCTGGTGGTATTGATCGGTTTTTTGATGTTATAAGTAAATTCTGATTCGGGCGGTGTGGCCATATTTACTTTGGTGGCGTAAATAGTGTAGTTATAACGTGGGAATGCGATGCCTAGAATTAATCCTGGCAAGCCGTTGAAAAGCAGTGGCCCTGCCTGTGATACGATCTGGTCTGAGTAGAAGGCGATGACGTAAAGTGTATCGTTGAACCTGCCTACGGCTTTGCGGCAATTGAAGCCTGCTATTTCCCTGGTCTCATCCATTAAACGCCAGTCTATTTTTAGTGCGGAATCCTGGATGAGAAATTGTTTGTCAAAGATGTTTTTGAATTGTGTGATGGTATTTTCTTTGAAGTTTGTGAGCGTGAAGTTTTTTTCGTTGTAACCTGTATATGCTAAATAGTTGTCCCATTTATTTTCGAACTCTTTGCCTTTTTTGTATATGGACTGTTGATCGTTGAAGGCTAATTTATAGTATTGGGTACTGTAGTTGCCATATTGCGCTGCCATATTTTTAGCCCAGGAATTATTGGGATCAATGTTTTTACTCATATTGATTTTTACTTCATACTCTACAGTACCTGAAGTTAAAAATGGTGTTTGTGCATTTGCTGATGCTGTGGTTATAAAAATTGCTGCTATAAAGATGAATAATTTCATGATGCTGTTTTTAATGTTTGAGTGTACTAATTTATGCCTGAACCTGCGCGAGGGATAGGAGCGGCATCCTTTTTATTTTGTCCGGCGCAGGGTAATTATTTTCCTGAAAATATGTGCCGGCAAAATAAAAAGATACAGCGGATAGCCCGGTTCGAATCTTAAAATCCTATTTTAAGATTCGAACGCGCCATAGATATTATTTTACCATTCCTGCTCTTTTTGTGCGCCTTTGTTAAAGTTCCATTTTACATTTAACATGAAGTATTGGCGGATGGTGTTATAATTGGTTTCTGTTATTAAGTTACTGTTGATATTGCGTTGAAACCCGATGTTCTGATTGAGGATATCGCGGGCAATAATTCCTACGCGGATGTCTTGTTTTTTTGATACGCGTTTATTGACTTCTGCATGCCAGATGAGTACATTGTTATTACTGGTAAAGATGTCTGTTTTCTGGCGCCAGTTGTAACCTAATGTTGTTTTTATTTCAAAGGTTTTTATGGCGAGCAACCTGGCGTCGAAGGATAATTCGTTGGTGAAATAATTGGTTTTTAAATTTTTGTTTACTTCGGACTTGCTGTAGTTGTGTACGATATTGTTTGATAGTGATACATCGAATTTATTTGGTACGTTTTTGCGGAAACTTGTACCGAATTCTAATGTCCTGGACCTGGTGGTATTGAACACATCATTGACATAGTTGTTGAGTTTTGAGAATGACGGATTGAATGAAAAGCCCATGTTCAGGAATTTTTTGAAAACCGGGAATCCTACATCGAAATAACCGTTCATTCTGAAATTGCCGTTTACATTGACGGTCTGGTAGCGTCTTACGCCGTTGGTGTCGATGGTACTGAATGTACTGAAATCGTTGTTGGCTGTATTGAAACTTATATAGGACCAGATAGACTTTTCTGTGAGTATATCGTATTTATTAAAGGACATTGTAAAGCGCTGGTCGAATGCCTGTTTGAGGTTGGGATTGCCGATGGCAATATTTAACGGATCATTATTGTTGGCTACGGGCTGCATCTGGTTGATGCTAGGCTCTCTTGTGGAGCCGTTGTAGTTGAATGAAAGGTTTGAGTACTGCGATATTTTATACCTGAGATTTGCCATAGGGAAATAGTTGGTAAAGTTGTATTTTCTCTCTATGCTTTGGAACAGGTCGTTTTGTTTCCAGTTGCTTCTGCCGATATCTCCGCCAAACCCAAAATTCATTTTGGTGGTTGAATAGCGATAGGCTAATCCTACTTTATTGATGATGCTTTGAAACCGGAACTGGTTGCTGAACTCTTCATTTAAATCATTGTACTTGCCTGCTTCTTTATCGTAACTTAATAGCTGTTGTTCCCTGTTGTTTATAATGACATTATAGTTGGCTTCTATGATGGCGTTTTTGCTAACTGGTTCTGTATATACCGCTTTTGTATTGATGGTATTTGATTTGTTATTGCTTTCTTTTAATTGGTCTGTGGTATCTTTTTTGAGTTTGGATGTATAGAACAATTCATTGAAAAGGTACGAAGTGCCTTCTGATTTGTTATAGACTAAACCGGCATTGATGCTTAATGTGCGTTTTGGTTTTGCAAATTTTTTGCGCCATAATGCTGATGCGCTAAGGTTCTCTGAGTTATTTAGGTTGCTTAATTTATTGAGGTTTTCGTTTACGAGTTCTTTGTCGGAATTGAGGGACTGACTCCTGCTTTCGGAAAAGTTCTCTGAACTGCGTTTGCTTCCGTTGATGTTGATGAGTACGGAGTTTAATGAATCGAGGACGATATCATTTCTGGTATTGAATACGTTCTGGTATTGTGATGAATAGCTGTTTTGTTTTTGATTGGTATAGTAGGAACTGTCTGCTAAAATGTACTGGCTGATGGTTGTTTTTTCTGTTTCGTTGTTTAATTTGGAATAGCGGTAATTGGCTACTATTTTATTTTTTTCCTGGTTCCACTTGTCTGTATAGCTAAAGCCTCCCATCCAGAATTTAGGGAGTCCTTCTCCCCAGTAAGATCCTACGCCGTTGAGGGGATTTCCGTCGCTGGAGATGGAAACGGAGCCACCATCAATAACGACATTGCTATTGATATTGCCGCCATACTGGTTGTCTTCTCCCCATCCTAAACCGATGTTTTCGGTGCTGGACATTTTACCATAGGCACTTATTTTGCGTTTACTGGTAAATGTGTTGATCATGGCGCTGTTTTCCCATTTTTCGTCGTTGCCTCCTGCTAAGTTTATTTTGCCGAAGTAACCTTTTTTATATTCGTCTTTGAGTTTGAGGTTGACTGTTTTTTGTGTGTTACCGTCATTGACGCCTGTAAAAGCTGCCTGGTCGCTGGTTTTATCGAATACCTGTACTTCTTTTACGGATTTGGCGAGGAGATTTCTTGTTGCGAGGGTGGGGTCATCTCCAAAAAACTCGTCACCATCTACCAGTACTTTGGTGATGCTTTGTCCATTGGCTTTTATTTCTCCTTTGGCGTTTACCTGGAAGCCTGGTAATTGTTTTAAGAGGTCTTCGACATTGGCACCTTCGTGTACTTTGAAACTATCGGCGAGGAACATGAGTGTATCGCCTTTCATCCTGATGGGGCTGCCCCGGACAATTACTGTTTCTAATAAGTGTGCTTTGCTTAAGAGGATGAAATCCTGTGTATTTTCTTCGTCTTTTAGCTCGATCAGATCGCTGTAATCGGCATAATCTGGGTGGGATATGATTAATATATACTTGCCGGGCTGTACGTTGTTAATTCTGAAAGCCCCGTCGCTGTTACTGCGTGTGAATTTGTAGAGGATGGAATCTTTGGCATTGGAAAGTGTGATGGATGCGTTTTTGACCTGTGGATTATCCAGCGTTGTATCTGAAATATTGCCCTTAAAAACGGCTGTTTGTGCATTTGTTGCGTACATACAAAGGCTCGTGAGGAGTGTCAGCAGTAGTCTGAATGTCATATTTGTTTGTCTATTAGTGCGTTAAAAATAGAAATACTGTACTATTTATGTTGTTAAAATGGATAAATGGTTATTATGTGTGATGAATGATTTGAATACTGATTTTTTGTTTATTGAATAACTATTGCACTTAGCCTGGATAGTATTGTGTTTTTTTCCGCTGATTGACGCAGAAGAATACATCCGCTGATTGGCGCTGATTTTTATAATGTGACTTTTGATCCTCAGGTTATTTCATGTTGGTTAGGGATGGTATTATTGTGTTTTTTCCCCGCTGATTGACGCAGAAGAATACATCCGCTGATTGACGCTGATTTTTATAGTATGGCTTTTGATTCTCTGGTTATTTCATGTGGGTTAGGGATGTTATTATTTTGTTTTTTTTTCCGCTGATTGGCGCAGAAAAATACATTCGCTGATTGGCGCTGATTTTTATAGTATGACTTTTGATCCTTTGGTTATTTCATGTGGGTTAGGGATGTTATTATTTTGGTTTTTCCCGCTGATTGACGCGGAAGAATACATCCGCTGATTGGTGCTGATTTTTATAGTATGACTTTGATTCTCTGGTTATTTCATGATCTAGTGTAACAGGAATGAATGCCTAACGGATTTATGGATATATGGATCATTTTATAGCCTGTGTGTAAGATTTTTGGTCGATTGTGTAAGGTTTTTGGTCGTGTGTGCGAGTTTTAAGGTCGTGTGTGTAAGATTTTTAGTGGTGTGTAAGATTGTAAGTTTTTTTTGGGGGGTGGAAGTATATACAATGTGCAAAAAAGAGGCTACTTGTGAAAGTAGCCTTAATGTTATGATTCTTTTACTTTTTTCTTAGTTTGTAAGATTTGCTCTGCTATAAAAATGTCTATGGGTTGTGTAATTTTTATATTGGTTTCTTCTCCTTCCATGAGGTGGATATCTATGCCGAAGGATTCTACAACAGTGGCTTCGTCGGTAAATTTCTCTTTAAACTCTATGTTATTCATGGCGGGTAACAGTATTTTGCTATGAAATGTCTGTGGTGTTTGTATGAGCCTGAAATTATTTCTATCACAAGCCTGGTTACCGGTTTCTGAAATTTGTCTTATACTATCTTTTAATGGTACGCACGGTATGGCAGTGCCTTTTTCTAGGGCAGAATCGTAGCAGTATTTAATGAGCTGTGGTGATACGAGGCAGCGGACGCCATCGTGTACGAATATGATGGATTCTGACTGGATGAGGCTGACGCCGTTTTTTACAGAATGGAATCTTGTTTCGCCTCCTACTGTAAATAATATGTTACTGGTATTGAAATAGGCGTCAACAATTTCCCTGCCGTGATCGATGTGCTCCTGTGGAAAAACCAGGATAATATTGATGTCGCTGAAAGCGTCAATAAACGCTTTTATGGTATAATACAACACGGGCTTGCCATGCAGGCGCATAAATTGCTTTGGAACATCGCTATTCATTCTTTTGCCAATGCCGCCGGCTACTATTACTGCATATTTTTCCATAAACGTGAAAATTAAGGCAAAATAAATATACTTTATGGTATTAATGCAATTTTGATGGAGAAATCTATGTTATACAGTTGCTTTTTGGAACGTCAACATGAATGTGGTGCCTTTTTTGGAGTTTGTATAGCAATGAATGGCGCCTCCGTATTGTTTTACGACTTCATAAACATAACTTAAACCGAGGCCATAGCCTTTTACGTTGTGTTTATCGCCTGTTGGTACTCTGAAGAATTTTTCAAATACTTTGCCCTGGTATTCGGGATCTATGCCTATGCCGTTATCTGATATTTCTAATGAGATGGTGTCGGCATTTTCATGTAGCTGTATGTCTATTTCGGGTTCTTCGGTGCTGTATTTTAATGCATTGTCTATTAAGTTGTAAATGATGCTCTGGATATGTGTCTGATCGGCGAGGATATTGAAATTGCTGCCATTCCCTAATACATCTACCTGGGTATTGTATTTCTGGAACTGTAATTTGAGGGATTCGATTACTGATATGATGATTTTTTCGAGATCTATGTTTTCTGTATTTATTGTTAGTTTGTTTTGTTCAAATGTGCTTATTTTTAATACGTTGTCTATTAGTATGTTTAACCGTTCCAGTTCCTGGCTGCTGATATTTAAATATTCTTCTGTGCGTTTGGTGTCATTCATGACATTGAATTGCTTTAATGCTTCGATGGCGACACTTACGGTGGCTACGGGTGTTTTGAGTTCGTGGGTAATATTATTGAATAAGTTATTTTTGAGTTCGGCGAGTTTGTGCTGTTTTTTTAGGGAGCGGTATAGAAAGATGAATGCGGAAGTGATGATTGCGAGCATGAAAACGGAAGCATAAATGGTAAATGCTATTTTGCTGAGTACGTACCATATATAATTGTCACTTGTGGCTTCAATCACCATAACGGTGTTCCTGTCCGGGTTGCCAAATATGGGTTGAAAGTTGCCGTTTGGTGGCGGGCCGCCGGGAAACACGAGATTCGCCGGGGCCATGTTTATTGGCGGAAATCTTAGCTGGTGATTGGGGTTGCTGGAATCGTATTTTACAGTCTTGAGTTCAAAACTTATATTTATATTGAGTGTTTTCAGGTTTTTGTTGAAGTGGGATTGGACGCTGTCTATATTATCTATTTTAAAGAATAGGGGTTGGTAAAACTGGAGTGTTTTACTGATGCTTTCTTTTTCCCTGTCTTCGGGAAATATCCTGAGTCTTTCATTGTACCTGGTTTTTATATCGAATTTTTTAGGTTCTCCGCCGGGGCTGAAAGAGGCGGTATTTGTGACTATTACCTGTTGTACTTTTCCTGAGTTCCTGAACAGGCTATCGAGGGAGCGCCCGGCTTTGAGTGGTTCGAATAAAGTGGTTTTGTTTTTTGAAATATTTTGTAATTGTTTTTGTAACAGATCTTCTCTGAGGATGAGTCCGGCTTCTCTTCTTAACCGTCTTACTTCATCTGTGAAATTTTTCCTGATCCATATGAGTTGAAACAATACTACGAGGGCTATGCTTAAGATCATTAAGAATAGTGCTACCTGTAATCGTTTGTGTTGTTTAGTATAGTTCATTATTCAAAATTAGATTTGCTTATGATTGCATTAATTAGATGTTAACTAAAATTAACCAAGTTTATGGATTGAAAATATAAAACTAAAGCGTCTAATATGATATATTTGAAAAATATAAAATCTCACACAATGAAAAAGTACTTTTTATTTTTTGCACTAACCGGAATCAGCGTTATTACCCAGGCCCAGGTAAAACAGGGTAAAATTGTTTATGAAAAAGTGGTGAACCTACATAAAGATATCCCTGAAAATATGGAACAGTTTAAGGCGATGATGCCGGAATTCAGGAAAACTAAACAGGAACTGCTTTTTAATGAAACGCAGTCTATCTCTAAAAATATTAAGGAAAGTAATTTAGATGAAGCTATTGCTGCCGAGGGTGAAAGCCGCGGGGGAAGGACCATCAGATTTGGTGCGGGGGCTTTTGGCGGAGGTGATAGTGAGTTTTATAAGGATTATGAATCTGAAACAGGATTGGAGAGTCTGGAATTGGGGCCTAAGAAATACCTGGTGATAGATACCTTAAAGCCGATGAAGTGGAAGATTACGGGAGATACGGCGACTATTGCGGGTTACCTGTGTTATAAAGCAACGACAACTACTACATTGGGTGGTGGCAGAACAATGTCATTCCGGGGTAGAGGTGGTGCGAATACTGATACTTCAATGGCGAAGACTATGGAAAATGCTGTTAATAAAGAGATACCTGTAGAAGTATGGTATGCTGAAAAAATAGAAACGAAGGCGGGCCCTGATAATTATTTCGGATTGCCGGGTGCTGTTTTGAAAGTGAATGTGAATAACGGTTCCCAGGTTATTACGGCGCTGGAAGTAACAGAGGGGTTGGGTAAGGAGACTGTAAAAGCACCAACGAAGGGTACTAAAATTACGCGTGCGGAACACAGGAAAATGATGGAGGAACAAATGAAAAATATGCGTTCAATGATGGGCTCCCCGGCCGGCGGTGGCGGTACATTCAGATTGAATTAATGGCCTGATATTATTATATTAATTATTATGGAAGCTGTTGTATATATTTAAAATATGCAGCGGCTTCTTTTTTTAGCGGGAATGGACGGATTGATTGTTTTGCTGCTGACCTGTTTACCCGGGAGTATTGGCATTAAGCGGCTTTGTGTTGGATGTAGCCTGCCTGCTTTTATTATTCAATGATAAGCAATATCTTTATATATCTCTATGGTTAAAAATGTGCTGCTTTTGTGGGTATTGCTTTTAATTGGATTTAGCGCTAAATCTCAATGTGATAAAGTATATACTAAAGCTGAGACTGTTCCTGAATTTGAAGGTGGTTCTGCTGCATGGAAGCGTTTTTTAGAAGGGAATTATGGCTTGATACAACTATCGAAGTACAAGGTCGTTATTGTTTGACATTGAGGTTTGAGTTTATGGTAGACACCAATGGTCACATCTCAGACCTTAGATTTTTAGATACTGGCAATAAAAAGGTTGACTATTTCAGTGACTTTAAATCTAAGCTGGAAAAGACGCGCTGGACCCCGGCTATATTGAACGGACGTAAGGTTTGTTATAAAAAGATACAAACCATTCAAACTATAATTCAATAAATAACTGATGCTTCTTAAAACCACCTGTTTAATTTCTATATTTTTTTGCTTGAATCTGACTTCGAATGCACAGTGCGAAAAGTTATTTACTAAAGTAGATACTAAGGCTGTATTTAAGTCAGGTAAGAGTTGGATTCATTTTATACGGGAACAGATAGTTCCTGTTTTTGAACATGTTACAATTGATGAATTGGCTGATGTTTCCAATTTAGAAATGGATTTGATTATTGATACTAGTGGACATGTTGTCCATGTAAAGTTCCCTGGTAATGTGGTTCGAATTACAAAATATTTGAAAATTGTAGAAAGTAGGATAATGCAAAATACGTACTGGGAACCTGCTATACGAAAAGGTAAAAAGTATGCTATAAAAGTCGCCAGGTGTTATCAATCGGCCAATAAATTAACTCTATTGAAAAAGTTGACCTTTGGTGATATATTATTGATTGGGTTTTGTATGCTTTTAGGAGGCTTTACGTCTAAGGCAAAGTGCGATACAGTGGACACAAAAGTTGATAAGCCAGCTAAATTTGTGGGTGGAACTGCTGCTTTTAGACGGTTTATAGAGATGACTTTTCTTTCTGTTGAAGATATGACTGATGACGAATTAACATTTTTAAGTACAATAGAGGTGGGACTGTTATAGACTCGGATGGAAAAGTTATGAAGTTTAAATATATTGGTGTTGATAAAAATACACCGTTGGCAAAATATTTAAATGCGAATGCTAAAAAGTTTATTGATAAAGCAAGATGGCACCCGGCTATATTAAATGACAAAACAGTTTGTTATAAAACAAAACTCATAATTACGATTTGTCGTGGATAAATGTTGTAAGTATTTAGTTATTTCTTTCCTTCAGTTTTTTCAACATCAAATAATTCTTAATAATTAAATACAAGCCTAAAATAGTGCCGATGGCATATACTTGTGTGGTGCCTTTGGGGGAAGTATAAGCCAGGATCATTATTACCACACCCAGCCCCATAAAATAAGTGTAAGTAACTTTTGGCTTGCCTTTTAGTACTATAAAAATACTGACGATAAACAGGATGGTCAGCAGGATGATTTTGAGAGTTCCCATGGTATGTATGAATGTTTTAAAAGTTTTGAAAATCCGCGAAATGCCTGAACGCGCTGCGCGCGAGGGATAGTAGCAAAGTACCGCCACTGCCGCCTGTGTTGTTAGAATAGCGAAGCTAAACTGTAATATTGGCGGCAGTGGCAGTACTGCGGATAGCCCGGTGCTTTAGCACGCGCCCAAATAAAAAACCAGTTAATCTATTACCTGGTTGCGTAATAAATCGTCGAACTCATCCCGTTTCCTGATGAGTTTTGGCGCATCATCTTTTACTAATACTTCGGCTGGTTTTAAGCGGCTATTGAAGTTGCTGCTCATTTCAAAACCGTAAGCACCGGCATTGAAGAATGTGAGATAATCTCCTTCGCGTACTTCGTTCAATGTTCTGTCCCATGCGAACGTATCTGTTTCGCAAATATTACCTACAACGGTGTAGATGCGCTCTGAACCTTTGGGGTTACTGATGTTTTTTATGAAATGGTAACTGTCGTAAAACATGGGGCGTATAAGGTGGTTAAAGCCACTGTTTACGCCCACAAAGGTAGTGGCCGTAGTGGTTTTAATGACGTTGGCTTTTACTACAAAGTAGCCGCATTCGCTTACGAGGTATTTACCGGGCTCGAACCAGACCTGTAATGATTTACCGGTTTCTTTTTCGAACTCTGCAAAAGCAGCAGCTACTTTATCTCCTAATGATGCTACATCTGTTTCAATGTCTGTATCGTTATAAGGTACTTTAAAACCGCTGCCCAGGTCAATTACTTCTAATGTGTCCATAAAATGGCGTGCCATTTCGAACATGACTTCGAGGCCTTGCAGGAAGACGTTCACATCTTTGATTTCGCTGCCGGTGTGCATGTGTAAACCAAATACCTTAATACCGGTAGATTTTACAATGCGTTCTATATGACGGACCTGGTGGATGGAAATACCGAATTTGCTATCGATATGGCCCGTTGAAATTTTGAAGTTGCCACCTGCCATAATATGTGGGTTCAGGCGGATCAAAACAGGGTAGGAGCTGCCGAATTTGGTGCCGAACTGTTCTAAGATGGATATATTATCGATATTAATATTCACCCCGAGGTTTTTGGCTGCTTCTATTTCAGCAAAGTCAACACAGTTGGGCGTGTATAGAATTTCCTGTGGCTCAAACCCGGCTTTTAAACCGAGCATTACTTCGTGGATGCTGACGCAGTCCAGGGAAGCGCCGAGGGATTTTACATGCTTCAGTACATTAATATTGGTGAGCGATTTACAGGCGTAGAAAAAACGTGCGTTTGCTTTTGCAAAACCGTTGGTGAGCTTATGGTATTGCTCGGTTATTTTTTCTGCATGGTACACATACACGGGGGTGCCAAATTCGTTGGCAATGCTTACCAGTTGTTTGTTGGATAATGTCTGGTTCATGTTATTTGGTTGTTATTATTCTTATCTTAAAAAAAGCCCGTCCTGTGCAGGCGAGCTTTTAGTTTGTTATTTTATTAATAGCAAAAAGCAATAAGCCCGCACCGGATTATTCGGAAGGTTTCTTATCATCTTCTTGTTTATCGTTATTGTTGTCTTCGCTGGTACCGGTATCTGCTAACTGATCAGGCTCTCCATCCTCATAAATCACTTCAGGGGCAGATGCTGTTTCTGCCTGCTCTTCTTCTTCAGTTCTGTCTTCTAATGGTAAATCACCCTGAACGACAGTTGGTTCCACTGTCTGGTTTACCAGTATATCTTCTAGTTTAGGTAAGTCATCGGTACTGTTAATGCCGAAATAGTCCATAAAAGATTTGCTGGTACCATATAGTAATGGTTGTCCGGGCGCATCTTCCTTACGGCCGGTTATTACGATCAGGTCTTTTTCCAGGAGTTTACTTACGGCATAGTCGCAGTTCACTCCCCGGATGGTCTCCATTTCGCCTTTTGTAACCGGTTGTTTGTATGCAATTATAGAAAGTGTTTCCAGTGCGGCGGTACTTAGTTTTTTCAGAAACTTTTCGCCATTGAGCAGTGCAACGGTTTTATGGTAGGGCTTTTTAGTTAAAAACTGCCAGCCGCCCCCGCTTTGAACAATCTCAAAGGCGAAAAATTCCGACTGGAACTTTTCATTGATGGCGCTGATGGCAGCTTCTACCTGGTCTAATGTGGCTCTGTGTTCGATAAAGCCTAAAGCATTATTTACCAAATCAACCAGTTCAAGGGTTGTCAGTGGCTTCTCACTTGTAAATATGAGTGCCTCTATATGAGGCATTATAATGCTTAGTTCCATTATTCTTAATTACGTAAAGTAAATAGTGAATCGTAAATAGTGAGTGGTAAATAGTGGACGTACTCGTCCTGTTCACTATTTACCACTCACTACTCACTGTACATATTATCCTTGTAATGCAGCGGCACCACTTACAATCTCCGAAATCTCGGTAGTAATAGCGGCCTGGCGTGCACGGTTATAGGATTTTTTCAATGATTTTATCAGCTCATTTGCGTTTTCACTTGCTTTATCCATAGCAGTCATACGCGCGCCATGTTCGCTGGCGTTGGCATCTAAAACAGCTTTGTATAATTGAGTGTTTAATATTTTAGGCATCAATTCGGCAATCAGCTCCTCTTTGCTCGGCTCAAAAATATAATCCGCTTTTATAGTAACGCCTTCAGGTTTCTCAACTTTAGCAATTGGTAAGAAACGCTCTAAATGGAAGTTTTGAACAGCAGCGTTTACAAACTCACTGTAAACAATTTCAACAACATCAAACTCTTTATTTTTAAAGGCTGTAATAGCGGCTTGTGCAGCTTGTTGTACGGCTTCAAAACTTAGATTTAAGAAAATGTTTCTGTAAGCATCGTTTACTTTGTAACCTGCTTTAGCTAAGGCTTCAGCCCCACGTTTACCAATGCCCCAAACTGTTACATTGCTTTTGGCGTTTTGCGCTGCGTATTTTTCGTCAATAGTTGCTTTAGCTAATTTTATAAGGTTAGCATTGTAACCACCACACAAACCACGGTCGCTGGTAATTAAAATAACTAAAACATTGTTTATTTCTCTGTCAACGGTCAATTCACCACCAGCAGTTACTTCGGTATTGCTAACAATGTTGCTTAACATTTCCTGCAGCTTTACAGAGTAAGGACGCATCTGAGTAATGGCATCTTGTGCACGGCGTAGTTTAGCCGCACTCACCATTTTCATGGCTTTGGTAATTTGCTGGGTACTTTGTACCGATGATATTCTGTTACGAACCTCTTTTAACGCACCGCTCATGGGAGTTGTATGTTTATTGTTGTTTTAAACTTGTGTTGCTACAGGCAAATATTAAAATAAAATAAATAATTAATACCTGCATGGGCGGCAAAATTACTAAAGCTAATTTAAATAGCCAACCCTAATAAAGGTATATTTCTAAACATATTTTACAGGAATCAGTCTTTTTGCGGAATTCGATGGGTAAATTATTGAAAGAGACTTCATTTGGTGAATTTTTTTTCACCGGATGGCAGTTATTTTTATTTGGGGCTGTGGGCATTGGGGCTTTATCGGGCTTTTGTCCGGCGTGCTTAGGGGTTCGCTGCGCTCCGTGCTCCTGGCGTCGCACCGGCTTCGTTCCTTGCCGCCCACGCATGCCGCAGCCTTTTTACAGCAGTGCTGCCATCGACTGCAGAAACAGTAAAAAAGACGTTGCCACGCAACGTCTTTTTTACAAAATCCACCGGACTTTTATTTATTACAGGTACTTTTTAATTTCTTCTGTCATCTCGCTTTTCATAAAAGGCGTACCCATTATTTTATTGTAAGGTTTGGCATCTACCAGATACACATCCCTTAAAATTTTTACCAGTTGCCCGTTGTTAATTTCAGGTACCAGTATAGTATCGAAGTTTTTAAGGATCGCTCCCAGGTTTTTAGGGAACGGGCGCAAATAACGCAGATGTGCATGGCTGACAGAATGTCCCTGTGCCAGTAGTTCTGATACAGAAGACTTGATTGTTCCGTAGGTACTGCCCCAACCTAATACGAGAACCTTACCTTTTTCCGGGCCGGCATCCAGTTTCTGTTCCGGAATGTATTGTGCGATCTTATCTACTTTTTCCTGGCGCAGTTTAACCATTAACTGGTGGTTTTCTGGATCATAGCTAATGTTTCCTGTAATATTTTGCTTTTCCAGGCCGCCAATACGGTGCTCTAAACCTGCAGTGCCCGGTACTACCCACGGACGTACCAGTTTTTCATCGCGCATGTAAGGCATGAATTTATCTTCATGATGACCTAGTTCCGTTTTGAACTTCACATCAATTTTTGGCAGGTCTTCAGACTGGGGGAATTTCCATGGCTCTGCACCGTTCGCAATATAACCGTCGCTTAATAAAATAACCGGGGTCATATGTTGCACAGCGATGCGGCAGGCTTCAAAAGCTGCATCGAAACAATCGCTTGGTGTTCTGCTGGATATAACAGGTATCGGGCATTCCCCGTTACGGCCGTAATAAGCCTGTAATAAATCGCTCTGTTCCGTTTTGGTTGGTAAACCGGTACTAGGGCCGCCACGTTGGATATTGACAATTACCAACGGGATTTCCAGCATCATTGCAAGGCCCATTGCTTCCCCTTTAAGTGCCATACCCGGGCCGCTGGTAGTGGTAACGCCTAAACTGCCACCGTAAGCTGCACCAATCGCTGTCGTAATACCTGCAATCTCATCTTCCGCCTGGAACGTGCGGACACCGAAATTTTTCAGTTTACTTAAATCGTGCAGGATATCAGATGCAGGTGTAATCGGGTAAGTGCCTACAAATAAAGGCAGGCCGCTGCGTTCCGATGCTGCCACCAAACCCATGCTCAGCGCCTGGTTACCCATGATGCTGCGGTATGTACCCGGCTCCATTTTGGCCTTCTCCACCTGGTAGCGGGAGGTAAATAATTCCACCGTATCAGCATAGTTGTACCCGGCCTGTAAAACTTTTATATTAGATTGTAATATGTCGTCACGCTTACCGAATTTCTCATTCAGGAAATTGATGGTACTATCCAGGTCACGGTCGTACATCCAGTAGATGAAGCCCAGGACGAACATGTTTTTAGCACGGTCTTTCTCCTTCATACCCAGCGTTGTAAATTCTTTTAACGCTTCTCGGGTAAGTTTGGTAACATCAATGGTGATCAGCTCATAATTATGGAGACTGCCATCTTCCAGAGGATTTACTCCGTCCGGGTAGTTGGCAAGACGAAGGTTTTTAGAATCGAAACCATCCTGGTTGGCAATGATCTTACCGCCTGGTTTCAGCCATTTAAGATTCACTTTTAATGCAGCAGCGTTCATTACCACCAATACATCACATAAATCGCCAGGGGTATAAACCCTGTCACTGCTAAAGTGTAACTGGAAACCTGAAACCCCTGGTAATGTACCTATCGGGGCACGTATTTCGGCCGGAAAATCCGGAAATGTTGCTAAATCAATACCTAACAAAGCGGTATTATTGGTAAACTGGCTACCGGTTAACTGCATACCATCACCGCTGTCACCGGCAAATTTTATCACGACATCCTTTAATAATGTAGGTGTACTCATTCTTTTAACTGTAAAAATTGGAGTGCAAAGTTACAAAGAGAATTGCTTGTGTACAGATATATTTAACAGTAGTTTATTTTTTTTCAATGTGTGGTGAGTAATAAAATAAGAACCTGGTATATAATATGGTATGTCAGGTGGTGCTGTTAGTTGAGGGAAAAAATATATTTTTTTTAACCTGTATGCAACCATTTATTCTCTTCTGATATCTAATAGTCCGGAATATCTTAATCTAAAATAGATTTTAATCCTGATTCCTTGGCTAAAATCCTAAACCCTAAACTCTTCAAAACTCTAAAAATATAAATATGAAGTGTTTCTACTTATTCTTTTTGTACACCATGATTTCTTTAGGTGTATACAGTCAGTCAGTAATATCGGCAACCGGTGGTTCAGGCCAATATAAAAACAGTATTAAGTGGCTGGATTTTTCTAACCTGGGCCAGATTCCCGCAGGAGGAACAGTAATAAAAAACTTTAATGTGGGGGATGTTGTTGTTTACGTGAAAATTTCCGGTGTTTCTTTTTCGGGGAGTATCAATGCTACTACACAAAGGCTGGTAGGCTATAATCCGGGGAAGTTTGAATACGACGGCCTGGTTAAATTATATAATATCGGCGTGCCAAATAATGGTAATACTTACCTTGACAGGCAAAAAAATACTTTATATAATGCGATCTCTACACTATATGCTGGCGATAATGTAAACGGCTTTACTGCTAAATTCAATCTTGAAATATACGCAACCCTTAACAACCAGCCAATGGACCTGGGGATGATCTTTGCTAATGCGGAAGAAGATGCCAATCAAAAGGTTTTTGAAAGATTCGGGCCTTCATATAAACTCAATTATTCTGAATATGTGAAAGGTACCACCAATGGTACCAGCTGGCAATTGCTGGAAAAATATACGCCTGCTACAAGTGGTGCGAATATGATTGAGTACAGTAATAATAATAAAACCGTCAGGTCATTTGCAGGATCTGATTACAGCTCTTATTATGAAGCAGTAGGTGCTACTGCTTTATTATATACAAAAAAAGCAGCTACCTCCAGCACGGCACCATTGAACGTGAATATGGAAATGTTTTGCGGGGGCAATACGGCTGTCGCTTTAGGTATTGTATTGAACACAGATATTGGTGATGCCCCCGTTTCTTATGGTATGCCTTCCAATATTTTCTTCGCGGATATTATCAATGGTAACCCTTCCGCTACTTCTGGCACTTTTACCAATTATTTATCCAACCAAAGTAGAAACTATGGTACTTCAAGCAGCCCTAATTACATTAATTATGGTGGTACTCCGGTGGTTACTGAAGGTACATTAATCGATCCTCCTAAGTCAAGACTTGGTCTGCTAGGTGGAGATAACGATCCGCTTGATATTGCAAGTTTACATAGTGCATCCGCAAATATTGATGATATTACAAATACTGCAGATGAAGATGCATTAAGCATTATTACTCCTTTACACGTGAGTAATTCAAGCTATAGTATCAGTTTCAAGGCCAGTTCTACTGCATCTTCCGGTGCTTACATTGCCGCATGGATCGATTTTAACAGGAATGGTATATTTGAGCCGGGGGAAATTCAGACTTACAGCTTAGGGGCAAATGTAACAGACCAGAATGTGACGTTGACATGGAATAACCTGAGTGCTCTAGCATTAAAATCAGGCGTTTCTTATATCAGGCTAAGGGTTTCTCTTTATAACTTTTTCAACGATGATAAAACTGCGACCGCTGTAGATGAAAGAAGCACGATGGCGTTGTCCGGAGGTGAAACGGAAGATCATGTTATTATGATCAACAGCACGATAAGCGGTTCTGTTTATCACGATGCTAACGGATTGTTAGGCACACCTTCCAATACCATTGACGGTACAAAAATATCATCTGTGAATAGCAATGTGCCGTTATACGTTAGTTTAGTGAATCCAACAACCGGTGCTATTTTATCTACAACAGCTGTTAATAATGGTGATTTCAGCTTTACCGGCGCTTACGAAGGCAACTACAAGCTGGTATTATCTACCGCATCAAGTGGTTTGAGCAACGCAGTGGCTACCACATTGCCGCAGGTATGGGTAAATACCGGGGAATATAATGGTACCGGAGCCGGTAATGATGGATTGGCTGATGGCAATTTGCAGTTAACCAGTACCGGGCAGAATATCACAACCCTAAAATTCGGAATAGAGCAAAAGCCTAAAGCAAATAGCATGACATGGGAACTTGGTACTTATTTTGACCCGGTGACGGGCAAGTATGTGCCTTATTCATCTAATGTGAAATATATTGTCGGGCTGGAGCATGATGAGGCATCGCTATTTTTAAATGGTTCAGACCCGGAAGATTCCCCGGCTGAAGGTTCTATAAAAAGTGGCAGCCTGGCAACATTTACATTCACGAATCTCCCAAATTCAAGTATTGCTGTTTTCCGGTATAACAATGTGATCCTGACCAATAATACGACTATTACAAATTTTGATTATAATTTATTTACGGTATCATTCACCAATAAGAATTTTACATACGCTTCATTCAATTATACATTGACGGACCAGGCCGGAAAAGTCAGCAATACAGCATTGTATGTCATTTCCAACTCCACCGTATTACCTGTAACCGGCTTTACCAGTAATATTGCTTTAAATATATCGCAGGTAGTGGTTAACTGGGAAACGCTTAGTGAAGTGAACCTTAAATATTTCGCCATAGAAGAGTCGCTGGACGGTGTTAATTTCATCACGATCAATAAGGTAAATCCTGCGGGTAATAATACTTTGAATAAATACAGTTACGAAATACCCGCTAAGCCCGGAATTGTTTATTACAGGGTAAGCGCCATTGATATTGATGGAAAAGTAACACAAGGTAAGATCTGGAAAATAGCGAATACAAAAAACATCACTTTATCTCCGAATCCGTTCAATGACCAGATCAATATATATACTTCTGGTATCGAACACCAGGTGATTGTGACAAATGCATCAGGAAAAACGGTTTATATCTCGGCAAAAAGCAGGGCTCAAGTCATTAATATCGTTACAAGTTCCTGGGCTAAGGGCACTTACTATGTTAGCTTATATTCTAATAATGTGTTAGTCAACCAGTTTAAGACAGTTAAACTATAATGCTTCTTAAACGAGAATAAATAAAGGCAGTGTGCATAACGCTGCCTTTATTTAGTTTTATATACGCCCACCATCATTAAGTATAAGGTACTTTTACGCATTATTTCCCCCATTCTGCTCTTGCAGACGGGCTTACAGAGAGATTTTCAAATTTTTCTGCCAGGAACTGGTGATATGCGGTGATCGCAATCATGCCGGCATTATCGGTACAATACTGAAATTCGGGAATAAATGTATTAAATCTGTGCTTTTCGCCGGCTGCTTTAAAAGCATTGCGCAAACCACTGTTGGCACTGACTCCACCGGCCAGGCATACATTCTTAATACAGGTTTGTTTAACTGCTTTAACCAGTTTTTTCATCAGGATATTGATAATGTGATGCTGGATGGAAGCACATATATCATTCAGATTTTCGCCTATAAAGTTGGGGTTTTCCTTGTTTTGCTTCTGAAGAAAATACATGACAGAGGTTTTAAACCCGCTGAAACTGAAATTCAGTTCGGGAATCTGTGGTTCTGCCAGTGCAAATTTTGGAGTACCGGATTGTGCATATTTATCAATTAAAGGACCTCCCGGATAAGGTAGTCCTATAAGTTTTGCGGTTTTGTCAAACGCTTCACCGGCTGCATCGTCAATTGTTTCGCCTAATATTTCCATATTTAAAGGAGAATGGCAAAGAACAATTTGTGTATGCCCGCCACTCACAGTAAGGCATAAAAACGGAAATTCAGGTGCCGGGTCGCTTAGTAAATTAGCCAGAACATGTGCCTGCATATGGTGTACACCAATAAGGGGAATATTGAGCGTTAATGCCAATGATTTAGCATAACTGCAGCCCACCATCAATGAACCGATCAGGCCCGGGGACTGGGTAAAGGCAACCGCATTTAAATCTGTAAAAGACAAAGGTTTGCCCAATTCAGTTTCTGCTTTTTTAAGTGCCGCATTTACAGTCGGCAGCAGATTCTGCATATGTGCCCTGCTGGCAAGCTCGGGCACAACGCCTCCGTATGCTTCATGTATTGCCTGAGAAGCTATAACGTTACTCAATATTTTACCGTCTGCACAAATTGCTGCAGATGTATCGTCGCAGCTGGACTCTATTGCTAAAATGATATTGGCCATTGATGTTACTCGTTCTTCTGTTTTATTTGCTTCTGATAGCCACAACCGGGTCTAATTTAGAAGCACGCCAGGCAGGAATAAAACCTGCCAGTAAGCCTACAAAGATACTAATAACTATTGCCATAACAATAATGTTGGTCTCAATGAACAGGTCAAACGGTACCACGGCGGAGAGTGCGGTAAAAGTGAGGAACACCAATCCAAGGCCTATAAGGCCGCCAATGATACACAGAAAAGATGATTCAAGCAGGAACTCTAAAAGAATAAAGCTTCTTTTGGCCCCGATCGCTTTTTTCAGTCCAATTTGTGAAGTTCTTTCCTTAACAGTTACAAACATGATATTGGCAATGCCGAACAAACCTACAATTAAACTAAAGCCGCCGATAACTAAGCCCCCGGCTTTAATACCGGAAAAAGCCTGCTCCACTTCTTTGGAGCTGCTGGTTACTTCGTTCAACGCGAAATCATCTTCTTTTGTCGGAGGAATTTTCCTCAGGCTCCGCATAATGCCTTTTAGTTCATACTTAAATGTTTCGATGGGAATGCCTTCTTTGCCTTTAACTAAAAGCAGTTTGTCAGCATTTTCTTCACTTACATAACTTTTACTGTAGTTATACGGGCAGATACAAATATTGTCAAAATCCCAGCCGCCAATCATATCAGTCCCTTTTTTCTTAATCACCCCAATAATCTGTACTTTTTTATTCAGTATAGAAACCGTTTTACCAACGGCCCTTTCAGGTGACTCAAAAAGCTTAACGGCATTTTCATAGCCGATAACGACCACAGGTGCGCCGTTGGTATATTCAAAAGCACTAATACCCCTGCCTTCAGCAATGACCACTTCCTGTATTTTTTCAAACCCATCTGTCGCGCCGTAAATAATTACATTTTCAAGTATGTTTTCTTTATATTCCACATTGCTGGAGTAAAAAAGCATGAACGCAGCATCATCCAAATACTGGCTCCTGGCTTTTATCGCTTCCATTTCCCTGTATCTTGGCTCCGGCCGCTTCATATATTTCCACCAGGGATAATCGCCACCACCGCCCCATGGCCATTTTTGAATATAAATAGTATTGGTGCCTAATCCTTTCAGGCCAATTTCAATGTTTGACTGAAGACTTTGTACCACAGCAAAAACCCCGATAATACAAAAGATACCGATAGTGACACCAAATAAAGAAAGGAAAGTTCTTAATTTATTTACTCTCAATTCATCAAGTGCCATTTTCAGGCTGGTCCATAATACTTTTAAAGTCTTCACCATGTTTCAAATGTAATACCTAATCTTTCATTTGGCATAAATTATACATAAGCGGTTAGTTTTTTACATGTATGTACAAATTCGTTCCATAAGTTGTTTACAATGTCGCCTGCAGGCAGTATATCTTTAATAATGGCTGCCACTTGTCCTATTTCTAATTCGCCGTTTTCCATGTCACCTTCAAACATGCCTTTCTTAGCCCTGCCCCTGCCCAGTAGATCATTCAATGCATCAATACCGGCACCGTTCTCTTCTGCTAATTTTACCTGGTTTGAAAATTCATTATTTAATAATCTCACAGGTGTCAGTTGTTTTAATCTTAAAAAAGTATCGCCTTCGCTGCTGTTAATAACTGCGTTTTTAAAGTTGATATGGGAAGATGCTTCGTGGCTGGCTACAAACCTTGAACCGACCTGCACTGCATGGGCGCCAAGTGCAAATGCTGCCGCCATTTGAGAACCGGTAGCAATACCCCCGGCCGCAATCACCGGGATGCTTACCGCGTTCACTACTGCAGGAATCAGCACCATCGTAGTAGTTTCATCCCTGCCGTTATGCCCACCTGCCTCGAAACCTTCCGCCACTACAGCATCACAGCCTGCAGCCTCAGCTTTTTGAGCAAACTTGCTGCTGCTTACCACATGAATTACCTTTATGCCATGCGCTTTAAAAATGCCGGTATAGGTTTTCGGATTGCCTGCACTGGTTATTACGACAGGTACTTCGTGTTTTATAATATTATCTATATGCTTATTGATATCAGGATAGAGCAATGGCAGGTTAACACCAAAAGGTTTGTTTGTAGCCTCTTTGCACTTACTTAAATGTGCTTCAAATACCTCAGGATACATACTCCCTGCGCCTATAATACCCAGCCCGCCGGCATTAGAAACAGCCGCCGCCAGCTTATATCCACTGGCCCAAATCATACCCGCCTGAATAATAGGCTTTTGAATTTGTAAAATATCAGTAATTTTGTTCATGGTTTCATATTTTTGAAGTCAATCCTAAAAAATTAATCATAATAATTTCAGCACTTATGCAATTATACAATTTGATATCTCAATTAGATTCAGAAGTTTTAGTTGATCTGCATTATATAGTAGAAGACCGTTTAATTGAACTGAAATTAATAAAAGATCCATACAATATTACTGATAAACAGTTAAGTAAAATAGTTTCTGATATAGATACACAGGAATCCAGGATAATAGAAGAAGAGCCGGCAGAAAAAGAAACAGTTTTAATAGAGGATTTTGCTTATTTAATAGATGCCCAGGACGAAAATGATAAAATCGTCAATGATCTGTCAGAAAAGATCAATACACTGGAACATAAGGATGAATTGTTCAAGATCTACAATTTGACATTAGATGCGGTCCGGAAAGAAGAGTTGAATTATGACAAATTTGATAGTTTCGATCTCGAAGACTTTAAGAAGTTAAAAGGGTTAGATTAAAAGCTTAACATGCTTTTTATACATTGGTAAGCCGGTATATTTTATTGCAGGAACTCATAGAGTGCTTTATTCTCTGGTATTTCCTGCGGAAGATATACCGCTTTTTCGTTAATGCCAATGCCATATAATGTTGATTACTTCCTCTATAGTTATAAATTAGAAAACACTCCTTTTCAGCCGTAAATTGAGCAATTTAACCCTGCATCATTTGCCGTTGCCGGTAGCTTTAAATGTTACCGGTTAATATTATCATTTATTTTAGATTAGTTTTCTTTACTAAAATCCGTAAAACATATGTTGCAATATTTTATGTTTATAGTGTTGTTATATAATATGTAATGTCTTATTTTACCCTTTGGTTTTTCCCGGTTTATACAACAATTGCCCGGCTAACGTACTGTGAACTTTTGAATCCTCATTTCAGCGCCATTGAATTAATTGGTATTGTTATTGTATTTATATCATTAGAATTCCCCGAACAGGTAAAAGGTTGCTGAATTATTTAATCCTTAAAAATTCTTTGTTATGAATTCAATTAGACGAGACAAAACATTTCCTACCAGTATGCGCACACTTTCCGAAGTAATGGAAAAACTTAGGGAAAGAGGCATAGAAGAAGAGTTTACATTTTCTGAACATCAGAAAATGAAAGGCTTTGATAAATTATATAACCCGGAAGATCTCATGCTGGTGCGCACGTTCAGGTTTGAAGGAATGTCCGATCCGGCAGATAATGTTGCCCTCTATTTATTTGAAGATACAGAAGGTAATGTAGGTTACGTATTAGATGTTTACGGTAGTGAATCTAATTATGGGATGGAGTTTAGCGAGTTTTTAAAAGCCATTCCCGTACAAAATGAAACCATGGAATAATAATAGTTCCTCAGGTAGTAGCCTATGAAATAATGATACAAGTTTGAAATTATTGAATAACCATTTAAACGAAATTATATGAGAAGTATATTATGGCTGATAGCCTTTATTTGTATTGTAATATGGATTTTAGGATTGATTGGTATTGGCGGGGGAATGGGAATGGGTAATTTAATTCATATATTATTAGTAATAGCCATTATCGTGGTATTGTATAATATTATTTCCGGTAGAAAACCTTTGGATTAACACCGGGAATTAAGGGAAAATCATTTTTAACATCTAAATTTTATTATTATGAGTGCATTACAGGACAAACTGAAGGGTAACTGGAACGTTATAAAAGGTAATTTAAAACAAAAATGGGCAGACCTTACAGATGACGAATTACTATACGAAGAAGGTAAAGAAGACGAATTAGTTGGTAGGATCCAGAAAAAAACAGGTGAAACAAAAGAATCTATCAATGAATTCATTGAGAAGATGAAGTTTGAATAAAGTAGATAACAGGAAACAAAAAACGGGCTATTCGCAAGATAGCCCGTTTTTATGTGCCACACATTGCCATATAGAGGCTCAAATTTATAATTGTAATAACGATCAATTTTTTAAAACAAAATATTAAAACTGTAAATTTGTGGATTAATTTTTTGAAAAGATTTTGAAAAAGTCAATCGTTACTGTATTAAGTATTGTTTTTTTAGGCTCGGTAGCCATGATGCCTAATAAAGAAGAGAATGCATCTGAAGATTTAAATATTGATATACAGAGTTATACTGATTCATTACGAAGCATTTATAGCCGTCCTTCCGCACAATGGCCGGCACCCGATATTGATAGCGGTGCAAAGTTTGAAGAATTAGCGGTGCTGCCGGCAGGTCCTATTCCGTTCCGGGTTCCCGATAGTTTAATTGGTAAAGTCAATCTGGGACATACTTTATTTTTTGACCCAAGGTTAAGCGGTTCAGGACAAATAGCCTGCGCCAGTTGCCATGTACCCGATCTGGCATGGTCAGATGGCAGGGAGCGTTCCTGGGGGCATGATTTACAGGTAAATAACAGGAATGCGCAATCACTTTTAAATATCTGGTATTTCAAAACACTGTTCTGGGATGGCAGGAGCCACAGCCTGGAAGACCAGGCTTTCGGACCTATCAACAACCCGATGGAAATGAACAGTACCATGCCGGATGCTGTAGAAAAGATCCGCAGTATTAAAGGGTATGACAGCCTGTTCGTAGCGGCATTTGGCAAGGGCGCAGAAATTAATCCTGAAACATTAACCGAGGCTTTAGCCACTTTTGAGCGCACTATTGTCAGCCGCAAAAGTGATTTTGACAAATTTTTACTAGGCGATACCGGCATCCTTTCCGATGCTGCGGTAAGAGGGTTACATCTCTTCCGCACCAAGGCAAGATGTATTAACTGTCATAACGGACCACTATTAACAGATCAGCAGTTTCACAACCTGGGATTAACTTATTACGGCAGGGAGTATGAGGATTTAGGGCGCTATATGATTACTAAAAAAGCGGAGGATGTAGGTAAGTTCAGAACACCCTCTTTACGGGATGTAATGAAAACCGGCCCGTGGATGCACAACGGTTTATTTGGAAATATGGACGGTATTTTGAATATGTACAATGTAGGAATGCCTTCAGTAACACCAAAGGAGCACCAGAAGAACGATCCGTTATTTCCTAAAAAAGATGCGTTATTGAAGCCGCTTCAACTAACAAAACAGGATAAACTGGATTTAATAGCATTTTTGGAAAGTATCAGCGAAATTACAACTAAGGTCAGGGCACCGAAATATATGCCTAAATAATAGCATGTATAGAAAGTGCCGGGCATTTTACAGCAAATATCATTCATCGCATTGATCCGCTGATAAATTATTAAACAAAAAGGGCAGGCCGCTGAGCCTGCCCTTTTTGTTTAATATGCAGTAGTATGGTTGCTGGCTTTAGTGTGAATGATGAAAAGGTAGTACAGTATAGTTGAATGTTTAAATAGTTTTATTTTGCTACTGTCGCCAATATCCCATTCTTATAATAACCTTAATAAGATGGCAGGTTTCAATAGAACAGCCACGCTTTGTTATCCGGTGTAGCATATTATAAAACAGTGTACAACAAGTGAGGGGACAAGTATATACCGGTTGGTATATTTAATAAAGAAGATAGCACTGTAAAACGATTTATAAACAAGTTTAGGATGATTGTTTTTGAGCCAATGAAAAAAGTATTAATTACCGGGCTTTTGATGATAGCCTTAATGCCGGTTTTTGCACAAAAGATTGCTGTAAGTAAACAAACTATTGAATATAGGAGCAACCCGCTGGGAGTAGAGAATACCCACCCGTATTTATCCTGGCAGCTGGTAAGTAATCAAAATGGTACCAGGCAAACAGCGTACCAGGTACTGGTAAGCGATGACAGTATTGCGCTTGTAAATGATAAAGCCAACATATGGGATACCAAACGTACCTTATCGGAACAATCGGTAAATATTTTGTACAAAGGCAAGCCCCTTCAGGCTTCCCAGACTTACTACTGGAAAGTACGGGTATGGGATAATAGCAATACCGTATCAGAATGGTCTGCAATCAATAAATGGCAGATGGGTTTGTTGAATGCTGCAGACTGGAAACAGGCACAATGGATCGCATACGATAAGATGGCAGATAGCCTTTATAACCCGTTGCCAATAGACGGTAAAAAAGATAAAGCAAGTTATAATAATATTTTACCCTTGTTTCGCAAGGAATTTACCGTTACAAAAAAAGTAAAGAAAGCCACCCTGTTCATGAGCGGGTTGGGGCATTTTGAAGCAACGATAAACGGTAAGCCTGTCAGCGACCATTTTATGGATGCGGGTTGGAGCAAATACGATAAAGAAGCCTTATATGTTACACTGGATGTGACACCATTATTAGCCAATGGTAGCAATGCAATTGGCGCTATCATGGGCAACGGTTTTGTATTTGTGCCACCTGTAGCTAAGCGCTTTCGCAAATTGAAAGTCATGCATGGCCATCCCATGTTGATCGGCAGGTTAAAAGTGACTTATGATGACGGCACCGAAGAAAATATTGTGACAGACCAAAGCTGGAAAACCGCTAAAAGCCCTATAACATTTAGCAGCATATATGGCGGCGAAGATTATGACGCTAACCTGGAACAACCAGGCTGGAATAAAGCAGGATTTAAAGATGCAGCCTGGCAACAGCCGGTAATTGTAAAAGGAAGTCCTGTATTAAAATCCCAGCAGCATGAACCGCTAAAAGTAATGGCCACCTTTTTACCATTAAGTGCAAAAAGGATTGATACCGGTGATTGGGTCTATGATATGGGGCAAAATGCATCAGGTATAGTCGCCATAAAATTGCAGGGAAACAAAGGCGATACGGTAAGGATCTATCCCGGTGAATTACTGGATGCCAATGGCCATGTAACACAAAAAGCAACCGGAGCGCCCTTTTATTATCAATATGTTTTAAAAGGAGGCGCCGTAGAAGAATACCAGCCGAAATTTACCTATTATGGTTTCAGGTATATACAGATAAAAGGCGCCAATTATTTGCAGGTCCGGAATGGACAACCAAAATTGCTGGAAGTAAAAACATTACATACCCGCAATGCCATGGCAGAAAATGGCGTGTTTAAAAGTTCCAACGAATTATTTAATAAAACAGAAACCCTTATTAACTGGGCCATTCGCAGCAATGTCTCCCATGTATTAACAGATTGTCCGCACAGGGAAAAACTGGGCTGGATGGAACAGGTACATCTCATGTCGCCAAGCATGCAGTATAGTTATGATATGGCCGCCATGGGACGCAAAACCATGAACGATATAAAAGTTGGTCAGTTGGAGAACGGGCTGATAGCCGAAACAAATCCCGAGTATGTCTATTTTACCTGGGGAGAAAAAGATATGTTCCGCGATTCCCCGGAGTGGGGCAGTAGCGGAATCATTTATCCCTGGTATGCATATAACTGGTATGGTGATCTGAAAATGCTGACCGATATGTACCCGACTATGCAACGTTATATCGACTACCTGAAAGAACGTTCAGAGAATTTAATACTAAGAAATGGCCTGGGTGACTGGTATGATATTGGTCCCAAAGCACCGGGAGTATCTCAACTAACGCCATTAGGGGTTACGGGTACGGCCATCTTCTATTATAATCTGAATATTATGCAAAAAGTAGCAACCTTATTAAACAGGCCTGCAGATGTCAAACAGTATGCCCAACTGGCCGCACAGGTTAGAAAAGCTTTTAATGACACTTATTTCAATCCTGCAACAAAACAATATGCTACCGGAAGCCAGACTTCCAATGCAATGGCATTGTATATGGACCTTGTGCCAAAAACAGAGAAAACGGCCGTATTGAAAAACCTGGTACAGGGTATTGTGGATAGCAGCTACCGCCTTACTGCCGGTGATATCGGTTTCAGATATGTGGTACGCGTATTAGAGAAAGAAGGTTATAGCGATATTTTATATAAAATGAATTCCCGCTCCGATGTGCCGGGTTATGGGTATCAGCTGGCAAAAGGAGCAACGGCGCTTACAGAAAGCTGGATGGCTTTACCCACGGTGTCAAACAATCACCTTATGCTCGGGCATTTAAAAGAATGGTTTTACAGCGGGCTGGCTGGGCTGAAAATAGACAGTTCTGCCATCGGTTATAAGAAATTCATTGTAGCACCTACGCCTGTAGGTGATGTTACCCAGGCAGAAGCTGCCATAGAAACTCTTTATGGAAATGTAACCACTAACTGGCAAAAACAAGCAGATGGTAGCTTTTACCTGCATGTGGAAGTACCTGTAAATACAAGTGCAACAGTCATTTTACCTTTTACCGCCAGGCAGGTAACCTTAAATAATAAAGTTGAAAATAATAAAGAAAAGTTGGCGCTTAGTTCCGGTAAGTATGATATTGTGGCCAAACCCTGATTTTTATTTGGGGCTCTCGGCTTTTGTAAAAATACCCGTCGGCATACCGGGCTACTGCGGGGTATCGCCATGCGCGGTTACCCGGTCATATACTGTACAGGTATTTTTAGCTTGCAGCAATTCCGGCGCATGTCCGGCTCGTGCCTCGCCGCCCGCTGTATCCCGCAGCCCAATGTCATTTAGCTAAGGAATTAATCATAAGTGATTGAATACTATATATATGTATTGCTTTTTGTACCTTTTTAAATTTCTACTGAATTGAAGAAGCAGGCATTTTTAATTAAATGACTATTTTTCATTTGTTAGAGAATGCGATTTTGAAACAAAAAATGATATTAAAGCGATTCGAAATTATGGATTTACGAAGTAAAATCCTTAGCTAAATGACATTGTCCCGCAGCCCTGGGGCATTTGTAATGCTGATTTAACATGAGTTTTGGAAGTTATCATTTCATTATTAATCAATAGTGTTTTACATACATGCTGTCGTACCTACGACGGTTTATATACTTAAATGCTAATTTATTCTATCATAAGGTCATCCTTATGGGACTTGATTGATCTATTAAATCATTCTTCATTTGGTTATGACACCAACACCCAGGTTACCCTAAAGTTCAATAATAAAAAGTAGAATAGAATAAAAAATGCTCAAAGGCTGCAGGATGCGTGGGCAGCGAGGAACGAGCTGGTGCGATATCCGGTGACTGCAAACATCCTGTTGAAACCAGCACGGAGCGCAGCGAACCCCTAAGCAGCCTGAACAAATATTCAGTAGGTAAATGAATGCTGAGAGCCCCAGATAAAAGAACGTAAAAAAGCCCGTTCCAAATAAATGAAACCGGCTTTAATATTTTTAAACTTTATGCTATCGCAATAAAGTTAGGCAACTAGTCCTAATGAATTAAGCTTGTGCAGCGAAATCTGCAAGGTTAACTCTTCTTTCTTTGATACGGGCGCTTTTACCACTTAAGTTACGTAAGTAGAATAGTTTAGCACGACGTACTTTACCAACTTTGTGTAAAACTACGCTATCAATGTGTGGGCTGTTTGCAGGAAAAGTTCTTTCTACACCTACACCATCGCTTATTTTGCGAACAGTGAAAGAAGCAGTTGCACCAGTTCCTTGACGTTTGATTACATCGCCTTTGAAGCTTTGGATACGCTCTTTATTACCCTCAACAATTTTATAGTTCACAGTGATATTGTCACCTGCTTTAAACTTAGGATGCTTTTTAGTTGTTGTTAATTGTTCGTGTATAAAATTAACGGCCTGTTGACTCATGGCTAAAAAATTTGGACTGCAAAGGTAATTAAATAAACCATATAAAAAAACATTTTTTCAGATTTTTTTACATGATCCTGGTTCGGACAGCAAATTTACACGCTTTTACAGTTCAGTGGGAATATTATTTGTTAAACATAAAATTTGCACGGTGTTTTTACGTTTGTAACCTAATATAAAATAACTTTACGAGCCTGCATCCGGTAATTATTTAAATACAATTCATTTATAATGATGGTTTAAACAGTTTGCAGCATGAAAAACTTATGAAAAAAGTAAAATACTTTTATAATACCGAATCGTTGAGATATGAAAAGTTGGAAGTGCCTTTACATAAAAGGTTACTGAAGATTTTTGGTTATTTGGCATCCACACTGGTCTTCGCTGTCATCATTATATTTTTTGCACAAAAGTATTTTCCCAGCGAAAATGAAAGGCAACTGAAAAAGGAGAATGATAACCTTAAGTATGCTTTTAAAGTTCTGGAAAAGGAATCGGAAAACCTGGAAAACAGGATGGCCAGTTTAGAAGAAAGGGACAATGAAGTGTACAGGGCGATATTTGAGAGCGCACCCATACCGGATAGCCTGAGAGCCATTACAGACAAACGGAATGATGAGATCCGGGAAGTGCTGGCGATGAATGCCAATGAACTGGTAGAAGAGGTAGGCAAGAAGATAGAAATACTGCAGGCACGCTTAAATACCCAGGCATTATCATATAAGGCGCTGGATACAATGATCAATAAAAAAGAAGAATTACTGGCAGCAATTCCTGCAATACAGCCAATCAGCAATAAACAATTGTCCAGGATGGCATCAGGTTTTGGTTACAGGATAGACCCGGTATATAAAATACCTAAAATGCATGCGGGTCTGGATTTTGCAGCCCCTACAGGCACGCCTATATATGCCACTGCTAATGGCAAAGTGAAGCTATCGGGGTTTAACGATGGCGGATATGGCAATCATGTCATCATCAGTCACGGTTACGGTTATGAAACCCTGTACGGCCATATGGTAAAGATTAAATCCAGGGTGGGGGAAAAAGTGAAACGGGGCGATATTATAGGCTGGGTAGGGAGCACAGGGAAAAGTACAGGTCCGCATTGCCATTATGAGGTACATAAAAACGGTGCACCGGTAGATCCCGTCTTTTATTTTTATAACGATTTAACGCCGGAACAGTTTGAACGCATGCTTAAAATGGCTGCTCAAAATAACCAAAGCTTCGATTAAGGCCTTTTTTGTATTTATTTCATTAGCATTGGCCGGAAAAATATCCTTTGAATAGTGGTTTTTATCCATTTTTTGTGTAATTTGGTATTTAGATAACAAAACAGTGACAGGAATGCAGCAATATTGCAATGATTATTGTCTGTTTAATGCTACTGTTCTGTATAAAATAATTTCATGACAGAAGATGTAGTAATATTAGGCTGTTTAGATAACGACCCTGTTTCGCAACGGGAGTTATATAACAAGTATAGCAGTAAAATGCTATCTGTATGCTACAGGTACGCATCCAATAAATCTGATGCGGAAGATATGCTGCAGGAAGCTTTTATACGTATATTCAGTAATATACACTCTTATCTGAACAAAGGCGCTTTTGAAGGGTGGTTAAGAAGAGTAGTGGTAAACACCTGTATCAATTACTTGAAAAAGAATAAAAAGTTTAGTGAAGAGATAGATCTTGAGCATGGGGCAAACATAGAAGTAAAAGAAAATATACATTCATTTATGCTGGCAAAACAAGTAATTGAATGTATAAAGCTACTGCCTGTAGGGTTCAGAACCGTATTGAACTTATACGCCATTGAAGGCTATTCTCACAAAGAAATAAGTAATATACTGGATATTGAAGAAAGCACCAGCAGAAGCCAGTACACCAGGGCCAAAGTATTATTGGAACAAATACTAATAAAACGCAGAATAATAGAAAAAGAATCGCTTCGCAAAGAGATCCTTTCTGCCATATAAAAGCTGTATTATATATCAGCCGACATTAACCAAAACTACCAAATGCTCCTCGCATTTGTTTCATTATGAAAAGGAAGTTAAACTTTGATGATTTTGAGGACTTCTTAGCAGAAAATGCGGAAGAACTACGGATGCAGCCATCCGACAAAGTTTGGCATAATATAGATAAAGAACTGCATGCCGGTAAAAGAAAATGGCCGGCCCTCACTTTTTTCTCAATAACCATTTGCGCTACCGTCATCGCCAGCCTGTTCTTCATTTATCCTAACAAAAATATTTTTGAGATCGATTATAAAAAGGCAACAGTTGTCTTGCCTGGCACGGAATCTTTGCAGTCAGTAACCAATGGAGAGGTAGCTAAAAATCAGTTTATCCTGCAGGACAGGTCCAAAGTAATAAAAAATACCATCAATGATGCGCTACCGGATTATTCCAGCAAGGCCATAGAAATGAATAATCCTGTTGCATTAAGAAATGAAAGAGCTGAAAACATCAATAGCATTGGAGCATTAAGCCAGGTAAATGCCGATGCACTAACCAAAAGATTAGGTTATTTGTTTAACAGGCAGAATGGGTTGGTCTTTAATATTAATAAAACGGTAAGCGAATATTTATTATCAAATGATATTGATAACCAATTAATAGTGAATTCGAATATTGGTGAGAAGCAAAAACGCTTCACCAGTTCAGTACTGCCGGGAAGCAATGTTGTGGCAGAGGATGAAATAATTAAAAAGGATAAGTCACTTGAACTAAAAGAAGAGCATGCCTTTGAAAGCAAAGTAGTGAATAGTAACACTGCGTATAACGAAATGAACCTGGACAGCAACCAGGCGCATAGCCTGGCATATTGGGATACTTTATTAAATAGTAAACCCTATTTCGAAAGTATAAAAACAGAGTTGATTGCCAAAAAAGAAAAATGGCAGTATGCCGTTTATGTAACACCATCCAGTAGTTATAGAAATTACGAAGAGGAAGCGTTTTTCAAAGATCCTAATGCCCCGGTTACCAACACGAACGGCTTAAACAATATGCTGTCTAATAATATAGACAAGTATGTAAAGCATAAAGCTAATTTCGGATTTGAAGCAGGAGCAGCCATAGGTTATAAATTCAGCAGCAACTTAACGGTAAGACTGGGCGCACAGGTCAATTACAGGGGATATGAAATAGATGCTTTTAAAGCAGATAACCAGGTAGTAGAGCTGAATTTTAACAGAGGCGTTTATGTAGATTCATTCATTACATATTCAAATATCAGTAACTCGGGAGGCTTTGAAACAGTCACTTTGAAAAACCGGTTTTTACAGCTCAGCATTCCTGTCTTTTTTAATTTAGACCTGTTCCAATATAAAAAACTGGGCTTTTCTGTGGAAGGAGGCGTACAGCCAACATTCAATTTAGTATCCAGTAATTATATTTTATCTACGGATTACAATAATTATTTTATAAGGTCTTCTTTAAACAGGAAGTTTAATATCAATACTCAATTGAGTTCACTGGTTCATTATAAAATCAAAAATGTTACATTATTTGCAGGTCCGCAGATCAGGTACCAGCTACTTTCCAATTATAAAAAGGAATATCCTGTTAAGGAACATTTAGTAGATTATGGTATAAAACTCGGATTTTATAAAACTTTCAGTTCAAAATTGTAAAAAAAGCTTGAAATTTGCAGGCCATCGAAATAAATCGGTGGCTTATTTTTATATTTAAAAACATGCGAAGAATATACTTCTTTCTTATACTTACAGCTTTATTCATCATTAGTAGTTGTGGTACAGAAAATACGACGCCGGCAGACGAAAATAAGATAGAGACCTTTGCAGCAGATACAACCAACGAACCTTTATACCCTTATGCGCAGTATATAGACAGCCAGATAAACTATGTCGTCAATGCCCAACTCGCGGTATTCCAGTTTAAATATGATAATGGCATTTTAACTGATTCGTCCATTATATCCAAAGACTCATTCAGGCAAATTGCCTCCCAATTCAATCAGCCGGACTTAAATTTATCAGGATTAAGAAAAGGATATACCGAAGAATCTTTTCAGGACTTATCTACAGAATCAATTACTTTTATGATCAAAGCTTTAAATGATACTTCTGTGATAAAGGAAGTTACTGTACTTTTACAGCCGGAATCTAAAGCAGTTAAAAATATCATTATTAAAAAAATAATAGAACATCCCGATTATACAGAGACCCGCAATTTATTGTGGGTGAATAATATGAATTGTCAGATCGTTTCAGTTCTGAATTATAAATCGGGGAAAACAGAAAGTAAAATATTAAAACTGGAGTGGGATAAACCATTGCAGGAAATCTAACATTGTAAACACTTTTTAGCTATAAAAAAATTATGTCCAATAAAGTAACAGCAGCCATCACAGCAGTTGGCGGATATTTACCGGAATATGTATTATCAAATTTCGAGTTAGAAAAGTTAGTAGATACAAACGATGAATGGATACGAAGCAGGACCGGTATTTCAGAAAGAAGAATTCTAAAAGAACCCGGCAAAGCTACCAGCGATTTAGGCGCAAAGGCAGTAGAGGAATTATTGAAAAAGCGTGGAATCGATGCCAGTGAAATTGATTGTATTATCTGTGCTACTGTTACGCCTGATATGGTATTTCCTGCAACCGCCAATATTATTGCGGATAAAGTTGGTGCCACCAATGCGTTCGGGTATGATTTGGAAGCTGCCTGCAGCGGATTTTTATTTAGCCTAATTACCGGTGCCACATATATTGAGAGTGGCCGTTACAAAAAAGTGATCGTGGTAGGTGCAGAAAAAATGAGCGCTATCATTGATTATACAGATAGGGCTACCTGCATTATATTCGGCGATGGAGCCGGTGCTGTATTGTTGGAACCTAATCAGGAAGGCTTGGGCATACATGACAGTATTTTAAAATCAGATGGTTCCGGTCGTGACTTTTTACATATGAAAGCAGGTGGTAGTTTAATCCCGGCTACAGCAGCGTCAGTAGCTGCCGGCCAGCATTATGCTTACCAGGAAGGTAAAACTGTTTTTAAATTCGCTGTTACCCGCATGGCAGATGTCAGTGCGGACCTTCTGGAACGTAATAACCTGACAGGTGAAGATATTGCATGGTTGGTGCCACACCAGGCCAATTTACGCATTATTGATGCTACCCGTGAGCGCATCGGCCTTCCACAGGAAAAGGTAATGATTAATATTCAGAAATACGGTAATACCACTGCCGCGACCTTACCGCTTTGCCTTTGGGATTATGAGAAACAGTTGAATAAAGGAGATAAAATTATTTTAGCGGCATTTGGTGGCGGTTTCACATGGGGTTCTGCACTTGTAACATGGGCGTACGATTCAAAATAGCGTTTACTTAATTTACTTATAATAGGGCCAATGCATCTGCATTGGTCTTTTTTTATGGGAAAATATGGGGCTCTGAACATTTGTAATCCTGTTAAACATCCGTCCGGCGAGCTTATGGCTCCGCTACGCTCGGTGCTCCGTTATACTGCGCACTGGCTCGTACCTCGCCACCAACGCATGCCGCAGCTCTTCAGCTTTAGTATCTCTGTTTTGACAGGGTTTAGTGGCAACTTTTCCGAAAAACAATAAGAAATATGATGATATATCAATACCAGGAATTGTTGGAGATGATATTTTAATTCTATTTATTTATATGATAGTCAATTGTTTATATTATAAATTGTGTACTTTGAGATAGTGTTACTGTTTATAATATGATTTTACCGAGAGTAAAGCGCAATGTACTTTTGTATTAACAAAGCAAAGAAATAAGGTTAACAAAACAACCTTTCAAGATATTTAAGATTTTCATATGGCAAGCAATCGTTAAGGTCGTCTGTTTCAACAGAGGACTATTTTTTTGCCGCTCTATCAGTAGTCTGATAAAAGTATATAAGTTTCTGGTTATTATCTGGTTATAGGAAAAAATACACCAACCGGGAATTAGAAATGAAAGAATAGCAGTAAGAGTATAAAACAGGTTCTGGCCCACACTTCGTTATCCTCTATTTTTCACTTATTGTTTGATAATATTTCAATAATTTAATTGTAATTTTGCAACAAATTAGAAAAAGAGCATTGGTAATTTATATATTCACAAATGTGGAAATATTCTTTTTGTGTATTTGAAAATATCTATGTACTTTTGCAACCCTAATTTTAGAAAGCGTTATGAATGCCCGAAAATTTTATGATATACCTATTGTGGGTTTAAAACCGGGAGTCCATAATTACGAATTTGAAATTACGGATGAGTTCTTTAAAGAATACGGAACACAAGAGTTTGACAACTGCAAAGCCTTGGTAAAGTTAGAGTTGGAAAAAAATGCCAGCGTTTATACTTTAAAATTTGATATAGGCGGAACCGTTGATGTCATTTGTGACCGGTGTGGCAACACAGTGGTCACTAACTTGTGGGATGAGTTTAATGTAATGGTTAAAGTAGATGACAATGCGGATGAACTGAATGAAAATGAAGAAGATCCGGATATTTACTACATTACCAGGATCGAGAGTAGCATTAATATAGCTACCTGGATATATGAATTCATCGTACTAAGTATTCCGAATATAAGAGAATGTGCTCCAAAGAGTGACGGCTCCAGCGGATGCAATCCCGATGTGCTGAACATGTTGGAAAACATGAAAAAAAACAGTGATCCCAAAAAAGATATCTGGAAAGGTTTAGACAATTTAAAAGGTTTAAATTAATCCGGTAGAGTAAATATAATTTTTTAAAAAATAGTAAAACTTAGAATATGCCAAATCCAAAAAGACGCCATAGCCAACAACGCAGCGCAAAACGTCGTACTCATTACAAAGCAGTTGCAGCTACTTTAAGCGTAGATGGAACAACTGGTGAAACCCACGTTCGTCACCGTGCACACGTGAGCGAAGGTAAATTGTTTTATAGAGGTCAGGTTGTAGCTGAAAAGTCTCCAATTCAAAAATAATTTTCCAAGAAATTTGGAATAAGGTGACACTTTTTTTCGAAAAGGTGTCACCTTTTTATTACCTTAGTGAACAGTATGAATATTGCACTGGATATGATGGGTGGCGATTATGCCCCTTTAGAAGCTGTGAAAGGCATTATTAAATGCCTGCCTGAATTACCAACAGATACGATATTGCAACTGATTGGTAGAGAAGATGATATAAGCAATCTTTTAGCTGAGCATCATTTAAATGGTCATCGTCAGCTACAAGTAATTCATGCCCCGGAAGTAATTGGCTACAACGAACATCCTGTAAAAGCATTAAAGGAAAAAAAGCAATCTTCAATTGCGGTAGGTTTCGGGCTGTTGGCTGCCGGTAAAACGGACGCTTTTGCCAGTGCCGGTAATACTGGCGCAATGCTGGTAGGCAGCATGTTTGCATTAAAAACAACGGAAGGTGTATTGCGACCAACAATTGGTACCATTATCCCACGTGAAAACGGTAAAGCCGGCTTATTGCTGGATGCCGGTTTTAATACAGACTGTAAACCGGAAAATTTAAACCAGTTCGCCATAATGGGCGCCGCTTATTCCAATATTATCTGGGGAATAGACAATCCACGCGTAGGTTTGCTGAATGTAGGTGAAGAAGAAGGAAAAGGAAATATTCTGGCTCAAGCCGCATATCCTTTGCTGAAAGAGAACACCGCCATTAATTTTATTGGCAATATTGAAGGCCGGGACGTGTTAGAGGATAAAGCAGATGTCATTGTTTGTGATGGTTTTACAGGTAATATCATTTTAAAGTTACTTGAGAGCCTGCACCCGATTACAAAACGCCAGGAGATTCATCATCCGTATTTCGATCGTTTCAATTTTGAGCAATATGGAGGCATTCCTGTTCTTGGAATTGAAAAGCCGGTGATTATTGCACATGGTGTATCCCAGGCAGAAGCGTTCTCCAATATTATACTATCTGCCGTACGCATCATAGAAACAGACTTTTTAAATAAGCTGAAAGGAAAATTTTAAGAATTGAATAATATATAAGCACTCCGGGTATCATATATACCCGGAGTGTTTGTTTTTTACGACCATCCCTGTTCTCAACTAATAAAAATAAAAAAAGCGCAACCCCTCTTCCGGAGCTACGCTTATACCCTCAAAACCTACCCTATGAAAACAATCTTTATTCCTCTCTTACGCTTTCTCTAATGTATCGGTGCGAAACACCACTACATTATCAAACACATCTATTAATATCGGCTTGGTTTTATCTACCGCACCGGCCAGTATTTTTTTACTTAATCCATTTACAATTTGCTTTTGTATTAAACGTTTTAGCGGACGGGCGCCCATTTGCGCATCATAGCCGTTTTCACTTAAATAATCCAAAAGGTAATCGCTGAATGTTAACTGGATACCACCTTCGGCTACCATATCCTGCAGTTGTTTCAACTGGATTTTGATGATGCCTTTGATATCTTTTTTCAATAACGGGTGGAACATTAAAATCTCATCAACCCGGTTTAAAAACTCAGGACGCACTGTTTGTTTCAACAGGTTCATCACTTCATTTTTCGCTTTTTCTTCCGCTGCTTCCAGTGAATCCGGGTTATCGTTCACGCCTTCAAAAGCATCCTGGATTAAATGACTGCCGATATTGCTGGTCATGATAATAATGGTGTTTTTAAAATTCACCACACGGCCTTTGTTATCAGTTAAACGGCCATCGTCCAATACCTGCAACAGGATATTCCAGACATCAGGGTGTGCTTTTTCAATCTCGTCTAAAAGCACCACGCTGTATGGTTTGCGACGCACAGCTTCAGTTAACTGACCACCCTCATCATACCCTACATAGCCCGGAGGCGCACCCACCAAACGGCTAACGCTGTGTTTTTCCTGGTATTCGCTCATGTCTATGCGCGTCATCAGTTGTTCGTCATCGAACAGGTATTCAGCCAATGCCTTTGCCAGTTCTGTTTTACCAACACCTGTTGTACCCAGGAAAATAAAGGAGCCGATCGGTTTTTTAGGATCTTGCAAGCCTGCACGGGAACGGCGGATCGCATCTGCAACAGCCACAATCGCATCATCCTGGCCAATTACACGATTGTGTAATTCATCCTCAAGGTTCAGCAATTTTTCACGTTCACTTTGCAGCATTTTGCTTACAGGAATACCTGTGCTTTTAGCAATACTTTCTGCAATATCTTCCGCATCTACTTCTTCTTTCAGTAAGCGACGGTTATCCGCATATTCATTCAGCTTGGCGGTATTATCCGTTACAATTTGTTCCTGTTCTTTTATTTTACCATAGCGTATCTCAGCTACTTTACCATAGTCACCTTCACGCTCCGCACGGTCAGCCTGTACTTTCAAATCTTCAATCGCCGCTTTTGCTTTCTGGATCTGTTCAACCACTTCTTTCTCCTCTGTCCAGCGTGCTTTCAGCGTATCCCTGCTTACAGATAAGTTCGCGATCTCGGTATTCAGTTGCTTTAATTTATCTGCATCGTTCTCACGTTTAATCGCTTCTTTTTCTATCTCCAACTGGCGGATCTGGCGTTCTAATTTGTCCAATTCCTCCGGCATACTGTTCATTTCCAGGCGCAGTTTTGCCGCACTTTCGTCAATCAGGTCAATTGCTTTGTCCGGTAAGAACCTGTCCGTAATATAACGGTGGCTCAATTCAACGGCAGCAATGATCGCTTCATCTTTTATGCGCACATGGTGATGCGTTTCGTAACGGTCTTTAATACCACGTAAGATACTGATAGCGTCATCTACACTAGGCTCATCTATCATTACTTTCTGGAAACGGCGTTCCAGCGCTTTATCTTTTTCAAAGTATTTTTGATATTCATTTAACGTTGTAGCACCTATTGCTCTCAGTTCTCCGCGGGCTAAGGCCGGTTTCAAAATGTTGGCAGCATCCATTGCACCTTCACCACCACCGGCACCCACTAATGTGTGGATCTCGTCAATAAACAGAATAATCTCTCCGTCACTTTTAGCCACTTCATTTACAACGCCTTTTAAACGTTCTTCAAACTCACCTTTGTACTTAGCGCCGGCAATTAACTGCCCCATATCCAGTGCAAAGATGATTTTAGATTTCAGGTTCTCAGGCACATCCCCGTTTACAATACGCATGGCCAGTCCCTCTGCAATAGCGGTTTTACCTACACCCGGTTCACCTACCAGCATCGGGTTGTTCTTGGTACGGCGGCTAAGAATATGCAGTGTTCTGCGGATTTCTTCATCGCGCCCTATCACAGGGTCTAGTTTGCCGTTTCTTGCCAGCTCATTCAGGTTTTTGGCATACTTGTTCAGTATATCGAATTGAGCGGCCTGTGTCTGGCTTTTTACACCACCACTCTGGCTGCGTAAGTCTTTAATAGATGCCACCAGTCCTTTTTCAGTTAAGCCGGCATCTTTTAATAAGTTAGCAACGCTGTCTTTGCCCTGTAACAGGCCAAGTAGTAAATGTTCTGGCGTAACAAATTCATCATCAAACTGTTTTAAAATGCTTGATGCTTTTAATATGGTGTTGTTAAAATCACGGCTTACTGTTTGGGCAGCATCAGCCGAGGTTTTAGGCAATTTATCTAATGCGGTCCTCAGTTGATTATTTAAATTAATCACATTCACCGCGTTTTTCTTTAACAAATACTCTACAGAAGAATCTTCCTGATTCAGCAATGCGTAAAGTAAGTGCTCATTTTCTATATTCGGCGCCTGGTTGTCAAAAGCAATCTGCTGAGCCTGCTGGATCGCTTCCTGCGCCTTAATGGTAAAATTATTTAAGTTCATATAAGTATATTTTGATCAGGTTTTTTAAATGATTACAACACCTAATCATCAAATCCTGTGCAAAGTATTCTTATCGGAAATTTCGGCGTAAAAGATTGAATGGTAGTGACATAATGTCGCCTTTTCTTTGATTTTAATGACAAATAGTCGCCAGGAGTCGCTTTCATCACCACAGAATATCTCTAAAGAATGAGAGGGAGAGTTGCTTAAGTTGTTTATCGGGTAATGAGCAGTATCGCCTTCTAGCCGGAAAGTTTTATTTATAGAGGGGTTCCCGGGATAAAATAAGAAGCAGATACTTTGCATCTGCATTCTCTTTGGAATGGTTCATTATTTATAACAGCTAATGGTGGAAAAGTCGCGTTTAACCATTTCTCCAAGTTTGTTAGGAATCATTTCAGACTCTGAGTTGATTTCAGTTTTAGAAAAGGGTGTTTTACTTATAAGGTTTTGTACATCGCCTGTATGATATAATGTAAAGCCGAATTGCGTAAATGGCAATTGCTGCATAAACTCTTTGTGAGCGAATGTGATATTTAAAATGCCACCGGTGGTCAGTACCCTGTAAATTTCGGTAAGGTATTCTAAAGGTGACTGCCAGAAATAAATCGTATTTACTGTAAATACCCGGTTGAAAGTATCGTCCGGGAAAGGAATATTGTTGCCATCGAATAAAGAAAACAAAGCCTGCTTTTTCTCTATTCGTTCAGCGTTTTGTTTTTGAGCTTCGCGGTGCATCAGTTCAGATATTTCCAATCCGTGGTAAGAAAGGTTTTCAGCTTTGTTCATCAGGTAGTCCAGGTGGCCGCATTTACCATGTCCCAGTTCTAAAACAGCATCGTTATTTTTTAAATGAAGCTTATCTATCGATTGTAAGCTCATTTTGATATTGGTAGTGTTCATCATATCACCGATCATTAATCCCTTTTCGCCGCTGGGTTGTCTTAACTGGGCTGCTAATTCCTGCAAATCATTATTCATGTTACAACATGTTGGTGAATGATAAAGATATGTAAAATGGCGGGATGAGAGGGTAGGGATCGGGAAAGATTGATATGTGCTTTCCGGGGCTTTTCAATGGTATACAGATTTATATTTTTTGAGAGTTGTATGGTGTTTTCTTAAATGCTCATTTGTAACATAGTTGTACAACTGCCGGGCGGCTGCGGTGGACAACGGGCAGGCGCGCCTTGCGCCTGGTACGAGCCCGCGATAACTAACAAAGCAGGACCAGCAATGGCGAGTACGGCACCCCGTAGTACACCGGTATACCGTTTGGTATATTTTACAAATGCTGACAGCCCCAATAAAAAAAACTGCAAACAATTTTCAGGCTGTTTGCAGTTTTGAAATGTATTTTGTAACTGAATTACGCGGAGTTCCTGCCGGCATTAATGATACCGAAAGAACAACGCATTACGAGTTTTTCAAATTTACTTTTTAGCGGGGAGTCCATTACCTGCTCCTCCATGTGCCGTACTTTGGCTATGGCATATTGCTGGATGGCTAATACCGGTAACACAATTTTCTCACGGATTTGAATACTTTGCTGATCTACCGGGTAGTCATCCATCAGGTTTTGGTGTCCGCTTATTTTTAATATATATCGACGGGTAAGCTGGTATTCGTCATGAATATTATTCCAGATATCGCCATATAACGGGTGGTTTTGCAGGTAGTGGGTTAGCGGGAAATAGGATTTCAGTAATGCCATTTCACAGTTGTCCATTAATGTTTTGAAGAATGTTGAGTTGTTATACAACTCTTTCACTTCGTTTAAGCGGCCGTCATCATCCAACTTTTTTAATGCCTTTCCCACGCCGTAATAACCGGTCACATTTTGTTTTAACTGGCTCCAGCTGCCCACATACGGTATGGCACGAAGGTCTTTTAATGATAGTTTGCTGCTGCCGCCACGCTTAGCAGGACGACTGCCAATATTGGTTGCCGCATAAAAACGTAATGGGCTTACATGGCTCAAATAGTCGAAAAAACTGGAATGGTTTCTCAAACTTAGATAAGCTGTCAGGCTGTCTTCTGCAAGCTGTGTAATCAGTTTCTCTTCGCTTTTATCTAAAGTGCTGAGCCGGCTGCTGGAGAGCGTATTGCTGATACCGGCATGGATCATTTGCTCAATATTGTATTGGGCGGAATCGATAATGCCAAAATTGCTGCTGATGGTTTGTCCCTGAACGGTTAGCTGGATTTCATTATTGGCAATATTCTGGCCCATAGCGGCATAGAATTTATGGGTTTTACCACCACCACGTGCCGGAGGGCCACCCCGGCCATCGAAGAATACAACTTCGATATCGTACTGGCGGGAAATGGCGGTAAGCTCTTCTTTGGCTTTATAAATGCTCCAGTTGGCCATTAGGTAACCGCCGTCTTTTGTACCGTCACTAAAACCCAGCATAATGGTTTGCTGATAACCACGTTTTTTTAAGTGGTTAAAATAAATCTCATTGCTATACAATTTCTGCATAATGCCTTTGGCATTTTTCAGATCATCAATAGTTTCGAATAACGGTACGATGTCAACATCAATATCCTGCGGCTTTATATTATTCAACAGGAAGAGGGCATAAACTTCCAGTACATTCAGGAAGCTGTTGGTTTGGCTGATAATGAAGCGGTGACAGCCTTCAGCACCGTTTTCCTGCTGGATCTGTTTGATGGCAGCGGCTACTTTTAGTGTATCTGCCTCAACTTCGTTCGTTAGTAAATGGTAGTCGAACCCTTTGTCGATTTTTACAATTAATTCAGCTTTTTCTTCATCCGTTAATTCTGCATAATTACCCGGCAGAATATCAGATAAAGCAGCCACATTATTTAGAATATTGCCATGCACGGTGCTTTCCTGGCGGATATCTAATGAGGCAAAGAATAAGCCGAACAACTCCACTTTATTTTTCAGGTCTTCTACTTTTTCTACAAATAAGCCGCGATGGTCTTTGTTGATAAGCACCGCTACTTTATTAAGAATGCCGATGATCTCAGATTGTGTCAGTAAGGTACATTGCCCCGGGATAAAAACGCTGTCGTATAGTTTCTTTTCCAGGTCGGCCAGGATCTGTGTAATGCCTTTGAATGTTAAACGGCGTCTGAGCTCTTTAACATCGTTGTAATAGCATCTTAGAATGCCGGCACGCAGGGTTTCTGCTACTTTTAAGGTGGTATCTACTTTTACGAACGGGTTGCCGTCCCTGTCACCACCCGGCCAGAAGCCCATGCGTAATATCTGTAAATGGTCCGGTGCTTCTTCGGGAAACTGTGTTTTTATTTTATTGATGATTCTACCTGCAGCAGGATAAAATACATGCTCTAAATACCATACCAGGCTGACTGCCTCATCAAATGGTGTCGGTTTAGATTCTTTAAAGAATGGTGTTTTACCTAATTGCATCAATAGTTGATTGACCAATGTTGTATCAGCATCAGCAATGGCGTCACATAAATCATGAATGATAGCCAGTACTTCTCCCGGGTAAAACTGTGTCGGGTGGGCGGTTAATACCAGTCGAACAGCAAAGTCTTTAAACTTTTCTTTTAATACTTCGCTTTGTTCAGGCGTTCTTACATCCTGCTCTAATGCGGTAAGCGTACCCGGGCCGTCCATGCTTCTGAGTTTCCTGAAGGCGGAGTCTTCCAGGGCATCGAAAAGTACTACTTGTCTTTCCGCATATTGTACAAAACGGAACAATAGGTCCAGTTTGGAACTGTCATCTGCATTAGGTATGTTGTTCTTAAAAAAAGTATCTAAAATCTCCTGGGGACTTAATCCTTTTTCTAAACTCTCTTCGCAGTAGGATTGTAATAATGCCAGCAAAACGCCTGTTTTATCTATCCTGTGAAATGGTAAAGCTGAAAATAAACTATTGTACAGTTGGAATTTTATACCAACTTCATTGTTGAACTGTTGTAAAGCCAATTCTTTTTTTACGTCAAAACTCATAGTGTTATTTCAGAATGGGGAAAGCATTCTGTTCCTTTTCTTCTAAACAAAATTCAATGAAATTATAATATGCGTCTAAGCCTTTCAAAGATAAGGATGTTATTTAAATGATTTTTCAATGTTCTATTAAAATTGGGCTATAAATACAATGTGCAAAAAAGAAATGACAGAGTAAGCTTTAAAATAAACCCTACTTTTGATTTTCAACAAAGACAGGTTTCATTGGAATGGGGCGTTTAAATAGCATTAGAAAATCGATTAAAAAGCGCTTCGATGAGATTAATAACGAGGCTGTTAAAAGAAACATTATGCAGGGGCTGCCTTTTTGGGTCGGTTCTGCAATAACGGGTATCATTGCGGTATTCTATGCCTACCTGTTTGGCTGGGCGGAGGATTTTGCCTTGTTTATTCTACACAGCAATAAATGGTTGATGTTCATTAGCGCCCCTTTATTTTTTTATTTGGGCTGGTACCTTGTAAAAAGATTTGCCGGTACTGCCAGGGGCAGCGGTATTCCACAGGTGATGGCATCTATTGAACTGGCAACGCCCAAAAACAATTTCCTGGTTGACAGGCTGCTGAGTTTTCGCATAATGTGTGTAAAAGTCGCTTCCAGTATATTAATGGTAATGGGAGGCGGTGCCATCGGGCGTGAGGGGCCAACCATCCAGATAGCAGGCTCAGTGTTTAGGTTTGTCAATAACCTGATACCGGAGTCCTGGCCTAAAGTGAGCAAGCGGAACATGATTATGACAGGTGCTGCTGCAGGTTTGGCCGCCGCATTCAATACACCTTTGGGCGGTGTTGTTTTTGCTGTTGAAGAATTATCCAAAGGACAGTTCAGGCACTTCAGAACTGCTTTATTTTCCGCGGTGATTATAGCCGGGTTAACTGCACAATGGTTGTTAGGGCCGTATTTGTATTTAGGATATCCTGAGTTGAATCACCTGAAATGGTATATAATATTCATTGTAATACTGGTGGGTGTAATAGCCGGTATTGCCGGAGCATCTATGGCAAGGTTTATTCTGAAAATATTACAATGGCGAAGTGGATTCTCGTTTAAAAAGCAGATGCTTTTTTTATTTGGCTGCGCTATATTAATGGCCGGTTTTGGCGTGTTTTGGGGCGAATTGGCAATAGGTTCCGGTAAAGAAATCATGACAGAAACTTTATTTACTGATGAGAAAGTGGTGGCGTGGTACACCCCCATTTTAAGAATTATCGGACCTGCCGCTTCATTTTCTGCCGGTGGTGCCGGAGGTATTTTCGCCCCTTCACTGGGCGCAGGTGCCAGTATCGGTTCTGTATTGGCAGGCATATTCGGCATCACCAATGAAAATGCCAATATCCTCATCATGAGCGGTATGGTGGCATTTTTAACGGGTGTCACCCGTTCTCCTTTTACTTCTGCTATACTCGTACTGGAAATGACAGACAGGCATAGTGTAATTTTTCACCTGATGATAGCGGCATTGCTGGCCAACCTTGCAGCTTATATTATCGATAAAAAATCTTTTTACGACCATCTGAAAGAGGATTATATAAAAGAAGTTCAGACCGGTCAATAATTATAGCGCATTCATTTACTTTTGCTCATTACAATACAGAATTCTGAATATACCATGAAAGTACTGATCATCCGTTTTTCATCTATTGGCGATATTATATTTACAACACCGGTTATAAGGTGTGTTAAACAACAATTGCCGGATGCTGAAGTACATTTCCTGGTAAAACAAAAGTTCAAGGGAGTATTGAACGGCAATCCTTATATAGATAAGCTTCATGTATTAGGCGAAAGTTTTAAGGAGACTGCAGATGCCTTAAAGAAAGAGAAATTTGATGTGATCATAGATCTTCACAAGAACCTCCGGACTTTCAGGTTGAAAGCGGCTATTGGTGGTAAATGGTTCAGCTATAATAAAGAGTCAGTTGAAAAGTTTCTATTAACTAAGTTTGGCATCAATAAAATGAGCGGCGAGCATATTACTCAAAGGAGTTTAAATGCGGTGAAGCCACTCGGAGTAACAGATGATGGCCTGGGGCTGGATTATTATATAGATGACAATAACCAGGTAGATATATCAAAAAGCCTGGGCCTGGTTTTCCGGGATGGTTATATTGCCGTTGTAATAGGCGCATCATTTGCTACTAAAAAAATGCCGACTCCTAAACTGCAAAAACTGGCTGCTCTCATAAAATATCCGGTTGTGTTAATTGGTGCCAAAGAAGAGTTTGATGATGCTGAAATAATTGCCAGGGTAGCTCCCCAACGCATATTTAACGCTTGCGGCAAATTCAATTTACAGCAAAGCGGCAGCCTGGTAAAGCAGGCAAGGTTAGTAATTTCTCACGATACCGGCTTTCAATACATTGCCTGCGCTTTTCAGAAACCGGTAATCGCTATATGGGGTGCCACTTCTCCTAAGCTGGATGTGGAGCCTTATTATGGCAGCAGCATTAAAAATCCCCCTTATTACAACAGTATTGTACCCGGGTTAAAATGTCAGCCTTGTTCCAATTACGGTACGAAAACCTGCCCCCAGGGACACTTTAATTGTATGGAGCACCAGGACCTGGACAGGATATCTGCGTTGGCAAATAAATGGTTTGAAGAAAGTAAATAACACAGGTATCAGTTGGACGATAAAATATACCCCATCGTTTTTTTCTTTTTTTATTGAGTCATCTTTTGAACTTCTGTTGAAACATCGTTGCGACGCTCCGTTCATCCTTAGTGCTACTATTGAGCAATATTAAAAAAAAGCGTTTTGGAAATAGCGGGTAGTTATCTACAAAGCGTCAATTTATTTGCGGTTTGTAATATAAATCCGTTCTACAGACCGGCAGTATATTCCGGTAGATAATAAATTTGTTATTACGTTATAATTTATTGAATAAAAATTGCAATACGTGTTAAGACATGTGAACTGTACAATAATATCTTAGTAAGGTGCCCCACCAGATAAAAATGTGATTACTTGTTGAAATTTTATTTCCTATATCAATTTTTTGTTTATCTTGATGCCTGTAAATACACCGCATATGAAGCTGATCAGGCAGGTAATATTGTATTTTAAGGAAGGGAATTCCGATAAAGTGTATGAGATAGATTTGTGTGAAGTGAACGGTAATAAATTCGTGGTCAATTTCCGTTATGGCAGAAGAGGTGTGCCATTAAAGGAAGGTACCAAAACTGAGCAAGGTGTTGACAGGTTAAAAGCCGAATCGATCTTTAATAATTTAGAATCCGAAAAGATGGCAAAGGGTTACCGTCGCAGCGAAGCGCAGTCTGATCTGTCTGTCTGTCGGGAACTAACACCCCAAAAAGAAGCCGTTCCATTACCAGTATCAGATATACAATCTTTACCGGAAGGCCGTGAAAAAGCAATCCTTCTCCGCTTGAAAAATGCGGTTGAAGGTAACAGGCAGTCCGGTAAATCCTGGCGGCTGTCACGGGTCGTGTGGCGTGCGGGAGATCTGAAAATTAAAGATGCAGCTCCCTATATCATCCATCTTTGTTACCAGGGCGATTCTATCCATCAATACAGTTGCGTATGGGCATTGGGGCGCATCGGAGATCCGGTTGCATTGCCATTGGTTAAGGAGTTGACTGCAAAAGGAACACCGGTAGTAAAGAGAATGGCATGGGACGTGTTATTGCATTTATCCGGCGGCGAAGCCAGGGAGAATGTGCTCGAACACCATTTTAACAGTATTGTAGAACCAATAAAGAATGCGGTAAAAGAAAACAAACTACCAGCCCTTAAAAACCTGTTGAGAGAAAGAGTGCTGGAGCAATCCCAGACAGATTATAAAGTAGTAGAACATTTATATGCAATATCAGTAGAGACAAAGTGGATAAAAGAGCCGCTGCTTGAGATCATTAGCGAAATGCCTTGTAAACCTGGTTATTTCAAGCATTTGAGACATTTATACAAGCTGGCGGAATTCAGGGATGATTTTGAATTGCTGGGGATTCTCGCAACAAAATTTGAGCGCCAGCCGGAGTTTTTCTCCAACAATATATTATACAAAGGGCAGAAAAAATACATTACTGAATTAGAGACATATATTAATACTGTTGAGGAGTTAAAGAAGAAAAACAGCACGCTGGCATACAGTAATAAAACCAGGTATTATTTCAGGAACCGTTCTTTAAAACGCCTGGATAATTTCGGAAAGTTGAATGACCCGGCTTATGTAAAAATGGCAACAGGTATTTTACTGAGCTATAATGGTGAAACGGATTATCGAAGAGCGTATTCTGACTACTACTATGTTTGGAGCAGGAATAATTACCAAAGACAGGAACGGAAATACCCTGAGAATGCACATGCAACATTATTACTAAAAATCCTGAAAGGAGATAGCGCTACGCTAAAATTGACGTCCAGTTTTATCTGGCAGGTTGTTCATCCTGTAGCTCAGGCATTAAAGTCTAATACGCAAACACCGCCTCAATCATCTGCATCGGAAGCTTCGGGTGGCTTATTCAAAAAGATCATCGGTTTTTTTGGCAGTAAAAAAGAAGAACCAAAGCCAGAACTCCCAAAAACAGTTGAGAATCCTAAACCGGAAATAGAAAAAAGCCCCATACCATATTTGCAACTATGGAATCAGTTGCCGCAGGCATTTATACAGTTGCTGGTAAAGGCAAAAATGAACGAAGTACATGTTTTTGCATTGTCACGTTTGAAAGCGCATCCTGAGTATCACTTATTAAAAGATAAGATTGATAATAATATCCTGACATTACTACTACGTTCAGGATTTGATATACCGGCCAATTTCGGGTTTGATTTGGCTAAAGAACGTTACAACCCTTCACAGCCGGATTTAGATTTGATAAAAGCTGTTTTAGCTGGCAGGATACCTGAGGGGCGGAATCTGGCGAAAGAATGGATATCAGGCTGTGCAAACACTTGTTTTAGCAATAGTGAATGGGTTTCGGAAGTACTTTTTAATCCTTATGAAGATGTCAGAAGCTGGCTGGCAGATCAGTTAAAACATCAATACTTTAGCCCCTCCCAGGCAGAAGTAATTTGTGGCAGAGTGATTGTAAAAATATTGGCGACAGAAAATACTGATGAGCATAATAACATTGTTAGGCATGCAACAGAAATTGTATTAAATCAGTTTGCTACCGCTTTATTAAGCATTAATAACACTGTGATAGAAGACTTAATTAAACATGTTTTGCCGGCAGCACAAGTGTTCGGGTTAAATTTATTATTGCTTAAAAAAGATAGTATTAATTACGATACCATTTCAAGCGAAGTGTTCAAAGCCCTGATCAATAACCCTGCTGAGGATGTGAGGGAAACGGCAGTGACATTGCTGGAAAAACTTTCAGTAAAAGAATTGCTGAATCGCCAGGAATTGGTAATTAGTTGTTCGATCTCACCATTTTCAAATGTCCGCATCGCGTCGCAAAAAGTAATCGCAAAACTGGCGAATGAAAATGCTGAGTTTGGCGTGAACGTTGTCAATTATTTATTGCCATTATTATTGAGAAAAGAACCGTTTGAAGGCTTTCATCAGGATATTAGCAGTGCGCTGCAAAATACCCTCATAAATCATGTAAAAGATGCCAATAAAGAACTGGTATTAAAACTGGTTTATAGCAACTACATACCTACACAGGAGTTCGGTATTGCCATTCTTAACAAATATGTAGATGCCTCGGAATTTACCATCCGGCAAATTATTGCTTTAGGCAATCATGAGACGTTGACTGTAAGAGAGTGGTGCTGGCAGTACTTTAAAGAAAATATTGCCCGTATAAAATATGAACGCGATGAAACCATTCGCTTGCTGGATTCGGACTGGGAGGATACCAGGATTTTTGCCAAAGTTTATTTTAAAGAGCATTTTACGGAGAAGGATTGGTCTATTGAAGCACTGGTTGGTATTGCCGATTCGGTAAGACCGGATATTGAAGCCTACGGAAGAGCGTTGATTACCTTATTCTTTAACGAGGAAGCAAATGATGCTTATTTAATCAAATTGAGCCAGCATCCGAGTGTGAAAATGCAGTTGTTTGCTACCAATTATTTAGAGCGGTACGCAATTGATAATTTATCTAAGCTGGAACAATTATCTTATTACTTTAAGTCTGTTCTCACCAGGGTTAATAAGGCAAGAACGGCTAAAAACAGGATATTTAAATTCTTACTAACTGAGGGTGTTAAATCGGAGGCGGCAGCAAGGTTTGTTGCTGGCATAATTACTGATATCTCGGCTACGGTATCTATTGAAGACAAAGCAAAATGTATTGAAATTTTACATGCTATACATAAAATATACCATGTAGAAACGCCGGTACAATTTAAACCTATACTTATTCATAAAGCCATATAACATGTTGTTCAATTATAAATATAGTGGCAATTCGACAGTGACCAGCAATGCGCATTCAACAGGAATGTCCTTTGTACCGGATGCGCTTAGAGAACCAACTTTTTTCGAAGGAAAGCTGCAACATAAAATTGCATTTCGCGAAGCTATTTCAGCTTTGCACGATGTGGTGGTATCCGACCTGAGATTTAAACCGAAAGATAAAACTGCCTATAAAGAGTGGGCGTCCCAACAAGAGGAGATCTGGTTGGCGGAATATATGAATGGTTATAATGTGGATGTTGCCAATCAGAAAATAGAGACTATTAAAAAAGAACTACAGGAGATCAGGGAACATAAATACGAGGTTTTACAACCTTTTTATAAGGCCCGCAATAAGTATTATAACTACCTTCTTTTAACGAACAGGGAAGCCTGGATTGTATTAGATCCGGTAATTACTATTCATCCGGATGAATTATTCTTTGAATGTTTCAGCCAGGATGAATCTGCTTATGGCCGCCTGGGTGCCAATTATAACGTATTTAAAGAAGTGAATGATTTTAAATGCGGTACAACAAATGTCGATTATTCTGCAGATTTGTATAACGAGTTTCAGAAGATCCGTGACTACAAAGAAACCAACTTTAAAGTAGATCCGTCAGGCTTTGAAGTACAAACGTCTAATGAAGAGGATTATAAAGAAGTTAAGATTGATCTGCCGGATAGTTGGGTAAGAGGCTTTTTACAGGTGAGTTCTGCCATGACTTTGCCGGCTACCACTTTTGATCTGCACCCGATGGACGTTTACAATTTTTGCCTGCTGTTAAGACGGTTTAAAGAAGTAAAAGGGCCACGGTATATTAAATATGTTTTAGAACCCGGTATGCCTGTTAAAGTCATTTTTGAACCCTGGGGAAAGGAGGTTATTTGCCATCGTTCTATTTACACCGGTAGTTTTAAACAGGAAATTAAACTTTGGGGCAGAAGACGATTACTTATTTTGGAACGTTTAATTCCCATTGCTAAAAAGTTCACCATAAAACTGTTGGGAACAGGTATGCCTTCATTTTATATTGCTGACCTGGGTGATATGAACTTTACATTAGGATTATCCGGTTGGACGGCGAATGACTGGTCTTCGGCCGGTAATTTTGATTTGATGGCACCACGGGCAAATGTAAGTGATGCTATTAAGCAAAAAGTTTTTGATGGATTAAAGAAAAGCTGGCTGGCAGAAGCGACACAGTTGGCAAATGATTTAAACCTGAGTACTGCAGAGGTTACGGGCGCGCTTGGTATATACACCCAGGCGGGCAGGGTGATGTATGATCTCGATAAAAACCTGTATCGTGTAAGGGAACTTTCCCGGGAGCCTCTGCCAATGGATCAATTGCGATTTGCTAATCTGAACGAAGAAATGGCGGAAGAATTGTTACAAACACAAAAGCCAGTGGTGAAGTATCAGTTATTACCTGGTATCGGTTACCAGTTAAATGCCGGTTTTAAAATAGGCCGTCGAACTTATAACCCGGAGTTGATCATTGATAATGATGAAAAAATAAAAAGCGGGCATTGCGATTGCAGTCATTTTATAGAAAATAAATTGTACAAGGGACCATGCGAACATATGCTGGCCATGCGATTGCATTATAACAGTACAAAAAGCGAAAAATAATTTTGCAGGAATTATATAATTAAACTATTTTCAAATTCTTAAAATTTGTAGTTCTTTACAAGAGGGGATTATAGGTAAGCACCTTGCCTCCGTTAGGAGCGAACGATGAATCGTCGTTCAGGTAAAGTGATTCAATATGCGTCACTACATGTAATCTTTACTATGGCTATAGGGTACTGGTACGTAATTTACGGTGCCGGCCCCTTGTGCCTGAATTACGTACCAGTACCCTATAGCCTGGAGTTGATTAATATAGTCCCGGGCTAGCACGAAGAAGCGTACCTCCCTCTTGTATCAACTACTTTTATCACCCAATGGATAGCCGTTCAATCCGTCAGCAGATTTACGATAAAATCAGGGAAACTTCTAAGGACGAATACGTTTTACAGGAAATGAAACGCCTTGGTTTCTGGAAGAAGAATGAGAACCAGCCGGAGTTATCCGAGCAATTGATTAAACAGGAAGGTGAGCTGCAAAGGACGCTAAATGAACTTTTAGCCGAGAAAAATAAATACGCCGATAAGGAGCAGTTGTTACGTGAAATTCGTCAGCAACGGATGAAAGCTTCCAAAGAAAAGCGCGAACAAACCAGGGCTAAGAAAGAACAGTTGCGCATTGAAAAGGCGGCTCAATGGCAAATTTCGAAAGAAAAAGATATTCTCTTTTTGGGCGAAGATGTTTCCGGTGGCTTAAACAATACTGAAAATAATGCAGCACAATTATCGCAGTTTAATCTTCCCGGGTTTAATGATGTGGCATCATTGGCAGCGGCTATTGGTATCACCATTAGTGACCTGAAGTTTTTAAGTTATTACCGCAAAGTATCCACGACTTCTCATTACAAACGCTTTTCATTACCCAAAAAATCCGGCGGTTACAGAACGATATCGGCTCCTATGCCAAGGTTAAAGAGTTTACAGCATTGGATCTTAAATAATATTTTAATAAAAATACCAACGCATCATGCAGCCAATGGTTTTGTAGCAAATCGATCCATTATGACGAATGCGAATAACCATATTGGTAAAAAAACGGTGGTGAATGTTGATCTTAAAAACTTTTTCCCTACGGTTAATTATAAACGTGTCAAAGGTGTTTTTTCTACATTAGGCTATTCGGAGCAGATCGCGACTATCCTGGCATTGCTTTGTACAGAGCCGGAGCGTGATGAAATGGAATTAGACGGTAAAACCTATCATGTGGCTAACGGGGAGCGTTTTTTACCGCAAGGTGCTCCAACCAGTCCGGCTATTACCAATATTATTTGCTATAAACTGGATGTCCGTTTAGAAGGTGTTGCCCGGCAATTAGAATTTTCTTATACACGTTACGCTGATGATTTAAGTTTTTCGACCAATGAAACCGGTTCCGAAGACAAAAATCTGGTTCAGCAGCTTTTGTGGCGGGTTGAGAAAGTAGTGAAGGAAGAAGGCTTTACTGTGCATCCGGATAAAGTGAAAGTGATGGGGCAAGGAACCAGGCAGGAAGTTACCGGCATCGTGGTTAATAAAAAGCCCGGTATTAATCGTCAGACTTTACATCGCTTCCGGGCATTGATCCACCAGATTAATCAGTCGGGTATTGAGGGTAAGGTTTGGAAAGGCAATAATCATATTGTATCAGAAATGGTTGGTTATGCCAATTTCATTATCCAGGTAAAACCGGAGCAGGGAACTAAATTAAAAACGGCATTGTTACAGGCTTTTAAAAAACATAATATACAAACAGAGATATTCTCCAGTCCTCCTAAATTTACAAAACAAAGCGAGAGCAAAAATAATGATAGACCACCTGCAGAGAATAAAGACTGGTGGAATGTGCTATAGAATATTGGTGAAATTTATATTGGATGAATGACTATATGATTCAATGCATATTGATTTTAAAGTTAAAATCCTTTCAGTTCATTATTAATGAATGCTTCTAATTCTGCTTTATCTGGTAGTTCCAGTTGGTATTTACTCACAAAAATACCTAAATCACTATTAATTCTATGAGTTGTAATTCTTGGGATGCCATCCCAGGAATTTGTGAATATGAAAGGATATACGGATTGTCGCGGGTATATTGCAAGTAATCAGCGCCAATCAGCGGTTGTTATGATAATCTGCGATATCTGCGGAAAATATTCATTCATTATAACTTGAACATTATTGATTCAATAATATGCAAACACTATACGCGCTGATCGACAAATAAAAACATCGCAAAGGTACTCGTCATTTTAAGACTTGTATAATTCTACCTTCCTGTTATCGGGGTCGGAAACAATGGCCATCATACCAAACGCTGTTGCTGTTGGTTGCATTAGAAAGGGGATGTTGAGATTATTTAATGCTTCCATCTTGCTATCAAAGTCATCAATAGAAAATCCTAATCGCAAGTGCTTGTCCGCTTCCGTTTGAGATTTTGTAAGCGGGTATATTTCTAGTATCGCAGCACCAACTGGTGCTGCATAATGAAACGGACCATTGCCGTGTTGATGATAGTCAAATACAAAGCCAAGCAGGGAATAAAAATCTGCTAATACTTTAGGATTACCGGTTCTTAATACAATGAGTTTTATATGCATATTCTAAAACAAAAACAGCCTGAAATCTCAGACTGCTTTCTATATAATTTTATGTATTTATTAATTAAGGTGTAGGACATCTGTAACTTGTAATATTAAACGTCACACCAATTTGCGCAGTAATAAACATGTCTTTTGCTTTGCTGATACCCCTTTGCATACCTGCAACGCCAACATTCGCCCCTTTTACTTCATAGCTTCTGTCCTGTAATAAGAATGCAGGAGAGAACTCGCCGTTTGGTAATAATGGAAAAGCATCTTCACCCGCATAGGTAAGGCTTACGTCATCCAGGTAATCTGTGCTGGTAAAGCGGTGTTTCAGTTCGAAAAATACATTCATTCCCGGCGTAACATTGTATTTAATACCTACACCAAATGGAATGGTCATTGCCATGCTACCATATGGTTTTCTGTCCGGGTACAAATCTGAGTTTTGGCCTTCGGTACCTAAATCTCTTAAAAAGTATTTTTCATTATTAAGGTATGCATATGGATTGTAGCTCATAGCTCCAAGTCCTAAAGTGACATAAGGGGTGAAATTATAATCTTTAGTGCCCGGTATAAATCTGAAGAAGTTGAAATCTCCGGCAACGCTAAATTCAAAAATATTAGCATTAAAGCTTAGGTTCCTGATTTGTTGAAATTCATTTTTACTGTGAATGTCGGAGTAACCCAATTGAGCGAACGTACCTTCCGCTCTTAAAGCGATATAGTTACCAAAGTTTTTTCTGAAAAATATGCTAGCAGCCATTTTCGGTCTGTCAACCGTCATGGTGTTGTTCAAATCTCCAAAATAATGCGCAGCACCAACGCCGATACCGAACTCTCCGTTTAAAACAGTAGAATAATTAATTTGTGCACTTACCGATGTAACTGCGCAAATACTTGTTATGCAAACAAAAAATAATTTCTTTAACATAAATGCAAAGTAAAAAGGTTTATATTTAATAACGTAAAATATTTATGGAAATTGTTCTGTAAAGACATTTTGCTTTAAATTCAGTTTTAAGCAACCTTTTAACCAGCCCGCGCTTGCTTGGGATTTGCTGTATAAATAGTAGTGTAGAAATTCTAAAATATAAATTATGTAAATAAATATATGTAATAAAATTTATTATTTTTTCAATATTTCGTATCAAATGTATAAATTACAAAATTATTTATAATTTTTTAGATAAATTTTGTAATAATCGTATAGTTTTTAATAATTGTATTATTTATTTAATGTAATATTGAATGAAACCTGACTGAACAACTGAAATATAAACTTAAAGAATATGAGAACGGTTTACCCAATTGAAACGCTTACAGGATGGGACGAAATGTTTACAGCCGAAGGTGTCCGGGAGCGCTATAACCGCATAATGGCAACCCTGGAAAACCTGACCATTGAAGATCTGAAACTGAAACATGTACAGGCATCTGATTTCTTTATGAATAATGGCATCACTTTTACAGTTTATAGTGATAATGAAGGTATTGAGAGAATTTTTCCGTTCGATATTATTCCCAGGATCATTACCCGCGAAGAATGGCAACATATAGAGGCGGGCATCAAGCAACGATTAACAGCTTTAAACCGCTTCTTAAAGGATGTTTATCACGATCAGCAAATTATAAAGGATGGTATTATTCCAGGTGAATTAATTGAAAGCTGCCCGCATTTTTTAAAGGAGATGATTGGCGTAAATGTACCGCACGACGTGTATGTACATATATCCGGCATTGACCTGATCAGAGGTGCTGATGGCGTTTTTTATATACTGGAGGATAACTTAAGAACGCCAAGCGGCGTTAGTTATATGCTTGAAAACAGGGAAGTAACTAAAAGAATCCTACCCGAATCCTTATACCAGAATAAAGTGAACGGTGTAAGCCATTACCCGTTGTTTTTACAGCAGATCATGCAGGATATGTCCGATAAAGAAGCGCCAACTATGGTGGTACTAACCCCGGGCGTGTATAATTCCGCTTATTACGAACATACCTTTTTAGCAAAGCAAATGGGTGTGCCGTTAGTAGAAGGCCGTGATCTGGTTGTGCAAAACGATATGGTCTATATGAAAACGACCGGTGGTTTAGAACAGGTAGATGTCATATACAGACGAATTGATGATGAATTTATAGATCCTTTAGTATTCCGAAGCGACAGTATGCTGGGAGTACCCGGCATTATGCAGGCCTATAAAAAAGGCAATGTATGCCTGGTAAATGCAGTAGGAAATGGCGTAGCGGATGATAAAGCGGTGTATGTATATGTGCCAGATATGATAAGATATTACTTAAACGAAGAGCCGATACTGCCAAATGTGCCTACTTACAGGCTGGAAAATGAAGGCGACAGGTTGTATGTATTTGAGAATATCAGGAAAATGGTGGTGAAGGAAACCAACCAGAGCGGTGGTTACGGAATGCTCATGGGGCCGTCCGCAACCGATGAAGAAGTAGAAAAATGTATAGCTGCGGTAAAGAAATCTCCAAGAAGTTTTATTGCCCAGCCGGTAATTACCCTCAGTACAGTACCTTGTTTAATAGATGGTAAATTACAGCCACGCCATGTGGACCTGCGGCCTTATGCTTTATGTGGTGCCAACGGGGATATTAAAATAGTACCGGGAGGCTTAACCAGGGTCGCTTTAAAAGAAGGCAGCCTCGTAGTGAATTCCAGCCAGGGTGGCGGTAGTAAAGATACCTGGGTAATAGACTAAGCCTGTACCGGTTTTATACATTTTATTAGACACTTAAACTTATATAATGAGATTACTAAGTAGGGTAGCAGATAATATGCTATGGCTAAACAGATACGTAGAAAGAGCCAGTTGCCTGGTCCGGGTTTTACGCAATTCATATATTTTAAGCTTTGATCTGGGCCTGTCAAAATCTAAAAGTTTTGATGCTGCCAATGATATTTTTTATAGTGGTTTCCTGAGTGAGGATACTGAAATAGGCACTTTACTCAATACATTTATTACAGATAATTATAATCCCAACTCGGTAAGGGTATTGTTGGGTAAAGCAAGAGAGAATGCCAGGGCTTCGCAGGATAAAATATCAAAAGAAGTCTGGGAACAGCTCAATAGTCTATACCACTATATTAACAGTCCCGCAGTAATAGAGCAATTAAAGAACGGTGAGGCTATGAAAGTGCTGGATTACCTGCACAACCAGTTCTTTCTGTATTACGGCGTACTGGATACCACAATGGCAAGGGGAGAAGCATGGGAGTTTTTAAATACAGGTAAGTATATTGAACGCTCCATACTAACAATAGATATTACCGAATGGTACCTTAAGGATTTGAACTATGACCTCAACGAGGGCAATGTGGTTTACTGGAGGCCCATGCTGCTGGCGCTTACCGGTTACGAACAATACCTGAAAGGCATTAAGCATACACCTCATACGCCACAGATTATAGATTTTGTGCTTTTTAATAAGTATTTCAACCATTCACTGATTTATAGCGTTACCAGGTTACACCGCTATTCTAAGAATATTATTCTGCAAAACAGCAGTGTGCAGGGGCAATCGGTGGTAAAGCAGGTAGAACGTTTAAAGAGTAATATCGAATTTTATGATAATTCTAAACTCTGTGGCGAAACGGTAACGGAATTGCTGAATAATGCCAGGAAACAGATCTGGAATTATTACGATGATTTTTATAAACTTATATTAGGGTATTAACATAAAATACAGGATTCGGGGCTCTGGTCATTATAGCCAAATTGAGCCTTGGTCCGGCGTGCTTATGGCCCGCTACGCCCGGTGCTTCTTCGGCGCACTGGCTCGTGCCTCGCCACCAACGCATGCCGCAGCCCTTCTGCATATAATATTCTGTTCGGCATAAACCCCGAATCAGGCCTTCTTCGTCCGTTCATATTTGCCCATATAAATTAATTATAAGCCAAAACATTTAAAAACAGTATTAACAAAGTACTTTTGCGCTGTTTTTAAATGTTTTTTTATGTTGAGACGTGTATTGGCTCTTATAGGAGTGTTGATTTTTTTAGCAAGTTGTAATACCAATAATATTAATAATGATACTGTAGCAGAAAAGCAGTTCCGGGCGCATCATGTTACTGGTAGTTTTGCAATGTGGGACAATGCAAAAAATGTATTTGACATTTATAATATGAAAAGATACCGGGACTCGGTGTATTCTCCTGCATCTACTTTTAAAATATTCAACTCGTTGGTAGCATTAAATACCAGCAGGGTTTTTAGCGATACGGTAGTTGTTCCGTGGGATGGTGTTGTAAGGACTTTGCCAAATGGCGATACGGCGTACAAGTGGAATAAGGATATGGACATGCGGGAGGCTTTTAAAGTGTCTTCAGTCCCTTTTTACCAGGAAATGGCCAGGCGCATAGGTAGAGATACGATGCAGTTCTGGTTGGATTCGGTAAAGTATGGCAACAGGAAGATTGGTGATAAGATCGATGAATTCTGGTTGAATAATACCCTGACCATTACAGCAGACGAACAATTGGGATTTGTAAAAAGGCTTTATTTTAAACAATTGCCGTTTCAGAATGTGGTACAGGAGATGGTGAAAGATATGATGATACAGGAGAAAACCGATATTTATACGCTGGCTTATAAAACTGGTTGGGGTAAAACCAAAGAGGGTAATGAACTTGGCTGGGTAGTAGGCTGGATAGAGGAAAATAAACATGTCTATTTCTTTGTATTGAACCTGGAAAGTCCGGACCATAAAATAGATATGGCAGCTGTACGCAAAGATCTGTTAAATGGAATATTGAAAGAAAAGGGCTTTTTTGAAGGTAAAAGATAGGGGACCCGGCAGGCAAAATGAATGACGGCTTATTAATGATATAATGTTCAACGGCTGCCGGATACGCAAGGCGGCGAGGAACGAGCCGGTGCCCGGCACCGAGCGATAGCGAGCCTGGAGTAGCCGGAACAGGTGCCAGATTAATGATATGCGGCCGACAGCCCCAAAAAATAATAAATGAAGACATTGAATAAATCAGTGTCTTTTTTTATTTTAAACCATTATAAAAGCAGGATTTTTTAGTAATAAGTTATGGAAATTGAAATATCTGTTTGTTTGGTCAAATTCCTCTTTCAGCAGAAAAAAGGATACTATATTTGCAAAATCTTATGACTCAGAAAGTACTCATCCTCGATTTTGGCAGCCAATATACTCAGCTTATAGCCAGAGCAGTTCGCGAAGCCAATGTTTATTGCGAAATTATCCCTTATCATAAGGATTTCGAATATACTGCAGATATTAAAGGTGTAATTCTCAGTGGTTCACCGTTTAGTGTGAATGATGCCAATAACCCGGTGGTGGATATTGCAAAAATAAATGCAACTTACCCGGTTCTGGGCGTTTGTTACGGTGCGCAGCTGACGGCTAAAACCTTTGGTGGCCGTGTAGAAAAAAGTGATAAACGTGAGTATGGCAGGGCGCATATCAACATTCAGCAGGATGATTTGATTTTTACCGGAGTTGATAACGGCTCGCAGGTATGGATGAGTCATAGTGACAGCATTAAGACTTTACCGGAAGGGTACACCATATTGGCTACGACCAACAGTATTCCTGTTGCCGCTTTTAAGAAAGATACAACCGGTACGGATAACCCGCTATACGGCTTGCAGTTTCACCCGGAAGTGTATCATAGTACACAGGGGAAAAACCTGATCAATAATTTTTTGTATAAAGTGTGCGGCTGCGAAGGCAACTGGACGCCTGCCAACTTTGTAACGGAAACGGTGGAGCAGTTGAAGAAAACAATTGGCGACAGGAAAGTAATCATGGCTATCAGTGGCGGTGTGGACAGTACAGTGGCCGCTACATTAATCAGCCGTGCTATTGGTAAAAACCTGTTTGGCATATTTGTAGATAACGGTGTTCTGAGAAAAGACGAATACCAGCAGGTTTTAGAGGTGTACAAACAACTGGACTTAAATGTGAAAGGTGTGGATGCCAAAGACCGTTTTTATAGCAAACTGGCCGGTCAGACAGATCCGGAAGTAAAGCGTAAAGCCATTGGCAATACGTTTATCGAGGTATTTGATGATGAGTCTAAATTACTGGAAGGGATAGAAATGCTGGGACAAGGCACGATCTACCCGGATGTGATAGAAAGTGTAAGTGTTCACGGGCCGTCCGTGACCATTAAAAGCCACCATAACGTAGGCGGATTGCCGGATTCCATGAAACTGGAACTGGTAGAACCATTGCGCTTTTTGTTTAAAGACGAAGTGCGTAAAGTGGGTTTAGAGTTGGGCATTCCTTACGATTTATTGTATCGCCACCCATTCCCGGGCCCAGGTTTGGCTATCCGCATTTTAGGTGAGGTAAATGCCGAAAAGGTAAATATGTTGCAACAGGCAGACGCTATTTATACGCAGGCTTTGAAGGATTGGAAACTGTATGACAGTGTATGGCAGGCAGGTACTATTTTACTGCCTGTAAAAAGCGTAGGTGTAATGGGCGATGAGCGTACTTATGAATTTACAGTGGCCCTGAGAGCGGTTACCAGCGTAGATGGTATGACTGCTGACTGGGCACATTTACCATACGATTTCTTAGCCCACGTGAGCAATGAGATCATCAACAATGTAAAAGGAATTAACCGCGTGGTTTACGATATCAGCAGTAAACCACCAGCCACCATCGAGTGGGAATAGAACTAATAAAAAATGCATGTTTCCCGGAGCATGCATTTTTTATTATTGAGTCGTCTGTGTGCTGCTATTAAGCATCGTTGTGTCACTCCCTTGTACGGCATTGCTACTATTGAACAATGGATAATAATTTTTTACTAAGATAGAAATCTGCATATTTGCGATTCGTATTTTATTTTTAATTGCTTATGAAAACGGTATTACCAACTTCTGAAAATTCATTACAGTTCTATAATTATTTAACCAGCGCAGTAGCGCCAAGGCCCATTTGTTTTGCCAGTACCATTGATAATGATGGCTTACCAAATCTAAGCCCGTTCAGTTTTTTTACAATTGTAGGTAATCAGCCCCCAATGCTGGTATTCTCTACGTTGAGGCGCATGAGAAACGGAACAACCAAGCATACGTATGAGAATGTAAAAGCTAACAGTGAGGTGGTGATTAACGTGGTAACAAGCGATATTGTAGAGCAGGCCAGTTTATCCAGTTGTGAATACCCGGATGGTACGGACGAATTTTTAAAAGCGGGTTTCACCAAATTGGCATCTGATTTTGTAAAGCCTTTTCGTGTAGCGGAAAGCCCGGTACAGATAGAATGCAAGGTGGTGCAGGTAATAGATACTTCAGACAAGCCAGGTGCAGGTAGTTTAATACTTTGCGAAGTGCTGGCAATTCATATAAATCCCGCCATCTTAAATGAAGATGAAACCATTGATCCGCATGCGATAAAGCTGGTAGCGAGGATGGGTAAAAATTATTATAGCAGGGCTTTTGGAGAAGCGGTATTTGAAGTGGAAAAACCGAATGTGAAACTGGGGATTGGTTTTGATGGTTTGCCGGAGAACATTAGGAATAGCACGATATTAACAGGCAATGACCTGGCTAAACTGGCAAATGTGACCGCATTGCCGGAACCTGAGCCGGGGTTCTACGATGAACATATAAAAAAGACAATTGAATACTATATACTGATGCCGGATGAGCTGGAGGTAGAATTACACAGATATGCCAGGAAGATGCTTGCAGATAACAGGGTAGAGCATGCGTGGCAGGTGTTGTTGTCTGTATAAGTTATTTGAACGGTTTTACTGATGCTATTTTACCGGAAGCAGCCTGTCCCCTCCAGGGAAGGATTGGGTTTATAAATTCAATACTCAAAAACTGTTTTTTGAGAATAAGATAGAATCCGAGGTCATTCTGAACGCAGTGAAGAATCTCCATTTCCTTCGGAATAGTAAGGGGATTTTTCCCCGGTATCTTCAAATTTGAAGTTGCTTCAATTTCACCTCGTCAAAATGACTGAGTTACCAGAATCATCCAATTACTCAAACGTCATTCAGAGCGCAGCGAATAATTTCATTAAAATTGTTTTACTCAAGCTATTTCACCGAAAGCTTCCTGTCCCCTCCAGGGAGCAGGGCTGTTGTGTTCTTAGGATATTGTATATTTATATTAAAAAAGATGGAATCTTATAATCTATTGTCATATTTA
>JAQGEF010000016.1 GCA_027854065.1 Polluticaenibacter yanchengensis | reverse complement strand
TAAATATGACAATAGATTATAAGATTCCATCTTTTTTAATATAAATATACAATATCCTAAGAACACAACAGCCCTGCCTCCCAGGAGGGGACAGGAGCAGGAGTAGTTTGAAAACTACAGTGATATAAAAAAAGTAAAACAGCCTGGCGTTGTAATGAACTGCCAGGCTGTTTTATAGATGCTGCATAAATATTCTAATGGTGAATGGCTGCCGGATACGGAGGGCCTGGTACGAGGTACGAGTACCGAGCGCAGCGAGCCCAAAGTAGCCGGAACGAAAGCTGAAGGGGAGACTGCAGATAACAGCCCCAAAAACTATCCTATTAATTATTGGCTACTTTCATATTGGTTCCGCCTAACATTGGCACAAACTGGAATTGTGAAAATTCTTCTACTTCCAGGCTGCCGTCTTCTTTTTTTGTGATGCGCTTCATGCGTTGTACTTCTTCGTTGCCATCTTCATTCACGGGGATGACTAATTTTCCACCTACTTTTAATTGTTTTATTAATGCTTCGGGAATTTCAGGAGCTGCAGCAGTTACAATGATCTTATCGAATGGTGCGAAAGTTGTAAGGCCTTTGAAACCGTCTCCGAGGAAAAACTGGAGGCTTAAATATTTGTTCTTAAAATATTTTTTTACAAAATTCCTGCTTTTTTCATACAGTGATTTGTGTCTTTCGATGGTGTGTACTCTTGCACCCAATTCTGCTAATACTACTGCCTGGTAAGCACTGCCGGTACCTATCTCTAATACTTTTTCGTTGCGTTTAATATCGAGTAATTCTGATTGGAATGCTACGGTGTAAGGCTGTGAAATGGTTTGCCCTTCTCCTATCGGGAATGCGCGATCATCGTAAGCGAATTGTTCTAAAGCGGATTCTAAAAAATAATGCCTTGGCACATTCATTATTGCAGTTAATACACGCTCGTCCTTAATGCCTTTTTTTCTCAGTTCATCAATCAGCTTTTTTCTTAAGCCCTGTTGTCTAAATGTATCTTCAGTATTTCCCATAGTTAAAAATCGGGCATGCAAGATACCATTGAGTTTGTGATGTTTCCAAAGATTTCCAAATATTAAATTTAGGATAATCTAAGATAGGCAATAAAAAAGAAAATACCAATTGAAGCAACCGGTATTTTCTGAAGTGAATTATATGGATTGTTATTGCAGGGGCTCAAACCTGACCCAATCAATATCTGTAAATCCTGCGTCATTTTTATTGACAAATGCGGTACCGAACATGCCTAATTTTGCACCTACCCATTTGCCTGGTTTTGCTGTGAATGTCACGGGCATGGGATCGAAGTTTTTGCCATCGGTACAATAACTGAAGGTACATACACCGCCTTTATCTACTTTTACTCTTATGTAAAAATCTTCGCCTGTGAGTGGCTCTATTACCTGTTCGTTTTCTACGCCGCCTCTGTCTGCTTTTTTGCAGGTATAATAGCCTATCTGTACGGTGCCGTTGGGCTTTTTAAACAGTCCTATATAGGCATAATCGAGTCCAAAAATACCAAACCCAAATTTTTCTGATACCAGGTTGGGCCTGAACTTTAGTTTTATGGTGGCGGTAAATGTTTCGGCAGGTATTTTCTGCGTTAACATGTTTGGAATATCGAATGAATTATCGATAGAGTCTGCTACACTTAAATGATACAATCTTAAATAACCGCTATCCTGCCTTGCAAAACTCCAGAATGGTCTTGGATTTGCCTGCCATTGCCATTGGGGACCAAAGCCGTTATTAAACTCGTCAGAGTCGGGAGGCGTCATTATTTTGCTTGCTTTTACGCCTGTTGGTTTCTTATGTACGAGTACGGGATCGCCAATGCCGTCCCCGTCTGCATCGATGCCGATAACGGGCCAGTTGTCTTTCCATGTCATTGGTTGTAAATGAACGATGCGGCCATAAGCGTCTTTATCCTGGAAGTGGAAGAACCAGTCTTCACCGGAGTTAGTTCTTACCCAACCGCCCTGGTGCGGGCCGTTGACGGGTGATTTTCCCTGGTGCATGACTACTTTTCTTTCGTATGGGCCGTATACATTTTTTGACCGAAGGACTATCTGCCAGCCTTCGGTTACTCCTCCTGCGGGAGCAAAGATGTAATAGTAACCATTGTGTTTATAAAATTTGGGACCTTCTACTGTTTTATCTTTTTCGTGCCCGTCGTAAACAATGCTGCCATCATTTATGACTTTAGTGCCGGCGGCATTTAGTTCTTTTACGGCTAATACACTTTTTATACCTGCACGGCTTCCTGCAAATGCGTAGGTCAGGTATACCCTGCCATCATCGTCCCATAACGGACAGGGATCGATTAAGCCTTTACCGGCATCTACCAACAGTGGTTCGCTCCACGGGCCTGCCGCATCTTTGGCTTTGATCATGTAAATACCGAAATCGGGATCGGGATAATAAATATAAAATTCATTTTTATAATACCTGATAGATGGCGCCCATACTCCCTGACCATGCTGCACTTTCTGAAAATGTGCTACGGGTACCTGCTTATTTAATGCATAGCCGATCAACTCCCAATTAACGAGATCTGTAGATTTTAAAATGGGTAGTCCGGGTGCATTATTAAATGAACTTGCTGTCATATAGTAAGCATCTCCTGCCTTGCATACATCGGGGTCGCTATAGTCTATATGTAATATTGGATTTTTGTAAGTACCGTTGCCGTTATCGGCTACCCATACTTTACTTACGGTTTGGGCCTGCATGCCCATACAAGAAATAAAACCTGCAATCGTTAATAGTTTTTTCTTCATTTGTTTTTCAATATAGTTTTTACTTCAATTTTATTTTGGTGCCGCTGTTGCTACTTTTATATGCCGCTTCTATTATTTTAATGACTTTTAAGCCATCTTCTCCTGTAACGGTTACGGGTTCTCCTGTAGTAATGTATTGGTGTAAGCCGCTAAAAAGCGCCATATAGTTTCCTTGTAATGACGGTAACTTTTCCTGTACCCATGTATCATTTTGCAGGTATGTGATCGTTCCCCAGTCTTTTTCAGGTTCCACACCCCAATGATCGCCAACGGGTATCTTTCCTTCCTGCAGTGCTTCTTCCTGCAGGTTTGTTTTTGGTTTGATAAAAGTGCCTTTTGAACCTTGTAAGGTATATCCTGGCAACGGGACTTTACAAACCATTGAGCTATGTAACCTTACCCTGGATGCCGGATAATATAATATAATTTCGAAATAATCGTCTACGCGGGAAATGCTTCTGATTTTTGAGATATCTGCATAGACCGCATCCGGCCAGCCGAATAATTGTAGGGCCTGGTCTATGATATGTGACCCCAGATCGTACACATTACCTGTGCCCGGGCCTGGTGTTTCTTTGTGTGCTTTTACACTGAGTGTTTCTGTAAACCTGTCAAAGTGAATTTCTGCTTCGGCTATGTTGCCCAATAAACCTTCTTCCAATACTTTCCTGACCGTTTTGTAGTCACTGTCGTAACGCCTATTGTGATACACTGCGAGTTTTAATTGTTTCTCACCGGCCAGTTTCACCAGGTGTTCTGCTTCTTCTACTGTGGTGGTAAATGGTTTCTCTACTAATACATGCTTACCTGCTTCCAATGCTTTTAGTGTGTACTCATAATGCGTATAATTGGGTGTATTTACTACTACTAATTCTATTGTCTCATCTGCCAGCATGGCTTCATAAGTATTATAAGACAAGACATCACTGTATATTTCCTGTGCTTTTTTAGCTGAGCGTTCCCATACTGCATAGAACCTGAAACCGGGATGATAATGCAAAAACGGGGCATGAAATACGCGTCCGGACAGACCAAAGGAGCATATAGCCGCATTGATAATTTTAGTTGACATAACAATGGATATTACAAGCGTAGAATAATATAAAACCAACACAAGATAATATAAAGGAATTATAATTGTTGTTTTTACACTTAAAAACTTTGGTGTGATCTACATTCTGCAAGGGTGTAATATGTTGGCGATGCTACAAAGATTTTGCTGCGCTGCAGTGAGAAAACAGCATAAGATTGCCGGATTATAACGACATATATGAACAACTATTAAGTCTGATTTGAAGAGTCCCAATGATTTTTTAGAATTGATACATCACATTTCAATTGTGACAGCGTATTAACTGCCCCTAAACAAAACAGGTAACAGAAATACTTCATTTGCTTAAACAGATTTATAATCAATCGCTTTTCAAAATTCTTTTACTATTTACGCTGATGCCTTACCTTTGCACGCAGCTTTTTTATAAAGCAATCATTATATTTTAGATAATAATCAATATGAGTCAGCAATTAAGCGAACAGGAAATCATCCGTCGCCAGAAACTGGATGCCTTGAAAGAACAAGGTATTGAACCATATCCGGCACCATTGTACCCTGTTAACAACTATTCGGCAGACATTAAAAATGGCTATACCGAAGAGAGAAAAGAAGAGTATGCCGACGTATGTGTGGCAGGTCGTGTAATGAGTATTAACGACAAGGGTAAGGTATTTTTTATAAAAATTCAAGATAGCAAGGGTATTTTTCAACTTTACGTGAAGCGTGATGAAATATGCCCTGAGGAGGATAAAAGTTACTTCGATAATTTAGTAAAACGTGGTTTGGACCTGGGTGACTTTATTGGTGCTACCGGTTACGCTTTTATTACCAAAACGGGTGAAGTGAGCTTGCACACGAAAACGATAACGTTACTGGCAAAGAGTTTAAAACCTTTACCGGTTGTTAAACGCCTGGATGACGGTACTGCTTTTGACGAAGTATCTGACCCGGAATTTAAATATCGTCAGCGTTATGCAGATTTGATTGTAAATCCTAGCATAAAGGAGACGTTTATTAAACGTACGAAACTGGTCAATACGATTCGTGATTTCTTAAATGGACAAGGTGCGATTGAAGTAGATACGCCTGTATTGCAAAGTATTCCTGGTGGCGCTGCTGCACGTCCGTTTATTACGCACCATAATGCTCTGGATGTTCCTTTTTACCTGCGTATAGCTAATGAACTTTACTTAAAGCGATTGGTTGTAGGTGGTTTTGACTGGGTTTATGAATTCAGCCGTAACTTCCGTAATGAAGGTATGGACCGTACCCATAACCCGGAATTTACCGTACTGGAATGGTACACTGCTTATAAGGATTATTTCTGGATGATGGAAGTGACAGAGCAACTGTTTGAAAAAATAGCTATTGCTTTACATGGTACTACAGAGGTACCTGTGGGTGATAAAATCATCAACTTTAAAGCGCCTTTTAAACGTATCAGTATTCATGATGCTATTAAAGAAAACAGTGGTTTTGATGTCAGCAATTTAGATGAGGCTGGTTTACGTGATGTTTGTAAGCAACTGAAAATTGATGTTCCTCCTACCATTGGTAAGGGAAAACTGATTGATGAAATTTTCGGTGCTACCAGTGAGCATACTTATACTCAACCTACTTTTATTATTGACTACCCGATAGAAATGAGTCCTTTAACTAAAAAGCACCGTAGTAAAGAAGGCTTGGTTGAACGTTTTGAGTTAATGGTGAATGGTAAGGAAATTGCCAATGCATACAGCGAGTTGAATGACCCGATTGACCAACGTGAGCGTTTTGAAGAACAGATTAAATTGATGGAGCGTGGCGATGACGAAGCGATGTTTATTGATTATGATTTCTTGCGTGCACTGGAATATGGGATGCCGCCTACCAGCGGTATTGGTATTGGCATCGACCGTTTGGTGATGCTGATGACTAACCAACCGAGTATCCAGGATGTGTTATTCTTCCCGCAAATGCGCCCGGAAGTATGGGACAATAAATAAAAAACAGTTTTCTACTTATACCAGGCAGCTCTTTAAAGGCTGCCTGTTTTTATTTATAGTCATCCCGGTACACTTCCGTCTTTTTTATCGAAATCAAATCTGACTGATAACGCTTACCTTAGCAACTGTACTTTATTTAATTGTGAAACATGTTATTTGCTAAAAATGCGCCCTGGTATGTACGGGCTATTATGCCGCCCAACTTAATTTGGGAATTCCCGAATGCAGATAACGAAGTATTTCTGACTTTCGATGACGGCCCTCACCCGATTGTTACGCCGTTTGTTTTAGATTGTCTTAAAGCGTACAATATGAAAGGGACTTTCTTTTGTATCGGGAAAAACGTGGTTGAATATCCGCATATTTATAAAAGGATTTTGGAGGAGGGACATGCGGCAGGTAACCATACGATGAATCATTTGAACGGTTTTAAAACAAGTATGGAAAGATATGCGGGTAATATTATAGATGCCCAGCAACATATTGATTCTTTGCTTTTCAGACCTCCGTATGGAAGAATAAAGCGTAGCCAGGCACTGTTTTACAGGAATGAATTTAGCCAGGGCAAAATTGTGATGTGGTCTGTTTTAACCGGTGATTTCGACCAAAGCCTTAAGGGGCAACAGTGTTTTGATTATGTAAAAAAATATACGAAAAGTGGCAGTATCATTGTTTTTCACGATAGTGAAAAAGCTTTTGAGAGATTGAAAGTTGCATTACCTTTAACGTTGGAATGGTTAGCAGCTAATAAATTTCAGGCTGTTACAATTAAAGATTAAATTATGGGATATACAAAATGGATACTAGCTGCGGGCTTATTGGCTGCTAATTTTACTTATGCACAAAAAACACCTCCTATTACCAGCGCACAAATTGATTCTGTGGTCGCTTTGACGCTTAAAACTTTTAATGTTCCGGGCATTGCGGTTGGTGTTGTAAAGGACAACGTTTTGATCCATGCGAAGGGCTACGGTGTCCGCTCAATTGTGTCTAACGAAAAAGTAAATGAACATACTTTGTTTGGCGTGGCCAGTCATAGTAAAGCTTTTACGGCGGCGGCATTGGCAATCCTGGTAGATGAGAAGAAGATCAGGTGGGAGGATAAGGTTGTGGATTATATTCCATACTTTAAAATGTACAATCCTTATGTGACGCAGGAAGTGACGATCAGAGATTTGCTTAGTCACAGGACCGGCCTGGGATTGGGTGCCGGTGACCTGATGTTCTGGCCGGATTCGGGTAGTATTTCCAAGCAGGAAATTATTCATAATGTCCGTTTCCTGAAAGAAAATTCTCCTTTCAGAACAAAATATACCTATAATAATGTGATGTACATGATAGCCGGTGAGATCGTGGCTAAAGTGTCCGGGCAAAGCTGGGAAGATTTTGTAGAGACGAGAATTCTGCAACCTGCAGGAATGAAAGAATCTGCTGTATCACTGAACCGGGTAAGGGATAAAAGCAATATCATAACCGGCCATGCGCCTTACGAAAACAAATTATTACCTGTAAGATTTGATTGGAACCCTGTGGTTAATGCAGCAGGTGGATTGGTAAGTAATGTAGTGGACATGAGTAAATGGGCGATATTACAATTGAATTCGGGTAAAATAAACAATCAACAAATTTTCAGTACTGAACAATGTGTTGAGATGCATGCCCCGGTTTCTAATATTCCTGTAAAAAAAATAATGCCTCCCTATAATACGCACTTTTCAGGTTACGCTTTAGGCTGGCAGGTGAGTGATGTAAAAGGTTATAAGCAAGTGACGCATACGGGAGGTTTGGCGGGTTGCGTTACTCAAACTGTGTTGTTCCCTGAACTTGGGTTGGGTATTATAGTATTAACCAATCAGCAATCCGGCCTGGCTTTTAATTCTATTTCATACACTATTAAAGATGCTTATTTGGGAATTACCGGACAAAACCGTGTCGCAGAGTTTAATAAGCGCCAGATACAACAAAGGGAGGAAACCGAAAAGGCTGTGAACCCGATATATAGTAAACTTGCTGAAAACGCTCTTAAAAGCGGAAAGGCTAATCACACTCCTTACCCTGGTACTTATACGGATTTACTTATCGGAGAGGTAATTATTGAACAAACAGGTAATCATCTTTTTTTCAAATCTGCTAAAAGTCCAAGACTGAAAGGAGAACTGTTTTATTATGAAGCAAACACCTATGTTATTAAATGGGATGACCGCAGTTTTGATGCTGATGCGTTTGTGAGATTCCAGTTAAATGAAAACAATAAAGCAACCAGCTTTACTATTGACGCTTTTTCTCCTATGACTGATTTCAGTTTTGATTTCCAGGATTTGAATTTTGTAAGGAAGTAAGATCGTATTAAGAATAACACATACAAGCAACCGTTGTAATCAAAAGAGATTATAATGGTTGCTTTTTTATTAATCATTTCCGGCAAAGAAGAGATATCAACGAGTATCAGCCCATCTACCTCTACATGTAAATCATAAATAATATCACCAAATTTTTAATAAAAATTTCCCGAATTAGTAAACATATTTACCAAAATAGAAAACCCATTCATTTATAAAATTTAAATTTTGCAAATTCTTAATCTTTCTAAACACAGAAATTGTATAATTTAAGTGGTCAAATTAAATAAAGCATTTTGCTTATTCATATATATAACATTGTCATTGGCTTTATTACCGCTGGCAATAAATGCGCAAACAAACACGATTAACGGGAAGGTTATAGATGTGCTTAATACTCCCATTCCTTTTGCCAGTATAAAACTGACAGAACTTCAAATTGGTACATTTACTAATAAAGACGGGGTCTTTAAAATCAATATTCCGGCCAATTTAAACCAGGTTACCCTGGAAGTAAGTTATGTGGGCAAGCAAACCATTACTAAGAAACTTACCAAAGAGGAATTTGTAAAATTACAGGTTTTCAAATTAATTGAAAATAGCTTATCGCTTGATAATGTAGAAGTTGTACCTGTAAGAAAAAACAGCATCACTCCTTCATCGATTGTATTTGATAAAGAGGCGATAGAGCAGATCCAGGCATTCAGCCTGGGTGAGATATTAAATAACCTGCCGGGAAAGTCATCTTTACCACCACAATTACAGAATCCGCAAACATTAACATTAAGGACCGTCGCTACAGGCAATTATGCCATGACAAACTCTTTGGGTGCCGCTATTATTGTAGATGGTATCAGATTGAGTAATGACGGCAATATGCAAAACAGGAGCATGTCCATACACGGCATGGCATCAAGTATTTTGAGCAGTAGAAATGAGGGTTCATTCGATGTTGCGTTTCAAGGGATGGATCTAAGAGATCTAAATGTAGATAATATTGAGAGCATCGAGGTCATTACCGGGGTGGCACCCGCTGAATATGGTGAACTTACGAGCGGAGCTGTTATTATTAAAAGACAGGCCGGCAAAACACCATGGCAGCTAAATACAAGAATCAATGCGGGCTCTACCGAATTTTCCTTATCCAAAGGGTTTGTTATACCAAATGCAAAAAAACTAGGCGCATTCAACATGAGCGTTAGTTATTTAAACAGTAATAAAGATCCGAGGGATAAAGTGAAGTCTTTTAACAGGTTGAGCACTACTGCGATGTGGACCGCAGAACTCTCTGGTAGAATAAAAAATACTTTAACCGTTGATTTCAGCAAGTATTTAGATGATGTTAAAGAGGACCCTGATGATGACAGAGGTTACATGACCTACTCTAAAAGACACAGTTTTTCCGTTAGTAACAGAATGTCTATAAAATCTTTACGAAAAAACTTTAACCCGACAAATATTAACCTGAGTTTTAGCAGAGCTTACCAGGATACCTATAATCAATCCTACTTAAATCAACTTCCAAAGGGGGTCGCCAATAAAGATACTACCGGCTGGTACGAAGGCTTCTTTTTACCGGGAGCGTATTTAGCTGAGGAAAGAATCATTGGTATTCCTATAAATGCGAGTGCTACCATCAATAGTGGATTCAACTTCTCATTAGGAAATGTTGTCACTTCTGTAACGTATGGCACCGACTATAATTTCACCACTAATAATGGCCCGGGCATTGTAGTTGTTGCTGACAGACCTAGATGGGTCCAATTGGCGAATCAAAACCCGAGACCTTATCAATACAGGGACAATGAACTTAATCTCCACTCGTTTGGCTTCTACTTACAAAACAATATGAGTGTACCAATCGGTCTTAAATTGTTAAAAGCAAATATTGGGCTACGTTACAATATACAAAATGGGATGGGCAACTTTAATCCCAGGATGAATTTTAGTTTACCTCTGAATAAAGATCTGTCGTGGAGTTTATCATACGGCGTATCTACAAAATCGCCATCGCTGGCTCACAGATACCCTGCACCTGCATGGATTGACATTCCTTTACTTGAATTATATAATGGCAACGGCATTCAATCTAAAAGTCTTTACCTGGTATATACTCAAAAACAGGAAGTTGCCAATCAAAACTTAAAAGCAAGTTCCTCACAACAGTTTGAAACTGGCCTGAGATATAACAAACATAGATGGTCGACCTCTGTATTTGCTTCCTATAAAATGGACAAAAACATGTTTAACAGTTATAGTAAATTCATGCCGCTGACCCTTCCTAAGTTCAACTATATGCTGAGTAATGATGGTAATATCACCTACTGGCCATCAGGAGACTCTGCCATTTATTCAGCTGCGGCATATTCTGTCGTTACCAATGGAGGGCGTTCCAACAATTTATCATTAGAATGGATGCTGATAAGCCCTAAAATCAATGCTATTAAGACCAGCTTTACCACTTCCACCTCTTTCATGTATGCAAAATCTGATGTCGGAGAAAGTGATCAGAATGTAAAAAAGGTAAGTGACAGCTACATCAATGCGGGTAGAAAAGCCTGGTATGGTGTTTATAAATCCAAAGTATATGAAAACTGGAATATCATGAGTAAATTCAGTAGTGATACCCATATACCTAAACTTGGATTAATATTTACTATTGTTGGTGATGTTTATTGGGCCACCAAAAGCAAAACACTTAATGACTCCAGGGTACCAATCGGCTATTTAGATAAAAACATGGAATATCATGCCATCACCAAGTTTGACCCTGCAAATGACGATTATAATTACTTAACGCTCGATAGTTATGATGAAACATTTAGTAACAGGGCGTTTATTTACACGGTACTTAACCTGCGTGTAGCCAAAGAAATTAAAAACAAACTGAGAGTAACCTTAAGTGTTTATAATTTCCTGAACCTGCAACCTGAGAGGTACAATCCAACCAACAATTCGTATGTAACCTACAATTCCCCGGTTAGTATTACAGCGGGCATTAACTATAAGTTTTAACTTTTTTAAATATGACGAGAATGAAAAAACTGTTATCGATAAGTGCTGTTTTAAGCCTTTTATTATTTGGATGTAGTAAAAAAGACCTCGGAGATTTTGTGCAACCTGTTGATTTATCTTTCCACGTTAAATTTCAGGATGATGTAGCGGAGTTAGAATTACCTAAGAAAGGGGCAAAAGTAAAAATCGTTAATCAACAGAATAATGTGGAAAAAGAAGCCTTAACGAATGAAAGTGGTGTGGCTGTTTTTGAAAGCGTTGCACCAGGTTCTTATACAGTAACAGCTTCTATTACGATCAATGCGACCGACTATACTCAGCTTAGCGGTACTTATGTAGATGAAGATGTCGTGTTTAACGGCAACTTAAGCCAGCAGGTGATTAGTGCTACCAATAAAAGTTTTACACTCACACTGGAAGCAGGAACAATTGGCGACTGGGTAATAAAACAGGTTTATTATTCGGGCTCAAATACAGCCAGGGGCGCTTCTTTCAGAGACCAGTTTATTGAATTTTACAACAATTCAAATAAAACATTATATGCGGACAGCATGTACTTCGGTCAGGTGATAGGGGTAAATAATAATACAAGTGGTGGTAAGGCCGGATTTACAACTCTTGGTCAATACGATTGGGCCCAGTCATACGGAATGTCCAGTACAAACCCTAACGATGATTATGTTTATCTTAAGAACCTTTTCATGATTCCAGGTACAGGTACCACTTATCCTGTAGAGCCGGGAAAAAGCATTATTCTTGCGCAAACCGCATTAGATCATACAGGACCATATGTTATGGCTGATGGTTTAACCCAGGGAATAACTGACCCTACTTTAACCGTTAATTTAGCGAATGCTGACTTTGAAGTTTATATGGGCGCTTATCTGGAAGCTCAGGCCAATGCTGCCGGTACCAGTTACACTCCGTACAAATGGGATGTTGATAATCCGGCAGTTCCTAATGTAAAAGTATTGTTCTCTACAGCAAACAGGGATCTTGTATTAGATGCTACCGGTAGAGATGCTTATGTTATTTTCAAAGAAACAAATCTGAATAGTTATAAGTACTATCAATTACCAACGTTAACATCTGCACCAACTGCGGCTTCAGATTTATATATTCAGGTTGCTAAAACTAAAGTAATAGATGCCGTGGAAATTCAGCACTCAACAGCCAGTAGTCGCGTGCCTAAGCGTATGCCAACTAGCTTAGATGCAGGCCCTACCAATAATACATCAGGTCAGTATTCTTCAGAATCTATTGTAAGAAAAACAAAAAGAACTGTTTCTGGTCGCAGAATTTTACAGGATACCAATAATTCTGCAAATGATTTTGTAACAAAAACTAAAGCAGATCCATCCAAAGCAGCAAGTTCATTTGCTGATTAACGTATAATTTTTAACCATGAAGTTTATTAGCACTTTTTTAATATCTATTGTTTTCATATCCGGATTTCAATCTTCGTATGCCCAAAAGCAACAAACGGATAGTTTATTTTTCTACCCGATAGAAAATAATAAGCTTGAGGCAGGGTTTAAAAGTGTTACTAATCTTCATGGTTTACCACAACATTCAATCGGCATTACACAACTGTCTTCTAATTATGTAAAAGGTGCTTACAGACAAGGTTTTGAAGCCTATCAAACTTTAGACGCGAACTTTTATACTCAGGGACTTAAACAAATTGGCAGGTTTAAAGTTGCCGGAAGTTTACAAATAACAAAAGGTTGGGAGGACAGTCTGGCATTTAACTTACAGGGAATCTATAATGATGCCCAACCGTATTTTTTCTATGCCGGAAAAGCAGGAAAATTTGAGCGCCAGAATTATGATATAAAAGCATTGTTGAGCTACGAGTTGTTAAAAGACAGATTGTTTATAGGTACAAGTATAAGATATCAAAATAACTGGACGACCCGTTCAGTTGACCCGAGAGTTGATGTAAAGCAGTTTATATATAACATCAACCCGGAATTAACCCTTAAATTAGGTACCCACTTTATTGGAGCATCTTATAAATATGGTGGCGGCTATGAAAACACTGCTGTGAAATACAAAAGCAGTATGTATGATGAAAACCTTTCTTATCTGGAAAGGGTAAATTTCCTGAGTTTTGGATTATCCAGTTACTCCATTTCTAAAAAGCCCTTAAGAAGATATGATACCTATAACGGATTCGGCGTACATTATACCGGACTTCTTAAAACCATTAAAATACAAGGTGACTTTAAATACACACTCTGGCAACAGGATAATGTATTTACTGCTGATGCAAACAGCGCATCCCGAAAAAATTACACATTAGACGGGTATATACAATCTGATAACGCAGAAGGTAATTTGTTAGTAACTCAGGACAAAACCAATCATTCTCAACAAATAGGCGTTGATTTTAATACACAAAGTTTACTTAACTGGACCAGGATCTATAATGGTACCAATTACCAATATACCCACACACAGTTTAACATGTTTTACCAATTAATGTTCAATAAAAATAAACCTGTTAATTATTTACTGGGCATTTCCGGCTTGTACAAAAACAATTTCAAACAAGATGCTGCTACTTCTCACCAAACGGAAACAAGTTTTATTCAACCTGAACTGAAATTAGGAATATTTAAAAAACTTAAAGACAAAACATTACTCGGAGCAACCATATCCCCTTTCTATCGACATGTAATTGATAATTATTACATTGCTCCATCCACGCAGGAGAATTATTATACAAAAGGCATGGTATATACGAATTTCCTATATTGGCAAACACCAGCAATAGGTACTAACTTCTCTCTCAGACTTAATACTCCTAATATATTTAAGAAGAATACTGTTGGATTTGTCATAAACGGAACATACTTAAAACCGACTTCAGACGTAGCCAATACAATTGGAGCCATTTATACACCAAACGGAGACAGGTTAGCCCTGGAATTCTTAATTAAGGTCTATATGTAATAAAAAGGGACGATAATTAATACCGTCCCTAAAAATAAACCGAATATAATTATTATTTCTTAATAGCTGCGATACCCGGTAACACTTTTCCTTCAAAGTATTCCAGCATGGCACCACCACCGGTACTTATATAGCTTACTTTATCATTATAGCCGAATTGGTTTACAGCAGAAACGCTGTCACCGCCGCCTACTAAGCTAAAGGCGCCTTTTTCAGTACTTTCAGCCACTGCATCTGCAATCGCTTTTGTACCTGCCTGGAACTTTTCCATTTCGAAAACACCCATCGGGCCATTCCATAAAATGGTATTGCTTTTACGGATCACTTCCGCAAATATCCCGGCAGCTTTCGGTCCTATGTCTAATCCCATCCAACCATCAGGGATCGCATCGCTTGGGGATGTTTGAGTATTGGCATCCGCTGCAAATTTATCAGCAATCACGCTGTCTTCCGGCAGGTGAATACTTACATTTTTAGCTTTCGCTTTTTCCAGTAATTCCAATGCCATTTGTAAGCGGTCATCTTCGCAAAGACTGTTACCAATTTTTCCGCCGCGCGCTTTCATAAAGGTATAAGCCATACCGCCGCCAATAATAATATCGGTAGCCCGCTCCAATAAATTTTCTATAATCAGGATTTTGTCGCTCACTTTCGCACCGCCGATAATGGCTGTAAAAGGTGCCTGCGCTTCGTGCAATACTTTTTCTGCAGCATTCACCTCACCTTCCATCAGTAAACCAAAAAACTTTTTATCATCCGCAAAATAATCTGCGATAATTGCAGTACTTGCATGTGCGCGGTGTGCGGTGCCAAAAGCATCGTTCACATATACGTCGCCCAGTTTCGATAACTTTTCTGCAAATGCCTTATCTCCTTTTTCTTCTTCCTTGTAAAAACGAAGGTTCTCCAAAAGCAATACTTCACCGGCATGTAACATACCCGCGGTCATGTAAGCCTGTTCGCCAATACAATCATTGGCAAAGAACACTTTTTTAGCATCACTGCCTAACAGTTCGGTTAAGTGGGGCACAATATGTTTCAGAGAGTATTTATCTTCAGGTCCTTCTTTCGGACGGCCGAGATGGCTCATCAAAATCACTTTGCCGCCATCGGCTAATATTTTTTTAATAGTAGGTAACGCCGCCTTAATGCGGGTATCATCAGTAATGGCAAGTGTCGCTTTATCTAAAGGCACATTAAAGTCTACACGTATTAAAGCAGTCTCACCCTGAAATGAATGTTCGGAAAATTTGCTCATGATGTATTAATGTTATTTATTTTAATAATATTTTTTATTTGGGGCTTTCATCCGCAGTAACGAGGTTGTTCATTTGTCCGGTGTACTGCAGGGTATCGTAGTCGCTACGCTCCTACCAGCCGCTCAGGCGGCTGCCTGCTGTCCACCGCAGCCCTTCGGCATTAGTCATGCTATTTAGCTTTTTAACCACTCCGGCCGCTCTTTACTAAGGAAACAAATCCTCTACCGTCATTCTGAGCGCAGCGAAGAAAACATCCTCATATTTCAAGGGGATTTTTCCTCGGGTTACGCCATTTCAAAGCAGTTCTAATTTCACCTCGTCAAAATGACTGAGAAGCCAAAACTAATCAAATATGCTATCGTCATTCTGAGCGCAGCGAAGAATCTTATCCAATTTCTGAGCGCAGCGAAGAAAACATCCACATATTTCAAGGGAATTTTTCCTCGGGTTACGCCATTTCAAAGCAGTTCCAATTTCACCTCGTCAAAATGACTGAGAAGCCAAAACTAATCAAATATGCTATCGTCATTCTGAGTGCAGCGAAGAATCTCATTCAATATTCTGAACGAAGTGAAGAATCAGCCTTCACTGTGACAAGGGAATTTTTCCCCGGGCTACTTTATTTCAAAGCAGTTTCAATTTCACCTCGTCAAAATGACTTCAATCTAACAAACGTTCATATCTGCACTATGGCTAACGGGCTGCCGGATGCGTGGGTGGCGCCTTAGCGCCAGTGCGACGCAGGAGCACCGAGCGTAGCGGAGCCCTAAGCAGCCGGAACTGAAGTACAAAAATGAACGCATGCCGATAGCCCCAATAAAAGAACCTGTATAAATAAACAAGCCGCAATTTTTGTGGATTACGGCTTGTTCTCAATATTCAGTGAAAATTATTTGCTGATTAAACCTGCAAAATACTTTACAGTACGCACCAACTGGCTTACATAACTCATTTCGTTATCGTACCAGGATACAGTACGAACTAATTGAGTATCGCCTACGGTTTGAACGCGCGTTTGAGTAGCATCGAACAAGCTACCGTAAGTAATGCCGATGATGTCTGAGCTTACGATTTCGTCTTCAGTATAACCATAGCTTTCGTTTGCAGCAGCTTTCATGGCAGCATTGATTTCTTCCACAGTTACTTTGGCACCTAAAACAGCAGTTAACTCTGTTAAAGAACCGGTAAGTGTAGGCACCCGTTGTGCAGAACCATCTAATTTACCTTTTAAGCTAGGTAAAACCAAGCCGATAGCTTTAGCTGCACCTGTACTGTTCGGAACAATATTCTGAGCGGCAGCACGTGCACGACGAAGGTCGTTTTTAGCATGAGGTGCATCCTGTGTATTCTGATCGTTGGTATAAGCGTGAACGGTAGTCATTAAACCGTTTAAGATGGTATATTTTTCTTCTAAAACCTTAGCCATTGGCGCTAAACAGTTGGTTGTACAACTTGCACAGCTGATAATTGTTTCAGAACCGTCTAAAATGCTATGGTTTACGTTGTACACGATCGTTTTTAAATCTCCGGTAGCCGGTGCGCTGATCACCACACGTTTTGCACCTGCTGTAATATGAGCAGACGCTTTATCTTTATCTGCAAAGAAACCTGTACATTCCAACACCACATCTACATCGTGCTGGCCCCAAGGAATTTGTGCCGGATCACGCTGAGCATATATTTTTATTTCTTCACCGTTTACTGAAATGCTGCCTTCGCCCGCTGTTACTTCCTGATTGAAACGACCCTGGGCGCTATCGTATTTTAAAAGGTGAGCCAATGTAGCCGGACTAGTTAAGTCGTTGATTGCAACCACATCGATATTCTCCATGTTGTAAATTTGGCGGAAAACCAAGCGACCAATACGTCCAAAACCGTTAATAGCAACTTTTACAGTGCTCATAATAATAATTTAGTTTGTATGAATAATAATGTTGTGCGAATTTACAATGTTTGAGATAAATAATGAACATTATTTTAATCCGCTTTTTTCCAAAATGTTAAAGCGTTAATCATGTTACATTTTACAATTTACCTGCAATTATGTTCCATAAATTTCAATACCTGATCAATTTCTGAGAGGTGGCCGGTTAAAATACGGTACTCACTCCTAGTGAAATTAAAATATGGCAAGAGTAAACTCCTGCCAATACCTGATTTAAGCAATGCGTAGTAAGTTATTTATATATAAATCGCTACCTAAAATATCATATTAAAAAATTTAAAAAATTAAATATCAATAAATTAATTTAAATATAAAAAAAGTTCATATAAATATATAAACCAATTAGTTTTATCTCTAATTTTGGACAAACTCCCCCTTTTATGAACTTTATGTATATTGATTTTCCGAAATCAATCACCCTTAACAATCTGGAATTGCTTAGTTCCAATTTTAGTCAGTTTAAAAGATTTTCTGATAATAAAATCTTATTTTTTAGTGAAGGCGTTAACATCTATGAAGATGAAAACGGTATCATGCTTTTTAATGGCAGGCTGTTATATGATGGATTGAATCAGACAGACTCCATAAAAAGGTTTATTGAAATGCTTCAAAACAATCGATGGACTTTTGAAGATGATTTGAGTGGCTACTTTACAGGTTTTTACATTAATTTCTTAACAAATGAGAAATTCGTATTTAACGACTATATTGGGATGGACAACCTGTTCTACTCCAGTGTAGAAAATATATTTGTTATAAGTTCCTCTTTAACCTACCTGAAAGATATCACTCACTACAAATTAAGATTATCATCTTTAGTATGTGAAAGTATTTATCCTTATTCTTCATTTGGGAATAAAACCACTCTTTATGATGTTTTCAGATTACTACCCGGCGAGCGATTGAAATTTAAACCCGATTTATCAACTGAATCAAAAATTGAAAACCAGGTAAAACAGAAAGATGAAGAAGTCAATATGGATTCATTTGCCAAAGAATTAGTTGAACTGATTAACAAAGAATCTGAAAAACACTTTAAAAATGAAAATATCCTGCTGCCGTTAAGCGGTGGCCTGGATAGCCGACTCAATCTTGCTCATTTAATTGCCAATAATATCAGCTTTGAGGCTTTTAATAATGGGGAGATAGGACACATTGATACCGATATCCCGATCAAACTATCTAAGGCATTCAATTTCAAACTGACATTAATTAACCTATACGAGAACTTACTACCGGATACTAAAGAAAAGATATACGACATATTTCAAAAAACCAACTCTCTTTACGTTTGTACCTGGAACTCATTATTATTAAAAGAGAATTTCAAAAAAGGCAGCGTTATTTTACTGGGTGACAGCCTGGACATCTTAAGGTCGCAAAGAGTAGAATCGATGATTGATAAAAAATTCAGGATAAAATATAATATCAAAAAAGTAATTACAGGAAGCAAACTGGAACTTCACCCTTTTACCGATAAAAGTTTTAATGCATTCAACAATGGCTTTTTAAATCAATATTTAACTAAATTCACTGATTCACTAAAGAGCTTTGCTGTTGATGAAACTGAAAGATTAAAAATAATAGAAGAGTTTAAGTCCGATTTCTATTTCTATGTAAACTTCCTGAAATCTAATTACACTTTTGCCTACCAGGAAGCATTTGAAGAAATATTCTATATGTTTTCCTATGGCCGGAATACAATGGGACGCCATATAAATCTACTAAAATATAAGTTCAGAGCAGAGGTACCTATGACGAATGTCAGGATTATGAAAAGGGTTCTAAACGTAAGCATCAGCAACCGCTATTCCGATGAATTAACCTCTAAAATGTTCCGGGTAAGTTCATGGAAAAAGGTTGGTTCATTCCCAAGCAACAGAAGCCCTTTTGTTAATTACAACGCGAATGAAAACCTTGTTTTATTCGGATGGTATATCAGGTATAGCATCGATAAAGTTCTGGATAAAGTATTTAAGGCTACTAAAGGGAAATCAAAAAAAGATCGCCTGTTTAAGTCCTATGATTTTTTCAGTTTTTATAATTCCGATATAAATTATAACAACTACAAAAATTATATGGCTTCTGAAAATTTCTTTAACAGCAATAAATATATTGAAATATTTGAACACAGAAGGTCAGGTAGCAGGATTGTTCCTTTTGACCTGTATGTAGGCCTTCAAACAAAATTCTACGTAGATACTTTCGAAAAATAATTCATTAAATGTCAGAAAGATTGATTTGAATACTTAAGATCAGCCAAATAGCAAATTCTTTTTTGCCTGGCTGATCTTTTCATTAAATAATATATGATCCTCTCAACATTAGAATTAAAGCGAAACCGGTTATTGTGGATACAAGCACATTTGGCAAACAATTTAGTAGTAATATCTCTTACTGAAGGCATATTTGAATATTTTATGCTCAATAAAATAAAACACCAATAAATGTCGTTTATTTGTGAACTATTAACATTTTAGAATAAAAACTCAGACTGTTTAAAGAATTAAGCATTATATATAAATTATGAAAAGAATATTTGTTTCACTTGGACTGGCGTTAAGCGTAATTGTTGCTGGAAGTATTACAAGCTGTAAAAAGTATATGCCTTATATAAATGAATCTGAAATACCTAATGATTCAACTGGCACCGGGGGTGGATCACCAATTGTAACTGACTGCAAACTGGTCCCATACAGGAACGGATCGGTAAGTATATTAAAAAATGCGGCTAATTCTGAATCTTACGAATATAAGGGACTTGGTGATACCACGATTGCCGGAATAAAATTTGCTAAAACAAGTATCAAAACTGGTTCTGTATCAGGCTTTCAATATTTTGGTGTGGATACAGATGGAAATCTTTATATGCATATGCCCAAAGTGGCGATGACTGACATTCCCGCTGTTACTGTAAAGCTTTATGACGTGACCAAATCAGTTGGCGATTCCTGGCAGTACAAGTATGATAGTGAATTAATGCCTGGCATGGGCGAGAGCGTTTATACTATTACATTTTTAGATAACAAAGTAGATGCAACATTTGGTGGTAAGAAATATACTGATGGGTTCAGGTTTTCAATAGCACTAAAATCTGTTATGATGGGAACGGACATGGGTACAGTAACAACAGAAAGTGATTGGGTTTGTGGCCTCGGCATATATACCACTCAGGCAACAGGAGGCAGTTTATTTAAGTTGGCTACTTACAAATATTAATTTTCAAAAAAAGACAAAATAAATTTGGCAGTGCAAAAATAATATCTATTTTTGCACTCCAATTACGGAAAGGCTCGTTGGTCAATCGGTTAAGACGCCTCCCTTTCACGGAGGAATGAGGGGTTCGATTCCCCTACGAGCTACATAAAAAGCTTCACATTATGTGAGGCTTTTTTTATTGGCAACTAATTGATAGAAAATATTTTATAAAAATATTTCAATAAATTTGGCGATGTAAAAATAATGCTTATTTTTGCACTCCAATTACGGAAAGGCTCGTTGGTCAATCGGTTAAGACGCCTCCCTTTCACGGAGGAATGAGGGGTTCGATTCCCCTACGAGCTACTAAAAGCTTCACATCATGTGAGGCTTTTTTTATTTTGAAGCAGTTTAAATTTTAACAACAAAAGAAAACTAGAACACTAAACCCACAAAGAAAAAGCGCTTACCAAATAGATTGACTCGTATTTGATAAGCGCTAAGAATAAAAATCTGTTTTTAATTACTCAATAGTTAATTCAATTGTTTTTGAAATAAAGCCATTCCCTGAAATCTCCACGGTCGCTTTACCTGTTTTATAGCCAGATTTAACTACTATTTGAGCCTTACCACGCCATGCTTTACGATTATTGCGCTGGTAACTTTCCACACTTCTCGGATCACCATTACCAACCGCTATCAGCTCCGCATTACCGGTCACCCTAAATGTCAATTCATTATCCGCAAACGGATTAACAACGCCTTTATTATCCGTCAATTCAATATCTATAAAACTTAAATCCTGGTTATTCGCTTTTAGTAATTGCTTATCTGCTTTCACAGAAATATTGGTTGCAGCATCTGCTGTTTTCAAAATACTTTCCGCAACTTTTTTTCTTTTTTTGTAACCAACTGCCTTCAATTCTCCTGCAGTAAAAGGCAATTGATAGATTGCTTTAAATTCAGTATTGCGATTGGTTGGCTTCTTACCTAAAGATTTGTTGTTTAAAAATAACTCCACTTCATCACAAGAACTGTAAACCTCAATATCCAATGGTTGGGAATACTTGTTCCAGTTCCAGTGGGCGTGTACATCGGGCGCTTCCCACTCGCTCCAGAATTCTTTAAATTTAGCAGTGTCGAAACTCAATTCAGGAGATTTTACAAATACAGATAAAGCGTTTTCCTTCCAAAGTGCTTCCCTGTAATAAGCAGCAGGACGCTTATGTCCCAGCACATCAATTTCACCGGTGTAGGCAAGATTCCAGGGATAAAAAGCCTGGCGCTGAGGATACCCCAACCAGCCAATAGAAGCCTCACCAATATAATCCCATGCTGTCCATACAAAATCCCCGATTACCTGAGGATGATCCAATACACCCATCCAGTACTGGAAAGACTTCTTCACAAAAGATTCAGAGCCGTAAATAACACGGTCAGGCACCCGTTTAGCATCTTCCGCATAGCGCTGAGGTGCATAGTTATAACCACCAACATCCAAAGTGGCAAAGAACGGGTCTTTATCAGGCCCCACCCCATTTACACCACACGTAACACCACGGGTACTATCCATACTGTGCACAAAATCTGTCAACATTTGTGAAATAGCCACTACTTCCGGCTTATCCCGATTTGGAATCTCATTTCCCGTACTCCACAATATCACTGACGGATGATTACGGTCGCGCTTAATAAAAGTAGTCAGGTCTTTTTGCCACCATTCATTGAAATATAAATGATAATCCTGTGCTGTCTTTTTAGTGCTCCACATATCAAATGCTTCATCTATCACCAGCATGCCATATTTATCACAGGCATCTAATAATTCTGTAGACATTGGATTATGCGATGTACGGATGGCATTATAACCGGCCTCTTTCAGAATGCGTATCTTACGCTCCTCTCCTACACTGTATACTTTGGCCCCCAAAGAATAATTATCATGATGAATACATCCGCCTTTCAATTTTACCGTTTTGCCATTGAGCTGAAACCCCTTATCAGCACTGAACGCTATACTACGGATACCAAAACTCTGAGTAACGCTATCAATAGCTTTACCATTTTGCCAAACAGTAATCTGCGCCTGGTATAACCGCGGCGCATCAATATCCCAGATAACAGGTTTAGAAATCTCTATTTTATTATTGACTTTATTACTGCTCGTTTGCACAACCCGGGTTTCAGCCACTACCGACCTATCAGGAGCAATAATTTTATAACTGATATCAACCGGTTTCGTCGAATCTTCTTTTTGTTTATTTAAAAGCGTTTCTATATTCAGTTGTGCCAATGCCGGGCTGATAACCTTAGACTGGATATGTACACCGTAATTATCTATATGAATCGGCTCTAATACTTTTAACCATACATTTCTATAAATACCCGAACCGGTAAACCAACGACTGTTATCGCCTTCATTTTTAGCACGAACAACAATTTGGTTTACAGTATCAAATTTTAAAAGAGAAGTCGCGTCCAGCACAAATGGAATATACCCGTTTGGCTGATTTCCTAAACGCTTCCCATTTATAAAAACATCACTGTTCATATATACCCCGTCAAACTGCAGCACAATCCGCTTACCTTTCAGGTTGGCAGGAAGATGTATATTTTTGCGATACCAGCCGGTACCACCAGTTGTGAACCCACCATTCACCTGGCTAAGCGCTCCCCTGTCAAATGGAGAACCTGTACCAGGTAAATCTTCCACACTAAAGTCATGAGGAACATTTACTGTACGCCAAAAACTATCGTCATAATCTGTTTTATCCGCACCCAGCGCACCACCTCTGAAGAATTTCCAGTTATCGTTTAAAAGATTATTGCGCTCATTGAAACCCGTTTTCTGCGCATGGCCGTTAAATAGACCAAGGCATAAGCCTGCTGTTACAGCTAAGACGCTTTTTACTGAATGGCTAAACATAAATCGTTAAAAAATTTGATATTATTAAACTGCAAATGCAAATCGAAAATACACAAAATATAGTGCCGTTAAAGGTAGATCTAATGAAAAGCGCAGTCATGTATTTCGTTACTTTTTTAATGGAATATATTGTTGCATATCATCTTTTACCAGATACTTAATTACATTTGAAACAGGTTGCTCTTAATGCTATCAATTGAAAGTATCGTTGTTGTTTTATAAAAAACAGATTTTATTTTAACGTGGTCGACTTGCCAAAATACTTATCATTATCATGAAAATTCATACATCACTATGTTTAACCGCTGCCTTATTAATCGGGAGTTTAAAAGCATTTTCCCAGTACCCGACAATCCCCAAGGCTGTAAAAGATTCAGCGGAAGCCGCAATAGAATTATTAGAAAAACCATCTAAAGAAGCATGGGAAAAAGCCAGGCTGATTGTGGCTGAAGAGGAAAAACAAGGGAAACCGTTCATTCCATGGGCTGCCAAACCATCCGATTTACCTCAGGCTAAAATACCTGCGTTTCCCGGTGCGGAAGGCGGAGGCATGTATAGCTTTGGAGGCCGCGGCGGAAAAGTAATTGTTGTAACCAATTTAGAAGATAGCGGCCCGGGCAGTTTTCGCTGGGCTTGTGAACAAGGTGGTGCCAGGACCATCGTGTTTAACGTCGCCGGCATTATTCAATTAAAAACACCGGTGAATATCAATGCGCCTTATATAACCATTGCAGGACAGAGCGCACCAGGTGACGGTGTATGCATCGCCGGTGAATCCGTATTAATCAACACACATGATGTAGTCATCCGATTTATGCGCTTCCGTCGTGGTGCAACCGATGTACATCGCCGGGACGATGCATTGGGTGGCAACGCAGTCGGCAACTTAATTTTCGACCATGTATCCGCAAGCTGGGGCCTGGACGAGAATTTCAGTATGTACCGCCACGTATATGACAGAAGTGGCAAAAACCTCAAATTACCTACGGTTAACATTACCATTCAGAACTCCATTTTCTCAGAATGTTTAGATACCTATAACCACGCTTTTGGTAGTACGATCGGCGGTTTAAATACCTTGTTTGCCCGTAATTTATGGTCAAGTAATATCAGCCGCAACCCAAGCGTGGGCATGTATGGCGATTTCAACTTTGTAAACAACGTGGTATTCAACTGGTGGAACAGAAGCGCTGATGGTGGCGACCACCGCTCCTATTATAACTTCATCAACAACTACTATAAACCAGGACCAATCACTCCCGCAGGAGAACCTATCAGTTACAGAATTTTAAAGCCGGAATCCGGCAGAGACCAGGCTTATAAAAATACGTTTGGAAAAGCCTTTGTTGATGGCAACATCATTGAAGGCAACACTAAGGTAACAGCTGACAACTGGAATGGCGGCGTCCAACCTGATGTAAAGAACCAGGATTCTATGAATGCTTCAATAAAAGCCAAAAAGCCAATTGACTTATCTCCGGTTGGGGTAATACCTGCAGCAGATGCATATGCGTTTGTATTAAAAAATGTAGGGGCAGTATTGCCAAAACGCGACGCTGTGGATGAAAGAATTGTACAAAGCACGAAAACCGGTGAAGTTAAATATGCTGCTGACGCAAAACCATTTCATGGCCAATATGTAAAGCGCCGTTTACCGGAAGATTCTTATAAAAAAGGAATTGTTACCCACCCACAGCAGGTAGGTGGCTATCCTGAATATAAAGGCACTCCTTACAAAGACAGTGACAATGACGGCATTCCTGATGAATATGAAATTAAGAATGGTTTAAATCCCAATGATGCATCCGACTCACCAAAAATCGCCATAAACGGGTACAGTAATATTGAAAACTACCTGAATAGCCTGGTGCCAACCGAAATAGTGTTACCAAAAGCCGGTAAAAAACTAAAAAGCGATAAATCCGGAGAGACCTGGGATTATAAACTGTAAAATCAGAGCCACAAAACTGTAGCCAAAAACAATAAAAATGATTTTCAAAAAGTTCAAACGCACCTCACTCAAATGGTGTCAGTTAATATTATTGATGTTACCAACATTAATTTATGCGCAAACAAAGTTGCCTGCTATATTTAGTAACAACATGATTTTACAGCAAGCTTCAGAACCCAAAATCTGGGGAACAGATGCTCCCGGTAAAAAAATAAGCGTGCGCACATCATGGAACAATAAGGAGTACAGTGCAGTTACAGATGCCAATGGTAAATTCATAGTAAAACTGGTAACAACCACTGCAGGAGGCCCTTATACCATTACTATTAACGGAAGTAAGAAAATTGAATTACGGAATATTCTTTTAGGAGAAGTCTGGCTGTGTGCCGGTCAGTCCAACATGGAAATGCCCTTAAAAGGATACCCTAATCAACCCATAGAAGGCGCCTTACAAGCCGTATTAAATTCTACCAATGACCAGATCAGGATGTTTACAGTGCCACGCCATCCCAACTTAAAAGAACAGGATACCATTAAACAGACACAATGGTTAAGTGCCTCTGTAGAAAATACCAATAAATTCAGTGCTACTGCATATTTCTTTGGCCGCTTAATTAACCAGGTATTAAATGTTCCTGTAGGATTGGTAAATGTCAGTTATGGCGGCTCTAATGCTGAAGCATGGATGAGCGCAACAGGACTGAAAGCTTTCCCTGAAATAAAGCTACCGGTCGAAGGTGACAAGATCCCGGCACCCAACAGGGCTGCCACAATGTTATATAACGGCATGTTACACCCCGTAATTGGTTATGGCATTAAAGGTGCTATCTGGTACCAGGGAGAAAGCAATTATGAACGTCCGGACCAGTATGAAACCTTATTTCCTGCAATGGTCGCGCAATGGCGCAACGATTGGGGCATTGGCGATTTCCCATTCCACTTTGCGCAAATAGCACCATACAATTATGCACAGTTGCCACCATACAATTCAGGAGGGAAATATAACAGTGCTTACCTACGCGATGCCCAGAGAAAAAGCCTGGACAAAATACCAAACAGCGGAATGATTTCGTTAATCGACATTGGCGAAGAAGATTGCATCCATCCTATGAAAAAGCGTGAGGCAGGTGAACGTTTCGCCCTGTTGGCCCTGGGCAGGACTTATGGCAAAACCGGGTTTACTTACGAAGGCCCCATAGTAGATAAAATAACATTGGATGGCAATGTTGTCAATATCAAATTCAAAAATGTACCAAGTGGTATGACCTCCTATGGAAAACCAATCACAGAGTTTGAACTGGCCGGTGAGGATGGTAACTTCTCCCCTGCTACCGCTACACTTACCCGTGCAGGCATCAGTATTTTTAATCCAAATATCAAAAAACCTAAGTTTGTCCGTTATGCTTTTAAAGATTTTGTAGTCGGCAATGTATTCAACATCGAAGGGCTGCCATTACCAAGTTTTATGGAAGAAATAAAGTAATAAATTCAAATAATCAACAAAAGGCTGTCAGCAATGACAGTCTTTTGTATTTGGGGCTGTCAATACTTGTAATACTATGGACATTGGTACAGGCTACTACGGGGTTCCGCCCCGGCTCTTTAACAAACCTTCATCTTAAAATATACTGCGTAGCCGTGGCCGCCGCTAAGGCGTCGCCCGCTGTATCCTGCAGCCATTCATCTTAATACCATTGATCAGCTCTACCTGAATAACCACAATATTTCCTTATCGGTAAATAATTTTCAATATCCGATTTACAATAGGTTTTTTAAATTAGCTTTGGCCGCTCTAAGATAACGGAATTAAATTAATTAAAATCATAATTCCATATATAAAAGCAAATAGCCGGATCGTATCAAATATTTCATCATTTCATGAGTACCAATATTAAAACCGCCATTTTCAACACACAGTATTTCGGATGCATTCCCATGTACCAGGCATTGATCAAACATGAGAATATACTAATAGAAAACCAGGAATACTTTCAAAAAATGAGTTACAGGAATCGTTGTGAAATATTGGGTTCTGTTAATATTATTACACTAACCGTTCCGCTAAAAGGCGGGCGTGACCAAAAAATACACACTTCTGACATTGAAATCAACAACACCGAAAAATGGCAAACACAACATATCAGAAGCCTTCAGAGTTGTTACAATAAGTCAGCCTATTTTGAACACTACGCGCCGGAGCTGGAACAAATCATCAACAGGCCTTACAAGAACCTGCATGAATTGAATTTAGCAACTATTAAATGGGTGCTGAAAAAACTAAAATATACCGGCAACATCAGTTATACAGAGCAATATCATAAAACATATCCTGAAGATTCATTTATAGATTACAGGAATCAGTTTATTCCTAAAAGCAGGGAAAGATATCCCACTAATAACTACTACCAGTTATTTCAACAGAATGGATTTCAACCCGGGTTATCAATACTGGATCTGTTATTTAATGAAGGCCCGAAAGCCAAAAGCATTTTAATCAACAGTCAGTAACCCAAAATCCGTTACACAATGCCGAATAGTCAATAAAACAATCATCCGGAATTCAAGAAGACGTTGACTTGGCACTCAAATGATAAATAAATAATGGCATCTAAGATTCACATTATAAAAGCCCGGCACTCAAAATAAAAGCGATTCGTCTGAATCGCTTTTATTTTATTCCAATACATAAGCAGTCATAAACCGCGGGCCATGAGCCCCCAATACCAGGCTTTGTTCAATATCTGCCGTTTTAGATGGTCCTGCAATAAAAGCACCAAAACCCGGATTGTCGATACCGATTTTATCATACGCTTCATGCATATTATGAACAATCGTTTCCGCAGAAATTACCAGGATCAGGTGTTCACATATAAATGGCAATGCTCTTATCTGGAATTCAGTATCTGTTACCCAGATAGCACCGTTTTCAGCAACGCCCAATTGTCCCGGAATAATAGAGTAATCCAGGTTATCATAGGTTTGTGGTGCCACTGTTTTGTCTGGTGATGCAAAGTCCAACACGAACTCCGAAATTGTATTCACTACATTTTTGCCCTCGCCAATATCATCCATTAATTCAGATTGAAACCGATCTTTCGGTAAACGCTTAACCGTAGCTCCAATAGTTGACAACACTTCAATAAACTTAGCAACCGCGTCATCAAATTTTAATGGTATGGCCGATAAATCCGGTAAGGGTTGCTTATCCGGCTGGGCAGCTTTTACTGCGTTCAATATTTTGTCTCTGCTGCTCATCTCCTACTTCCCTCCTTTATTTTTCTTGTACCATTCAGTAAATGACTCCTTAGGTACAGCCGGCATTTCACGTTCATTGTACCATGGATTAAACTTGTTATTTACAGCAAACGGCATATTTTTCAAAACAAAACGGCCAGCTTTTCCAGCTATCTGGTAGCGGGTTGGACTGCTTAAAGTAAACGCCATTGCCTTCATAGCAATGGTTTTGGTTTTAGGAGAATAACCGTTTTTAACGATCTCCTGTCTCCATTTATATAATTGATCGTGAATATCTATTTTTACCGGACAAACATTAGAACAGCTGCCGCAAAGCGTGCTGGCAAATGGCAGGTCCGCATATTTTTTCATATCCAGGTTCGGTGCCAGGATACTACCAATTGGTCCGGCAATGGCATTATGATAACTATGACCGCCACTACGGCGATATACCGGGCAGGTATTCATGCAGGCACCACAACGGATACATTTCAAAGAATTCCGGAACGATTCTCTTCCTAATTGCACACTACGGCCATTATCAACAATTACCACATGCATTTCCTGGCCTTCACGCGGCTTTTTAAAATGACTGGAATAAGTGGTAATAGGTTGTCCTGTTGCACTCCGGGTTAATAAACGCAGGAACACGCCCAAATGCTCACGTTTGGCAATCAGTTTTTCCATGCCCATACAAGCGATATGCACATCTGCAAGGTGTGCGCCCATATCTGCATTTCCTTCATTGGTACATACCACCATTTCGCCTGTTTCAGCCACCGCAAAGTTCACGCCTGTCATAGCGATCTTACGTGTCAGAAATTTTTCCCGAAGATTCAGACGGGCTGCATGTGTCAGGAATTGTGGGTCAGCATTGCCTTTAGGTGTTCCCATAAATTGATGGAACAACTCCCCTATTTCTTCCTTTTTCCAGTGAATACATGGCAATACAATATGACTTGGTGGCTCACCGGCCAATTGTACAATACGTTCGCCTAAGTCTGTATCTACCACTTCTACCCCGTTATGTTGCAAATAATCATTAAGATGGCATTCTTCAGTCAGCATGCTCTTACTCTTAACAATTTTATCTACACTATGCTTTTTAAGAATGCTTAATACAATCTCATTATGTTCCTGCGCATCAGCTGCCCAATGAACAGTCACCCCATTCTTCTGACATTGCTCTTCAAACTGTACCAGGTACTCATTCAGATTTGAAAGCGTATGGTGTTTTATTTGGGAACCAGCTTCGCGTAATGCTTCCCAGTTAGGAATACCATGCGTTATTTTGTCGCGTTTCTGACGAATCCACCATAAGGTTTCATCGTGCCAGTCCACACGGTCTTCATCTTTATTAAATTTACGTGCCAGATCGGAATGCAATCCCGTCCCGTTATGTAATGCATTATTGTTATGTTCAGCCGCCATAGTTGTTCTTTTTAGTCTTTCACCACGGGTACACGAAATCAATTTCATTCGCAGCCATTTCGTGGTTAAATTAAATCGCCTTACCCGGCATTCAAAATCTCAGCAATATGCTTGACTTCTACCTTGCTACCCTGACGTTTTAAAATACCTTGCAAATGCATCAGGCAACTCATATCTGCACCGGTTATAAATTCAGCTTCGTGTTTCAGATGGTCTTTAATTCTATCCTTTCCCATTTTTGCACTAACAGCTTCTTCCGCAACACAAAATGTTCCACCGAATCCGCAACACTCATCTTTTCTATCAAGTTCTATCAGTTCAATGCCTTCCACGAGATTCAAAAGTGACTCTGGTTTAGAAAAATATGGGGCTACTAATTCTGTCATAGATGAAATCTTCAATCCCCGCTGTCCGTGGCAGCTTTGGTGTACGCCTACTTTATGAGGGAAAGATGCTTTCAGATTCTTTACATGTAACACATCTACCAAAAACTCTGTTAACTCATATAATTTTCCACGTATAGCTTTTGCTGCTTCATGTCTGGTTTCAGCATGTAAATGTTCTTTTACATGTAGCAAACAACTACCACTTGGACAAACAATATAGTCCACAGGCACATCAAAATTATCTATAAAGTTTTCGTTACAACCACCTGTTAAATGCTCGTAACCGCTATTAGCCATTGGCTGACCACAGCAGGTTTGCTTCAATGGGAATACCACTTCACAGCCATGTTTCTCCAATAACTGTAACGTAGCAATAGCTACATTCGGATAAAACTGATCCACATAACACGGTATAAATAATCCTACTTTCATTGTTCAAACTTTATATTTTTTTACCACCATATCTCTCACCACTTAAATCTCATTCTAAGAAAATATTCTCCATACTAAGACAGAGATTACCTCAATTTCAATTCAGTCACCATTTAGCATCGTCAAAATGACTACTCTTTATTGACACTCCTCAACACGTAATCGTCATTCTGAGCGTAGCGAAGAATCTCATTCCTACTTCTGAACGCAGTGAAGAAAGTACTCCCAATTATTACAAGGGGATTTTTCCTCGGATTACCGCAATTTCAAAAGAACTTCAATTTCACCTCGTCAAAATGACCTGCGAATAATAACAGTTCTCAACACTCAAACGTCATTCTGAGCGTAGCGAAGAATCTCACTTCAATTTCTGAGCGCAGCGAAGAAAGTTCCTTCCACAATATAGAGGAATTCATCACTGGATTACCTCAACTTTCACGCTTCAAAATGACTGCGACATTTTAACTATCAGCTATCAACTGTCAACCAACAACTGCCAATTCTATTCATTCTACACATGCGGTATCGCATAATACTTTAACTGAATCATATCGTTTGGAATTGGTTTACTATTCCAATGCTGATGAATGCTTAAAGCCGTACCTACAGATGTCGCCTGTGCTACAGATGCCGCATATACTTCAATCTTTGGAAATGCTTTAGCCAGTAAATTCATGTAAATAGGATTTTTACTAAAACCACCATCTACAAAAATTCTGCTGACAGGCGCACCATTCAGTACTAACTGGCTTGACACAATTTGCTTCTCTACCAAATCAATGATCAATTGATGATAAGCTTCATCAATATTTGCAAAACTGTCCAAATCCCTGTCAGCAAACTCTGCCGACCGATTAAGCGCTTTTAATTGATCTATCGTTTCCGGATTATAGGCAATATGCTTATAAAACGAAGGAGATATTTTAAAATGTTGTGCCAGGCGTTTGGTTTGTTGTTCATGCTCATAACCGGCAAACAAACGGGATGCTTTTACAGCATTTCCCTTGTAGCTTAAATAACACAAACAATCCTGTTTTAACTCTCCCGGTGTTAGTGGAGTGTTATTAAAAGGATTTAAGCTGATGCACCATGTGCCGGTAGAGATCAACAAAAACGGTTCATGAAAATTAACCAGGTATGGGATCAATGCAGCAGAGCTGTCATGTAACCCTACGCCTACTTTATAATCACCGCCAAATGCCGGCTTCGTCACTGTATCGCAAGCCACAATTGGCGCTAACTTTGGCTCTAATCCTTCACCCGTTACCCAGTTATGATATTGCGCTTTATTAAAATCCCACAACAATGTATGACAACCTATACTGGTCAACTCGCTATATGCAGTTCCGGATAGTAAGTAGCTCATGTATTGTGGTAAGTGTAATGCATATTTAATTCTGGCAAACAATTCAGGGCGCTCTTCTTTTATTCTGTACAATTGCAATCCTGAATTTAAACTGCCTAAAACAGGCGATGCTGTTTCATTGCTTACCAAATCTTCTCCACCATATTTTTTGTAAAAGGTATCACTGATTTCTTTAGGATACTCTTTCAAATAATTGTACAATGGCGTCAATGGCTGACCTTGTTCATCAAGGTACACAAAGCTGGCACCATAAGTAGAAAAACTAATGGCTTTTATATCATAAATATCCTTACTAAAAACCTCTCTCAAAGAGTCAAATACTGATAAACGCAGGCTTTCCAGGTTTTCACACGGATCACCATCCTCATCTACAGTTTCGTTAAACTTTGCCGTACGCTCAAAAACTAATTGATACTGCTCGTCAAACAAAAACAATTTTTTATTGGTTTTACCCACATCAAAAATTGCTATGACCGGTATTTTATTAGCCATCCTCAATATCCTTTTTATAGTTTAAAAGGATAGCGCAAACCATTGCTTACGCTACCCTTTTTTAGTATTTTTGACCCACTCCTGCCCCTCCAAGGAGGGAATGAGCGTATTCGATAAATATTTTCTTAAGTAATTGCAAAAAGGATTTTAAGTATTACTGAAAAAAACTTTATCTAAAACTCCTCTCCCCTCCTTGGAGGGGTTGGGGTGGGTTTGTCCATTACAATCCTGTCGCTACGGTGTTTGCACCACGCTCACCAATCAATGTGCTTCTTACAGCTGCATCACGGTAAAGTTTAACCGGGTTCAATGCTGCACCTGCTCTCAAACGTGCTTCTGCTACCAGTGCACGTACATCTGTACGGTATGCATGTTGCAATAAGCCTTCTGCTACAACTACATCGTTTTCAGCTTGTGCCGCTTTCAATGCAGGTGTATCAACGATTAAGGCCTGGGCATAAGAAATTTTAATAGCTTCAACCGCCATTAATAAATCTTCCAAAGGATCTTTTATATTATGACTTTCGTCAATCATCCAGCTTAAACCTGTTGCATGGTTAATGCCTTTGGCATCCAACCCTTCCACTAATTCGTTAAAAATTAAGAAGAGTTTGTACGGGTTAATGCTACCTGTTGTCAGGTCATCATCACCGTATTTGCTATCATTAAAATGGAAACCACCCAGTTTACCTTCGCTCAACAATAAAGCAACAATTTGCTCTATGTTGGTGTTTGGTAAGTGGTGACCTAAATCTACCAATGTGGTTGCTTTTTTACCAAGCTTACTAGCCAACAAATATGATTGTCCCCAATCACCAATGGTGGTAGAATAGAAATATGGTTCGTACGGTTTGTACTCTATCAATACTTTCCAGTCTTCCGGTAAAGCATCGTAAATAGCCTGTAAACTTTCGTGGGTATTGTTAAATGCATTGCGCATATTTATTTGTCCAGGGAAGCTGCTACCATCTGCCAGCCATACGCTTAAAGCCTTACTGCCTAAAGCTTCACCGTATTTTATAACTTCAATATTATGATCAATAGCTAACTGACGCACCCCTTTATCGGTGTGGTGTAAGCTACCATGTTTGTAACTTAATGCCTGGTTTGGCTGATCCTGAAATGTGTTAGAATTAACCGCATCAAAATGCAAACCATGCTGTTTGGCATGCTCTATAATAGCTGCTGTATTGCCCGGAATATCCCATGGAATATGTAATGAAATGGAATTACTGCTACGGTTTAACGCATGCAATAAACCAACATCGTCAATTTTTTCCTCAAGGCTACGAGGTTCGCCACCACCGCTAAAACGGCCAAAACGTGTACCACCGGTACCCAATGCCCAACTTGGAATAGCAATATTAAATGCTACCAATTTATCTAAAACCGCTTCAACATTCGGAATATCAGCTGCCAAAAAATCGAAACGACGTTTATGGTCTGCCAATAATTGATCGTTATGTTCCGCTATAATATTTTTATCTAAAATCATAGTGCATGTATTTTGTTTAGTTGATTCACTCCTTAAAGGTAATTGACTAAACTGTGAGAGAAATACAAAAATTTGACGCAGCACAAGGCTACGTCAAATACATTTTATAGGAATTCGGATAAGTTGTTTTCTACTTAAAAAAGGAATCCCTTTTTGGGGCTCTGAACATTTGTTTTTAATCAACATTTGTCCGGCGTTCTTATGGCTCCGCTACGCTCGGTACTGCGCGCAAAGGCGCTTGTACTGGCGGCTAAGGCCGCCACCAACGCCATGCCGCAGCCCATCATCATTTGTAATACTATTGAACATTTTCTACCCACCCCCTGCCCCTCCAAGGAGGGGATAAGCCTATGCGATGATAGGCTATTTTACAAACTTTAGAAAGATGCTGAAAGTATCTTATGTTTATAGAATGAAAAAACATATAGAATAATATACGACCCCATCAGGGTCGAATGTAATATTCGCAATTTATTTTCTATAAACATTTAACCCTTTCAGGGTTATAAATACAACAATAGTTCATCTACTATTTACTTATAAACTAAACACAGAAAACGCCTCTCCCCTCCTGGGAGGGGTTGGGGTGGGTTTAGTCCACCAGATTGACAAAGCCAAATAGAAATTCTACTGCTGAATGGCTGCGGCATGCGTGGGCAGCCGCCTTAGCGGCTGGTGCAAGTGCAACGAAGCACGGAGCGGAGCGAACCCCTAAGTACGCCGAACCAAAGCTCAATAAAGTATCTGATGATGAGAGCCCCAGAAAGTCAAAGAACTTTTTAAATACAACCCACCCCTGCCCCTCCGGGAAGGGGACAAGCGTATGAGTTGATTTGGCTTTTGAGTAATAGCTTTCACTAAACCCTATTTGCCACATATATTAACGATAGAAGCCCATCGCTACACCACCGTCAACATTTAAGGCGTTACCGGTAGATTTGCCTAACAAACCACCTACGAAAGCGAAACATGCATTAGCGATGTCTTCCGGTAAAATGATTTCGTTAAGCAATGTACGCTTAGCGTAGTAAGCCGGCAATTCGTCTACAGTAATACCGTAAGCTTTTGCACGACCTTCTGCCCAGCCACCTGCCCAGATATTACTGTTGGCAATAACGGCATCAGGGTTTACAGTGTTTACACGGATTTTATCGGCACCCAATTCAGCAGCCAATAAACGTGTAAGGTGCGCCTGTGCTGCTTTTGCAGAACCATAACCTGGGTTATTAGGACCAGCCACTACCGCATTTTTAGATACGATATTGATGATATCGCCACCAAAACCTTGCTTGCGTAATACCGCAACACCGGCTTTAGAAACGATGAACTGACCTTTTACTAAGATATCATATAAGCGATCCCACTCTTCTAAAGTGTGCTCTGCTATAGATTTAGAAATACTGATACCGGCATTGTTTACTACAATATCCACCCCACCAAAGGCCAAAGCAGCAGCATCGAAAGCAGCAGCAGAAGACGCTTCGTCTGTAACGTTTAACAAAGTAGCAGCTACTGAATCTTTACCATAAGCAGCTGTAAACTCAGCAACGGCTTCGTCTAAACGCTCCTGGTTGATGTCGTTTAATACAACCACGGCACCTTCCTGTACAAACTTGTGTGCAATAGCCTTACCAATACCACCGGCACTACCGGTAATTAAAGCGATACGACCGCTTAAAGATTTTGGCTTAGGCATGCGTTGTAATTTAGCCTCTTCCAATAACCAGTATTCGATATCGAAAGCTTCCTGACGAGGTAAAGAAGTATACTCGCTGATAGCTTCTGCACCACGCATTACATTAATAGCGTTGGTATAAAATTCTGCAGCTACGCGGGTCGTTTGTTTATCCTTGCTGAAAGTAAACATACCTACACCCGGATAAAGAATTACTACCGGATTGGTATCGCGGATAGCAGGGCTGTTATCGTGTTTGCAAGTGTTGTAATATTCTGTGTACATAGCACGGTAAGCTTCGAAAGCCGGTGCTAATTTAGCTTTGATAGCCGCAACATCGCTTAAGTCTTCGTTTGGTGCTAATTCCAGTACTAACGGACTGATTTTAGTACGTAAGAAATGGTCCGGGCAGCTGGTACCTAATGGTGCTAAACGGTCTAAATCGTTACTGTTGATGAATTGTAAAACACGGTCATCATCGGTAAAGTGACCTACCATTTTTTGCTTGCTGCTGGTAAAACCACGTAAAATTGGCGCTAATGAAGCGGCCTGACTTAAACGTTGCTCTTTTGGTAAAGATTCGATTTTCTGACCACCGAAAACAGGTCCTTTTTTACCAAGATTGCTCTCGATATACTCTGCACATTTTTCGATAACGTCTAAAGTGTTTACATAACTTTCATAAGCGGTATCGCCCCATGTAAATAAACCGTGAGAACCTAACATGATACCACGGATACCAGGGTTTTCGTCTAAACATTTTTTAAGGGATAAACCTAATTCGAAGCCAGGTTTTTTCCACTCTACCCAACCGATGGTACCACCGAAAAGGTCTTGTGTAATCTGCTTACCATCTTTAGCGGCAGCAATTGCGATAGCCGCATCCGGATGTAAGTGATCGATATGTTTGAATGGCAGGAAACCATGTAAAGGCGTATCGATAGATGGCGCTTTACTGGCTAAATCGTAAATGCAATGGTTAAATAATTCCACCATTTCATCTTCGAACTCTACACCACGATAAATATTTTTTAAGCTGCGCAGACGGTCAACATATAATGCAGCTAAACCGCTTCTTTTTAAAGTACCGATATCGCCACCACTACCTTTCACCCACATGATTTCAGTTTCCTGACCGGTTAGAGGATCTTTTGCAAAAGCTTTACAGCTAGTGTTACCACCGCCATAGTTTGTTAAACGCAAATCTGCGCCTAATAAATTACTGCGGTAAATTAATAAACCTACTTCATCGCCTGCTAATTCGGCTGCTTTAGCATCGTCCCATAAATAGCTAACGTGCTTATAGTTTTTGTTCGACATCTGTCTTAGTTTATGTTTTTGTTTATATTTTATTTTAATTGTTCTTTTTAAATCTGCGTACCCCCCCCTGCCCCTCCAAGGAGGGGATTAGTCTAAGTGGGAAAATATATCCCGAGTAATAGCCTATTTACAATTACTCAACCTAATATCCCTATTTTGCTTCTGCCCCCTCCTCGGAGGGGTTATGGTGGGTAAAATTTGCTCTTAAGAAGCATATCAATACTTCCCCTACTTCAAACTATTCCCTATACCTACAATAATTACTGAAAGGATAATTACTGCGATTCCTAATAATAATGCGTTTTTCGCTTTTTTATCTACGCCTTTCCACTCGCCAAGTAATAAACCCACACCGTTGGCAATAAGAATTATAAATGCCATGTGCAGTATCCATGAACTGGCACCATTCCCCATTTTGCTTTCGCCCATTCCATAGAAGAAGAACTGTAAATACCACATGGTACCTGCAATAGCACAAAAAATGATATTTTTTAAACGTGGTACATTGGTCTTGAAATACTCACCAAACGATTTATTCTTACCAGCAAGGATAAAACAGCCAATGGCATTACTGGTTAATCCACCCCACAATACCACGATATATGTTACATTGTTTTGAAATAAAAATTCATGTCCTGCTTCCGGATTAGCAATTTTCCAGGCTGCATTTGCGGCATCAGCCATTGGTTTACCGGCTTCCAGGCCAAAGTTGAAGCAGGCACTTAAGATGCCTGAAACAATGGACACAGCTAAGCCTAAACCGAACTTGAACTCTGTACTGTCACTGGCTTTTCCGTGAGATTCATCAGCGGTTGCTCCAATTTGCTTTTCTTTTAATACGCCCGCTTTACCGCATATGATCATACCAATAACACATACGGCCATACCTAATAATACAACCTGTCCCCAGGAATTTGTGGCAATGTCCGTAAAACTGTCTTTTCCGGTTGATGGATTAAAATTGTAATAAATGGAAGGTAGTATGGCGCCGAAAATCATGCATAAACCGAGTATGATAGTACTGCCTAATGATACACCCAGGTAACGAACACCTAAACCGTAAGTAAAACCACCGATACCCCAAAGGATGCCAAAAATATATGAATACCAAACAGTATTGCCATCTGCACTTTGTATAATGCTCCAGAAATCCGGAATGGTAAGCCAGGCCGCTATAAAAGGAACAAATAACCAGCTGAACAAGCCGCCAACCAACCAAAAGGTTTCCCAGCTCCAGCCTTTCACTTTTTTATATGGTGCATAGAAACTTCCTGAAGCAAAGCCTCCGAGAAAATGAAATATAATGCCTAGTACAACTCCCATTTAATATTTATTTTTCAATATGGTAATAAGCTAATCGCAGAGCCGAAGTTAAAAATGATAAAAAGTTATTCTATCATGCTCTGTCTTGAAAATAATTAATGCAAAGCGATTCACTTAAAATTAATGATACGAAACTCAAATCTTAGCATACCTTTATAATGCTATATAAAAACTAAAAATTATGAACCCATTTTGTTGGATTGAAATTTACGTAGAAGACATGCCGAGAGCAGTTAAATTCTACGAAGAAGTATTACAGGTAAAGTTAACGCCTATGCCTGCCCCTGATGAAGTCTCCGGTATGCAAATGTCCGCATTCCCGTCCCAGTATCCCGGTGACAATGCATCCGGTGCTTTAGTAAAAATGGATGGATTTGGTCCGGGCGGAAGTGGTACGATCGCTTATTTCAGTTGTGAAGATTGCGCCGTTGAAATTGGCAGAGTAGCTGCCGCAGGCGGGAAAGTGTACCAGGAAAAGTTTTCCATTAGTGAGCATGGCTTTATTGGTATCTGCGGCGATTCGGAAGGTAACACCATTGGTTTTCATTCATTAAAATAATTATAATGGCAGAAGTAAATATTTATTTGACATTTGAGGATAAGTGCGAAGCAGCATTTAACTTTTATAAAGATGCTTTTGAAAAAGAATTCGCACATATTGCTAAGTTTGGCGACATGCCGCCGCAGGAAGGACAGCCACCGATTCCGGAAGCGGAACTTAATAAGGTAATGCATGTGAGTTTACCTATCAGCAAGGAAACTGTTTTAATGGGCAGTGATGTGCCTTCCAACCAGAACTACCCTGTTATCCAGGGCAACAATTATTCTATTTCTATCAACACGCACAGTACGGAAGAAGCTGATAAGCTGTTTTCTAAACTGAGTGAGGGTGGTAATATTATAATGGCAATGAATAAAACATTCTGGGGTGCTTACTTTGGTATGTTCAGCGATAAATTCGGTATTAACTGGATGATCAATTACGATGAGCCAAGAGGCTAACCAATAAAAAAGCTGCAAGAACATTTGCAGCTTTTTTATTGGTATTAATGTTTTTCACCTAATTGGCTATCAGAATCGCCCAATCGGCCTACTAATGCCCAGGGGCTGCGGTTTGCGTTGGTGGCGAGGAACGAGCCAGTACATTTTTGCAGGATTAATTTGAGAAAACCAATTACAGGAACAACTCCTGCAAAATGTACCGAGCGTAGCGGAGCCATAAGCATGCCGGACAATTGCTCCGTAGAATGCAGAACGATGAAAGCCCCAAATAAGAAAATGCCTGACTATTGCCAGGCATTTTTATATATAGACGTTCTGGTGAACGTTGGGTAATTAAAAATTACGAAGGAATTTTTAATGTCCAACCTACCTGAATCAGATCAGGGGTGCTTCCTATCACATCTTTATTGGCTTCGTAGATCTCTTTCCAGTCTTTACCGAAAGCTTTGCCGATCTTAGACAAGCTATCGCCGGTTTTTACTACGTATTCTGTAGAAGCCGGCTCAGCACCTGCTGCTAATGAAATATTTACAACAGCATCTCCTGCTCTGAAATCCGGGTCAATTTTCTGATAAACTTCCCAAACTTTATCTTTTGCGGTTGTGCTTGGTGCTTCTCCGTCGATGTATAAAACACCTTCGTTTTCGCGAACCTGTAAATTAGCAATGCCTTGTGCCTGTGCTGTACTTACTAATTCAGCATATTTATCTTGTAATGCCATAATTATTTAATGTTTAATTGGTTTTCAATTTTCTTAGCGCCTAAAGCATTTAAAGCCTGCATTAAGTTGGTTAGGTCAGCTCTTTTGATATCACCTCTTAAGGTTACAACGCCTTCTTTTACTTCGGCTGTCACACCTTTATAATTAGCTAAAACAGCGTTTACACCGGATAATAATGTATCATCCGCAGTTACAACAGGTGCAGGTGGCGGTGGCGGCGTAACGGTTAAGTTATTGTTTACACCTTTAACACCTTCTTTTTCCAGGCCTTTGGCAGCTGTCTCCGCTGCTTGCTTGGTGGCCTCATCGGCTACTTCTCCGCTAAGGGTTACTACACCTTTGTCTACAGTAACGGTTACTCCCGGAGTACTTACTAATGCGGCACTGACTTTGGACTGGATTTCTGTGTCTTTTGGTTCAGACTTACAGCTTTGCATAGATACTGCTAAGCCACCAGCTAAAATAGCAATCGAAAGGATTTGTTTAAGCTTCATTGATTTTTGTTTTAATTAATTTTATATACACAATTTCTGTGCCATATAAAGATATACTAACTTATTAATTGGTTGTATCTGTTTACAAAAAAATATTATTCCGTTTTGCGAAAATTTTTAGCAAATTTGCACAAGCTTAAAAAGGATTTAGAATTATGAGTGCAATGGACTTTGAAAATAAACAACCGGTTGCTTATAGTGAAGATAATATCAGGACCCTTGACTGGCAGGAGCATATCCGTATAAGGCCAGGCATGTATATTGGTAAGTTAGGAGATGGTACCAGCCCGGATGATGGTATTTATGTACTTATAAAGGAAGTAATGGATAACTGCCTGGATGAACACATGATGGGTTATGGTAAAGCGATAGATATAACACTGGATAAGGAAGGTGTGGTAACTGTGCGGGATTATGGCCGTGGCATTCCGTTAGGCAAAGTGGTAGATGTGGTAAGTAAAATGAATACCGGTGCTAAATATGATAGCAAGGCTTTCCAGAAAAGTGTGGGTTTGAACGGGGTTGGTACAAAAGCGGTGAACGCTTTGAGCACTTATTTTAAGGTTCAGGCGTACAGGGACGGTAAAAGCCGTTGGGCAGAGTTTAGCAAAGGTGTGCTGACTACAGAAAGCAAAGAAGAGAAAACAACTGAAAGTAACGGGACTTATGTAACTTTTATAGCGGATAACAGCATTTTTAAAAATTATAAGTACCAGCTGGAATTTATAGAGAACCAGATATGGAACTATTGCTACCTGAATGCTGGTTTGGTCATTAATTTTAATGGGAAACGACACGTCAGCAAAAATGGTCTGTTCGACTTATTGCAACGCAAAACCAATGAAGACCAGTTGCGTTACCCGATCATACATTTAAAGGATGAGGATATTGAAGTGGCTATCAGTCATAACAATGATTATGGCGAAGATATCTATTCTTTTGTGAACGGCCAGTACACTACCCAGGGCGGTACGCATCAGCAGGCTTTTCGTGAAGCTTATGTGAAAACGATCCGTGACTTCTTTAAAAAAGATTATGACACTTCTGATATCCGCCAGAGTATTGTAGCGGCAATAGCCGTGCGGGTGCAGGAGCCTGTATTCGAAAGCCAGACTAAAACAAAATTAGGCAGTACCAATACTTATGAAGGGGGCCCGACGCTTAAAAACTTTATCGGTGATTTTTTAAGCAAGCATCTGGATAATTTCCTGCACAAGCACTCAGACGTAGCAGACGCTTTAAAACGCCGCATTGAGCAAAGTGAGCGTGAGCGTAAGGAATTACAGGGCGTAAAGAAAATTGCTAACGAGCGTGCTAAAAAGGCGGCGTTGAATAATAAAAAACTGCGTGACTGTAATATTCATTTCGATGACACTCCTCCTGCTAAAAATAAGGAAGAGTACACTGAAAAAATGCAGAACAGTACTTTATTTATTACGGAAGGCGATAGTGCGAGTGGTTCTATTACCAAAAGCCGGAATGTAGATACGCAGGCCGTTTTTAGTTTAAGGGGGAAACCGCTTAACTGCTTTGGACTAACCAAGAAAGTGGTATATGAGAATGAGGAATTTAACCTGTTGCAACATGCGTTAAATATTGAAGCAGGCATTGATGATTTGCGCTATAACCGCATTATCCTGGCTACCGATGCGGATGTGGATGGTATGCATATCCGTTTATTAATGATGACTTTCTTCCTTCAGTTCTTTCCTGACCTGGTGAAACGCGGTCATTTACATATCCTGGAAACGCCTTTATTCCGCGTGCGCAACAAGCAGGAAACTATTTATTGCTATACAGACGAAGAACGTCTTGCTGCGATTCGCAAATTGGGTAAGAACCCTGAAATCACCCGTTTTAAAGGATTGGGAGAAATCAGTCCTGATGAATTTGGTAAATTCATTGGTGATGATATCCGTTTGCAACCGGTGGTGCTGGAACATGGTGACCATATCCAGAAAATGCTGGAATATTATATGGGCAAAAATACCCAGGACCGCCAGAACTTTATCATCGATAATTTACGGGTGGAATTGGATAAACTGGATGCAAAAGAGCCTGAAATGGCCGTTGCAGAATAATTTTTTTACAGTGCAGCCTCTTAAATACGCGAACAGAAGTTTATAACTATTCGCATATTTAGGAGGCTGCTATACTTATTTTTGCGGGAATAACTTATTAATTGTTAATCTGTACTTTTTACCTTTATCCTCAAAAATATAGGGACGCTCACTACACCATGTAGTCCCATTAATGGTTTAATATTATATTTAATCATTAAAATTATTTGGCCCCTTACTAACTTTAAATTTTTCTGAGGACTGACTTATTTTACATACTTAAAAAAATCAGATTAATAATGGAACAAAACATAGAGAAGCTTAAATATCCAATCGGAAAATTTCAAAAACCTCAAAACATTGACAGAAATACAATTGAAGGTTGGATGAAAATAATTGAGGCATTTCCCAAAAAGCTAAGCGACGAAACTAAGGATCTAACTGAACAAGAACTTGAAAAACAATACCGGCCAAACGGCTGGACAATTAAACAAGTGGTGAATCATTGCGCCGACAGTCATATAAATAGCTTGGTTAGATTTAAACTTGCATTAACCGAAGATATCCCTACCATAAAACCTTACTCTGAAAATTTATGGGCAGAGCTTTCTGATTCAAAATATCTCTCAATCAAAAGCTCATTGAAAATATTAGAAGGTTTGCACGAAAGATGGATCAACTTATTGAAAAGTTTAAGTGAAAAAGATTTCGAGAAGGCTTTTATACATCCGGAAACTCAAGAAAGAATTTCATTAAAAACTAATCTTGGAATTTATGCCTGGCATTGTGAGCATCATTTAGCACATGTTATAAATGCAAAGAAAAACTAAGTAACTTCGAAGGAAGAAGTGTAGAATAATACTTTTTATATTGTCCCATCAAATTTTCCAAGAAAAATCTCCGTAATTTTCATGAATATCTCTAAGCAAATATATGGGCCGCATTTAATTAAATGCGGCCCATATATCTATTTCAATAAATCCGGTCTTCGTTGCTCTGTACGTTCCAGGCTTTTTTCATTACGCCATTCTTCTATTTTCGCAGGATTTCCTGAAAGCAGGATTTCCGGCACTTTCCAGCCATTATAATCAGCTGGGCGTGTGTACACCGGCGGTGCCAGTAAATTATCCTGGAAAGAGTCAAATAAGGCTGAGGTTTCATCATTTAAAACACCCGGAATAATCCTGCCGATAGCGTCCACAACAATTGCAGCAGGCAGCTCTCCCCCACTCAGTACAAAGTCGCCAATCGAGATCTCCATAGTCACATAATGTTCCCGGATACGCTCATCAATACCTTTATAATGCCCGCAAATAATCAACAGCTTATTTTTTAGCGACAATTGATTCGCCGTACGCTGGTTAAATGTTTTACCATCCGGTGTCATATAGATAATCTCATCAAACTTTCCATCCTGCTGAAGTTCCAGTATCGCTTTTTCCAGAGGTTCACACATCATCACCATACCCGCACCACCACCAAACTGGTAGTCATCAATCTGCGCATGTGCGTTAATCGCCCATTTACGCAGCTGGTGCACTTTCACCGTTAATAAACCTTTATCCTGTGCGCGCTTCATAATGCTATGACTCAATGGGCTATCCAGCAAATCCGGCACAGCGCTTAATATATCTATATGCACGTTATACGATTTCTACTAAGTAATAATTTTTTTTGCCTTTCTGCACCAACAGGTACTGGCCATTTAGCAAACCAAACTCATTGGTTTTAGCGTCAATTCCCTGTACTTTTTCTTTATTGATACTTACGCCGCCAGCCTGAGCAATTTTACGGGCTTCCCCTTTACTAGGAAAAATAGTCGTCTCTGCCAGAAAACTGACGATATCCGTACCAGCCTCGAAAGCCTCTTTTGAAAATTTCACCTGTGGCACACCATCCATCACCTCCAGCAACTGTTTCGTTGTAAGTTTTTTCAAAGATTCTGTTGCGCTATTACTGAATAAAATTTCAGAAGCCTGCACAGCAAAATCATAGTCCTCTTTACTGTGTACAAAAGTTGTCAGCTCTTCCGCCAGACGCTTTTGTAAACCACGGACATGCGGCTGCTGATCATGCTCCGCAATAATCACCTCAATTTCTGCCTGCGGCAGGAAGGTGAATATTTTAATCCATTTTTTAGCATCTTCATCCGTAGCGTTTAACCAGAACTGGTAAAACTGGTAAGGGCTTGTCAGGTTCGCATCCAGCCACACATTCCCCTTTTCTGTTTTACCGAATTTACCGCCATCTGCCTTTGTAATCAACGGGCAGGTAAACGCATAAGCATCACCTTGTGCCATGCGACGCACCAATTCCGTACCGGTAGTAATATTACCCCATTGGTCGCTGCCGCCAAACTGCAGCTTACAATTGATCGCCTTATACAAATGCACAAAATCATAACCCTGCATCAACTGGTAAGCAAACTCCGTATAACTAATACCCGTATCTCCCTCAATCCGTTTCTTCACGCTATCTTTCGCCATCATATAGTTCACCGTAATGTTTTTACCCACATCACGTAAGAAATTAATGAAAGAAAAGTCCTTAAACCAATCATAGTTATTCACCAAAAGCGCCGCTTTCGGATCACTCTCGTCAAACTTTATAAATTTAGATAATTGTTTTTTGATTCCGGCAACATTGCGCTGCAACGCTTCCTCATTCAATAGGTTACGCTCATCACTTTTACCCGTCGGATCACCAATCATGCCCGTCGCGCCACCAATCAATGCCACCGGGCGATGTCCCGCACGCTGCATGTGAACCAATAAAAGAATAGGTACCAGGCTACCAATATGCAAACTTTCCGCTGTAGGGTCAAAACCCACGTAACCGGTAGTTACTTCCTTCAGCAATTGTTCCTCTGTACCCGGTATAATATTAGAGATCAATCCCCTCCATCTTAATTCTTCTATCAAATTCATAATTATATGATTGTAATTTTTATTATTATTTGGAACGCAAATGTAAATCTATTCTATAACACTAAATTGAAAAGCACTTAAAATTATCCATTCTACCTTTCGGTAATATTTGGGGCTCTCAGCTTTTTACCATTTATTGTACAGCCGTTCCGGCTACCCCAGGCCAGGTATTTTGTACGGCAAGTCCTTCAGAATATTATTCGCTATATTCCAGTAAACCCTTTAACATTCAGCCGTACAAAACACTGGCTCGTACCTCGCCACCTGCGGTATCCGGCAGCCTCTGAGCATTTGTAATACTGTTAAACAAATCCAAACTAAAAGAGTTGCCTTGATTAATCAAAGCAACTCTTTTAGTTTCAATAGAAATAATTGAATTATTGAATCTTGGTCAACTTAATATTTTCAGAACCCGCCGGGCTTAACAATGTAACATTGTATTCACCGGCAGCCACATTTTGTAAATTGATATCAAAATTGTTCACGCCTTTGTTTACCAAAACTGCCTTATTTAAAACTATTTTACCGGAAATATCTCTAACTAAAATTGATGCTTTATATTCCGTTTTAGAATCAAAGCTTAATTTAGTAACTGATTTTACAGGATTAGGGAATAAGTTCAGCAACGCATTTTTATCAATTTTCAAAGTACGGATCACGCTGTAAGTAACAGCCCCATCTTTATCTACCTGTTTGATTCTGTAATAAACAGAAGCAGCATTGGCATTTTGAAAACCATTATCTAAAAATTCATAAGAATTAGAAGATTTACCGTTTGCTTTTGCATTCACGGAACCAATTTTAGAGTAATTTCTTCCGTCCTCACTTCTTTCAATTTCAAAATATTGATTGTTGATATCATTTTCAACATCCCAAACCAATTTAGAAGCACCAGATGCTTTTAATGCGTAAAACGACATAAAATTTACAGGCAAATCCACATCAGTCAACTTTACATAAGACTCACCGGAATATCCCTTCCCATCGTTAAAAGAACCTGAACCATAGAACGGGTTAACATCATTAGCATCCGCTTTAATGTTTGTCGCCAGGTAAAAATTTACAAAACCGGTAGAACCGCCGTCCGGTAACTGCGCTAAATAAACATCAGTCAGTCCGGCACCAGTCAATATAATTTCCACCGCTTCAAATTCTGTTGCCGGGAAATTATTATTGGCAACATTACTGCCATCTGCGCGGAAATAATAGCTTTTAAAAGCTTTACCAAGGAACGTTTCATCAGAAACCTGTTTGGCAGCAGGAAAACCTTCCCAGGTCAGGTGAGAAATACTATTGCTCAATAGCTTTACTTCAGGCTGCGGATTCACCGTAGCCGGTATTAAAATAGCAAACTCCAATGAGTTCAGATATTGATTTGTAATGGCCTCCGAAGCCTTTAAAAATAATTTTACGGAATTCGTCTGTGTGCCTTTCTTTATAGTAGCCTGCCAGGTTTGTGCAAAAGACAAACTAACACTTAAAATTAATGCGGAAAATATAAATAACTTTTTCATAATAATTAATTAGGTAATACTTGAGATTTTATAACAACAGAACTTCCGTTCAAAATTGTTGATAATAAATAATCTTTATCATTTGACGGGCCGCTGTATCTTACATTCCTATTCATATTCAGATCTCCGACACTATAAACATTCGATTGAAGCAACACTGAATTACCTCCTAATATTGTCGATAATAAATAATCCTTGTCATTGGACGGTCCACCGTATCTCACATTCGTATTTGAGTTCGCATTACCGGCATACAATACATTTTTACCATTTACAACGCCATAATTAGTATTAGCAGTACCAAAAATAGTACCAGTAGTCAAATCAATAGCAGTTGACTGCAATCCTAAACTACTTGCCGTAGCCGGGTTTGAACTTAACCCAATATGATTCCTGTGTCTTACAGCAACAACATAAGTCGCTTTAGCGTCCAGGTTTTTAAAGAACAACGGGCTAACACCATCAATATCAACCACATCACCATCTCTTTGTAATAATGCAGCTCTTGTTTGTATGACAGGTGCCACCGTATTAGATGATCTCTCCCTTAGTTCTACGAACACCCAATCCACAATCTGGTCGTTGGGATTAGCCAGATCTTTCAGAACATCCGAAGATATCGTTTCAGCGTTAGCATTATTTACATGTGAGAAATTAGCATTGTATGGTGCAGTTCTGTACGGATCTGTTAACGGCAATAAATTTGAGGCAGGCAGGCTACCAATCGAATAAGCGGCACTTGTTCTCAATAAATCATTCATTAAGCCCGTACTGCTATTGTAAGCGCCTTGTAAAAATACTTTAGGAACAGCTAATACAAATTTGTTCATACCATACAAATGCTGAGTGCCCGAAGCAGCCACATTCATTGATACCGTATTATTGGCAGCATTCTGCGCAGTTCCTAATGCCCATTGTGTCCCGTTATAATTAAATGCATAGATATCAGCTTCTACACCAGGTGCTGTCACCTCAAAACTGGCGTTATTATAAGTACCGGTGGCAGTCCTCGTGCCACCCGTTATACCACTTGAGGTCAAGGACCAGTAAGTCTTCAGGAATTCCGAAACCCTTACATGCGCATTCGGGTGTTTACCTTCAATATTTCTCACCCCTACATAAGCATTTGAAAAAGTACCACCTGTTTGAACAATCTCAACCGGGTTATACGTTGAAGCATTTCCGACAGGCAATGAATAAGTACCGGCCGCAGATATTTCTTTTCTTAATTCACCGGTCCCGTTGCTCACAATATACCTGGTATCACCCTGCCCAGTTACCGTTGCAGTATTGGCCAGGCTTAAATTATTAGAACCTAATAAAACTTTACCGTTTACCAAATTCAGATTATTCGACACTTTTGCAGCCCCTGTCAATGTTACATTAGCCGCATTATTGATTTCTAAATTAGGAATGGCAAAACCATTCATGTTTACATTCTGAGCACCCGTTCCGTTCAATAGCAACTTACCCGTTCCTGTTGGTCCGTTTACCTGTATATTGGTATTACTCTCCACATTCCCCGCTACAGAAACAACAGCACCATTATCTATATAAAGCGTACCGTTATTAATATACAATTGGGCATTAGATTGTAACGCAGCCAATAAAAAAGCAGACAGTAGTACTTTCTTCATATTTATTGATTGAATAGTTAAATTTTTATAATTTTCATAAGATAATCGTAACAAAGATAAAAGGTAATTTTAAATTTTGTTAAAATTCACTAACGATTCTGAAATAAAAATAATATTATCCCCGTAAAATCGCAAGGAAAACTTTGAAATAAATTCTACAACTTTGCCACATCTATTAATAATGAGCATGATATTAAATTTCAAAACTTCAAATATTGATTTCATACACCCTTTTACAATAAGTTCCGGTACAAAAAAAAGCCAGGAATCCATTATTGTAAGCTTAGAAAACAGGGGAATTACCGGCTATGGCGAAGCTCCGGCAATAAGATACTACCCGGAAAGCATTGAAACAATGTTGAATGTTTTAGAAACAAAAAAGGCATTTATAGAAAAGTTCGCCTTTACTACACCAGACAGGTACTGGCATTACCTGCACCACCTGTTGCCGAACAACCCTTTTATCGTTTGCGCATTAGATATTGCTGCCTGGGATATTTTTGGAAAAATGTATAACAAACCGCTGTTCACATTTTTCACGAACGGGATCCCTGCAGAACCACAAACCGACTTCACCATCGGTATAGACTCCATTGAAAAAATGGTGGCCAAAATGCAGGAAAAACCCTGGCCGGTTTACAAAATAAAGCTGGGTACTGAAAATGATATTGCCATTATTGAAGCATTAAGAAAACATACAGACAGCACACTACGGGTAGATGCCAATGCCGGCTGGTCCTTAAAAGAAGCTAAAGAGAACATTACAGCCTTTAAAGATTTAAATGTAGAGTTGATAGAACAGCCGTTAGCAAAAGATAATTTTGAAGATATGCCTGAACTTTACGACTTTAGCCCCATTCCTTTAATTGCCGACGAAAGTTGCGTATTTGAATCCGATATTGACAAATGCATTGGTAAATTTCATGGAATTAATATAAAGCTTACAAAATGCAGTGGCATTACACCAGCTTTAAGAATGATCAGGTATGCAAAAGAAAACGGCCTTAAAACAATGCTGGGAGGCATGAACGAAACAAGTATCGGTTCAGCCGCAGTAGCACACTTATCACCACTGGTTGATTATCTTGATATGGACGGGCCGCTTCTTTTAAAAAGCGATATCGCCTCCGGGTTAGAATATACAACGTCCAATTTCAAAATACCATACGCACCAGGCCTGGGCATTAAAACATCATTCTTTGATATCGCCTGATCACCAGGGAAAAATATCTTTAAAGAACAAACTTATTTAATAAATGAAAATTGCATTCCTCGTTCCGGATGGTATTGGTTTAAGAAATTACTTATATTCAGATGTTTTAACTTACCTGAAAGGCAATGAGATAACAATTATTCATAAATTTCCCGAGGGGATTGTTGATGAAATAAAACAGGCACACCCGGATGTTCACTTAAACTTTGTGTCATTCAGTAATATCACTGAAACAAGATTTTGTGATATATTCCGCAGAAGTTTATACCAGGGGAGAATGAATTTAAACTTCAAAGTAGCCAAGAATCCTACCCTGAGTAAAAACTGGCATGAACTATATAGAAGTACAGATATAAAAAAAAGGCTCCTATATAAATTCATCAATTTCGTAGGCAAAAAGTTATCGAAAAACATTGAAACATTTACCAGAGCCGAAAAATTCCTTTTTTCTAAAATGAATAAAAGTGATGCCGGCAAAAGCTGCGAAACACTTTTAAAGGACATCAACCCGGAAGTGATTCTATGTACACACCAGCGCTCAGTAGAAGCCGGCTATTTTATGTCCAAAGCCAATGAATTAAATATCAAAACCATCTGTGTCATTTTCAGTTGGGACAACCTTCCTAAATCAAGAAACACATTCTGGGCAGATAAATATTTCGTGTGGAGCCAGCTAATGAAACATGACCTTCAGCGATTTTATCCGAATATTCCGGAAGATAAAATAGACATAACCGGCACCCCGCAATTCGAGTTTTACTCCAAAAGTGCCTTAAATTTATCCAAAGAAGATTTTTGCAATCAATATGGACTACCTGCCAGCAGGCCATTATTCTGCTATTCAGGTAATGAACCGTCAGTCAATAACGACCATTTATACCTTAATGATCTGTTAGAAGCACTGGAAAATGACAAAACAGGCTTAAACAGCAAACCTTATATCATCGTCCGCCCATCACCACTGGACAATACCGGCAGGCTGGACCTAGTAGCAAACAAATATCCACACCTGGCAAAAGTAATCATGCCGGTATGGCCACATTTTGGCGCAATGGAATGGGAGAATTTCTTTCCGGTATCAGAGGACCTGAAGCTTTTAAATAACATTACAAAGCACTCTTGCGGCGTCATCAACCTGGGGTCAACAATGGGGTTAGATTTTTCCCAGGATAATAAACCTGCGTTATACATTAATTATGCGCACCCCGAACAATCCGGTTTTGATATCAATGCCTGTTACAACCAGGAACATTTTAAAACATCAATGGGAAATCTGGATGCAGTGTGCTTTATAAATAGTCCGTCAGCATTTGTACCAAACATATACAAAGCAATTAATAATCCGGACAGCATTGCAACAGAAAGGCTTAAATGGAAAAGAAACGTGACTGACGACATTAAATCTGCCTCTCTTAATATCGCCGGTAAAATTTTAGATTTTCAATAAATTCAGTTCATAAAAAATAAATAGACTAACACTGACAACATCCAGATTAGCATTGCGGCTATATTATTTGTGGTAAAATGTCTTCTTAATAAGTCTTTCATAAAACATTATTTTTCTGGTTACAAACTTAAATTTGATTAACTGGATTCTGATGAATATTAAATTAAATAATTATTACTTCATTCATTCGTACTTCAAAATTATTTATAAATCTGCATTATAACATACGTAGAAATACGTATTCTTAAATTCGAAATTTAATTTTCCCATATTGGACAAACAAAGATATTATAGTGAATACCCGGATTGCAACATTATTTTCCCGAAAGATGCGCTCCGGTAATATTTTTTGGGGCACATTTGCATCTTCACATGAATTTAATAATAAAATGATCCGTTATTCTTTTAAAATTATTTCAATGCTTCTTGCTTTAAGTGCCGGCAAAGCTTATAGCCAGACAGAAAATCCCACATTAGACCCTGTTACAATTTCTTCCACTATTTCGCCTACTTTATCATCCAGGACCGGCAGGAATATAACTATCATCAGCAAAGAAGATATCCAGAAGTTACCGGTATCATCAATAGATGAACTATTGCGCTATTTACCGGGTATTGAAGTACAATCCAAGTCCGCAATGGGCGGCTCAAGTGATATAATGGTCCGTGGCGGCACCTTCCAGCAAGTCCTGGTAATACTGGACGGTATCCGCATCAACGATGCTATTACCGGCCATTTCAACAGCTATATTCCAATATCCCTTTACGAAATAGACCGCATCGAAATATTAAAAGGTTCTTCAAGTGCCATTTACGGCTCAGAAGCAGTAGGCGGCGTTATTCATATTATCAGTAAAGCCTTTGCACAGAAAGTAAAAAATAATGAAGCGAGCATACAGGCGGCCGGAGGCGATTTTGGTTTATGGAAAATAAATGCAGGCGGTGCCGCACTCATAAAAAACCATACCATTACCGGTGGCATTACCAGTAACAATGCCAATGGCGGCAGGCTCAGAGGCATCAATAACTACTTTCATAACAACACCGCCTCTCTTTCTTACACCTACAATAATCAGAAAGACTGGGTTCTCTCATTAAGAGCTGCTTATGATAAAAGAGACTTTGCAGCACAAAATCACTATACCTCTTTTCTGTCTGATACCGCATCAGAAATAGTCACGTCAAAACTCATACAGGCACAGGCGGCATATACCCGTAAGAATGTACGCTGGAACAACTCAATAGCTTATCGTACTGCCAACGATGAATATTATTTCAACCCCTCTTCTATTCCAAACAACAATATCTCCAAACAATGGCAGTATTTATCTACCGTGGATATAGACATGAATAATGCCGGCAAACTGGTAACCGGTATTCAGACTATCAACAAAGGCATAGAGTCCAACGACCGTGGCAATCACAACTTATGGCAGGTAGCCGCCTTTGCAGTCTGGCAAAAAAATATTGGCGAGCGCTTCAATATATCCCCGGCATTACGTTTCGATTACCATGAGCGTAACAAGTGGAATATTTTACCACAATTAAACTTATCATACAAAACAGCCCATGTACAGTATCGTGCCAGTGTTGGCAAAACCATCCGTGATGCTGATTTTACGGAACGCTTCAATAATTACAACAAAGCAATTGTTACTTCCGGCCGTGTTGGAAACCCATTCCTGAAAGCTGAAACAGCATGGAACCAGGAAATCGGCGCAGATATCTTTATTAAGAAATTCCTGAAAATATCCGTCAGCCAGTTCTACCGTGAATTCAGCAATATGATTGATTATGTAAGAACACCCTATGCAGACATGCCCCGCAAAGACAACCTGGTGCCCGGCGCTTTTTATGATTTAGGTACCAATGCTGCAAAGGTTAAAAACCTCGGCTTTGAAGCCGATATCATTTTCAAACACCATTTCAAGAAAAACCAGGAATTAACAGCAACATTGGGAAATATCTGGTTACAATCCAAATTACCGGATGGCAAGCAACCCGGTTACTATTTAAGCGGCCATGCCAGGTGGATTACCAATGCTACCCTGGCTTATTCTTACAATCGCCTTACCGGGAGCCTTTCTTTCATTTACAAGGTAAGAAATCCTCAAACGGCAAGCGCCATTGATGCGGTTGTTACCAAAGATTATTTTGTTGCCAATGCAAAAGTAGGTTACAGTTTGTGTCATAAATTACAAGCTTTTGTACAGGTGGACAATATATCTAATCGTCGTTACAGCGATTTATTAGGCGCTATTATGCCGGGCCGCTGGGCTATGGCAGGCATCAATATCAAATTCTGATAGTCATTCTATACAAATAAAAAGCATTGCCAACTTTAAAGAATGGCAGTGCTTTTTATTTAGGTATCTTCCAATAATCAGTGATTGTATTGTTCCGTGTCATCCGCGGAAAATAGGCGAAAGAAATAGAGGGCTATTTGTTCCATACCTGGCAGATCTAAAACTTACAGATAGAAAATTGATGCCTTAGTGTAACAATATTTTATGTCAAATGCGGAATTTCATTATAACGAGGTTACATGGGCGACACAAAAAAGCCCCGCAGACAGCGGGGCTAAAATTTTGTGACCGCGTTAGGATTCAAACCTAAAACCTTCTGATCCGTAGTCAGATGCTCTATTCAGTTGAGCTACGCAGCCAAAATTGTAATTTAAAATTACGAAGAACTTACTATACTATTCCAGTTTTAAAACTGATTTTGTGACCGCGTTAGGATTCAAACCTAAAACCTTCTGATCCGTAGTCAGATGCTCTATTCAGTTGAGCTACGCAGCCTCGTCCCGTTTGGGGGTGCAAAAATAGGATTTAATTTTTAATTTAAAAACTTTTCCCGCTATTTTTTTACAATTAATTTCTCTGCATCGTTTTGTAAATTATGCTTTTGGATGCGCCTGTTTAAATATATCTTTCAGCTTTCCAATGGTATTATGTGTATATACCTGCGTGGCAGCCAGGCTGCTATGTCCCAACAGTTCTTTAATGGCATTTAAATCGGCGCCCTCGTCCAGCAAATGTGTTGCAAATGAATGCCGCAATGCGTGCGGGCTTTTTTTATTAAGTGCCGAAACAGAGGCCAGCATTTTATTTACTGCATTATAAGCCCATTTTACATAAATTTTCTTGCCTTTATCGTTCACAAATACATAGGTAAAATCTACATTTTCTATGGTATCCTTCTCTTTTAAATAAGCGTTCAGCTCACTCATCAATTCCCTGCTGCATGGAATGATCCTTTCCTTACTCCCCTTCCCCAGTATTTTAATACTATTGTTATAACTGTCAATATCCACAGATTTCAGGTTTACCAGTTCCGAAACACGCATGCCGGACTGGTAAAACAATTTGAATACAAGTCTTTCCGTGTAACCATTCCAATCTTCCGAAACAGATTCCGCTGTTTTTATGATCTGCAGAACGTTCTCCTTCTTGGCAAATTGCGGTAATTTCTTCGGCGGCTTTTGGGTAGGTACCAGCTTTGCCGGGTTCACGGACAGGATACCCTGCCTCTGTAAAAACTTGAAAAAAGATTTTAAGGACGATATCTTTCTATTTATAGTCGTTATTTCCGGAGCAGGCTTAGAGAATTTAAGGTCTGCCAGCCAGCTCCTGATAATTGGTGTCGTAATAGAAGATACTGTTTCTATTTCATACGCTTTCCTTATATAAATAGAAAACTGCTCCAGGTCTTTACTGTAAGACACAGATGTCAGTTTCGAAAATCGTTTTTCGAACTTTATATAATCTAAAAACTGCTGTATGGCATCTTCTATTATCATAATCACTTAACTCAAATATTTTCCTACGATCGGCATTCTTCTGCCAATACCAAAAGCTTTGGGTGACACACGTATGATGGGGCAAAACTGGTTCCGCTTATATTCATTCATATTCACCATCCTCAATACCCTGTCCACCAATGCAGCATCAAATCCCATTCCTTTTATTTCTGCAGGGCCTTTCCTTAGCTCAATGTATTGATATAATACTGCGTCCAGAACGGAATAATCCGGCAGACTATCAGAATCTTTCTGGCCCGGCCTTAACTCCGCACTCGGCGGTTTGGTAATAATATTTACGGGAATAATCTCCCGCTCCCTGTTAATGTATTTAGCCAGTTCAAAAACCTGCAGTTTGTAACAATCACCCAAAACACCCAATCCCCCGGCCATATCGCCGTAGAGCGTACCGTAACCGGTTGCCAGCTCACTTTTATTACTTGTATTCAGTAAAATATAATTGAACTTATTAGCAATGGCCATCACCAGGTTGCCCCTGGTCCTGCTTTGAATATTTTCTTCTGCCACGCTGAATGGCAGGTCTTTAAAAACAGGGCTCAACTCGCTCATAAACGCATCATAGATATTCTTTATCGGGAGAATATCATATTCATTATCCAGGTTTTTACTTAATTCTACCGCATCAGAAACAGAATGTCCCGTTGAAAAATGTGATGGCATCAACACTGCCCGCACATTCTCTTTACCTAAAGCAGCAACGGCCAATGCAAGTGTTACCGCACTATCAATACCGCCGCTACTGGCAATAATCGCCTGCTTAAAGTTCATTTTAGAAAAATAATCTTTAATGCCTAATACCAGCGCATTGTAAATCTGTTCAATATTTAATGTAGCATCCAGGGTAGCCGGTACCAATTCCACATCCGGCAGTTCACTTTCTTTCTTATAGATCTCACCGGCAAAAGTACCGTCCGTATTGACCGTTACGTAGGCTGTTGCTTCTTTAAACAATGGCAACTGTGTGTGCAGGTTACCCATCCCGTCAAAAGCCACACTGCCACCGTCAAAAACGATCTCGGTCTGACTGCCTACACAGTTACAGTAAATCATCGGCAACTGGTACTTCAATACATTTGCTTTTACAATTGCCAGCCTGTCGTCTACATGCGTATAATCGAATGGCGATGCACTCAGGTTAATCATGATGTCCGGGTTTTCAGGCATCAGCTTGTCCATCGGGCAAATCCTGTACAAAGGATTATCTCCCAGGTTCCAGATATCTTCACAAATGGTAACGGCCAATTTCCTGCCCTTAAATTGAATGGTATGCCAGTCATAAGCAGGTTCAAAATACCTGTTTTCATCAAAAACATCATATGTAGGCAAGAGTGTTTTATGTACCACCTGCTGTACTTTACCCTCGTATAAGAACCATGCCGCATTAAATAAATCCTTGCCTTCTAAAACCGGGTTTTTCTGAGGCGCTCCCACTAATACACCAATACCATAGGTATGTTTACAAATTTCCTCAATAGCGGCATTCGATTTTTCAATAAAGTCGTTAAACTCTAAAAAATCTCTTGGCGGATAACCGCAAACCGTCAATTCACAAAACACGACCAGCTCTGCACCGTTCGTTTTTGCCTCGTTAATTGCCTGTATTATTTTTTGAGTATTGTTTTCAAAATTGCCTATATGATAATTCTGTTGTACGATTCCTATTTTCATTTTTCAAATTTCAATTGCATTATAAATATAACGAACTTTTTATTCTTTGGGCGCCTGCATTTGGCGCGCTTTTCCAGAGCAGATACCATCATTTCCGTAATATCTTTTCAGTATCTGCGCCAATGCACCGGGCTATCCGCAGTACGCCGCAGCGGCAGCCCATTCGTTTTATACCGTTTGGTATATTATCGACCAACCTTTTATTCATGCCGCTTTGCGGGGTACTTTGCTACTATCCCTGGCGCAGTGCGAAAGCCATCACTTCAAAATGAGGAACAGGTTTTGTGTATAATTTCGCCGGCCTGCTTTCCACATAGGTATTAGCGTGAATTTTATAGTCAATAGCAAAATAGTATTGCAAAAGCTCAAAGGCTGCGGCATACGTGGGCAGCGAGGTACGAGCTGGTGCGACGCAGGAGCACGGAGCATAGCGAACCCCTAAGTACGCCGGACTAAAGTTGAATAAAGTACCAACAGCCGATAGCCCCAAATAAAAAATCTGCTGTGAGAAAGAGCTGTTGCCAGGGTTAAAGTGCCTACCCCATTACACTTGACAGGATTGTTGTAGCAACTGTAAAGTAAATCAGCAAGCCTGTAATATCTACCAAAGTGGCTACAAAGGGCGCTGAACTGACAGCAGGGTCTGCGCCGAGCCGCTTAAGTACGAGCGGCAACATACTGCCGGAAAGTGTGCCCCAGAGCACGATCCCCAACAAGGTAATAGCAATGGTCCAGGCTACCAGCACAAAATGTTCGCCATAAACACCGGGTTGTACCGAATTCCATAAAATTACTCTTGTAAAACCAACGATACCTAATACGCCGCCCAGCATTAACCCGCTCAGGATTTCACGCTTCATTATTTTCCACCAATCTGAAAGGCTGACATCACCGGTGGCAATTGCCTGGATGATCAGGGTACTTGCCTGGCTGCCACTGTTACCACCACTACTTATAATTAAAGGAATAAAAAGAGCAAGCACCACGAATTTCTCTAAAGCGCCTTCATAGTGCTGCATAACGGATGCAGTAATCATCTCCCCTAAAAAAAGTACGACCAGCCAACTGATTCTTTTGCGGAATAATTTCATGATCGGTGTATCCAGGTAAGGCGCATCCAAAGCCTGTGTACCCCCGATCATCTGGATATCTTCCGTAAACTCTTCTTCCGCTACCCAAAGGATATCATCAATGGTAACAATTCCTAATAATTTATTGCTTTTGCTAACCACCGGTAAAGCCACGCGGTTATTCATTTTAAAAGCATCACTGGCAACTTCCTGGTCATCGTGCGCATGTAGTACAATCACCCGGTCATCCATCAGTTCGCTTATCTTTTTATCCGGGGACGCTAATATGATATCCCGGATCCTTAAGTCATCCAATAAATCTCCCTTATCATCTATCACATAAATAACATCTACCGTTTCCGAATCTTTACCATAACGGCGAATGGTTTCTATAGCCTGCGCTACCGTATCGTCCGCATAGATATACACATAATCGGTGGTCATTAACCTGCCGACACTGTTTTCCGGATAACCGAGTAAACTAAGGGTTGTTTTAAGTTCTTCAGGATTTAATAATTTGATGAGTTCGCGAACGGCGCTGCTGGGCATTTCTTCAAAGAAATCCGTACGGTCATCACTTGGCAGTTCATTTAATAATTCTGCCGTTTTGAAAGGCGGTAAAGAATTGATAATCCTTTTCTGCTCGGCAAAGTCCAGTATTTTAAAAACGCTTGCAGCTCTGTTAATATTAAGAGATACAAAAATTTGAATTTCATACTCTGGATAATCGTACACTAACTGAGCCACATCGCTGATGTTCTGGTCATTCAGGAAATTCCTGATTTCCATTTTTTTATCCGTGGCGATAAGCTGCTCAAATTCTTCGTGCATCGACTGCTGTTTTGTAATGTCTTCCAATTCTTCTGTCATGCAATTAATTTATTAGATATACAATATACTTCGGTGCTTTCGAGATTGTAAAAGTATTGTTTTTATTCAAAAAGATTATTTTAGAGCACATTCTTTTACATTTACATTTCTATTAATTGTTTATTATGTTACAGGCAAAAGGTATATACAAAAACTATGGCGCACTTCCGGTATTGAAAGGGGTTGACCTGGAGGTTAAAGAAGGCGAAGTAGTGAGTATAGTGGGTTCGTCCGGGGCAGGAAAAAGTACATTGTTACATATTGCGGGTACGCTGGATGCGCCGGACAAGGGAGAAGTGTATATCAATAATACAAATGTAACGGCTTTAAGCGGCAATAAATTGTCGGCATTCCGCAATAAGCATATAGGTTTTATCTTCCAGTTTCACCACCTGTTACCGGAATTTACTGCTTTTGAAAATGTATGCATGCCGGGCTATATCAGCAGTGCTTCTAAATCCGCAGTAGAAAAGAGGGCGAAAGAGCTGCTGGAAACCATGGGACTGGCGCACAGGTTGGAGCATAAGCCCTCACAGATGTCCGGAGGGGAACAACAACGGGTGTCTGTAGCAAGGGCTTTAATTAACAACCCGGACATTGTATTTGCGGATGAACCAACGGGTAATCTTGACAGCCACCTGGCGGAAGAAATGCATGAACTGTTTTTTAAACTGAGAGATGCTATCGGGCAGACTTTCTTAATTGTTACACATAATAATCACCTGGCGGACCTGTGCGACAGGAAATTAGTAATGAAAGACGGCTTATTTGTTACGGAATGAGTAAATGATGCTGAATAGTTTTGTTGTAAATTTGAAAGGCGCAACTTTATAGTAAAATGAATTCAATTAAACAACTGGCTATCATTTTCGGATGCCTGGCATTTGGTGAATTAATCGTGTACCTGACCCATGTAAAAATTCCGGCAAGCATTATCGGCATGCTGACACTCTGGGGGCTATTACAACTAAAAATAATCCGGTTAAAAGATGTAGAGGGCTTAAGTGCTTTCCTGATAAAGAATATGGGCATATTCTTTGTGCCGCCCTGCGTGGCCATGATCAACTATTTCGGCATTATGAGTAAATCTTTAGTTCCAATTTTAGTTGCGACGCTTGCCAGCACTATCCTGGTTGTTTTTGTAACCGGCATTACTCATCAATTCTTAAGAAACAGGCAATGAATTATCTTTCCAACCCGGTATTCCTGTTATTCTTAACATTGACCTTATATGCGTTTGGCAATTACCTGACATCTAAAAGAAAGTGGATATTGTTCAACCCGATCATCATTTCAATGGTGGTATTAATCAATTACTGCCTGGTACTGAATATTCCTTATGAACAATATAAAGAAGCAGGCCAATACATTGATTTTTTTCTACAACCTTCTATTGTAGCACTGGCCATTCCGCTATACACACAATGGGAGCATATAAAGAAGCAGTTATTCCCGATAATTACCAGCCAGCTTGCAGGATGCATTGTAGGCGTTGTATCGGTGGTACTACTGGCAAAATGGACCGGTGCTGAAAATGACATCATCTTATCGCTGGCACCTAAATCGGTGAGTACACCTATAGCCCTGGAAGTATCTAAATCCATACATGGCATCCCTTCTATAACAGCGGCCTGTGTAATGATGACGGGTATTTTTGGCAGTATGGTTGGGTTTCACATTATGAACCTCTCTCAAATATCCAACCCAATGTCGCAGGGCATTGCGATGGGCACGGCATCTCATGCATTAGGCACGTTAAAGGCAATGGAAGTAAGTAAAAAATACGGCGCTTTTGCCAGCGTAGGCATGATTTTCAACGGTATCCTGACTTCTATACTGGCTCCAATTATTTTAAGGTTTTTGATGCCATACCTGGATTAAACCATACGAATATTAACAAACCAAAGCTATCTCGGGCGGCAGTATAAGGTGTTACCAGGCTATGGCAATTCTGCAATAATTCAATATAATATGCTACAAATAGAATGCTGCATTGCAGCTTATCAGTGATTCTATAATACCCACTTTCAGAAACATAACTTTCGGTTTAATTAAATAATATACGAAAAAATAGTCAAATACTCCTTAATCTACATTAATATTCAAAATGAATGGCCTGTGTAATTTTGTGCTACAAAAGAAAGGAGACAGTATGAGAACTTTAAGAACATTGGTAGTAGCTGCAACAGATACAAATTTAGATAACGTGAAAACAATATTGGCTACTAAAAATACGGAAGTCAATTACGAGACAGATATAGAAAGAGCGATCGACGCGATCAACAACCATAAAATGGACCTTTTAATCGTTGACCTGGATTTACCAAAAACCGATTATAAAAAAGTTCAGACCATTACGGATTTGATGCACCCGGATGCAGCCATAACTGAAACAGACCTGAACCATATTGATTATATCAGTTTTAAAATGGACCAGTTAATAGACAAATGGATGGAAGCCAATAGCGACAGTGAATTAAAACTTCATGACAACCCCGCTTTCTAGTCAAAATAAAAAAGAAAAACGGCAATTACTCAGTTTATTGTAATTGCCGTTTTTTTATTCAAAATATTGTACTAAAATTGTAGTTACTATTAAATTCTGCCCTATGATTTGTACCATATATACGCACTATTTAGCTTACGAAAAATTGATTTCTAATATCAACAATAGTTTTCCAAAAGCAAAGATTGATGTCAACAGTGATAATGACTCCAAATACATTACCGTTGTTTTAAAAGGAGGTTTATTCAGCGGCAATAAAGAATTTAAGATCAATTACAGGGAACGTGGTATTGCCAGCTACCAGATTGTAGAAGTGGACAATAGCCCTTTGGCAGAAAATATAAAAGGGCTTTACGGCTATGTGAATAGTTTACCGGTTAAAAACCCTAAGATTAAAAGCCTACTGTTACATAAGATAGTGACATTAAATACCGAGTTCACTATATCAAACGAAAAGAACGATATTAAAGAACTTCCTGAATTGGTAAAGAACCTGGTATCTGAATTAGATGCCATCGTTTTTGCCCAGCCGAATACCAGCATCAGTAAATCTGATTCTCAACACTTCCTGGATAAAAACCTGGACCTGATTACAGATCTGCAGGGTAATTCCGCCATTGAAGAGTTAGAAGTAAAAATCAGCCCGGAATTTTATGATGGCAAGCAGGCGGAAATAACCAACAGGCAGAAAGCCCGTAAGTACGAAAGCGAGGACGTTGCTATTAACAATAAAATAAAAGTAAACTCACATCTTCCTTATATTGAGGATGACAACGAAGTGGAATTAAGAAGTGCGAAAGCAATTGCTGAAAGAGTTTGCGTATTGGCCGTGACTAATTTTGTGGCTTTTGACAGCTTATCTGGTAAAGAAGCAATCGACTACTTAAAAAAATACGATCTCTGGCAATACGTTACGCCTAATGAACGCGACTTCCTGGAAAATCCTACTACCGAAAAAAAGAACCAGGAAACCTGGAAATGTGAATGTATCTGGACTTTGATGTGGGCATTGGGTAAAGTTGAAGATTTAGGGTTTCCTGATGAACTCTGCCAGCTACAGGAGATACCGGAAGACGAATACCCGGTACAGGCAGGTAAAGACCCTAACGATTTTATTAACAGCGTTACAGAAAGCCGGTCGGTAAAGGAAATTCTGGACGCCAATGATTTGTACTACAGGCTGGACTGGGCTTGCGTGGATGCGAGGCTGAATAACCAGGAAATAACAGCGGTAAACCCGGGTGTCGTATATGAAAGACATTATGCCCTCAACTGGCTGATCAATTATATGAACGAGGATTGGGATGATGTGACTTGTGACACTTAGAATTGAAGAACAGGATAATAAAGTAATAACAATGTCCCTCTGAACTTGTCGAAGTGCAATGAATTCTAAGGGCCATCTTTATTACTGTGAGAGAAATAGGATATCATTCAAAAAATGCATGCACTTGTCAGTATCGTCCCATACTATAAAAGCCACTCAGATTGCTCTAAGTGGCTTTTATTATTGTTATGGTACAATTATTTGAATTGACCTACTAAGCTTTTTGCTAACTCTACCATCGCTTTGATGCTTTCATCAGCCAGGATACCTTTTTTGAATTCAGCTAAAACGTTTGGTAATTTGTGTTCCATTTCAGTTAAGAAATGATCTTCGAAAGCCGGTACATTTTTCACAGGCACTTCACGTAATAAACCGTTAGTTCCTAAGTAAATGATCGCTACTTGTTTTTCTACAGATACCGGAGAGTATTGTGGTTGTTTTAAAATTTCCACGTTACGGGCACCTTTATCAATTACCAGTTTAGTAGCTGCATCCAGGTCACCACCAAATTTAGAGAAAGCTTCCATCTCACGATATAAAGCCTGGTCTAATTTTAAGGTACCAGATACTTTTTTCATTGATTTGATCTGGGCAGAACCACCCACGCGGCTTACAGATAAACCTACGTTGATAGCCGGACGGATACCGCTTAAGAACAAGTTGGTCTCAAGGAAAATCTGGCCGTCAGTAATAGAAATTACGTTGGTTGGGATATAAGCAGATACGTCACCGGCTTGTGTTTCGATGATAGGTAATGCTGTTAATGAACCGCCACCTTTTACCAAATGCCTGATAGACTCAGGTAAGTCATTCATTGTTTTAGCAATCTCATCTTTAGCAACCACTTTCGCAGCACGCTCTAACAAACGGCTATGTAAGTAGAATACATCACCAGGATATGCTTCACGTCCCGGAGGGCGACGTAATAATAAAGACACCTCACGGTAAGCTACGGCCTGTTTAGACAAATCATCATAAATGATCAATGCAGGACGACCAGTATCACGGAAGAACTCACCAATAGCAGCACCTGCAAACGGTGCATAGAATTGTTGAGGAGCCGGATCAGAAGCAGAAGCAGCAACGATGGTTGTATAAGCCATGGCGCCTTTCTCTTCTAATGTTTTCATGATACCTGCAATGGTAGAAGCTTTCTGACCAATAGCAACATATATACAATATACTGGTTTACCAGCGTCGAAAAATTCTTTTTGGTTGATGATGGTATCAACAGCAATCGCTGTTTTACCTGTTTGACGGTCACCGATGATCAACTCACGTTGGCCACGACCTACCGGAATCATCGCGTCAATCGCTTTGATACCTGTTTGTAATGGTTCTTTTACCGGTTCACGGAAAATTACACCCGGTGCTTTACGCTCAAGCGGCATTTCGTATAACTCACCGGTTATAGGGCCTTTACCGTCGATTGGATTACCAAGCATGTTAATAACACGGCCTAATAAACCTTCACCAACTTTAATAGAGGCAATTTTACCAGTACGTTTAGCTTTAGAACCTTCTCTGATGCCTTCACTGCTACCAATTAATACCACACCCACGTTATCTTCTTCAAGGTTAAGGGCGATGGCTTTGGTACCGTTGTCGAATTCTACAAGTTCACCGCTTTTTACGTTGTTTAATCCGTAAATACGGGCAATACCGTCACCTACCTGCAATACGGTACCCACTTCTTCCAGGTTTGCACCGGCATCGAAGTTGCTTAGTTGTTGGCGTAAGATGGCCGAAATTTCATCTGGCTTAATGTCCACCATGGTGTATATTTATTTATAAATTTTTAATTAGTTAACCTATTGGGGCGCAAAATTACAGAATCCCCCTTACTACTCCAAAGTATATAGCACAGTTTTTTTTATAAAAACGGAAAAAATATTGATATGTGTCTATTTTTTGAACTTTTGGTAACATAAAATGTTCAAACATGAAAAACCACTGTCAGTTAAACCGCATTTTTAGTAATTATTTAAATGGAGATTTACTAAGCCCCCTGCTTGCGTAAATACTTCGTCAGTATTACAATGGTCTGGCCTTCTATTTTACCTTCTATCTGTTCAGGATTATCTTCTACCAGGCGGATGTTCTTTACTACAGTTCCCAGTTTCGCGTTCAAAGTAGAGCCTTTTACATCTAACGATTTGGTTAACACCACCGTATCGCCATTGTGCAATGTATTACCGTTACTGTCTTTATGTACAGCTACCGTATCGTCAGTATCATATTTTGCATAATTCTCAGCCCAGGCCAGTACTTCCTCTTCCAGGTAAAGCATTTCCAATAAGTCTGCAGCCCAACTTTCATTACTCAGTTTGTTTAGCAAACGCCAGACTAAAACCTGCACGGCAGGCACTTCGCTCCACATGGTACCTTCCAGTGCTTTCCAGTGATTCGGTTCAAAATCGGCCTTTTTATCCAGCTGGTTCGCACAATTGCTACATATATATACATCCGTGTCAAATTTTATTCCACCCGGCAAATGAGCTACCTGGTACATTTGCAGATTCTCTGCTGAGCTACATAATTCGCAGTTATTGTTACTTCTTTCCTTCAATTGAGCTTCGTTCATGCTAATATTCAATTTTTTGCAAAGATAATAATAAGTTACGGGTAAGCGCTTCATCTTATTCATCCGGTCATCTTTTCTTTCATCGGGTTTACTCCATTTGGGGCTTTCAGCTTATACACATGGCTCATCTTTGGTCCGGCGTACTTATGGCTCCGCTACGCTCGGTATGTTTTTACAGGAAAGATTTATAATTAAAGTAGCCTCTGTTTCATCCTGTAAAAAACATACTGGCTCCTTTGTCGCCACCAACGCATACCGCAGCCGTTCAGCATTTGTAATACTAACGATCAGCCATTAATTACCGGCTCCATAATAAACACCGTAGATTAATTTTAAAACACTTAACTTTTAGAATATAAGTGCATTGCATCAATTACATTTGAATCTTTAATTTTCAACTAAGGCTAAAATGCCGTCTTAAAAAATAAACTACATATACCATGATAAAACTTGCATATACCATATTATACGTACAGGACGTAACAAAAGCCATTGAATTTTATGAAATAGCATTTGGATTTTCCAGGAAATTCATTACACCGGACAATGATTACGGAGAACTGTCAACAGGAGAAACGACTCTTTCTTTTGCTTCAGTAACGTTAGCAAAATCAAACCTGAAAGAAGGGTTCACAGAAAGCAGTATAAAGCATCAGCCATTTGGCATTGAGATTGGCTTTACCACAGATAAAGTAGAAGACACGGTTAACACTGCTATTAAAGCCGGTGCAGTGATTGTAGAAAATCCCAAAACAAAACCGTGGGGACAAACTGTTGCATATATAAGAGATATTGATGGCTTTTTAATTGAGATCTGCACCCCGATTAACTAATCGCTCATTTAAAAATCTGACAGCGAAGCCTTATTTTTATATTTCAAATCATCCTGTTTAAAAATGAAAAAAGCAATCTTATTGGTATTTATTGTTTTATTTAATCTTAGCGGCTATGCACAATCAAATGACAATCACTTACTGGGAAAATGGAAAATTGTAACCTTTGACGCAATGCTGTATCATGACTATAGAAATGATTCTACCCATTACCCACCGGAACTATTGGAAAGCTTAAAAGGCAATAAAGACAGTGCGTTTATGGTTGGATTTTTAGATGGCATGATCAGTAGTTTTAAAAATTATTATTATGAATTCCAGGCGAAGGATAAGTTCCTGGAAATTAAAAACGGCTCAATAAAACAAAACGGCACCTATATTATAAATAAGAAAGAGAAAACGATCTTACTAATGGTTAAAGATAAATCAGGAGGAGAAAACAGGCAAACACTGCTATATGAATTGAAAGACAACCATCTTTTACTATCAATCCCTTCTGACGAAATGCCCATTACAATAGGGTTAGTGAAAGAATAATGCTGACACATCACTAACACCATATCCGTCTCATTAAAATTATCAATATTTTCTTATTTTGTTTCTGTTCTTAAATACTCAGCGTTCAAAAGGTTGATCAATGCTCCATTGCTCAAAGGCTGCCGGATGAGTGGGCGGCGAGGCACGAAGCCGGTGCGACGCAGGAGCACGGAGCATAGCGAACCCCTAAACAGCCGGAACAAATGTTCAATAGAATTACAAATAATAACAGCCCATAAATTACAATTGTAGGCAATAAAAAAATCCTCCGAAACGGAGGATTTTTTATATTAAAAGCCTGTAACAATCTTATTATTACTACGATCAATGTCTGCTAATCTTTCTGAATCATCTATTTCTATTTTTGAAATCTTATTCAGCGGCTGGTCAATAGACACCACAAAGGTCCGGTGTGTCCATAACTGAGGTTCGTACACCACCCACTTATCATTGGTTTCCGATGGTTTAGCACCATACATTAAATTCAACGGTTTGTAATGATATTCTTTGCTGCCATCTGCCATTGTAAACGAGATATCTACAGGCATCGGCAATGAACCTATATTTTTTATGCGTACGTTGGTTTTACTGTTCTCCATCCAGATGCTGTCAATTTTGTAATCGATAGTTCTGGTTGTATTTACCCACAGATCCTTGTACCATTTCAACTCTATATCACTCGTTTTTTCCGCCACACGGATAAAGTCATTAGGTGTCGGATGCTTAAATTTCCACTCGTTGTAATAATTATGCAACACTTGATCCAACACCTTATTACCAATAATATAGCCTAATTGGGTTAAGAATACTGCGCCTTTGGAATAAGCCGCATTACTATACGCATAATTGGAATTGAAATGATCGGCATGTGTACCCATCGGCTCTTCGCGGCGGCTTTTTACCAGGTTATAGTAACTGGTATAAGAGCCTTTTTGAGCGAATCCTGGTTTATTGCGCAACCACTGGCTGGTACGTGTTTCCGCATACACGGTAAAACCTTCGTCCATCCAGTAATACAAACTTTCATTGGTAGCCATCAGTTGCTGGTACCAGCTATGCATCAGTTCATGGATCATGGTGCCAATGCTTGCAGATTTCACCAGTGTGGACATCGCGTATTCCATACCGCCATCACCACCTTGTATAACGCTGTACACATTCCAGGGATATTTACCAAATGTCGCATTGATAAACTCAGTAGCCAATGCTAAAGTATCGGCACTTTTTTGCCAGGCATCTTCCTGGGCGGCACTATCAAGATAAATAAATCTTAACAGCGGCCCGTTTTTTACCTGGCGGGTAATATGTTTATAAGCCGGGTCTGCCGCCCACGCAAAATCGTGTACATTTTCCGCACGGAATTTCCAGGTTCTTGTAGCGGTTTTAGAAGGCTTTAATGCGCTTCCTTCTTTACCATCATAACCCCAGCCAATTTCTGCCGCATTTAACAGGTTGCCGGAAGCACCTATTTTATAATTCTTATCTAAAGTGATATTGACATTAAAATTACCCCAAACACCATGAAATTCTCGGGCGATATATGGGTTCGCATTCCAGCCCTGGAAATCATATTCCGCAACTTTAGGATACCATTGGGTCATACTGAAATCCACGCCTTCCGCACTGTTACGGCCGGCACGGCGGATCTGCACCGGCACCTGGCTTTCGAAAACCGTATTGATAACCACATTGGATTTTGGCAAAACAGGTTTGCTCAGTTTCACTTCCAGGATCGTTTCATATTCTTTTAATTCCTGTTCTACCCCATCTATTTTAAAAGATTTCACTTTAGAATACCCTATTTCTGATGGTGATAATTGGCTGATCCTGTCTCTTACACGCGCATCCCAATCCAGCACCGGCTCGCCGTCTTTATCGGTCCTCAATACTGTTTCACCCAGTTCGCGGCTACGGACATCCATACTGCTATTAGGTTGAAAAGCGTTCCAGTATAAGTGAACAAAGAGTTTACGAAGGGTATCGGAAGAGTTATTGGTATAGGTAATTTTTTGAGTACCATTAAGTATATTGGACTTTACATTCAGATTCACATCCATATCATATTGAATCTGCTGTTGCCAATACCCGCTTTGAGCATCCGCATTCTTAATACATAAAATAGCAGCCCCTGCTAAAAACAATTGAATCCCTTTTCTGAAATTTTTCAATATAGCCATGCCTGTCATAGGTTTTAGTACAACAAAATATAGTAAAAAATCATATTAATATACCTGAATATTCTCCGGAACATCCACCGAACCATCTTTACTATTAAATAAAGTATAGTGGGACATATCCTCTTTCGCCCACATACCGGAACCGTTCAACACCTGCTTCGCAGTTCTTACTCTTACAGGATTATCGGTAAAGAACTCCTTTTTGTTCTGGTCCCACCAAAGGTCCCGGCAATAGATCGTATCCGTTGGCATCTTTAATATTACAACGCTATCTACCAGGTGCACCTTCCTGTAAGTATCATAAAAAATACCATATTTAGACGTTATATAAGTGCTTGGACTTTCGTTTTCGTAAAAAGTTACTTTTAAACTATTCGGAAACTCGGTATAAATGGTATCCGATTTCACTTTAAGCATCAGCGGAGCCGTCAGCTCTGCTTTTAAATTTGCACTTTGAGACATGGTGCCATGTACATTCCTCACCTCCTCTACATCCTTCACCTTTTCGTTGATGCTGTTAATATATTTCGTATCATTTTCGCATGACGCAAAAAAAACAAGGGCTCCCAAAAATAAGAAGCCCTTAGGAATATAATTTTCAATATGAATTTTAATTTTTCCGATATCCATATTAATCTGTTAATAGAATTTGCGTTTCTTAAACCAATTATCTGTTAAGGTTAATCCCAGGTTGATTTTAAAGAAGTTTTCCGAAGCCGGGAAAGTATTGTTCCCCCTTGTACCAAATTCAAATGATGTATTGATAAAAGAATTTTGCTCTAAGTACTGAACATATTTCCTGATAGGAATACCGAAACCGACACTAACCGCCCATACAGGCACCTGTCCCTGTGTTGTAACATAATAATCTTTACCGGTATAAAAACCTAAACGATACACCATGTTATTAAAAAATGATTTACCACCCATCGGCAATACCTGGCCTCCGAAACGGAAATACTGGCTATTGGCAACATTATCTTTAAGGCCATAATTAGAGTATTTAGCCCATTCTGTTCTTTCATACTCCACCCCTATCAAAAATTTATACGACATTTCATACATTGCGCCTATAGAATACGAAACAGGTAGTTCCACTTTACCTTTTACACCTGTTATATTTTCAGCAACATCCAATGTATCGTGGTCGCCAAGCGTATTATAAAGAATGGTTCCTTTCCTGGAATCCCTGCTGCCATTCAGTGTATTGGCCAGTTTTACATTACCTGCCAGGTGCAAAGTACTTTTTTTACCCACTTTCAAATCATATTGAGCACCGATATCAGTAAATATACCACTCAAACCGGTATTCACTCTATGTTCGGAATTGATATAATAGTCTGTAACGCTCACCACACTACGAATAGTAGAAAAATTTTGCTGGCCAAACATGGCGCCAAAATTCGCCCCTATCGCAAAGTTTTTGTAACGGATACCAGAACCGACAAATGCCTGGAACAAACCTCCATCCCCATTGTACAGCGTATTTAAACTGTCTATGCCTGGTTGATTAGCCCCCTGGGTCACTTTATACCCTATTTTACTGTAAGGCTTCAATCCGAAAGTCAAACCCCAGTAAGTTTTATTGGTATTCTTTGTGCGCATCAGCGGCATGGCTATGGCAAGATAGTTAAACCCCAGGTTATTAGAATTATAGCTATCAATAGTACCCGGAACTTTCAGGTTTCTCGATTCATATTCAAAGCCCACATCAAATGTTACCTGGTTGGTTTTACTGTACGATGCCGGGTTAATAAAATTCACCGACCTGGTTAAGCTATCAAAAAAAGTTGTAGCAATACCACCCATACCTTTCGAAACCGTATTCCTGGCGTTTAAAATTTCGCCCATACCGTAGCGCGAATATGGCGTATTAATTTGCGCCGAAGCACCGAACACCAATAATGATAACAATCCTGCGCCTAAAAATTTAGTCATTGAAGTTAATTTGGGATATTGCATATAATCCTTTAAACAGAAGTTCTGTGTCTGCAAATATCTTTGATTTTAAGTGAGTAGCCAAATGCACGGCATCCCCACCGGTTAAAAGCACGTTAAAAGCGTTGTATTTTTGCCGGTATCTCTCCACAAAACCATCTATTTCGTGGGCTATTCCCAGTACAACACCACTTTGAATATTCGTTTTTGTATCGTAGCCCACCAAAGGCACATTCCATTCCGGCTGTACAATCGGCAGTTTCGCGGTAAAATCGTTCAATGCACGCATCCGCATGTACATCCCCGGGCTAATACCACCACCCAAAAACTCGTTCTTAACATTCGTAAAATTATAGGTAATAGCTGTACCCAGACCAATAATCAGGTTATTCTGGTTAGGGTTCATCGTTACCGCAGCTGAACAAAGCGCCAGGCGGTCCGCTCCTATTGTTTCCGGTTTGCCCACTGGCGTGGTTATTGGCAGCTTACTTGTTTTAGGATTCAACAAGTGAAACCGTGTCATTTCAGCCAAAAGTACTTCTACATCAGGTGAATGATTTATTACCGATGACAAAATGCTATGAGTTGGTTGATAAAACTTTACAGCTTCAAATAACGAACCGGCCACATCCCTTTCATCAAAATAAATAGTATGTGTCAGCACATCGTTAATAAACAATGCCGCTTTCTGCCGCGTATTACCAAAATCTATGCACAATACTTTTTTACTCACAAGTATGTATAAAGAGGTGTTTTAAAGCCGCTAAAATAAGCGTATTCACGAAATTAGCAAGTTTATTATTTTTTATCGGGGGTGTCCCTTTTGCCAGAATTTTCAAAAGCACACATTTTATTAAAAAATATATACCCAATTATTCAGGCAAAAGGGCCGGGCTATCCGCAGTACGCCGCAGCGGCAATTCATTTTTCGCAGCTTCGCTATTCACGATCCTTTATGCCGCTTTACGGGGTACTTTGCTACTATCCCTCACCCGGTGCGCCTCAATGGTTTGTAAGAACATAATTGGAAGATTAAGCAATAAAATAATGCAATTTGTATTTCATTTATTTAATGCCAGTTTCAGGTAGCTTTCTTGCATTTATCAATAAAGCCATTAATGACCCCAGACCAACACACTCTCATCGGTTACGGTATTTTCAAAAGGTAGGTATAGCAGAAATATGGACAAAAAAATAGCCATTAAGAAAACTCTTAACGGCTAATATTTTTTTACGCTTTGCGTAGTAGATAATCATTGGTAAATTGGCAACAGTTTACCGGCAACAAGAGTTACCTTTGTATGCCTATAGGCATTAAAGCTCTATTTTACCGCTAGCTATCTGTTGCTTGTAGATTGCTTTCAATCTTTGCTCGCGAATTTCAATTGAAGGCTTTGTAAAGCTTTGACGACCTCTTAACTGGGTTAAGATTTTTGCTTTTTCAAACTTCTTTTTATACTTCTTAAGCGCTTTGTCGATGTTTTCGCAATCTTTTGAATCGATGATTAACATTTAAAATACCTCTTTTTTTTTGAAATTTCAGAAAGCAAAATTAATGATTAAAATTGTATAAACAAGAAAAAAATATATTTTATCATAATTTTGCCATCTAAGCAAGTTAAATAATTGATTTACAACAACAAAAATTATAAACCGTTATGTTTACAGGCATAGTAGAAACCGTAGGGACAGTATTATTGGTAAAACAATCCGGTAGTAATAAAAGCTTTTGGATCCAATCTTCATTATCAGGTACATTCAAAATAGACCAGAGTGTGAGTCACAATGGTGTTTGTTTAACCATCGAAGCCATTGAAGGAGACAAACATAAAGTGACTGCCGTTTTAGAAACATTAAACAAGACAAATCTAAATACCTGGAAAGAAGGCACCCCGGTAAATATAGAACGCTGCCTGCCAATGAATGGCAGGTTAGATGGCCATATTGTACAAGGGCATGTGGACAGTACCGCTGTTTGTACTAAAATAACCAATGAAGCCGGAAGCTATAATTACACTTTCCGGATCGACCCGTCATTCGCACACCTGATCATTGAAAAAGGAAGCATCAGCATGAACGGGACCAGCCTTACCATTTTTAATGTTACAAAAGACAGCTTTACTGTAACCATTATCCCGTACACGTTTGAAAATACCTCGATCAGCCACTTACAGGAAGGAGATATTGTGAACATTGAATTTGATATCCTGGGCAAATACATCGCCAGGTGGAAAGAGCTTGAATCAAAATAAAAGAAACCCGGCTTTTATTGCAGAAGATAATTATACAGCAGATGTGAGCACATCTGCTGTATTTATAATATACAAGTATGATTCATCACAGGCACCAACCCTTTGATAATGATAACAAGTTCTGCAACCGGAAATATTTCAATCGGTGCCTCTATAATGACATTTCAACCACTTTTTGATACAGTGCCTTAATGGCGTTAGCACCATTTCCCCCTTTAAACAAAGTTATTTTTACCCGTTCCGAAATGAGGCCTGAAGAAAAAGTGGCTCAAATGCTCAACTTCGTTCCGTCAATATACTACCTGAATTCTACTATGCGCTATGGAAATAAAACTGAACTTTTTTCTTAATACTGCAGAACCGGTTATATCTTATACTATAATAGTAGATGATACCAGGCAAATAAAATCAATAATATTAACTGTATAGACTTTACTTTGTCGTTTCTGTAACAATTGCTTTGTTATATTCGTTTTAACAATACTTATGAGAAAATATTTATTTACAATAATCGTTACACTCTTCTTTATTCAGGCAAAAGCAGGGACCGTTTCGGGCATCATTACCGATATCGATAACCAACCTCTTCCTTACGCTTCCGTTTCTGTAAAAAATTCTAAAAACGGAACGACAGCTAATAGTGCCGGTGCTTACAGTATTTCTCTGCAACCGGGCTCATATACGCTCATCGCTCAATTTGTCGGTTATAAAAAATTGGAAAAAACAATCAAGGTTGAACAAGGTGAGACAAAACTCAATTTTGTATTGACCATCCAGGAACTGACATTAGAAGATGTGGTGGTGACAGGCAAGGACCCTGCCAATGAGATCATCAAAAATGCCATCAAAAAAAGGAACTATTACAACGAACAGGTAGATTCTTTTTCCGTGCAGGTGTATATAAAAGGATTAATGCGCTCTGCAGGGATGCCATCCAAATTCCTGGGCAAAAAAATTGAAATAGATTCTACCGAAGGATTGGATTCAACTAATAAAGGGATCCTGTTCTTATCCGAATCAGTTACGAAAGTCGATTTTGCACGCCCGGATAAAATAAAATACAATGTTATTTCATCCAGGGAAAGTGGTGGTGGTTATGGTCTGAGCTTTCCTTTTTTTATCAATTTTTATCAGAATAATGTGGTGCTGCTCACCAACAACCTCAACCCGAGGGGATTTGTATCACCCATTGCCGATGCTGCTTTTACTTTTTACAATTATAAGTTCAAAGGCAGTTTTATGGAAGGCAATAAACTGATCAGCAATATAGAAGTCACACCTAAACGAAAGAACGAACCACTCTTTACCGGCATTTTACAAATAATAGAAGATGACTGGCGTATTTATAGTACTGACCTGCTTGTTACAAATCAGTCCGGTTTAGAAATGCTGGATACGCTGAAAGTGATCCAGCAGCATGGACTGGTAGAAGGCGATATCTGGAAAACTCAAAATCAAATTATATACTTAGTACTTAAGCAATTCGGATTTCATATTAATGGCAATTTTGTAAATGTTTATTCAGACTACGATATTAATCCCGGGTTCGATAAAAAACATTTTGGCAGGACCTTGATGAAATATGATAGCGCTTTCAACAAAAAAGACACGGGTTACTGGAGCCTCACCCGTCCGGTGGCATTAGAGGCGGATGAAAAAAGAAACTTTGAATTTAAAGATAGTATTTTACTGAACGACACCTCCCGGAAATCACCGGAACAACTACGCGCACTGCGTAAACCTTACAGGTTTAGCGTAAAAAAAGTATTCTGGTCGGGTGATCGTTTTACTTTTCATGGAAAATCGCAAAATGTGACCTGGAGCCTGAAACCATTATTGACGCAGCTGGAATATAACACGGTAGAGGGGTTGGCTGTTAGTATTCGCCAGCGCTTTTCATTTAATAAATATAATGGCAAAAACCGGGTGAGTTTAGATTGGGATACGCGTTACGGGACCAGTAATACTCATTTAAATTCTTTTGGGGTTTTAACTTTTGAGCCGAAACAATACCCTTACCTGCAACGTTATATAAAACTATCGGGAGGAAAAAGGTTATCGCAATTTAATAAAGAGAACCCGATATCACCGTTAATGAACGCTTTATACACCTTATTTTTAAAAGAGAACTATGCTAAATACTATGAAAACTGGTTTGGACAGGTAGAAGCAAATAAGAAATTTGAAAACGGGTTTGCAGTTAATCTTTCTGCGACCTACGAAAACAGGTTGCCGCTGGAAAACAGTGAAGACTTTTCTTTTTTCAATAAGCATAGAACATTATTGCCAAATCATCCTTATGAACTGGCAGCTACGTCTTTTAACAAACACCAGGCAGTGGTAGCAGGGGTAAGATTTACTTATCAGCCGGGTCAGCGTTATATTGAGTATCCTGACAGGAGGCAGCCGATCGGCTCTGATAAACCGGTACTGTCACTGATGTACCAAAAAGGGATTGCAAATATACTTGGCAGTGATGTGGATTTTGATAAATGGCAGTTTTCTGTATCTGATAAAATGAATTTGAAACTGGCGGGAGAATTCCGTTACAAAGTTGCCGCAGGTGGTTTTTTAAATGATAAATCTGTGGCGATCCCGGACCTGCAACACTTTAATGGTAATCAAACATTTTTTAACGGCAACTATCTAAACAGTTTCCAGATAGCGCCTTACTACCGCTATAGTAATGCTGAGCCATTTTATTTACTGGGCCATGCAGAACATCATTTTAATGGCTTACTTACCAATAAGATCCCTTTATTTAATAAACTGAAGTGGCATTTAGTGGGCGGTTCAAATGCTTTTTTTGTTAATAAAGACAATTATTATATAGAAGCTTTTGCCGGACTGGAAAATATATTCAAGGTTTTAAGAGTTGATTTTGTCAATGCTTATCAACCGGGCATTGGTAATAGTTTTGGTGTGCGATTGGGTTTTGGCGGCCTGCTGGGTGATGCCATGAGAGTGAACATGGGCAATTAAACGACGACAATAAAAAATCGTGTAGTTTATCCCTGCTAAGGAATACAACTACACGATTTTCATTCTGTTTACTTAATTCCAGATCTCATTCATTTCTGTTAAGATGATTGGCTGGCCATCTGTAACAACAATGGTATGTTCATGCTGTGCCATGTAGCCGCCTTTATTGCCTGCCATGGTCCAGCCATCACTGAGTGTTTCGGCATAAGTGGAGGTGGTTGAAATAAATGTTTCTATAGCCACCACCGAATTCTTTTTGAATCGTTGCATATTGAAACGGTCTTTGTAGTTGGCTATTTCATTTGGTTCTTCATGCAGGCTCCTGCCAACGCCGTGACCTGTCAAATTTTTGATGACTTTATAGCCTCTTTTTTTTGCTTCTGTTTCTATTAAAAACCCGATATCTGATATTCGGACGCCTCCTTTGATATTGTGAATGGCTTTATGTAATATTTGTTTTGAGGCATCTACCAGTTTTTGATGCTGGTTGATATCTTTTCCTAATACAAATGAGTTCCCGTTGTCTGACCAATAGCCATCCAACTCTGCGGAAACATCTATATTTATTAAATCGCCTTCTTTTAGTACTGTTTTATCTGATGGAATACCATGACAAAATTCATTGTTGACGCTGATACAGGTCCAGCCGGGAAAGCCGTAAGTGAGGTATGGAGCTGATTTGGCACCGAAACCTGCAAGTACTTTTGCGCCATATTCATCCAGCTCCTTAGTAGTCATACCGGGCTGAGCGTAATGGCACATTTCTTTTAAGGTATATGCGACCGCTTCACTTATTTTTCTCATCCCGATTAGTTCCGCTTCGTTGTTTATTGACATATTGCTGGTGTTGTTTTGTTTATATTATGCTATTGTTACTGACAATGTCTATCAAAATTATACCAAAATATGTGGATTTGGATTGTGAATTTGATTTGCCGGGTTTTATTCTGATGTTGAATGGCTGCGGCATGCGTTGGTGCCGACGAAGGAGGCAGTATATTTTTTGCAGGATAAAATGCAGCAGGCCCATAACTATAAAAGACTCCTGCAAAAATATACCGAGCGCAGCGGAGCCATAAGCTCGCCGGACAAATGCCCGTTTATTGACTGCAGCTGACAGCCCCAAATAAAATACAGACCATAAAACCTGATGAAAATATTAACGGTGCATGTATTTATAAGATTGTTGCTGTATATATATTTGTGCTTTAAAATACAATTATTAGTAATGGCGTTTAAAATGGAGCATACCATGCGTTGGTACGGGCCTAAAGACCCGGTTAGTTTGTGGGACATTAAACAAAGTGGCTGTACGGGTGTTGTAACAGCCCTGCATCATGTGGCGGTTGGTGATGTGTGGACGGTGGATGAGATTTTGAAGCGCAAACAGGAAGTGGAGAGTGCGGGGCTTACCTGGACGGTGATTGAAAGTTTACCGGTACATGAAGACATTAAAAAGCAACGTGGTAATTACCAGCTATTTATTGATAATTATAAAATCAGTTTGGCTAATGTGGCTGCCTGCGGCCTGAAAGTGGTGACTTATAATTTTATGCCTATCCTGGACTGGATGCGCACTGACCTTTCTTATACCATGACGGATGGCAGTAAGGCTTTGTTTTTTGAAAAAGCGGCTTTTATTGCTTTTGACGTTTACATCCTGAAACGTCCGAATGCTGAAGCGGATTATACTGAGGCGGAGCTGGCGAAGGCGAAACACAGGTATGAAAATATGAACGAGGCGGAACGTGAGGCTTTATTCAGAAATACCCTGATGGGACTGCCGGGCAGCGAGGAACGTTTTACGGAAGCCCAGATATTATCTGCGCTTGATGAATATAGCGGTATTGATGCAGCGAAACTAAAGGAACATTTGTTTTATTTTTTACAGCAGGTGGTGCCGGTAGCGGAAATTCATGGCTTAAAAATGGCGATACACCCGGATGACCCTCCGTACGGCATTTTGGGTTTGCCAAGGATTGTGAGTACGGAGCAGGATGCCCTGGACTTAATAAATGCGGCTCCATCGCCGGCTAATGGCTTATGTTTTTGCACGGGCTCTTATGGTGTAAGGGCAGATAATGACCTGGCGGGCATGGTAAAAAGGCTGGGTGAACATATTCATTTCCTGCACTTGAGAAATACAAAACGTAATAGCGACGGTGATTTTTATGAGGCGGACCACCTGGAAGGTGACGCAGACATGTATGCGGTGGTGAAGGAACTGGTAGAACTGCAACAAAGGCGTAAGGTGAATATTCCTATGCGCCCGGACCATGGCCACCAGATGTTAGATGACCTGAAAAAGGTAACAAATCCTGGTTATAGTGCTATTGGAAGACTGCGGGGGCTGGCAGAATTACGGGGACTGGAATTAGGTATTAGAAGAAGCCTGAATTACAATTAATGGCAACTTAATATTAAAAAGGGTTGCGCAAGGCAACCCTTTTTAGTAAATTAGTATCTATAAGAGCGATAATAACTAAAACAATGACTATGAAAAAGGTATTATTTTCTTTAAGTTTTCTGGTTTTAATTGGCTGTAGCAATAAAACCGAGGAAGAATTGAGCAGGGAGAAAATTATGGAGAATGATAAAAAAATAAAGAGCCTTGAAAAAGACCTTTATGACGAAAACGAAAAGAAAGCACTGGAAATTAAATTACTGGACAGTTCCGGTACATTTAAACCTGAAAATGACTCTTCTATAAATGTGATGTAATAATTGGGTACATCCTCCTGAACCAATAATAAATTTTGATGAAGTGTTGTAAAAAATAAGCTGGTAAACAAGAGAAAATATTTATGTTTACGAAAGTTTTTATTTTTTACAACATGCAAAAATCTGCCAGCAAAAAAGTACAAGTTAGTTGGGCCATGTATGACTGGGCCAACAGTGTGTACAATTTAGTGATCACTGCTACTTTCTTTCCTATTTATTTTTTAATTGTTACGAAGCAACCTCAATGGGATAATGGCAAGTCTGTGACGGTACTGGGAATGAAGTTTATCAACTCATCGCTGTACGACTATTGTATTGGCATTGCTTATTTCTTAATTGCGCTCTGCTACCCAATCCTTACTTCTATAGCTGATAACAGGGGGGCTAAAAAGAAGTTCCTGAAGTTCTTTTGCTATCTTGGCGCTATCGGCTGTAGTTCCTTATTCTTTTTTACTAAAGACAGTTTATGGGTCGGGATTCTTGGCCTGATGTGCGGTGCGATGGGCTATGTGGGCAGCCTGGTATTCTATAATGCTTTTTTACCTGAAATAGCGGCGGTTGAAGACAGGGACAGGATTAGTGCGAAGGGTTTTGCATTTGGATATATCGGTAGTGTAATTCTGCAGGTAATTGGTTTTGCGATGGTGACTGTAATGGAAGACAAGTTGCTGGCCATGCGTATTACTTTTTTAACGGTGGGTATCTGGTGGATCGGTTTTGCACAGATCACTTTTAAAAACTTACCGGAAACGCCAATCCCTGCCACTAATAAAAATAATATTTTTAAGGAAGGCTTTAATAATATAAAGAAGGTATGGCATGAAACGCGCCAATTACCGGTGTTAAAAAGATTCCTGCGTGCATTCTTTTTTTATAGCATGGGCGTACAAACGGTGATGCTTGCAGCCACTCAATTTGGCAGCCAGACACTGGCTATGGAAAGTACTAAACTGATCGCGAGTATATTGACCATTCAACTGGTGGCAATAGCCGGTGCGTTTGGCATGAGTAAGCTGAGCGAAAAGTACGGTAATATAAAGGTGCTGATGGGCGTGGTTTGTTTATGGATCTTCATTTGCCTGGCTGCTTTTTATACGGCTAATGTGGCGGAACCGCTTGCTCCTTATCATGACCATGTATTTAATTTAGAGAACCTGAGGGACGGGCTGAAAAAGGGTTCTGCGGAATTTGAAAGACTGGAGAATGAGATTACGAGCTATAAAGCGACTTTCAGACATTTGCAACAACCGGTTGAATATATGTTTTATACGATAGCGGTACTGGTAGGCCTGGTAATGGGCGGTATTCAAAGTTTGAGCAGGAGTACCTTTAGTAAACTGATGCCGGAAACGAAGAATACGTCATCTTATTTTACCTATTATGACTTTAATGAGAAGCTGGCGATTGTAATTGGTATGATTTGTTTTGGTTTTATTCATGAAATATCGGGAAGCATGAAATTCTCTGTGTTGAATCTGGTGGTATTTTTCGCAACAGGTCTTGTATGGTTATACTTTGCGTTAAGAAAACAAAAAGAATTGGCAAAATAACAGATTTGCATGATTTTAGATTTATCTTTAAAATAAATTAAAACCTAAATAATCATGAGCACTGAACAACCAACACCGAACAACGAAGAAGAAAAGTCTTTTTGGGAAAAAGCTAAGGACAAAGTAAGCGATGCCTGGGAAGCCGCGAAGGATAAAGCTGAAGAGGTATGGGATAAAACAGAAGATGCGTGGGACAAAGCTAAGGATAAGGCTGAAGATGCATTAGAAGCTGCACAGGACAAAGCGGAAGACCTTTGGGACGCAACTAAGGACAAGGCTAAAGACCTGAAGGAAAAGGCCGAAGACTTTTTTGATAAGGATGACAAGGAAGTACCGAAAGCATAATAAAAAAATCCCGTTACGATTTGTAGCGGGATTTTTTTATTATGCTTATTATCAGTTTATACCAACTCGAAAAAATCCCGTTTACCAATTTTTATTTTCAGACATGGTTCAATCATTATTGAAGCACTGCTGTCCGGAATCTTTTGATTGTTGATTTGAACTGCCCCACTTTCCACCAGGCGTTTAATAGCTGATTTCGATAGTTCCGGTTTTAAAGAATGACATAAGTCTATAATGGATGATTGAACCTGTACTTGTTTTAAAATATCTGTTACCGGAATTTGTTTAAATACTTTCTGATCAGCATTTTTATTTTGGAACTGATTTTCAAAAAACAACGCTGCGTTGGCAGCGTCTTCTTTGCAGTGGTACCCAGAGATAATATTTACGGCTATTTCTTTTTTAATCTTCATTGGATTTTCGCCATTGATTAATCTTTGGGTTATGTCCTGTTTTTCTTCAATGGTAAAATGAGTGGCTAAATCCAAAAACTCGTTAATGAGTTGATCGGGTATAGACATGGTCTTACCAAACATATCATCCGGGCTATCTGTCAGCCCGATGATATTGTTCAGCGATTTGCTCATTTTCTCATTGCCATCCAATCCTCTTAGCAGGGGCATGCACATTACTATTTGAGGAGGCATTTGAAATGCCTCCTGTAACTGTCTTCCCATAGTGCAATTGAACATCTGGTCTGTGCCACCCATTTCGATATCAGCCTTTATCTGTACGGAGTCGAAACCTTGTAATACCGGGTAGATCAGTTCGTGCATGGCAATTGGCGTATTGTCTTCAAAGCGTTTCTTAAAGTCATTGCGATGCATTAGTTGCGCCACCGTTACTTTTGACATTAGCTGTATGACATCGATGAAATTCAGCATATCGAGCCAGTCGGAGTTAAAAACGATTTTGGCTTTCTGTACGTCAATTACTTTTGATAACTGGCTGATATAGGTTTCCGCATTATGTTGTACTTCTTCTATTGACAATGGTTTCCTGGCTTTGTTTTTACCGGTAGGATCGCCGATGCGTGCCGTAAAACTGCCGACCAAAATAACGACCTGGTGCCCCAAATCCTGGAACTGTTTTAGCTTTTTTAAGACCACTGCGTGTCCTAAATGCAGATCGGGTGCAGTAGGGTCAAAACCTAATTTGATGATCAATGGCCTGTTTTCCTGCTTTGCTTGCTGAAGCTTTAACTCTAATCCATTTTCAGGCATTATGAATGCCACATTTTCTTTTAATTGCTGTATCATGTTTGGAAATTTTTGAAATAAAAAAGCCCGGACAAACTAAATTGTCCGGGCTGATATGTATTGAAAGATAATAAAACCTAAATGCTATGACATATACGCGCTTAATCCCGAACAATTATCCGGGGTATAATAATTATTGAAAAAAGGCACTCGTAATATGTTGTTCAATTGTTTCATTGAGAGGGCAAAGATAGCGCTTAATTGTCAATTTGAAATTTAGGAATGAAATATTGTGTTACCAGTGTTCTCAATAGCTATCGATAACTATTAATTATGGCAATTAATTTTATTCAATATTAATGTGGTATCAAACTTAATGTCACTGAGGTTTTTAAATACCATCACACCATCTTTTTCTTCCATTTCGCCAAAACCTTCTACAGCTGAATCTCCTTTAATTAAGAAGGCTACCTGTGAAACGGAAGTGGTGCCTTCGGAAGAAAATTTGTAATGTGCAATCAATGTATCGCCGTTCATTTTTCCTTCAAGTTCTCCTTTGCTGCTATCTTTCTCAAAGTTTTTATATTCCAGTGTACCGATGACGACGTTGGGAAATTTTTCTGTTTTTAGAAATACGCTGTCCTTAGCAATAGTGCCGAGATAGCAGGTTTGGGCGGGCACCATTATTTCCATTTTTGAAGTGGTATCAACAGTCGTTTCCGGTGTTGGAGCCGGTTGGTCATTACATGAAAAAAGCACAACCGGTAAAGCGAAGAAAAGCGTTTTCAGTTTCATATTGGTATGTTTTAAATTTTAAATATCCTGTCATTACAGGTTCCGGACTCTTATTTCAAATTTAATGCTAACTTATTAAAGTAAGAAAGGATATCCAAGGTTTAGTTGACTAAATAATAAATTCAATATTGTATACAAATCCCACAAACTACCCGGATTCAGCGATTCTGTTAATATCTCATTAACAGCTATAACGCCTATTTCTTTGTCAATTTATATTTCAGGTGTGTGGTGAGATCTGATGGTATTACTTCTATTATTTCCAGGTCATATTTATCTTTATCAATGCCATCAAATAGCCTGATGCCGCTTCCTAAAAATACCGGTGCGATATGTATAAAAAATTCGTCGATAAGCCCGGCATTTAGAAATTGTTGAATGGTATTTGCTCCACCTTGTATTCTTATGTCTTTTCCTTTTGCAGATTGCCTTGCTTTATCGAGGGCGCTTTCTATTCCATCATTGATGAAATAGAAGGTGGTAGAACCTTCCTGTACCCAGGGTTTCCGCTGTTCGTGTGTTAATACATAAACGTCAGCTTTATAAAGATCATTTGGCCAGCTTGCTTCTCCTTCCTCAAACATGCGCTTTCCCATAATGAATGCGCCGGTACGGGCGATGGTCTCTCTGATAAATTTGCCATCCGGGCCGTCTTCTTTACCGCCTTCAAATCCTAAGTATTCCCAGAATGCTTTTTGATGAAACATCCAGGAATGTATTTGTCCTGAAACACCGCCCATAGGATTTTGTGGTCCCCTGTTATCTCCAGCAAAAAAACCGTCAAGAGATATCCCGCTATCAAAGATTATTTTACTCATATTTCAATATTGTTTTACCTGGTTTTCATTAATGGCATTGTCGTTATACAAATAACTCATATCTATTTACAAACATGAGCGATCTCAACAATCATGGACATTTAAAATTAATTAATAAAACGTATTTCCAATATGAATAGCTAATATAAATTGATGGCGGGAGGCAAGAATACCGGCAGCAAATATTTTATTAAATGCAGCTTCCATTTGGGTGGTTCTCTTAATTCGTTTTGAGTTTTAGTTCAAATTGAGTTTTTGAAAAAGCTTTGCATACTTGCTTTTTGTGACAGTCATTAATATTACTCCGTATTGTGCGAAAGAGCCGTAAATAGCCGTTAGTGCCGGATCATCAGGACTTAAAACAACCGCTTTTTTGATATAATTTGTGTTCAATAATTTCGAGAGTTCAATGATTTTATTCTTCTCTGTATCGTTACTAATAATCATCATATACCCGGCGATCACCATTGTCGGTTTACCCTCTCCATACACCCTGTTACCTAAACTATCGACTACCTTGATACCGTCATTGTAATATTTCTTAACAAAAACGGCTGTATCTGAAAGTAATCTTTCTTTAATAGTTGATAACTGGCTGCTAAGCGGTATTTTTTTAAGATCATTAAGCCACTGGTCATTTTGTGCTTTTGTAAGAACCAGTTTTTGTTCCTGTCCGGAAACTGCAAAAAAGTTTACCGAAATAAGTAAAATAAGTATTAAAGTTCTGATCATCTGGTTTAAATATTAACTATCTAAATTATCTTTTTTGAAATAAAACGCTTTAGCTTGCTTATAAAATCATTGGTAGCTTTCTCATCATCCCAATGCTTTCTCCAATTGACATCAAATTTATTGCCTTTGACTATTTTGCGATTACCAGGCGGAATTGCTACTTGAGCTTTGAATGGACCGGTTCCCCGATCTAAATAATATATCTCACTTTCATCTCTAAACTCACAGCTAAACAACATATGAACAACAGTCACTTGATTTGACGAATAATAAACAGTGCAATCTACCCATTTTGGTGTAGTATTATCCCTATAAAACAGTGCCACTACAGTATCAAATGAAAGCTGAATATTCTTCAGATTATTCCAAGTTTCAATAAGGCTATTTTCTCTTTCGGTAAAATAATCCCTTTCTCTACTTTCACATGGTTCAATGACAAATCTATAATTATCGGATATTTCATTAAAACAGTTTTCATTTGTCCAATCTTTTAAATGAACCAATAACAATTTAAAATGTTCAATGAAAGTTTCTCTATCCATGTTAAAATAAATTTTTAAATATATTGAGGACAGCTTTAAGCAAAGTACCAATATTTTAGAATGAAATGCTATGAATATAGAATCAATTCATATCAGGGATAAATAACAGTTATGATTGATCCTGCATGATCAGTTTCTTTATTAATGAAATCTGTCCCAAATGATAATAACTATGCTCAATTACACCTTCAATATTTCTCAAGAACGTTCCGTATTTTTCATCTATAAATGGCTGATCTAAGAGACTATCTTCCATTTGTTCAACTTTGTCTGCAAACTTTTCTGAATTGCTTATAAAGTCAGTAACCATTTTATTCCATTCCGATTCTGAACTAATCGGCGGAAGGTCAAAACTAAATTTGTCGCTGATTTCAAGTTTCCCCGTTTCGAAAGCAGTCAGTAAACCAACCAGGTAATAGTTGATATGGAAGGTCAAAGCTGCGATCATATTTAAATTGCCGACTTTTTGAGTCGCCTGCATCCAATTAACACTTAGTATTTGTTCCTTACAATTTGTATTAGCAATCCAATGTCCATTTAATAAGACTTCCCGAAGCCGGTTTGCAATGATTAAACTTCTTTTCATTGTATGTTTTGAAATAAATATTCTTATTTGTAAAAGGCTTGTTCAGCTTGCTGTAAATTTCAGAACAAAACTTCTAAATATTAATAAAAATACTCAAAAAAAAGCGGTATTGTTATTTACTCATAACCACTATATTTTCAACAACTTATTAACTAGAGTCGTTAGTTTGTGGTTCTATATTCTACTGGCGTGACACCTGTTTTTTGCTTAAAAAGTTTACTGAAATACTGCGGATATTCAAAGCCTAGTGAATACGCGATCTCACTAACGGAGTTATTTGTATTGATTAAAATGTTTTTCGCTTCTTCAATAATATAGTAATGGATATGATCCTGAGTATTCATTCCTGTTTCTTTTTTCAGCAAGTCGCTCAAATATCCTGATGATAAATGGACTTTGTCTGACAGATATTTTACGGTTGGCAATCCTTTTTCCGATAGTTTTTCATCTTTAAAATAGTCTGTCAATAATTTTTCAATTTGATAAATAATGTTGGAATTGCTGCTTTTTCTTGTAATAAATTGCCTGCCGTAATAACGTTGGCAATAATTAAGTAAGAGTTCAATATTGGATACGATTAGGGTCTGGCTATGATTATCGATATTCTCTTTTAATTCGTTTTCAATTTTCTGAATACAATCGTACAAAATTTCCTTTTCCTTGTCGGATAAATGTAAAGCCTCTGCTATTTCATAAGAGAAGAATGTATAGTCCTTCATTTTTGAACCTAAAGAGGTCCCTCTTAACAAATCGGGATGAAAAAATAATCCCCACCCCATCATGTCTTCTTTTTTTCAATTTCACTATCCATTGTAACCACTTGCCGGGGTGCAATGCAAACTAAACTTCCTTCCTGAAAGTCGTATGATTGCCTGCCGTACTTCATATTATTAGCACAATAATTTTTAAACATAATGGAATAAAAATCGCAACTTATCCGGGTGCCTTCTTCTATCATTAGTCCATTTTACTAAAGTCAATAACCGTAACCAATGGATGCCTGGTTTTATGTTGCACAAAATTATTGATGTCTGAAATGCTCTTAATATTTATGATTGTTTTCAACGTTTGATTTCTTTTAAAATTTCCGCATAATAGGAATCTGCTCTTTCCTGTGAAAAATAATCAATTACCAATCCTGCCAAAGCAAAATAGGTTAATGCAATTCCAATACCCATCCAGACAGGATTTTTGGTTGTCCAAAATATAACAAGCGTCAAGATAAAAAAGATAGTCGCCACAACTTTTGACACTTTATAGCCGTACTGAAAATCATCGACCCGTTTCTTCTCTGATTCTGCAAAACGCTCTTTATTTTCCTGGTAACGTTGAGGCAACTCTACCATTCGTTTGGGATTGGAATATAACATTCCGCCACCAATTGCAGAATAAATCACTCCAACCACCAGCAAAGGAATAAACAATGCTTTTGCATTGGGTGTCGTACCTACTTTCCAAAACAGAACGGCTGCTAATATTGTGATAACTGCAAAGGCAACAATTAATTTGGCTTCAAATAATTCGCCTTTAATCCAGTTGATAGTATAGTCTATTAAATGCATAATTTTTACATTTGGCTCATTACAATTTTATCAAATATTTTATCTCCCAGGTAAATACGCATCCAAGGCATTATTTTAGAAAACTTGCCAACTTTGTATCTTGTTTTAGGGTTATCCGAATTTACAATTTTTACAATTGCATCGGAAATTACACCTGGTTTTGATGAACCATTTCCTTTAGCGGCATCGGCGGTTCCTTTTGCAATTTTATCCATCATATTTTTATAAGCACTGTCTTTAGGTAGTTTATCAAATTGATTTAAAAGTACTGTGCCGAATTCTGTGGCAATAAATCCCGGTTCTAAGATTACCACCTTAATATTAAAGGGTTTTAATTCCAATCTTAAACAATCGCTCAACCCTTCAACAGCGTGTTTGCTTGCGTGATACCAGGCTCCCATCGGGAAATACATTTTGCCTCCCATAGAGGACGTGTTAATGATGGTGCCGGAATTGGCGTTTCGCATATAAGGCACAACTTTCTGCGTCATAGCTGCCATACCAAAAACATTCACTTCCATTTGTTTTCTGGCCTCATCTAATGGTACATCCTCAATAGCCCCATACAATCCAAAACCGGCATTATTCCATAAGACATCAATTTTCCCTTCTTTTTGAATAATTGTATCTACTACATTTTGAATATCACTTTCTTTAGTAACGTCCATTTGAATAGGATATCCTCCTAATGTTTTGAGGTCCTGCATTTGATCAATGCGTCTTGCAACGGTGTAAACAGTGTGTCCTTGCAGGATAAGTGCTTTTGCACTTTCTTTCCCCATTCCTGAACTGGCACCGGTTATTAAAATTACTTTTTTCATTTTACATTGTTTAATTATTACAATGCAAATTTCAATTGGAGGTTTGCCTTTCTGCTAATACAAATTCAGGGTTATTGTATACTTTTTAAAGATTCTGAAAAAAGCCGGCAAAAATCGAATCTTGAATAAAACGTTCATTAAGAATTGATCATTAAAATTGTAGATAATGCAAGAATAGGATGAGCAATAATGCAGAAATCTAATGTTTCTTATCAATATTCTTTGGGTCACCGAATATTTTGACAAGCATATTATAAAAGAATTTTGAATAATCTTTAGGCTTACCGGAAACTAAATGAGAAGCAAAATAGAATAAAACAATCCACGCTATTACTTGCAATACTTTTGGTGTTAGCAGATACCATATAATTAACTTCTTTTCATGTGTTTCATCTGAATAAACTCCGAATAAACTAATTCCGATTGCCAAACCCAAGACTATTTGTAAAATTCGTTTTACCATAAAATATCCAATTTAATAATAAGCAATGAATGCTCATTTGTAATTTATTAACTTTTAGAGATTCATTTATAATAAATTATGAACAATTATTTTTTAAATCTGAATTTCTGAACTGTATTTTCTAAAATATCGCCGATGTATATGTTACCATCACTGTCAATTGTCAATGTGTGATACCAGGCCGTTTTCCCTTCATAAAAACCACTCCTGCCAAATCTTGTCTCCACATTTCCCAATGCATCCAGAATGAATGCGTCCGATCCGCGATGCCTGAACTTTAAAAATGTAAAATCGTCCACAGCAAATAATTTCGATTGCTTTTTATCAAAGGCAACAGCGCAGATTGCTCCAAAAGAATTATCTGTTATCTGTTTTAAAAATCGGCCATTTTTATCAAATACCTGAATTCTGTTATTTTCTCTGTCAGCAACATAAACATTTTCATTTTCGTCCAATGTAATTCCATGAGGTATGTTAAACTCACTTTCTTTATCGCCCTTTTTGCCCCATTCAAACAAATATTTTCCTGTAGCAGAAAATTTTATAATCCGGCTGTTTCCATAACCATCACTAATATAAAAGGAACCATCTTTTGTAATTGCAATATCTGTAGGTTTATTAAAGTGTAAACTGTCATTCCCGGAAACTTTTGCTTCTCCAATTTTCATTAAAAGTATTCCTTCATGACTGAATTTAAAAACCTGGTTAAGCCCGACGTCTGTAATCCAGATATTATTATCATTGTCTACTTTTAAGCCGTGAGGCATTATAAATAAATTACCTCCCCAACTGTTTATCAGTTTTCCATTGTCTTTATCGATGATTAAAACTGTATTATTTTTGATGGGAGTGGCAGGCATTCCTCCAAGCAACGGCCATTCCCTATCTGCTCTGTGAATAAGTACGATATTTTGCATTGTATCAATACTTATCCCTGTAGGACTCCCAAATTTCAATTCTTCAGGCAAACTAAGCCAATTTTTCACAATTTCATATTTTGTCGCTGACTCTATTCCTTCTCCTTTTTTTATTGGTTGCAGCCAATAAAAAACGACTAAAAGTCCTGCTACAGCAATTATGAAATAAATAAATTTATTAAACATTTTTCAAGATTACAGGGCCAATACAGCATTACACACAATATCGATTAGACAGCTTGCTGAAGTGATAAATAAGGCAAACAAATAGTTCAATTCAACAGAAAGCCTCTTACTAAATTAGCAAAAAAAAATATAATATCAATTTTCAAATATCCAAAATGTACATTTAAAATATTGCCCGATAGTATTCCAACTACTTAAAAGCTGCGGCATGCGTTGGTGCCGACGAAGGAGGCAGTGTATTTTTTGCAGGATTTCTCAAGTAAAACTTACCACCTGAAACACTCCTGCAAAAATACACCGAGCGCTAGCGGAGCCATAAGCTCGCCGGACAAAGGTTTCAACAGGGAATTAAAAGTTGACAGCCCCAAAAAGTAAAAAGAAAAAATAGCTATTTAAGATTGCTTAACATGACTTAACTTATAACAATCAGGGATTTACACTATTGTGAAAAGGTCCGGCTTTGCATTTGTCTGTTTCAACGCCGGATTTGTCCGCTTCAGCCTTGTTAACTTTTTATTTTATGCCTGAAAATGAGTTTTGCATAGTAAACAAAACACATCATTAACAACCGAACTAAGATGAAAAAATTTCAGGTTTTAAGAAAAATGCGTCGGAATTTATTGGCAATAACGGCACTATCGGCCACCGTTTTAACTGCGTGCCAAAAAGACTCGACCTCTACGGAGGTATTGGGCAACTGGGCCCGGAGAAGCGAGTTTGAAGGGGTTAGCAGAACTGAAGGCGTATCGTTTGTAATTGGCGATAAAGTGTATGTGGGCAGTGGTTTTGACGGTACTAACCGTTTAAATGATTTCTGGAATTTTGATTACACCAGTGGTACATGGTATAAGGTGGCAGCTTTTCCGGGTACAGCCAGGAACTCTGCAGTGGCTTTTACTATTAATGGTAAAGCCTATTTTGGAACGGGTTATGATGCGAACGGTAATAAGCTGAATGATTTTTGGGAGTACGATCCTTCTACGGATAAATGGACGCAGAAAGCGGATTTTGCCGGTGGTGGCCGTTACAATGCTGTTGGGTTTGCCATTGGTAATTTTGGGTATATCGCTACGGGCTACGATGGTAATTACTTAAAGGATAACTGGCAATATAACCCGGCTACTGATAGCTGGAAACAGGTGGCGAGCTTAACCGGTTCTAAAAGAACGGAGGCTGTGGCGTTTGTGCACAATGGCCTGGCATACGTGGTAAGTGGGCAGAACAATAGTTTATACCTGAATGATTTTTATGCTTACGATCCTACTACGGATAGCTGGACGGAGAAAAGAAAGATCAATTCTGTAGATGATGATAACAGCTACGATGATGAATATGGTGAATACATTAAACGCAGCAACGCAACTGCTTTTGTAATGGGCAACAAAGCGTATTTAGTAGCGGGCAACATCAATGGTGCCAGCAAAACCGTTTGGGAATATGATATTGCCAATGACCTGTGGACGGAAAAAACAGCATTGGAAGCTTCTTCCAGGGAAGGGCTGGTTGGTTTCAGTGTTAGCAACAGGGGTTTTATAGTGACCGGTCACAATTCAAGTACGAGGTTTGATGATTGCTGGGAATTTTTTCCGGAGGAAGAGCAAACTGATATTGATAATTAAGACCGCGTCACCTAATAAAACAGATAGTTGTGAAAACAAACCGTCTTCTGATTGTATTTATTGCGATTATTACCATTTTGGCGAGTTGCCAGAAAATAGATATTTACCTGGACAGTAACCAGGCTAACAGGACACCGATGATACAGTATTATGAACATTCGGCGATGAATGTTTCCACTTTTATTGCGGATACCTTTAAAACATCGGGATCAGGTGCTGCTTATGTGGGGTATTACAAAGATGAAGTGCTCGGCAGTTTTTCTGCCAGCAGTTATTTATCTGTGAACCTGCCGGATAATAACACGCTGTTAAATACACAAACCATCTACGATTCTATAGAGTTTATACTCAGGGGCAGTAAAGATTATATGGGTGACACGACTGTGCCCATTAGTTTTAAACTGTACCAGCTGGATGAAAAAATTGTGAATAGCCAGAATGCCGAAGACTATAATTTTTACAACAACCAAAGTTTTAAGAAATCGGCGAGGCTGGTAGGCAGCAAAACTATGTTGTACAGGCCGAATATAGATACGGCGTTAAGTATAAAGCTATCGGATGATTTTGGCAGGGAACTGTACAATTTATTTAAAAACAATGCCGGGGAAATCCAAAACAGTACGGCGTTTTTAAATTACCTGAAAGGCTTTGTACTGGAAGCTGACAGTACCACATCGAACAGTATTTTCAACTTCTCGTTAACGGATGAATCTGTTTTAATAAAACTCCATTACAGGGCGAACGACCTGGTACATACGGAGCATGAAATGGCATTTACATACAATAGTATTTACCAGTTCAACAGGATCGTGAACAATCTTTCCAATACCAGTTTCCGGGCTTATAATAACAAATACAATGTGGTGATTCCGGCTGGTGAATCCAATGACCTGGCAGCAGTTTCGGGCCTGTTTAAAATGGGTACTAAAATTTCATTTCCCCAGATTTTTAATTACCTGGAAATAAATAATTACCTGAAAATTGTAAAGGCAGAGCTTATCATAAAAGTGTCTAAGGATACTTACACAACAGTGGACGAGTTGCCGATAGGATTAAAAATGTATGAGTCTAACGACCAGAATGAAATGATGAGCTTAAGCAGCTCCAGTACAACAACAGAGAGTACGGGAGACCTGGCTTACCTGCAATACGACCCGTTAAAAAGTGATAAGCCGACCTATACATTTGATGTGACGAGTTATATCAGTTACCTGATGGAACAGGGGAAGTTTACCAAATCAGCATTAATGATTACTCCATTAAGCGGGTTAAGCAGTATTTCGTTTGACAAAGTTGCTTTTAAACATAATCTGACAGATAAGGACATTCAACTTAAACTATACATTTTAAGTTTTTAACCATTAAAAATAAAGTATGAATTTTAAACATACTTGCCTGGCGCTGCTTGGGTTACTGGGATTACAGGCTTCGGCACAAAATGTCAATTCTCCGTATTCTATACTGGGCATAGGCGATATTGAACAAAAAACATTTGACAGGAATAGTTTAAGTGGTAGTACTGCCATTGGTAAAAGAAGCAGCAATACTTATAATATTACCAACCCGGCATCACTGACATCTCTTACTCATAATGTGATGCATTTTGAGGCGAACGGGCGCGGACGTGTAAGTAATTTTTTGCTGAAACCGAATGCCGCAAGGACTGACAATGCAAAAGATTTTTCGGTACAGCATCTTGCAATGGCCTATAATTTCAGAAATAATACTGCTATTGCTTTTGGGTTTAAACCTTACAGTATGGTGAACTACCAGTTTACTGAAACTGATTACCTGCCAGGCAATACCACGCAGATCATTAAAACAGTGGATGGCGAGGGCGGTGTAAACCAGGTGTATGCTTCTTTTGCAAAATCACTGGGCAAACATTTCTCGTTCGGGGTTACTACCAGCTGGTTATTTGGCAGCATGCAGCGTAATGAAAACTATTATAATGGTGGCCTGAGCCTGTACCTGGATAATGTACAGACAACGTTTATTAACGGTGGTATGATAAACGGGGGCGTCCAGTTTTATACCAATAACAGCAAACGCAAATGGAATCACAGTGTGGGCCTGGTAGCCAGTTATAAAACCACGCTGAGTGGGGAAACTGATACTGAAGTGATTGATAATGGTACTTCTATTTTTAAGGATGTAGAAAAATCCTCTAAATACAAAATACCGGGTAATTATGGCATTGGTTATACTGCTTATTATAAAAACAGTTTCAAGTTTTCCATAGATGCCAATTACCAACCCTGGCAATACCAGAAACTGAATTACAGGCAATCGTATACTGGTGATGCCTATTCATTTTCTGCAGGTATTGAGCGATCATTTCCGTATAAGCAGGCACAGGGATTTATAGAAAAAACGTTTATAGCCGCGGGTGCGCAATACAGAAGTTCTTACATGAACATTTACGGACAACCGTTAAATGATAAGTCCATTACGTTTGGTGGCGGCTTCCAGACCATAAAAAGCCTGGGCATTTATGCGGGTGTGGAAATTGGGACTAAAGGCAATATAAATATCGGTCAGATAAATGAGAACTACCTGCAATTCAATGTCGGTTTAAGTTTAAAAGATCTATGGTTCAGTTCCAGAAAATTTAAAAGATACGATTAAAAAGACAAGTGATGATGAGTAGAACAACCAAAATAATGATTGCTTTTACCGGGTTAATAAATGTCAATTGTACAGGATTAAATGCACAGTCTATTAGCGGTAAATGGCAAAATGCCGACAAGAACAGGACTATACAAATAACTGAAAATAAAGGAAATATAGAAGGAATTTTAATAAAATCCCAACTGGCAGGCGACAGTATTGGCAGGTTAATTATTACTAAATGTAGTGAAAGTAATGGCAATTTTAACGGATTAATCAATTCCTTTGACGGCACCGTACAGCGAAAAGCAAGGATCAGGTTCCATGACAGCGATCCTGACAATCTTTATATTACGATACCAAGGTTGTTGTTTTTTAATGTAAAACTGACCTGGAGCAGAACAGAATAGAAGCTAGGGAATATGCCTTAATTAGTACACTGTGTTTCTTGCACAGGTTGACGAGGAAACAGACAAATATGAATGGTGTGTAGATTGGTCTAATGACCATCTGTCTTCCTTGCTCCTTTTCAATCAAAAAGTTGTAAAATATGAATATAGAAACCGGAAGTAAGTCGAATATTAAAAAAATACTGTTGGTGAATTTTAAGAACAAAATATTACCGATTGAAGTTTCTAATATTTGTCTGTTCCGGGTAAATTTTGGTTCTACTGAATTATATACTCTGGATGGCAGCAACTATAATATCAATTATTCCTTAGAGGAGCTGGAAGGCATGGTTGGCAATGATTTTTTCAGGGCCAACCGCCAATACATTATTTCGCGTTTTGCAATAGAAGATATTGAGCAGATGAGCATGCGTAAGTTCCAGGTGAATCTGAAGCTCAAAAAAGAGTTCGAAATATTAATCGGGAAACATAAGATTGCGGCTTTTATCAGTTGGCTGGAAGCATAGTTTTTTGCGGGGATGCTCCAATTGCCTGGAAGATTCCGACGACTCAGTCATTTTGACAAGGTAAAATTGAAGCAACTTCAAATTTGAAGAGACCGGGGAAAATCCAATTACTATTATGAAGGAAATGGAGATTCTTCACTGCGTTCAGAATGACGTTTGAGTAATTGGATGATTTCGGCGATTCAGTCATTTTGACGAGGTAAAATTGAAACGACTTTAAAACTGATGAGACCGAGGAAAAATCCCCTTACTATTCCGAAGGAAATAGAGATTATTCACTGCGTTCAGAATGACCTCGGATTCTGTCTTATTCTCAAAAAGCAGTTTTGATAATTGAATGTACAAACCCACCCCAACCCCTCCCTGGAGTACGGCTGTTGTATTCTTAAGATATTAATTTACAAATAGTTTGAATGTCATTTGAGCCTAATCTTATTGCTTGAGC